>JAEZRM010000110.1 GCA_023412805.1 Pseudomonadota bacterium | reverse complement strand
CCGGCCGCGGCGCGCCGGGATTGGGGCGCGGGGCCCAGCCGCGGCAGGAAGCCTTACTTCTTGGCGGCGCGCTCGGCTAGCACCTTGCGGGCGATGCGGAAGCATTCGACACCTGCTGGAAAGCCCGCATAGATCGCGATCTGGTGGAGGATGGCCTTCAGCTCGTCCTGGGTCACGCCGTTGTTGAGTGCGCCGTTCAGGTGGAGCTCCCACTCATGCATCCGACCGAGCGAGGCCAGCATGGTGAGGTTCATCATGGAACGGATCTTCGGCGGGATCGTCGAATCGCCCCAGATCTTGCCCCAGCAGAACTCGTTCAGCATGTCCTGGAACTCGGCGTTGAACGCGTCCGCCGTCGACAGGCTCTTCTCGACATACTCGGCGCCGAGCGTCGACTTGCGCGCGTTCAGACCCTTCTCCCACAACTCGCGATCCATGTGTTTCCTCTCCGGATTTATCGCCACCTCGCCGTCGAGTTGGCCCGGGGGCGACTTTTGGCACCCTTTGGCCTGCGCCTCAAGCCGTCGTGCCGGGAGTTCATTGTGGCGTCCCGGCTACAAGTGGCGCTGTCGGTCAAAATCTCTTCTCGTTCTGCCGTGATGACGCCCGATTGTGCTCATCATAAAGCGTTCATTGCGTGGGATACGGGTGCCGTCCGGGCCACAGACGGCAGCCCGTCATTTCGTGAGTGTGTTTGGGAGATGCGCAGTCTACCCGTGTACATCATTGCGGCGCGTCGTACGGCCATCGGGCGGATCGGCGGGCTGCACAGGCTCCGGCGCGTCGAGGATCTGGCGGCGCCTGTCGTCGAGGCTGTGCTCAAGGATGCGAGCGTCGACGTTGAGCAGGTGGATGAGATCATCGTCGGCAACTGCACAGCCGGCGATAACCCGGCGCGCCTGATCGCGCTTGCCTCGGGCCTCCCCGTTGCAGCCATGGCCACGACTGTCGATCAGCAATGTGCGTCGGGTCTGGAGGCCATCCTTTCGGCGGCGCGGCGGATTGCGGCCGGCGAGGCGGATATCATCGTCGCGGGGGGCGTCGAGTCTCTCTCGACGGCGCCCTGGCGTATTGCTAAGCCGCGCAGTCTTTTCCAGACACCACACTTTATCCGGCCCGAGCCCATGGGCGCGCCCGCCATGGCCGAGCATGTGCCGCATACTTCGCTCGAGGGGCTGGCGGGCCGGCTCGGCATTTCGCGCACCGAGCAGGATGCCTGGGCACTCGCCTCGCATGCCAAGGCGACGGAGGCCCGTGAGGCCCGCCGTTTCGTCGGCGAGATCGTGCCGCTCAGGTCGACCACCGAAGAGGCGCGCGATCAGAGCGCTGTCGATCCCGATGCCGAGGACCTCGCCGATCTCGAGCCGATCGCCGGCGAAGAGGGTACGCTCACAACCGGCAATATCAGCGCGCTGCACGATGGCGCGGCGTTCGTCGTTGTCGTTTCGGAAGCCGAGTGGGAGAAGCGCGGCCGCCCTCCCGCACTGAGCCCCGTGGTCAATGCGGCCCTCGGCGTCGAACCCGGTGAGGAAGGCGGAGCGCCGATCGCCGCCGTGCAGAAGCTCTATGGGCGGCTCAACGGTTTCGACCGCAGCACCATCTCGGCCTTCGAGCTGAGCGAGGCTTCGGCCGTTCAGGCCATCGCGCTCTGCCGCGAACTCGGGCTCGACGAGGCGAAGGTCAATCCGGACGGCGGTGCCGTCGTCCGCGGCCATCCGCTCGGGGCGTCGGGCGCGGTGCTCGTTACGCGGCTGTTCTCGCGGCTCGTGCGCAATGGGCAAAAGGCGCGAGGCCCCCGCTACGGCGTTGCGGCGCTTGGTGCCAATGGCGGGCTCGGACTCGCTGCGATGTTCGAGCGACGCTGACGGCGCGCGCCCTCCCGACAGCCCTGTCGCCGCGCGAAATTCCACGCGCTCGGCGACGGAAGTCCTGTATTTACCACGTTTGATCCGCTGTCCCAGTCATGGCCGGGCCGCATTCTGGGCGTGAAAGCGCCGCAAGACATGGTTAACATCGCCCTGAGGGCAACGTGCGCGTGTGCGCCGGAAAAGTCTGAGCGGAGAGACGGATGGCGGACGTTGATCTGGTCGCGGTCACGCGGTGGCTGTCCTCGTCCGAATTTCTCTGGAACGCTTTTGTCCTCATCGCCGTCCTCGTCGCGCTGAGGATCGCTGCGCAGATGCTGCAGGGCGGCCTCGCCGAGACCATCAAAAGCGCCTTCACGACCAACTGGCAGCTTACCGTTCTGGCGACGAGCGCCGTTCTGCTTTCCATCGCTTCCGGTCATCGCACCTGGGACGGCATGAGCCAGTTCACGGGCGACTGGGTCATGTCCGCATTGATCACTGCCGGCATTCAGGGCGTGATGCTGATCATCGCTTGGCTGATCGGCGAGAGTTTCGCTGCTGGCCTTGCAGCCGGGCGCGCCAAGGCCGCGCATGGTGGTGTTATCAGGCGGGTCTCAGGCGGAATTGCGGGGCTCGTCGTCGGTGGAATAATCTTTGCGGCGGCAGCCGTTCTAGCAGCGCTCTATCTCGGGCTCGTCGATCCCGCGCGTCCGGTCTGGGGATTTGCCGCCCAGGACAAGTTCGTTCAGCAGGTCGCATTCGTCGCTGTGGCGGTCATGCTCGTCGGCCCGCTGTTCATGGCGCGCAGCGGCGGCATCATCGGCGACTACGCCAACGGCCTGCGCATCGTGCTCGGCAACGCCGTGCTGTGGTTGATGTTCTTTGCCACCGCCGGAACGAGCGTCTTCTTCTCTTATATCTCCCTCTTCGACTCGATCTTCCCGGCAGACGAGCGCGTCCGCGCGGCTGAAATCCGCGCCATCAATCAGGTGTCCGGCATCGTTTCGGACATCGGCGAGACGGCGACGCGTCGGCGCATTGCCGAAGCCGAAGTGCTCTTCAAATCCGAAGCATGGGCGTCCTATGAGCGTGAGCTCGACAAGGCTTCGCGTCTCGCCTCGAGCGCACCGGAGAGAATCCGCGAGGAAATGGTGCGTGAGCTCCGCGATCAGGAGAGCCGCATCGCGCGTCTCGAGGAGCAGCGTGCCAATGCCGCTGGCGGACAAGCTGGCCTCGCGCAGCGCAAGACCTCACTCAACGAGGAACTTACGCGTGTAACGGGTGAGCGCCCCGAGGTCGCCGTTGCCGTGCAGGAGCAGAAGACTGTCGTCAGTGGCATCGAGCGGCGCCTCGACGAACAGCGCGCGAAAGTGCTGGCTGAGGAGAAGGGCGTCGAGGGTTCGGGTAAGTCGGGCCGTGGGCAGTTCTGGCGCGCGGCGCGCGAGGAAGAAGGCAAGATCCAGGCTGAGCTGCAGGTGGCGCGCGAACGCCTCAAGGGTCACGAGTCGCGTCTCGGCGGCATCGACAAGCGCATCGCGACCGCCAGGGCCGAGATTGCGCAGATCGATGGCGATCTCGCCAAGCTGATCGGCGAGGCGGAGACCGCACAGCGTATGATCGCGGTGGCCAAATCGACCGGCACCGCCGATCGCCAGCAAATGTCCGATCCATCGGCGACGGCTGCAGCACTCGAACGTGAGCGCCAGAGTTTTCGCCAGAAGCCCGAACAGGCGACGCTTGTCAGCCTTCAGTCCATCTGTACAACCCTGCAGGGTGTGAGCCTGAAGGTCGCGGCGCTCCGTGATCAGGCGGCTGCCATCGATTGCGATCCGAAACAGGCGACGGAAGTGGCCGCGCCAGTCTTCGCCCTCAATGCCGGGCTCGCGGCCTATGCGAAGAGCTGCGTCGGCGGCGATAGCCTGCCGCAGTCGGCCAGCACGGACAGCCTGCTCTCGTTTGGCCGCAAGTGCCTGCAGGACTCGGGCCTCGCATCGCGTGACGCCGCGCCGCTCGCCGCACGCTTCTCCGCGCTCGATCTGTCGCGCGATGACAAGGCCCACAAGTTCGTCGTCAGTGCCAATGCTTTCACCGACGGCAATCGCCTCGCCTATCTCGCACTGGCCATCGCGATCGGCATCGACTCGCTCATCCTGATGGCGGCGCTGTTCGGTGCGGGTGCCGTGCGCTCGCCGCTCACGGACCTTGATGGCGTCAACGATCTCACACCCGACCAGCTCGAAGCGGCGATCGACGCGACGCTTATGCAGACGGCCGAACCTGCACGCACACTTTCGGCGCTTCTGCAGGCGCAGCGACCGATCGCGGGCACGCATGGTTATACGTCCGAGATCTGGATCGACGATCGCGAGCCGCTCGCCGACGACATGCGCGCTGTACTGACAGCAGGTGCCTCGATTGGTGCCGTGCGTCCGTTCGGCGATGGCCGTACGCAGTTCCAGATCAAGACGGGCCTCTCACGCTACATCGCCGTCGCGCAGAAGAAGAAGTGGCCGAAGAAGAGCGAGGAAGCTGCGCGGCGTGATCTGCTCAAGGTGATCGGTGTGGCATTGCTGCCTGATACGAAAGCGGCGGCGGAAGCGGTCATCGAGGAGCTGCACCCGATCTCCGATCTTGCCGGTTACGCGGCCGAGGTGAATGTGAATGATCTGGCCGATCCGTCACGGTTGCGGCTCGTGCGCGGGGTGATCGGTGCCGGCGCGACCGTCGCGGGCGCCGTGAAGCGTGATGACCGCTACGAAGGTCGCTACTATGTCAGCAGCGATTTCTATCGCACGCTGTTGCTCATGCGGGCCGGTGACTTCGGCGGCTCGCGCGGCCCGTCGCCGGCGGCCATTCATGATGGTCGGCGCGCGCAGGCCGGTGGTGTGCTGCATGAGGACCGGCTCCGTCTGACTAGTGGTGATCCGTCGCCGCGTGGCATCACGCACCAGAGCCTGCGGGAGCGGATCGGCGATCTCAGTCAAAGCAAGCATCCGCCGCGTGGCGTGGTGCTCTGCCAGCACATCGACACGCTGCTCGAGCGCCTGGACTTCGACGCCAACGCCAGGCAGCTCGATTGGCTGCTGACCGAACACGACGACCGGCCGCGCAGTGCAGGCGAGGCGCTTGATGAATTGATGCGCGGTCAGTCGATTCTGGGCAGCCGCATGAAAGAGCAGGAGCGTGCGAGCCGGCTTCAGCTTCAGAGCGAGGTAGCGCGCCTGATGCGCGAGCTCGGTAGCGCTGACGATGCCGGGTCGGAAATCGTCAAAGAGGCCGCCGACAAGGTTCATCAGGCACTTCCTATGCTCCTGCTGCTGCCCGGCGGCGTGTTCGAACGTGTCCTGCGTCAGTGCCTCGAACAGCTCGATGCGGCTGGCGCGTCTGATAGCGGCCACCGCGACGTCGATCATCTCATGCAACGCCAGATGCGTGCCCTGGAGATGTTCCTCAGGAAGCAGGACCGCGACACCTATCAATCCTGGGCGGCGGTCGGCGAGTATGTGGCCAGCTACGACGAGCATCGCCCGACGATCAGCGTGGTCGGCGGCAGCGGCTAAAGCAACGGACTTGAAATTCACCTCAGTTCGAGGCCAGGCGGGGAGTGAATTTCAAGTCCAAAGTTGCTTTAGAGAACTAAAAATCTAAAGCGTCTTTGGACCTTAAATGCGACTTCGAGACCGGCCTAGGCACCGGTCGCATTTAAGGTCCGACGCTTTAGTCAACACTTCAGCAAGTTAATGGAAGTAAAAGAAAAGGCGGGGTGTCGCCCTTGACGGCGAGCCCCGCTTTGTCGCATTTGCGTGGCATCGCGGCTGCTTCGCAGGGTTCTGCAACTCGCGGGCGGCGATGAACCAGGATACTCCGATGACGATGCCAGGGGGCCGCAAGGCCACGATAGACCGCCGGACCAACGAAACGCGCATCTCCGCGAGCATCGACCTCGACGGGACGGGCGCGTTCGACATCGCGACCGGCGTCGGCTTCCTCGATCACATGTTGGAGCAGCTTGCACGCCACTCCCTGATCGACATCCAGCTCAAGGCCGAGGGCGACCTCCACATCGACTTCCATCACACGGTCGAGGATTGCGGCATCGCGCTCGGACAGGCGTTGGCCAACGCACTTGGCGACAAGCGCGGCATCACGCGCTACGCGAGCGTGCACCTGCCCATGGATGAGGCCATGACCCGCGTCGCGATCGACGTTTCGGGCCGGCCTTATCTGGTCTGGGACGTGACCTTCACGCGCCCGAAGCTCGGTGAAATGGACACGGAGCTGTTCCGCGAGTGGTTCCAGGCCTTCGCCCAGAATGCGGGCATCACGCTGCACGTCGCCAACCTCTACGGCGAGAACAACCACCATATTGCCGAGACGTGCTACAAAGGGCTCGCTCGCGCGCTCAGGGAAGCGATTGCGATCGATCCGAGGCAGGAGCAGCGCGTTCCCTCGACCAAGGGTACGCTCTCGGTCTGAGATGCCGCCGGCGATGACGTCGGCGACTGCACGCGAGGAGTTCAGCGTTGCGCGTCTACACGGTGCATGAAGCGAAGGACCCGCCATCGGACCGGCTCGATCGTGCCGAAGCCCTGCGCTTCGTTCGCGATGGTTTCTCGTGGGGTGCGGCGATCTTCGCGCCGCTGTGGCTTCTCCTGCGCGGTTTCTGGCTCGCTCTGATCATCTATCTGGTAGTTGCGACGGGCCTCGCGGTCGGGCTGCAGGCATTGGGCGTCAGTGATGAGATCCAGACGCTGTTTTTTCTCGCGTTTCACGTGCTGATCGGCTTCGAGGCCGACACGATCGAGCGCTGGACGCTCAAGCGTCGTGGCTATGAGATGATCGGTACGGTCTCCGGTCGTGACGTGATCGAATGCGAGCGCCGGTTTTTCGATTCCTGGCTGCCGGATCAGCCGCTTCTGCGCCCCGATACGCTTTCGGTCTCGCAGATCACGGGAAGCGGCGAGGCGTCCATGCGACTCGGCGGGCCTCAGCGCGATACGGGCCGCTTGGGCGGTTGGCGCTCGGCCTTTCCTTTTGGCGCGCGACGGTAGATAAGGCCGCCATGGCGCGCGTCACCATCATCGACTACGGCTCGGGCAATCTCCACTCGGCGCTCAAGGCGTTCGAGCGGGCGGCGCGTGAGAGCGGCTCCGATGCCGAGATCGTGCTGACCTCCGATCCCGATGCGGTGGCGGCGGCCGATCGCGTCGTGCTGCCGGGCGTCGGCGCCTTTGCCGACTGCTACCAGGGTCTCCATCGCGTCGCCGGCATGCGTGATGCGCTCGAACTCGCCGTGCGCCAGAAGGCGCGGCCGTTCCTCGGTATCTGCGTCGGAATGCAACTCATGGCGAGCCGCGGGCTCGAGTACGGCGTGCATGAGGGACTGGACTGGATCGATGGCGAAGTCCATGCGATCCGGCCGACCGATCCGGCGCTCAAAATCCCGCACATGGGCTGGAACACGCTGAACGTCCGCCGGCCACATCCTCTTCTGAAGGGCATTGCGACCGGCCCCGACGGGCTGCACGCCTATTTCGTGCACTCCTATCACCTGACGCCGGCCAATTCCGCCGACCTTGTTGCCGTGACCGACTACGGTGGGCCGGTCACCGCCATGGTTGCGCGCGACAATCTCGCGGGGACCCAGTTCCATCCCGAGAAGAGCCAGCGCCTCGGCCTTGCGCTGATCGCCAACTTCCTTAGCTGGCGACCCTGAGCGGCGCCGGCTCGTCCAGCACATCACCCTGCGGGAAGGCCTCGGTCGGGGCCGGGAAGGCTACGATGTTGGTCTGCTCCCCTTCGCGCCGGCGACGGCGGAACCAGCGCAGGCCCGTATTGCGGAACGCAGCCTCCTCCCGCACGCCCTGCACGAGCAGTCCGTCGTGCTCGTCGAGAAGGCGTGCGAGGCGGCTTTCGATGGTGTTCTGCGGGGTGTCCGTGCGGAGGTACCAGACATTGGCCAGCGGACGCGCCCAAGCCTCGCCAAGCGACATGATCGCGTCGGCCAGATAGGGCTGGTTCATGTCGGGATTGGCGAGATCGTAGGAGACGAGGAAGGTGCGCATGGCGGGATCCGTATCGGTCAGTGTGGCGCGGAGAACGTAGAAAGAACATGCGCTGATTCGGGGAATTCGTCGACGGTAAGTTTATCGTTTGTTCTCGTGAGCGGGCGCTCGCATCGCGATGCGCCGCGTGAGTCGATCACACGGCTGACCTTGTTCCGGTCGATGCGCGCTCGGCGCTCCAACGACACATGGATATGACGGCTGCGGCATCCAGGCGGCGCATTTTTCTTGACCAGTAGAGTCAAGTATATGAAGGATGCAGTGTAATGCCAGCTGGAGAGTATGCGGTGATGACTTCGAAGGGCCCCGATCGGGCTCCGCCTGTCGCGACGGCCACGCTTCGTGGAGAGGCGCCGCTCCGCATCGAGCTCGCCGAGCTTCTCGGCGGTCGGCGTGAGGCGATCATCGTTCACAACGGGGCAGATTATCGCCTGCGCGTAACCGCCAACGGTAAGCTGATCCTGACGAAGTAGGGGGTGCCTGCCTGGCTGGCGCTACCGCGCTGGCCTTGGATCACAGGGTCACCTCGCCAAGTCGCTGCATGTGCGGTAGATATTTTCGGCAAGCGGCCTCGGCAGGGTCGGTTCGAGTTGGATGAAGGCATATTGGCCGGGGTGGCCGGAAGGTTTGGATGTCAGGGATCAGGTGCGATGCGGCTGAATAAATCGACCGGCGATGCCATCCGGATCCTGATTGCCTGCGCCCGCGCCGAAGGGGCGCTGGTGAAGGTCGTCGATCTGTCGACCTCGCTCGACATCACGATGCAGAACGTCTTCAAAATCGTGCACATTCTGTCGCGTTCGGGGCTGACGGCCGCCGTGCGTGGGCGTCATGGAGGCATCCGCCTCAGCCGTCCTGCCGATACGATTTTCATCGGCGACATCGTGCGCGCCATGGAGTCGACGGAGCCGAACGCGGACTCCGGAGCCGGTGTAACGCGTGTTCTGGATGACGCGCTCGAAGCCTTCATTGCCGTGCTCGACCGCCATTCGCTGACCGATATGGTCGCGCGTGAAGCATCCGGTGCGAACGAGAAGGCGAAGCCGCAACGGGCGCCCCGCGTATCGGTGAAGCCGCGCGGCAAATCGTCTCGCAAGCCACTGCAAGCGGCGGCGACACGCGCCGTGCGCAGCGAGCGCCCGACCCGCACTTCTCCATCAAAATCCTGACGGACGAGGGGATTCCAATCGGCGCTGTCGCGCGACCAATCTGCGTCCAGGCGCCAGTTTATATTTAGAAGAATTCCAACCGCTTAGATGTTTGATCCAGCCCCTTGACAGGGGCGCGGCGGCGGGTTTTTGTCTACCTATACAGTACAGTTAAATCGCTCAGACCCGGGGCCTTGACCCCCGAGACACTGGAGCCCGACATGACACTTGCTCGCTGCCTTGGCGTGCTGGCCTCGGCCGTTGCGATCTCTTCGATGACCCTGAGCGCCGTTTCGGCCGCCGAAAAGGTCAACATCTACTCCTATCGTCAGCCCAAGCTCATCGATCCGCTACTCAAGGCCTTCACGGCCAAAACGGGTATCGAGACAAATATCATCTATGCCAATGCCGGTCTCGAAGAGCGCATCCAGGCGGAGGGCGCCAACAGCCCCGCCGATGTGCTGTTCACCGTTGATATCGGGCGTCTGACTGAAGCCAAGGAGCGCGGCATCACCGCCAGCGTGAACGTGGCCGATGTGAAGGAGCTCGCGGCGATCCCGGCGAATTTCCGTGATCCCGAGGGGCACTGGTTCGGCCTGACGCTGCGCGGGCGCGTGGTCTACGCTTCCAAGGAGCGCGTCAAGCAGGATAGCTTCACGTACGCCGAGCTCGCCGATCCGAAGTGGAAGGGCAAGATCTGCACCCGCTCCGGCCAGCACGTCTACAACGTGTCGCTCGTCGCTTCCGTCATCGCGCACAAGGGCGAGGCGGCTACCGAGGAGTGGCTCAAGGGTGTGAGGGATAACCTCGCGCGCAAGCCGGCGGGCGGCGATCGCGAGCAGGTGCGCGACGTGCAGGCAGGTCTCTGCGATATCGCGATCGCCAATACGTACTACATGGCGGCGATGCTGCGGGATCCGAAGCAGAAAGAGTGGGCCGAAAGCGTCAGGATCATCTTCCCCGACGCGGCCACGACCGGCACCCACGTCAACGTGTCGGGCGTCTCGCTGATCAAGTCGGCGCCGAACAAGGCGGCTGCTTTGAAGCTGATGGCGTTCCTCGCGTCCGACGAAGGCCAGAAGATGTACGCCGAGGCCAACAGCGAGTACCCGATCGATCCGAAGGTCCCGCCGACCGAGATCGTGCAGAGCTGGGGCAAGCTCGTGCCGGACAAGACACCGCTCGCCGACATCGCAGCACAGCGCAAGAAGGCGTCCGAACTTATCGACAAGGTCAAGTTCGATGCCGGGCCCGGCACCTGAGTGCCGAGCAGTTGTGAATAGGCGCTACCGAACGGCGGCTGCGTAATGGCGACCAATGTAAATGACCGGGTTGATAGCGTGGCTGGGCCGGCGCGCTTCAGCTATGTGCCGGACCTGAGCGGGGCCGACCGGCTGGTTGCACTCGGCTTTCGCCATTGGGTTGCGGGCTACCAGACGAGCGATATCGCGTGCTGGGAGCAGGCATGGCGCCTGTTTGAAGGTGAGCTTGGCCCGAAAGCTGCACGTAGGATCGTCGGCGATCTTTCCTGCTGGGTGCGGGCTATCACGGCTGCGAGCCGGCGTGAGATCGAGGTGTTTCCGGGGCCGTGCCGCGGCTTCTGCCGCGACGAGTGTGTCGCCGTATCACTGGTCGCGTCTATGCAACACGGTGTATGCCCTGCCTTGCAGGCCTGCACGAAGGCGCTGCTCGAGAACTGCGATTGCGACGATGTGATGGGGCAGTCGTGTGCGCTTGCCACGACCCTCAGGGAGAATGGTCTCGAATTGTCGGCCGACTGGCCGATGCGTTTGCTCGACGGTGGCCGCGTTGTGTGCGGACTGCGTGCGCGCAACCGTCCGGAGCGGGTATCATGATTGTCTGCCACTGCAATGTGATCAGCGACGGGGATATCGGCAGGGCGCTGCTGTACCTGCTCAACCTTCCCGAAGCGCCGATCCCGACGCCCGGTCTCGTGTACCGCACGCTCAACCATCGCTTCAATTGCTGCTCGTGTGCGCCTGTCGCCGTCGAGACGATTTACGCGGCCATGGAGCGCCTCGAGAAGCAAGGCCTCGTCTGCCCCTATCGCTCCGCGGCGACGAAGAAGCAGCTCGCCCGCATGGCGGAGCGCACGAAGCGGCGCGTTGGCGCCGAAGAGCCCGTCTGAGTACGCCCGGATGCAGGACCGGCCACGAAGGTCCGCCGATGCTACGCGCTTGAAGCGCCCGGCTATCGATCTGCGCGCTGGACCGCTCACGGGCCCACTCGATGTCGAGCCGCCTGCGCGCGCGTCTTCCCGCCATAAGATCTGGGAGATCCAAGGCGGCCTGCAATGTTCCATTGTCGGCACGTGCCTCTCGCAAGAGGATCTCATCGCTATCGGCCGCAAGGCCGGCGTACGGCCGCGCGAGGATGCGCGCTCCTATGAGGTTCACAGCTATTTCGTCCAGCAGGTCGGCCGGGACGGTAAGATCGCACGCACGGTCCAGAAGATGCTCGACCAGCGCCACGCCGGCATCATTCGCCGCGTTCAGGCCCTGCGCGAGGAATCCGAGCTGGTCCGGCTCTGGGAAGAAGAGTTCGACGGCGGGCGCGTCGCCGGCGCCTACTGGGCGTTCATGAGCGGCGCGCACGTGCCGAGCTCACTCGGCACGCGCATCTTCGGCGATGTCCACATGCTTAGTCATGTGCTCGGGCGCGTTACACACCAGAATGCCAGCCGCGCGAGCGAGCTTCAGGCGCGCCTCGATGATCTCGAGGCGAAGCTGTTGCGCCAGGGTGAGCGCCATCGCCAGATCGTTCTCGAACGCGACGCCGCGCTGGCGCGCCTCAGCGAGGGCGCGGCCGTAGCCGTTCCGCTCATGCCCGCGACGCCGGCCGTCAGCGAGCGTCGTCGCGATCAACCGCCGGCCCGACGCGAAAGAGCACTGGCGGTTGCCCGCGAGCGGGCGCGCGCCGCCGAGCGCATGATCGGCGATCTGCAGCAACAGCTCGAGCGCCAGCGCTGGCAGCAGCGCATGCGCGCCGCGAGTGGCACGCCGGCCTGCCCCGGCGCCGATGCCTGTGATGAGACCGTCCAGACGTCCATCGCGCGCCGCATTCTGTATGTCGGCGGGCGCAGTGGTGCGATCGACAACCTGCGCCGCGTCGCCGCGCGTATGGGGGCCGAGCTGATGCATCACGACGGCGGCGAGGAGCACGCGCTCGTGCGCATCGACGGCATGATCGAGGGGTGCGATGCGGTCGTCTGCCCGATCGACTGCGTCAGCCATTCGGCCTGTCTTCGAGCGAAAGTCCTATGCCGAAAATTCGATAAGCCCTTCGTGCCGCTGCGGTCTGCCGGTGCAACGTCCTTCGAACGAGCAGTTCAGTCGTTGACTGCGCGCGCCGGTTAGGCTCTTTAGTGTCGTTCTAATCTGCCCGAGGCACGCGGAGGAGCGACATGAAAGGCAAGAAGCCCGTTATCGATATTCTGAACGAGGCGCTGAAGCTGGAACTCGGGGCGATCAACCAATATTGGCTGCATTATCGCCTGCTCGATGACTGGGGCTTCACCAAGCTCGCCAAGAAGGAACGCGCTGAATCCATTGAAGAAATGGAGCACGCGGACAAGTTGGTGACGCGGATCATCTTCCTCGAGGGACATCCGAACCTTCAGTACATCGCACCACTGATGATCGGACAGAACCTCAAAGAGGTTCTGGAGTGCGATCTAAAGGGTGAGTACATCGCCCGCGACCTCTACATGAAGGGCCGCGAGCTCTGCCGGACCGAGGAAGACTACGTTTCAATGGCGCTCTTCGAGGAGCTGCTGAAGGACGAGGAAGGCCACATCGATTTCCTCGAGACGCAGCTCGACCTCATGAAGTCGATCGGCGTCGAGAACTACGGACAGCTTCAGTCGGGATCTGCCGACGACAGCAAGGGCCACGATTGACGGCAACGCCGTGCCTGTCGTTGCCGGTGCTCGTCGGCGCCATGCTGGGCGCTAGCGAACAAGGGGTGACGAACATGCAGACGGGCCGCAGATCAGGTCGAGGATGGGTCGCCGGCGTTGCCGCACTACTGTGGCTTGCGCTGGCGCTTCCATTGTCGGCGGCCACCGTGAAGGAGGTCGCCGACACCTACGCCAACATCGCACAGGCCGGCTACGAGGATTCGGTCGTCCGCGCCAAGGCGCTCAAGGCGGCGATCGATCGCATGATCGATGCGCCGACGGCGGACAATCTTGCTACTGCCCGCGCGGCGTGGATTGCGGCGCGTGTGCCGTACATGCAGACCGAGGCCTATCGGTTCGGCAACAAGATCGTCGACGACTGGGAGGGACGGGTGAATGCCTGGCCGCTGGACGAGGGGCTCATCGACTACGTCGATCCGAGCTATGGCACGGCATCCGACAGCAATCCGCTCTATGCGGCCAACGTCATCGCCAACCGGACGCTCACCGTAAGTGGCCGCAAGGCAGATGCGAGCAAGATCACGAAGGAGCTGCTAGCCGATACGCTGCAGGAAGCCGAGCGCATCGAGGCCAACGTCGCGACGGGCTATCACGCCGTCGAGTTCCTGCTCTGGGGACAGGATCTGAATGGGACCGAGCGCGGCGCGGGCAATCGTCCCGTCACGGACTTCGATACGAAGAAGTGCACGGGCGGCAACTGCGACCGCCGCATTGCCTACCTCCGCGTCGTCACGGATCTCCTGATCGAGGATCTTGAGGAGATGGCAGCGAACTGGGGGCCGGATGGCGAGGCCCGCAAGGCGCTCTTCGCGCCCGAGACCGATCCTCTCACGATGATATTCACCGGCCTCGGCAGCCTCTCCTATGGCGAGCTTGCCGGCGAGCGCATGAAGCTTGGCCTGCTGCTCAATGATCCCGAGGAGGAGCACGATTGCTTCTCCGACAACACGCACAACTCGCACTACTACAATGTCATCGGCATGGAGAACGTGTACTTCGGCCGCTACACGCGGATCGATGGCAGCGAGGTCAAAGGCGCGAGCGTGTCGGACCTCGTGCGCGCGAAGTCCGCCGAGATCGATGATCGCGTACGTCAGGCATTGGCCGAGACGAACAAGCGCATGACCGCGCTCAAGACACGCGCGGAGAAGGTCGAGGCCTATGACCAGATGCTCGGCGAGGGCAACAAGGAAGGCAACGCCGTGATCGAATCGGCGATCGAGGCGCTGATCGCGCAGACGAAGGAGCTCGAGCGCGCAGTCGACGTGCTGGAGTTGCGCGCCATCACGTTCGAGGGTTCGGACAGCCTCGACAATCCGGGGAAGGCGCTCGAGGGTAAGAAGTAGACGGGCCGATGGATGAAGGCCGCCGCTCCCGCTGTATCGTGAGCGCCTGGATGCTCAGTGCGCTTGCCGGGATGCTCGTGCTCGCGGCGGGAAGTGGCTGGTCGCAATCGGTGCGATCGCACAGTGGCGCACACGCCGCCGCGCCGGCCTCATTCACTGCACTCGAAGATGGCGAGCAGCATCCAGGTGGCGACGCGACATCGCAGCGTCGCACCGACACGACCGAAGCCTTCTCCCACTTCTCGCCGAACATGACCCTCGCGCAGGAGATGGACTTCAAAATCGGCAATGCGATGTTTCGCAAGTTCTGGGTGTCCGCGCCGGCCTCGACCAAATCATCGGATGGGCTTGGTCCGCTCTTCAATGCGCGCGCGTGCCAGAGCTGTCATCTGAAGGACGGTCGCGGTGAGCCGCCGCGCGGGCCGGACATCGAGGACCGCTCGGTCTCGATGTTTCTGCGCCTTTCGATTCCACCTGAGACGGCTGAACAGCGCGCGGCACTCGCCGAGGGGCGTCTCTCGGTCATTCCCGAGCCGATCTACGGCACGCAACTTCAGGAGCTCGGCATTCAAGGCCATCTCGGCGAAGGCCGCATGATCATCGACTACCAGGAAGTGCCGGTCACGCTTGCCGGTGGTGAAGTGGTATCGCTGAGGCGGCCGACGTATCGCATCGAGGATCTCGGCTATGGCCCGATGCATCCGAAGACGATGATTTCACCGCGCCTCGCCCCGCAGATGATCGGCCTCGGTCTCATCGAAGCCATTCCCGTCGAGGACATCCTCGCGCACGAGGATCCGGACGATCGCGATGGCGACGGCATTTCGGGCCGCGCCAACTGGGTATGGTCGGTCGAGAACAAGAACCTGATGCTCGGTCGCTTCGGTTGGAAGGCGGGCCAGCCGACCGTTCTCCAGCAATCGGCCGATGCCTTCGCGGGCGACATCGGCATCGGGAACTGGATCGCGCCTTTTGCGTGGGGCGACTGCACGCCCGCGCAGTCGCTCTGCCGGAAGGCGACGCATGGCGGAACCCCGCGCGCGCCCAATCATGAGATCAATGCGAAGCTGCTCGATCTCGTCGCCTTCTATGCGCGCAATCTCGCCGTGCCGCCGCGCCGGGATGCCGATGCGCCTGATGTGCTGGCCGGTAAGCGCCTCTTTCATGAGGTCGGATGTGCATCCTGCCACGTACCGAGTTTCACGACCGGCGAGACGTCGCCCGATGCGCATCTGCGCGGCCAGAAGATCTGGCCCTACTCGGACTTTCTTCTGCACGACATGGGCGAGGGGCTCGCCGATGGACGCCCCGAGGCACGCGCGGATGGCCGCGAATGGCGCACGCCGCCGCTCTGGGGTATCGGCTTGACCGAGATCGTGAACGGACACACGTTCTTCCTGCACGATGGCCGCGCGCGAAGTCTGACAGAGGCCATTCTCTGGCATGGTGGTGAAGCTCAGCGCGCACGCGATGGGTTCGGCGCGCTTTCGCCCGAGGATCGGGCGCGCCTCATTGCTTTCGTCAATTCGCTCTGAGGAGAGGAACCATGTCTCTCACGGGTCGGATCGCCGGTGGGCTCGCAGCGGTGGTGCTCATCGTGTCGCTCGGCGCAAGCGGCGTCGTGCGCGCACAGCAGCCCGGTGCGTTCGATCATGCCGGGCTCGCGCGGCAAGCCTTGGAGAAACATATCCGGCCGGGTTATGCCGCGCTTGTCTCCGCAGCCGAGCGTTTGACGAAGACGCTCGAAAGCTATTGCGCGCGCCGCACGGCGGAGCAGCAGCGCAGCATGGAGCGCGCTTTCGATGGTCTCGTAATGGCGTTGGGAAACATCGAGCACATCCGCTTCGGCCCGATCACGGAGGAGAACAGACTCGAGCGCATTTTCTTCTGGCCCGATCGGCGCGGTCTTGGCGCGCGTCAGGTGGCACAGACTTTGAGAGCGCGCGATCAGGACGCGCTCGACCCGACGAAGCTCGCTGCAAAGCGCGTCGCCATTCAAGGTCTCGCCGCGTTGGAAACAGCACTCTTCGATGCACCGACCAAGGATGCCGAGGAGCGCGCCTATCGCTGCGCTTATGCCAAGGCGATCAGTGCGAACATTCGGAACCTCGCTGCAGATGTGCTCGCGGCATGGACCGAACCCGATCGCTTTTCTCGTCACTGGCTCAATGCCGGTGAAGGCAATCCGCATTTTCTGAAGCCCTCGGAGACGACACTTGCGCTCGCGAAGTCGCTCGACAACGGACTGGAGCGCGTGCGCGACGAGTGGATTGCCGCTCCGCTGGGGCTCGGCGTCCAGCGGCGGCGGTTGACGCCTGTTCTGGTCAAGAGCCAGCGCACAATCAGGTTCTTCAGCGCCGGTCTCGATGGGCTGCACCATCTCTACATGACCGGCGGCATGAACAAGGCTATTGTCGACACGAGTGCCGCGCATCCCGGCGTCACGGTCCCGCTGAAGGCGAAGCTGGTCGAGCGGGAGATCGATACCGCGCGCGATCAGGTGCGCCGTCTCGCGCGGCAGGGCAAGCCGTTCGATCCCGATGCCATGATGCAGCCCTTCGTTGCGCTCGGCTACCCGCTGCGGAATGCGCGCATGCAGCTGACGGCGTTGCTTGGGCTCACGGCGGGCATTTCCATGGGGTTCAATGCAACCGATGGCGATTGATCGCAGAGCAATGTTGGTCGGGACAGCGTGCGGCCTCATCGCCGGCGGTGGCGTCACAGCACACGCGGGCACGCCACTTGGCCCGGCACTCTATGCAGCTGCGCGACGCGGCCGCGATGGCCGCTATTGGGCCGCGCTCTTCACCGAGGATGGCCGCGATGTGAATGCCGTCGCGCTGCCGGGGCGGGGGCACGACATCACCGTGTCGGCGATCGACCGCACGTGCGTGGTCTTTGCTCGCAGGCCGGGGAACTTTGCCGTGTCATTCTCGCCCGATCGCAGACGCGAGCCGATCGTCTTCACGACCCCTTCAGATCGGCATTTCTATGGCCACGGCGTGTTTTCACGCGACGGCCGCTTGCTCTACGCCACCGAGAACGACTTCGACGGTGCGCGTGGCGTTATCGGTGTCTACGACGTGAGCGCGGGATACCGCCGCATTGGCGAGTTCTCCAGCGGCGGCGTCGGACCGCACGATCTTGCGCTGCTCGGCGATCAACCGGTGCTCGTCATAGCGAATGGCGGTCTCATCGAGCATCCGGATTTGGGCAATGGCCGTCGCATCCTCAATCCCGATGCCATCGAGACCACGCTCGCTTACGTCGACTTGAGAACGGGCGATCTGCTCGAGCGACATGAACTCGGCGCAGCGGGTGCGCTGTCGCTTCGCCATCTCGACGTCGCGCACGATGGGACGGTAGTCATCGGTGCGCAGGTCGCGCATGGTGCCGTTGGCGGACAATCGCTTGTCTACCGGCACCGGCGCCAGAGCGCGCTGCAACCTGTCGCGCTACCGACGGCGACTGAACGCGCTCTCTCAGGTTACGTGAGCTCCATCGCCTGCGACCGAAACGGTGCGCTGGTTGCCATCACCAGCTCGAAGGGGGCAAGTGCGGTCGTCCTGGACATCGCTTCGGGCAGGGTTTTGCGCACGCACGCACTCGACGATGTTTCCGGCATTGCGCCGACGCGCGCGCCGGCCGAGTTCCTTGCAACTGCTGGTACGGGGAAAATTGCGCGCTTCGGCGGCGGGCGGGATGCGCGGACGGATGCCGCGTCGACGCCCTGGATCTGGGACAATCACGCCGTGCTCGTCGACGAGGGGATCGCTGGGTGAGTTCCAGCACTCTTGGTCACAGAGCGAACTGCTGGCAGAATGCGGCTGGCGGCAGTGAGGTGGATGCGGCATCCGCACTGGCCGTCATCCGCAGGGGCAGGGCCGTCCGGCTCTGAACGATTTCAAGACATGGACAGCTTCGTTCTCGCGGTTACGCTGATTGCCGCGGCGCTGCACGCCGGGTGGAACGCGCTCTTGAAGCTGCGCGTCGAGCCGCGCATCGCGACCACACTGCTCGGCATCTCGAGCGGTATGGTGGCGCTGCCGATATGCTTGTTCGTCCCGCTGCCCGAGCCGGTCGCTTGGTGGTTCATCGGTGCATCGGCGCTTATCCATCTCGTCTATTTCCAAGCGCTCGGACTGGCCTACGAAACGGGCGATCTCGGTCAGGTCTATCCATTGGCACGGGGCAGCGCGCCGCTGCTGACGGCTATGGGCATGTCCGTGATCGGCGAGCCGATCGGCCTTCTCGGCTGGCTCGGTGTCGTGCTGCTCGCGTCGGGTGTGCTGGCGTTGTCGCTCAAGGGCGGGCGCGTTTCGACGCAGATCGAGGTGCGTGCTGTCGGTTTCGCCCTGCTGACGGCGCTCACGATCGGCGCCTATACGATCATTGACGGCCTCGGCGCGCGCAGCGTGACCCACGTCGGCTCCTATGTGGCGTGGAGCTTCGTGGCCAGTGCCGTCGTGCTCGTCGCCTTTGGCACTTATCGCTGGGGCAATGGGCTCGTAACCGCCTTTCGCGGCTCTGCGTGGCAGCTTCTGCTCGGCGGCTGCATGTCTGTCGGCGCCTACGGTATCGCGCTCTGGGCCATGACGAAGGCGCCTATCGCGCTCGTCGGCGCCATGCGTGAGACGAGCGTGCTCTTCGCGGCGGTTATCGGCGTGGTGTTCCTCGGCGAGCCGTTGCTGCGCCTGCGCGTCATCGCCGGCGTGCTGGTGCTTATCGGCGTGGTACTGCTGAGAATGGCTTGAATCTTCTCCTTCTCCTCGCCCTTGCGGGGAGAAGGTCGTGGTGAGGGGCGGCCGAAGGCCGCGAGGTGAGAACGCCAACCGGCGAGGCAGCGCCGCCGCGCGTGTAGGCGAAGCCGTACGCGTCGGCGGAAAACAAAACATAAAGGCCGCTCCGGTTTCCCGAAGCGGCCTCCATTTCGTCGCATGCCTGAGCGGCGGGCTTACATGCCCATGCCACCCATACCGCCCATGCCACCATGGTCGTGACCGGCGTGGCTATCCTTCTTCGGCGCCTCGGCAACGCCCGCCTCGGTAGTGATGAGGAGCGAGGCGATCGAAGCGGCGTCCTGCAGTGCAGTGCGCACGACCTTGGCCGGGTCGATGATGCCCTTCTCGATCATGTCGCCGTACTCGTCGCCCTGAGCGTCATAGCCATAGGTCTGGCCGCGAGCTTCGAGCACCTTGCCGACAACGATCGAACCCTCGACGCCGGCATTCTCGGCGATCTGGCGGATCGGCGCCTGGAGCGCGCGCTTCACGATCTGGATGCCCGCTTCCTGGTCCTCGTTCTCACCCTTGACCGAGATGGACTGCGTCGCCTTGAGCAGCGCAACGCCGCCACCCGGGACGATGCCTTCCTCGACCGCGGCGCGAGTCGCATTGAGCGCGTCGTCGACGCGGTCTTTGCGCTCCTTCACCTCGACTTCGGTGGCGCCGCCGACCTTGATCACCGCAACGCCGCCGGCGAGCTTCGCCAGACGCTCCTGGAGCTTCTCACGATCGTAGTCCGAGGTCGTCTCCTCGATCTGGACCTTGATCTGGTTGACGCGGGCCTCGATGTCCTTCTTCTTGCCGGCGCCGTCGACGACTGTCGTGTTCTCCTTGTCGATCTGCACGCGCTTGGCGCGGCCGAGCATGTCGAGGGTCACGGTCTCGAGCTTGATGCCGAGGTCCTCGGAGATCACCTGACCGTTCGTCAGAACGGCGATGTCCTCGAGCATGGCCTTGCGGCGATCGCCGAAGCCCGGAGCCTTCACGGCCGCGATCTTCAGGCCACCACGCAGCTTGTTGACGACGAGCGTGGCGAGCGCCTCACCCTCGACCTCTTCCGCGATGATGAGCAGCGGCTTGCCCGTCTGCACGACGGCCTCGAGCAGCGGCAGCATGGGCTGCAGGCCCGAGAGCTTCTTCTCGTGGATGAGGATGTAGGGATCGTCGAGCTCGGCGATCATCTTGTCGGCGTTGGTGATGAAGTACGGCGACAGGTAGCCGCGATCGAACTGCATACCCTCGACGACGTTCAGCTCGGTCTCGAGGCTCTTTGCCTCCTCGACCGTGATCACGCCCTCGTTGCCGACCTTCTGCATGGCCTCGGCGATCATCTTGCCGATGGCGCTCTCGCCGTTGGCCGAGATGGTGCCGACCTGGGCGATCTCGTCCGAGTTTTTGACCTTCTTGGAGCGCTTCTTGATCTCCTCGACGACCTGGGCGACGGCCTTGTCGATGCCGCGCTTCAGATCCATCGGGTTCATGCCGGCCGCAACCGACTTCAGACCCTCGCGGACGATCGCCTGCGTGAGAACGGTGGCCGTCGTCGTGCCGTCACCGGCGACGTCGTTGGTCTTCGAGGCCACTTCGCGCACCATCTGCGCGCCCATGTTCTCGAACTTGTCCTCGAGCTCAATCTCCTTCGCGACCGTCACGCCGTCCTTGGTCGTGCGCGGGGCGCCGAACGACTTCTCGATGATGACGTTGCGGCCTTTCGGGCCGAGCGTCACCTTCACGGCGTTGGCGAGGATGTCGACGCCGCGCATCATGCGCTCGCGGGCATCGGCTGCAAACTTTACGTCTTTGGCTGCCATGTGCAGGGTTCCTGGTGGGGTAGGAGGAATACGGTCTCTTCAAGGGAGGACGAGGCCGGCCCGACTTACTTGTCGAGCACGCCCATGATGTCGCTCTCCTTCATGATCAGCAGCTCCTTGCCGTCGATCTTGACCTCGGTGCCCGACCACTTGCCGAACAGCACCTTGTCGCCCTTCTTGACGTCGAGAGCCACGAGCTTGCCGCTCTCGTCGCGGGCGCCGGGGCCGACCGCAACGATCTCGCCCTGCTGGGGCTTCTCGGCTGCGGTGTCGGGAATGATGATGCCGCCAGCGGTCTTGGTCTCGCTGTCGGTGCGGCGGACGACCACGCGGTCGTGAAGAGGGCGGAACTTCATGGAGGGCCTGCTCCGGATTGGGTTTTTGCTCTGATTTGGAGCCGCGGGGTGCGGTCACCGGCGGCTGTTAGCACTCATAAATCGAGAGTGCCAGCCACTGCCGCAGGAGGTATTATCCAGCGTGCGGTCTGTCAAGGTTCTTGCCGCCGATTTTGTGACGTCGAGAGCCGCGTGGCGACGATCTGGCCGGGCGTCGTTACCAATTGGTAAACGCCTTCCGGATAGCGCCGCTCCGGGCAGTAATTTCGAAAGAAATAACGTGGCCGGATTTATTTCCCCGCCGGCCGCCGAGACAGCAGGAACACTGCCTTCTCGCCGAGCAGATTATGGATCGTCAGCGGCATGCGCACCCACGTGCCGAGCTGCTGGCCTGAGGTGTTGAACGCCACGGCACGCTCGACGCGGGCGTCGACCAGACGGCAGAGGTCGGCGAAGTCCTTGATGGTACAGAGGTGTGCGTTGGGCGTGTCGTACCACGTATCGGGCAGATGTTCCGTTACGGGCATCCGGCCCGTGGCGAAGAACTTCGCGCGGACCTTCCAGTGACCGAAGTTCGGGAACGAGACGATGGCGTACCGGCCGATCCGCAGAAGATTGGCGAGCACCTTCTTAGGATTGCGCGTCGCCTGGATGGTAAGCGACAGGATCGCGTAGTCGAAGGCGCCGTCGGGATAGGCGTCGAGATCCTGGTCGGCGTCGCCTTGGATGACCGAGAGACCACGCGCCACGCACGCATTGACGCGATCGCGGTCGATCTCGACACCGCGCGCATCGACATCCTTGCGATCGGCCAGGAGCTGGAGCAATGCGCCATCGCCGCAGCCGACATCGAGCACGCGGGCGCCGGGCTTGACGAGACCAGCGATCAGCAGGTGGTCGACGCGCGGCGTGGTGGCTGTGTGTTCTTCGTGTCTCGCGAGCATCAGGCAGCGCTCCTTGCCGGCGCGATGCCATGACGCGCGGCTGCTGAATTGATGAAGCCGGTGATCGTCTTGAAGAGCACGGGCTCATCGAGCAGGAAGGCGTCGTGGCCTTTGTCGCTTTCGATCTCGACGAAGCTCACGTTGGCTGCGACCGCATTCAGCGCCTGCACGATCTTGCGGTTCTCGTGAGTCGGATAAAGCCAGTCGCTCGTGAACGAGACGACGCAGAAGCGCACCTTGGTGTTGCGGAAGGCGTTTGCGAGCACGCCGTCGAACTCGGCGGCGAGATCGAAATAGTCCATGGCGCGCGTGATGTAGAGATAGCTGTTCGCATCGAAGCGATCGACGAACGTCGAGCCCTGATGGCGCAGATAGCTTTCGACCTGGAAATCGGCGTTGAACGAGAACGTGCGTGCGTCGCGGTCCTGCAGGCTGCGGCCGAACTTCGCGTGCAGTGCCGCTTCGGAAAGGTACGTGATGTGCGCGGCCATGCGCGCGACCGCGAGACCGCGCCGTGGTACGCGATCGCTCAGAAGGTAGCGGCCATCGACCCACTCCGGATCGGCCATTACAGCCTGACGCCCGACTTCGTGGAAAGCGATGTTCTGCGCGGAATGCCAAGCTGCGGTGGCAATGGGAATTGCGCAGTGCAGGCGCTCGCCGAAATGTGCGGCCCATTCCAGAACCTGCATGCCGCCCATCGAGCCGCCGACGACGGCGAAGAGTTTGTCGATGCCGAGGTGGTCGATGAGGCGAACCTGCGCGCGCACCATGTCGCGGATCGTTATGACCGGGAAGTCGAGCCCGTAGGCCTGCCCAGTTGCCGGATTGACGGATGCCGGGCCTGTCGAGCCCATGCAGCCGCCGAGAATATTGGCGCAGATGACGAAGAAGCGATCCGTGTCGATCGGCTTTCCGGGGCCGATCATCGAATCCCACCAGCCAGCTTTTCCGGTGACGGGATGACTGCGGAGAAAATACTGGTCGCCGGTCAGCGCGTGGCAAACCAGGATGGCGTTGGACTTTGCAGCATTCAGCGTCCCGGCGGTATCGTAGGCGACTGTGAAAGGCCCGAGGCGCTGTCCGCAGTCGAGTGTGAGCGGATCCGACGCTAGAAACGTCACGGAGGGGCTGCGCGGGGCTCGCGCTTCCTCGAGCGCCGTCCGCTTCACGATCTCAGGAGATGGCGCTTCAGCCGGTGCCGATGTGGCCCTGCGGCCCGGCTCGATCGATACGCTCGCCATATAGTTTTCTCCGCGCGGTCGGCTGCCACCGACACAAAAAATCCGGACTCGGGGCCGGCGATCGATGCCGTGCTCAACCGAATTCCGGATGCGCGCGGCCTCTTTAGCGAATTATTTAACGTGGCTGCAAGCCGGCCGGCCAAATCACCACGAGTGCAAAGCTAATATGTGCGGCTGCGCTTCGACGTCAAGTATCGAACGAGGCAATGGCGATGCGCGTTCGATCACGCTCTGTACGCAAATGCGTTCGTTCGTGATCTGAATTGGCGGCATCCGCGTGCCTGCTCCGGCCAATTTTCGCACCCGCCTGGTGACGCGGCTTTTCGTATCCACGAGCACCTGGACAAGTTATGTTATAACATCTATTAGCCATTCACGAGATGCGAGATCAGGAGTGGTTCAATGCGGTTTTCGATCATCGGAGCGGGGGCGCTGACAGGCTTGGGGTTGTGTGTCGCGGCCAGCGCCGCGCAGGCGGAAAGCCTCAACGTGGTCGCCACCATCAAGCCGATCCATTCGATCGCCGCTGCGGTCATGACGGGCGTCGCGGAGCCGAAGCTGCTGCTCGACGGCACGGCCTCTCCGCACACCTTCAGCCTCAAGCCCTCGGATGCCAAGGCGCTGTCGGCGGCGCGCGTGATCTTCCGCGTTTCCGACGGGCTCGAGCCGTTCATGATCAAGGTCGCCCGTTCGCTACCCAAGACGGTGGAAGTAGTGACGCTCGAGAAGGTGTCCGGCCTCACGCTTTATCCGATGCGCACAGGCGGGACGTTCGAGGATCACGACCATGATCACGGCAAAGGCGGCAAGCACAAGCACGGTCATTCGCACGGCCACAGTAAGAACGCCACGGATGGCCATCTCTATCTCGACCCCGACAATGCCGCGCTGATCGCTGCGCATATGGCGGACGTGCTGAGCAAGGCCGAGCCGGCGTCGGCGGAGCGCTTCAAATCAAATGCCGAGGCTTTCCAGCGCGAGATGTCTGCGTTGAAGGCGGAGCTCGACGGCAAGATGAAGCCGCTTGCCGAGCGTCCCTTCATCGTCTTCCACGATGCCTATCAGTATTTCGAGAAGCGCTTCGGGCTGGAGGCTGCGGGCTCGGTGACCGTCAGTCCCGAAGTCGCGCCGGGTGCGCGGCGGCTCTCGGCGCTACGCCGCAAGATCGGTGAGCTCAAGGCTGTTTGCGTCTTCTCCGAACCGCAGTTCGAGCCGCGGCTCGTGGCGACGATCACCGAGAAGACGAATGCGCGGCGTGGCGTGCTCGACCCGCTCGGCGTTGCAATTACGCCAGGACCGGCGCACTACGCGACACTGCTGCGAAATCTCGCAACAGATCTGAGTGCGTGCCTGAAAGAGTAGAGAGCAATGCGCCAGCGCGCCGCCCTTACTCGGCGGCGAGCTGATTGACGGCGGGCGTGACTTCCGTGCGCGGCTGCAGCTTGGCAGTGAGACGCTGACCGAAGTCCACGGCGCGATCGACGACAAGCGAACGCTGACGGTCCAGCGTGATCATGTGATAGCTGTCGTCCAGCACCACGACATCCACGAGACCGCCGAGCTGGCGTTGGATCTCGGTCGTATTCGAGAGATCAGCCTGATCGTCGTTGCGCGGATGGAAGATGAGAGTCGGCTGCTTCACTTCCGGAAGCTGCGAACGCACGGCGCCGCGCAGGGACTTGAGCTCCCAGAGCATGGAGCCGCTGCGGCCGAACACGTCCTTCATCGAGCGGCCTTCACCCTGCAGCGAGTCGAGCGCGAACTGACGAATGCGCTCGTCCTTGATGCCGTAGGGTGCGGCTTCGGTGAAGTTGAACAGATTCACGATCTGCTTCTGCGGCACGTACTTGAGAAACCGCAGCGCCCGCGGAACAGCCCAGCCATTCGGCCAGAGTGTCGGCGCCAGCAAAACGGTGGCCGCGATTTCATCGCGACGCTCGGCGGCAAGGCGCAAAGCGAGCAATGCGCCGGATGACAGCCCGCCCACGACAACCACGTCACAGCGCGCGCGCAACTCCTCGTGAGCCGCGACGACGCTGTCGTACCAGTCCTGCCACGTCGTTGCATTGAGCTCCGCCTCGGTGCCGCCATGCCCCTCGAGGAGCGGGCAGTACACAGCGAAGCCGGCGCGGGTCAGACCCTGCGCAGCAAAACGCAACTCGACCGGCGTGCCGCCCAGGCCATGGATCAGGAGAAAGCCGATGCGGCCATTCTCGCCAAATCCCGGCTGGTCATAAACGTACCGGTCACTCGCGATCTCTTTACCCGTACTCTCAACTACCTGCATGATTGAGATCATGTCCTTTTTGGCATCTGCGTGCCGGATCCACCTTTTCAACCCCGGGTCCGGCAACCGCTCCATACTTCGGAGCGGGCGCCTCTGGCGTTTAACGGCTCACTGAGCCGCTAGTTGCGCGTTACGCGCGTGATGAGCGCATCGAGCAGGCGGATGGCCAGATCGATTTCGCTCTTCGAAATATGGAGGCTGGGTGCAAGCGTGATGACGTTCTTGTACCAACCGCCGATATCGAGCACGAGGCCGTATTTGCGACCGTCAATGTCGATGTCGCCCTTGAGGCCTTCGTCCACCATCAGATCGACGAGGCGCTTCGACGGCGTGAAGCTGTCGTGCGGCTCGCAGATCTCGGCGCGCAGCGCGAGGCCGAGGCCGTCGACATCGCCGATGCACTTGTGGCGCTTCTGAAGATCGCGAAGACCTTCGAGGAAATACTTGCCCTTCTCGGTGACCATCGCCTCGTAGTCGGTCTCGCCGAGCATATTCATGACTTCGAGCGCCACCGCGGTACCCATGGGGTTCGCGTTGAACGTCGAGTGCGTCGAGCCCGGCGGGAAGATCGTCGGATTGATCAGCTCCTCGCGCGCCCACACGCCGGCAAGCGGGTTCAGACCATTGGTGATCGCCTTGCCGAACACGATGACGTCCGGCTTCACGCCGAAATGCTCGATCGACCAGAGCTTGCCGGTGCGATAGACGCCCATCTGAATTTCATCGGCGACCATCAGGATGCCGTGGTCGTCGAGGACCTTCTTGATGCCCTTGAAGAAGTTCGGCGGCGGGATGACGTAGCCGCCGGTGCCCTGGATCGGCTCCACGTAGAACGCGGCGTACTCGGCCTCGCCGACTTTCGCGTCCCAAACGCCGTTGTACTCGCTCTCGAAGAGGCGCGCGAACTTCTTCACGCACAGCTCGCCGTACTCTTCCTTCGACATGCCCTTGGGGCCGCGGAAGTGATACGGGAATTCGATGAACTGCGCGCGCTCGCCGAAGTGGCCGTAGCGGCGGCGATAGCGATAGGACGACGTGATCGCCGAGGCGCCGAGCGTGCGGCCGTGGTAGCCGCCCTCGAACGCAAACATCAGGCTCTTGCCCTGCTTGAAATTGCGCACGAGCTTGAGGCTGTCCTCGACGGCCTGCGCGCCGCCGACATTGAAGTGCACGCGGCCCTTCATGCCGAACTTCTTCTCGGCATCCTGCGCGATGATCGTCGCGAGCTCGATCTTCTCGCGATGGAGGTACTGCGAGGCGACCTGCGGCAGGCGCTCGAGCTGACGGTGCGCGGCGTCGTTGATCCGCTGGTTGCGGTAGCCGAAGTTGACGGCCGAGTACCACATCTGAATGTCGAGAAACTCGCGGCCCTGCTCGTCGTACATGAACGAGCCTTCGCAGCGATCGAAGATCTTCGGCGGGTTGGTGTAGTGGACCGTGTCGCCGTGCGAGCAATAGACGTTCTCGAGTTCGAGAAGCTCGGCTTCGGTCCTCGGCGTGGCAGAACCCGATGCCGTGGTGGCGCCGGCATCGTTCCAATGAACGGACTTGTCCATGAGGCTACTCGTCTCTTGCTTGTTCTGAGAGGATCATTGTGCCGTCTTCACCACGTCCGGCCCGGTCATCGAGCCAGCGAACGAAGATCTCCGTCGCTTCATCGAAGTTCGTGATGGCAAAGTGCGGCAATGCGTTTTTCCTGCAGTGCTCGACGAGCGAACTCTTCGCGAGCACGAGGTCGGCGCGCTCGGCGACACAGAAGTCGCTGCGCCCGTCGCCAACGACCACGCGGACCGAGCCACGCGCCGCATCCGCAAACTGGCACTTGCAGTTCCCGGATAGCGGGCGGCAATCGCCCCGTGCATGAGGGAACGTGAGACGCCAGCGGTCTGTTCCGGCAGCCTGCAGACGGTTGGCGCGATAGGGGAGGTCGAGACCAGCGCGCGCAAGTACCGTACCAACGGTGCGATCGAGTCCGTCCGAAACGACCATCACATCGAGATCGCGCGATTTGCATTCCTCGATAAAGGGGAGGAAGCCGCGGTCGATCTCGATTGACGACACGAAGTCGTCATACTGTTTCGGCGAAGCTTTGATGAGATCGATCTGGCGCACCAAGCATTCGCGCGAGCCAATTCGGCCCGCTTGCCAGTCGGCTTCAATATCAAGCCAACCCGGCTCGGCGAAACGCTCGAGCAGTGCGTCTGTCGTATCAACTGTTGCTATTGTCCCGTCGAAATCGACGAGCACGCAGCACTTCAAACGTCCACTCGACACGTTGCTGGAACTCTTTGATTGTGTCCGATGATTTGGGGTTGCTACCCCAAAGACCGAAGTTCTACAACTCTTTTGGGCCCGAGCGCAGAGCTGCTGCCGTTTTTCGTTAACGACAGCCCACCGATTGGCTCGATCTATTCAGAGCGCCCTTAGCAAATACGATTTGCACTCGGATCGATCTGAACTATCTCGTTGCCGTGTCCCAAATTTTCCCATCTCAAAGCGCAAATCAGCCTGCTTCCGCAGAATATTTGCTCCAGTTTGGTAAGTTGGCATCGGCGGCCGCGTGTTCAAGCCATGGATAGTGGCTGGTTCATGACGGACTTGTGACAACCCACGTGCGGTGGTTTGCGGCGCCGGGAAGCAAAAGCGACATCCGCCGCTTTGACGCAATGAGATGTTCTGTCGCGCGGCCAAACGTGCCCTGGCGCGTGCGTCTTTCACCGTCATAATTGGTAAACGTAATAGGGTGCGGAGCTATGGCGCGAAATTCAAGACTTTCCGAGACTTATAGGCGCCGTCTTTGGCTTTCGTCGCGTGAGGTGATGATCGCGGCGGTGGTAACCGCGCTTGCCGGCGCCGCTATTTTGACGGCCGTCTGGAAACCGTCCCAGACGGGGCCGCAGACGGCGGCACCTGCCGAGCCAAAACCCTCGCAATAGGGCGCGATTTATTTTCTCATATCAGGGGATTAGACTTCCTCTGATGTTTCAACCGGGCATTCGCGTGACTTATTCCAGCTGATCAGGCCTGCTTTATGAAGCCGGTTGCCGGACCCGATAACCCGGATTAACCTAGTTGCAGCCGCGGCGGGCAGGCCGCATGGCAGGCCTGCGACATGTGCAATTCGCGGCACTGCGGTAATAATCGGTCAACAATTGGTGAGCGGCCCTTTCATGATGTCAGCACGATCGATCGCAGTAGCGGGTCTGCTCGGACTTCTTTTCATCGTTCCCGCTGCGGCGCAGTCGACAGGGCCGGCTGACAGCGGTGTTCAGCGCAATGATCAATCCGTGCGTGGCGAGCTACCGGCTCCTGCGCCCGTCGAGTCGCAGCGCCTCCGCGAGCCCAGGGCTGAGCCGCCTGCGCGCGCGGACGACGGTTTCGAGCTACCGCCCGCCGGCTGCCGCTATCGCGACAACAAACTCGACCTGATCGTCTGAGCGTTTCTGCCGCCTTGGGGTGGATCAGTCCGACTTTGCCGCCGAAGCAGGAGCGGCTGCCGCGGCCGTTGCCGGCTTTTTGGTGCGCGCCTTTTTCTGCTTCTTCGTCGGTACGGCTCGCGCTTGCCGCTTGCCGTTGCAAGCGAAGGACATGACCATCTCTCGAACGCTGCGTGGCGTGGTCGTCTCGGCGCTTACAGGGACTGTATCGAGGGTCGCGCTCGAGAAGAGCTGTTTCCATTCGTAGTTTCGGAAACCGTGCTCAAGCAGGCTCGCCGCGCGCAGGTTGCGGTCCCGCGATGTATACTCGCCGAGAACGACGGCAGCGATCCGGCGGTTGTCCCGCGTCGCTGTCGCAACGACATTGAACCCGGAATCGCAGATGAACCCGGTTTTCAGTCCATCCGCGCCTTCGTAAGTGCGCAGCAGACCGTTGTGGGTCCGGAGGCGACGACGCCCGATCTGCATGTCGGACATCGCCCAGAGCTCTCCATGGTCTGGATAGTCCGTGAGAACGGCACGCGTCAGTCGCGCGAGATCGCGCGCGGTTGTCACCTGCTCCGGAGCCGGGAGGCCATGTGGATTGACGAAGCGCGTCTGTGTCATCCCGAGGCGCAGCGCCGTTTCGTTCATCGAGTGCACGAACGCTTCTTCCGTGCCACCGATCGCCTCGGCGAGCATGACGGCGGCGTCGTTCGCCGATTTCACGATCAGTGATTTCAGCGCGAGGTTGACGCTGATCTCCGCGCCGACGGGCAGGCCGAGCTTGCTCGGGGGCAGCGCATTCGCATTGACGCTCACAGGGATCTTCTGATCGAGCGTGATCTTATTGTTCTTCAGCGCCTCAAAGACGAGGTAGGCCGTCATGATCTTGGTCAACGACGCGGGGTGCCAGGGCTGGTCCTGATCCTCGGCGTAGAGCACGCGCCCGTTGGTGGCATCGAATAGAAGTGCAGGCCCCGCTACCGCGCTGCCAGACCATCCGAGCATCAACGCCAGTGCAATGGCGGTCTTCCGCACGACCATTCTGCCCGGTCTCCTCTGAGCTCTGCGTGTGCGGCAGCCGATGCCATACTCGTTGGCGCGCGACACCACTGGCCGACCGTTCCCATCTCGACGGCGGCAAACATATCCTATGAACCTTGAGTATAGCCTGATCCGCCGAGTGATTCATGGCGGACATGCGAAATCTGCCGAGAGAGCGGTCATTCGTCGCTCCCCGCGGCCTCAGCGACACAATCGCGGCGCACGGGGCGCGGCAGTACTACTTCTTGCCGCGATCCGGATAGCTGCGCGCCATGCCGTCGCGCACGTCGTTCTGTATACCGTATTGCGCGAAAGGATAGCGGAAGCCGTTCTTCGCGAGGGCTTCCATCCCCGTGATTGCCTTCGCGAGTTGGTCGGGCGGCAATGCCATGAGCATCTCGTCATCGAGCACACCGCCATAGCGCCGCTCGGCAAAGCAGGGAATGGAGAGCGACGGCTCGCGTTTCGTGAGCGCGCGCCCCCAACTGTCGGCGCAGGCGCTTTCGCCGACGACGCCCCAATCGAACTTCTTGTAGCCCGCCCACTGCAGGCCGTTGATGAAGTACATCATGGCGCCTGGCGTCGCGTAAAACAGGACGATATTCGGCGGATCGAGCCGGCCCGCCGAGAGCGGTGCCACCGCCAGCGCGTCGTATTTGCCGTCGGGCACGCAGTGCATGGCCGCCTGATGCTCCTTCGCGTCCTCCGGCGTCGAGAACCACACGTTCACCATATGCGCGCCGGATGTCCATTTCGGATCCTTGGCATTACCGAGCCCGACCACCGCGCGGCACTGCGCGCCGACGAGGTCGTCCGATGTGATGCCGACTGTCCAGCCGAGCCGCGAGGCCTGGGCAACGACCTGGTCGAGAGTGTGCACGGCCTTGGGGCGGCGAATGCGTGGAATGGCCTCCATCTCGTTGCGGTCTTCGTAGAGCTTCATGGCGAAAGGAAAGGAGCGCAGCCGCAGCAGACGCTCGAGATCGGCGGCGAGTTTCGCGTAATCGAAGGCAGCCACTTCCGGCGCGTGCAGTGCGGTCATCGTCAGGACCTCCCTGGCATGGTTCTAATGTTGTGCCGATATTGTGCCGAGGCAGAGCGCCGTGCAAGGTGTTGCGTTCTGCCACGGAGGAAGGCTGATGCTCACGGTTGGCAATCTTGTGCTGCGTCGTGCGACGCGCGCCGATCTCGATGCGGTTGTCGCCGTTCAGCGCGCAGCCTATGCGCGCAATCGCGAGCTGCTCGGTGTCGAGCCGTTACCGCTCATGACCGATTATGCAGTCATCTTCGACAACTACGAGATCTGGGTTCCGGCGAATGGACCCATCGAAGGTGTCCTGATCCTCAAGGCGCGTGCCGATGATCTGTTGATCTGGAGCATCGCGACGGATACGACGCGCCAGAAGGCGGGTGTGGGACATGCCATGCTCGCGGCTGCCGAGGCGCGCGCGCGGGAGCTCGGTCTGGGCACGCTGCGCCTTTATACCGGAAGCGTGCTCGCCCATCTGGTCGCGTGGTACACGCGCAACGGTTACGCGGTCGAGCGCGTGGAGGAACTCAGCGATCGCTCACTTACCCACATGATCAAGCGGATTTGACGAACGTATACTGTGCCCTCGGTGGTGGACGGGGGCGCCATATGGGGTAACACTCGTCAGCTTCCGTCGCATCTGACGAGGAGGTTGCCGCGCGCAATGTTTCCACTCTCCAAAATGCTCACTTCGTTCGTGAAGGTCGGCACGCTCAACGTCGTGGACGCTGAAGGGAAAACGCATGTATTCGGCGGCGTGAAGCCGGGACCGAGCGCGAATATGCAGCTCACCGATCCGAGCCTCTACCGGAAGCTCTTCTTCAATCCTGAGCTGCACGCGGGGGAAGCATATATGGACGGGCGCATGACATTCCCGGACACGGGATTGCGCGCCTTCCTGACGCTGTTCTCGATCAATCGCCTCTCGCTCAGCAACCAGCCTGTGCAAGCCGTGCTGCGTCGTGTCTCGCGTGGCCTCAAGCGCTTTCAGCAGGCGAACCCGATCGGCAAGGCGCAGCAGAACGTCGCGCACCACTACGATCTCGGCAATGCTTTCTACGAGCTCTTTCTCGACAGGGAGCTGTTCTACTCGTGCGCCTACTTTCGCGAGGAGAGTGAGACGCTCGAAGCGGCACAGCGCAACAAATGCCGTCTCATCGCCGCCAAGCTCAATCTGAAGCCCGGCATGAACGTGCTCGATATCGGTTCCGGCTGGGGCGGGCTCGCGCGCTACCTTGCGCAGGTCGCCGACGTGAACGTGACCGGCGTCACGTTGTCCAAGGAGCAGTATGCGCTGGCTGTCGAGCGCACGAAAGCAGATGGTCTTGAAGGGCGCGTGAAGTTCGCGCTGCAGGATTATCGGCAACTCACGACGAAATTCGATCGCATCGTTTCGGTCGGCATGTTCGAGCACGTGGGCGTCGGGCACTACAATGAGTTTTTCGCGAAGGTGAATGATCTCCTGACCGATGATGGCGTCATGCTGCTCCACTCGATCGGCAAGATGAGTCCGCCCGGCACGGCGAGTCCGTGGTTGCGCAAGTACATTTTCCCCGGCGCCTATTCGCCCGCGCTTTCGGAGGTCTTTCCGGCGACCGAGAACAACAGCCTCTGGGTCACGGACCTCGAGTTCCTGCGCGTGCACTATGCGACGACGCTCAGTCATTGGCACGAGCGCTTCGAGGCGAACCGCGCGAAGATCGCCGGGATGTACGACGAGCGTTTCTGCCGCATGTGGGAGTTCTACCTGATCAGCGCGGAGATGATGTTCCGCACTGGATCACAGGAAGTCTTCCACATGCAGCTCGCAAAGAAGCGCGATGCCGTGCCGATCACACGCGACTATGCTGTCGATGTACAGCGCGCGTACGAGCGCATCGAGCAGGAGCGTGGAATTTAGCGCTCAGCGGCCCTCCGGCATCAGCGCCACATTTGAAGGCGGCGGCCGTAGCTCTGGCTGATGCGATCGAAGATAATCGCAAGCAGCACAATGACGAGCCCGCCGATCAAGCCCTGACCGGAGTCGTTGCGCTGCAGCCCGAGAAGTACGGTTTCCCCGACGCCGCGCGCGCCGATCATGGAGGCGATAACGACCATGGCCAGGGCCATCATCGTGGTTTGATTGATGCCCTGCATGATCGATGGAAGCGCCAGCGGCAATTGTATGAAGCGGATGGATTGCCATTCTGTCGTTCCGAATACGCGCCCTGCCTCGACTGCGGGAACATCGACTTGACGAAGGCCGAGATCGGTGAGGCGGATCAGCGGCGGCGTCGCATAGATGACCGTGGCTAGAATAGCGGGAACCTTGCCGAGCCCGAGAAGCATTGCGGCGGGTATCAGATAGACGAAGCTCGGAATGGTCTGCATGAGGTCGAGAGTCGGCGAGATCACCCGGTTCGCTATGCGCGATCGAGCGGAGAGAATGCCGAGCGGCAGCCCGATGAGGATCGCGCATCCGACGGAGACGATGATGAGCGCAGTCGTCTGCATGGCCTGATCCCATTGGCCCAAAGCACCGATGAGCCAGAGGCATCCGACGACAGACAGCGACAGAAGCAAGCGGCGGCTCGCAGCAAATGCGATAACAGCGACGACGGCTAGTACGATCAATGGTGGCGCGCCCCGCATGAGGCCCTCGAGAGCGACCAGCATGGCGAGAAGGCCGTTAGAGAAGGTCTCAAACGCGTTTCCGTGCGTTACGACAAGATAATCGATGAACGCGTTCGTGCCGTTCTTCAGAGGTGTGCCAAAGTCAGGAAAAATGAACCCACCCATCACTGATCCTCGAAGATGATGAAAACGGAAACGCGTTGCCGGCAAGTGAATTCGGCGACAACGCGCTGATGGGCTTCTGGGAGCGTTCGGCTCTCCGGGCGTCAGTTCAGCTCGGCCGTCACGCGCTTCGCAACGCCCTCCGGCACCCACGCTCGCCAAATATCAGTATTGGTGGCGAGGAAATGCCGCGCGGCATCTTCGGCGCTGCCGCCGCTCTCCTGCATGCGCGCAAGTGCTGCGGATACGAGCGCGTCAGAGGTCGTATAGGCCTTGAGGAATTCGGCAACCTTCGGCGCCCGCTCGACGAAGTCGGCGCGCGCGCCGATGTCGATGCGCACCACTGGGTAGGCCGTAGCGTCCTTCGCCGTTGCGGGATCCGCTACGGCTTGCAAGGCGTTCCACTTGGCTTCGTCGTAGGGTGGCTCTTCAAGACGTACGACATCTTTTTGAATTTTGCCGAGTAGCCACGTTGGGCCCCAGTAATAGAAGAGAACGGGCCGCTTCCGGCGGATGGATGAATCGATCGCGGCGGAAAGCGCGGCGCCTGATCCCGGCCGGAAGTTCGTGAAGTGCTCCATCAGGCCATAGGCATGAAGCTTCTTCGTATTCATGATTTCGCATTGCCAGCCGGCGATGCAATTATAGAAGCGCCCCTTGCCCGGCTCTTCCGGGTCACGGAAAACGTCCTTGAAGTTCGGCAGATCCTGAACCGACCGCAAACCTTTGGCCGGCGCACTTTCGCCTTCGACGAGATAGCGCGGCACGAACCACGCCTGAACGGCATCCGGCACATTCACGCCAAGCGATACGAGCACACCCTTGGCTACGCCTTCATCCCAACTTGGGGGATTGCTTCCCGGCCAGACCTCCATCAGGACGTCGATATCGCCGCGCGCAATGCCTGCATGCAGGGGAATGGTTGCGCCCGGTATGAGATCGACCGCGCAATTGTAGCCATGCTTGATGATGAATTGCGCCACCGCCGTGTGGAACGCATTCGAATCCCAATCGAGACCACCGAAGACGATGGGCTTCTTGGTTTCGCAGATCGCTTCTTCTGCGGCGGCGTTGCCGGACAAGATTGGCGCGAGCCCGAAAGCAAGAAGCATCCCGACGATGCGGGAATAATGGATGAGCTTGATCATCGTGTGCCCTCCGCGAAGAAACAACGGGAGCACAGCCAGCTCTGACTCTTACCCTGATGTTCTTCGGATTCCGGCGACCTCAGCACGAGGCATGAACACGCCGAGAAGGATGTCGGGCTCCAGCCGCAAAGATGTGCAGAGCCGCGTTGGAATGCCACGAGCGCAGCGCTAGCTGTGCTCAGGCGTCGACGAGTGCCGCTCAGCAACAATGAACAGCATCAACCCGGACTAGCGTCCGGTGCTACGCAAGTCAAACCTGAAACGCCGTAGCGGGTGATTTTCACGCCGCGGTGGCGCGCCTACGCGCCGTTTGATCTTAGGATGCACCATTCGGCGCCGGTTTGCGCCGCGCCCGCTCGCGTTTGGCCGTGTTGGTCATCTTGCCAGCGGTCGCATCGAGCTTTCGCTGCGCCGCATTAAAGGTATCACGCAGTGCAATGAAGACGTCCGTGTAGTCCCCCTCGCTATTGATCACGATCGGCTGCTGCCCGGGCATGCCGAGGTCGATCTTGACCGTGAACATCTTGGCGCGCGCGTCCGTGCGGTTCGGTGACGAGATCACAACGCGTGCATGGGTCATGCGGTCGAAATGTCCATGCAGGCGCTGAAATTTCTCCTGGATGCGAGTCTCGAGCGCTTCGCTCTTGTCGACTCCGTGGAAGGAGATCTCGAGGGGTGTCGTCATGCTGAGGCAACCTTTCTTATCCGATTGATTGGCTGGCCATAGTATGGACGTGGGAGGCGAGATCGGCCGGATCAAGACCAGCTTGGTCCATTTTCTCGATCCCGACTTTGCGATCGATCATTGCCGCATGGCGCACCCTCCTTCCATACTGAAAATGGACCTTCACGGCTTCGCAGTTTCTGGGGTTTTTCATGGGTGGTGTATTCTTCGTTACCGGCGGCTCGCGCGGCATTGGCGCTGCAGCGGCGCACCTTGCCGCCGAGCGCGGCTATGACGTCGCGCTGACCTACATCGGGCGCAAAGATTCGGCCGAAAGCGTGGTTGCCGACATAGAAAAGTTGGGCCGCCGCGCCGTCGCGATTCAATGCGATGTCGCAGACCCCGTGGCGATCCGTATTGCCTTCGAGGCCGTGGATCGCACGTTCGGTCGCCTCGATGCCTTCTTCAACAATGCGGGCATTCTTTGGCCGCACACCCGTTTCGTCGACATCACCGCAGAGCAGCTCTCGCGCACGATCGCCGTCAATCTCGTCGGCGCTTTTCACGCGAATCAGCAAGCCATCCGGCGCATGTCGATGCGCCTTGGCGGCAAGGGTGGCGCGATCGTCAACATCTCGTCGATGGCGGCGCGTCTCGGTGGTGCGTTCGAATGCGTGGACTACGCTGTGTCGAAGGGTGGCGTCGATACGATGACGGTTGGCCTCGCGAAGGAGCACGCGGCCGAAGGTATTCGCGTCAATGGCGTGCGCCCCGGTGTCATCGAGACCGATATTCACGCCAGCGCCGGCGATCCCGGACGCGTTGCGCGCATTGCGTCGAGCGTGCCGATCGGACGTGGGGGCACGGCGCGCGAAGTCGCGGAGACGGTTCTGTGGCTCTGTTCGCCCGAAGCGTCCTACGTGACGGGCGTGACGATCGACGTTGCGGGTGGCCGCGGGCTGTAGTTGATCGCCCGCGTCACGCGCTCTCGCAGAAGCCGTGCGCCTTGACGACGCGCTTGTCCGACGGCGGAAACTTAGCCAGCCGATCCGCCGGCCGCACAGGCCGCTTGACCAGCTCGCCGCCGCAATTCGGGCAGCGTCCGCCGGGGAGGCGATGTTCCGCGCAATCGGCGCAGAATGTGCACTCGAAAGAGCAGATCACTGCATCCGAGGCATCGGGCGGGAGATCCTTGTCGCAGCATTCACAATTCGGTCTGAGTGCCAGCATGGCGAACCTCCCGCGTCGATGATCAGAAGAAAGCCTGCAGCCCGGTCTGGGCGCGGCCGAGAATGAGCGCGTGCACATCATGCGCGCCCTCGTACGTGTTGACGGTCTCGAGGTTCGCCGCGTGACGCATCACGTGGTACTCGATCTGGATGCCGTTGCCTCCGTGCATGTCACGCGCGACGCGGGCGATATCGAGCGCCTTGCCGCAGTTGTTGCGCTTGATGATCGAGATGGCTTCCGGCGCGAGGCGTCCTTCGTCGAACAGGCGACCGCACCGCAGCGCCGCCTGCAGGCCGAGTGAAATCTCCGTCTGCATGTCGGCGAGCTTCTTCTGCACGAGCTGCGTCGCGGCGAGTGGACGGCCGAACTGCTTACGGTCGAGCGTGTACTGGCGTGCGCGGTGCCAGCAGTCTTCCGCCGCACCCATGGCGCCCCAGGCAATGCCGTAGCGGGCGCGATTGAGGCAGCCGAACGGCCCCTTGAGGCCGGAGACGTTCGGCAGCATCGCGCTTTCCGGCACGACGACGCCGTCCATGACGACTTCGCCCGTGATCGAGCAGCGCAGGCTCAGCTTGCCGCCGATCTTCGGCGCCGAGAGGCCCTTCATGCCCTTCTCGAGAATGAAGCCGCGAATCTCGTCGTTATGCGCGGCCGACTTGGCCCACACGACGAACACGTCGGCGATCGGTGCGTTCGAAATCCACGTCTTCGAACCGGTGAGGCGATAGCCGTCCGCGACCTTCTCAGCGCGCGTCTTCATGCCGCCCGGGTCCGAGCCTGCATCGGGCTCGGTGAGGCCGAAGCAGCCGACGTACTCGCCGCTCGCGAGCTTCGGCAGGTACTTCATGCGCTGCTCTTCCGAGCCGTACGCATAGATCGGGTACATGACGAGCGACGACTGCACCGAATTCATCGAGCGATAGCCCGAGTCGACGCGCTCCACCTCGCGGGCGACGAGGCCATACGAGACATAGTTCGCGCCAGCGCAGCCGTACTTCTCGGGGATCGTCACGCCGAGGAGCCCGAGCGCGCCCATTTCGGTGAAGATCTCGCGATCGGTCCGCTCTTCGAGGTAGGCCGAGATCACACGCGAGGCGAGCTTCTCCTGGCAGTAGTCCCGCGCCGTATCGCGGATCATGCGCTCGTCCTCGGTGAGTTGCTCCTCGATAAGGAACGGGTCGTCCCACTGAAAGGCGGCTCGAGAGGCCTTCGCGGCTTTGTCCTGCATGATCCGTGTTTCCGATTGTCTGTCGTTGGGAGCTGTGTTCGCCGATCACTTTATCACTTCGATGAGATCCTTGAACTCTTCCGTATCGCCGCGGCGTAGCCACTCGAAGGCAACCATCTCATGGGTGACGATGCGCGCGCCGGCCCGCTCCAGGCGCCGGATGGCAAGATCGCGGACTTCGCCTCCGCGCGATCCAACGGCACCTGCAACCAGAAAGACATCGAGGCCGGCCGCCAGAAGGTCGAATGTGGTTTGGCCGACGCAGACGTGCGCTTCCATGCCGGCGATGATGATCTGCGAGCGGCCTGCCGCCCGACCAGGCCGAGAATGTGATTTTTGGCAGCGCCGGCACGTCGTTGCCGAGCGCCGCCAGCACAGGAGCAGCGGTCGCGCCCAGTCCTTTGGGGTCGTGCTCGGTCAGTGTGACCGGCACACCGAGGCGTCGCGCGTAGCGAGCCAAGCGAACGCAGTTGGCCGTTACGGCTTCTCCACCGGCAATGTGGGGCGCGAGGCGCTCTTGAATGTCGATCAGGAGAAGCTGACAGCGGGCCGCGTTCATGAGCATGGCGTGTTCCCCAGCCGAGTGGCCCTTCGCGACCTAACAAATTATCGCCCGATCTTGATCTAAGATCCCGTCGCTATTATATAAAAATCCGCTCACCCGATTTCGGGCAGGCGAGCAGCGGGCCCCTGCGGCTGAAGTCAAGAAAAAAGTAACGAGCGGGCTTGTATCGGCTGCGGGTAACCTCTATAAGAGGCGTCCGAAACACATCCAAGCGAAAGTCGACCTTGCAGCAGGCGGGACTTGAAAACCCGGGAACTGCTTCGTCGGCTGCACTTCGTTTGCGGTGTTCGTTGCGGCGCGGACTGCGGGGTCTCGCGAAGTTCAATCCACCTGAACGTGCGTGCCTGACCGTGTTCGGGGGTGGACCTCGAGGGGTGTAGCTCAATTGGTAGAGCGTCGGTCTCCAAAACCGAAGGTTGGGGGTTCGAGACCCTCCGCCCCTGCCAATCCACCCCGATGCGAGAGCGGCGTTCGCAGCGATTGGGAATTGAGCGTGAGCGTCCTCGTTGGTCCTCTCGCCACGGACAGGCAGGGAATGAAAGCTGATGGCGAGAACGAACCCCTTCGAATTTCTCCAGCAGGTGCGGCAGGAAACGGCCAAGGTCACGTGGCCGACCTGGAAGGAGGTCTGGATCACGACCATCATGGTGCTGATTATGGTCACGCTGGCGGCGATCTTTTTTACCATTGTGGATCAAGGCATTGGATGGCTCGTGCAGCTTGTGCTGAACGCGTTCCGCTGACGGGACGGCCGGATGGCGGCAGGGTCGCCCCGGTGCGTGTGGGTTAGTTGACAGCAGGGCAGCATGGCAAAGCGCTGGTACATCGTTCACGCCTACTCGAACTTCGAAAAGAAGGTCGCGGAGGCCATCAAGGAGCGGGCAAAGGCCGCCGGCCTCGACCATCTGTTCGAGGAGGTTCTGGTTCCGTCCGAGGACGTCATCGAGATGCGCCGTGGCCGCAAGGTTCACGCGGAGCGCAAGCTTTTTCCGAGCTACGTGCTCGTGAAGATGGAGATGACCGACCCGGCCTTCCTCCTGATCAAGAATACGCCGAAGGTGACGGGCTTCCTCGGCGCCGACAACAAGGCGGTTCCGATCTCGGAAGACGAGGCCATGCGGATCCTGAACCAGGTCAAGGAAGGTGTCGAGCGGCCGAAGCCGACCGTCACGTTCGAGATCGGGGAGTCGGTCAAGGTGGCCGACGGTCCGTTCGCGAGCTTCAGCGGTCTCGTCGAAGAGGTCGACGAGGAGCGTTCCCGCCTCAAGGTGGCGGTTTCGATCTTCGGACGGCCGACGCCGGTGGAGCTGGAGTTCACGCAAGTCGAGAAGGTGGGCTGAGCGAGTTTCCGGCGACGCCCACGGGGTGGTGACCGGACGAGAAAAGCAACAGCGGGCGGCCCCGGGGATGTGGGGCCCAGGCCGCGAGAGAAGGCAGAATCGGCACGACGCGGACGTCCGGATGGCGAAAGCCAAAAGGCCCCGCGTCGCGTCTCGTGCGGGAGGGCTGAAGCCGGCCCGATTGACCGCTAACCCTGGGGGCTTTGCCTCCGAACATGTGACAGGGGATAGAGTAGAAAGATGGCGAAAAAGATAGACGGTTACATCAATCTGCAGGTGAAGGCCGGTCAGGCCAATCCTGCACCGCCGATCGGGCCTGCGCTCGGTCAGCGCGGCGTGAACATCATGGAATTCTGCAAGTCCTTCAATGCCAAGACGAAGGACATGGAGCAGGGCACGCCGATCCCGGTGAAGATCACGGTCTTCTCGGATCGGTCGTTCACCTTCGAGATGAAGACGCCGCCGGCGTCTCACTTTCTGAAGAAGGCCGCGGGCATCGAGACCGGCTCCAAGGAGACAGGCCGCACCGTTGCCGGCAGCGTGACGATGGCTCAAGTGCGTGACATCGCCAAGGTCAAGATGAAGGACCTCAACACTGACGACCTCGAGGCCGCAGCTCGCATCATTGCCGGCTCGGCGCGGTCGATGGGTCTTCGGGTGACGGAGTAAGGGCGATGGCAAAAGCGACCAAGGAAGTGATCCAGGCAACGCGCCTCGCTGGCGGTAAGCGTCTCGCAGCGCTCCGCGCGACGGTCGATCGCAACAAGAGCTACGGCGTCGACGAAGCCGTGAAGCTCGTGAAATCGAACGCCAAGGCGAAGTTCGACGAGACCGTCGAACTCGCGATGAATCTCGGCGTCGATCCGCGCCATGCCGACCAGATGGTGCGCGGCGTGTGCAACCTGCCGCATGGCTCTGGCCGCACGCAGCGCGTCGCGGTTTTCGCCCGCGGTCCGAAGGCCGAAGAGGCCAAGGCTGCCGGCGCCGATATCGTTGGTGCGGAAGATCTCGTCGAGCAGGTCAGCAAGGGCGTGATCAATTTCGATCGCTGCATTGCGACGCCCGACATGATGGGCCTCGTCGGTCGCCTCGGTAAGGTGCTCGGCCCCCGCGGTCTCATGCCGAACCCGCGTGTCGGCACTGTGACCATGGACGTCAAGACCGCTGTCGAAGGTGCCAAGGGCGGCGCTGTCGAGTTCCGCGTCGAGAAGTCGGGGATCATTCACGCCGGCGTCGGCAAGGCGAGTTTCACCGAGCAGGCGCTGGTCGAGAACATCAAGGCGTTTGTCGACGCCGTGGTCAAGGCGCGCCCCGCCGGTGCGAAAGGCACCTATCTGAAGAAGGTCGCCGTGACCTCCTCGCAGGGCCCGGGCGTCAAGCTCGATACCGCGAGCGTAACGAGCGGTACGGCCGCTCCGGCCTGATCGCAAATTGAGAATTCCGGATCGCGAGATCCGGAACAGGGGAGAAGGCCTCGGCCCTCTCTCCGAACCTGTCCGAGATTGCTGGTGGGTGCTTCGGCAGCCTTAAGCCAAATGGGCCAGCATGAGACGGGAGACGGCCGGAAGTCGGCGCTCGGAAGGGCGCTCCTTCGCTGAAAGGCGAGGGCCGGTTCGAACCTCTTGGGAAGCGCCGTGCCGTCGGTTTTGACGCGCGGGCGGACAGGAACCGCAGCGTCACCGCAGCGTGGGATCGAAAGATCCTCTGCTCCCGGTGGCAAGGTGCAACCCGCGATTTTACCCGCAAGGGTATTTCGCACGATGGAGAGTGTAGCCAGGTGGATAGAGCTGCCAAGCAAGAGCTCGTCACGACGCTCCACGACGTGTTCAAGGACACGGGCGTGATTGTCGTGGCCCACTACGCCGGCATGACCGTCGCCCAGATGACCGACTTCCGCAAGCGCATGAAAGAAGCTGGCGGAACGGTCAAGGTGGCGAAGAACACGCTGGCGGTACTGGCGCTCAAGGAGACCGACTCAGAGGGCATCTCGAAGTTGTTCAAGGGGCAAACAGTCATTGCCTACTCGAGCGACCCGATGGTGGCCGCGAGGATTGCCGTCAAGTACAGCCGGGAAAACGAGAAGCTCGTGATCCTCGGCGGTGCGATGGGGAGCAACATCCTCGACTCCACGAGCGTCAAAGCACTCGCCGACCTCCCCTCGCTGGACGAGCTGAGGGCGAAGCTCATCGGTCTCCTCAACGCGCCGGCGACGAAGATCGCCCGCACGATCGCGGAGCCGGGAGCCAAGCTCGCACGTGTCATCCAGGCGCAGGCGAGCAAGGGCGAGGCTGCTTGATAAGTGGCGCGGCGCTGATCGCCGCGAGCCGAACGAACATCAGAACCTGGACCGCTGAGCGGTTCGAACCGAACGCTAGGAAACATTGAAATGACCGATCTTGCAAAAATCGTCGACGACCTGTCGAAGCTGACCGTTCTCGAGGCCGCTGAGCTCGCGAAGCTCCTCGAAGAGAAGTGGGGCGTCTCGGCTGCGGCCGCTGTCGCCGTTGCTGCGGCTCCGGCTGGCGCTGCCGCTGCTCCCGCCGAGGAGCAGACCGAGTTCACCGTCATCCTGAAGGCGGCGGGCGACAAGAAGATCAACGTGATCAAGGAAGTCCGCGCCATCACGGGCCTCGGCCTGAAGGAAGCCAAGGACCTCGTCGAGGCCGGCGGCAAGACCGTCAAGGAAGGCGTGACGAAGGACGAGGCTGCCAAGCTGAAGAAGCAGCTCGAGGACCAGGGCGCCCAGGTCGAAGTGAAGTAAGGCGCTTTTCGATTGACTGGGCCGGCTCCTTCGCGGGGTCGGCCCGGGCAACTCCCCCGAGGGTCTCGCTGCTTGCGAGCATGGGACCTTCCGGCGAGTTGCGCGAGGACAGGTTGAAGGCGACCCGTCCCGCGACCGCGAGATGACATTCACGAGATGCGCCGATGGGAGGCCAGCCCCATCCCGCCATCTCAGACCCGAGAGGAGCGCACATGGCTGAAACATTCACCGGCCGCAGGCGGATGAGGAGACGGTTTGGCTCGATCGCCGAAGTGGCGGAGATGCCGAACCTGATCGAGGTGCAGAAGAGCTCTTACGACGACTTCCTGATGGTCAAGGAGCCGGCCGGCGGCCGCCCCGAGACCGGCCTGCAGGCGGTGTTCAAGTCCGTGTTTCCGATTTCGGACTTCTCGGGCAAGGCGACGCTCGAGTTCGTCCGCTATGATTTCGACCCGCCGAAGTTCGATGTCGACGAGTGCCAGCAGCGCGACATGACGTACGCAGCCCCGCTGCGCGTGAAGCTGCGCCTCATCGTGTTCGATATCAACGAGGAGACCGGCTCGCGCTCGATCAAGGGCGTGAAGGAGCAGGACGTCTATATGGGCGACATGCCGTTCATGACTCAGAACGGCACGTTCGTCATCAACGGCACCGAGCGCGTCATCGTCTCGCAGATGCACCGCTCGCCGGGCGTCTTCTTCGACCATGATCGCGGCCGCACGCACGCCTCCGGCAAGCTGCTGTTCGCTGCCCGCATCATTCCCTATCGCGGCTCCTGGCTCGACTTCGAGTTCGACGCCAAGGACGTCGTCTATGTGCGCATCGACCGTCGCCGCAAGCTGCCGGTGACGACGCTGCTCTATGCCCTCGGCCTCGACGACGAGCAGATCCTCGGCACGTTCTACGGTTCGATTCTCGTGCGTCGGACCAAGAAGGGTTGGACGATGCCGTTCATCCCCGAGAAGATGCGCGGCGTCACGCCGGTCGCCGACATCGTCGATGCGAAGTCCGGCAACGTCGTCGCCAAGGCTGGCGAGAAGGTCTCCGTGCGCCGTGCGCGCGAGCTCGCCGAGAGCGGCGTCAAGGAAGTGCTGGTTGCGCCCGAGGATCTCGTCGGCAAGTACCTCGCCGAGGACATTGTCGATCTCTCGACGGGTCAGATCTACGGCGAAGCCGCCAATGAGCTGGATCAGAAGCTGCTCGACAAGCTCACCGAAGCGGGCGTCAGCGAGTTCACGGTCCTCGACATCGACCACGTGACGGTCGGCGATCACATCCGCCTGACGCTCAAGGTCGACAAGAACGCCAACCGCGACGAAGCGCTGCTCGACATCTACCGCGTCATGCGCCCCGGCGAGCCGCCGACGATCGACGCCGCCGAGACGCTCTTCCACGGCTTGATGTTCGATCCCGAACGTTATGATCTCTCGGCCGTCGGCCGCGTGAAGATGAACATGCGCCTCGGCGACATCAAGGATTTCGAACCTGCCGAGGACACAGTGCGCGTACTTCGGCCCCAGGACATCCTGGCGGTCGTGCGGACGCTCGTCGATCTTCGTGACGGCAAGGGCGAGATCGATGACATCGACCATCTCGGCAATCGCCGCGTGCGCTCGGTCGGCGAGCTCATGGAGAACCAGTACCGCATCGGCCTGCTGCGCATGGAGCGCGCGATCAAGGAGCGCATGAGCTCTGTCGACATCGACACGGTCATGCCGCAGGACCTGATCAACGCGAAGCCTGCGGCTGCTGCGGTGCGCGAGTTCTTCGGCTCCTCGCAGCTCTCGCAGTTCATGGACCAGACGAACCCGCTCTCCGAGATCACGCACAAGCGTCGTCTCTCGGCGCTGGGCCCGGGTGGTCTTACGCGTGAGCGCGCGGGCTTCGAAGTCCGCGACGTGCATCCGACGCACTATGGGCGCATCTGCCCCATCGAGACGCCGGAAGGCCCGAACATCGGCCTCATCAACTCGCTCGCGACGTTTGCGCGCGTGAACAAGTACGGCTTCATCGAGAGCCCTTACCGCAAGGTGAAGGATAACGTCGTCACCGACGAGGTCGTGTACCTTTCGGCCATGGAGGAGATGCGCCACCACGTCGCTCAGGCTAACGCCGAGATCGACGACAAGGGCCGCCTCACCGGCGACCTCATCACGTGCCGCTTCAACGGTGACGTGCTTCTGGTGACGCCCGACAAGGTCGACTACATCGACGTGAGCCCGAAGCAGCTCGTGTCGGTCGCGGCGGCGCTCATCCCGTTCCTCGAGAACGACGACGCCAACCGCGCCCTCATGGGCTCGAACATGCAGCGTCAGGCTGTGCCGTTGCTCCGCGCCGAGGCGCCGCTCGTCGGCACCGGCATGGAAGAGGTCGTTGCGCGCGATTCGGGCGCCGCGATCGCGGCGCGTCGCACGGGCATCATCGATCAGGTGGATGCTACGCGTATCGTCATCCGCGCGACGGAGGAGTTGGATCCGTCGAAGCCGGGCGTCGACATCTATCGGCTGCGCAAGTTCCAGCGCTCGAACCAGAACACCTGCATCAACCCGCGTCCGCTGGTGACGGTGGGCGATCACGTCCAGGCCGGCGAGATCATCGCCGACGGTCCCTCGACGGATCTCGGCGATCTCGCACTCGGCAAGAACGTGCTCGTCGCGTTCATGCCGTGGATGGGCTACAACTTCGAGGACTCGATCCTGCTCTCGGAGCGTGTCGTCGCCGACGACATCTTCACCTCGATCCACATCGAGGAGTTCGAGCTCAGCGCCCGCGACACGAAGCTCGGCCCCGAGGAGATCACGCGCGACATTCCGAACGTCTCGGAAGAAGCGCTGAAGAACCTCGATGAAGCCGGCATCGTCTATATTGGTGCCGAGGTTCAGCCGGGCGACATCCTCGTCGGCAAGATCACGCCGAAGGGCGAGAGCCCGATGACGCCGGAAGAGAAGCTCCTCCGCGCCATCTTCGGCGAGAAGGCTTCCGACGTCCGCGACACCTCACTGCGTCTGCCACCCGGCGTCGCCGGTACGGTCGTCGAAGTGCGCGTTTTCAATCGTCATGGCGTCGAGAAAGACGAGCGCGCCATGTCGATCGAGCGCGAGGAGATCGAGCGTCTCGCCAAGGACCGCGACGACGAGCTCCAGATCCTCGACCGTAACGTCTACGGCCGTCTGCGCGAGGCCCTCATGGGCCGTGAGGTCTCCAAGGGACCGAAGGGTGCGCGCAAGGGCACGGAGATCAACGACGAGATCCTCGACGATATCCCGCGCAGCCAGTGGTGGGAGATCGGCCTCAAGGACGAGAAGGCCATGGCCGCCGTCGAGGCCATCGGCAAGCAGTACGAGGACGCCAAGAAGAGCCTCGAGCGTCGCTTCGTCGACAAGGTCGAGAAGCTGCAGCGCGGTGACGAGCTTCCGCCCGGCGTGATGAAGATGGTCAAGGTCTTCGTCGCGGTGAAGCGCAAGATCCAGCCGGGCGACAAGATGGCCGGCCGTCACGGCAACAAGGGTGTCGTCTCGCAGATCGTGCCCGTCGAGGACATGCCGTTCCTCGAGGACGGCACGCATGTCGACGTCGTGCTCAATCCGCTGGGCGTGCCTTCGCGCATGAATGTGGGGCAGATCCTCGAGACGCATCTCGGCTGGGCCTGCCGCGGTCTCGGCCGCGCCATCGACGACGCGCTCGCGCAGTTCCATGCGAGCGGCGAAGCCGAGGCGCTGAGGAAGCAGATCACCTCCATCTACGGTGATGGCAATGGTCTCGCCAAGATGAAGGACGACGAGCTCGAGTCTCTCGGCGAGCAGCTCAAGACCGGTGTGCCGATCGCGACGCCCGTGTTCGACGGCGCCCGCGAGCCGGATATCGTCGAGATGCTCAAGAAGGCAGGCTTCGACACGTCGGGTCAGGTGACGCTGCGTGACGGCCGGACCGGCGATCCCTTCGATCGCAAGGTCACAGTCGGTTACAAGTACATCCTGAAGCTGCACCACCTTGTCGACGACAAGATCCACGCCCGTTCGATCGGCCCCTACTCGCTCGTCACTCAGCAGCCGCTGGGCGGCAAGGCGCAGTTCGGCGGCCAGCGCTTCGGCGAAATGGAGGTGTGGGCGCTCGAAGCCTACGGTGCCGCGTACACGCTGCAGGAGATGCTGACCGTCAAGTCGGACGACGTCGCAGGCCGCACCAAGGCCTACGAGTCGATCGTGCGCGGCGACGACGCCTTCGAGGCGGGCATTCCGGAGAGCTTCAACGTGCTCGTGAAGGAAATGCGCGCGCTCGGTCTCAACGTCGAGCTGGTCAACAGTGAGACGGCGCAGATCGAGGACGAGACGCCTCCAGCGGAGCCCGGTCCTCAGCCGCAGCTTCCGTCCGCCGCCGAGTGATGAATGCGCCGCCGCCCTCAGAGTTGGGCGGCGGCCCCTTCAGCGGTCGAGTTTGCCGCCGGCTGAAGGACAAGGAACAGATCGCGCGCCCATCTCCCGGATCTCGGGTGCGCTGAACGACCAGGATCCGACCATCAGGGACGCCGCCCCCGTCCCGATCGAGGAGTGACGAGATGAACGAAATTCCGAACATCTTCAAACCGCAGGTACAGCTCCCCGTCTTCGACCAGATCCGCATCTCGATCGCGAGCCCGAAGGATATCCATTCGTGGTCGTTCGGCGAGATCAAGAAGCCCGAGACGATCAACTACCGTACGTTCAAGCCGGAGCGTGACGGCCTGTTCTGCGCGCGCATTTTCGGACCGATCAAGGATTACGAGTGCTTGTGCGGCAAGTACAAGCGCATGAAGTACAAGGGCCTGATCTGCGAAAAGTGCGGCGTCGAAGTGACGTTGGCCAAGGTGCGCCGCGAGCGCATGGGCCACATCGAGCTCGCAGCGCCCGTCGCGCACATCTGGTTCCTGAAGTCGCTGCCGTCGCGCATCGGCCTGCTGCTCGACATGACGCTCAAGGATCTCGAGCGCGTGCTCTACTTCGAGAGCTACATCGTGGTTGAGCCGGGCGTCTCGCCGTTCAAGGAGAAGCAGCTCCTGAGCGAGGACCAGTATCACGCGGCCATCGAGGAGCACGGCGCCGACTCGTTCACCGCTGGCATCGGTGCCGAGGCCATCCGCGAGATCCTCGCGGCGATGGACTTGCACAAGATCAAGGACGAGATCCGCCAGGAGATCGCCGAAGCCACGACGGAGCTGAAGCCGAAGAAGCTCGCCAAGCGCCTCAAGGTCATCGAGGCCTTCATTGAGAGCGGCAACCGCCCCGAGTGGATGATCCTCACGGTCGTTCCGGTAATCCCGCCCGAGCTGCGCCCGCTGGTGCCGCTCGACGGCGGCCGCTTCGCCACGTCCGATCTCAATGATCTCTATCGCCGCGTCATCAACCGCAACAACCGCCTGAAGCGGCTGATCGAGCTGCGCGCGCCGGACATCATCATCCGCAACGAGAAGCGCATGCTGCAGGAGGCCGTCGACGCGCTGTTCGACAACGGCCGCCGCGGCCGCGTCATCACGGGCGCCAACAAGCGCCCGCTGAAGTCGCTCGCCGACATGCTCAAGGGCAAGCAGGGCCGCTTCCGCCAGAACCTGCTCGGAAAGCGCGTCGACTACTCCGGCCGTTCGGTGATCGTGGTCGGTCCCGAGCTCAAGCTGCATCAGTGCGGCCTGCCGAAGAAGATGGCGCTCGAGCTCTTCAAGCCGTTCATCTACGCGCGCCTCCAGGCCCTCGGCCAGGCGGCAACCGTGAAGCAGGCGAAGAAGCTCGTCGAGAAGGAGAAGGGCGAAGTCTGGGATGTTCTCGACGAAGTCATTCGCGAGCACCCCGTCATGCTCAACCGCGCCCCGACGCTGCATCGCCTGGGCATCCAGGCGTTCGAGCCGGTGCTGATCGAGGGCAAGGCCATCCAGCTTCATCCGCTGGTCTGCGCGGCCTTCAACGCCGACTTCGACGGCGACCAGATGGCCGTGCACGTCCCGCTGTCGCTCGAAGCGCAGCTGGAAGCGCGCGTGCTGATGATGTCGACGAACAACATTCTGCATCCCGCGAACGGTTCGCCGATCATCGTGCCGAGCCAGGACATCGTCCTCGGGCTCTACTACGTCTCGATCATGAGCGAGAAGGAGCCCGGCGAGGGCACAATGCTCGGCTCCGTCGCCGAGGCGCGTCATGCGCTCGATGCCGGTGCCGTGTCGCTTCACGCCAAGGTGCGCGGTCGCGTGTCGTCTTTCGATGCGGAGGGCAATGAAGTCACCGAGATCGTCGAGACGACGCCCGGCCGCATGCTGCTCGGCGAACTCTTGCCGAAGCGGCCCGGCGTGCGCTTCGCGCTCGTCAACCAGCTGCTGACGAAGAAGGCGATCTCCGGCCTGATCGACGCCGTCTACCGCAACTGCGGTCAGAAGGACACGGTGATCTTCTGCGACCGTATCATGGGTCTCGGCTTCCATCATGCCTTCAAGGCCGGCATCTCGTTCGGCAAAGACGACATGGTGATCCCGAACACGAAGCACGGGATCGTCGAGGCGACGCGGGCGGAGGTGCGCGACTTCGAGCAGCAGTATCAGGACGGCCTGATCACGCAGCTCGAGAAGTACAACAAGGTCGTCGATGCATGGTCCAAGTGCACGGACCGGATCGCGAAGGAGATGATGGACCGCATTTCGGCGGCGCAGGTCGACCAGAAGTCCGGTCGCCAGTTGCCGGTGAACTCGGTGTACATGATGAGCCACTCCGGTGCGCGCGGTTCGCCGACGCAGATGAAGCAGCTCGCGGGTATGCGCGGCCTCATGACCAAGCCCTCGGGTGAAATCATCGAGACGCCGATCATCTCGAACTTCAAGGAAGGCCTCTCCGTGCTCGAGTACTTCAACTCGACCCACGGCGCGCGTAAGGGCCTCGCCGATACGGCACTCAAGACGGCCAATTCGGGCTATCTGACGCGTCGTCTCGTCGACGTGGCGCAGGACTGCATCATCACCGAGGAAGACTGCGGCACCGATCACGGTATCAGCGTGCAGGCGGTCGTCGATTCGGGCGAGGTCATCGTGCCACTTTCGGCGCGCGTGCTCGGCCGTACGGCTGCCGAGGATGTGCTCGATCCGGCGACGAAGGAGGTCATCATCCCCTCCGGCACGCTGATGGTCGAGCGCGAGATCGAGCTGGTCGACAAGGCGCAGGTGCAGGAGATCCGCATCCGCTCGGTGCTCACCTGCGAGTCCGAGATCGGCGTGTGCGGCAAATGCTACGGACGCGATCTCGCGCGCGGTACGCCGGTCAACATCGGCGAGGCCGTGGGCGTCATCGCCGCGCAGTCGATCGGCGAGCCGGGCACCCAGCTCACCATGCGTACGTTCCACATCGGCGGCGTGGCGCAGACGGTCGATCAGTCCTTCATCGAGTCGAACTTCAACGGCACTGTGCAGATCAAGAACCGTAACCTGGTCCGCAACAGCCAGAACATGCTGGTTGCCATGGGGCGCGCGACGGTGATCGTGATCTTCGACCAGGGTGGCAAGGAACTCGCCGCTCACAAGGTGCCGTATGGTGCCCGTCTCCATGTGGACGAAGGCGACAGTGTGAAGCGCGGTACGCGCCTCGCGCAGTGGGATCCGCATACGCGGCCCATCCTCAGCGAGACCGACGGTGTGGTCGAGTTCGAGGATCTCGTCGAGAACGTCTCGGTCAACGAGCAGACCGACGAGGTCAAGGGCACGACGAACCGGGTCGTCATGGACTGGCGCGCCAGCCCGCGTGGCCAGGACCTGAAGCCTGCGGTCGTGATCAAGGATGCGAAGGGCGGCAAGAACGTGAAGCTCGCGCGTGGTGGTGACGCCCGCTCGCTGCTCCCCGTCGATGCCGTGCTCTCGGTCGATCGCAACGCCAAGGTCAAGGCGGGTGACGTGCTTGCGCGTATCCCAGTCGCGTCTGCCAAGTCGGGTGACATCACGGGCGGTCTGCCGCGCGTCGCCGAGCTCTTCGAGGCACGGCGGCCGAAGGATCACGCGATCATCGCGGAGATCTCGGGTACGGTCGAGTTCGGCAAGGACTACAAGAACAAGCAGCGTATTGCGATCAAGCCGGACGACGAGAACGCGACGGCGGTCGAGTATCTCATCCCGCGCGGCAAAAGCCTTGCCGTGCAGCATGGCGACCACGTCGAAAAGGGCGACTTCGTCTATGACGGCCATCCGGCCCCGCACGACATCCTTGCGATCAAGGGCGTCGAGGAGCTGGCGCGCTACCTCATCAAGGAAGTGCAGGACGTCTATCGTCTGCAGGGCGTGACGATCAACGACAAGCCCATCGAAGTGATCGTCCGCCAGATGCTGCAGAAGATTGAGATCGAGGATCCGGGCGAGAGCCTGCATCTTCTCAAGGGCGAGCAGGTCGACAAGACCGAGCTCGACGAGGAGAACCTGCGTCTCCACAAGGAGGGCAAGCGTCCGGCCTCGGGCAAGCCCGTGCTGCTTGGCATCACCAAGGCCTCGCTGCAGACGAACAGCTTCATCTCTGCGGCGTCCTTCCAGGAGACGACGCGCGTGCTGACCGAAGCTGCTGTCAACGGCAAGGTCGACACGCTCGAAGGCCTCAAGGAGAACGTGATCGTCGGGCGTCTCATCCCGGCCGGTACCGGTGGCATGCTTCGCCGCCTGCGCCGTGTTGCGGCGAAGCGCGACGAGCTGATCGCGGCGGAGAAGGCGCGTCTCGCAAGCGAGCGTGCGCTCTCGGGGCCTGAGGAAGGTTCCGGTTCGCCGGTCCGCCGCCGGCGCCGTACGACGGAGGAAGCGGCGGAGTAAGCGGCTTTCCAACGCCCGTTTCATCTGGCAAATCCAAGGGCCGGGGCAAACATCTGCCCCGGCCTTTTTCGTGCGCGGAAGACGCGAGGTGAGCGCGAGCCCGATGAAAGATCACATCCGACGGCGGTGGCTGCAGGGTCTGGCGATTGCGGCGGGCGTAGCGCTGGCGGTGATCGGCGTGCGCTTCGGCCTCGTGCCGCGTTCGGCGGCGCGCTTCTTCGGCATTGATGCCCCGGCATCGCCCGCGCATTTGCACTACGTCATTGCGCTCCGCGATATCTGGCTGGGCCTGCTGTTGATTGTCTTTGCGCTGCTGCGCGACTGGCGGAGCATGGCGCTGTGGCTCGCGTTCGGTGCTGCCGTCTGCTTCGCCGATGCGGTGATCGTGGCGAATGCCACGGCATGGACCGGTCCGCTACTCTTTCATGTCATGTCCGGTATCTACTGCGCGACACTCGCGATCATGTGCTGGGGTGAGGCGCACCGCGCTGCATCGCCTGCCAAACCGTGAGTGCCTGCCGCGTCTCGGTAACATCGTGTACGCGCAGGATCTGCACACCTTGGGCAGCGCCGTGCAATGCCGCTGCGATGGAGCCCGGCATACGCTCGCTCGCATTCTTCGCGCCGCTCAATGCGCCGATGAAGCTTTTCCGCGAGGCGCCGAGCAGCAGCGGCACGCCGAGGCCGTGCAGCAACGTCAGGCCAGCCAGCAATTCGAGATTGTGGGCGAGCGACTTGCCGAAGCCAATACCTGGATCGACAACAAGGCGCGCGCGATCGATGCCGGCGGACTCGCACGCCGCGATGCGCGCCGCGAGCCAGTCGCACACATCGAGCAGGCAGTCGTCGTAGTGCGGCGCTGCTTGCATCGTGCGCGGATCGCCCTGGGCGTGCATCAGGATGATCGGCGCCCTGGATTGCGCTGCAACCTCCATGCAGGCCGCCTCATACGTCAGCGCAGCGACGTCATTGATGATGTGCGCACCGGCGGCTAGTGCGCGTCGCATGACCTCCGCTTTACGCGTATCGATGGAGATGAGCGCTTTCGTGCGCCCCGCAAGTCCTTCGATGACGGGAAGGACGCGGCGCAGCTCTTCCTCGACCGATACAGGCTCGGCGCCCGGTCGCGTCGACTCGCCGCCGATGTCGAGGATGTCCGCGCCCTCGGCCTCGAGCCGCAGCGCGTGGTCAACCGCTGCACTTGTGGAGGCGAATGCGCCACCATCGGAGAAACTATCCGGCGTGACGTTGACGATGCCCATAATGCGCGGCCGGTCGAGTGGCAGACCGGCGAGCGGCTGTCTCGGCGCTTCATGCTGCATGAGAAGGCAGGCGATCTCGCTCTCGTATCGCGCGCGTTCGCGTGCCTCGGCGGCGGGAAGGAGCACCGCCTCGTCGCGCGCCACTTCTATGCGCACGATGATCTCGGCTGCACATGCAGCAATGTCGGCGCGTCCCGCGATGCGAATGAGCAGATCCGAGGATTCATCCGACTGGAATGAACGCATCAATGCCGTGGGGCGTAGATAGCTTCGCGGTTGGGCCGGTTGGCTCATGTTTGTTTTCCGAAGCACGGCCAAGCCATGGCCGCTGCGCACTTTAGCAAAAAAATCGGGCCCTGTGACGGGCCCGATCCTACTCCTAAGTGCTAAGTCGGGTAGCCATCAGGTCGGCTGGGGCTCCATGCCCTCATCACTCTCCGGCCGCTGCGGACGAATACGACCAGCAACGGGGACCGCCGAGCCCGTCGGCCCCTTGGTCGTGTCGTCGTCCGTCGGCCGGATGATCTTCTCGCCGCGCATGACGGCCAGGCACTCTTCGCCCGAGATCGTCTCATGCTCCATGAGGGCCTGCGTGATGGCTTCGAGGGCCTCACGATTTTCACCGAGCACCTCCCAAGCCTTTGCCTGGGCCGTCGTCACGATGCGGCGAATTTCCTCGTCGATCAGGCGCGCTGTTTCTTCCGACATGTTCTGGCGCTGCGTGATCGCATGGCCGAGGAACACTTCCTGCTGGTTGTCCGTGTAGCGGAGCGGCCCGAGCTTTTCGCTCATGCCCCACTCGGTCACCATGCTGCGCGCGAGGCCCGTCGCCTGCTGGATGTCGCTCGAAGCGCCGGTGTTCAGGTGCTCTTTGCCGTAGATGATCTGCTCGGCAACGCGACCACCAAACGTCATGACGAGGCGCGCCTCGCACCACTGCTTGGAGTAGCTGAGCTTGTCACGCTCAGGCAGGCTCATCGTTACGCCGAGCGCGCGCCCGCGCGGAATGATCGTGACCTTGTGCAGCGGATCATTGCCCGGCACGAGCAGGTTCAGAAGCGCGTGGCCGGCTTCGTGATAAGCCGTCGCGAGCTTCTCCTCCTCGGTCATAGCCATGGAGCGCCGCTCGGCACCCATCATGACCTTGTCCTTGGCATCCTCGAACTCGACCTGCGTGACCATGCGCTTCGAGCGCCGCGCCGCGAGCAGAGCCGCCTCGTTGACGAGGTTCGCGAGATCGGCACCCGAGAAGCCGGGCGTACCGCGCGCAATGGTCTTCGCGTCCACATCCGGCGCGAGCGGCACCTTGCGCATGTGCACGCGCAGGATCTTTTCGCGGCCGACGACATCGGGGTTCGGCACAGTGATCTGCCGATCGAAGCGGCCGGGACGCAGCAGCGCCGGATCGAGCACGTCCGGACGGTTGGTCGCGGCGAGGATGATGATGCCCTCGTTCGCTTCGAAGCCGTCCATCTCGACGAGCAACTGGTTCAGCGTCTGCTCGCGCTCGTCATTGCCGCCGCCGAGGCCGGCGCCGCGATGGCGACCCACGGCGTCGATTTCGTCGATAAAGATGATGCACGGAGCGTTCTTCTTCGCCTGATCGAACATGTCACGCACGCGGCTCGCGCCGACGCCGACGAACATCTCGACGAAGTCCGAGCCCGAGATCGTGAAGAAGGGCACGTTCGCTTCGCCAGCGACAGCGCGCGCGATGAGCGTCTTACCGGTACCCGGAGGACCGACGAGCAGACAGCCGCGCGGAATGCGTCCGCCGAGCTTCTGGAACTTCTGCGGATCACGAAGGAACTCCACGATCTCCTGGAGATCGACCTTGGCCTCGTCGACGCCCGCTACGTCCTCGAACGTGACGCGACCGTGCCGCTCCGTCAGCAGCTTTGCCTTGGACTTGCCGAAGCCCATGGCGCGGCCGCCGCCCGACTGCATCTGGCGCATGAAGAAGATCCACACCGCAATCAGAAGCAGCATGGGAAACCAGGAGAGCAGCACGTTGAAGATCGACGGGACGTCCTCATCCTTCGGACGGGCCGAGATGCGCACGCCCTTCTTGTTCAGGCGCTCGACGAGGGTGGGATCCTCGGGCGCAAAGCTCGTGAACGAGCGCGACTTGTCGGAGTATTGCCCGGTCAGCCGGTTGCCCTGGATGGTCACCTCGGAGACGTTACCGGCGTCAACCTGGGCCAGCAGCTCGGTGTAGCTGATCTCGTTCCCGCGTCGCTGCTGCGACGGGTTCTGGAACATATTGAACAGCGCGATCAGAAGAAGGCCGATAATGACCCAGATCGCGAAGTTCCGAAAATGCGTGTTCATGTGCACCCCTTCCTGGTGGCACCCGATCGTCCGCGGCAGTGCTCGAGCCCGCGCGGATCGCTTGGCCTCGGGAAGGCCCGGTCCACAAGTGTTGCGCTTAAGATAGGTTGACGAGCCATGTTTGCCAAGAATTGGTGCACGAATCGTACCCTATGCCACTGATCTTGCGCAAAGTGGGTGAACGACGGCCAACAGTGTCGACGGTATCCGAACGCGCTGTATCGTAAACGGGCACTTTCGAGTGTAGTACCTGCAATTTCCGGTAAGTTCTGCCTCGGCGGCGTCACGGTATTTGCGTCACGATGACGCTTGCGAGGATGGCTGCCAGGACGGCCAGGCCGACGGCCAGGGGCCAACCGGTTTTGCCCCCCGCGTTATGCGAGTAGGAGCCGGGCCTGATCACGCCGCCGGGCAGTGCGTCCTCGGGGTTGGCCGGCAAGCCAGCACCAAGCAACCGGGCCGCGACCACCGTGGCATTGTCCTGCCGCGGCAGCCTGAAGCCCTCGACGGTGGCAACGAGCCTTCGAGCCAGGGTGGCTGCATCTATCTCGGCATGGTCCCCGATGATCTGCGCGATCTCGGCACTGCTCAGCACGTCGAGCCCGTCACTCGCCAGCAGGACGACGTCGCCGCTGGCTAGGGGCACGACGGCGGTCGGGCTGTCGATCTCCTCGATGGCATGTCCCGACAGCGCCGAGGCGAGCAGAGAGCTGGCAGCCAGTACCGCGGGGTCGTCGGGAGCACGGCCATCGCGGATCATCATCCCGGCCTGCGAGTGGTCCGCATTCAGTTTGGCGATCTGACCACGGCGCCAGACATAGAGATGACTATCGCCGACACTTACCCATTTCAGATGCCCCTCCGCAATGATGGCGGCGACGGCCGTACTGGCCATGCCGCGTTCGCCGTCGGCCGGGTCGCGCGCCGAGCGAATTCGCGTGTTGGTCTCGATGATCGCCTCGTCGAGCGCTCGACGGCTCAGTTCGGCCTGTGCGAAGGCGCCGCCCAGAGCGCGCTCGCGGAATGTCTCGACGACGATCCGCGCGGCCTTCGCGCCATCGGCATGTCCTCCGAGGCCGTCTGCAAGCACGAGCAGAACCGCATCGCCGCTGTCGCCGAACCGGACGATAGCGGACGCATCCTGCTGCTCGGCCCGCGTGCCGATGATCTCGGCAGCGGCGATGTCGAGGTTCATCATAGGGACGAAGTCTGCGCTCTCGCGCGGCCGCTGTCCAATGAACAGCCGACAACACGTGAGGCGCTAGGACTCGATCGCGATATTATCGATAAGCCGCGTCTTGCCGAGCCACGCAGCGGCGAGCACGCGGCCCACGCCCTTAGCGGGATCATAGGCCCCGAGCGTCGCGGCATCGCGTACGGCCACGTAGTCGATCTTTCCGAAACCGCCCGCCGTCAGCCTTTGGGCCGCTTCGGCGCAGGCCTCATCCGCATTCCCGCCTTCGAGAATGCGCGCCGCGACGCCGCTGATAGTCCGGTGAATGAGCGGGGCGGTCCGCCGTTCATCGGCACTGAGATAGCGATTGCGGCTCGACATGGCGAGACCATCAGCCTCGCGCACGGTCTCCGCGCCAACGATTGCGAGCGGCATGTCCAGATCGCGCACGATCTGACGGATAACAGCGAGCTGCTGATAGTCCTTCTCGCCAAAGACGGCGATATCCGGCGTGACCTGCTGGAAGAGCTTGGTGCACACCGTTGCGACGCCGCCGAAGAAGTGCGGCCGGAAGTCCGTTTCGAGACCCTCGGAGGCACCACCCGGCACGACGTGCGTTGCAAAACCCGCCGGATACATTTCGTTCGCTGTGGGTGCCCAGACCAGATGGCAATTGGCGCGGGCAAGTTGCGCGACATCGTCGTCGAAGGTGCGCGGATAGGTCGAGAAATCCTCGTTCGGCGCGAACTGCGTCGGATTGACGAAGATCGAGGTGACGACGCGATCGCAGGTTTCGAGCGCGAGGCGCACCAGCGAAATGTGCCCCTCATGGAGGGCACCCATGGTCGGCACCAGACCGATGCGGCGGCCTTCACTGCGCCATGTGCGCACGCGCAGCCTGAGATCGGCGACAGTGGCGCTGATGGGGATTGGCGTCGAGGACATTTCCGGCTCCCGCATGGACGCGCCTGCGCGCGACATTATCGTTGCGCTTCGATTGTCGCTCGGCAGGCAGAAGTCAAGTCTCGAGGGCACCACGGAGCAAGTCCGTTACGATGTCCGCGGCAGCAGGAACGTCAGCAGGCCCAGGGCGGGCACCCAGGCGACGAGCTTGAACACGGCGATAATACCGACCCAGTCCGCAAGCAGACCGAGTGCCGCCGCTGCAAGACCACCGAGGCCGAAGGCGAGACCGTAAAACAATCCGCCGACAAGGCCTACGCGATGCGGCACGAGGTCGATCGCGTAGATCAGGATGGCCGAGAACGCGCTCGCCATGATCAGGCTGATGATGACGCTCAGCACGCCGGTCCAGAAGAGATCCACGTAGGGAAGGATCAGCGCGAACGGCAGCGCGCCGAGGATCGACAGCCAGATCACGCGATGGCGTCCGATGCGATCGCCGACCATGCCGCCGATGATCACGCCGATTGCACCGACCACCAGATACAGGAACAGCATGACCTGCGAGAGCTGCACGGAAACGCCGAATCGCTCGATCAGGTAGAACGTGTAGTAGGACGTAAAGGCCGCCGTATAGGCGTTCTTCGACAGCAGGATCAGGATGAGGATCGCCATGGCGAAGAGCACGTGCCCCGTCGGGAGCATGGGGCCGGAATGCCCAGCCGTCGCGCCTTGGCCCGCTGATGCGGCCGCGGCCGCCGCCTGCGATCGGCGCATCTCGATATAGCGCGCACCCGTCCAGGTCATGAGCACCATGGCCACCAGCGCAACGACGGACACCCAGGCGAGGCTCGTCTGGCCTCGCGGAACCACGAGCATCGCGGCGAGCAGCGGGCCCGCGGCATAGCCGATGTGGCCGCCGATCTGGAAAATGCCCTGCGCGAATCCCTGTTGGCCGGCGGCGGCGTGCCGCGCCATGCGGGTCGCCTCGGGATGGAACACGGCCGAGCCGAGCCCGATCATGGCGGCCGAGGCGAGCACAGTGCCGTAGTTCGGAGCGAAGGACAGGCCGAAGAGCCCGATGAGCGTGGCGCCCATGCCCGCGACCATCGCATAGGGCCACGGCCGCGCGTCGGTGACGTGGCCGAGGACCGGCTGCAGCAATGACGACGTCACCTGAAAAGCCAGCGTGATCAGTCCGATGTGGGCGAAGTCGAGCTGGTACGCCTCCTTGATCAGAGGGTACATGGCCGGGATCATCGACTGAATGAGATCATTCAGCAGGTGCGCCCCGCTCAGGGCGACCAGGATGGGCAACAGCGGCCGGCTCGTGACATTGGCGAGGGTGGCGGTCATGGCCGGGGAGGAATGATCTTGCTCGGGCGCGTCGTCAACTGACATCTCAGCGGCGCATGGCGGGCATTCGGAGCGAAGCAGGGCTTATGTCCGGACCGCTCAGGGAAGCGGATCTGTCCTGAATAGCGTCACGCGTATGCCGCCATTCGCGACCGGCGCTGTCGTTGGAAGGAACGGCAAGCCGGTGGCACGTGCGAGCGATGTCTCGTTGGTAATCAAGCCGACCCGCCAGCCCGCGAAGCGGCTCTTCAGCATCTCACCCATGGTGCGATAGAGCGCCATGAGCCGCTTCTTGTCGCCGATGCGATCGCCATAGGGCGGGTTGATGATGACGAGGCCAGGAGAACCTTGCGGCGGCTCGAGATCGCTGATGCTGTGCTGCTTGAATTCGGTCATGTCGGAGACGCCGGCCCGCACCGCATTGGCGCGGCTCATCTCGACGGCTCCGGCATCGCGATCACTACCGTAGAAGCGCAATTCGGATTTTGTTGTGGGTGACGCGCGGCGCATCTCGTCCCAGGTGGCAGCATCGAACGTCGCAAGCTGCTCGAAGGCGAAGTGACGCTCACGCCCGGGCTTCAATCCGGCGGCGATTTCCGCGGCCTCTATGATGAATGTGCCGGACCCGCACATGGGATCGACGACAGTCTCTTTGCCGTCATAGCCGCACTGGCGCAGGAAGATGGCGGCCATGGTCTCGCGCATGGGCGCCTTGTTGACGGCAACCTTGAAGCCGCGCTTGTGCAGAAGTTCGCCCGAGGTGTCGACGCTGATCGTGCAGAAATCGCTTTCGATACGCGCCATGACGGTCACGGGCGCGTCCTCCGCCGGCTTTGCGCCGAGTGTATCGCGAATGGCATTCTCAATGCGCTGGGCGGCAGCGCCGGAGTGGTAAATCTTCGAGCCTTTGCACGTGGCCTCGACGCGGAAAGCCACATCCTTGCGCAGCACAGCGGCCCATGCGACGCCTCGCGCCCTCTTCTCCAGCTCGGTGAGATGAAAGGCGCGAAAAGTGCCGACGCGTGCCAGCACCTTGTTCGCGCCGCGCACTTCCAGATTGGCGCGCCATGCATCGCGCCAGTTTCCGTTGACCGTAACGCCGCCCGCGATCTGCTTCGCCGCTCTGAAACGAAGCGACTTGACCTCTTCCCACAGCACAGCCTCCAGGCCCGGCGCTGTCGCCATGAAGATCTCGAAATGGTCGGTCGGCTTCATCGACACCAATTCCCGGCGAACTCTTCGCCAGTTCTCACGTTATTCGGATAAGCCCCGCCATAACATGGAGGACGCGAGGAATGCTGGATTATTTGAAATCCCTCTTCTGGCCCGACGAGCAGGGCCGGGATGAGGAGCGCCGGAACGAGACCGAGAAGGACGAGCAGGCCCGCAAGCTGGAAATGGACGAGCCGATGGCAGGTGCCGGCGCGATGCTGGCCGGCGAGCACGACAAATCCGAAACCGAGAGAAATCTCGAGCGCGCAACGCGCGGGAACATGAAAGAAGGCGACTACTGACGCGGCGGCCGAAGCGCCGCCTCACTCCAGCGGTGCGAGCCGTGTATCCAGTCCGAGCACGAGGCACCAGTGCGGCTCGAAGTTCGCACCCATGGGCCAGACATTGGCGCGGAAGGCGTTGAGCAGACCTTCCTCGTACTTCTTGAACCAGGTCTTCTTGCAGAGAATGAACTTGGTCGCCGCGAAGATGGACTCGCGATCGATGATGCAGAGCACCGTCATTTCCGGGTGGCGGTCGAGGTAAGCCTGCACGGCAAGCATCAGCGTCGGATATCCGGGGTGCAGCATGTCATCGAGGACAATGACGCCGTCATCGCGGATCACGGCTGTCGCGAGTTCCAGGTCCTTGGTCAACGCCGCTTGTGTATGCTCGCCATCGATGTGAATGAGGCGCACTTTCTCGCCGTCGAGTTTCGCGAGCAGCTCGGCGGCGGTGATCTTGTTGCTGTCGGCCTTCCAGGTGATGCGCTTCTCGGCCGGCGCGTTCTGGCGCACGCAATTCGCCTCGAAGCGATCGAGCACCTGCGGGTTCGGCCACTCGAAAGTGTCGATGCCAAGTGCACGCTCGCCGTCCCCCAGTGCTTTGACGAGCGCGATGAAGAAGCGGCCCTCGAAAGCGCCGAGTTCCGCGACCGGGCCCTTCACGCCGAGGTCGGACTGAATGCGCATGAGCCCGCAACAAACGGCCGCCGCAAAGCGCGACGACATGCCGATCACCTTGTCGTAGTTCCCATCGAGATAGGCATCGACGGCCGGGATGCCGGAGTGGACGGTCGTCGGTGCTGTCATGCTCATTCCAATCCTAAATCCACGGGTGCCGCGTTCGGCCTAAAATCCGTAGAGCGCCGCGCGCTCCGGGTCCTTCGTTGCAACGAGCCGGGCGAGATCGACGATCACCTTCGCCTGCTTCCACGTCGCGTCGTCCTGGAACTTGCCGTCGACGATCGCGGCGCCGGTACCGTCCGGCATGGCTGCGAGGATTTTCTTCGCAAATGCGACTTCATCAGGGTCGGGGCTGAAAACGCGCTTGGCAATATCGATCTGCGTCGGATGCAGCGACCATGCACCGAGGCAGCCTTGGAGGAACGAATTGCGGAACTGTGATTCGCAGGCGGCGAGATCCGAGAAGTCGCCGAAGGGTCCGTAAAAGGGCTTGATGCCGACGCTCAGGCAGGCATCCACCATCTTCTGCACGGTATAGTGCCAGAGATCCTGCTGGGCGAACGCGCGCTTGCTGCCGTTCGCCGTTGCGTCGGCGATCACGCCGTAGTCGGGATGGCCGCCCCCGACGCGCGTCGTCTTCATGCCGCGCGAGGCCGCGAGGTCGGCAGGTCCGAGGCTCATGCCGTGCATGCGCGGCGAGGCTGCCGCGATCGCCTCGACATTCTTCACGCCCTCGGCCGTTTCTAGGATGGCGTGGATCAGAATAGGCTTCTTGATGGCATGTTTGGCCTCGAGCTGGGCCAAGAGTTGATCCAGGTAATGAATATCCCACGGGCCTTCGACCTTGGGCAGCATCATGACGTCGAGCTTGTGCCCGACAGCCGGCACAATGGCCATGATGTCGTCGAGGCCCCAGGGCGAGTTCAGGCAGTTGATGCGCGTCCACAGGCCTGTATTACCGAAGTCATTGGCGTTCGCCATCTCGATGAAGCCGGCGCGCGCATTCTCCTTCTGATCGGCGGGAATGGCGTCCTCGAGATTGCCGAGCACGACGTCCACCTGCTTGATCAGCTCAGGCAGGCGCGCGCGAATCTTCGCGTTGTGCGGCGGCACGAAGTGGATCATGCGCTCGAGCTGGACGGGAAGCTGCCGATAGGGCTCGGGGGCACCAGTAGCGAGGGGAGCGAAGAATTTTGCCGGGGTGCGCGTCACGCTCATGGTTCGCCTGGGCCTCGCTGGATTTGAGGGCTGATATGCCCCTTTGTAGCGTGGCCTTCGCAGATGCGAAAGACGACCGAGTGGGGCTGTCTGTCAGGAGATGGGCAGGCAGACGCTCTCAGCGCTCGCGCTTGCCGTCCTTTTCATTCACCCAGCGGGCGTTCCACCACATCCACTGCTCGGGATTTTCGCGGATCCAGCCTTCGAATACCGCGAACATCGCCGCGGTCAACGCTGCGGTGTCGGCCGTGCGTGAGGATGTCTTCGGAAGCGGCACCTCGGTCATGTCGAGGCGGAAACGGCTTTCGTTGCCGATGCGGAGGCAGCGCCCCATCCAAACGTTCGCGCCGAGGTGGCGTGCAATCATCGCTGGGACGGGCGTCACACGCGTGAAACGCCCCATGAAGGGTACCACCACGCCGCGGCGCTCGTAGTGGTCGCTCACAAAGCCGATCGATCCGCTCTGGCGAACGTGATCCACGAGCAGGCGTGCGGTTCTGTGGCCGCTTCCGGCCTCGGTTTCCGCGCCTTTGCCCATGAGGCCCGCGGGATAAAGAGGTGCCCGCTGCTCCCGTAGGAGACGGTCGAGGTACGGATTGGCCAGGGGGCGATAGACGCCTGCAGGCGCGAGGCCGAATTTCGTCATCGGCCAGATCGCAAGCTCCCAGTTGCCGAGATGGGCGGTTACGCCGATCGATGAGCCGGCGTCGTGCATGCGGGCGCGCCACTGGTCCTCGTTCGCGATCTCGAGCCGCGAGGATTCTGAAATGATGCGGTCGATGTAGAATGTCTCGGCGAAGACGCGGCCCATGTTCGCCCACATCGCCCGTGCGATATCGCGGCGTCGCGCATCATCGTAGTCCGGAAAGGCCAAGGCGAGGTTCTGCATGGCGCGTCGGTTCTGGCGCAGCCAGGGGCCGACGAGCCGGCACACCGCGGCAACGCAGCCGACGCCAACGCGCATGGGGAGCGCACGAAACAGCTTGATTGCGACCCACACGAGCGCGAACTCGGCGCGGTGCTTGATGTCCCGCACCCTGTCGACCGCGCGCTTGGGCCGCTCGGTGACGGTGCGCTCGGGCGGTGGGGTTACGACCTGATCCATGCTTTTAGGACCACCGCCTATTGGACCACATCCACTGCTCCGGTGCTTCCCTGATCCAAGCCTCGAACTCGCTCTGCATCTTCGTCGTGATCCATTTGACGTCGTCGGCCTGGCTTGCCGTGCGCGGCACCTTGAGCTCCTTGATCTCGATGGTGAACCGGCTCTGGCTGCCGACGCGCAGGCAACGCGCAAGCCAGATGCGTGCGCCAACCCGTCGCGCGATCATCGCCGGGATGACGACGGAGGGGGCCGGCTGGCCGAAGAACGGCACCGGCATGCCATATTTGTCATAGAGATCACAGACCAAACCGAGCCTGCCCCCTCGCCGCACCAGATCCATGATCTGGCGTGCCGTCTTCTGGCCTTCCTCCCGGCTGCCATCCATCCTGCCCTTGCCGAGCAGTCCGGCCGGATAGAGATCCTTGCGCTGCTGCCTGAGGAAGGCGTCGACATAGGGGTTGTTCACGTTGCGGTAGACGGCGGCTGGATTGGCACCGGCAACCGTCAGCGGCCAGATGGCCAGCTCCCAGTTTCCCATGTGCAGGGAAACGCCGATCGCTGGACCGAGCTTGTCTTTGTAGCGATGGAAGACCTCGCTGTTCAGGATCTCGATGCGGTCCGGCTCGGCGATGATCCGGTCAATCTGCATGGTCTCCGCCATGACCCGTCCGAGATTGCCCCACATGGCGCGGGCAATGGCCTCGCGCTCGGCTTCGCTCTTCTCGGGGAAGGCGATTTCCAGGTTGGCGAGGGCGCGCTTATGGCGGCGATTGCGCGGTGCGATCTTCTGCCACGCCCAGGCCGAGAAGTTCGCTGCGGTATCGAGGGGCAACAGCCGCACGAGGCCGACGAGCAGCCGCAGTGCGGCGTACTCGAGCCGATAGCGAAGGTCCCTGAGCAGCGCGTCCATGAAGCTCCGACGCTCCAGCGTCGTTCTGTGCCCGATCGACGGGCGATGGTGTCCCCCATCCCGCGCGACGGCATTGCCGTAGAGTGCGGCGCGTGGTCTGTGGAGCGAATGTCGTGGAGCGCCCCCTCGCGTCAACCCTTCAGGACGTAATGACAGTGGGTTTCGGTCATGTCTTGTGGGCGAATTGCATGTCAGTATGTCCCGGCGGCCGCAGGATGAATTTCCCGCAACCGCCTCGCGACCACGCCATCCTGGATGCGTGGTTTAGCCGCAACATAAGCCTGGTATCTCTGCAACAGACATGACCATTCCGATCATCGAACGCGCTGGCCCGCTTCTCGGCCGCTATCGCGTCCTCCTCTGCGACGTCTGGGGTGTCGTCCACGATGGCATCACCGCCTATCCCGGTGCGAACGAGGCTCTGCCCCGGTTCAGGCAGGCCGGTGGGATCGTCGTGCTCGTCTCCAATGCCCCGCGGCCCGGCCCCTCGGTCGCCCGCCTTCTGGATGAGAAGTCGGTCGTCCGCGAGACCTGGGATGCCATCGTCACGTCCGGGGATATCGCGCTGAGCCACATCGCCGAGGCCGGCTACAAGCGCCTCTACCGCATTGGTCCGGAGCCCCGCGACAGCGCTTTTTTCGACGGTTTGCCGGGGCCGCACGTAACGATCGAAGATGCGGACGCAATCGTCTGCACGGGCCTCAACCGCGACCGGCACGAGCAGCCGGAAGCCTATCTCCCTCTGCTTGAGGAGGCCCTGGCGCGCCGATTGCCGTTCGTCTGTGCCAATCCCGACCTGGCCGTCCACGTCGGGGCTGACCTACTGCCGTGCGCGGGCGCCATCGCCGCTCTTTACGAGGCTCGTGGCGGCGCGGTCTTCTGGGCAGGCAAGCCGCACCCTGTTGCCTACAGGACGGGGCTCGCGCGCGCCGCCGAGCTGGCGGGCGGCCCACTCGATCGGTCCCAGGTTCTCGCCATTGGCGATGCCGTGCGTACGGATCTCGCCGCCGCGGCGGGCGCGGGGGTAGACTCACTTCTCATCGCCGGCGGTCTGCATCGCGACGAGGTCATGACCGGCGGCGCGATCGACCCGGTTCGGCTGGCCAGTCTGCTCGCACCCCCTGCACCGCGTCCGGTCGCCGCGATGCTTCATCTCGCATGGTGAATGGTGCGCCACCCGCCTGAACAATCCGCAGCGATATCGTCGACCGACGGATGCACGCCTCCACACGGCGTGCTAACAGTCGCTGTTTCCACCAGATAGAGCCTACTGGGCGCGCGTCCGCCCGGCCGGAGCTGGAGATCTTACTGAATGCGCATCAGCAGATTCTTCATCGACAGGCCGATTTTCGCCGCGGTCGTTTCGCTCTTCATCACGATTGTCGGCGGCATTGCCTATCTGGCGCTTCCCGTCACGCAGTTCCCCGAGATTTCCCCGCCGACGATCACGGTTGCCGCCACGTATCCCGGTGCCGGCGCGCAAACGGTCGCTGATACTGTCGCCGCCGTGATCGAGCAGGAGATCAACGGCGTCGACGGCATGATCTACATGTACTCACAGTCGACGCAGCAGGGTACGCTATCGATCACTGTCACGTTCGAGGTCGGCTTCGACATCGACAAGGCGCAGGTGCTTGTACAGAACCGTGTCGCGGCCGCAGAAACCCGCCTGCCCGAGGAGGTCCGCCGACAAGGTGTGCAGGTCCGTAAGAACTCGCCCGACCTTCTGCTGGTCGTGCACATGGTGTCACCGGATCTCACCTACGACCAAGTCTATATCTCCAACTACGCGCTGCTGAACGTCCGTGATGTGCTCGCCCGCATTCCCGGCGTCGGCGAGGTCAATGCCTTCGGTGCGCGTGAGTATTCGATGCGCGTCTGGCTCGATCCCGAGCGCATTGCCGCCCTCAACCTGACGGCCGAGGAAATTCTGGCGGCCTTGCGCCAGCAGAACGTTCAGGTCGCGGGCGGCGCGATCGGTGAGCCGCCGATGCCGAACCAGGGCGCCTTCGAGCAGTCCCTCCAGCTTCGCGGTCGCCTTATCGAAGCCCGTGAGTTCGAGGAGATCGTCATCAAGACAGGGGCTGACGGGCGCACCGTCAAGCTCCGCGACGTCGCTCGCGTCGAGCTTGGCGCGATTTCGTACAACACGTACGGGTACATGGACAGTGTGCCCGCGACCGTGCTCGCGGTGACGCAGGCGCCCGGCAGCGACGCCCTGAAGACGGCGCGCGTCGTGAAGGACACCATGGCGCAGATCGCGCCGAATTTCCCGCGCGGGCTCGAATACAAGATCGTCTACAACCCGACGGAGTTCATCGAGGTCTCGATCAAGGCGTTGATGCTCACGATCCTGGAGGCGATCGGGCTCGTCGTCCTCGTGATCATCATCTTCCTGCAGACGTGGCGGGCGACGCTGGTGCCACTGCTCGCCATTCCGATCTCTCTGATCGGTACGTGCGCGATCATGCTGGCACTCGGTTACTCGATCAATTCGCTGACGCTGTTCGGCCTCGTTCTTTGCGTTGGCATCGTTGTCGACGACGCCATCGTCGTCGTCGAGAACGTCGAGCGGCGATTAAGGGAGGGGCTCTCACCCATGGAGGCCGCGCGCGCCACCATGGACGAAGTGGGCGCGGCGCTGATCGCGATCTTGCTCGTGCTCGTCGCGGTGTTCGTCCCTTCGGCCTTTATCGGTGGCATCACGGGGGCCTTCTTCCGGCAGTTCGCCGTTACGATCGCTACCGCGACGATCATCTCAGTCTTTGTTTCTCTGACGCTTTCTCCGGCCCTGTGCGCTCGCCTCTTCAAGCCGCACGAGGATCACGACGCCGCCGAGCACCGCCGCAAGTCGTTGGTCGAGACGATCATGTGGCCGGTGCACGCGGGTTTCCGTCTGTTCAATCGCGGCTTCGGCGCGCTGGAGCGCGGCTACGCCCGATATGTGCGTGGTCTCGCGTGGGCTTCGCCCATCATGCTGATCATCTACGCGGGCCTCATGGCCGGTGCGGTCATGCTCGTCATGGTGACGCCCACTGGCTTCATTCCTGCGACCGACCGCGGCATCATCACCATTTCGATGACATTGCCGCCAGGGGCTTCGGTGGAGCGCTCCAACGAGGTGTTCCAGCAGGCCAACGAGATCATCCTCTCGACGCCCGGCTTCAAGCACACATCCGGCTTCGTCGGCCGTTCCGGCGCAACGTTCACGAACTCGTCGAATGCCGCCGCACTTTTCAGCGTACTGGAGGATCATGACGAGCGCGATCGCCTCGGATTGACTATCGAGTCCATGACCTCCGAGATTCGCAAGCGTCTTGGCGAGATCAAGGATGCGCAGGTGCTCGTCTTCGTCCCGCCCGCAGTTCGCGGCATGGGTAACGCGAGCGGTTTCTCCATGCGCCTACAGGATCGCCAGGCGCTCGGTTCCGCCGCGCTTTACAAGGCCTCACAGGATCTCATCGAAGCCGCGCGCAAGGATCCGCGCATCACGAACATCTTCACGACTTTCCAGATCTCGACGCCGCAGGTGTTCGTCGATGTTGATCGCGTCAAGGCCCAGATGCTGCGTGTGCCTGTCGGCAGCATATTCGAGGCGCTGCGCGTCTACATGGGCTCGGCCTACGTCAACGACTTCAATATGTTCGGGCGATCGTACCGGCTTGTCGTGCAGGCGGACGCGAGTTTCCGCGCCAATCCCGAGAACGTCTCTCGCATTCGCGTGCGTAATGCCGACGGCCAGATGGTGCCGCTCGGCTCGCTCGTCACCTTCCGCGAGATCTCGGGACCGGAGCGCGTGCCGCGCTACAATCTCTTCCCGACCGTCGAGGTCAACGGCTCGGCTGCCACGGGCATCTCTTCCGGTCAGGCGCTCGATATCATGCAGCGCATTGCCGCCGATACCCTGCCGCCCGGCGTTACATTCGAGTGGACAGACCTTTCCTTCCAGGAGAAGAGGGCGGGCCGTACGGGCTACTTTATCTTCGCGCTATCCGTGCTGTTCGTGTTCCTTGCGCTTTCGGCGCAGTACGAGAGCTGGGCGCTGCCCTTCTCGATCATCCTGATTGTGCCCATGTGCCTGCTCGCGGCAACGTTCGGTGTCTGGTGGGAAGGGAAGGACATCAACATCCTGACGCAGATATCCTTCGTGGTGTTGATCGGCCTCGCGTCGAAGAACGCCATTCTCATCGTCGAATTTGCGCGGCAGCAGGAGGAAGCGGGCAAGGACATCGTCACGGCCACGGTCGAGGCGTGCCGTATGCGCTTGCGGCCCATCGTCATGACCTCGCTCGCGTTCACGCTAGGCGTCGTGCCGCTCTATCTGGCGACCGGCGCGGGCTATGAAATGCGTCAGGCGCTGGGTATTGCCGTGTTCTGGGGCATGATTGGCGTTACGCTCTTCGGTCTCATCTTCACGCCGGTCTTCTATATCGTCATCCGCAGGCTTACGGAGTGGCGTCGCGGCCGGCGCGCGCGGCGTCGCGGGCACGTAACTGCGTCTCCGGCGCCTGCCGAGTGAGGTTCGCATTCGGCGAACGAACCAATGCCGCGCGTGACTGATCTTCCGATCGAGGACGTTCTGCCGGAGATCTCGGCAGCCCTCTCCGGTGGTACTTCCGCCGTGCTTGTCGCCCCACCAGGCGCAGGCAAGACGACACGCGTGCCACTCGCACTGCTCGGCGCGCCGTGGCTCGCGGATCGCAAGATCCTCGTGTTGGAGCCGCGCCGGCTTGCAGCACGAGCGGCGGCCGAGCGCATGTCCACGCTCCTTGGTGAGAAGGTTGGCGACCGCGTCGGGTTGCGGGCGCGCCTCGATACGCGCGTCGGCCCACGCACGCGGATCGAAGTCGTCACCGAAGGCGTCTTCACGCGCCTCATCCTTGCCGATCCGGAACTTGCAGGCGTCGGCGCAATCCTGTTCGACGAGTTTCACGAGCGTTCGCTCGATGCCGATCTCGGTCTGGCGCTGGCGCTCGATGCGCGCGCAGGTCTGCGCGAGGATCTGCGTATTCTCATCATGTCCGCGACGCTCGACGGCGCGCGTGTGGCCAATCTGCTTGGGCCCGGTGTACCCGTCATCACCAGCGAAGGGCGTGCTTTTCCCGTCGAGACGCGCTATCTCGGCCAGGGTGCGGGCATGCGCATCGAGGATCGCCTCGCGGAGGCGGTTCGGCGCGCGCTTGCCAACGAAGCCGGCTCCATCCTCGTATTCCTGCCCGGGCAAGGCGAGATCGCGCGCACGGCCGAGCAGCTCGATGCGAACGCGCTTCCGCTGGATACCGATCTGGTTCAGCTTTTCGGCGCTCTCGACAGTCGCACGCAGGCGCGCGCCATCGAGCCGGCACCACCCGGACGACGCAAGGTCGTCCTCGCTACGTCGATCGCGGAGACGTCCATCACAATCGATGGTGTGCGCGTCGTGATTGACAGCGGCCTCGAACGCGTGCCGCGCTATGAGCCGGATGTCGGCATCACGCGTCTCGAAACACAGCGTGTGTCGCGCGCCTCCGCCGATCAGCGGCGCGGCCGCGCGGGCCGTACTGAGCCGGGTATCTGTCTGCGCCTATGGGACGAGCCGCAGACCGCCGGGCTCCTGCCGTTCCGCGCGCCGGAAATACGCGCCGCCGATCTTTCGGGCCTTCTTCTCGATTGCGCGGCTTGGGGCGTCACCGATCCGCTCTCGCTATCCTGGCTCGATCCGCCGCCCTCAGGGGCGCTCGCGGCGGCGCGCGAAGAACTCGTGACGATCGGCGCACTTGATGGAGACGGCAAGCTGACGGACACGGGCCACCGGTTGCGCCGTCTGCCGCTGCCGCCGCGGCTCGCACGCATGATCGTAAGTGCCGCCGAGTTGGGCGAGGCACAACGCGCCGCCGAGATTGCTGCCGTCCTCGTCGAGCGCGGCATCGGGGGCAACTCGGCTGACCTCGACCAGCGGCTCTCTGCATTCGCGCGCGATCGTGGAAAACGTGCGGACAGTATGCGTGCGCTCGCACGCAATTGGGCCAAGGAGGCTGAAGGGGGCGGCCGCACGTCGATCCGCCACGCCTCATCCACTGCAGCCCTGCTCGCGCTCGCTTATCCCGACCGCATTGCCATGGCGCGCGGCGGGCACGGGCAGTTCCTGCTCGCGAATGGTCGCGCTCCAGCGATCGACATAGCCGATCCGCTGGCGCTCGCAGCATTTCTCGTCGTGGCGGAGCTTTCGGGCAGCGCAGCGCGCGCCCGCATCCTGCTCGCTGCGGCGATCGACGAAGCGGACGTGCGTGCAATCGCGGGCGATCGCATCGATGCGACCGAGAGCGTCGAATTCGAGACATCGAGCGCTGCTGTCCGCACGCGTCGCATGGAGCGGCTCGGCGCGATCACGCTCCGCTCGGAGCCACGTCCGACGAAGCCCAGTCCAGAAGTCGCGGCGCTGCTCGCACGTGGCATCGCGAAGCTCGGGATCGAGCGCCTGCCTTGGAGTCGTGCGCAGCAGCAGTTGCGCGCACGTGTGGCATTCGTTCGTGCGGCGGGAACGCCCGGAGACTGGCCCGACCTTACTGATAGCGCCCTCGCGGCGACTGCTGAAAGCTGGCTCGCGCCATTTCTCGGAGATGCGACCTCGCTCGCGCTTATCAGTGCGGATACTCTCGGGACGGCGCTCGATGTGCTCGTGACGTGGAATGAACGCCAGCGTCTCGACGAACTGGCGCCGACACACTTCACCGCACCGACCGGCAATCGCCACGCCATCGACTACGAGGGCGAAGGCGCGCCCATTCTGGCGATCCGCGTGCAGGAGTTGTTCGGGCTCGCGACCCACCCCGCAATCGCGAACGGCCGGCTACCCTTGACACTCCATCTGCTGTCGCCCGCGCATCGTCCTATCCAGATCACGCGCGACCTGCCGGGCTTCTGGGCTGGCTCGTGGGCCGACGTGCGCGCAGAGATGCGTGGCCGCTACCCCCGGCACCCCTGGCCGGAGTATCCGCGCGGCGCCATGCCGACCAGTCGCGCCAAGCCGCGCGGCACCTGAACGCGGCGAAAGGCACCGCGCCACCGACGGCGAAATCGCATAAGATGCCCGTCATGCAGCCGAATACCGTGAATGCCCCGACCGTTCCCGACGCGCCGCCCGACAACTGGGTGCACCGTTACGCCCCTGCATGGTTTCGTCCCTACGCGCGCCTCGCCCGCTTCGATCGGCCGATCGGCGGATGGCTCCTGCTCTTTCCGTGCTGGTGGGCGTTGGCCCTCGCCGAGCAAGCCAATGGCGCGGCGTATCCCTCGATCTGGTTCGCGTTTCTGTTCCTGATCGGCGCCTTCGTCATGCGCGGGGCCGGCTGCACCTATAACGACATCGTCGATCGCGACATCGATGCCGGTGTTGCGCGCACGCGCGGCCGCCCGATTCCCTCCGGCGAAGTGAGTGTGAAGGCGGCGGTAGCGTTTATGCTTCTGCAATGCCTGATCGGACTCGTGGTCCTGCTGCAGTTCAATTGGTATACGGTCGTCCTCGGCGCTTCGTCGCTGCTGCTCGTGGCCATTTATCCGTTCATGAAGCGCATCACGAACTGGCCGCAGCTTGTGCTCGGGTTGACCTTCAAGTGGGGCGCGTTGGTCGGCTGGACGGCGGCGCGCGGCGAACTCGAATGGCCTGCGATCGTGCTCTATCTCGGCTCCGTCGCCTGGACCATCGGCTACGACACCCTCTACGCGCACCAGGACAAGGAGGACGATCTCACGCTCGGCCTCGGATCGACGGCGCTCCGCTTCGGCGATCGGACGAAGTCCTGGGTCAGTGGTCTTTATGCGTTCGCCATCCTTATGTGGCTGCTCGCGGCTTGGCTCAGCGGTGTCGGGTCCATCGGCATGATGGCTCTGGCGGCGGCGGCAGCCCACATGGCCTGGCAGGTGGCCACACTCGACATTTCCAATCCGGCCAACTGCCTCAAGCGCTTCAAGTCGAACCGTGATCTCGGCTGGCTCGTTTTTGCCGGCTTGGTCGCGGATATGGCTGTGCGTGCTGGGTGAATGAGCCGAGGACGTGGGCGCTAGCCCCAAAATCGGGCTTGGCGACATTTCCTGTCATGTGTACCGACTAAGACCGTCCGACAGCCAGCTCCGAGGTGCCAGCCATGACCGACGCCGCGAACTCCCGCCAGCTTCTTCACCTCGTCTTCGGCGGCGAGTTGTCCGATCTCGGCAAGCACGAGTTTGTCGACCTCGATAAGCTCGACATCGTCGGCATCTACCCGAACTACGCCGAAGCCTACAAAGCCTGGAAGGCGGCCGCTCAGAAGACGGTCGACAATGCTCAGATGCGCTATTTCATCGTGCACATGCACCGCCTTCTCGACCCGGTCGAGGATCCGCCGCCGAAGGGGTGACGCCTGCTGCCGGGGGGCAGCCATCCCGTCGCCGCCTTGCATGATGTGGCTGGCCGGTCTAGCACTAGCGCCGATCCTTTCAGCATCAAGAAAAGCAAGGGCGGTTCCCCATGGCGACGCACAATCTGCTCCTCCTGCCCGGCGACGGTATTGGCCCCGAGGTCATGGCCGAGGTCGACCGCTTCATCTCCTTCCTCGCCAAGAAGTCCAAGGCCGAGTTCCGTGTCGAGCAGGCGCTCTGCGGTGGCTGCTCCATCGATGAACACGGCACCCCGCTGACCGAGGAAGTCCTCGCCAAGGCCAAGGCCGCCGATGCCATCATCTTCGGCTCGGTCGGCGGTCCTAAGTGGGACAAGGTCGCCTATGAGATCCGTCCCGAGGCCGGCCTGCTGCGTCTTCGCAAGGAGCTCGACCTTTTCGCGAACCTGCGCCCGGCTATTTGCTATCCGGCGCTCGCCGAGGCATCGAGCCTCAAGCGCGAGCTTGTCGAAGGTCTCGATATTCTCATTCTGCGCGAGCTGACGGGCGGCACGTATTTCGGCGAGCCGAAGGAGATCGTGACGCTCGAGAACGGCCAGAAGCGTGCCGTCGATACAACCGTGTACCAGACGTACGAGATCGAGCGTATTGCCCGCGTGGCCTTCGATCTCGCGCGCAAGCGCAGCAACAAGGTGCACTCCGCCGAGAAGCGCAACGTCATGAAGACGGGCGTGCTGTGGAACCAGGTCGTGACGGCTGTGCATCAGGCCGAAGCCAAGGACGTCGAGCTGCAACACATTCTCGCCGATGCTTGCGCCATGCAGCTCGTGCGCAATCCGAAGCAGTTCGACGTGATCGTTTGCGACAACCTCTTCGGCGATATGCTCTCGGACGAGGCGGCGATGCTGGCTGGATCGCTTGGAATGCTGCCCTCGGCATCGCTCGGCGCGCCCGATCCCAAGACCGGCATTCCCAAGGCCCTCTATGAGCCGATCCACGGTTCGGCACCGGATATTGCCGGCAAGGGCATTGCCAATCCGATCGCGCAGCTGGCATCGTTCGGCATGGCGATGCGTTACTCGTGCAATATGGTCAAGGAGGCGGACCTGCTCGACAAGGCGATCGCCAATACGCTCGCCCAGGGCTACCGTACGGCCGACATCATGCAGCCGAACATGCGAAGCGTCGGCACGACCGAGATGGGCAAGGCCATCGTCACCGAGATGGAGCGGCTGATCGGCTAGCTGCGATAAGGAGGAAGGTGGCTTGATGCCATCGTCGACCCGTCCTCTTCTCTCGACCTCCGACGCGGGTTGGACAGCGGCGACGCTGCCTTCCGTTCCCGATCGCCAGAACTGGCGTGACATCTTCTACACGGCGCGCGACGGGCTCAGGCTCTACGCGCGCCACTATCCTGCGCCCGGCTCTACGCGCCGCCCGGTGCTCTGCCTCGCTGGGCTCACGCGCAACAGCCGCGATTTCCACTACCTCGCCAGCGTTCTCTCGAGTCCGGATCTCCCGACGTCCCGCCACGTCTATGCCATCGACTATCGCGGGCGTGGGCGCTCAGCCTACGATCCGGACTGGCAGAACTATCAGGTCATGAACGAGCTGCTGGATACGCTCGATTTCATGACCATCGAGGGACTGAGCGATACGGCGATCGTCGGCACCTCGCGCGGCGGCATCCTGGCCATGATCATGGCGGCGGTACGCCCCGGCAATATGGGCGCCGTAGTTCTCAACGACATCGGCCCGCTCATCGAGCGCGAAGGGCTGCTTAGGATCGTCAGCTACGTCGGGCGCATCCCATTGCCGGTGACGTGGGCCGAAGCCGGTGAACTCGTTCGCTCCATGGCGCAGCGTCACTTTCCTGCCGTGCCGAGCGACATGTGGGAGGACATCGCGCGCCAGCAGTACAACGACGAGGGTGGCCGACCGGCGCCCGGCTATGACCAGGAGCTCAATCGGACAGCCTCGATCCTGGATGGGCCGTTGCCCGAGCTCTGGCCGCAGTTCAAGGCCCTCGCGCGTGTGCCGGTGCTGACGCTCCGCGGTGAGCTCTCCGATATCTTGAGCGCCGCGACGACCGAGCGTATGCAGCGCGAGCATCCGGACATGACGCTGCTTACGGTCCCTGGGCAAGGACACGCGCCATTGCTGCGCGACGAGCCGAGCATCCAGGCCATCGTCGATTTCCTCGCCCGCGCTGACGCCACGTGGACAGGCCGCCATCTCGGTTGAGGCGGTGCATCCTTAATGCGATTCACCGGGGGATAGCGTCGGCGGCGCGCTTTACATCGCACGGCCACCTACCCAGCATGGCTCCGGTTTCTGTACGCGGAGGCGTGTGCGATGGGCGGGCGTGGTTCCAGAATTCAGAAGGCGTCGCTTTCCGCCCTGCACTATGCCGGCATCGACAGTCTGGCCGCAGGTCTGAGCCGCGGAACAGGTGCGATCTTCGCGCTTCATCATGTGTGCCCGGCGACGCCCATGGCCTTTGCGCCGAACCGGCACCTCGAAGTTGCGCCGGAGTTCCTCGACCGTACCATCCGGCTCGTCATTGAGCGCGGTTACGATGTGATCTCGCTCGACGATGCACGCACGCGCCTCGCCGAGGGCGAGCTCGGCCGCCCCTTCGTCTGCTTCACGTTCGACGATGGCTATCGCGATGTTCTCGAGAACGCCTGTCCGGTGTTCCAGCGGCATCAGCGGCCTTTTGCGGTTTACATTGCGAGTGATTTCGCGGACGGACATGGGAGTATCTGGTGGCGCGCGCTCGAGAAACTCATACGGAACGTCGACGGCCTCGAGCTGAAAATCGAGGGCACGCTCCAGCATTTCTCGTGCAAGCGTCCCGCTGCGAAAACGCGTGCTTTTACAGCTATCCACCGCTGGCTCAGGCGGCAGTCCGAGCCCGATGCCCGTGAGATCGTTGCTGATCTTTGCCGCCGTCACGAGATCGATGTCAGCGGGCTCTGTGGCGAGCTGGCCATGAACTGGGCGGAGGTTCGCGAACTCGCGCAAGATCCGCTCGTCACCATTGGCGCGCATACGCGCCGCCATGTGCCCTTAGGACCGCTTTCCTATGCGGAGGCACGTGCCGAAATCGCCGAGAGCTGCGCGCGCGTCGAGCGCGAGACCGGACGTCCATGCCGTCACTTCAGCTTCCCGGACGGCGGCGTCGGCCTGAGGGATTTCGAGCTTGCCCGCGAGGCTGGTCTCGCGACAGCGGTGACATCGCAAAGCGGCCTTCTGAAGCCGCATCATGCTTCGGCAATGGATGCGCTTCCGCGCATAGCCCTCAGCGGCGATCTCCAGAAGCCGCACTATGTGAAAGTGCTGCTTTCCGGTGCGCCTTTTGCTCTGGACAGCCCGACCCGGTGGTCGGGCCTGCGCCGCCCGTCCGCGTCCTCAGCCTGAGGGAATAGTCGCGCACTTTGCTCGTTAGTCCCTGTGCGACAGTATTGTCGTGAACAGACGGCTTGTTCCGGCGGGGTGTTCATGTCAATTGTCGCGCGCCGACCGGCCAAGAAAGTCAGTCGCTGCAGGAGTGCTCGAGAGCGATGGCGCAGACAGTCATTTGTGCGAAGTGGGGCACTCGGTATCCCTCGGCGTATGTGAACTGTCTGTGGTCGATGATCCGACGGAATACGAAACGAGATACGCGGCTCGTTTGCTACACCGATGACGCGACCGGTATCCACCCCGATGTCGATACCTACCCGATGCCGACGGTGCCGATTCCTTCGCGCAAGGCCAACTATCCTTGGCGCAAGATTTCGCTCTGGCAAGAACAGCTCGAAGGCATTTCCGGGGACGTGCTGTTCCTCGACCTCGATGTCGTCGTGACTGGTTCGATCGACGAGTTCTTCGACTACAAGCCCGAGGCGACCTTCTGCGTCATCGAGAATTGGACGCAGATGGGATCGAAGATCGGCAATACGTCCGTCTATCGCTTCCGCGTCGGATCGCACGCTTATCTCTTCGAGACGCTGGCAGCCGATCCCACGGGCGTCACGGAACGCTTTCCCAACAGCCAGACGTACATATCGCGTACGATTAAGAGCATCGAGTTCTGGCCGGCGCCATGGTGTGTCAGCTTCAAGCACACGCTCATGCCGCGGTGGCCGCTCAATTTCCTTCTGACGACGAGGCTGCCGGCGGAGACCAAGGTCGTCTGCTTCACAGGCAAGCCCGATCCGGATGAAGCGCGCGACGGCGCCTGGCCCACGAAGCGCTGGTATGAGAAGGCCTACAAATTCGTGCGACCGACGCCCTGGATCGCGGCGCATTGGCGCGAAGATTGACACCTTCGCGCGATCGGCCGGCTTTCACTGCGCTTCGGGCGGCGATGCGTACATCCATTTGATGAGAACGCCGGCTGGGAATATCCACGCGATGCCGGCAATGGCGTAGAAGATCAGCTCGACGAGCTTACCTGCTCCCGGCAGCACGGATGCAGCCGCCAGCATAACCACCAGCGAATAGATAAGCAGGACGACGAGCAGAAGCACCGTCCCGAGGAGTTTTCGTGTGCGTGCGCGCATGGTTGTCCGTCAGTCGAAAACGATCATCTGCCGCACGACAGCAGCGTCTGCGAGCCGGTCGAAGCCCTCGTTGACCTCGTCGAGTTTGATGAGCGCGCTGCGGAGCCGGTCCACGGGGAGCTTGCGGTCCTTGTAGAGGTTTATGTAGCGCGGGACATCGCGCGCGATGACGCAACCGCCCATGTAGCTTCCCTTCACCGTGCGGCCGTCCTGGACCATCTGATAGTGGCTGACCGGGAATTGCGCAGTCGCGGGTGAAAGGCCGGCGGATACCGTCTGTCCGCCGCGCACGGTGATCTTGTAGGCAAGCTCCATGGCCTTGATGCTTCCGGCCATCTCGAAGGACGAGTCCACGCCGCCATCTGTCGCCGCGATGATGCGATCGACGCAATCGGCATCCTTGGCGTTGAACGTGTCCGTGGCGCCGAGCTGACGCGCGAGCGCGAGCTTCTCATCCGAAACGTCGATCGCGAGAATGCGCCCGGCGCCCGCGACGATCGCGCCGAGCAGGCAGGATAGGCCGACACCGCCGAGGCCGACGACAGCGACGGTCTCGCCGGGTTTCACGTTGGCCGTATTCACGGCCGCGCCAACGCCGGTCACGACGGCGCAACCGAACAGCGCCGCATCATGCATCGGCACGTCCGCCGGGATCTTCTGCACGGAGTTGCGCGGTACGACAGCGTACTCGGCGAAGCACGAGAGCCCGGAGTTGTGCGCGATCGATTGGCCATTGAGGCTGAGCCGCCTTCCGCCGGTCGCAAGATCGCCCTTCTGCCTCGCTGCATTGAAGGTCGTGCACAGAAACGGTCGTTGCGAGATGCACTGGCGGCAAGTGCCGCAGCTCGGCGCAAAGATGAAAACGACCGAATCGCCCGGCTGGATATCCGTTACGCCGGCGCCGACTTCCGCGACAACGCCTGCGCCCTCGTGTCCCACGACCATGGGCAATGGGCGCGGCCGGACGCCTTCGATGGTCGAGAGATCGGAGTGGCAAAGTCCCGCGGCCTTCACCTGGACGAGCACTTCCCCGGTGCGCGGCCCTTCGAGATCGAGTGTCTCGATCCTGAGCGGCTGGCTTTTGGCATAAGGGCGCGGCAGGCCTTGCTCGTACAGGACGGCACCTCGGATTTTCATGTTTCGCGTATCCTCCCGGTATGGCTGGCCGCACGTTAGCCCACCAGGGGGGCCTTCGCGAGGCTTCGTGGCGCACTGCGGCGATGCGCCGGATGCGGTGATCCTCAGATTTCGACGACTTCGCCCGGCTGGACTGCGCGGAAACGGTCCGCAGCGATGTCTTTCCGAGTTAGCGCCTCAGCGAGCGCCAGGGGCGGCGCGTCTCGCGCTTCCGTCGTGAGCTGGAAGGTGCCCCAGTGATGGCCGAGTGCCATCTCAGCACCGCACATCTGGAACGCTTCCACGGCGTCTTCGGGATTCATGTGCTGATGCTTCATGAACCAGCGCGGTTCATAGGCGCCGATCGGCAGCAATGCGAGCCGAATGCCGGGATGGCGCGTGCCCACGTGCCGGAACGTGCCACCATCGCCAAGCCCGCTGTCGCCGACGGCATAGATGCGGCCTGCCGGCGTTTCGATAACGAAGCTCGCCCAGAGTGCGTGCCGCCTGTCGCGCGTGCCGCGCGCTGACCAGTGATGTGTCGGTTCGGTATGCACGACGATGCCATTGTCGAGCTCGGTTCGCTCACCCCAGTCCACGGTGGTCGCCGTGAGGTCGGGAATGCTCTCGCGCATGATGACGTCGTTGCCGAGCGGCGTGACGATCCGTGGCCGGTCGCGCGCCCACAACCGCGCGAGTGTCGCCAGGTCGAGATGGTCATAATGATTGTGCGTGACCAGGATCGCGTGGATCGTCGGGAGATCCTCGAAGCGTATGCCCGGCGCGCAGCAGCGTGTCGGGCCGAAGCTTGCGAAAGGGCTCGCGCGATCGGACCATTGCGGATCGACGAGGATGTTGAGGCCGCCTGCCTGGATCAGCCAGCTCGCGTGGCCGACGAAGGCGATGCGCGCGCGTTGTCCTGTGACCTCGGCGGGTGGCATATCCAGAAATGGGCTTTCGACCTTCGCCGGCCATTTCTTCCACTTCTCCATGAGGTAGATCTGGAGGATGCGATGCGGTCCACCGGGCTGCGCGCCGCCAGGATTATGGAAGAATGTTCCGTCGAAATGATCGCTGACCGGGCCCTGGTAATAGGCGTTGGCGCGCCGGGGGCCGAAGCCCGCATATCCAGCGGTTCCAAGCAATCCGGTTGCGGAAAGCATCTTGATCAGACGCCGGCGTGTCGGTCGCACTGCCACCCTCATCGATGTCCGCGCGGCACAGCCTGCGCTCTCCGCATGGCTCGCCGATTGTGTCGGTCGCGCTGGTATCGCATGATAAGTCCAGACACAATCGCTCAGCCGCTCAAAATTCCGAGAAGTGGGGGGCGGCGCCGGGGGCC
>JAEZRM010000156.1 GCA_023412805.1 Pseudomonadota bacterium | reverse complement strand
TGATCATCATCGGCGGCCTGGGCTCCATCGTCGGCAGCATCTTTGGTGCCGCCTTCTTCGTGCTGCTGCCGCTGCTGCTGAACTACGTGCCGCACTGGCTGGGCCTGCCACTGTCCACGGCGACGGCCACCTACCTGGAGCACATGATCTTCGGTGCGCTGATCGTGTTCTTCCTGATCGTCGAGCCGCACGGTCTGGCGCGGCTGTGGTCCACCGCGCGCCAGAAGCTGCGCATGTGGCCTTTCCCGCACTGAACACCGCACTAACCCTGACGCCCGCCCCCTCGCTCGTCACGTTGAATCCTTTCTTTCCCTGTCATCACTCACCCGTCGAAACCCTAGGAGACAAACCATGAAACTCAAGTGCATTGCCCTGGCTACCGCGGCCTTCGCGGGTGCGTTCGCGCCGATGGCGCAGGCGCAGGAACAGTTCGTGCCGCTGCTGGTGTACCGCACCGGCCAGTTCGCCCCGCTGGGCATCCCATGGGCCGACGGCAAGCAGGACTACCTGAAGCTGGTCAACGCCAAGGGCGGCGTGAACGGCGTGAAGATCTCGTACGAAGAGTGCGAGACGGCGTACGACACCGCTAAGGGCGTCGAATGCTACGAGCGCCTGAAGGGCAAGGGACCGACGGGGGCGGCGTACTTCTCACCGCTCTCGACGGGCATCACGTTTGCCCTCACCGAGAAGGTGCCGGGCGACAAGATCCCGCTGCTCACGACGGGCTATGGCCGCTCGGAGAGCCGCAATGGCGCGGTGTTCCCCTGGAACTTCATCGCGGTCGGCAGCTATTGGACGGCGGCAGATATTGCCATCCAGCACGTTGCCAAGGAACTCGGCGGCATCGACAAGCTCAAGGGCAAGAAGATCAGCCTCGTCTATCACGACAGCCCGTACGGCAAGGAGCCAATCCCGGCGCTCGAGGCGCGCGCGAAGCTCAACGGCTTCACGTTCAAGGCGATCCCCGTCACGCATCCGGGCGTCGAGCAGAAGTCGCAGTGGCTCGCCATCCGCCAGGATCGTCCCGACTACGTGCTGCTCTGGGGCTGGGGTGTGATGAACTCGACCTCGATCAAGGAGGCCGCAGCCGTCGCCTATCCGCGTGACAAGATCATCGGCGTGTGGTGGTCGGGTGCCGAGCCGGACGTGATCCCGGCCGGCGATCAGGCTAAGGGCTACAAGGCGCTCCTGCTGCAGCACCCCGCCGGCAAGTTCGCCGTCCATGGTGATATCGAGAAGCACGTCTATGCCAAGGGCCAGGGCGTGGGCAAGGACACTAACGGTCAGGTTCTCTACAATCGCGGCCTGATCGACTCCCTCATCGGCACCGAGGCCATTCGTACGGCACAGGCCAAGTTCGGCAAGAAGCCGCTGACCGGCGAGCAGATCCGCTGGGGCTTCGAAAATCTCAATCTGACGGCCGATCGCATTAAGGAACTCGGCTTCGACGGCATGCTCGCGCCGATGAAGTTCTCCTGCGAGGATCATCAGGGCGCGGACCAGGCGCGCGTCCATCAGTGGGACGGCAAGGAGTGGAAGATCATCTCGGACTTCTACACTGCCGACCGCAAGATCCTCGACCCGATGGTCGCCGAGTACTCGGCGAAGTACGCGGCGGAGAAGAAGATCACGCCGCGCGACTGCGCCAAGGAAAGCTGATCGGCGGATTCGTCGAACCACAGAAGAGAGCATGAGGCGGCGCCGTCGCCTCATGCACAACGACCAGAGGAGCAAGCCGCGTGACCGCCCAAGCCGCCACTGCGCCAAGCGCCGCAACCGCAACCGCGCCTGCGATCCTGAGCATCAAGAACATCGAGGTCATCTACGACCACGTCATTCTCGTGCTCAAAGGCGTGTCGCTCGAGGTGCCCACGGGGGGCATCGTCGCGCTGCTCGGGGCCAACGGGGCCGGCAAGTCGACGACACTCAAGGCCATCTCGAATCTGCTGCAGTCCGAGCGCGGCGAGGTCACCAAGGGGGCCATCGAGTTCCAGGGCGAGCGTGTCGACGGCCTGACGCCGAATGCGATGGTCCGCCGCGGCCTCATCCACGTCATGGAAGGGCGTCACTGCTTCGGCCATCTGACCGTCGAGGAAAATCTCCTGACCGGCGCCTACACGCGACGCGATGGCGGCGCCGCCGTGCGTCAGGACCTTGAAATGATCTACGGCTATTTCCCGCGCCTCAAGGAGCGCCGCCAGAGTCTCGCCGGCTATATCTCCGGCGGCGAGCAGCAGATGACGGCGATCGGTCGCGCGCTCATGAGCCGGCCGCGCATGATGCTGCTGGATGAGCCCTCCATGGGCCTCGCGCCGCAGCTCGTCGAGCAGATCTTCGAGATCACCAAGCGCATCAACCAGGAGCAGGGTGTCTCGGTGCTGCTCGCCGAGCAGAACACCAACATGGCGCTGAAGTACGCCAACTACGGCTATATCCTGGAGACGGGCCGCGTGGTTCTGGATGGTGAGGCCAAGGCGCTCCGTGAGAACGCGGATGTCGCCGAGTTCTATCTCGGCGTTGCGGGAGGCGAGCGCGCTTCCTTCCGCGATGTGAAGCACTACAAGCGCCGCAAGCGCTGGCTCGCCTGAACCGCCAGTCCTCGCGCCGTCCTGTTACTTCTTCTTGAAGCGCGCGCGTATGGCTTCGCATGGATCAGGGCGATCGGCGCGCGGCGTCAGCACGACGAAGTCGGCTGCGGCTTTGCCCTGAGGATCGCGGTCTACGTACGTGGTGGCGTCTGTGCGTCCGTCGCGGACTTCGATCAGCATCACGCTCAGCACTTTGCGTTCCGGACCTATGCGCGCCAAGTCCCAGGGCACGCCGCGATCCGACCGCACATGGCCGTTGCCGGCAAATAGGATAGCCGAGCCGTACTTCTCTACTGCATCCGCCAAGGCCGCAGCCATGTGCGCATCGCGATAGCGTTGGGCGAGGGCCATGTTACCGAAGGCGGTGCGCGGCATGAGCCCGCAGTGCGAGGCTTCGAGCTCGTCGAGCAGTGCGTTCTGGAGCGCCTCTGGCAGCGGTACGTCGAGGCCGAGGCGAGAGACCATATCGGCGGAAAGGGCTTCAAGCCCGCGCCGCGCGACGTCGCGCACTTCAGCGCGTGCAGGATGCCCCGGCAGCACGGGCAGGGCCTGCGCAACCGCAACTTCGAAGATGGGCATGAACAACTCGGCTGCCGGCCAGCCGCTGTTCTTCCAATCCAGTCGCTCCATCAGATCGCGTGCGCCTGCTGCAGTCGGCTCGGGGCGCGTCTCGAGGGCCGCCGCCTGATCGGTGCGCAGATGCTCGAAGACGAGTGCCGGTGGTGTCTTTTTGGCTGCGACGAGCTCGGTGACAATCGATTTGAGCAAGGCGGCACGGAGCGCGTGCTGCGCGCCATTGTCGTGCATCTCGCCAAGAAGAACGATACCGCCAGCTTCGAGATGCGCTTTCAGAGCCCGGCGCAGTTGCTCTATGGGCGCGGCCGCACAGGCTTCGCCCGCGCCGGCGGCGAGCGTTTCCGCGCCCTTCAGCACGGTGCCGACGAGCGGATGCCCGCCGCTCTTGGCATCCCATTGCTCCGCGGGAGAAAGCGTTATGGCAGGGCTCGAGCACGCGGTCTGCGCCCGGGCGTGGTCGAGAGGCATGGCGACGAGATGTGCGGCCATGACAGCGGCGAGTGCGGCACGGATCATGATGGTTGGCTCAATTGGTCTTGGGCACACTCTTGCCCTCGCCGATATCCCAGTAGAGGCCCGCCATGAGCTGGATGGCGCTCCGCGAGAGCGGCATGAGGATGTGTTCGTCCGGCGCGTGCTGCGAGCACGAGGCATAGGAGTGCGGGATCCAGATCGTCGGCATTCCGAGATCATCGGTGAAGATGTCGTTGCAAATGGAGCCGCCCGTGGACGGAATGATGGCGGGCTTCACGTTCGTCGAGCGCTGTGCCGAGCTGGTCGCAAACGCGGCCCACGGATGATCCGGTTCGGTGCGCGTCGCCGAGAAGCCGCCGTCGTTCGCCGCAGGGGGCGGCACGACTGTCACCAGCGTATGTCCCTTTGCTGCGAGATGAGATTGCACGGCCGGGATGATCTGGTCGATGTTTGTGCCAGCCACGAAGCGGAGCTGGCAGTTGGCGACCGCCTTGGGCGGGATCGCATTCACGGGCCGTTCGGGCGTTCCCGTCGTGAAGGCCAGGATATTGAACGTATTGGCCGCGTACACACGCTCGGCAGGGCGCAATTCCGGCTCGCCCCACCATTCGTCGACCTCGGGCCCCTTGTCGCCGCCGTCGATCTCGACATCGGCCAGCACATCCTTCACCGCGCGCGACATCGGCGGTGCCTTGAGCGCGTCGACCAGCAGCTCGCCCTTCGGTCCCACGATGGAAGCAAGTGCGTGCGCAAGAATGAAGCCGGGATTGGCGATCAGGCCCCCCCAGTTGCCCGAGTGATGCCCGCCTTCGCGCAGGTCGACGACCAGATCGAAGTTCAGCGCGCCGCGGCAGCCGAGCGATATCGTCGGCCGGTCCTGCTTCACGCGCGGGCCGTCCGAGGCGATCAGAACGTCGGCGGCGAAATCCGCCTTGTTGGCGCGGACGAGCTCCTTGAGGCCCTTCGACCCCGCTTCCTCGCCAGTCTCGATGATGAACTTGGCATTGAAGCCAAGCGAGCCGCCGCGTTCGGCCATGACGGCGGCAAGTGCCGCCATGTTGAGCGTGTGCTGGCCCTTGTTGTCGGCCGTCCCGCGACCGTACAGGCGATCGCCGTCGCGCGCCGTGATCCAGGGGCCTTTGCCCTTCGTCCAGCGCTCGTCCATGCCGTGGACCACATCACCATGACCATAGCCGAGCACGGTCGGCAGATCCGGGCTTTCGATGCGCGTCGCGAGCAGCACCGGTCCCTGACCGGAGAATGGATTTTCATACGACTTGATGGAAAAGCCCATGGCCTCGAAGGCCGGAGTCATATGCTCATTGAGATAGCGATGGCATTCGGCAACTGCCTTCGGATCGGGAAAGCGCTGGCTCTCTGTGCGCACGGCGACGCGGTCGGCGAGTTCGCGCTCGAAGTTTCCACTGTCGACATATTGTTCGGCGCGGGCGATGGCGCCGGTGCGGCTCCCACTCATTCGGCAGCTTCCTTCTTCACGTCGTCGTCATAGAGGTGGCACTCCACCATGCCCGCCGCACTGGTCAGCGGTCGAGGGACGATCGTGTCGCAGGGGCCGAAACGACGCGCGCAGCGCGGGTGAAAGCGGCAACCCGAGGGCATGTTCAGCGGGTTCGGATAGGCCGCGCCGAGCTGTGTGTCGGGTACGCCGAGCCCGGGCTCGGGTGTGAGCACGGATTTCAGCAGCGCCTCCGTGTAGGGATGGCGCGGATTGCGAAAGAGTGTGTCGGTATCCGTCTGCTCGACGAGGCGGCCGAGGTACATGACCGCCACGCGATCGGCCATGTGCTCGACCACAGCGAGATTGTGGCTGATCAGCAAATAGGTCAGGCCGAGTTCGCGCCGCAGATCCTGCAGCAGGTTCAGGATCTGGGATTGCACGGAAACGTCGAGCGCCGACGTCGGCTCGTCGCATATGACCATGCGCGGGCGGTTGATGAGCGCACGGGCAATGGCGACGCGCTGGCGCTGACCACCAGAAAGTTGGCTCGGATAGTTGTCGAAGAGCCGCCGCGCGAGACCGACGAGCTCCATCATCTCATGAACGCGTTTTTTCTCGTCCGCGCTGTTGACGCCGCCCTGCACGCGCAAAGGCAGTCCGATGATCGAGCCGACGGACTTGCGTGGATTGAGCGACGAGTAGGGATCCTGGAAAACGGGCTGCACGAGCCGGGCGACGTCGCGTCGCCTCATGCCGGCAAGCGGCTGGCCGTCGATCTTCAGTGTGCCGGACGAAGGCGGCATCAAGCCGAGCAGCATGCGCGCAAGCGTGGTCTTGCCGCAGCCGGACTCGCCGACGAGGCCGACGACCTCACCTTGCCGGATGGAAAGCGTGACGCCGTTGACGGCGTGCAGCGGCTTCTTCGCTTTCATGAAGCCCTGGGAGACCATGAACATGCGCGTGACGTCGACGGCTTCGAGCATGGGCGGCGCGCTCGATGTGCTGACTGCTGCGCCCATGCGCGTGGCGGCGGTGGTGCTCATGCCACGCTCTCCGTGATCCGAAAGCCGCTGCGCATCAGCTCGTCGGCGCGAATGCAGCGGACCTGATGTGCGCTCTCCGGTGCGGCTGCGAGGGGAATGTCCGCTTCCGTGCAGGCGTCGATCGTGAATGGGCATCGGCCGGCGAAGTGGCAGCCCTTAATGTGCCCGACGAGGGAGGGCACCATGCCGGGAATGGTGCCGAGGCGCTCGCCGCGCTTGGTCTTGCCCGGAATGGGAATGCAATCGAGGAGACCGCGCGTGTAGGGATGACGCGGGGCGCCGAATACTTCCGCCGCAGTGCCGGTTTCCACGACCTGCCCCGCATACATGACGACGACGCGTGTCGCGATGCGCGCGACGACACCGAGGTCGTGCGTGATGAGCACGAGGCCCATGTGGAACTCGCGCTGCAGCTCGGCCAGAAGATGGAGGATCTGCGCCTGGATCGTGACATCGAGCGCTGTCGTCGGCTCGTCGGCGATGATGAGATCGGGCCCCGTCATGAGTGCCATGGCAATCATGACGCGCTGGCGGAGGCCGCCCGAGAGCTGATGCGGGTATTGGCGCAGGCGTTGGTCGGCTGCCGTGATGCCGACGCGCTCGAGCAGGTGCACGGCGCGCTCGCGTGCCTTTGCACGTGGCACCTTGCGATGGCGCAGCAGGGCTTCCTCGAGCTGGTTGCCGATGGTGTAGGCGGGATTGAGCGACGTCATGGGTTCCTGGAAGATCATCGCCATGCGGTTCCCCCGCAGATCCGACATGGACGCTTCGGTGACGCCGACGATCGGATCGCCGAGGAGTGCGAGCTCGCGTGCGATGCGCCGCGCGCGCTTCGGCAGCAGGTCCATGATCGCGAGCGCAGTGAGCGACTTGCCGCAGCCGGATTCGCCGACGATGCAGACGGTCTCGCCGCGATCGACGTGAAAGCTCACGCCCTGCACGGCATTCAACGTTCCGGAGGGTACCGGCAGCGAGACTTCAAGTCCCTCGACGGTCAGGATGCGATCGCTCATTGGCCCTTTGTTCTTCTCAACTCTGCTTCTAGCTGCGGTTCTCCGGTGCGGTCACATCGCGCAATCCGTCGCCGACGAGGTTGATCGACAGTACGAGCATGAAGAGTGCGACGCCCGGTATCGCGATCAGCCAGGGATCGAAGTACATGAGACCCTTGGCCTCGGAGATCATGAGGCCCCAGGATGGTGTGGGGGGTTGAACGCCAAGCCCCAGGAACGAAAGCGCTGCTTCGAGCAGTATGGCGTGCGCCATCTCCAGCGTCGCGACCACGATGAGATGGTTCATCACGTTCGGCGCAATCTCGGTCAGCAGAATGCGCAGATGCGAGCAGCCGAGCGCCTCCGCCGCCGTGACGAACTCGAGCGAGCGCACCTGTTGCGTCGCCGATCGCATGACGACGGCGAAGCGATCCCAGATGAGCAGGCCGAGCACCCATATCACCACCGTGAGCGACGAGCCGACGATACTGACGACAGCGAGCGCCACCAGAATGACAGGCATCGAGAGGCGCGTCGTGATCAGGAAGTTCACCACCATGTCGACGCGTCCGCCGAAGTAGCCGGCCATGACGCCGAGCACCGTGCCGATGAGCCCCGAGATGATCATCGCGGAAAAGCCGATCAGCAGCGAGACCTGCGCGCCATGATAGAGCCGGGAAAGATAGTCGCGGCCGAGGTGGTCCGTGCCGAGCGGATGGCTCCAGGTGGTCTTGGGGCTGTCGTGCCAGATGGGTGGGATCAGCTTGCGGCCGAGCTGCTGGTCATAGGCGTCGTGCGGAGAGATGACGTTCGCGAACAGCGCCATGAAAATGATGACGAGCAGCACGAAGGCACCGAACATCAGGCCGAAATGGCCGAAGACGCGTCGCCGCATCATGACGCCGGGCGATGGCGCGAGGATCTCCTCGGCGGTTTGTACGCCGGCACGGGCAAGAGTGGTGCGGGCTATGGTCGTCTCGGCCATGTCAGGTCACCCTGATGCGCGGATCGAGGAAAGCATTGAGCATGTCGGCGAGGAAGGTGATCACGACGTAGATGATCGAGAGGATCAGCACGATCGCCTGCATCATCGGTAGATCCTTGCGCTGGATGGATTCCCACGCGAGATAGCCGAGACCGTTGATCTGGAAGATGGTCTCGATGACGATCGAGCCCCCGAGCATGAAACCGAACTGAACGGCCGCGAGCGCCACGACCGGGATCACGGCATTGCGCAGCGCATGCTTGAAGAGGACGGTCATGGGGCGCAACCCCTTGGCACGCGCCGTGCGGATGTAGTCGGAGGCCAGCACCTCGAGCATTCCCGCGCGCGTGAGCCGCATGACCGCCGGTGCCACGTTGTAGCCGAGAGCCACGGCCGGCATGACGAAGTTCCACCAGCTATCCTGACCCGTGATCGGCAGCCAGCGCAGCATGACGCCGAACACGAGGATCAGCGTGAGGCCGAACCAGAACGTCGGCATGGCCTGGCCGACAACGGCGAGCGTGAGTGCCGCGCGGTCGAAGATGCTGTTCGGCTTCACGGCAGCGAGTACGCCGAGCGGGATCGCGAGCGTCAAGCCGAAGGTGATGGCGCAGGCGCCCAGCAGCATGGTCGTCGGTAGGCGCTCGAAGATGACGTCGGCCACCGGCTGGCGGAGGCCGTAGGATCTGCCGAGATCACCTTGGACGGCGTGCCATAGCCAGTCGAAGTACTGTACCATGATGGGGCGATCGAAGCCGTAGTAGCGGCGGACGTTCTCGATGTCCTCGATTGTCGCGCCTTCGCCCGCAATCGTGATGGCCGGATCGCCCGAGAGGTAGTTCATCGAGAAGGTAATCATCGACACGGTCAGTGCGACGAGGATCGCCACACCAAACCGCTTCAGCGCATAGATCGCCATGGGCGCCTTCGCTTCCGAGTGATCGGGCATCCACCAAGCACTGCCGACCGTCGGCCGCCCGGAGCTCACTCATTGTCATTCGGCATAGGATGGCGCGCGGCGCGCCGCGCGCCATCCCGGACGGAAATCACTTCCACTTCGTTCTGTAGAACTTCGGGATCTCGTCCGAAGACGCCTTGAAGTCGAGATCCTTGGAGTAGGCGTAGTACTTGGCGTACGTGAACAGCGGCACCCAGTACGCCTCGTCCGCGATTTTCTTCAGCACGGTCTGCCAGACGGCCTTGCGCTTTTCTGGATCTATGATCCCGTTCGCCTCCTTGATCAGCGCGATAACCTCCGCGTCCTGGCTAAGGTCGTCGGGTGTTCCGGTGAAGAAATGTCCGGTGCTGGCGGAGACGTCAGGGATGGAGTTGGATCCCCAGGTGAGATTGCCGACCGCTACTTGGCCCTTGTGCACGGCTTGGAGCAGAGGACCGTACTGCAGGTAGGTGAGGCGCGGTTTCAGGCCGACACGCGTGAGATCTCCGATGATCGCTTCGATGAAGTGGCGATCTCGGTAGCCGTGAAACTCGAACTCGAAACCGTTTGGATGCCCGGCCTCGGCCAGCAGCTTCTTCGCCTTCTCGGGATTGTAGTCGTACTTGGTGACGTCGCTCGTGCATCCGAACTGGTCCGGATGACAAGGCGAATGCACCACCTCCGACGGGGCGCCGATCAGATTGTCCACGATGGACTGGCGGTTGATGGCATGATTGAACGCTTGGCGTACGCGCTTGTCCATGAACCGCTTGTCTTGCGAACGACCGGTGGCGTCGAGCGTGAGATAGGAGAAACGGAAGGTTCCTGCTTTTTCGATCGTGAGATTGGGGGCACGCTCCATGCGCTCTGCTTCGTCCTTGGGGACGTCCCAGATCCAATCGATGGCGCCAGTCATGAGTTCTGCTGTGCGCGTGTTTGAATCTTTCACCGTGCGGAACAGAATCTTGCCGATCTGCGGTTGACCCTTCGGGCTGCCATCCCAGTAGTTCTCGTTCTTCACGAGCAGAATGGATTGGCCGGGCTTCAGTTCGGCGATCTTGTAGGGGCCTGTGCCATCAGACGGCACGGCGCCATAATCCTTTTTGCCATCCGGACGAGCAGGCGCCTTGTCGTAATGCCCCTTGGGCACGATGTTGCCGGTTCCGGCCAGAAAGATCAGCGCTGTCGGAAATGGCTTATCCATGGTCAGGCGCAGCTTGTTCTTCTCCAGCGCCTCCGCCTTCTTGACCCAGCTCAGATACGAGCGATTGAGAGCGCCGTGCGCCGGATCGATGGTGAAATTGATCGTGTAGGCGATGTCCTCTGCATCGAGCTCCTTGCCGGAGTGGAACTTCACGCCCTTGCGAATCTCGAAATCGAGGGTCGTGTCGTTTTCCCACTTCCACGACGATGCGATGAGGGGGACCGGATTGTACTTGTCATCGAGGAAAACTAGGCGGTCGAAGATCATCGCGCCCAGTATGACCAGCTCACGGGTGTTGAGATAGCTAGCGTCAGTGATCGGGTTCTCGCGATCCGTGGCCCACACGAGCGTATCGTTGGCCTTCCCGGCCTGTGCAGGCGTTCCCCAAAGTGCGGAAACAGCGATGGCTGTGGCTGCAATACTAAAAACATAGCGCCGCATTGGGCGGGCCCTCCTTCTGGATCAGGTTGTGATGGTGATCTCTTATGTCCGGACCTTAGGAGGCAGGTTCCCACCAAATCGGGCGTGAATGCAAGCGGTTTGGGTCAATCAGTGACTGAAGGCGGGCAGCATTGCCGCGATCTTCGAGCCGCCGCATCGGAGGGCTGCAGCCAAAGCGCCTTGCCTCGGTCATTCTGGGTGTGCACTGAGGAAGCGCGCGGGTGCTGCGATTCGAGATGGACCGCGAAAGGAATGCGCGGACCGAGGACGTCGGACGCGGATTGGTAACACCGAGAGCGACCGGCGCCGTTCCGTTTTGCGCCGTAACAGCCGCAGAGGACACGCGTGTCGGACAACGAAAAGCCTTCGTGCGGCGACCCTTCCTCCGCAAAATCGCATGATCCGCGTCCGCTCGTGAGCGACGATCCCATTCGTGCGGTCATCTGGATCACAGTCGCGATGGCCCTGTTCGCCGTTCTCGCCGCGGCCTCGCGGCAGGCAGCCCTCATGGGCATGCATCCGCTTCAAATTGTATTCCTGCGCAATGTATCCGCGACGCTCTTCCTGCTGCCCATGCTGATGGTGCGCGGACGCTCGCTGCTGCGCTCCAATGCACTCCCGCTGTACGGTCTGCGCGTCGGCATCCAGCTCTTTTCGATGACGGCGTGGTTCTATGCGCTCGCGCTCATTCCCATTGCCGAGGTGACCGCGATCAGCTTCCTGGCGCCCGTATTCGGCACGCTAGGTGCCATCGTGTTTCTCGGCGAAAAGGTTCGTATCCGGCGCTGGACCGCGATCATCGTCGGCTTCATTGGTGCGATGATCATCCTGCGGCCCGGTACGCAGGAGTTCGGCCTGGGGCAACTCTGCGCCGTGCTGAATGCCTTGGGATCCGGCGTCGTCGTGGCTCTCTTGAAGCAACTCTCGAGCGAGGACGACTCCGGCAAGATCGTCTTCCTGACCACCATCATGATGGTTCCGCTGACGCTCGTACCGGCGCTGTTCGTCTGGCAGACGCCCGGCATCGAGTATTTGCCGATCATCTTGACGATTGGCCTCACGGCCGTGCTCGGGCATTACTGCCTGATGCGCGGCTTTGCCTCGACCGAGGCCTCGCTGGTCATGACCTTCGACTTCTCACGCCTGCCGTTTGCCGTCGCGATTGGCTGGCTCGCTTTCGGCGAGATCATCGATGTCTGGACGTGGGTCGGTGCGGCCGTGATCTTCGCCTCGGCGGTCTACATCACACGCCGAGAGGCGCGGCTGCGCAGCCAGGCGCGTATCGAGAAGCTCGCCAAAAAGACGGAGTGAGCCCACCACTCAGCTCCAGGCGAAGCGCGGCTGTTCGAGGTGGGCGACGCGGGTCGCAAGCCCGCGCAGTGCGACCTCGCGGAACTGGTAGAGCACAGCCGCGGTCGGTGCGTGCAGGCTGTGGCCGAGTGTGGCGAGCGGTACGCCGAAGATTGGCTCCGTGCCGTCGAATGGCGGCTGAAAGTCCGGCACTTCGGGCGCATCGAGTTCGCGCAGGGGAATACGGAAGACGCGTGCCACCTCGTTGGGATCGGGCGCGAGCGGAAAGGCCGGGCCGCCCCAAATGACAACCGGCGTGATGCGGAAGCCCGAGCGCGTCGCATAGTCGTCGAGCGAGCCGAGAATGGCCGACGGCGCGAGTTGAAGCCCCAGCTCTTCCATGGTTTCGCGCAGCGCCGCCGCTTCAGGCGTTTCGCCAGCATCCATGCGCCCGCCGGGAAGTGCGTATTGTCCTGCATGCCGGTTCAAATGCTGCGGCCGACGCGTGAGCAGCACCGACGCTTCCGCCGGGTCCTCGCCGGCCGCTACGATGATGGCAACCGCGGCGTGCCGGAGCGCGGGATCGGTGATCGCATGGCGATCGAAACCCGAAATCCGCGTCGCGATCGTCTCGCGCAGCATAGGCTGGAAGGCATAAGGCACGATGGCCGTCTCCATAGGCGACCTCAAACGACGCCCTTGTCCTTAAGCCGGCCGATCTCGCCATCGCTCAGGCCAAGCACGCCTTTGAAGATCTCGTCATTGTGCTCGCCGAGCGTGGGCCCGAGCCATTCGACCTTGCCGGGCGTATCGGAGAGACGCGGCACGACGTTCGGCATGGCGATCTCGCCGACGCGCGGATCGCTCATGCGCAGGATGTTTTCGCGCGCGGCGTAGTGCGGGTCATTGAAGATGTCGGCGACGGAGTAGACCGGACCGCAAGGCACTTCGAACTTGTCGCACTCCGCGATGCACTCGGTGAGCGTGAACTGCTGTGTCCAGGCTCCAACCCACGCGTCGATCTCCTTGCGGTCGCGATCACGGTCGACGATCTTGCCCCACTTGCCGTCGCCCGCCACGTCCGCCGCGCCCATGGCCTCGGCAAGACGCGTGAAGATCTTGTCGGACGTGCACGCGATCGCGATCCACTTGTCGTCCTTGGTGGGGTAGTGGCTGTGCGGGCAGACGTTGACCGTACCGGGCCCCATGCGCTCGCGCACATAGCCCTTGTAGTCATAGGCCGCGACCAGTTCGTCGAGAATGCGGAAAACGGACTCGTACAACCCGATATCGATGTACTGCCCGCGTCCCGTCATGTCGCGCGCGCGCAGTGCGTACATCACGCCGAGCGAACCATAGAGGCCCGAGAGATAATCCGGGATGGTCGCGGAGCCGGGTGTCGTCGGCGGTCGATCGGGAAAGCCTGCGAGATAGGAGAGGCCGCCGAACGCATTGCCAATGCGGCCGAAGCCGGGGCGCGGGCTGTACGGTCCCGTCTGCCCGAAGCCCGAAATGCGTACCATGATGAGCTTGTGGTTCTCGGCTTTCAGCGTCTCCCAGCCCAGGCCCCACTTTTCGAGCGTGCCGGGCTGGAAATTCTCGACGAGCACATCGGCTTGGCGCACGAGACGCTTCAGCAGATCCGCGCCCTCGGGCTTGCGCAGGTCGATCGTGATGCACTTCTTGTTGCGCGTTTCCTGCAGCCAGGGAAGGGAGTCTCCCGAAGGCGTCATCGTGCCGAACTTGCGCAGCGCGTCGCCAACCTTCGGCAGCTCGATCTTGATGACCTCGGCGCCGAACTCGGCGAGCTGCGTCGTGCAGTACGGTCCCGCGAGGAAGCTCGATACGTCGATCACGCGCACGCCCTGCAGCGCCTTCACGGTCGGATGCGGGGAAGCGGCACTCTCACCGGACATTGCTGCGTTTCCTTTTTGTGTTCGTTGCTTTTAGTCAGTGCTTGCGCGCGGCGATGCGCTCGGCGAGCGCGACAATACGCTCTGCGCGATAGACGATCGGATAGTCGATGAACTTGCCTTCGAGCTGGATGGAGGCCGAGCCCGCTTTCTCCGCTTCGGCAAACGCGGCGACGGTCTTGCGCGACCACTCGACCTCGGCGGCCGTGGGCGCGAATACTTCGTTCACGACATCGACCTGATCCGGATGGATGCACATCTTGCCCTGGAAGCCGAGGTTCTTCGCGTGCACGGCGGACGCGCGGAAGCCTTCCGCATCCTTCAGCTCGGCCCAGACCGTATCGAGTGGCGCTTCGAGATTGCCGGCCCGCGAGGCGAGAACGCATTCGCTACGGTAGGGAAGAAGCTCGGCTTCGCTCCGCGTCCAGGCCATGGCCACGTCGAGCGTGAAGTCGCCGGCGCCGAACGCGATGCGCTTGATGCGCGTGCCGGCCGTCGCGATGGCGCGCAGGTTGGTGAGACCCTTGGCCGTCTCCGTGATCGGAATGAGATCGATGGCGCCTACGGTGAGCCCGCGCTCCCGTTCGATATTGCTGATCACCCAGTCGGCCCCGCGCAGTTCATCGACCGTCTCGACCTTGGGCAGAACGATGCCATCGACGCCCTTGCGCACGACGGCGACGAGATCGCCGTAGCCCCATTCGGTCGTCGTCGCATTGACGCGGATGTAGGCGAGGCCCGCGCGCGGCTGCTGGCAGGCGGCCACCACCACCTCGCGTGTCGCGATCTTCTCGGCAATGGGGCAGGCGTCCTCGAGATCGAGAATGACGGCATCGGCATCGAGGCCGAGTGCCTTCTCGACGCGGCGCGGATGATTGCCCGGTGCGAACAGGAACGAGCGGAATACGGACATTGGGCAATTCTCCCGGCAGTGGCGCCTTGCTCTGGCTTTGAGAGCAGTCTTGCCCTTGCCGGGATGGGCAAGTCAACGGCAGGGCGCTATGCTGCGCGCGCAAGTATGGCGACGAAGAAACCGTCCGTGCCGTGCCGGGCAGGCGTCAGCACCAGCGTGTCCGTGCGTCCATCGGCCGAAGCGGGCGGTGGGCCCGGCAGCACCTCGCGCCAGACGTCGCCATAAGGAATGAGCGAGAAGTCCGGGTTCGCGGTGAGAAATGCCGCGATCTGGTCCGTATTCTCGGCGGGCAGCAATGAGCACGTGATGTAGACGAGGCGTCCGCCGGGTTTGACCAACGGTGCCGCCTGAGCGAGCACCTCGCGTTGCTCCTTCTGGCGCTGCTCCAGATTGCGCGGCTTCAGGCGCCACTTCGCGTCTGGCCGCCGCCGCCACGTGCCGCTGCCTGTGCATGGCGCATCGATCACGACGCGATCGAAGCGCCCCTTCATGCCAGAGAGCGCACCGGCATCGCTTGCCGCGAGAACTTCGACGTTCTTCGCGCCCGAGCGCTGAAGCCGCTCGAAGATCGGGCGCAGGCGTGTCTTGTCGCTATCGTGAGCGACGAGGCGGCCTTCGCCTTTCATCGCGGCGGCGAGCGCCAGCGTCTTGCCGCCCGCGCCGGCGCACAGATCCATCACCTCGTGCCCGGGCCGCGTATCGACGAGCAATGCCGCGATCTGCGAGCCCTGATCCTGCACCTCGAACCAGCCTTTGCCGTGCGCGGGCTCGGCTTCGACATTGGGCGTGCGTCCGGCACCTTCGGGTGCGGCGAAACGAATGCCGAGCGGTGAGTAGCAGGTCTCGGCCGGACCGAGCTTTTCGAGATCGGCGAGCACCTGTTTGCGGGTGGCCTTCAGCGTGTTCGCACGAATATCGACGGGTGCGCGCTCGGAGAGTGCTGCGACTTCGTCGGCGAGTTTGTCGCCAAGTACAGGCTGCAGAAGCGGTACGATCCAGGCTGGTACATCGGCCATAAGCGCGTCGGCGCTCGGTGGCTCGCTGTTATCGAGTGCGGCGCGTTCGGCATCGGTCAGCGGCGTGAGTGCGTGACGCGAACCGTCGGCTGCCGCTGCGATCGCTTGCGCATCGAGGCCGAGCGCGCGCCCTGCCGCGCCGAGCACCAGCGCTCGCGGTGTCGCCGCCCCCATGCGCGCGGCGATGGAGCCGCGTCGCCTCAGCACGTCATAGACGAGATTGCCGACCGCCGCTCGATCACCTGATCCAGCAAAACGGCTCGCTTTGCCCCAATCCGCGAGCGCGAGCGCCGCCGGGCGATGACGTGCGCTGATCTCGCTGAGCACACTTACGGCCGCAGCGAGCCGCGCACCTGGTTTCATCAGCTCGAGCTTCCCGAGTAGTTCGGCGCTTCGCGCGTCATGCCGACGCCATGCGAATGACTCTCGCGCATGCCGGCCGGCGAGATGCGGATGAACTTCGCCTTTTCGCGCAGATCGTTGAGATCCTTCGCGCCGATGTAGCCCATGCCCGCGCGTAAGCCCCCGACGAGCTGATGCAACACATGCCCAGCCGGGCCCTTGTACGGCACCTGTCCTTCGATGCCTTCGGGTACGAGCTTCAGTTCGTCCTTCACTTCCTGCTGGAAGTAGCGATCCGCGCTGCCGCGCGCCATGGCGCCGACCGAGCCCATGCCGCGATAGGCTTTGTACGTGCGGCCCTGGTAGAGGAACGTCTCGCCCGGCGCCTCGTCGGTGCCGGCGAGGAGAGAGCCGACCATGGCCACGCTCGCGCCCGCAGCGAGGGCCTTCACGAGATCGCCCGAGAAGCGAATGCCGCCATCGGCAACGATCGGGATGTCGTGCTTCACGGCGATATCCACCGCATCCATGATCGCGGTGAGTTGCGGCACGCCGACACCCGCCACAATGCGCGTCGTGCAGATCGAGCCTGGACCGATGCCGACCTTCACGGCATCCGCACCCGCATCGATAAGGGCCCTGGCACCATCACCCGTCGCGACATTGCCGGCGACGACCTGCGTACTGTTGGAGAGGCGCTTGATGCGCGAGACGGCGGCAAGCACGCGCTCCGAGTGGCCGTGTGCCGTATCCACTACGATGAGATCGCAGCCCGCTGCGATGAGGCGCTCGGTGCGCTCGTGACCGTCCTCGCCGACGGTCGTCGCGGCGGCAGCACGCAGACGCCCCTGGCTGTCTTTGCACGCATAGGGATGACGCTGGGCCTTCTCGATGTCCTTCACGGTAATGAGGCCGATGCACTGATAGGCATCGTCGACGACGATGAGCTTCTCGATGCGGTTCGCGTGCAGCAGGCGCTTGGCCTCTTCGCGATCGACGTTCTCGCGCACGGTGATGAGCTTGTCCTTGGTCATCAGCTCGTGGACTGGCGCCTGCAGGTTGGTTGCGAAGCGCACGTCGCGATGGGTGAGAATGCCGACCAGCTTGCCTTCGCGTCGCCCGTTGCGCGGCGCTTCCACGACCGGAATGCCGGAGATCTTGTGTTTGGCCATCAGTTCGAGCGCGGTGGCGAGTGTGGCGGTCGGCTCGACGGTGACCGGGTTCACCACCATGCCGGACTCGAACTTCTTGACGGTCGCGACTTGGTTCGCTTGCTCCTCGGGTGTGAGATTGCGATGAATGACGCCGATGCCGCCCGCCTGGGCGACCGCTATGGCGAGACGCGATTCAGTCACCGTGTCCATGGCGGATGAGAGGATCGGGATCCGGACGGAAATTTCCTTGGTGACACGCGAGGCGACGTCCGTCTCTCCGGGAAGAACCTCGGAGCGCCCTGGCAACAGGAGCACGTCGTCAAAGGTCAGTCCAACGTTTGCTTCGATGATGGAGCTGCGTCCGGCCATGCTCATCTCCTGCGTCTGGTATGGGCTTTGCTGCCGCACCCCGCTGGGGGCGGGGCACGGAAAACCTCTCTACGCACTGTTTTGGCTTGTTGGACGGACAGCATGTACCAGATGCGACAGGCTTGGGAAAGTGTTGGGGAAAGTCTTGCCGCGCGGACGCGGGGAATGCCGGGATCACCGGCCCGACTAGGCTGTGGGCGGGCGGCCTCCGAGGGGGTGACTTGCACCATTGATGCCACTATTCCCGCATAGGAAGTCGAATCGAGGTGGGGACTCGCAAGTTTTGTACGGCGTCGGCAGCCATACCTGCGGGCAGTGGAGGGTTTGCAGATGTCCAGTCCTGAGAAGCGTGACGAGCGGAGCATGAGCGATATCCTCGCTTCGATCCGCAAGATCATGGCTCAGGAGCCGGCCTTGGCGGTTCCGCCGGGCCCGACGCGCACGCCACTGAACGGCGTATCCGGCGCCGCACTCGATCTCCCGCGGACACCAGACCTCAAGCTGCCGGCCCATAAGACCGAGGCCGAATCGGCAGAGCCTGTCAGCCTGGATGAGTTGCTCGCCGAGACACCGCGCGCGGCGCCACCACCGCCTGCAGCTTCCCCTGCCAAACCCGTCGTCGATGCCAAGCCGCCGGTGCCCGTACTGGAAATGCCTGCGCCGCCGAAGGAAATTGCGGCCGCGCCACCAGCCAGTCCGACCGAGGCGCTTGCGGCAAAGCCGCTGCCTCCGGAGGCTCCGGCACCGGCCAAGGAAGCGGTCGCGAACATGGTCGTCGGACCGCCGGCACCCAAGCTCAAAGATCTTGGCAGTGTCGTGCCGGGCAAGTTCGACCCGGTTGGGCCGGCGCCAAGTCGCGATCGCGCGCCCTCGCCGGACATGAAGCCCGACCTGAAGGAAGAGCGCCCGGTACTCGGTCCGCCGCTGCCCGGTCCCCTGCTCGGCGAGCCGAGCCGAACTTCCCTCACCGCAGACGCAATACCGGAGGTGCCGGGAGCGGACGCTCTGCGGCGCCTGATCGCAGGTGTCATCCCGCCGAGTGCGCATCCGAGTTTGGCACCGGCGCCGAAGAGCCCCGAAGCTGCGCCCGCGCCCGTCCGCGTAGAGGCCCGCACTCCGGAGAGTCCCAAGGCCGACCTCAAGACCGAGATCAAGCCCGATATCGCTCCGAAGCCGGCGCTCGATGCCAAGACCGAGCCGAAGCCGGCACCGGCACCCGTCGTGCCGCCCGTCGCCGAAAGGAAGCCCGACTCTGTCACCGTGCCGCTGCCTGCGCCCGCGCCGACGCCCGCTGCCGTCACGGCACCCAAGCCTGCCGCTGTCGCACCGACGCCGATCGTGACCCCGGCTCCGGCTCCAAAGCCTGCCGCACCTGTCACCGCGGCGCCGACAACACCTCAGGTCGTGTCGCCCGCCGCCAAGTCGGACACCTCCACCAGCGCCAAAACCATGGACGAGACGGTCGTCGAGCTGCTGCGTCCTCTGCTGCGCGAGTGGCTGAACACCAACATGCCGCGCCTCATCGAGCCCGCCCTCAAGGCCGAGCTCGAAGCGCTGCGGGATGCGATGACGAAAGAGAAGAAGGACTGATCGGGATCACCAGTTCTCGATCCACGGCCTGACATCCATTTCGAAGGTCCAGGCATCCCGCGGCTGCGTGTGCAGCATCCAGTAGATATCCGCGATATGCGCCGGGTCGAGAATGCCCTCGCGCTCCTTGAGGGCGTAGCGCTGCGGAAAATTCTCGCGAATGAAGGCCGTGTCGATCGCGCCGTCGACCACGACGTGGCCGACGTGAATTCCTTTCGGACCGAGTTCGCGCGCCATGCTCTGCGCGACCATCCTGAGCCCGGACTTGCCGGCCGAGAAACCCGCAAAGCCTGCACCGCCACGTAGCGACGCGGTCGCACCCGTGAAGAGGATCGTCCCGCCTCCGCGCGGCACCATCCTGCGCGCGGCTTCGCGGCCGGTGAGGAACCCGGCCATGCAGGCCATTTCCCAGGTCTTGAAGAATTTCTGCGCGGTCATATCGAGGATCGACTCACGCACGTTGCCGCCGATGTTGTGAGCCAGCACGTCAATGGCACCTTGCGTCGCCTCGACCTGATCGAAGAGCGCGATGACCTGATCCTCGCGCCGGGCGTCACAGCCATAGGCCGTCGCGGTGCCGCCGGTCGCCTCTATGGAGCTGACGAGATCGGCGAGCTTGTCGGCCGTGCGCCGCGCGACGCAGACGTGAAATCCCTCTCGGGCGAAGCGCCGGGCAATGGCACTGCCGAGCGCATCTCCAGCGCCGACGACGAGGCACACAGGCTTTCCGGTCATGAGCGAGGCTCCTTTCGATTGCCGAATGCGCTAGCATAGGCACGACACCCGACAATGGGGAATGCGCATGAACGTGAATGGCAAGCCCCGTCGGACCATCTGGCTCGGCGAAGACGGTTGGTCGGTCGAGATCATCGACCAGACGCAGCTCCCGCACAGGTTCGCGGTGGAGCGCCTGACTTCACTCGATGATGCCGCGCGTGCCATCCGCGACATGCATGTGCGCGGCGCGCCCCTGATCGGGGTGACGGCAGCCTACGGTCTCGCGCTCGCCATGCGTGCGGACCCATCCGACGTACATCTCGCGCACGCGTGCGCGGTGCTCGCCGCGACACGGCCGACGGCCGTCAATCTGCGCTGGGCGCTCGATCGGATGCGCGCCGTCCTCCTGCAACGCGCCGCGCCCGCACGCGCCGTTGCTGCTTATGCGGAGGCTTCGCGCATGGCTGACGAGGATGTCGAGACCAACAAGACTATCGGCAAGTTCGGCTTCGATCTCATCCGCCAGATTGCGCGGCTCAAGGCAGGAATGCCGGTACACATTCTCACGCACTGCAATGCCGGTTGGCTCGCGACCGTCGACTGGGGCACGGCCACGGCACCGATCTACTTGGCGCATGACGAAGGTGTTCCCGTGCATGTGTGGGTGGACGAGACACGCCCGCGCAATCAAGGTGCCGCGCTGACGGCCTGGGAACTCGGTCATCATGGCGTGCCGCACACGGTCATCGTGGACAATGCGGGCGGTCATCTCATGCAGCACGGGCAGGTCGACATGCTCATTGTCGGCAGCGACCGGACGACCGCGACGGGTGATGTCTGCAACAAGATCGGCACATACCTGAAGGCACTCGCGGCACGCGACAACGGTGTGCCGTTCTATGCCGCGCTCCCTTCATCGACCATCGACTTCACAATGAGCGATGGATTGAAAGAGATCCCGATCGAGGAGCGCGCCGGGGACGAAGTCGCGTGGATCAGCGGCGCGACCGAGCACGGCGAAATTGCGCGCGTTCGCCTCGTGCCCGAGAATACGTACGTCGCGAACTACGCCTTCGACGTCACGCCCGCGCGCCTCGTGAGCGGCCTCATTACCGAACGCGGGGTCATCCCGGCAACGCGCGACGCCATAGCCCGCGCGTTTCCCGAGCGCGTTACCGCGAACTGAGAGCCTACTCGCCGTAGCACTCGAACATGAGGCCCGTCATGTCGCGGCCCTCTTCGCTCGACAAATGCAGCGCGAGGCTCGCCATGTCCGGTTCGCCAGTCAGTGCGCCGAACGGCTTCATCGTGCTCATCGCGGCCGGTGCAATGGCATTGATGGCGATCCCGTGCGGCGCCCATTCGCGCGCTTCGTTGCGCGTGAGGTTCGTGAGCGCCGAGCGCGCCAACGCCCCGACAATGCGGTGCGCCGAGGTCGGCTTCTTCGGCAGGCGCAGGATCGTAAGCACGAGACCCTCGGTCATCGTGAGGCGCATCCGGTTCGTCGCGATCTTGGTGATGAGGCAGGCCGCCCCAAGCGCCTCGCTGACGGCCTCCTCGACGGCGCTCTCGCTGGCCGCAGCGCCACCTTTCGGCGCCGGCACGCTCGCGAGATTGATGACGATGTCGACGCCGCCGAAGGCCTGCACGGCCTGGCGCGCGAGCTTCACGGCGGTGTCCGTCGCGCCGATCGGCCCATCGAACAGACGCACGTCGAGCGCACCCTGCGAAACGATCTCGCCGAGCACTTCCATCTCGGGCGTCATTTCGTTCACGTGAAGTACGAGGCGCGTGCGCTGCTCGGCGAACGCGCGGGCGATATCCACGCCCTGAGCATTGTCTATGCCGGTGATCAGAACGCGCTTTCCGAGGAGATCGGGATAGGTGCTCGCAAACTCGATACCATCGAGCGTCGTCATCAACATCTGTCATTCTCCCCGTGAACTGGACGCCTTGAGGGCGTCGACGCAACTGAGCCGATTCGGTCCTAACGGTTTCCTAAAGGGACCTCGATTCGGGGTGGCCGCACGGCGCGATTGCGGCGATGTACAGACTAAGGTGTGGCAGCGTTGATACTCAAGGAATCTCTTTTTTCGGCGGCTTCGGTGCGCCCTCCGGCACGCCGAGCGCGTCGGCGAGGCGGGTCCGGGCCGAACCGGGCCGGAGCGGCTTCGGCTGCGAGGGATCCGGCGCCCAGGCGGTGAGCGTGACGATCTCGAATGTGGCGGGCACACGCCCGTCGCCCGTGCCGTGCCGCTCGATGTAGGCCTCGGCGGCACGTGCGAGCAGGCGCCGCGTCATGGGCCGCCGGGAGCGCTCGGTGAGGACATTGCTCGCGCCCATGGCCTTGAGTTCGGCCATGAGGGCCAGGGGGTGCGCATAGGTCACGGTCAGCGTATCGACATCGGCCACGGGTAGCGCGAACCCTGCCCGCTGAAGCAGTCCCCCGAGTGTGCGGACATCCGCAAACGGCGCGACACGCGGGGTGGCGCCGCCATGGATCTCCGTCTCCGCAATGAGAAATGCCTCGCGCAGCTCGGAGAGCGATCCAGCGCCCAGCACAGCGGCCAGGAACAGGCCGTCGCCCTTGAGAGCCTGACGCACCTGGACGAGCGCGCCCGGCAGATCGTTCACAAGTTGCAGCGCGAGGCCGCTGACCACGATGTCGAGCGTGCCCGAGCCGAAGGGGAGCAACTCCTCATCTGCTGCAAGCCGGGGACCGTCACAATGGGCCAGCATGGCGCCGCTTGTATCGGCATCGATCAACAGGCCGATCGTCCCAAGCGGGCGAAGTTGCCGGCTCACCGCGCCCGTATGCGCACCAAGGTTCAGGCCGACCGGAAATGTCCGAGGGATGAGCGAGAGACGGTCCGCGATATCCTCGCTCACGTGACGCAGGAGAAAATCGTGGTCCGGCGCGCCAGACGCGGCCCGCGACCGGCGGCGTGCCAGCAGGCTCCGGTCGAAGATGTTCGGCTGCGTGGTCATTCCGTGTGATGGCCCTGCTCGAGGTTGGCCGCAGTATAGCCATTTGGCTGCGGCAAGGCGGAGCAACCAGGGTCTCGGCAATGTTTGGTTTAACATCAAGCCTGAGACTTGGCCGCTAAGTGATCTGATTCGCCTCGCTCTTCCTCCCCTCCGCAACTCATCTCCGATCGCGCCGCAGGAATCCCAAGGCCATGGACTTCGAAATCCTCCTGATCGCTGCGCTCATTTGGGTCTACGTGCAGTTCAGGAAGCGCTTCAAGGGTTTGGAAGATCGTCTTGCCACCAGCGAGGCGCAGATCGCGGCGCTGAGAGCGGGCGGTCCGCCGCCGATCAACGAAGCCCCGGCCATGGACGCGACGACACCTATCGCCCTGCCGCGTCCCGAGACGTCGGTGCCGCCAACAGGTGAGGAGACGCCCGGCGAGCCGGAAGCGGTTGATGCAACTCCTGCGAGCCCGGAGCCGCCGCCTGCACCGTCCACGCCCGGAAAATCGCTCGAAGAACGGCTCGGTACGCGCTGGGCCGTATGGGTCGGCGGGCTGGCGCTGGCACTCGGCGGCATCCTCATGGTGCGCTATTCCATCGAGCAGGGCATTTTCGGCCCGGGCGCCCGCATCTTTTTCGGCGCCTTGCTGGCGCTCGCTCTCGTCGGGGCCGGCGAATGGCTGCGGCGCGGTGCCCGCGGGATCGTCGTGCCCGGCCTCGAAGCTGCGCATATCCCGAGCATCCTGACGGCCGCCGGTACCGTGACAGCCTTCGGTACTGTCTATGCCGCGCACGCCCTCTACGGCTTCATCGGTCCGGCCCTCGCCTTCCTCCTGCTCGGCGCGATTGGTGTCGCGACCATGTTCGCGGCCGCCCTACACGGGCCCATGCTCGCAGGTCTCGGTCTAGCGGGCGCCTACGCGGGTCCCCTTCTGATCTCCTCCGACGCGCCGAGCCCCTGGCCGGTCGTGCTTTATCTCGCCGTCGTCGCGGCGTCGGCGCATGGCCTCGCGCGGCTCAGGCGCTGGCTATGGCTCGCCGCTTTCGCGGTCGGCGGCGCCTTCCTTTGGGGCCTTCCATACCTCGATCAGGCCGCCGCGGGCAGCTACGAATGGGCGCGGGCGGGCTTCGCGCACGTGCTCCTGCAACTCGCGCTTGCGGCCATATTCATGGCTCTCGAGCCGCATCTTGGCGTGAAGGACGAGGAGGCGCAGGTCGATCAGGTTGCGACCGGCGCGCTGCTCGCCATGGCGATCCTCGCATCGGCCATGCTTGCCGACAGCCGCTTCGAGGCCGTGGGCTGGGTGCCATTCGCCGCCGCCGCTGCCGGCCTGCTCGCCGTAACGGCATGGCTGACCCCGCCGGCGGCCGCGGGTGCCGCACTCGCGGGCCTGCCGGTCGTTGCAGTGGCGGTCTTCTGGCCGGGGCTCAAGGAGGCACCCGACGCGAGCTTGCTGGCCCCGTTCGCAGCCCAGGTCCTCCGCCTGCCCGAAAACGTTTCCGCCTATCTCATGACACTTGCCATTCTGGGTGTCGGCATGGCGGCTGTCGCCGGCTATCGCGTGTGGCGCGGTCCCACGCTGAGCGCCCCTGTCACGGGCTTCTATCTGCTCGGCGCGACCGTCCCGCCTCTGCTGGCGCTTGTGCTCGCCTATCTCCGCGTCACGCAGTTCGATACGTCGATCCCGTTCGCGCTGTTCGGCATCATCCTGGCCGGTGGGTTCGTCTGGATTGCCGAGCGCTTTCTCGCCCGCGAACTGATTGTACCGTTTCCCGGTATCCGGCTCGCGACGGGTGCTTTCGCAGCGGCGGCGATCGCCGCGCTGAGCTTCGCCCTCGTCGCCTTCCTCTCGCGCGGCTACATGACGGTCGCGTTCGCTCTCATGGCGCTCGGCACGGCGTATGTCTCGACCTTGCGGGATATCCCGCTGCTCCGGCCAGCCGTGGCGGCCATTGGCCTCGTTGTGCTCGGGCGCATTGCCTGGGACCCGGTCATCATGGGCGCTGATGTAGGGCGAATTCCCATCCTCAACTGGCTGCTGATCGGCTACGGCGTTCCGGCGATGGCCTTTGCCGCTGCGGGACGGCTGCTCGAACTTCGCGGCGTCGACCTCGCCCAGCGGCTCGCCGATGCGCTCGCAGTCGTCTTCACCGCGCTGCTGCTCTTTTTCCAGATCCGCCATGCCCTCAATGGCGGTGATCCGCTCGCCGCGACGTCGAGCCACGTCGAGCAGGGCCTGCACGTGCTCATGGCGATCATGATGGCCTATGTGCTCATGCGTCTGGATCTGGCCCGCGGTAATCCGGTCTTCCGCTGGGCATCGATCGCCCTCGGCGTGATAGCGATCCTGTTTAGCACCTTCGGCCTGCTGCTCTTCGAGAACCCGCTCTTCGCCGGCAGTGGCAACGAGGTGCGCGGTCTGGTCATCTTCAGTTCGTTGCTGCTTGCCTACTTCGTGCCCGGCATCGCTGCGGCGTTCCTCGCGCGCACGGCGAGGGGCGTGCGGCCGAATTGGTACGTGACCGCCCTCTTCATTCTGGCCGGCATCCTCGTCTTTTTCTATGTGACGCTGGAAATCCGCCACGCCTTCCAGGGCCCGCGCATCGGCCTTTTCCGATCGACCGGCGGGGCCGAACACTGGGCATACTCCGCCGGCTGGCTGCTGCTCGGGATCGTCTACCTGGCTTATGGCATCTGGCGCGGTGCAGGCGTCGCACGGTTCGCGTCCGCGCTCCTGGTGCTGTTGGCGGTGATCAAGGTCTTCCTGTTCGACCTCTCGGAGCTGACGGGACTCTGGCGCGCGCTCTCCTTCATCACCCTCGGTGCGGTGCTGATCGGGATCGGGCTAGCCTATCAGAAGCTGGTCTTTGCCCGGCCGCCGGCACCATCTCCTGATGATGCGGCTGCCAGCACGGAGTAAACGCAACTGAAACGGGCGAACGAGACGCGCGGACGCCGCGGCCGGATTGCGATCCGCCCCCGCATCGATGCGATCGAAGGCGTAGTGATCAAGTCTCGGGGAAGCCTTCGTTGACCGAAGTGAAGATTTCCGTCAGCCGGGTTCCGATCGACGTCGCTGACGCAACGATCATGATGCTGAGAAGCCCCGCTATCAATGCGTACTCGATGGCGGTGGCGCCGGAGATATCGTCCTGAAACCGCTTCAAGAGACCTGACACGACCCCAACTCCCTTTGCTCGAGCAGCGTTCTGTGGGGCCTGCCATGCCCTCGCTGCCGGGAGGGACTGTAGCGGCAACAGCCTTAAGGACCTGTTGGAGCAATCGCGTAAACATGGGTTTGGCGCGCTTCTTCGTCGAAGCGGTAAAGAAGTTATGTCGAAAATTGTAGACAGTCTTGATGTCTCCGACGGCCTGGAGCTGGCGGCGCTCGCCGCTTAACCTCGCTTTCACCCCATCGGCATACTCTGACCCTGGCACCACGCGGCTCCAGGCAGCGCGGTGACACTGCGTGGGAGTATCAAGCCGTGGTCGAGTACGCCGTCATCCTGATCTTCCCGGCCGCCATGGCCTTTGCGGGCGCCATGGATCTCCTGACGATGACGATCCCCAACCGCATCTCCATCGTCCTGGTCGCGGCCTTCGCCGTTGCCGCCGTCATGATGGGTATCGGCTGGTGGGCGCTCGCAAGCCACATCGGCGCGGGTCTTTTGATGCTCACGATCGGCATCGGCATGTTCGCGCTCGGATGGCTCGGCGGCGGGGACGCAAAGCTTCTAGCTGCAACCGCACTCTGGCTCGGCTTCGATCACCTACTGTCCTATCTGCTGCTGACCGCGATTGCCGGTGGAGCGCTGTCACTCGCCATTCTCTTCTATCGTCGCATGATGCCCCCCCTTTGGCTTGCGAGCCAGACGTGGGCCATGAACCTTCACGGCGCCAAGGCGGGCATTCCCTATGGCATTGCACTCGCCGCGGCCGGCCTTCACGTGTTCCCCTCGACGATCTGGTGCGTGACGGCGGGAATCTGATAGTCTTCCCGCGACGAAAGAGTTGATTCGCGGTCGTCCTGCATCCAGCGCCGGACACGGTACGGCTCCGATCGATACAAATACTCTCGTCGCGGCGGAGTGGGCGAAGCGGAGCCTGCTCCTTCCGAAGGCGCCAAAAATCACAGCGGACATATGTGTCTAGTTTGCCTCTGCTCGTCGCCATCGTGGCGGCGGCATCCATCCGCGTGCCCGTTCGATCCCACTATTAACGCCACATTGAGGATTGTCGGCGAGATTCACGAACGAGGGAAAGCGGGATTGCTGGGTTGAGAGGACCTGTCGCGCGATGAAGAAGGGACAGCTGATCGGTATCGCCATTGCAGGCGTGTGCGGCGTCGGTGCTTTCATTGGTATGCAGAAGCTGACGACGAAGCCACAGGTCGTCCAGCGCGAGGTGCGGACCAATGTCTCCGAGGTGCTCGTTGCCCGGACCGACCTGGGCCTCGGCGCCATAGCTTCGGAATCGAGCTTCCGCTGCCAGGGCTGGCCGCAGGACGCCGTGCCGCACGGCGCGGTGCTCTGCCGCAGCGCAGGCGCCTTGAAGGACTTTGTCGGTCACATCGCCCGGGCGCCGATCCTGGCGAACGAGCCGATCACCCGCAACAAGCTGATCAAGCCTGGTGAGGGCGGCGTCCTCGCATCGATCCTGCCCGAAGGGCGGCGCGCAATTTCGACGAAGATCACCGAGGACACGGGCGTCGGCCGCCTGATCCTGCCGAACGATCATGTGGACGTGTACCTGATCCGCCGCGTGCGCGGCAGAGGCGGGGAGGACCACACGAGCGAGCTCCTCTTCAGCAATGTTCGCGTGCTTGCGATCGGCCAGCGCCTCGAGACGAAGGAAGGTCAGAAGGGCATCGAGGGCAATACGGCAACGCTCGAGCTTTCGCCGCTGCAGGCCGAGAAGCTCGCGCTCTCCAAGTCGATGGGTGACATCACGCTGGCACTTCGCTCGATCGCGGACGTTCGCCCCAATGGCGATGGCGCGGAAGACGGTGTGCGCAAGCAGAGCGAGACGGTGCGCATTCTCCGGTATGGCCAGAAGTCGAGCGTTTCGGTCGGCATGCAGTGATTGTTTTCTGATTGGGCGCGCCGCTTTGGCGCCGCCAAACTGAATATCGGTGTTTGAGTTCCACGAGTTTCGCTCTGCGTGTGTGTCTCCGAAGTTGCGTCTGCGTGTACCCCTGCTCTTGTTCGGTCGCCAGAAGGCTTTGAACCCCATGCGGATGATAATGAAACTGGCCATTTGCGGCCTCGGTCTGGCGATGGCAGCGCTAGTAAGCGCGCCTGCTGACGCTCAGAAGAGCCAACAGCCCAGCCACAGCGCCGGCCGTCTCGCCGTGCACAATTCCGTGCTGCGCATCCCGTCCACGGGACCGTTCCCGATCGTCGAGACCGTACGGATCGGCGCCGGCAAGTCGCTGATGGTGCAGTTTCCGACGCGGCTCCGCGACGTGCTCGTCTCCGATCCCGAGCGCGTCGACGCCATTGTCCAGTCGGCGGACCGCGTGTTCCTGCTGGCCAAGCAGATGGGCAGCGTCAATGCCTTTTTCTTCAGCGAGAACGGTGACCAGATCGCGACGCTCGAGATCACCATCGGTGTTGATCTGACCTCGCTCGAAGAAATGCTGACTCGGATGCTGCCGGGCTCGAATATCCGCACCGACATCGCGGGCAATGCCGTCGTGCTCAAGGGCACGGTCGTCAATCCCATTCAGGCGCAGCGCGCCAAGATCATCGCCGAGCAGTATGCGAAAGCCAACCTTGCTCACATGCAGTCGTCGGGCACAAACTGGACGAGCACGACCTCGACGCCGCCCGGCGCACCCGCCGGCATGACGCAGACGACGGGTCAGATGAGAGGTGCTGCGGATCCGAATGGCCAGTCCTCAAGCCAGAACGCCCTCGTCATCAATCTGCTGACGATCGAGAGCGAGGAGCAGGTCATGCTCCAGGTGGTCGTGGCCGAAGTCCAGCGCTCGATCATGAAGCAGTTCGGCATCAATCTCGGCGCCGTGATCAACTCCGGCAACTTCACTACGAGCCTCCTCACAGACAATGCGTTGCCGCTGACGGCTGCAGCTGGCCTTGGCACTCTGCCGCGCCCTGGAGTGGAGAGCGGCGTGCTGGATATCTTCAATGCGGGTCCGCGAAACTCATTCGCCAACTCTGGTGTGGCGGGAGTTTTCAATTCGGGCAGCAGCCAGGTCGGCTATGCCGTGCGAATGCTCGAGCGCGATGGTCTCATCCGCACGCTTGCCGAGCCGAATCTGACGGCGGTCTCGGGCGAGACGGCCAAGTTCCTGGCCGGTGGCGAGTTCCCGATCCCGTCTGTCGACTCCTCAGGACAGATGTCGGTCACGTTCAAGGAGTTTGGTGTCGGCGTCGCCTTCACGCCGGTCGTGATGTCCGAAGGCCGCATCAGCCTGAAGATCGAAACAGAAGTATCCGAACTGACCGACGTCGGTGCCGTAACGCTGAACTCGATCTCGATACCGGCGCTCAAGAAGCGTCAGGCGCGTTCGACCGTCGAGCTTCCGTCGGGTGGCACGCTCGCTCTTGCCGGTCTCCTTTCGGATGATACGCGCAAAAATATCGACGGCTTGCCGGGGCTGAAGGATGTCCCGATCCTCGGCACTCTGTTCCGCTCGAACGACTACATCAAGCGCGAGACCGAACTCGTCGTGCTCGTGACGCCCTACATGGTGAAGCCGACGGCACGCCAGAAATTCGCTCGTCCGGATGACGGCCTGGCGCCGGCCACGGATCACAAGTTCAACTTCTACGGCCACCTCAATCGCATCTACGGCAAGGATATTGCGCCAACGCACGCCGGTCTCAAGGACGGCGCTGGCTTCATCGTTGACTAAGCTGAGCAGGATCGACGGAGACGTATCATGAAAGTCAGGAAGTCCAATCGTACGGGCCTGCTCGCCCCAACCGGCACGGTCGTTACCGGACTGCTGCTTGCAACCATGGCGGTCGGACTGAGCGGGTGTCGCTCTGATCTCGAGGATCCGGGCGTGCATGTCGCGAGCTGGGCCATGATCGACGCGCGTCAGCGCCATCCGATCGTCGTCACGGATCAGCCAGCCAACCTCACGCTCAGAGTGTCGGCCGGTGCCTCGGGACTGACGCCGGCCCAGCGTGCCCAGGCGATCCATTTCTTCCGCACCTACAGTGCTGGCAGTGGCTCTGCAAGGCTTGCGATCGGCGTGCCGAGCGGCAGCCCCAACGAGGCGTCGGCAGTCCGTGCGCTCCGCGATCTGCGCTCGATCGTGCATGAGGCGGGCATCGATGAGGCGAATGTCACGGTCGGGCCCTATCGCGCGGGGCGTGATGCAAGCGCGCCCATCAAGATCACCTACGCACGTTTTGTCGCCGAAGCGCCGGAGTGCGGGCATTGGCCGGACAATCTCGCGGATGATCGCAAGAACCTGCCCTACGCGAACTTCGGCTGCGCGTCGCAGCGCAACCTGGCGGTTCAGATCGCCAATCCCGCCGACTTGCTCGGCCCGAGGAGCATGACGCCGGCCCCGGCCGAGCGCCGCGACACGGTCTACGACAGGTTCGTCAAGGGCCAGCCGACCGGTGCGTCGAAGTCCGGTGACGAGCGCCTGCAGGCGATCGCGAAGTAGGTGGCACGAGGCTCAGCCTGATTGCCAATCAAAAGCCAGACGAACGAATGTAAGCGAGGACAAGATCCATGAGCCGCGAGCTTGCCAGAGTTGAAGAAATCGAAGGGGCCGTAGACGAGCGGATCTCGGATCGCGCGCGGCCGATCCCGCGGATCTCGATCCAGGCATTCTGCGAGCGCGCAGAAACGGCCGATGCCATCCAGGTCGCGGCCGAGGACCGCAGGCTCATCAAGACGCATGTCAGCGTTCATATGGGTGGCGTGCAGGCCGCGGTGGCGCACTACACGGAAAGCCCGACGCCGAACCTCATCATCATCGAGTCGACGCTTCCGCAGCGCGAGTTCGTTGCCGAGCTCGATCGCCTCGCCGAGTCGTGCGACTCCGGCACGAAGGTCATCGTGATCGGCCACACCAATGATGTGGCCCTCTATCGCGACATACTCCGCCGCGGTGTCAGCGAGTACCTGATTGCCCCGGTCGGACCGCTCGAGCTCATGGAGAGCCTGTCGAATCTCTACAACGATCCTCAGTCCGATCCGGTCGGCAACGTCTATGCCTTCGTCGGCGCCAAGGGCGGTGTGGGATCGAGCACGGTCTGCCATAACGTCGCGTGGACGATCTCGGAGATGATGAAGCAGTCGGTCGTGATCGCCGATCTCGACCTGCCGTTCGGCACTGCCGGCCTCGACTTCAATCAGGATCCCGTGCAGGGCATCGCCGACGCCATCTCGACGCCCGAGCGTCTCGACGAAGTTCTCCTCGATCGCCTGCTGACGAAGTGCTCGGAATATCTGAGCATCTTCGCCGCGCCGGGTGCCCTCGACCGCGAATACGATCTCTCGGCGGATGCCTGCGATATCGTTCTCGACGTGGTGCGTCAGAACGTGCCCTACGTAGCGCTCGACGTCCCGCATATGTGGACGGTGTGGACGAAGCGCATGGTCCTCAACGCCGACAGCGTGATCATCACCGCGGCGCCGGACCTGGCCAATCTGCGCAACGCCAAGAACATGTTCGATCTCATCAAGCAGGCGCGCCACAACGACAAGCCGCCGCTGCTGGTGCTAAGCACTGTCGGCGTGCCGAAGCGCCCTGAGATTTCGATCAAGGATTTCGAGTCGGCAATGGGCACAAAGGCCGCTGCGATCATCGAATTCGACTGCGAGACATTCGGTCAGGCCGCGAATAACGGCCAGATGATCGAGGAGCTGTTGCCGAAGGCCAAGGCGGTGCCGGCGATCCACGAGATCGCATCGGCATTGACCGGGCGCCGCGAGCAGAAAGCGGCGAAGGTCGGTGCACTCGATGGAATTCTCGGCAAGCTGAGACTGAAGCGCTAAGGAGTGCCAGGCATGTTCGGCAGGCGTCCCAATGATTCATCTGCACCGCGCCGTCCGGCAGCGCCGCCGTCGCCGGGCGCGCCGGCACCTGCAGGCGAAGCTCCGCGCACGGTAGTGGCCGCCGTGCCGGCAGCACCGCCACGCGTCGATCCGATCGAGCAGACGCGCCGGCATTCCGAGGAGTACTACGACGTCAAGACCTCGGTCTTCAATGCGCTCATCGACACGATCGACCTGACGCAGCTCGCCAAGCTCGAGGCTGCCGCCGCGCGCGAGGAAATCCGCGACATCGTCGGCGAGATCATACAGCTCAAAAACGTCGTGATGTCGATCGCCGAGCAGGAAGAGCTGCTCGAGGACATCTGCAACGACGTGCTCGGCTATGGTCCGCTCGAGCCGCTTCTCGCCCGCGACGATATCGCCGACATCATGGTCAACGGTGCCGGCACGACCTTCATCGAGGTCAACGGCAAGGTTCAGAAGACGGGCGTGCGCTTCGCCGACAACGCACAGCTCATGAACATCTGCCAGCGCATTGTCAGCCAGGTCGGCAGGCGGGTCGATGAAAGCTCGCCGATCTGCGACGCGCGCTTGCCTGACGGTAGCCGTGTCAACGTCATCGCGCCGCCGCTCGCGATCGATGGTCCTGCGCTCACCATTCGTAAGTTCAAGAAGGACCGCCTGAAGCTCGAGCAGCTCGTCCAGTTCGGCTCCATTACGGCGGATGCGAAGGCGATCCTCGAGGTCATCGGCCGCGTCCGCTGCAACATCCTCATCTCCGGCGGTACCGGTTCGGGAAAGACGACGCTGCTCAACTGCATGACCGGCTCGATCGATGCCGACGAGCGGATCATCACGTGCGAGGACTCGGCCGAGCTCCAACTCCAGCAGCCGCATGTCGTCCGGCTCGAAACGCGCCCGCCGAACCTGGAGGGCGAGGGCGAAATCACGATGCGTGATCTCGTCAAGAACTGCCTGCGTATGCGTCCTGAGCGCATCATCGTCGGCGAGGTCCGCGGACCTGAGGCGTTCGACCTGCTGCTGGCGATGAACACGGGCCACGACGGCTCCATGGGCACGCTCCACTCCAACAGCCCGCGCGAAGCCATCAGCCGTCTCGAGTCGATGATCATGATGGGCGGCTACGCGCTGCCGACCAAGACCATTCGCGAGATGATCGTTGGATCGATCGACATCATCATTCAGGCATCGCGCCTGCGCGACGGTTCGCGCAAGATCACGCACATCACCGAGGTGGTGGGCATGGAAGGTGATGTGGTCACGCTCCAGAACCTCATCGTATTCGACATCACCGGTGAGGATGCCAACGGCAAGCTCATCGGCCGCCATCGCTCGACAGGTATCGCGCGCCCGCGCTTCTGGGAGCGCGCCGAGTACTACAACGAGACCGAGAAACTGTCCCAGGCGCTGGTGAATTCGGAAGTCCGCGACACCATGGGCCGGACGATGGGAGAGGCCGATGCTTGATGCTGAGATGATGCAGCTCGGGTTGGTCGGGCTTGCGGCGATCTCCGCGGCGGCGATGATCTACATCCTCGCCTATCCGCTGCTTTCGGGGGATTCGAAGGTAGAAAAGCGCTTGCACGGCGTCACCGAGAACAAGGTGAAGCGGGCTGCGCGCAACGCCCAGGCGGAGCAGGTCAGCAATCGACGCCGGCAGGTCGCAGATACGCTGAAGGAGCTCGAGCAGAAGCAGAAGCAGCGCGAGAAGCTGTCGATGCGGACGCGTCTCGAACGCGCCGGCCTTGAGATCACGCCGAAGACTTTCTGGATTTCCAGCGCAGTGGCGGGCGCGGCTATTGGTGTGCTGACCTACGTGTCGCTGCCCGGCATGAACCCGCTGATTGCCGTCGCGGCGATGTTCGTCGGGGGTCTCGGCGTGCCGCGATGGCTCGTCATGCGCATGATCAAGCGGCGCCAGTCCAAGTTCCTCGACGAGTTTGCAAACTCGATCGATGTGATCGTGCGCGGCGTCAAATCAGGTCTGCCGCTCAATGAATGCCTCAACATCATCGCCCGCGAGAGCCCGTCTCCGATCAGGGAGGAGTTCAAGGAGCTGGTCGAGCAGCAGCGCGTCGGCGTGCCGCTCGCCGAGTGCTTCGAGCGCATGATGTCGCGCATGCCCCTTGCCGAGGTCAACTTCTTCGCGATCGTCATCGCAATCCAACAGCAGGCCGGCGGCAACCTCTCGGAGGCGCTCGGTAACCTCGCCGGCGTGTTGCGCGACAGAAAGCGGATGCAGTCGAAGGTCAAGGCTCTTTCGGCGGAAGCCAAGGCTTCGGCAGGTGTGCTTGCCTGCTTGCCCTTTGCCGTCATGGGCATGGTCTACCTATCGACGCCTGGCTACATCAAGCTCCTCTTCACCGCGAAAATGGGGAACTTCATGCTGCTGTGCGGCGCGGTCTGGATGCTATGCGGTCTTCTCGTGATGAAGAAGATGATCAACTTCAAGTACTGAGCGATACGCGCGCGTCTGTGGACTGCGGCGCGGAAGGAGACAAGATGCTATGATGGAGTTCGTCGAAGGGTTCATGAACCCGCAGCTGCTGGTGATGATCCTCGCCGCTGCCGCGACTTTTGCGACGGTGCTGACGGTCGCCATGCCGCTTGTTTCGCGCGACCGCATGGCGTACCGCATGAGGTCCATGGCGACGGAGCGCGACAAGATGCGCGCAGCCCGCATGGCGGAGTTCAGCAAGGACGGTCAAGGTCGCCTGCGGCAGACGCCGAAAGGCTTCATGCAGCAGATCGTGACTCGTCTCAATCTGCGGAAAGCGTTCGACACCGACGAGGTGCGCGACCTCCTCAAAATGGCGGGTCTGCGGGGCCAGGCGCCGCTGGTCGCCTATATGTTCTTCCGCCTCGTCATGCCGATCATCGTTACCATCGTGGCGCTCATCTATCTCTTCGGCATCGCCAATATGCAGCATCCGCCCATCGCCAAGTTCGGCATGGCAATCGCCGCCGGATATGCTGGCTTCTACCTGCCGAACGTGTTCCTGAAGAATCTCGTCCAGAAGCGGCAGGCGTCGATCACCCAGGCGTTCCCCGACGCGCTCGACATGCTGCTGATCTGCGTCCAGGCGGGCATGTCGATCGAGGCTGCCTTCGGCAAGGTCTCCAAGGAGGTGTCGAGCCAGTCGCTCGAGCTCGCCGAGGAGTTCAGCCTCACGACGGCCGAGCTTTCCTATCTGCAGGATCGCCGCATCGCGTTCGAGAACCTAGGCAAGCGCACGGGCATCGCCGGTATCAAGGCCGTCGCCACGGCCCTCATCCAGGCCGAGCGCTACGGTACGCCCGTCGGTCAGGCCCTGCGTGTCATGGCCAAGGAAAACCGCGACATGCGCATGTCGGAAGCCGAGCGCAAGGCGGCCGCCCTGCCACCGAAGCTGACCGTGCCCATGATCGTGTTCTTCCTGCCCGTCCTCTTCATCGTCATTCTGGGCCCGGCGGCCATCCAGGTCATGAAGTGGAATTAGTCATCTGCGGCTGTTGCATTGCAGCCATCAGCCGGCAGATGGACAGCTCATCGGGCTAGCCGATGCGACCACTGTTGGGGTACAGCCATCCGGTGAATGCTGTCGCCCGATGACGAGGTCCCGGCCCATGTGGAGCCGGGCGCGGCGGGCGGCCTGAGCCAGAGCCACAGCCCGACAGGCGGTCAAAGCGTGCGACCTCCGGATGCATACGATCTCGCGATCATCGGCGGCGGCGTGAACGGCTGCGGCATTGCCGCGGACGCTGCCGGGCGTGGGTTGACGGTCTTCCTCGCCGAAAAGGCGGATCTAGGCGGCGCGACGAGCTCGGCGAGTTCCAAGCTCGTGCACGGTGGATTGCGCTATCTCGAGCACTATGCCTTCCGGCTCGTCCGCGAGGCGCTCGGCGAGCGCGAAGTCTTGCTCGCGAAGGCGCCGCATATCATTTGGCCCTTGCGCTTCGTGCTGCCACATATGCCGGGCCAGCGGCCGCGCTGGATGCTGCGTGCGGGCCTGTTTCTTTATGACAACCTCTATCGTCGCAAGGCCGTGCCGGGGTCGACTGCACTCGATTTGACGCGCGATCCGGTTGGACTTCCGCTGAGGCCTGAGCTCACGCGCGGCTTTGCCTACTGGGATTGCTGGGTGGACGATGCCCGGCTCGTCATCCTCAATGCACAGGCAGCAGCCGAGCGCGGTGCCGAGATCCTTCCGCGCCACGAGGTCACGGCCGTGCGTGCCGAGGGGGCGCTTTGGCGGCTGACGGTGCGCGGCGCGGGCCAAGAACGCGAGGTGCGCGCACGAGCCCTCGTGAATGCGGCTGGCCCCTGGGTGGAGAAGGTCGGCGGCGCGATTGCCGGGACTGAGGCGCCGCGCTTGCGCCTCATCAAGGGCAGTCATCTCGTCGTGCCGCGCATCAAGGGTGCCGATGATGCGTATCTCATGCAGAATAGTGATGGCCGGGTCGTCTTCGCGCTGCCCTATGAGGAGCACTTCACGCTCATCGGCACGACCGATGTCGCCTATACCGGCGACCCCGGCGCGGTTGCGATCGATGAAGGCGAGATCGCTTATCTCCTAGATCTCGCGAGCAGCTTCTTTCGTGTGCCGCTGCGGCGGCAGGAGGTCGTTTGGACGTACGCCGGTGTGCGGCCGCTCTATGACGACCAGTCGGCTAATCCATCGGCTGTTACGCGCGACTATCATCTGGAGCTTGCCGTCGAGGCCGGCGCGCCGCCACTGCTGACGGTCATGGGCGGCAAGGTCACGACTTATCGCCGTCTGGCCGAGGAGGCGCTGGAGCGGCTCGCGCCGCATCTGGCGGGAATGGGCCCCGCTTGGACAGCCGGCGCACCGCTGCCCGGCGGCGATCTCGACGGCAGCGGTTCGCTCGTCACGGACCCCGTCGCCGCCTTTGCGCGATTTGTAGAGCGCCTCGCGCAGGATCATCCGGGCTTCGAGCGCGCCTATCTCTTGCGGCTAGCGCGGCGCCACGGATCGCATGTGCCGGCCGTGCTCGGCGATGCAAAGAGTCTAACCGATATGGGCCACCTGCTCGGCCCGAGCCTCACCGAGCGCGAGGTCGTCTATCTCAAGGAGCACGAGTGGGCTGCCAGCGCGGAGGACATTCTCTGGCGGCGGACCAAGGCTGGCCTTCATCTGAGCGCCGAGGCGCGCGCGCGCGTCACCGAGGCCATTGCGGCGCTGCTCTGAAAGCTCCAATCTGATCCATCAACAAAGAAGCTGAGAGAGTTCCGCGTATGACCGAGACTGCCCCGCCCCGCGTTGCCATCATTGGTGTCTGGCTCGAGAGCAATCGACAGGCGCCCGTCGCCTACGAGCAGGACTTCCGGGATTTCTATCAGCTCGAGGGCGAGGCCATCCTCACGGCCGCCCGCCATCCCAATCCCTCGATCATGGGTGAGGCCGCAGCCTTCGTGAAGACCATGGATGCGACCGGGCCCTGGGAGCCTGTGCCCATTCTGCTCGCGGGCTGTCACCCGCACGGGCCCGTCGACGGCGCGCTCATGGACCAATATCTCGCGATCTGCCGCAAGGGTCTCGCCGAGGCCGGACATCTCGATGCGGTCTACGTGGCCAATCATGGCGCCATGATCGCGACCAATCGCGATGATCCTGACGGCGAGCTGATTGCGCTCGCGCGCGAAGTCGCCGGCCCCAAGGCCCGCGTTGTCGTGACGCTCGACCTGCACGGCAACATCTCCGAGCGTATGGTGGACGAGAGCGACCTCATCGTCGGCTATCGCACGAACCCGCATGTCGACTACATGGAGCGCGGCGAGGAAGCGGCGCTTTCGCTCCGGCTCATGCTTGCAGGTCTCGCCGATCCCAAGTCGGCGTTCATTCGCCTGCCGCTGACGCCTGCCTCGGTGAACCTGCTCACCGCCAGCGGACCCTATGGCCAGATGATCGACTATGGCACGCGGCGGCGCGCCGAACTCGCCGGAGACATTCTCAATGTCTCGATCTTCGGCGGCTTCGTCTTCTCCGACAGTGAGAAGAACGGCGTCGGCATCATCGTTACGGCGCGGCGAGATATCGCGCGTGCGCAGATGCTTGCTCGCGAGATCGCCGAACTCGGATGGAGTAATCGCGCGCGCTTCAGGAAGAAGCTGACGCCGCTATCGGAGGGTGTGCAGCTCGCGCTCAACACGAACCGGCCGCCGGTCATCTATTCGGACTCGGGCGATAATCCGGGTGGCGGCGGGACTGGACGCACGACCGAACTGCTTTCGGCGCTGGTGTGGGCCGGGGCGGAGAATGTGCTTGTCGGCAGCTTCTTCGATCCGCCCCTCGCGAAGTTGGCGCACGAAGCTGGTGTCGGTGGGCGCATCCGGGCGCGCTTCAACAGCCATCCGGGCCTTCCCTGTGATGCGCCTTTCGAGGCCGATGCGGAAGTGATCGGCCTACACGACGGCACGATCGTCGGCCGCCTCGGTTATGCGCAGGGCCGCACCATGCATCTCGGGCCATCGGCAGCCCTCAAGATCGGCGGCGTCACGGCCATCGTCATTTCCGATCGCATGCAGACGGCAGACCCGATGTTCTTCGAGATGTTCGACCTCGACATCGGAGATGCGTCGACCGTCGTGGTCAAATCGCGCGGTCACTTCCGCTCGGGCTTCATCCCCTGGTTTCCGCCCGAGAACGTCTATGAAGTCGATACCGAGGGCCTCACCTCGCCGGTCCTCGAACGCCGCCAGTGGCAGCGCATCCCGCGCCCCTCCTATCCCCTCGACGAGGATGTGGACTGGTCGCCGCCCGACTGGTGAGGCGTCCATCGGACGCACGGCGGTATGCGCTGCCCACGCATGAATATTCGCGCGTCGCTCTTGCCAACAATGCCTGGAAGGTGCCAAACCGTAAGTCCGGACAAAGTCATCGTGCGCGGGGACAGGTGCGCGATGACGAAGCCAAGCTGTCCCTTGGGGAGCGCCAGTGAGCGAGACGAGCGCCATCGTCGCGGAGACGGCCGCGCGCATATTCGAGGATCTTGCCGATCCTCAGACCGTCAATCAAGCCAGGGACGACGCATGGCAGGGGCCGCTTTGGGCCTCGCTCGAGGAAAGCGGTCTGACGCTGGCTTGGGTGCCCGACACGCTCGGCGGCGCCGGTGCATCGCTGGCGGATGGCTTCGAGGTGGTGAAAGTGGCTGGCCGTTTTGCCGCCACCGTGCCGCTGGCTGAAACGCTGATGGCCGGTTGGCTGTTGGCAGAAGCGGGTCTCGATGCACCGTCCGGTCCCATGACCGTTGCGCCTTCGCGCTGGTCCGACGAGCTCAAGATCGATGCGGCGGGCACGCTCAACGGCAAGGCACGCAATGTTCCCTTCGGCAGCAGTGCCGAGCACATTGCCGTGCTCGCTGACGGACCATCTGGACCGGTCGTAGCGCTTGTGCGGCTCGCGGATATCCGCGCAGGTGAGGGACGCAATCTTGCCGGCGACTCGAGTGTCGAGATTGCCTTCGACAAGGTGAAGGCTGCGGCACAGGCGCCGGCGCCCGCCGGTCTCGATCGCCATCGGCTCATGCTGCTCGGCGCGACCGTGCGTGCGAACCAGATGGCCGGTGCGCTCGAAACGGTGCTTTCCATTACGACGCGCTATGCCGGCGAGCGCGTGGCCTTCGAGAAGCCCATCTCGAAGTTCCAGGCCGTGCAGCACAATCTCGCGCGGCTCGCGGGAGAGACGGCGGCAGCCGTCGCGGCCGCAGGTTCGGCAGCTGATACGTTTGCCAATGGCATTACGGACGATCGCTTCTTCCTCGAAGCGGCGGGTGCGAAAATTCGCGTCTCGGAAGCCGCCACCGAGGGCGCTTCGATCGGTCATCAGGTGCATGGCGCCATCGGTTTCACCAAAGAGCACATTCTGCACCGCTTCACGCTGCGGCTCTGGTCGTGGCGGGACGACTTCGGCAACGAGAGCGACTGGGCCGTGCGGCTCGGGCGCATGATTGCCGCCAAGGGTGCAGACGACCTCTGGCCGCTTGTCGCTTCGCGCTGACCCCGGCCCTCTGACTGACGGACTTCAATCATGACCGCCGCAATCCAGTTCGATCAGCTCCGCCTTCCCCCCGAATGCGAGAAACTGCGCGCCGAGGTGCGTGCGTTCATCGCCGAGGAGACCGAGGCCGGTAATATCAAGCCCTCCGGCGCCACGGGTGGCGACAGCTTCAGCCGCGAATTCAGCCGCAAAGTCGGTGCCAAGGGCTGGCTCGGGATGACATGGCCGAAGCAGTACGGCGGGCATGAGCGCACGTTCCTTGAACGCTATGTCGTGACGGAGGAACTGCGCGTCGCCAACGCGCCGACGCGCCTGCATTTCGTCGCCGATCGCCAGAGCGGGCCCATCCTGCTCAAGTACGCGCCCGAGCACGTGAAGATGAAAGTGCTCCCCGCTATCTGCCGCGGTGAGTGCTGCTTCGCTATCGGCATGAGCGAGCCGAATTCCGGTTCGGACCTCTTTGCCGCGCGCACGAAGGCGACCAAGACCGACGGCGGCTGGCTCATCAACGGCACGAAGATCTGGACGTCGAATGCCCACCAGGCCGACTACATGATCGGTCTTTTCCGCACATCCCAGCCGACGAAAGAGAACCGCCGCCACGGGCTCACGCAGTTCCTCGTCGACATGAAGACGAAGGGCATTACCTGCAACCCGGTCTACCAGATCACGGGGCATCACGACTTCAATGAGGTCGTGTTCGAGAATGCCTTCGTGCCTGACGATCATGTGCTCGGTGAGATCGACGGTGCCTGGAAGCAGGCGACGAGTGAACTCGCCTATGAGCGGAGTGGCCCCGAGCGCTTTCTAGAAACCTATTACGTGCTCGAGGAACTCGTGCGCGTGCTTGGCCCCGATCCCGATGTGCGCGGTGCCGAAGGTCTCGGTCGATTGGTCGCGCAGCTTCACACGCTGCGGCGCATGTCGGTCTCGGTTGCGGGGATGCTGCACGCCGGCAAGGAACCCGTGCTTGAAGCGGCGATCGTGAAGGATGTCGGTACGATCTGGGAGCAGCGACTGCCGCACCGCGCGCGCGAGCTCGCGGCCTTCAGCGAGCCCGAGGCGACGAACCAGATTCCCTTCGAGAAGAAGCTCGCCTATGCGACGACGATTGCGCCGAAGCTGACCATCCAGGGCGGTACGACGGAAGTTCTGCGCGGCATCATCGCGCGCGGTCTGGGGCTGAGGTAGGCGAACACAATGGCCAACATCGCTAAGCTGCTGTCGCCTCGGAGCGTCGCAATCATCGGCGCCGCGCCCAAGGGGCAGGGCCTGCGCGGCCGCATTCTCGAAATTCTCAACGCGCATCCCTACGCCGGTAGCGTTTATCCCGTAAGCCGCACGCACGGCGAGGTGCAGGGCCTCAAGGCTTACCCGACCATCGGTGACGCGCCGGGGCCGGTCGATCTCGCGGTTCTGATCATCCCGGCGGAGTACGTTGTCGACGAACTGCGCCGATGCGGCAAAGCAGGCGTCGGCGCGGCGATCATTCTCTCCTCCGGCTTTGCCGAGGAACCCGGCGAGGCCGGTGCGAAGAAGCAGGCGGAGATCAAGGCCGTCGGTGCCGAGTACGGCATGGCCGTCATGGGGCCGAACTCCGAAGGCTTCGCCAATCTGCCGCTGTCACTATGCCCGACCTTCAGTCCCGCCGTTGCGCCGAGCGGTCTGCCACTCCTGCCGAAGCATCCGCTCGGTGGCCGGCGTGTGTCCGTGGTCGCGCAGAGCGGTGGCATGGGCTTCGGCTTCTATGATCGTGGTCGTCCGAAAGAGCTCGGCTTCAATCTCATCACGACGACGGGCAACGAGGCTTCTCTTGAAGTGCTCGACTATGCCGATCATCTCATCGACGATCCAGGCACCGATGTCCTGCTCATGCTCGTCGAGGATATCAAGACGGGGGCGAAGTTCTCGGCGGTTGCCGAGAAGGCATTGCGCGCGGGCAAACCCATAATCCTGAGCAAGATCGGGCAGTCCGATGCCGGCGCGCGCGCAGCAGCCTCGCATACGGCCGCGCTCGCCGGCTCGTACGCGAGCTTCAGCGCCATGGCACGTCACTACGGCATGATCGAGGGGCGCGATCTCGAAGAGATGGTCGACCTCACGCAGGGCTTTCTCGCCGCAGGACCGGATCTGCCGGCCGGCCGGCGCGTCGGCATCTGCACGGCGTCCGGCGGTGGTGGCGGCTGGATGGCGGATGCTTGCGCGGCCGCCGGCCTCGAAGTTCCCGAGCTCGATGCCGCGACCCGTCGCGAGATCGACAAGATCATTCCGAGCTACGGCACCTCGCAGAACCCCGTGGACGGCACCGCGCAGGCAATCCGCAGCGCCGGTTATGCAGGCCTCGCCGGTCGTGTCGCGCCCTCGCCGATGGTGGATGGTCTCATTGTCGTCATGAGCGGGCGCGCGGGCGAGCATGTCCTGCATGAGCGCGAGGCGCTCATCAAGCTCCGGCGCGAGACGAACAAGCCGATCTTCATGTGGAGCTACACGCTTCCCGTGCCGATGACGCTCGAGACGCTGGCCGAGGCTGGCTTTCCGCTCTTCACGAACATGCGCAATGCCGCGGGCACCATGGCGGCCATGGCGGAGTACCGCGAGCGGCGCGAGCGCTTTCTCTCGGCGCCTGCCGTCATGCAGACGGCTGCACCCGTGCACGAGCATGCGACCGACATGCTCGCGAAGAGCCGCCGTGTGCTTACGGAGTTCGACGCGCGCCGCGTGCTGGCGGCTTATGGCGTCGGCACAACGACGGGCCAGTATCTGGCGAAGACCGCGGATCAGGCAGCGGAAGCGGCTGCCGCCATCGGCGGTCCGGTCGCCATGAAAGTTCAGTCGCCGGATATCCTGCACAAAACGGAAGCCGGCGGTGTCGCGCTTGGCATTGGCGCCGATCGCGTCAGCGAGGTTTTCGCGACCATTATCGAACGTGCGCAGGAATATGATCCCAATGCCGCCATCGATGGTGTGCTCGTTCAGCCTATGTCGGCGGCCGGCCGGGAAGTCATTCTGGGCATCAACAGCGATCCGCAGTTCGGTCCCATGCTTATGGTCGGCCTCGGCGGCATTCATGTCGAGGTGCTGAAGGACGTAGCGCTGGCGCCTGTCCCACTGACGAAGCCGGCGGCGCTCGCACTTATCGACCAGCTGAAAGGCCGGGCATTGCTCGACGCGCAGCGAGGCGCGCCTGCTGCCGACGTGGATGCGCTCGCCGAATTGATGGTCCGCCTCTCGCGCTTTGCCGCCGATCATGCCGAAGTCATCGGCGAGATCGACCTCAATCCCGTGTTCGTGCATCCTGAGGGACAGGGTGTGACGATCGCGGATGCCCTCATCATCCAGCATGGTCAAGGCTGAGCCATGCGTATCGCGATTTCCTGCTGACGGAGACTTCAATGACGACTTTCACCGACATCACCATCGAGCGCAGCGGGAACATCGCGACCATCGTGATCCAGCGCCCGCCGCACAATTTCTTCGACATGCCGCTGATCCAGCAGATTGCGGCGGCGCTCGAAGGATTCGACAACGAGATCGATGTGCGCGCGATCGTGCTGGCGAGCGAGGGCAAGTCCTTCTGCGCCGGTGCGAACTTCGGCGACGGCAGCAGGCTCGATGCGAAGGGCAATCGGCCCGACGAGGCATCGGCGAACAACTCTGGTCACCTCTATCAGGAAGCCGTGCGCATTTTCCGCGCCAAGAAGCCGATCATCGCTGCGGTGCAGGGCCCGGCTATCGGCGGCGGGCTCGGACTGGCCGTAGCGTGCGACTTCCGCATTGCCGCGCCTGAGGCACGCTTCTCGGCGAACTTCACGCGCCTCGGCTTCCATCCGGGTTTCGGCCTGACGTACACGCTGCCGCGCCTCATCGGCATGCAGCAGGCCGCGAAGATGTTCTACACGAGCCGCCGTCTGACCGGCGAGGAAGCGCTCGCCATCGGTCTTGCTGACGAGGTCGTGCCGCTCGCCGAAGTGCGCACGCGCGCGCAGGCCTTTGCCGCCGAGATCGCTGAGAATGCGCCGATGGCTTTGCAGGCGACGCGCGCGACGATCCGCATGGGCCTTGCCGACAAGGTCAAGGAGCAGACCGATCACGAGCTGAGCCTGCAGCAGAACCTGCGTGCCGCCGACGACTTCAAGGAAGGCGTGAAGGCTTATGCCGAGCGCCGCAAGCCGAACTTCACGGGGCGGTAACACGTCCCGGCCTGCTGCATTGTGACAACCGGCTCGTTCAATGAAGCCGGGGCAACAGTTGAGGAGGAACACCATGCCTGCGGGCTATAACGACGATCCGGGTTTATCCGGCAAGGTCGCCATCATCGCCGGTGGCGGCGCTGCCGGTGACGGCATCGGTAACGGCCGCGCGGCGGCGCTCCTACTCGCGTCGTCGGGTACCAAAGTGGTCGTCGTCGACCGCGAATTGGCGCTCGCGCAACGCACCGTGGATATGATCACGGCCGAAGGTGGCACGGCGGCGGCGCACGCCGCCGACCTCACGAACGAGAAGCAGTGCAAGGCTGTTGTGGAAGCAGCCGTCGACCAGTTCGGCCGTTTGGACTTCCTCGACAACAACATCGGCATATCGAGCCGCGGCACCGTCGTCGATGAGCCGCAGTCGACCTGGCAGCAGATGATGCAGGTCAATGTCGAGGCGATGTTCCTCACCTCGAAGTACGCCATTCCCGCCATGATCAAGACGGCGGGGCGTGGCGCGATCGTGAATATCTCATCGATCTCGGCGCTCCGCCCGCGCGGCCTTACGATCTACACCACGACCAAGGCAGCGATTATCGGACTGACGCGCGCCATGGCGGTCGATCACGGCAAGGACGGCATCCGCGTCAACTGCATTTGCCCGGGGCCGGTCTATACACCCATGGTCTACGCGCGCGGTATGAGCGACCAGGCGCGCGACAACCGCCGCCGCGCGTCATCACTCGCCATCGAAGGCACCGGCTGGGACATTGGCAATGCGGTCCGCTTCCTGATGTCGGACCATGCTCGATACATCACGGGACAGGCACTCGTCGTGGATGGAGGCGTAACGCTTCAAGCACCCGAGCGCGAGAGCGAGAGCGAATAGCAAGCGTAACGAGGAAAGCGCCCATGGCCCGCCTGCCCTACATCGAGAAGGCCGATCTGCCGCCCGAGCACCAGGATCTCATGAAGCGCGAGATCACGCTCTACAAGCAGCTCGTGAACAGTCCGAACGCGCTGCGCGCCTTCCAGGGCCTCGGCTATTTCATCCGCCACAAGAGCACGCTCGATACGCGCTTGCGCGAGCTGGCGATCCTGCAGGTGGGCTGGCTTGCGCGCTCGCCGTACGAATGGTCGCATCACATCAAGCTCGGCTATGAATTCGGCGTCACCGATGACGATATCAAGGCGCTTATCGACGACACGGCGGGGAAGGCGACCTCACTCGGTGATATCGAGCGTCTCGTGCTGCTCGCTGCGCGCGAGGCGACGAACGATGGCGCCGTCAGCGCCGGCACGTTCGAGGAGCTGCGCAAGCACCTCTCGAACGAGCATATGATCGATCTCGTGATGACCATCGCATTCTACAATGCCGTCGTGCGCGTCCTCGCGAGCTTCGAGATCGATGTCGAGCCCGACTACCAGAAGTACCTCGAGAAGTATCCATTCCCGAAGACGCCGGCCTGAAGGAGCGATCTCATGAGAATGAAGGATAAGGTCACTGTCATCATCGGCGCCGGCCAGAGCCCGGGCGAAGGCATGGGCAACGGTCGCGCGACGGCCATGGTCTTCGCACGCGAAGGCGCGAAGGTGCTCTGCGTCGACAATCGCTTCGAGTCGGCTGAGGAGACGGCGGCGATCATCAACAAGGATCACAGCGGTGCTGCGGCGGCATTCAAGGCCGACGTGATGAAAGACGCCGAGATGAAGGCGGCCGTCGATGAAGCGGTGAAGCGCTGGGGGCGTCTGGATACGCTGCATTACAACGTCGGTGTCTCGCTCGGCGGAGGCGACAAGCCGCCACTCGAGATCACCGAGGAGGCCTTCGACAAGGTGAACGCGATCAATCTGCGCGGCTTCATCATGGCTTGCAAACACGCACTCCCGATCATGCGCGAGCAGCGCTCGGGCTCGATCCTGTCGATCTCATCGGTCGCCGCGCTTTCGGCAAGCTACGCGACGGTCGCCTACAAGACGACCAAGGCCGGCATGATCGCCTACACGGAGCAGATCGCGCGCCATAATGCGGAATACGGCGTGCGTGCGAACATCATCCTCCCGGGACTGATGGATACGCCCATGGCGGTTGATACGCGCTCGCGCGTCTGGGGGCAGCCGCGTGCCGAGGTTGTCGCAGCGCGCAATGCGCGTGTGCCACTGCGAAAGACCATGGGGACGGGCTGGGACGTCGCCAATGCGGCTCTTTTCCTCGCTTCGGATGAGGCGAGTTTCATTACGGGAGTGGCTCTGCCCGTAGACGGCGGCGCCTTGTTGCGTTCCAGCGATTGAGGTTCGCACGTTCATTATGACATCGAGCATTGCTCACAGCTCTGTGAGCGACTAGCCTGATCGTTCAATAGGACATCCGGCTGGAAGAACTGGCCCGCTCAAGTGGCTGGAAACAAGGATAAGCAGGCGGTCGGTGCCCCCAATGTGGCGCCGGCAGGGAACAACAAAGGAGGAGACGCATGAAAGCAGTTTGGTTGACGGCGGCAGCACTCGGGCTTGCCGTCGGAATGGGTGACGTGGCGACTGCGTTCGCTCAGAAGTCCGGTGGGACGCTCCGCATGTACCACCGGGATACACCCGCGAGTGCCTCGCTTCACGAGGAAGCGACCGTCTCGACACAGCTCCCGTTCATGGCGATCTACAACAACCTCGTCATCTACGATCAGCAGAAGAAGACCAACAGTCTCGATACCGTCGTGCCCGACCTGGCTTCGAGCTGGTCGTTGGACGACAGCAAGACCAAGCTGACTTTCAAGCTGGTTGACGGCGTGAAGTGGCATGACGGCAAGCCGTTCACCTCTGAAGACGTGAAGTGCACGTTCGACATGCTTCAGGGCAAGAGCAAGAACCGTCTGCGTAAGAACCCGCGCGCGATCTGGTTCCGCAATCTCAAGGAAGTTACGACGAACGGCCCGCTCGAGGCGACTTTCAACCTCGAGAAGCCGCAGGCGGCATTCATCGCGCTGCTCGCTTCCGGCTATACGCCAATCTACCCATGCCATGTCAGCGCTGCTGACATGCGTACCAAGCCCGTCGGCACGGGCCCCTTCAAGTTCGCCGAATTCCGCGGCAACGAAATCATTCGGCTCACGAAGAACCCGGATTATTTCAAGAAGGGATTGCCGTACCTCGACGCCATCGAGATGCGGATCATCACAAACCGTTCGACGCGCATCCTGGCCTTCCAGGCGGGCGAGTTCGACATGACCTTCTCGCAGGACATCACGATCCCGCTGCTGAAGGACATGGTGAAACAGGCCCCGAAGGCGATCTGCGAGACCAAGCCGCAGTACGTCCACCGCAATCTCATCGTGAATCGTGAGGCGGCACCCTTCGACAATCCGAAGGTCCGGACGGCGATGGCGCTTACGCTCGACCGCAAGGCTTTCGTCGATATCCTGACCGAAGGTAAGGGCGACATCGGTGGTGCCATGCTGCCGCTGCCCGAAGGCGGTTGGGGCATGCCCCCCGAGGAGATGGCCAAGATGACCGGTTACACCGGTGATGTGGCCAAGAACCGTGCTGAAGGCCGCAAGATCATGGAAGGTCTCGGCTACAGCGCCACCAACCCGCTCAAGGTGAAGATCGCAACCCGCAACATCGCGATCTATCGTGACCCGGCGGTGATCCTGATCGATCAGCTCAAGCAGATCCACATGGAAGGCGAGCTCGAGGTCGTCGACACGCCGCTCTGGCACGCCAAGGTCGCGCGCAAGGACTATCAGGTTGGCATGAACCTGACCGGCGTAGCGGTCGACGATCCGGATGCCAATCTGGTCGAGAACTACGCGTGCAAGTCCGAGCGCAACTACACGAACTACTGCAATCCGGAAGTCGAGAAACTCATCGAGCAGCAGTCGACGATTTCCGACACCAACGAGCGCAAGAAGGTCGTGTGGAAGATCGAGCAGCTTCTCAACGACGACCTCGCTCGCCCGGTCATCTATCACGACCGCGCCGCGACCTGCTGGTGGCCGCACGTGAAGGGCTTCGTCGGTCACGAGAACTCGATCTACAACAACTGGCGCTTCGAGTACGTGTGGCTCGATAAGTAAGGCCTGATACCTAGGGCTCGGCGCGGCAGGGATGAAAGTACCTGCCCCGCCGATGCCTTCCGGCTCTGTTGGACAGAGCCTTCGATCTGGGCGGCGGCAAGCGCTTCTGCCCTGCCGAAGATCCGGCAATGTTCCTAGCGATGTGAGGGAGGCTCCGGTGGGTGCCTATATGATCCGACGATTTCTGCTGATGATCCTGACGCTGTTCGGGATGTCAGTGCTGATCTTCGTCATGCTCCGCGTCGTGCCTGGGAACATTGTCGATATCCTTTTCGACTCGGCGGGGATGGTGAACCCCGACGACAAGAAGCGACTGGAGGAGGAGCTCGGCCTCGATAAGCCGATCGTCCAGCAGTACGTCTCGTGGATCACCAATATGATGAAGGGTGATCTCGGCTACTCCTACGTTTCGGAGAAGCCGGCACTCGACGAGATCTTGCCGCGGATTCCGGTGACGGCGAAACTCGCCGCGCTCGCGCTCTTCTTTTCCGTTCTTTTTGGCGTGCCGCTCGGCGTCATCAGCGCTGTCCGACAGAATACGAGTCTCGACTACTTCCTGAGAGTCGTCAGCCTGTCGGGGTTGTCGCTTCCTTCGTTCTGGCTCGGCCTGCTCATACTCATGGCCTTCGTGCAGTATACGGGCTGGATTCCCATCTATTCCGATGAGCCGCGCGGCTTCTGGCACGAACTATGGCTGCTCAGTATACCCGCCGCGGCGGTGGGCTTCAGAGCTTCCGCACTCATCATGCGTCTCACGCGATCGTCCATGCTGGAGGTGCTGCGGCAGGACTACATCCGCACGGCGCGCGCCAAGGGGGCGACGAAGCAATCGGTCAACTACGATCACGCGCTGCGCAACGCGGTGCTGCCAGTCGTCACCATCATCGGCATCGAGGCCGCCTTCCTGATCGGAGGCCTTATCGTCACAGAGACCGTGTTCAACATTCCGGGTGTGGCCCGCTTCCTCGTCGAGGCGATCCGCTGGCGGGACTATCCGATCGTGCAGAATCTCGTGATGCTGATCGCCGTCGTCACGGTGGTGGTGAATTTCCTCGTCGACATGGCCTACGTCGTGCTCGACCCGCGCATCAAATACGAGAGCTGAGGCAAACCATGGCAACCATCGATCACAAGGCCGAGTTGGCCCGTGCTGGTGCCGGCGTCAGCGGGTTCTGGGGTACGAGCTGGCATCTCGCGCGGCGTTATCCACTCGGTGCCGCGGGCGCGGTCATCGTGCTTCTCTTCGTGCTTACGGCGCTCTTCGCGGGCTATCTGACGAGCTTCGACCCGACGACGACCAACTCGCGCTCCTCGCTCGCGCGGCCCGGCCCCGAGCACTTGCTCGGCGCCGACTTCATGGGACGCGATATGTGGAGCCGCATTGTCTACGGCGCGCGCATCTCGCTCGCCGTCGGCATCGGATCGACGGTACTCGGCTGCTTCTTCGGCGTGGTCATCGGGCTGATGTCCGGCTACTACGGCGGCTGGCTCGACCTGCTGACGCAGCGCGTGATGGATATCCTGCAGGCGCTGCCGCTGCTCGTTATGGCCTTGCTGATGGCGGCTTCGCTCGGACCATCGCTCACGAATACAATCGTCGCGATCTCCATACCGATCATACCGAACGTGGCGCGCGTCATTCGCTCGAATACGCTCGCGCTTCGCGAAATGCCCTATGTCGAGGCGGCCCGCGCCGTGGGCATGAGCGAGTGGAAGATCGCCTTCCGCCACGTGCTGCCGAATACGCTCGCACCACTGATCGTGCTTGCGACGGCACAGCTCGGTTCGGCCATCCTGACCGAAGCCTCGCTTTCGTTCCTCGGTCTCGGCATTCCGGAGCCTCATCCCTCATGGGGACGGATGCTGTCGGAGTCCGCCGCGGAGTACGTCCGCACAGCACCGTGGCTCGTCATATTCCCCGGCCTCGCGATCTCGCTCGCGGTGTTTGGGACGAATTTGCTCGGCGATGCCGTGCGCGACCTCCTCGATCCGCGCGAGCGGAGCTGATCTACGACAACTGGCCGGGGACCGCGAGGTCATGAACGACTGGACGGCAAGCGAACCGGCGCCGCGACAAGCGGCGAAGCATCCAGGGAGCCCAATGACGACGACAGCTTCGATACCCGAGTCCCAGCCGTCCCGCGTGCCTGGGAACGACAATCTTCTCGAAGTCACGGACCTGCGGACGTACTTCTTCACGCGGCAGGGCGTGGTCAAGGCCGTCGACGGCGTGGACTTTGCGCTCAAGCCCAAGGAGACGCTCGCGATCGTCGGCGAGTCGGGCTGCGGCAAGTCGATCACCGCTCTTTCTCTGCTGCGCCTCATACCGGTGCCGCCTGGTCGCATCATCTCGGGGGCGATCAAGCTCGACGGCGTCGATCTCCTCGGGCTCGACGAGGAGGAGATGCGCCAGATCCGCGGCAACGACATCTCCATGATCTTCCAGGAGCCGATGACGTCGCTCAACCCGGTCATGACGATCGGCCGGCAGATCGCCGAGGTGCTGCTGCTTCATCAGGGCATGACGACGAAGCAGGCTTACGCGCGTGCCGTGGAAATGCTGCGGATCGTCAAGATCCCCGAGCCTGAGCAGCGCGTGAAGGAATATCCGCATCAGCTCTCGGGCGGGATGCGCCAACGCGCGATGATCGCCATTGCGCTGGCGTGCAATCCCAAGGTGCTGATCGCCGACGAGCCGACGACCGCGCTCGACGTAACCATTCAGGCGCAGATCCTCAATCTCATCGTCGAGCTGCAGAACAGGCTTGGCACCGCGGTGGTGCTCATCACGCACGATCTCGGCGTCGTTGCCGAGACGGCACACCGCGTCATCGTCATGTACGCGGGCCGCAAGGTCGAGGAAGCGGACGTCGGAGAGCTGTTTGCGCGGCCGATGCATCCTTATACGCGCGGCCTCATGGCCTCGATTCCGCGGCTCGATCTCATGCGCGGCGAGGAAAAGGATACCGTTGAGCGGCTGCAGGAAATTCCCGGCATCGTGCCGGCCTTGAGTGCGCTGCCGCCCGGCTGCGCGTTTGCGCCGCGCTGTCCCCATGCGGATGATCGCTGCCGCGCGGAGTATCCGCCCTACGAGCAGAAGAGAAGCGGCCACTGGGCTGCCTGCTGGCGCTCGGACGAACTTTTTGGAGGCGCCAATGCATGATGGAGCGGAGAGCGGCGTGACGCCGGGCACGGCGACCGGTGCAGCCGACAGCTCGCCCCGCCACAACCGGGCGCCGGCGCTGGAAGTGCGGGACCTCAAAAAGCATTTTGCGGTCAAGAAGGGCCTGCTGCAGAAGACGATCGGTCACGTCTATGCCGTGGACGGGGTCTCCTTCACGATCCGCGAGGGCGAGACGCTAGGTCTCGTCGGTGAGTCCGGCTGCGGCAAGTCCACGGTCGGCCGCGCCATCCTGCGCCTCGTCGAGCCGACCTCAGGCAGCATCAAGATCGAGGGGGAGGAAATCACCGGCCTCTCGAAGCAGGAGCTGCGCCCCTATCGCCGCGAGATGCAGATCATCTTCCAGGATCCGTTCTCGTCGCTCGATCCGCGCATGAGTGCCGGCGATATCGTCGGCGAGCCTCTGAAGGTGCACGGCATCGGTAATACCAAAGAGCGCCGCGAGCGCGTGGCGGAGCTGTTCGCGCGCGTTGGACTGCGTCAGGCGCAAATGGACAACTTTCCACATCAGTTCTCGGGCGGTCAGCGCCAGCGTATTGGCATTGCGCGCGCGCTCGCGCTCAATCCGAAGCTGATCATCGGCGACGAACCTGTTTCCGCGCTCGACGTGTCCATCCAGGCGCAGGTCATCAACCTGCTCATGGACCTGCAGCAGGAGCGCGGCCTCGGCTATCTCTTCATTTCGCACAACCTCGCGGTGGTCGAGCACATCTCGCACTATATCGCGGTCATGTATCTCGGCCGCATTGTCGAGTATGCCGACAAGAAAACTCTCTTCACGAGCCCGCGGCATCCTTACACCGAGGCGCTGCTCTCGGCTGTGCCGGTGCCCGACCCGACGATCAAACGCACCAAAGTGGTGCTCGAAGGCGATGTGCCGAGCCCAATGAAACCGCCGTCCGGGTGCCATTTTCACACGCGCTGCCCGATCGCGCAGGAGCGCTGCAAGATCGAGAGCCCCGTGCTGCGTGATGTGGGGAACGGCCAGAAGGTGTCTTGTCACTTCAGATAATACCGCGGGCGGCTCTTTTGACGGACGGGCGGCCTAACGGCCGGCGCGCGGTTGCGCGCTCAGGAAGAGGCGCTGCGCAATCGCTTCGCAAGCTTTGACGGGGGCGGTCAGCTGGACGGCTTCAGGCTCTCGAAAGCTTCGAGCGCACGTGCGCGCGCCTCTTTATGATCGACGATCGGAAGCGGGTAGGTCCGGCCAAGCTGGATCCCGGCCTTCGCCAGGATTTCCACGGGAACGTCCCATGGCGCATGGATATGCGGCGTGGGGAGTTTCGCGAGCTCGGGACACCACTTGCGCACGTATGCGCCGTTCGGATCGAAGGTCTCCGCCTGCTTCACCGGATTGAAGATGCGGAAGTAGGGTGCTGCATCCACGCCTGAGCCTGCGACCCACTGCCAGCTCGCTGCGTTGTTGGCGAGATCGGCATCGACGAGCGTATCCCAGAACCAAGCCTCGCCTTTCTGCCAGGGCTGGAGGAGATGCTTGATGAGAAACGATGCGGCGATCATGCGCACGCGATTGTGCATCCAGCCGGTGGTCCACAGCTCGCGCATGCCGGCATCGACGATCGGATAGCCTGTGCGGCCGCGCTGCCAGCTCCGCAGTGCACTCGCGTCGCTCTTCCATGGGAAATGCGCGAAGGTCTCACGCACTGGTGCGTCTGGCAGAGTGGGGTTCTGCACGAGCATATGATTGGAGAACTCGCGCCAAAGAAGCTCCTTCAGAAACACTTCGATTCCGGCCGCGCGCTCGGGATGGGCTTCGGCAATGGCGCGTGCGCGCTGCCAGCACTGCCGTATGCTGATCTCGCCGAAATGCACATGCGGTGAGAGACGCGAAGTTCCGACGAGATCAGGTCGGTTGCGGCGCTCGTGGTATGAGGCGGCACAGGATCGGAGGAACGTGTTCAGGCGCGTGCGGGCGGCGATCTCGCCGGGCGTCCAGGCTTCCTTCAAGCCTCCGGCCCAATCTGGCTTCGTCGGTGTCAGCTCCCAGTCTGCGAGATTGTCGGAGGCTGGCCAGCGCGCGGGCGCTCGTAGTGTGCGGGGCGGCGCGACGAGCTTGCCGGGATTCTCGGCGGCGAGGGCTGCGCGGGCAAATGGCGTGTAGACTTGGAAGGGCTTGCCTTGGCCGGTCGTTAAATTCTCCGGCTCGAAGAGCAGCGCGCCGCGATAGCGCTTGAGCGCGACACCTGCTTTGTCGAGGTCGACTTTGAGTGAAGCTTCGAGGGCCATGGCCCATGGTTCGTAGGCGCGCGCGCAGTAGATGGTCGAGGCTCCGTACTTCCCGGCCATGTACAGCAGAATCTCGCGCGTCGCACCGCGCGCGAGAATGAGGCGCGAGCCGATGGCATGGAGGCTGCCGGCGAGTGCGGCGAGACTGCCGTGCAGCCACCAGCGACTTGCGCCGCCGGGCTTCCATGGCCCCGGTGCATCATCATCGAGAATGAAGAACGGGATGACGGGCAAGTTCGATGCCGCGGCCGCATGAAGTGCCGCGTTGTCGGCGAGCCGCAGGTCGTTGCGGAACCAAAGGATTGCCGCGGCTGTCATCGACGGCCTTGCTCCGGAGGCGTGATCGGTTGGGATTTCGGTAACGCCGACGGGCGCCCATCAGTTCTTGAAGATCAGGTCGAAGAGCGTTTTCGGCTTGGCCTTCGCGCCGCTATCACTCGACCGGCGGCGGCGGTTGGTTGTGTACTCGCCGTAATTTCCTTGTGCCCAGGGTGCCCAGCTCGGTGTGCCGCTTCCACCGCCGCCATAGCGGGGGCCGCTGTCCAGGCGGCGCGGCTGCTGCGCGACCTCACGATCAGCGGGTGCGGCGAGCAGGTACTCCTCGTTGCCGCCTTCGAGGCCGGCGACCGTGAGTTTGGTCTCCGACCACGTCCACTCGGCGGTACGCGTGCCCTGGCGCACGAGCTCGATGGTTATGACGCGGCGCGCGCGGGTATCGATAACGGCGGCGTGTTCGACCTCCTCGGGGCCAGCCTTGCCGTCGACCGTACCGGCCGTGAAGCGCAGCATGCCGATGTGCTGCACAGTGTCCGGAGGTGTCGACCATTCGGTCAGGCGCGGGAGGCCATCGCCCATGAGCTCCAGCGGTACCGTGAGGCGCGGAAAGCGCGCGTTCGTGGCAAAATACTGATTGCCGCGCACCTGAAGACGCCACTCGCCGAGACTTTGTTCTTCGAGTTCGTGGCTCGCCGCGATCTGGGCGGCACCTGTGCGCTCGAGAGCCGCGGCCGCCTCGCGGAGCATGGGCTTGAGCTCGAGGGCACGGCGCAGCTCGACGATGGCCTCGTCGGTGCGACCTGTGGCTTCCAGCAGCTCACCGCGCGCCCAGATGACTTCCGGACGCTCCGGTTCCAAGCTCAAAGCGCGCTCTATGTCCGTCTGCCCGAGTTCGGGACGGCCCATGAGCCGATAGACCCAGGCACGATAGGCGTAGGCCTGCGCCGACCGTGGGTCGATCTCGATCGCGCGCGAAAGATCGTTGAGCGCCTCCTCGTAGCGTTCGGCTTTGGCTTGCGCGAATCCGTGTGCCTCCACGGCCGCATTGGATTTCGGGTCGAGCGCGACGGCGTGCTGGAAATCGCGCAGCGCGGCTGGAATGTCGCGCGCGGCAAGCGCCGCATAACCACGCAGCAACGTCACCTCGATGTTGTCGCGATCGATATCGAGCACGCGACCGAGATCGTCCGTCGCGTCCTTGTAGCGTTCCAGGGCGAGATAGGCTTCGGCGCGCGCGCGCAGAGCCGGCGCGAAGCGGGGGGAGACGGCGAGCGCGCGGCCGAGATCGCGCAGTGCGGCATGTGGGCGGCCTTGCGCCAGATGCACGCGGCCACGGCCGGCAAAGGCCGCACCGTCGCTGGACGAGAGGGCAATGGCACGCGAGTAGTCGCCGAGGGCAGCCCGGTGATTGCCGAGACGGACGTGAGCTGCCGCCCGATTGGTCATGGCGGCCGTGTAGCTCGGTGCAAGCAGCAGTGCGCGATCGAAATCGCGGATGGCCTCGGGTGTCGCGCCGATCTCCAGCAGCACGGTGCCGCGGTTGTTGTAGGCGCTGGCGCCCTCGGGCACGAGCTGGATGGCGCGGTTGAAATCTTCGAGGGCGGCGCGGGGCTGGCCGAGGCGCGCGCGTGCGACACCGCGGTCGATGTGCGCGAGCGCGCGCTGGTCATTGGGCAGGCCGTCCGCCGCGAGGGTGGCCGTGTAGAGGCGGACGGCATCCTCCGGGCGGTCGGCCCTCAGTGCGGCGACGGCCTGGCGCACGCGGAGCGCTGCATCCGCCGCCGCGGAGGGCGGTGCCGGCTGTTGTCCGGCCGGCGGTCGGGTCTGGGCGGCGACGAGGTCCGGCGCGAGCGCAAGCGCGAGGACGGCTGCGAGCAGCTTGTGCTTGCGGTGCGCTGTGCCGTCGAAGCTCATAAGCACTCATTTTTTCCCCTTCTCCCGCGGTTACCGGGAGAAGGTCGGGACGAGGGGGTGGCAGGGGCCGCCGAGGTTGGCGCGGCGTTGCCTATTGCCCCCAGGAATCATGACTTTGTAGCACAATTCGGTCAGCGGACGGTTGGTTGCGGGACGGGCGGCGGCAGCTCAAGCGGGCAGCTCGTAGCCGATGGCTGCCTCGACGGCGATGGTCTTCTGGACGGCGGGACGGGCCATCATGCGCTGATAGTGAGCGTCGAGGTGCGGGAACGCGCCCGGTTCGGGCTTGAGGGAATTGAAGAAGCGCCAATACAGGCGAAAGAGGTGGATGTCGGCAATAGAATACGTGCCGGCAATCCATGGCCTCGCGCCAAGGCGCTTGTCGGCAATGGCGTAAATCTCGCGCGCATGATCGAGGCCGCGGCGGCGTGCCGGGTGCACGGTCGCGGCAATGAACGACATCCAGGATAAGACGTGCGCCTCAGCTTCGGGATCGTTCTGGGGGATCAGGCCCGCATCTGGAAAGCGGCGCGCCAGATAGAACAGGATGGCTGCGACCTCCGTAAGCGGGCGGTCGTCGATGCGAAGCGTCGGGACTTTGCCCTCGGGGTTGAGCGCCAGATAGGCGGGCGTCCGGTTCTCTTTGCGCAGGAAGGAGACCGCACGCGCCTCGAAGGGCACGCCGATTTCATGGAGTGCGATGTGCGGCGCCATGGAGCTGGCGCCGGGTGCGAAGTAGAGGGTTAGCATGCCTACCCCCTGCAATGTTTCTGCCGCTACTTGCCGCCGGGCGGCGTGAACTCGGCCTCGCGCGTGCGGCGTGCGATCTTGTCGAGGACGCCGTTGACGACGCGCGGTTCGTCCTCGCTGAAGAAGGCCTTGGCAACCTCGACATACTCGCTGATGACGACGCGGGCAGGAACATCCGCGCGCTCGATCAGTTCGAAGACACCGGCGCGCAGGATCGCACGCAGCGTGGAATCGACGCGCGTCAGCCGCCAGCCTTCGGCGAGCTGCGCGTCGACAATCGGATCGATCTCACGCTGTCGGCGGACGACACCGCGCAGGATGGCCGCGAAGAAATCCCGGTCTGCGGCGGCAACGGACTTGTCCTCGGCCTTCTCGCCGAAATGGTGCAGGTTGAACTGGCCGATGACATTGTTGAGATCGGTCTCAGCCATATCCATCTGGTAGAGAGCTTGAACGGCGCTGAGCCGCGCGGCGCTGCGGGGCGCGAGCGGACGCGGATCATTGGCGGGCGTTCTCATGATGCCCGCCCGGCGAAGTCTTGGCCGATCTCGATGAGCTTGAGGCACGCGCGTGCGGCGTCCGCACCCTTGCCGGCAAGGCCGCCCTCCGCGCGCGCCATGGCCTGGGCGTGCGTATCGACGGTGAGAATGGCATTGCCGACGGGAAGCGCGAGGTCTATGGCCGTCTGCATGAGCCAGTGGTTGGCGTTGTTGCACACGATGTCGTAGTGCGAGGTCTCGCCGCGAATGACGCAGCCGAGCGCGATCACACCGTCGAAAGGCTGTGGATCGCCCTCGTCGAAGCGGCCCGACGCCGCACTGACGGCGAGGACTTGCGGAATCTCCAATGCTCCCGGCACGACAATGCGCTCGTAGGTGCAACCGTGCGCATCGAGCACCGCGAGCGCGCCCTCGATCAGCGCAGCGCTCACGTCCTCGTAGTAGGGCGCCTCGATGATGAGAATATGCGCGTCGAGCTTACCGGCGCGCGGGCCAATGGGTGTGCCTCTACCGGCCATAATCCTTACCGTACCTCTCGTGTGCCAACGATGCGCAGGCCGTAGCCCTCGATGCCGACATAGCGCGAGCGCGGGACGTTGGTCAGCAGTTCCATGTCCGTGACGCCGAGATCGCGGAGGATCTGGGCGCCGATGCCGATTTCCACGCGGCGACGTTCTGCACGCGCCTGTGGTGTCTTGGGTTGCTCACGCTCGGCAAGCCACGTGGACAGCGAGCGCGGGCTCAGATCGCGAATGAGCACGATGGCGCCGCGGCCTTCCGCAGCGACCATCTGCATGCATTTTTGCAGGAAGGCGTCGGGCCTGTTGGGCACACCGATGCCGAGAAGGTCGGCGGGCATATTGACGGCGTGCACGCGCACGAGCACCGGCTCGGGTCCGCTCAGATCGCCGCGCACAAGCACCACGTGCTCGACCGGATCGACGGTCGTCTCGTAGACGTGCAGATCGAAGGTG
>JAEZRM010000046.1 GCA_023412805.1 Pseudomonadota bacterium | reverse complement strand
CCGCCGGTCTGGTCATGGTGTTCCTCGGCGTGTTCGCGCTCGCGAACCCGCTGGTCGCGCACGGTCTCGATGCCGCGTGGAGCGCTCTCGCGCGGTTCGTCGTCCTTCCGTCGGTCGGCCGGATCTTCTTCTGGTCGTTCGCGCTCATGGCCGGGATCGCGCTCGTCCGTCCGGCGTGCCGACGGGCGCGCGGCGGCGAGGTCGCACAGCCGTCGGGCGAGGCCTCGCCGACGTCGCTCTCCGTCGCTCGCAACGCGCTGGTCGGCCTCAACGTTCTCTTCCTCGCGTACAACGCGCTCGACGCGACCTATCTCTGGACCGGATCGCCGCCGGCGGGGATGAACACGCAGGAGTACGCGCACCAGGGCGCGTTCTGGCTCACCCTCGCGCTCCTCATGCTCACCGCCGTCATCGGCGTGATGTTCCGCGGCCCGCTCGCGCACGATGCGCGCGCTCGAACCTCGAGGTGGCTCGCACATGCGTGGATGGGACAAGGCCTCGTGCTCGCCCTCGGCACCTATCGCCGGATCGCGATCCACATCGCGAAGAGCGGCCTCTCGGATCTGCGCATCGTCGGCATCCTCGGCACGAGCCTCGTCGTCTGCGGCATGCTCCTCGTCGCGCTCCAGCTCCGGCGCGGGAAGACCTTCACCTGGCTCCTTCGCCGTCAGCTCGACGCGCTCGCGCTGACCACCGTGCTCTACGTCGTCGCTCCGACGCATCTCTTGTCCGCGCGCGTGAACGTCGCCCGCGTCCTCGACGGAGAGTATCGACCGCTCCTCCATTCATTCCGTCAGTCGCACGAGACCGAGCGCGCGGCAGCGCTGCTCCCGTTGCTCGATCACCCTGACGCGCGCGTCCGTCAGGGCGTCGCGGCGTTGCTGGAGGACGAACGCCATCAACTGCGCACGCGGGCTGCGGACCGGCGCGAATGGCGCCTGCGCGATCTCGCGACGAGCAGCTCCATCGCAGCGCTCGACGGCGCGTCCGAGCGCATCGAACATGCGCTCGCAGGCGCGAACACCGACGAGGCGCGACGTGTGCTGCTCGAGATCTCGCGCGCGGCGAACCAGGATCGCTCGCTCGAGGAGCTCCTCGCGATCCCTGCCGCGAGAGGACGCTCCGACGTGAGGTACTGAGACGCGAGACGCGAGCTGCGCGTGAGCGCGTCAGAACGACTTCATGAACGCCCACCCCTCCTTGGCCCCGTTCTCCCAGACCGCGTGGCCGAGGCCGGGGATGAGGCACCAGTGGACGGGCTTTCCGGTAGGACAGCCATCGTGCTTCTTGCACGGCGCCGGGGATGTGTCGCTCCTCAGGTCCTGACAGCCGTTGATCGAAGCCCAGTACGCCGCGTCGAACTCGCCGCTCTCGGGCGGCACGACGTCGTCACTGGTACCGTGGATGACGAGCGCTGCGATTCCGCCGGTCTGTCCAGCACACTTCGTGAGCCCGCTCGGCCAGTGCGACGCCGCCGGATCCTCGTCCTCGTAGGGCGCGCCGCCCGCATGCGAGACGATCGCGCGGAAGAAGCCCGTCTTCCGACACGCGATCTTGTTCACGAGGAAGGCGCCCGAGCTGAGGCCGGTCCCGAAGACACGCCTGATGTCGACCTTGAAGCGCGTCGAGACGACCGTCACGAGCTTGTCGACGAACTGGATGTCGCGATTCGTCGCCGTGGGGCTCTGGATGTCCCAGCCCTCGTTGATGCCGCTCGGATAGGCCACGATCGCTTCGTTGCCCGAGATCGCGTCGAACATGTACGAGCCGCGCATCCCCGGACCGCTGCTGCCGTCGGGATGGAAGACCAGCACCAGCGGATACGTCTTCTGCGCGTCGCGTTCGCCGGGGACGACGAGGACGTACTCGCGCGACGTCCCCGCGACGTCGAGCGTCTCGACCGTGACGACCGGCTTCTCGGGCTCCGCCTTCGTCCCGGGGACGGCGGATTCGCCGTTGCGGTCGGCAACCACGTCGGGGCGCTCGCCCGTGTCGGCACCAGCGTCGGTCACCGCAGCGTTGATGGTCGATCCTCCTCCGTGCGCCGACGCCGGCCCAACTGAGGATGTTCGCTCGCTGTTGCACGCGCTCACGACGACGACGCCGAAAGCGAGGATGGCTGGACCCGTACCTTTCTGCATGAGGTGAACATAGGTAGCGATGCACGGCTCACAATCCACGGCGCTTGCGCCGCGCTCAGCGCGATCGCAAGAGGATCGCGTGGACGCTCGCTCGACATCCCTCCTCTTTCACTTCGACTTCATCTCGCCATACGCGATCCTCGCATGGACGCAGATCCGTGGGATCGCACGCCGGTGTGGCCGCACCGTCGAGCCGGTGCCCGTGCTCTTCGCGGCGCTGCTCGACGCGCACGGCCAGAAGGGACCGGCGGAGATCCCGGCGAAACGCCAGTATCTTTTCAAGGACGTCGCGCGCAAGGCGCACCGTCTCGGCGTCCCGTCGGTCGCGCCGCCGCCCGCGCATCCGTTCAACCCGCTCGTCGCGCTCCGCGTCGCCGCCCTCCCGAACGACCCGGACCTCCGCGACGGCATCATCGACGCGCTCTTCGCGGCCGTATGGACGAAGCGAACGGCGATCGACAGCGCCGAGGCAGTCACGACCGTCCTATCGAACGCCGGGTTCGACGGCCCGGGCCTCGTCGCCGCCGCAGGGACGCCGGAGGCGAAGGCCCGGCTCCGCGCCGCGACGGACGCGGCGATCCAGCGTGGCATCTTCGGCGTTCCGTCGGTCACCGACGGCGACGAGCTGTTCTGGGGCACCGACTCACTCGAGGACCTCGAGTCCCACCTGCGTGGCGAGCTGCCCGCGTTCTCGGACGCGGAGTGGAGCGCGCTGCCGGCAGCGGCCATCCGCCCGGGAAGCCGGAGAGCCTGATGGCGGCCGCGCGGGCGCTCCGCTAAGGGGCTGATGATGATGGCGAAATGGTTCACGCGCGGGCGCATCTTGTTCGTCGTGCTCGGTCTCGCAGCGGCCGCATGTGGCCCGAGGACGCGCGCGGCGGCGCCGGCAAGCGCGCAGCGCGAGGCCACCGCCGTCGATACCGAAGCCGACGGCGAACGCGACGCGGACGAGGCCGACGAGGCGGATGTCGCGCTCGACGATGCCGACGGCGGGGCGGAGGCGCCGGACATGGCGGCCGGCGAGGACTCCCCCTCACCGTGTCCGACGAACATGGTGCTCGTTGCGAGCGGCGAGCTCCGCTTCTGCATCGACAAGTACGAGGCCTCGCTCGTCGAGGTCGACAGCGAGGGCAACGAGAAGCCCTACCCGCACTGGCTCCCCGTCGACGGGCACGCCGTCCGAGCGGTGAGCCGGCCCGACGTCTTTCCTCAGGGGTTCATCAGCGAGGTCCAGGCGGAGGACGCCTGCGCCGCCTCGGGCAAGCGCCTCTGTTCGCACAGCGAGTGGAAGACGGCCTGCATGGGCCCATCGAAGACGACGTTCCCGTACGGCAACGCGCGCCGCCCCGGCACCTGCCACGACACGGGAAGGAGCGCGGTCGCGGCCGTCTTCGGGCTGCGCGCGATGACGGATCCCGTCGCGAGCGCGCCATCGAAGAAGCCGAGCACGACCAAGCCCGCCTCGAGCGCGAAGAAGCCGGCGATCGCCGACGCATCGCGCGGCAAGGCGTCGAAGCCGAGCGGTGCTCCGTCCGCGACGAAGGGCAAGCCGGGCCGCCAGGCGCATGCGAGCACGAAGGGGCGCGCGGCCGAGACCTCACGTCCACGCGCGACACGGCCCGGCGCGGCGAAAGCCACGGCCAAAGCCACGGCCAAAGC
>JAEZRM010000045.1 GCA_023412805.1 Pseudomonadota bacterium | reverse complement strand
ACGTGAGCTTGCCCTCGATGTTGGCGATGAGCCACGCAACGTCGGTCTCGGCCAGAGCTCGAAGCGCTTCGAGTTGAAGATCGGAGGGCACCTCGTCCTCGAGCCCATCCGGAAAGGCTGCTTCGATCAGACGCGCGGCGAGCGCGAGCCCCTGCGAGGGGGTTGCCGCGCGGAGCGCCTTCGAGAGCGCTTGGACGACGCTGGGATACATCTCTTCGTCGTCCAGGCATTGAACGACGGCGCTCGCGAGCTCGGTTGCCTCACCATCCATGTAGGGAACCGCATTGCCGAGATCCAAGGCTGTCGCGGTGAGCGCGGCGGCCTTCGCCTCGGCGGGAGCTTCCGTGCCACGAAGCCGGACGATGGCCAGGGCGGCGAAGGTACGCACGAGCGGGGCTTCGTCACTCAGCGCGGTCGTCGCGTCTTCGTCGCTTCCGAGGAGGGACAGCGCGTACAGCAGCGTCGCGCGGACCTCGGGGCTCGTCTCGACGGTGAAGCGCGTGCGAAGAGCGGACATCGCCTCGTCCGCCCTCGCGCGGACCCATCCGAGACATCGCGTGGCGAAAGCGCGCGTCCGCGCATCGGCAGCATCGAGCAAGCCGACGAATGCAGGGTACTGGGCGTCGAACGCGCTCTGCAGCTGCTCGCGTAGCCCATTCGCCTCGTCGGGCGGCAATTGGTAGCCGTCCACGATGAACTCTTCCTCGAACCCGAGGAGGAGCCCGACGCTCAGGTTCAGCAGCTCGGAGCGGGCTGGGCAGCTCGGGTCGGTCGCCATCTCGACGACGGTCGAGAGCGCCGCGGGGCTCGCACTGTAGCGCGTTCCCTGGTGGAAGACGTTGCCCCAGAGCTCCCAGAGCACGCGCTTTCGCGTGGCGGCGCCGCCCGTGGCGAGCTCCTCGAGGAGCCACGGGATGTCCGTGGCGAAGCCGTAGGCGTGCTCGAGGCTGCCCCAATCGATTCGTGCGCAAAGCGTTCGAACGCGGTCGATGTTCATTCGGTACACCTGGTCGTCGAGAGCCGGAGTTCGTTTGTCGCGGCACGCGCAGGCTCATCGCCAGGCTTCGGTCCGCATATCGGTGAGGTCTTCGGTCGATGGTGAGGCGTCGCGATGCGGTGCCCGTGCAAGCGCATCACGATTCGGCGACAACCGCTTATGTCGCGATCACTGGCATGGGCACACGGCATTCACGGTGCTGTCCGAGCCGGTGCGATGCCGTTGTGGACACTCCGCATAGGTCGAGCACATGAGGCGGCCATTCTGGATTTCGGCGCATCCATAGCCGTAGGTGTAGACGCTGTACTGGCTCACACCGAATGCGGCCGCGAGCTGCCCGCATTCTGCGTCCGTGTCCTGCGCCATCAGCCACTCGGTGTTGCTGATGGTTGGATTGCCGAATCCGAGCGAGCTGCAGAACGTGTTGCACGAGCGCATTTCGAGCGGGTCCCTGCACCAGCGAATGCCGTTCACCGTCTGGCAATAGCTCGAGTGCGGCGCACACGTGACGGCGACGCTCGTGACGTCTTCCTTGCCGACCGTGCCGCTGTCCTTGGCGACGACGCATGCCATCCCGGCGGGGTGCGTCTTCACGGCGATGGCGTAGCTGCTGCCGCTCGTGAGCGGGGTTGGCAACGTGAACGAGGTCGCGCCTCGCGGGACGACGAGCTCGGCGCCGCCGCCGTTCGTGAGGACGAGGCCGGCGCTCGTGAGCCCAGTGATCGTGCCGCCGACCGTGTAGACGTCCGCGCAGCTGACGTCGACGTCGGTCACGTCCGCGTCAGCAACGGTGCCGCTGTCGTTGGCTACGGTGCAGCGCTGGCGCGGGTTGGTGGGGTGGGACTTCACCGTGACCGCGTACGACTGACCAATCTGGACCGGGGTCGCGAAGACGAACGAGCCGTCCTTGGTGATGCTGAGATCGTCGGTGCCGTTGTTCTGGAGGACGACCGTGTTGCCTGCGGCCAGGCCGTTCAGGGAGCCGCCGACCGTGAACTTGTCGGTGACGCAGGAGACCGTCACGTCCGTCACGTTCGCCGTCGCGACGCTCCCGCTGCCGCCCGTGACGGTGCACGTCTGGGACGGCGCGGTCGGCTGGGTCTTGACCGCGACGGCATAGGCGGAGCCGGAGGCGAGCGCCGTCGGGAACGCGAAGGAGCCGTTGGCACCGACCGAGATGTCGTTGCCGGCGTTGTTCTGGAGCACGAGACCAGTGCCAGCGAGACCGCTGACGGTCCCTCCGACGGTCAGGGTATCGGTCGCGCAGTTGACGACGACGGTGGCCACGTCGCCGCTCGCGACGGTGCCCGTGCCGCCGGTCACCTTGCAGGTCTGCGACGGAGCGGTCGGCTGGCTCTTCACGGTGATATCGAAGCTCTTGCCGGCGGCGAGCTTCGTCGGGAACACGAACGTGCCGTTGGCGGCCACGTCGAGGTCGTCGCCGGCGTTGTTCTGCAGCATCAGGCCCGTCCCGGCGAGCCCGGTGACGCTGCCACCGATGGCAAAGGTCGAAGCCGGTGTCGTCCCGCCGTCGTTCGTCGTTCCACCGTCCTGCGAGAGGTCGCTCGCGGACGTGCTGTTGCCTTCGCACGCCATGACGGCCGCGCCGAATGAAGCAATGAGTCCGAAAAGAAGCGTGAAGGTCTTTCTCATCGTCGGGCCTTTTACAGTCCAGTGTTTGGTCGTCGTCGTCGGCTCAGAAATGGCGCAATCGGACCATTCCGCCTTTCGCCGCTCGCCGTTGCTCGATCGAGCCGCTCGACCGCACGCGCGACGCTGGGTGAGCGCGAGTCGCTCGGCGACATCACGCCACTCTCCATCCGAAGGATCCTCTGTGAGCGGCGGTCGTTCGTGCCGCTCACGTAGAGAGGTGCCATGGATGGCGCCCTCACGCCCTGGTCCAGATGCACCACGACGCGCCGATTCGCCGGTGTGCAGCGCGCATGATGTCAGGGTGCGCAAGCTGCGCAGCTGCGCACGCTGCGCACGCGCACTCGGGCGCTACCTATGCCGTGCCGCCGAAGCGTGGTCCCCTGGGTGAGGCGCACCGCGCGCGCGGCGGCCGTTCTCCGCCGTGAGGGCGGACGTTCAGATCACGGGATGTCGACGACGATGTCGTCCAACGCGACGTCCACCT
>JAEZRM010000154.1 GCA_023412805.1 Pseudomonadota bacterium | reverse complement strand
CCCCCCCTGTGCCCCCGCACACCGGGGAAGGAAACACTCCAATGGCAAAGAACCAGATCACCGGCCGCTCGGCCTTCCTCTCCGTCCTCAAGGGCGAGGGTGTCACGCACCTTTTCGGCAATCCCGGGACGACCGAGCTGCCGATCATGCACGCGCTCGCCGAGCACCCCGATATGAACTACGTGATGGCGATGCAGGAGAGCCTGGTGGTCGCCATGGCCGACGGCTATTCGCGCGCTTCAGGCCAGCTCACGGCGTGCAATGTTCACGTCGCCCCCGGTCTCGGTAACGCGCTCGGCTCGCTCTACAACGCGAAGTTCACCGGCACGCCCATCATTCTCACGGCCGGCCAGCAGGAGCAGGGGCACGGCCTCACCGAGCCGCTGCTTTACGACAATCTCGTTCCCATGGCCGAGCCGCTGGTCAAGTGGGCGATCGAGGTCACGCGCCTCGAGGATCTGCCGCGCATCATGCGCCGCGCCGCCAAGGTCGCCATGACGCCGCCGACCGGGCCCGTCTTCATCTCGCTGCCGGGCGATATCCTCAACATGGAAGGGGGCATCGATCTCGGTTCGTCGACGCGTGTCGATAGCCGCGTGCGTCCTTCCGACGAAGTGCTCGATGCGCTCGCAGCCCGCATCCTCAAGGCCGAGCGCCCGATCATCATCGTCGGTGACGAGCTCGTGAAGAGCGATGCGCTCAAGGAGGCGGCCGAGTTCGCCGAGGCGTTCGGCTGTCCGGTGCTGCAGCAGAGCGTCGCCTATGGCGCGCACTTCCTCTCCGAAAGCCCCTGCTACATTGGCGGTCTCAATCGCGAGCAGCCGGACGTTCGCGCGGCGCTATCGCCCTACGATCTCATGATCGTGCTCGGTGCAGATCCGATCCGCATGTCGGTGTGGAGCGAAATCGATCCGATGCCGCCCGAGCTGGCTATGATCCAGATCGGTCTCAATGACTGGGATCTTGCCAAGAATTATTCGGCCGAGCTCGCCGTCCGTGCGGATGTGCGCGAGACGCTGCGCGTGCTGACGCCGGCGCTCGTCCAGAAGGGCGGCAAGGCGCTCACGGATCGCGCCGAGAAGTCGATCGCTGCGCTCAAAGAGAACAACTGGACGGCCAAGCGCAAAAAGCTCGTGTCGACGATCGAGGGCCGCGAGATCGTGAAGGGCAAGCCGATCAATCCGGATTTCATGACGCTGCGCATCGTGGAGTCGATCCCGAAGGATGCCGTGGTCGTCAACGAGTCGCTGACGAGCGGCCGCCTGCTGAACAGCCTGCTCGCCTACCGCGATCGCTTCGGCTACCACGGCCTCGCTTCGGGCGGCATCGGCTGGAGCGTGCCGGCGTCGGTCGGCATCTCGCTCGCGCAGAAGGACCGTCCGGTCGTGTGCGTCGTCGGCGACGGTTCGGCGATGTATTCCATCCAGGCGCTCTGGACGGCCGCGCACCACAAGCTGCCGATCACTTACATCATCTGCAACAACGGCGGCTATCGCATCATCAAGCAGCGCCTCAAGCTCTTCCATGGCAACGATCAGTTCGTCGGCATGGACTTCGTGGAGCCGGCGGTGGACTTCACCGCACTCGCGAAGTCCATGGGTCTCGAGGCGCACCGCATCACCGACCCTGCCGCCCTTGAGCCGGCAATTCGCAAGGCGACGACGACGCCCGGCGCCAAGCTGCTCGAGGTCATGGTGGAGGGGCACGTTTAGGCCAGGGCGCGGGTCGCTCTTCGGCTGAAGACAGTAGCTATCGCGGGCGTACACCACAAGGTGCGCGTCCGCTTTGTTTTGGCTTCGGCTCGGCGGCTCTTTGATTGCCGCGGCTGGATGGAGGCCGGTGCGTGCAGGGTCCGCGCGGCCCGTCGCGGCCCCCGCGAGCGGTGGAAATGGTTTGGTTTGCCTGGGTTTCGGTGTCGTTGCGGCGTTCTCAGGGAGCCGACGAGCGAGGATGGCCGGCTCGGCTGCGGCCGCGTCATTGACAAGTGCCCGCCGCCCCCTTAACTGAAGCCCGCCTGCCCAGATGGCGGAATTGGTAGACGCACTAGTTTCAGGTACTAGCGGGTAACACCGTGGAGGTTCGAGTCCTCTTCTGGGCACCATGAAGCACGAAAACGTAGCGCTGGCGCTAACATAGCGTGCTCGTTGAGCTTTTCCCTCTCCTGCCTAGCACACAGGAGGGGTACACATGATCATCGGAATGTCTCGACCTTGGCGCCATCCCCAGACGGGGAGCTTCTACTACCGCGCCCGCCTCCCCGCAGAGCTGGCAGCTACCCATCACGGGTCGTCGATCACGGTCGAAGTCTCGGGCGTCCCCACGACGATCAAGCTCCGCGACATCGTGAAGGTCTCTCTGCGCACGAAGGACACTGGCGAGGCGCGTCTTCGTCATTCGGCGGTTCAGGAGCAACTAGAGCAACGCTGGGCAAGCGCCAGGGGCCGGGCGATCAAGCTCACGTCGCGTGAGGTCAGCGGTTATGCTGGCATTTGGTATCGCGACCTCGTTCTGACCCATCAAGACGACCCGGGGTCAGTCGCTGGCTGGGAAGCCTACCAAGAGCAGCTCTTCGAGGGGCTCGAATGCTTCGATAAGGAGAGCGACGGCAGCGAGCGGGAGCCCTACGACCCGCGCGAGGGCTTCCGACGACTGTCCCGTTGTTTCGACTTGAGCGAGTTCCTCGCACGACGCGGTCTCGTCATCTCGGAGGACAGTCGTGAGGCGCTGGTGACAGAGGTCGCCTGGGCGCTGATCAATGCCTGCCAGCTTTTGATCCGTAGGGCTGGCGGCGACTATGGCCCCGACAAGTTCGTCACCCGGTTCGCAGACCCTCCAGCAATCGGCCGCCCTGCTGGTACGTCCTCCGTGAAGAACGATGGTGCGAGCCTGATGGACCTGTTCAACGGCTGGGCGAAGGAAAGCTCTCCCGCGCAGTCAACGCTTGATCTCTGGAGGAGCCACATTGAGCGCTTCGTCGAGTTCATCGGCCACTCCGACGCGACTGCTGTCACCCGCAGCGATGTAGTGCGATGGAAGCAGCACCTGCTCGACCTCCAAAACGCTCCGAAGACCATCAATGGGAGCAAGCTCGCCGCCTTGAAGGCGATCTACCGTTGGGGGGTCGAGAACGAGCTTTGTGCCTCGAACCCGGCTCAGGGCGTCTCTGTGCGGCGGGCGGCGCGGGCGGGCGAAGAGATGTCCGGCTTCAGCGCGGCGGAGGCTCGGGTCATCCTCGCGGCGACGAGCCGTGTGCAGGACGCTGCTTGCCGGTGGGTGCCGAGACTATGTGCTCAATCCGGTGCCCGAGTTGGAGAGGTTTGTCAGTTGCGCGTTGAGGACATCGGCTGCGAGGAAGGCATCTGGTACATGGACCTTCGAGCCGACGCTGGGTCCCTCAAGAACGTATGGTCACAGCGCAAGGTGCCACTGCATAGCTCGATCGTCGCGTTGGGCTTCCTAGATTTCGCGAAGTCGCGCGGTCAAGGCCCGCTGTTCTACGATCCCTCGCGACGCCGGACCGGAGCGAAGAAGCCGCAAGCGAAGATCGTCGCGAAAAGGGTGGCCAACTGGGTTCACACGCTCGGTCTAGAAGTGGGCAAGGCAGCTCGGAAGGCCCCCAATCATGCTTGGCGACATTTCTTTCGAACGCTGGCGCGAGACGCTGGCGTGGCGGATAGCGTGGCCAGTGCGATCCTCGGGCATCGGCCAGCTACGGTCGGAGAGAGCTACGGAGAGACGCGGTTGGCAACGATGGCCGCAGCGATAAAACGGATGCCACTGCACAGCCTACTAGGCCACGGGAGTTGACGAGGCTGAGGGTTAGTGGCCTGTCGATGCGCGTATGATGTGGTGGTTGTCGTGCGGCACCTTCTTGCCGTCGCATTTCCAGGTGTTCTCCAGCACTCCCTCTTTGGCCAGTGCTGCGCAAAGTTGTTTCACATCGGTTTTGCGGATGATGAAGGACTGGAGCAGCATCGGCCAGACCTTATCGAACGCTTCACCTTTGGGTCGTCCTTCAAGGTGCCCAAGCAGATACGCCCTGGCCCTCGACCGTTCGGCATCCACCAATGCCTCGACGCTGCTGGAGTTCGCGACGGGCAAGTCCGCGAACAGGTCCTCCATCCCGCTAGAGGATGCCTTCTTAGAAATCTTTGCACTCGTGCGTTCGGCCTCGTGCCCCCTGAGGGCAGAGTGCTCAATGTTGCGAAATGCCTCCAGCCCTGCAGCGCTCCGAGTACCATAAGCGATGCAGAAGTGAGGTCTGTCTTGCGTCTCTTTATCGATCCGAGTTGACAGCGTGTACTTGAACCGCCCGGCGCTCGCGAGTGTCTGGCGAAAGAGCTTCTCCAGGGCCGGTCCACGTGCCAAGGCCGGATCGAGGCGTTGGCTCCAACCCTCTCCTCCCAGAATGGGATCAAGCGAAGCCACAATTTTCGGATCGGGGTGGGTGCTGAAGCGATTGATGTGATCATACATGAAGTTGATCAAGACCTCGCCTGGATCGTGCTGGAGAACCGGCCTAATGCGATCGTAAGCGTAGCCCTTCCATCCAGTTGGGTCGATGAAGGTCAGCGCGAACGCCCGCCCCATGTAACTCTTGATGTCGCCTATGGCGTCCTCGAAGTGGCCGCGTCGCACTCGGATGTCGAACCCGTGCGCCTCATCCCGAAACGGCGCGACCGCCTCGCTCAGTAGCGCATAAGCGGCGGCATCCCTTTCGACAAAAAAGCACTTGATACTCACCTCTCGCCCTTGAGTGCGCCAGTGGTTCTGCACGTCTTTCAGCACAGTCAGAGCGATCATGAAGGACGTGTCTGAGAAGTCCTCTGTTTTAGATTTCCATGGCCCTGAGAAGCCGTCCACGTACACAAGCTCGGTCCAGTGGCTCAGCACTTTGAAGCTTAGGGTCTGGAGGTAGTTCTTCAGGATGTAATGCTTAGCTTTGGTCTGCGGTCGCCCTTTATACGGCCCCGTCATGGCGTGGTGTTCCATCACTGTGTGGTGGCATCGGCTTCGACTGCCTACGGGTGGGTGTTTCGTTCCACTCTCTTCCGTCGAGTTGTCGTCCGCCAGCCTTCGGCGTGAGCCCGCCCCACTGCTTGAAAAAGAACTTCACATCTGCGGCAATGCATTGGTCTCTGATGTCTCGCACCCACTCAGGTGCCACTGGTCTGGCGCTCGGTCCGCTCTCTCCTCCCACGATGACCCAGTCGATACCTCCAAGGTCAAGCGACCCCACGCTCGCAATCAGCGGTTCGATTGACAAGAAGCGCACCGCTGCTCGTGCCTCCCTCAGATGCTTGATGCGGGATGTTGCTTGACGATCCTCGACGGAGGTGCCGAGCCATATGTGCCCAGGTGGAGGTGCCGAAACGTATCTCGCGTTTACGTAGTCCCGCAGCCTTGAACTCCGCTTTGTCAAAACTTGAAATCGATGCCAGTGAGCCTTTTCCATCACGTCAAAGACGTTATCGACGAACTCGCGCGGCACCTTCTTGTGGAACAGGTCGCTCATCGAGTTGACAAAGATCGCCTTGGGCTTCTTCCACCCCAAAGGCTGCTGCAAGCGCTCGGGCCGCAGCGTCAGGTCGAACCCTGCTTCAAACGGGTGCCCTGACACGCCTCTAAAACGTTCAGCCAACCTCTCAGCGTAGCAAAGTTGGCATCCGGCGCTGATCTTGGTGCATCCCGTAACCGGGTTCCAAGTGGCGTCCGTCCACTCTATTGCAGTTCGGGCTGGCATAGAACAATTGAGGAACTAGTTCGGCACAAATGTCAACGAGGGTACGGCTCACGCCGACGAGTTCTCGCCTCCTCGTCTCATCTCCAGCTCTCGGATGGCACGGTAGACAGACGATCGACCTATCCTGAGCGCCTTCGCGACCGCAGTGGGACTATGCCCTGCGGCAAGCAACGCCTCTATGTCAGGCGCCTTTGCCCGAGCTGTCGGTGCGCGGCCTTTGAACTTCCCGTCAGCCTTTGCTTTTGCGATGCCCTCGCGTTGGCGCTCCAGCATCATATTGCGCTCGAACTCGGCGACCGAACCCAGCACCTGAAGCATAAGTTTGCCAGTGGCCGTCGAGGTGTCGAGGTTCATGTTAAGAATGCGGAGGCCCGCCCCCTTAGCCTCAACTCGCGCGACGATGTCGAGCAGGTCCCTCATGGATCGCGCGAGACGGTCCAGCTTGGTCACCAGAAGGGTGTCGCCTTCGCGCAAGTAGTCGATCGCTGACGCGAGCTGATCTCGCTCAGCTACCGATGACACCTGCTCGGCAAACACCTTGCCGCAGCCGGCTGCTTCTAGCTCCCTCTTCTGCGCCTCAAACCCTGCTACCTGCTCCAGCGTCGAGGTTCTCGCGTATCCGATGTCCATGAAAGCCGCTCCAGGATGTCCCATAACATCTATAAGATAGTGGCACAGTCGTCCCAAAAGTCAAATGCGACTTATGTGGGACGTAGTCCATTAGGTTGGAGGGGTGCGATGGGCGGACCAGTAGCCCTGGGTTCATTGGGACGCCCTGTTCGTTCCTCACTCGTCGCGGGCCAGCTTGAATGCAGCGTCAGGTGCGGCCCTTGTTGCCTACCGCGGCGGGTCATGGGGCGTCTGAAGCTCAGTCGGGGTCGAACAGCCCCCCTGTGCCGGCATTTGGCGGGGGCGCGGCCGGCGCCGTGGTCATGCGAGGTGGCCGGAGTACTCAGCCGTTAGTGTGTGAGCCCGTGGGGCCGGTCTGTCTGCGTTGCGCTTGGGCGTTCCGCTGGTGGTCCAGCCGATTGCTCGATCGATGGCCCCTGAGGGGGGAAGTGCGGTAAGTCGCGCTCGTATAATGGCGGTTCGGACGGCCGCACCAAAATGCCCTGCCTATCCATCTGGACACCCCAAGGGATGGATAGCTCAAGCTCCCTCGTCCCAGTCATACCCATCGAGGACGCTCTCGCTCTGCCACGCCTCAACGATCTTCGGCGGTAGCCTCTCCGAGTACCTGAGGATTGCCAGCGCGGCCAACCTCGGGGACCTCCCCCACTTGTTGCCGAACTCCTTAGCAAGCCTTTGCGCCCAGTCGCTCACTACGGCTTCCTCCCAGGCTTCACCTCCCGGCTCCCATCCCTTGCCGAAGGCTTTGGCCTCCGCCCAAGTGAGCCGGCACTCGTAGACCCAGTCCGCAGCGTTGAAAGGCGAGAAGCGGCCCTCATCTGCCGCGGCTGCGGTGGCTGCAGCGGCATCAAGCTCCCGGAGTTTCTTTCGCATGTTTGCAACAGTGCTGGCCGGTACGGTGGTCGCCTTGCTGATCTCTGCCTTTGAGCCCCGGCCTAAGATCACCATCCGCCAGGCGGCCTCCAGCTTCGCCTGCCTGCTCATCGGAAGCTTATCGCGCGTGTTGAGGCGAACCGCTTCTTCCACGCCGTCTCGGACTGAACCCTCGAACCAAGTCACTGGCACTTCAAGGTCTCGCTTGGCGACTTTGTAGGCTGCCAGTCGGTGGTGGCCGTCAATACAGTAGGGGTGCCGGCCGATACGCATCACGGTGATGGGCTCGAAAGCTTCTTCCTTGCCCTGCGCTGCCAAGGCGCGGGCCAACTCTTTCACGTGGAAGTCGTCTACGTCCTTCCCGCCCCATAGCAGCCTTGGCTGAAAGACGGCGGGGGCCGTCTTGATCGCCCTGAGAGGCAGTGCAGACGGCTTTTCTTTCACCGCCTTTCCGCGCTTTTGCTGTTCTTCCAGCCTCGCAAGAGCATCGACGAAAGTTTTGGATTGCATCATCTTCCGTTCGTGCTCTCTTTGAAGGGCAGTGATCTCAATACCTCGGCTTGCCGCCTCTCTGCGCTGAACTGCAGCAGCTCCGCCATGCGGTCGTGAACGAGGAACTCGACTGTCGCTTCCGCTTGCCGGCCGAGCACCCGCAATACCAAGCCTTCAGACGCGGGGAACCAGCGCAGGGTGAGCACGCCCCCGACTGCCTTAGGGTGTTGAACGTTCCACCTCTTCACGCGTCCGCCGCCAAGACGGTTCAGCGCCTTGGCGATCTGCACAGTCCTGTGTTCCGACTTCGCGCGTTGGAAGTCAGCCGCATATCTCATCGCGGCGCTAAGGATCGCGGCGAGGACCTCGTCTGGACTGCGGCCCCTATCTCTCATCCTCGCCCAAACGGCCCGCGCTTTCTCTTCTGCGGACCGCCCGCGCAGCGCATGGGGTTCGATTGCGTGCCCCGCTCCGCGCATTACGGCGTCAACGCCTGCTAATGCCGCGGCGACGAATGCGTCCCCTTGCCGGAGCTTGAGCCAAGACTTCGCTGCCCGCCTATGTGGGGCCAGCTCGGAAGCTTTGTAGGAACCCTTCAGTGGATCGCCGTGGCGTCGGTAATGCTCCAAATGCTGCCGGCAGAACCTTCCCAGCCCGTCATTGGAGGCATTCCCTGGGCGCTGCTTGCACCCGTACACCCAGCACTGCTGGCGGCCATGAGGCTCATTTTCCACGAGGCGCCGCTTAAGGCTGGCCCGGCGGCGCTTACGTCGGTCTGTCAACGGACCCCCAAAGTTTGACTACCGCCATGCGTAGCCGCTGCTACGCTGGGGTGGAAGGTCCTGCGGCGAAGTGCCTAAGCTCAAGTGTCCGATTTCCCTCGCCGCGTCGGGCCGTGAGACCTCGGGGCTGGAAGCTTGTGGCGCTTGAGTAAGGCACTTACAATCCTTGTGCCGAGCGATCGAGCGTGGGCTCTGGGGGGAGCGCGTGGTGGGTGAAGTTCTCGAAGTCGATCTTGAAAAGCCGTTCGCCCATCTGCTTGAGACCCGGCTTGCTCGCGACCTCCTTCGGCCGGCTAGCGCAGCCTACTGGGTGATCAACAATACGGCGCGTGGCGGAACTGCGTCGGGGAAATGGGCTCATCCCGATCTCGTGCTCACAAGCGTTCGCCGTTACCGCAGTCGTGCCGCTCCCGAGCTGGAGCTCTTCGGCTTCGAGCTAAAGACCGCTCGTGGATTTGAGGCGAGCGCTGTCCATCAAGCTCTCGCCCACTTGCGCTTCGTGCACTACTCGCACGTTGTCGTACACTGCCCCGACGATGAGGTTTGGGAACACCGTCTTTCCGAAGTCAGGTTCCATGCGCAGACCCACGGCGTAGGTGTGGTCCGTTTGTTGTCTCTCTCCGACTACGAGATATCGATCCAAGCGCGGCGTGGCGATCCGCTTCCCAGCTCGGTGGACCGCTTCTTGGAAGAGCGCCTGCCTGACAGGCTGGGTTGGATTGATCAGCGCCTGGGTAAGGAGTAGCGAACTATGACCGCAAGCGTTGTGGCGATCGCAAGCATGAAGGGCGGGGTAGGAAAAACGACGCTTACGCTTTGTGTTGCCGAAGGCTCCGCGGCGTTGATGGGTAAGAGGGTTCTTGTGGTCGATCTCGACCCGCAGATCAACGCCAGTGCGCTGCTAACTGGTGGCCTCCCGCGCGATAGCGTTCCGTGGAAGCAGCGGATAAGCATAATGCATTATCTGAAGAACCGCGGCGTCCGCCGAGAACACTCGGATCACTACATCAAGAAGGACCTTATGGAGTTCAGCGAGCGGGGCACGGTCTCTTTGTTGTCGGGGGACTATGATCTGCGCTCATTTGAGCGCTCGCTGCTCGCTCGGCCGGGTCAGACGATCAAGATGGCCGAGGCCGTCGTCCGGGATGCTGTTAAAGCACTGCTCGCGGAGCAGGGCGGCTCGTTTGATCTGATCATCTTTGATTGCCCGCCGGGTTTCTCTCTGGTGACCGAGGCCGCGATCGCGCAGGCCGACTTGGTACTGTTGCCTACTTCTCCCAGTCATCTTGGAACCCAGGGACTTGCCGCCTTTGTGAAGTACTTGGAAGATGAGGTCTCTATCGAGGGTATCCGCGAGCGCACTTTCGTCTGTTTGACGATGACGCGGCGTACGCTCACGTCGTCGGACTTCGAGCGTGAGGTGCGCAATGAGGAGCACGAGCCGGTACCCCGGTATCGGACATTTGCAACGGCGTTGCCCTTCCTTGATGCCTTCCAAAAGGCGATGGATCGCCGAGAGGCCCGGATGCGGGTGTTGGGAGTGCTCCGGCGCACTCTGAACAAGATCAGGAACAGGCAGCTGTTCGATCGGCTGTATGAGGGTGTGGGGGGTGAGGTAAAGGCCGTCACTGATGAACTTTGGCGGGCGCTCACAGCGAAGGGGATAAGAGATGAAGGGTTCTCAAGTGGCCGCGGCGCTCGCGCAACTCGCTCACCGGAGGCCAGAGTATGACCGACCTTTGCTCGAGTGCCTGGGCAAGTTCGTCAAGGGCGCCCTTCTGAAAGCTCCAACGGTGGAGGTGCTTCGTACTCTGCCCGACACTGCGGGCCGCGAGTTCTGCCTCTGGTTGGTTCAGGAGATGGCGGCCTCTGACCTCGATAAGGCGCTCAGGAAGATCGACCCTCACGCATTTCGTGGCCTTGCGTCGTTAGCCTCGAAGCGAGATCACCTCGCGGCCTTGATGCTCGGCCGGGTAACGCCCGCTGACCCGCCGGCAAAGCCGCCCCGAAAGCCCGCGGCGATGGCTGCTGAAGACATCCTGAAGTTGGTGGATCGCGCTCAGCAGAAGAAGGAACTCGAAAAGCTTTCGGTCGCTCAGCTTAAGGCAGCGGTCAAAAAGCATGGGCTGCACAGCGGCCCTCTGAGCGCCAAGCCGTCGAAAGTCGAGTTGGTCGAGCACATTCTTGTCGCGCTCGACACGGGCTGGCCGCGTCGCACAACCGTGTTGGAACAGTCGCGCTACCGATGAGGCTCCGGCAGCGTTGATCGTGCCGACGTGATCCTTGGGGCCGACGCTCCGGACGACGCGAAGGCCGCGGCCGACGCCACCAAGGGCTGGAAGGACGCGCGGTAGCACTTGCGAGGGCAACCGGGTCACGGCAGTGCGCCTTTAGAGCGTGCGGCAGTCAGTCGAGCGCAGCCCCGTACTGCCCATGCCGCAGCGGGTCACCGCGAGCCCCGCTTGAGCTACCCTCGTGGTGGCTTGCAGCCTCCATGTTGGTGACCGTGGTGCTGCTCATCTGGACCGGTTTGACGGGATCACACTAAGTCGAGCAGCCTATGGCAAGGCGCCGTCGCAATGCCAAGCGGAAGCCGAGGGCGCCGCGGCTGTGCAACGTGGTGAGACTGCCTGCAGCGGCGTAAGCACAACCACGGCGGGGGCCGTGAGACTGCCCGCCCTAAGTGCGTAGGAGGAGAGCACATGAAGTTCAACGAAGACGGCGTGACGGCTGAGTACGGCGAGTTCCTCAGGCCGTGGGGCGTGAGCCCGCTCGATTGCGGCCGACTGTTCACCGACCTCTTCGCTATGTCGGAGAAGGCGGGGAATGACGGGGACTTCGAGCTTGCCAGCCTCCTGATGGGGCAGGCGCGTATCTTCAAGACGACCGCGTCGCGGCTGTCAGAACACAGGAGGGAATGCGATGAGCGATGGCAACATCGAAAGCCCCCACAGATGGCCGCATACGTAGTGGTGGCAAGGAACAAGTGGTTCTATCAGCGGCTCGTGGTTATGGCCACGAGCAATGTCGATGCCGCGCAGAAGTTCCGGGCCTACCTAAAGTCACCTGAGAAGCTTGCGCACGAGGAGAACGAACTCTCTCGGGCGAACCGCCTCAATCACTCGGACGAAGACCCCGAGGAGCTGAAGCGCGACAACTATCGTTACAATCTCTACACCGTCGAAATTGGGGAGTTCGCAGGGGAGCCGAAGTGGACCGGCAAGCCATCGAAGGAGGTGCAGGTGATCGACGCTGGCGACAACGGCTGAGCGCACAAGGGGGGGCCGATAGGGCTGCCCACCCAAAGTGCGTGTAGACATAAGCGAAGGGGAGATCGATGAGCAAAGACATCGATAGCGTTCGAGTGGCCCTTGAGAGAGCGATAACAGGCCTATCACTCAAGGATCAGGCTCAACTGGTGGCTGAGTGGCTGGAGTTTGCGTTCCCTTGGGATGAGACGCCTCAGGGCCGCAAGTTCTGGTCGGAGGTGCGTGATGGCCTCCGCACACTGGCACCAGCGGCGCGGTGGCGGTCGTAAGCACAAGGGGCGCGGCGGCGAGACTGCCTACGCTACGTGCTGTAGAGAAGGTGAGCCCGCGCACAGTGCAGCCGAGGAAGCCAAAGGGTAGGGCCGGAAAGGATAGTCGCTGTTAGGAGAAGCGGAACACAGCAGCGGCCACGGTGCACGTCCATAGGCCCGAGTGGTCGCCTTCCGCAGCGGCCGTGATGGACTTGCTTTCAATGATCAAGCTGCTCGTCTCATAAACGCGCTTGCGCTCGTTCCAGGCGGCATCAGGATCGAACTCGATCCCTAAGGTGGACGCCAACATGGTCGCCGCGAGGTCCTCGGCATACTCGCCGCTCTGGTCCTCCTCCATGCCGTACCCATGGTGCTCCGAAATGTAGCCGTACATGGACGCATCGGAGGGCCGCGCTAAGCCAATGCTCGAGTTCAAGCGACGACCGGGTTCGTTCGTCTCGGAGCGTGCCATCACAGCGAAGGTGATCTCACCGGGCCTAAGAGTAGTGACCCCCGCGTCTCTTTCCATCTCGGCGCACCCAGGAGGAAGGATCGATGAGACCGTCACAAGGTTCTGCTGCTCAATGTCGGCTTCGCGCAATGCCAACTCGAACGCCGTGAGCCGCTCCTTGTGAGTGCCGATGCCCCTAGTGAGGAAGAAAGCCTTTGGGATGGGAAACATCGATACCCCTCCGGGCACATACTGAAGTCAGTCTCGCCGACTGATCAGGTCTTCGTTGCGGCGAGTTCGAGAGTGAGAGTGGTGATCTCGGCTGGCCCGGGCACCTGGCTTACACCGGCGGCCGGCTCCAAGCGTGTGGTGCCGTCCTTACCGCCGATCAAAACGGCTGGCCCTTCGCGGCCCTTCTCAGCGGTGAAGGTACCTTCCAGTAGCGGTGCCTTGCCATTATCCACGGCAACCACCGTCCACAAAAATACGAACTTCGCCGGAGGGAAGCCACCCGTCTTCGTTCCAGCCGATCCTACGTAGTCGCTTGGGGCACCTGAGTGAGATTTATAGTTGCACGAAAGGTCTACGATAGAGTTCGGCTTACTCGGCACGTCGGCAACGGTGCACGTCAGCGTGCCAGAGTTGGTTGTTGTCGGCTGTGAGGCGCTGGGGACGATAAGGGCAATCCCAGTGAGGAATGCCGCTCCCGCGGCGGACAGCCCGGCGCGGAAGCCGGTCGAGCGGCGGAGCATGGGAACCTCCCGATGTGCGCAACTAAGTTGTAAGGAAACGCTCTGGCTCTGTCCGCGTTCCTCCTAACCCGCCTGCTGCCATATCGATAAACGTCACGCGTCGAGGTACTCATTGAGACGCCGTGTTGATGCTGGTGCACAAAGCTGGTACACAGGCGGTCTTGGGAAGAGGAAAAAGCTCATAGCTTTCAAGGGCCGATCCGGCAGAGGCGTCAGTCCTCTTCTGGGCACCATTTCGCTAAGATATCATCAGTGATGACCCTCCATTAGTCTGTTCTGGCACCTAATGGAGCCGGATGGGTGTGGTGTGCGCTCGCGCGCCCCCCGTGGTGCCCTCGACGACACACATCGGACTGTGCACAGGTTACCCACCAGCGAGTTCCGGACGTCCGATTGACCCCCCTTTAGAGGCTGGCTAAACGCCTTTGTGGCTTTTTTGTGCGTGCGTTCATCCGATGGGGGCGTTCTTGAGGTCCAGCAAAGCAATCTTCTCCGCAGCCTTGACCGGCGGTGTGTTCATTGTCGCCGTATCGGCCATGACGGGCTGCGCGTCGGCGCAGTCGCGTTGGCAGGCCGAGGCACATGGTGACACCATCGGCACACAGGCCCGTCAGCAGCGGCGTCTGATGCGCCAGCATGAGCGGGCAGCCGAGCTGAGACAGGAGCGACGCCATGAGCGTCAGCACGTTCGGCGTGCTCGCGTGATCCGCACGGCCCCGGTGATCGCTGAAGACAAATGCCGCCCGCAGCTTGCGGTCGTCGGCGACCAGTATGCGAGCGAGAGCGGCGCGCAGGGTGAGGCCGACAAGGCCTGGATGCAGACGGCGCGCTGGCAGTGGGGCGAGCGCTACATGGCGCGCGAGCACGCCAACGATGCCACTTACGAGTGCGGGCGGTCGTCGGTCGGCTCGGGCGTAGGACTGGGGTTCTACCGCTGCCGCCTGACGGCGAAACCCTGCCGGCCTGACGCGGCGCCCGGAAAATAAGCGGCCGCGACGCTGGCACTGAAGGCACGTACATCTCATCAAACGGGCGGCGGATGGTTTTCGCCGCCCGCTTTCGCTCGCCGCCCGCACGCCCTCGTGATGCCCTGATCGTCAGTCCAGTCTCCGCGCCTCGGGGAGACAGCACCGCAGAGTATCGCGAATGAACGACGAGGCATGGCGCGCCGAAGCTGCCGGCGAACACGCGACCAGCGATGCGCGGCGCCGCGACGCCTGGCTCGCCGCGCTCAAGCGCCTGTCGGAACGCTGGCTTCTGCCGCTACCGTTCGGCCGCCTTTGGCATGAACTCCTGCTTTTCGGTGTGCTGCAGGCGTGGGCGTGCCTATTCGCCGGCATCCTGCTTGTCGCGATCGTGACGACGAAGTTCGCGTGGCCGATCGGCGCGCCGATGCCGCGCTATGATTTTCTGTTCCTGATCGCGCTCGCAACGCAAGGTGCGCTGCTGGCCTTCAAGATGGAGCGCATCGAGGAGGCGAAGGTCATTCTCATCTTCCATGTCGTCGCGACGATCATGGAGATCTTCAAGACCGCGAAGGGCTCTTGGCTCTATCCGGAGGCGAACTTCATTCGCATTGCCGGTGTGCCGCTGTTCTCGGGCTTCATGTACTCAGCCGTCGGTAGCTATATCGCCCGCTGCTGGCGCCTCTTCGATTTTCGGTTTTCGAACTACCCGCCCATCTGGACGACGGGGCTGCTGGCCGCGCTGATCTACGTGAACTTCTTCGCGCATCACTATGTCATCGACCTGCGCTATGCCCTCTTCGCGTTCACGGCGCTGATCTACGGCCGGACCGTTATCCACTTCACGGTCGATACCGTGCCGCGCCGGATGCCGCTGCTGCTCGGCTTCTTCCTCGTCGCGCTCTTCATCTGGTTTGCCGAGAACATCAGCTCGTTCTCGGCCATCTGGCTCTATCCGCACCAGATCAAGGCGTGGTCGCCCGTCGGGCTCGGAAAGCTCGGCTCCTGGTTCCTGCTGATGATCATCAGTTTCGTGCTCGTGGCGTTGGTTAACGCGCCGCGTCCGCTCACATCCGGCAATAGAGCCGACTGATCGGCATCGGCCGGCAAGAAAGAGCAAGCGGCAGGCCTCTTCGAGCGCCGTCGCTGCCGGTCGGCCAACGATTTCCGCCGCATTTCGTGCCATGTATGCGGAAACAAAGGAAATTGGAGACAACCGGCATGGACGGCAATCAAGCTGGCGAGAGGAGCGGGCGCGGCACGCCCGCAATCCGCCGGGTATTGCGACGTGCGTGCCATGCTTTCGCCCTCTTCCGACCGGCACCATGCCGCCGCCCGTCACAGGATAATGCGGCACGGATTCAGACGGGGGAGGCGCCAGCCACGGGTCGGGCGCCCTGGCGCCGCGGCGAGACGTCGAAGACGCGACCCCGCGGCGCCATCGCACGGACCGGAGCTATTGCTGTCGTTGTAGCGCTTGTTCTCTGCGTTTCTCCCATCCTCGCACTGGAGCTTGCTGCGCGCTGGTCTGTGCCGCCAAGCCTCGAGCGCGCGAGCCACACATCGACGATCGTTCTCGACCGCCAGGATCGCCTGCTGCGCGCGTTCACGACGCCGGATGACATCTGGCGATTGCCTGTGTCGGTCAGTGATGTGGATGCACGCTATCTCGAGATGCTTTTTGCCTTCGAGGATCGTCGCTTTCGATCGCATGGCGGTGTCGATGCGCTCGCGACTTTGCGCGCGGGCTGGCAGTTCCTGACCCATGGACGGATCGTCTCCGGCTCATCGACGCTGACCATGCAGACGGCGCGCCTGCTCAGTGGAGAGCATCCGCGCACACTTATCGGCAAGCTCGAGCAGATGGTGCGGGCACGCCAGCTCGAGCTGATGCTCGACAAGGATCAGATCCTCGACCTCTATCTGCGGCTCGCGCCTTTCGGCGGCAACTTAGAGGGCGTGAGGGCGGCATCGCTTGCTTATTTCGGAAAGGAGCCGCGGCGGCTGTCTCCCGGCGAGGCTGCGCTCCTCGTGGCACTGCCGCAGAGCCCGTCCACGCGCCGGCCGGATCGCAATCCGGAGAATGCTCGGCGTGCGCGCGACCGTGTTCTGGCGCGTGCACAGGAGGCTGGTGTCATCAAGGAGGAGGAAGCGCGCGCGGCAGCGACTGAAGCTGTGCCGTCAGCGCGGCGCACGTTCGGAATGCTCGCGCCTCACCTTGCCGAAAGCGAAGTCGCGCGCCGACCCAATGAGCGCGTGCACCGATTAACGCTCGATCGCGATGCGCAGACGGCGCTCGAACGGGCGGCGCTCGAACACACGGAGGCGCTTGGCTCGCGGCTGTCGAGTGCGGTGCTCGCGCTCGATCATACGACGGGAGACATCCTCGCGTATGTCGGTTCGGCGGACTACTTCGACAGTGGCCGTCTTGGTGCGATCGACATGGTGCAGGCTGTGCGCTCACCGGGATCGACCCTGAAGCCGATCATCTATGGCATTGCGTTCGAGGCCGGCCGCGCGCATCCCGAAACGCTCATTGATGACCGGCCAACGCGCTTTGGGACGTACCATCCGAAGAACTTCGACCAGAGCTTTCGCGGCACCGTGACGATTCGCGAGGCGCTGGGTCTCTCGCTGAACATTCCGGCGGTGCAGGTGCTCTCGGAGATCGGACCGGCGCGTCTGAATGGTCGCCTGCGTCGCGCAGGTCTCAAGACCGAGCTGCCTGCGGGTGCACAGCCGACGCTCGCCATTGCGCTCGGCGGTATCGGTGTGCGTTTGCAGGATCTCGCCATGCTCTATGCGGGTCTCGCCAGTGGCGGTCGCGCGATGGAGTTGAACTACGTCAAAGGCGAGCGGCGCGGCTTCGCGAAGGCGCCGCCGCGGCTGCTGTCGCCAGTTGCTGCATGGTACGTGACGGACATCCTCAAGGACGCGCCGCCGCCGGCCAATGCGCGCGGCGGTCGGATCGCCTACAAGACCGGCACCTCCTACGGTTATCGCGACGCCTGGGCTGTCGGCTACGACGGCAAGCATGTGATCGCCGTCTGGATCGGCCGCGCCGACGGTACGGCGACGCCGGGACTGAGCGGGCATTCGTCTGCTGCGCCGTTGCTCTTCGATGCCTTCGCGCGCATTGCCGACAAGACGACGCCGTTGCCTGCCGCACCGCCGGGCGCCATTCGCGCGACGAGCGGGACGCTCCCGCCGCCGCTGCGGCGCTTCGGAGATGATGCGCGCGGGCAGGAAACCGCAACTTTTCTGGAGCCGCTCGTGCGCATTGCCTTCCCGCCGGATCGCGCTGAGCTCGAGCACGACGATGGCGACGACGCTGCGGTGATGCTCAAGGCTGAAGGGGGCGCGCTGCCCCTGACGTGGCTGGCGGACGGGGCGCCCATTTCATCCGATCCGCAGCGGCGTGACGTGGAATGGCGCCCCGATGGTCGCGGTTTTACGCGCATCACCGTAATCGACGCCAAGGGTAAGAGCGACCGCGTCGATATTCGGTTGAAGTAGCAGCCGCCCGCTACGTTGGCGGCACCTTTCCCGGGCGCGGATCGATGGGCACGAGCTTGTCGAGTCCGGTCAGCTCCTCGAAGGCTGCGCCCGCAGCCAGCAAGGCGGCCTCACCGCGCGGTGGCGCGATGATCTGCAATCCGACCGGCCGCCCGAACTGATCGAAGCCACACGGCACGGCGAGTGACGGCACGCCCATGAGCGTTGGGATCGCCGTGATCAGTGAGCCGCCGAGATAGTGCTCGACGACCTTGCCGTCGATCTTCTCGGGCATTCGTCGCGTGACATCGAAGGCTGGCGTCGAGGCGCCGGGGGTGATCAGCAGGTCGTAGGTCTCGAAGAAAGCTGCGACGCGCCGGTAGAAGGCGGCACGCTCGCGCTCTGCCCAGCCGATCCGCGATGGCGTCGCTTCCAGGCCGAGTTTCGTGTTCCAGATGATGTCCTGCTTGAACTTGTCGGGGTACTGCGCGATCTGCAACTCGCGGTCCACCACGTACGACTGCGCGCGCAGCACCATGAAGGCATCGCCGATCTGGCCGACATCGGGTGCGACTTCTTCGACGGTCGCGCCGAGCTCCTTGAAGCGCTGCACCGCCTTGGCGCAGATCTCGCGCGTCTCGCTGTCCATGGGCGCCGTGCCATCGAAATTGGCCGACCACGCGACGCGGCGCGGCAGCTTGCGGGCGGCGACGGCATCGCTGAAAGACTGTGCGGGCGCGTCGAAGGTCTGCGGATCGTGCGGGCAGAAGCCAGCCATGGTGTCGAGAAACAGCGCGACATCCGGCACATTGCGCGCCATGGGGCCCTGCACGGAGAGTGGCGCGTAGAGATTGTTCGATGTCCCGCGCGTCACGCGGCCGGGCGAGGGCCTGAGGCCGACGACGCTGCAGTAGGTGGCGGGCCGCCTGAGGCTGCCGGCGTGGTCGCTGCCATGGGCGAGCCATGCCTCGCCTGCGGCTAGCGAGGATGCGCCACCGCCCGTCGAGCCGCCGCAGGTGAGCGCCGTGTTCCAGGGATTGGTCGTGCGCCCAAACACCTCGTTGAAGGTCGAGCCGCCCGAGCCGAACTCCGGCGTGTTCGACTTGGCGATGACGATGCCGCCCTTGCGCTCGATGCGCTCGACGAGCGGATGCGACGCGGTGGGGATGTGATCCTTGAAGATGGGTGAGCCGTACGTCGTGCGCACGCCCGCGACGTCTGTCAGATCCTTGATCGTGACAGGCAGCCCGGCGAGCCAGCCCGCCTCGCCTTCGGCCTCGCGCCGTTCACCGCGCATGAGGGCGCGGGCGTGATCGCGAGCGCGGTCGAGGCAGAGGGTCGGCAATGCGTTGATGGCGCCTTCGCAGGCCGCAATGCGCTTTTCGGCAGCATCGATCAGGTCGAGCGGCGTGATTTCCTTGGCGCGGAGGCGGCGGACGGCCTCGCGTGCGGTCATGCGGATGAGTTCGTCGGACATGGGTACAGTCCCCCTTGGAGATCAGTTGCGGCGCGCGGGGCCGATCTTGTCGAGCGGGCCGAGCGCGCGTTCGAGCATGGGCACGACGTCGCCGGCAAAGCGCTCGATGGATTTGAGCGCGGTCGTGAGAAGCGAGGCGCCGGCCTGGAACTGGAGCAGCATATGCACGGGCTCCGCAGCGCGGATCAGGCCGGCCATGCGCTCAGCAACGGTCGTGGCGTCACCGACCAGAACGGAGGTCGAGAAGACATCGAGCGGCGGCTCGCCCTCGTACGGCTTCTCGATGAGCATGGCACCGTCGATCAGCTCCTCGCGGCGGCGCAGGCTTTGCGAGAGGCGGATCTGGTGGCGCAGATTGTCGATGAAGTCGGCCGCTTCGGCCTTGCTGTCGGTGATGCAGACGTGGCGCAAAGGCGCGATGGCGGGTTGCTTGGCATCGAGCCCCTGCTCGGCGTAGATACTGCCGATGCTGGCCTTCACGTCGCTGAGCTGAGCGACCGAAGCGTGGCGCGGCGTCAACATGATCGGCCAGCCATTGCGGGCTGCGAGCCCCTGCAGCGTGCGGTTGTCGCCGGCGATCCAGATATCCGGGAGTTTGCCCGTTGGACGCGAGGCGATGTGCGTCTCCGGAAGCTCGTAGAAGCGGCCTTTGTGGGTGAATGTTTCGCCCGAGAAAGCCTTCTCCAGTATCTCAACGAACTCGACGAGTTTCGATGCCGAATCGGCGAGATTTTCGCCGAATCGCTCGAATTCGTAGGGCTGGTATCCGCTCCCGATCCCCAGAATCAGGCGACCGTGCGTGAGCGCATCGACCATGCCGATTTCCGAAACCAATCGGACAGGGTTGTAAAGCGGCACCACCACGACCCCGCTCGCCAGCTTGATTCGCGACGTTTCGCCGGCCAGCCGGGCCACCATCATCAGCGGTGAGGGGCATGTGCAATAATTCGAGAAATGATGCTCGGCGAACCAGGCGATGTCGAAGCCTGCGTCCTCGGCGGCCTTCACCTGCGCGATGGCGCCATCATAGAGCGCGGCCGCGGCAGTGCCGGGCGTGCGATAGCCCATCAGGTTGAAGATGCCGAAGTTCATGAGCACGCCTCCCCACCGGTTCGTCTGCAGGATGATCTGCAACGTCGGCCTCGGCGGCCGGTTTCCCAGCAGTTTGTCCGAGCTTGGGGAGCAAGGGAACCCCGAGGCGGGCCCGTGGCGCCGCGCTCAGAGAAGGACATACATGCCAAATTGGCTTAGCGGGCCCCGGGTTCATGCAAACGCGGGCCTTAAAAATGCATCGACCGGCGCCGCGATCGAGACGGCACCGGTCGACGGGGACATAAGAAACGCCGCGAGCGACTACGGGAAGTCGCTCTTAGGCGCGCTTGCGGCGGGCTGCCGGCTTACGGGCGGCGGCCTTCTTCGCGGGGGCGCGGCGAACTTTCGAGGTAGCGGCCTTGCGGCGGGCGGGGCCAGCGCGCTTCACGGCGGTCTTCTTCACGGCGCGCTTCGCCGGGGCCTTCTTTGCAACAGTCTTCTTCGCAACGGTCTTCTTCTTGGCGACCTTCTTCGCGGGCGCCTTCTTCATCGTCTTCGTGGTCTTCTTTGCAGCCTTAGCCATGTTGATATCTCCTATCTCTTCCCGGTAGCAAGTCACTCGCCTGTCAAGACGAATCGTGTCCACTTGCAAGACTGAATGTGATGATTTGGTAGTTAATGGGAAGTTAATGAATTGAAATGCCGATACTCCGGCGAGATAATGAGAATAAGTTTCTCGATCAGTTTCTGCGCTGCAATAATGCAAGTAATGCAATAAAACCGGCCATATTCGCTCGCCCGCCGATGCCGCTGGACGGCCACGAAAATTTCGCGCAAGCATGCACGTCGGAAAGCGCTTGAGCGCGCTATCGAGGGCCGAGAAGTGATCGAAATCGAGCGAGTCGCGCGAATCATGCGCGAAGTTGCAGCGGAAGAAATCGTGCCGCGCTGGCGCAATCTTGCCGGTGCAGACGTCGTCGAAAAGAATGGTCCAAACGACATCGTGACGGTCGCGGACCGCGCAGCGGAAGTCGCGCTCACGCGTCGGCTCGCAGAGCTGATCGGAGGATCGCGCGTCGTCGGCGAGGAAGCGGTGCACGCCGATCCGTCGGTCCTGCAGCACTTCGCGAGCGGCGATCCCGTATGGGTCATCGATCCGATCGACGGCACGAGCGCATTCGCCAAGGGCGAGTCCGGTTTCAGGGTGATGGTCGCGCTCGTGCGCGGTGAAGAGCTTCTCGCCGGATGGATTCTCGCGCCCTCTAGTGGCGATCTGCACATGGGTGAACGCGGAAGTGGTGCTTGGCATGTGCGCGATGGTGCCGTCACGCGGCTGCCGCGTCCGCTCATTCCGACAATGAACAAAGAGCTGATCGGCATGCTCGGCCGCCGGCACATGAGCGACGCGCGCCGTGCCGAGCTCAAGGCGCGCGCCGGCGCCTTCGCCGCGCTCCAGAATGTCTCATGTGCGGGTATGGACTATCCGCGTCTCACTTCCGGCAGTGCGCACTTCGCGATCTACAACAAATCCGAACCCTGGGATCATCTGCCGGGCCTCGCGCTCGTCAGCGAGCAGGGCTTCGTATTCTCGAAGCACGATGGCAGTGCCTATCGGCCGGGGGATAACGCCGGCGGTCTCGTCATCGCGCCCAGCGAGGCCGTTGCCGGGGATATCCGCCGGCTGCTGCTCGCCTGAGGCCATCGAAGATCGCTAGTTGCCGGGCAGCACCAGGATCTTGGGCGCCTTCGGCAGCGTTGCCCGCGAGACGACGGTCGTCGGCACTTCGGACATCTCGACTTCGAAGTGCGGCCGCGCCTCATGCAGAAAGCGCTCCAGCGTATAGGACGAAAAGTAGTGCATGGGGATCATGAGGGGCGCCTTCAGCGCCTTCAGAACCTCCACCATGCCCTGCACGTCGAGCGTGAAGCTGCCGTCCACGGGAACCAGAACCACATCGAGCTGGCCGATCTGCGCGAGCTGCTGCGTCGTCAGAGTGTGGTGCAGGTGGCCGAGGTGCCCGATGCAGAGATTCCCCGTCTCGAAGACGAATATCGAGTTGCCCCAGGTGTCGGTGCCGCCCGCATAGGTGCGGATGTTGGTCGGGACATTGCGCACGCGCACGTCCTCGAGGCTGAGGTCGTGCTGGGCGTGCCCGCCCTCGGGGTTCCAGCCGCGCAGGACATGAAGGATCGAAGGGTCGGGGTTGTTGGTGTAGTGCGTGGAGTGGGCCCGGTTCATGGTCACGATCTCGGGGATCACGGCCGGACGCACATAGTCGTTGTAGTCGGTCGCAATCCGGACGCCGCGCTGTGTCTCGAGCAGGAACGTCGAATGGCCGACGTAGCTGATCCGTGTCTCGCCGATTTTGAGTTGCGCGGGCTGGACGAGCGAGGGGATCGATATGCCGCTGGGACCGCGCTTGGTTGGCGCTTCGGCCATGGCGAGGCAGAGGTCGGGGGCGACTTTGCTTGGAACTGGCGCCTGGGCATTGGCTGGTGGGATGGCGAGGATCAGCAGGGCTGCCGGCAGGAGGGACAGGGCGGCAGCTTCGAGCAGTTTCCTCACGCGCATTCGGACCTCCAGGTCAGTTACGCCATCATGCGGCCGCCCCACTTGCCCTCAAGGCCGCTATCTCATTCTCGCTGAGCCCCGCCTCCCGCAGAATCACATCTGTGTGTTGGCCGAGTTCCGGGCCAGGGCCCGGCCGGCGAGGTGCAGCACGACCGATCTGGAACGGTGCCGCCAGTGTCTGCGGCATCCCCGGCGTGTCGGTTTCGACGACGGCGCGCGCGGCGACGGCCTGCGTGTCCGCTGGAAGATCCTGCAGGCGACTGATGATCGAGTGAGGAACGCCGCGCGCTTTCAAGAACCTGTTCCAATGCGCGAACGGCCGTGTCCGGATGATGGGATCGAGTATCTCGCGCAGGGCGACAGCGTTTGCGTGGCGCGTCGCGCGCTCGGCGAAACGAGTGTCGGCGGCAAGATCCGGTCGCTCGATCATTTCCAGGATGACGGGAAAGTCGCGGGTCTCGTTGGTGACGTTGATCTGGAGCCAGCGGTCGTCGGAGGTCAGGTAGATATTTGCGAGCGCCGAGCGCGGGCGTTCGCGCGGCGGTCGGTTCGGCAGGTAGGATCCAAGGAGCGCCGCCTGTGCGTAGACCCCGTTCGACCACAGGCCGTTGGCGAGGAGGTTGCTGGCAACCCAGGTGCCCTTGCCGGTCTTCGCCCGATCGATGAGCGCGATGAGAATGGCGGAGAGCAGCGCCATGGCCGACGGACGGTCGCCCTGGGCGGGCATGGCAAAGCCCGGAGGTTGTCCCTCGTAGTGAAGCGCATCGATAAGGCCGGAGCGCGCGAAGTAGGCATTACTGTCATAACCCGGCTGGTCCTTGTCGGTGCCCTCCTCGCCGTAACCGGAGAAGGACGCATAGATGAGCCGCGGATTGCGTGCCGAGACCTCCTCGTAATTGAGGCGCAGGCGTGCGCGCACGGGGAACGGGTAGTTCGTGATGAGGATGTCGGCCTGGTCGATCAGCCGGTCGAGGGCGGCGCGGCCCTGCGGGTTCTTGAGGTCGAGTGCGATCGAACGTTTGTTCCGCGCATCGAGGTGCCAGGGATAGTTGACCTCGGACTTGGGAAAGCTGGTGAGATGGATGTTGCCGCGATGCGGATCGCCTTCGCCCGGCGGCTCCACTTTGATGACGTCTGCGCCGTAGTCGCCGAGTACGACGGCCGTGGCCGGTGCCGCGATGAACGAGCTGACGTCGAGCACGCGCAGACCGTCGAGTGGAAGCGGGTTCGCCATTGGGGCCCTTCTTTTTTGTCGGACGTTTGCCTCTGGCGGTGAGCTTAGCGGTGCTGTTCAGTGCTGCCTAGAGTGGCTACCCTGCGGAAAAGAACACGCAACCGGGAGGAAAACCACAATGAGCGCGATCAATGGAGACTGGCTGGGGCTCGGCGGCCGCGTGGCTGTCGTGACAGGGGCGGCGAGCGGCATCGGTCGCGCGGCGGCCTACAGTCTATCGAGCGCCGGTGCCGCCATTGCCCTGCTCGATATCAATATCGAGGGGGCCAAGGACGGTGCGCGCCAGATCGCCGAGACAGGCGGCAAGGCGATCGCCGTCGAGTGCGACACGACAAGTGAGGCGAGCATCTCGTCGACCCGGTCGCAGGTCGAGGCTGCGCTCGGCGGTGTCGACATCCTCGTGAACAACGCGGGCATCTTGCGGCCCGGCGGGCTCGACAAGCTCTCTCTTGCGGACTGGAACACGATCCTCGCCGTGAACCTGACGGGCTACCTGCTAACCGCGCAAGCCTTCGGCGAGGGCATGCGTGAGCGCAAGCGCGGCGCTCTGGTTCATATCGCCTCGATCGCGGCGAGTGAGCCACAACCGTACTCAGGCGCCTACAGCGCGGCGAAGACCGGTGTCGTCATGCTGTCCCGCCAGCTCGCGGTCGAGTGGGGCGCTCAGGGCGTGCGCTCGAATGTGGTCAGCCCGGGCTTCATCCGCACGCCGCTGAGCGAGGCATTCTATCAGGTGCCGGGTGTCGTCGAGGCGCGCTCGCGGGTGGTGCCAGTGGGGCGGGTCGGTACGCCGGAGGACATCGCCAATGCGGTGACGTTCCTCGCGTCGGACAAGGCGGCCTACGTCAGCGGCTCGGAGCTGCTTGTCGATGGCGGCGCCAACACCATCCTCATGGGGCAGGTGCCGCGCCCCGGCTTCGAACGCCCGAGCTAGAGGCGACTACCCCCTCTCCCCGCGTGCGGGGAGAGGGCCAGGGTGAGGGGCGGCGGCATACACAAACGTTGCGCAAGTTGCCGCCCCTCATCCCGACCTTCTCGTCGCGCAGAGGCGCGCTTGCAGCGCGACAAGCACGGGGAGAAGGAGAGATGCGATTAACGCCCCCTCGGCCCGCGCCGGACAACGGCGCCTTCGATGATGGCGGCGAGGCGACCCTCGTCGCGGGCGTCGAACGTGAGCCGTATCGGCAGGGTGCGCGCCTGCGCATGGAGATCGGCCAGAGGACCGGCGCCACCGGCGAGACGCGCGCGATCCTTCTCCGTCGTGACGAGCATCGCCCCGTGCGTGCGGGCGAGTTCGAGAAGGCCGGCGGCATCGGCCGGCGTGAAGGCGTGGTGATCGGGAAAAGTGCGTGTCGCGACAGTGCGGGCGCCGATCGCGGCGAGCGTCGCGAAGAAGCGCTCCGGCACGCCGATGCCGGCGAAGGCGACAACCGGTCCGGCGGAAAGCCAGGCCGAGGCGTCCGCTGGGATGATCTGCGCTTCGAGCACGGGGCCTTCGAACTCGTGGCGCAGGTTGGCCGCGAAATCGCTCTGACCCTCCTGCATCCCCGTACCGGTGCCGCGGTTGACGACGATCGCGTCCACGAGACCGAGCTGAAAGTCGAGCGGCGCCCGCAGCGGGCCGGCCGGCATCACCCGGCCGTTGCCGACCCCGCGCGCGCCATCGACGATGGCGATGGTGAGATCCTTCGCCAGGCCGGGGTTCTGCAAACCGTCGTCCATGATGATGACATCGGCGGCGGGACGGGTGCCGGAAGCGGCGCTGGCCTCTGCTGCAATCGCGCGGGCGCCCGCGGCTCGATCACGGCTGATCAGCGTCGGACGCGCGGCTGCAAGCAGCAGCGGTTCGTCCCCGACATCTCCTGCGCGGTCACGCTCGGGATGGACCCAGTGCGGGCGTGACACGCGGCCGCCGTAGCCGCGCGAGAGGAAGGCGCTGCTCAGCCCCAGGCCGCCGACGAGGTCGGCGACGGCGAGCGCGAGCGGCGTCTTGCCTGTTCCGCCTGCTGTGAAGTTACCGATGCAGATGACGGTGACGGGCGCGCGGTACGGCGTGGTCCGCGCGAAGCGTCGGCGCACCATCCCGCCCAACAGGGTAGCCGCAGGCGCGAGCAGGCGCGGCACGATGCCTGGCTTCGTCTCGTACCACCATGTTGGCTCGCGCATCGTCACCGGTCGGCGTCCTCGTGCTCCGCGTTGTTCCGGCTGTATCGGAACCAATTCGACCAAGGCCGCTTGTAGCAAGTTGGTGACAGTTTCACAGACCGTACAAAATGGGATTTGACATGCGCTACGGCCGCTCTACAAGCTCCGCGCATCGGGGCCTAGCAAGTTCCGGGTTCGGGGGGAGATGGACGTGGCTCCGCAAGGAAGCGGCCCGTTCGGAGCCTCTCGGGCGATTGCTCTCCTCCAAGACTGCGCGTCCATCATGATCCGCGAGACAGTGCGCGGGGTGGTGACTGGAGACTACCTACGCATGTCCGCCAGGACAGAATGCTCGCACTACGGGGCCAAGTGCACCTTGCCCTCGATCACCTCACTTTTTCTCTCGAAAATGCTGAATAGCTGGAGACAAGTATCATGATGCTCGTCGCTACGTCCGTGCGTGCCAGCGCGATCGAAGGCGTTGGCGTGTTTGCAGTGGACTTCATCTCCGCGGGGACACCGATCTGGGCGCTCGACGAGCGCTTCGACAAGGTCTTCACCGAGGAAGAGGTCGCTACATTTCCGCAGAATGTACGGGACTACTTCGACCGCTACGGTTATCCGCACATGGAGCGGGATGGCTTCGTCGTGCTCGAGCTCGACAATGGCCGGTTCATGAACCACAGCCTGAGCCCGAATACGGACTTCACGCGGCCGGATGTTGGCTACGCTATCGCCGATATCCATCCGGGTGAGGAGCTGATCTGCAACTACTTCGAGTTCGATCGCACGTTCCAGGGCTTCGATATCCCGGCCGTGGCTGTCGAGCCGGCATACGCCGTTCACGCGAATGGTTCGGGCGCTGGCATCAGCGCCAGCATCTGACGTTGGTGTACGACGAAAGGCGCTGCCGGGGCTTCGGGCCCCGGTGCTGCCGCATTTGAGCGTCCGCCACGCCGGACAGTGGGCGCTTTTTCGCATTCATTTGTTTATGGCGCGAACGGCTGCCCCTGCGGCTTTACGGGCGCGGGCTCACGACCAGTTCAATTGGCATCGGGCGCCGAAATGCCGTATTGCTTCGGCCCAATAACGCTGGATCCGGCTTGTCTTCCCGTAGGGACGCGCGGCTGGGTCGCTTTAGGCCGTGAAGGAGATCGACGTGACGGCGACGCCATTTTCCCTGTTCGCACGCAGCCTGCATCGGCGCGCGTTCCTCATTGGCGCGACCAGTGCCGCCGCGCTCGCGACGGCAGCGGGCTTGACGCCGGCGTTTGCTCAGCGGCGCGGGGCCGGTCCGGACGAGGTTTCGGTCGAGGCGCTGATGAAGCCCGGCCCGCTGCCCGAGCTGGCGGTCGGCAAGGCCGATGCGCCCGTCACGATCGTCGAGTACGCGTCGATGACGTGCGGGCACTGCGCCAACTTCCACAACAACGTCTACCCGGCGCTCAAAGAGAAATACATCGACACCGGCAAAGTGCGGTTCATCATGCGCGAGTTCCCGCTCGACAATCTCGCCGCGGCCGCCTCGATGCTGGCCCGGTGCGCCGGCGGTGATGCAACCCAGGCCATGATCGGCGCTCTCTTCAAGACGCAGGACAAGTGGGCGTTCGTCCGCGGCAACCCTGTGCCGGAGCTCTTCAAGATCGCGCAGCAGGCCGGCTTCACCCAGGAGCGTTTCGACACGTGCCTGAAGGATAACGCGACGCTCGACCACATGATCTCCGCCCGCCAGCGCGCGAGCGATGAGTTCGGCGTCAACGCGACGCCGACCTTCTTCATCAACGGTAAGCGGCTGCGCGGTCGGTCCGACACGATCGAGTCGTTCGATCAGGCGCTCGCGCCGTTCCTCGGCGGCTGATACGCCGTGCGCGCCCGCCTGGGAGCCGGGACGTTGATGTCACGCGCATCATGGGCGAGGGCAACGACGCGCCTCGTCCTGCTCGGCGCAACCCTCGCGCTCGCGGGGTGCTCGGGGGATGCGATCAGCACGCTCGATCCCTCGCGTCCCGTGGGCATGACGCAGCAGACTGCGGCGGTCGGCGTATCGGCGCAGCCAAAGGCCCCTGCCTTCGATCCTTTCTCCGATAGCCCCGTGACGTCGGTGCCGATGCGTCAGGTCATCGAGAACCCGACGCTCGCCGAGGTCATGCGACCCGGCCCGCTGCCGGAGTTTTCGATCGGGAACCAGGACGCCCCGGTCACGATCATCAAGTACGCCTCCCTGACCTGCCCCTTCTGCCGACGTTTTCAGGCCGAGGTTTTCCCGATCCTAAAGCGTGATTACATCGACCGCGGGAAGGTCCGCTTCATGATTCGCGAGTTCCCGATCGGGAAAACCAGCGGCATGGCGACCATTGCGCTACGCTGCGCGCCCATGGACCGCTACCTTGAGCTGTACGGGCGCTATCTTTCTACGCAGGCGCAGTGGGTTTCCCAGGAAGTGCGGATCGAGCCGATCCTGAAGGTTGCACAAGGTGTTGGCTTGACGGCCGCACAATTTGACAGTTGCCGCCAGAATCAAGGCATGATCGGCGCGCTGAACCAAGTCAAAGACCGCGGTCGGGAGCTTGGGGTGATCGGGACGCCGAATTTCTTCATCAACGGCAGGCTCGTGAAGAAGACGCTGGATCTGGCCGAGCTTCAGGCGATCATCGATCCATTGATCTCGGGCCCCGCGATGGCCGCGACACCGGTATCCGTACCGCGTTGAGCGCATTTTCGTATAAAGCGTGCGAGCGAAGACCGATCCACCGCTATGAAGGCGGGTGCTGACGTGCAGATCACGCGACTCCGGCTGCTCGGCTTCAAATCGTTCGTGGAGCCGACCGAGCTTGTCATCGAGAAGGGACTGACCGGCGTTGTCGGGCCGAACGGCTGTGGCAAGTCGAACCTGCTCGAGGCCTTGCGCTGGGTCATGGGCGAGACGTCCTACAAGTCCATGCGTGCCTCCACCATGGAGGACGTGATCTTTTCGGGCACCAACGCCCGGCCGGCCAGGAACATGGCCGAAGTCACCATCTCGATCGACAATGGCGCGCGCACGGCACCGGCCGAGCTCAACGACGCCGACGTGCTCGAAGTTACGCGCCGCATCGAGCGAGACGCGGGCTCGGCCTATCGCGTAAACGGCGGCGAGGTCCGCGCGCGCGACATCAAGCTGCTGTTCGAGGACGCCTCGACAGGCGCTCGCTCGCCGTCTCTCGTGCGCCAGGGACAGATCGCCGAGATCGTCAACGCCAAGCCCGAGCAGCGCCGCCGCATTCTGGAGGATGCTGCGGGCATCGCAGGCCTGCATAGTCGACGCCACGAGGCGGAGCTGCGGCTCAAGGCTGCCGAGGGCAATCTCGCGCGCGTCAATGATGTGCTTGGCCAGCTCAGTAGCCAGATCGAAGCCCTGAAGCGCCAGACTCGGCAGGCGCGCCGCTATCGCGAGCTGTCGGGCGAGATCCGCAAGGCCGAGGCGCTGCTGCTCCATCTTTCGTGGACCGCGGCACAGGCCGAGGTTGTCGCGACGGAGGCAGCGCTCTGGCAAGGCCTCGGCGCGCTCGCGGCGGCGACCGAACGCGAAGCCGCGCTCGTCACCGAGGAAGCAGAGCGCGCATCAGCCATCGAGCCGTTACGTGACGAGGAAGCGCGCCGAGGTGCCGCGCTCGCCCGCCTCCGCATCGAGCAGGAGAATTTCGAGAAGGAAGCGCGTCGCCTCGCCGAGCGCCAGCGTGAACTCGAAGCGCGCGCGGAGCAGATGCGGCGCGATATCGAGCGCGAGCAGCAGCAGGTTTCCGAGGCGCGCACGATCCTCGACCGGCTGGGCTCGGAAGCGGAAACGATCAAGACCGAAGTCTCGGACGGCCAGCAAGCGGAGGAAGAAACGCGCGCGCGTCTCGACGATGCCGAGGCGGCACTCGGCGAAGCGACGGAAAGGCTCACGGAAATCACGGCGCGCGCCATCGAGGCACGCACGCGCCGCCGCGCGCTCGAGAGTACGCACGCCGAGCGGCAGGGGCACGTGAAGCGCATCGAAAGCCAGCTTGCCTCGCTTGCCACACAGGCTCGCGAGATTGCAGCGCGCGCGCCCGATGCGGAGCGCCTTCAGCAGCTTTCCGAAGCGGGCCAGCGCCTCATGCAAGAGGTGGCCGCCATCGATGCGCAAGCGCTTGCCGCCGAAGAGCGCGCCGCCGAGATCGCCATCGAGATGCGCGCGCGCGAGGAGGCGAGCCAAGCTGCGCTGCTAACCTCTGGCCAGCTTCGCACGGAAGTGGAGACGCTCGCCAAGCTGCTGCTGCCGATGCGCGATGACGGCCTGCCGCCGATGATCGACGAGTTGCGCGTCGAGCCGGGCTATGAGCGCGCGCTTGGTGCAGCGCTCGGTGATGATCTCGATGCGCCTGCTGCCGACGAAGCGGATGTCTACTGGCGCCGTGTCGCGCGCGCCGCGGATGATCCGCCGCTGCCGGTCGGCGTGCATTCGCTGTCACACGAGGTGGACGCGCCGCTGGAGCTTGCGCGGCGGCTGGCGCAGATCGGCGTTGTCGCGCGTGAGGACGGGCGGCTTCTGCAGCCCTATCTGCGCCCCGGCCAGCGGCTGGTGTCACTTGAGGGCGATCTCTGGCGCTGGGATGGCTTCACGGTTGCGGCGACCGCACCAACGGCCGCCGCCGTGCGGCTCGCCGAGCGCAATCGTCTTGCCGAGCTTGAGGTGCTTGAGGATGCCGCCCGACGCGAGGCGGATGATCTCACGTCGGCGACGCGCACGGTGCGCGAGATGCATCGGGTCGCGGAGAGCGAGGAGCGCCGCTTGCGTCAGTCCTGGCGCGAAACCCAGGCCGAACTTGCGCGCACGCGCGAAAAGCTCACGGTGATCGAGCGGCAGGCGCGCGAGACCGAGCAGCGGTTGGCAGCCGTCGCCGAGAATCGTACCGCGGCCGAAGCGGCATTCGGCGAGGCAAAGGAGCGATTGGCCGAGATCGAGGCCGCCATCGATGCGCTCGACAATGACGATGCGCTCGAAGCCGAAGCCGCTGCAGCCGAAAGCCAGACGGCCAGGCATCGCGGCACGGTCGGCGAAATCCGGCAGGTTCTCTCGCGCATCGAGCGCGATGTGCATGTGCGCGCCGAGCGGCTCAATGCCATCGAGGTCGAGCGCGCGCGCTGGCAGGCACGCTGCGAGGATGCGGGCGGCCATGTCGCCACGCTGAGCGCCCGCATGGGCGAGACCGAGGACGAACTTGCCGATATGGCCGATCTTCCGGCCGAAATCGAAGAGCAGCGCATTAGGCTGCACGATCAGATGCAGGCCGCCGAGACGGCGCGCAGCGAGGCTTCGGATCACCTTGCCGACGCCCAGTCCGCGCACCGCGAGAGCCAGCAGGCCCTCAAGACGGCGCAGGCGGCGGTAAGTGATCAGCGCGAGCAACGCGCGCGCGCCGAAGCCAAGCTCGAATCCGCCCGCCAGAAGCGATCCGACGAAGGGCGTCGCATTCGCGAGACCATGGACTGCGCGCCTGAAGCCTGCCTCGCGCTTGCCGAGGTTGAGCCGAACGCGACACTGCCGGCATTGGCCGACGTGGATCGATCGCTCCAGCGTCTGAAGGCCGATCGCGAGCGTCTCGGCGGCGTCAATCTTGCGGCCGATGACGAGCTGCAGAAGATGAACGAGCAGTTCGCGACGATGGATCTCGAACGGCTCGACGTCGAGCAGGCGATCAACAAGCTGCGCGGTGCCATCGGCCAGCTCAATCGCGAGGCGAAGAAGCGTCTCGGCGAGGCGTTCGATCTCGTGAACGGCCACTTCCAGCGCTTGTTCGGCACGCTCTTCGGTGGCGGCGAGGCGCGCCTGGAGATGATCGAAAGCGAGGAGGATCCGCTCGAAGGCGGTCTCGAAATTATTGCCCGTCCGCCCGGCAAGAAACCTGCGACGCTGTCGCTGCTATCCGGCGGCGAGCAGACGCTCACCGCGCTCTCGCTGATCTTCGCGGTGTTCCTGACGAACCCTTCGCCGATCTGCGTGCTCGACGAGGTCGATGCGCCGCTCGATGATGCCAATGTCGATCGCTTCTGCTCGATGATGGAGCGCATGGCGGCCGATACGGAAACGCGCTTCCTGGTCATCACCCACCATCCGATGACTATGGCGCGCATGGATCGGCTGTTCGGCGTGACCATGGCCGAGCGCGGCGTTTCGCAGCTCGTCTCCGTCGATCTCGCGACCGCCGAGCGGATTATCGAGAATAGCGGCGAGGAGGCGCAGGCCGGCGCGGCCTGACGCGCTGCACCGCTTGCGTGCGTCTATCAGCTCGTATATTCACATTTTCGAATATTCTGGTGTGATCATCGCGCCGGGGAGGTGAACATGCGGGAAGCGATCGTCGAAAACGGCCCGTTCTGGCTGGCGGTTGGCGGCCTCGCCATCGGCTTCGTATTTGGTGCGCTCGTCTTCCGGACGAACTTCTGCACCATGGGCTCGGTCTCCGACATCGTGAACCTTGGCGACTGGCGCCGCTTCCGCGCCTGGGTGCTGGCGGGTATCGTCGCGCTCGCGGGCGCGCAGACATTGCACTGGCTCGGCGTGGTCGATCTGACGAAGTCGATGTATCTCGCCGCTAGCTTCAACTGGTTCGGCTATGTCGTCGGCGGGTTGATCTTCGGGTTCGGCATGGTCTTCGCGGGTGGATGCCCGAGCCGAAACCTCGCACGCGCGGGCGCGGGCGACCTGCGCTCGCTGCTGACGCTCGTGATCGTCGGCATCTTCGCCTACATGGCTATCGGTGGCCTCATCGGCCCCGTACGTGCAGCGATCGAGCAGGCGACGAGCTTCAGTCTGCCGATGGCAACGCAAGGTATCGGTGATCTTGTGGATCGTGGGCTCGCGCTTTCCGCGGGCTTCGGACGCATCTTCGCGTCGTGGGTGATTGTCCTCGCTGGCCTCGCTTACTGCTTCAAGGATGCCGAGTTCCGCTCGTCGCCCGCGCATGTCTGGTCGGGTATCGGCGTTGGCCTTTGCGTGATCGCGGGCTGGGCGCTGACCGGCCTCGCCTTCGACGATATGGCCGACCGACCGACACAGCCCATCTCGCTCACGTATGTCCGTCCGAGCGGCGACGCGCTCGAATGGCTGCAGCGCTACACGGCTGCGCCAATGCCGGGCTTCGGCGTTGCGACGGTATTCGGCGCGCTGCTCGGTGCATTTTCTGCGTCGAAATTCATGGGCCGTTTCCGCATTCTCACGTTCTCGGATACCGGCGACACCGTGCGCACGCTGCTCGGCGCCATGATGATGGGCGTCGGCGGCGTCATGGCGCTCGGCTGCACGGTCGGACAGGGCATCACCGGCGTTTCGACGCTGGCGCTCGGATCGTTCGTCACCTTCGGCGCGATCGTTGCGGGTGCTGTCGTCGGCTTGAAAGCTCTTGAGCGCTGGCTGATGTCGGAAGCATAGATCGCGCGTTGTCCCTGAAATGCAAAACGACCGGCTACGAGGCCGGTCGTTTCGTTTGGGCATCGTGTTTGCGCGAAGATCAGTACGTCTTCGGCTTCGCGACTTCGCCGCCGCCACGCACATCCTTGATGGCCTGCGCCGCCGCAACGGCGAGCAGCCGCGCGTCATTGAGGATAGTGCAGAAATGGAAGCCCTGCTCGAAGCGCTTCAGCGCCGTCTGCGGCCCGTCCGTGTGCACGCCGGCGATAAGGCCCTTTTCGGCTGTCTTCTTCGCGATGAGCTTGATGGCCTCGACGACCTCCGGGTCCGACGGATCGAGCGTCGGCGGCTTGCCATGCGCCATGGAGAGATCCGAGGGGCCGACATACACGCCGCTGAGGCCCTTCACGCTCAGGATCTCGTCGAGGTTCTTGAGGCCGTCGCGCGTCTCGATCATGGCGAGCAGCAGGACTTCCTCGTTGGCACCCTGCCAGTAGTCGGCGCCGCCGTATTGCACAGCGCGGTTCGGCCCCATCGAGCGGCCACCGATCGGCGGATAGCGGCCCGCCGAGACGAACTGCTCGGCCTCGGCCTTGTTATTGATCATCGGGCAGATGATGCCGTAGGCGCCCGCGTCGAGCATCTTCATGATGATGCCGGGCTCGTTCCACGGCACGCGCGCCATGGGCACGGCGTTCGTGGTCGAGATTGCCTGCATCATGCCGACTGCGGCCTGATAGTCGACGGCGCCGTGCTGGAGGTCGATGGTCACGGCCTCCCACCCCTGATGCGCCATGATCTCGGCTGAGTATGAATTGGGAATGGCGAGCCAGCCATTCAGGGCCTTTGTTCCGGCCGCAATGGCCTTCTTGAGCTCATTCTTGCGCATCGAGGTTTCCTTCCCAGGGAGTTATTCGGAGGGCGCGAACCGCGCCATGCGCGCCAATATAGCGGCCGGCGCATGGCTTGGCTCGGCGAGAATCGCATAGGCGGCTACGCGGCTGCGTCGGTCACGGGGCTTAGTTACCGCGCACGGTGTCCCAGACCCAGGTGAGCGTGCCGGTCACGATCGAGAGGGCGATGCGGGCGACGATCGTGAAGCCCATGAAGGCGAGCTGGCGCTCCTCCAGCAGCACACGGATCCAGTTGTTGTACTCGGGCGATAGTCCTCGCGTGATCAGCCAGGTCTTGAGACCACTGGCCGCGTCGAGGATCTGGTTCATCGTGTCGGGATACTTGAGGAACACGAAGCCGAACGCGATCGCGCCGAGCACGAGCGAGAGAAAGATATTGCCGGTCGAGAAAAGCAGCCGCCGCATGAGCATGACAGACCCCCCTGTCACTGGTTGTGTTGATCCCCCACGCGCACTGTAACTGCGATCAGCAACGCGCGGGAGAGCAAAACAGTCTCGTCAATGCGGGAAGAACCGTCAGACGTCGAGATTGGCGACGCTCAGCGCATTCTCCTGGATGAACTCGCGCCGCGGCTCGACGACATCGCCCATCAACTTGGAAAAGATCTCATCTGCCTCGTCGAGGTCGCCGATCTTCACCTGCAGCAGCGTGCGGGCTTCCTTGTCGAGTGTCGTTTCCCAGAGCTGCTCCGGGTTCATCTCGCCGAGACCTTTGTAGCGCTGAAGCGAAAGGCCCTTTCGGCCAGTATCGTAGACGGCATCGAGCAGCGCGCGCGGACCGGAGACCGCCGTCTCGCCTTCCTTGCGCTTGAGCGCTGCCGGCGTGCCGTAAATCTCATGCAGATGCGCCCGGCGATCATTGAGGCGGCGCGCTTCGACGGACTGCAGCAGCGAGCGGTCGAGCGTGTGGCTCTCGGTGACGCCGCGAACTTCGCGCCGGAAGTTGAAGCCCTCATTGCCGAAGCGGCCACTCCAGCCCTTCTCGGTCTCCTCCGCGATCGCATCGAGCTGTTTTGCGATCTCTTCAGCCCGGGCAGTAGCTGCCGCCGCCGAGTGCAAGAGGTCAGGCTCGAAGGCGCCACCGATGGCTGCCTGCTCGACGACGAAACGCGAATAGCGTGAGTGGAGATCGTCGATGATGCGCGTCACCGTGCGGGCCTGCTCGACGATATCGCGGAGGTCACTGCCGCCCCGCTGCTCGCCGCTGCCGAGCGCCAGAGTGGCACCTTCGAGGCCGCTTGCGATGAGGTAATCCTCAAGCGCGCGCTGATCCTTGAGGTACGTTTCGCTCTTGCCCTTGGCGACTTTGTAGAGCGGCGGCTGGGCGATGTAGAGATGGCCCTTCTGCACGAGCTCAGGCATCTGGCGGTAGAAGAAGGTCAGCAACAGTGTGCGGATGTGGGCGCCGTCAACGTCGGCGTCCGTCATGATGATGATCTTGTGGTAACGCAGCTTGTCGAGATTGAAGCCGCCGTCCTCACCGCGCCCGATGCCGGTGCCGAGCGCCGTGATCAGCGTGCCGATCTCCTGGCTGGACAGCATCTTGTCCATGCGTGCGCGCTCGACGTTCAAGATCTTGCCGCGGATCGGCAGCACGGCCTGGAACTCGCGGTTACGGCCCTGCTTGGCGGAGCCACCGGCCGAGTCGCCCTCGACGATGAACATCTCCGTCACGACCGGATCGCGGCTCTGGCACTCGGCGAGCTTGCCGGGGAGCGAGTTCATGTTGAGCGCGCCCTTGCGGGTGATCTCACGCGCCTTGCGGGCGGCCTCGCGAGCCTGCGCGGCCTGCACGATCTTGTAGATGATCGCCTTGCTCTCGCGCGGATGCTCCTCGAACCACGCAGCGAGCTGTTCGCCGACGATGCTTTCGACGATCGGCTTGACTTCGGACGAGACGAGCTTGTCCTTCGTCTGGCTGGAGAACTTAGGATCGGGGACCTTCACCGAAAGCACGCAGGTCAGGCCCTCGCGCGAATCCTCGCCCGTGAGGTCGACCTTCTCCTTCTTCGCGATGCCGCTCTCGTCCGCGTACTTGTTGATGATGCGTGTCATCGCGGCGCGGAAACCGGCGAGATGGGTGCCGCCGTCGCGCTGCGGGATGTTGTTCGTGAAGCAGAGCACGTTCTCGTGGTAGCTGTCGTTCCACCAGAGCGCGACCTCGACGGTGATGCCGTCCTTCTCCGACTGGACCATGACCGGTTCGGTCAGGCCTTCGAGAGATTTCTTGGAGCGGTCGAGGAATTTCACGAAGGCGGCCGTGCCGCCCTCATAGACGAGCGTCTGCTGCTTCACGTCGGCGTGGCGCGCGTCGGTGAGCACGATCTTCGCGCCGGAATTCAGGAACGCGAGTTCGCGCAGGCGATGCTCCAGCGTGCCGTAATCGAACTCGGTCATCGTGAACGTCTTCGGGCTCGGCAGGAATGTGACCTCGGTGCCCTTCTGACCCGGCGAGTCGCCAACGACCTTGAGCGGTGCCGCTGGCACGCCCTCGTTGAACTCGATCACGTGCTCCTTCTCGTGGCGCCAGATGCGGGCCTTGAGCCAGGTCGACAGGGCATTCACGACCGAGACGCCAACGCCGTGCAGGCCGCCGGAGACCTTGTAGGAGTTCTGGTCGAACTTGCCGCCCGCGTGCAGCTCCGTGAAGACGATCTCGGCTGCCGAACGCTTCGGATCCTGGTCGTCGTCCTGCTTGATGCCGACAGGGATGCCGCGACCGTTGTCGCGGACCGTCACCGAGCCGTCGGCATTGAGCATGACGTGGCACTCCGTGCCGTAGCCGGCCAGGATCTCGTCGATCGCATTGTCCACGACCTCGTAGACCATGTGGTGCAGGCCGGAGCCGTCATCGGTGTCGCCGATGTACATGCCGGGGCGCTTGCGCACGGCATCAAGGCCCTTGAGCATCTTGATGGCGTCCTCGCCATAGTCGTCAGCGCCGTTGCGCTCGGGGGCCGGCGTAGCACTCATGTCAAAGGTGTCCTGGAGGCCTGAAATTGTTGCAGATTCTTATAGCACAAGTGCGGTTGATACGGGTGCGAAATCGTCGTTGCTGCGACATGATTTCCAGCGATAAAAACATCGCAAAATCAAATGCTTATATCGCCATCGCTGCGTGTATGCGGGCTAACCCTTACTGAGGGGTTCCGAGTTCGCCCAAAGTGAGCCTCTGCGCACGTTCGCCGAGGGCCGAGAAAGCCTCGCTGTCCGTACCTGTCATCCAGGCCTGGGTGCCGATCGCGACGATCTCGTCGAAGAGGGCCGCGCGGCGTGATGCATCGAGATGGGCAGCGATCTCGTCGAGCAGCAGGATGGGGGCGGCGCCCTGCCGGCGCTCGGCCATCAGCTCGGCATGGGCCAGGATCAGGCCGACCAGGAGCGCCTTCTGCTCACCCGTCGAGCACTGCCGTGCGGGCGCATCCTTCGGACCATGGCCGACCACGAGGTCGCTGCGATGGGGGCCGTCCAGTGCACGGCCGGCGCCGCGATCGCGCTCTCGGACATTAGCGAGCGTACGTGCATAGGCATCCTCGACCTCGACGGCCGGCCGCTCGGCCAGCGCCGCTTCGAGCGCGCCTTCCAGTTCGAGCTTCGCCCAGGGGAATGCGGACGCCGTTGTGCGGTCGCGCCGCGCCTCGATCATGGTGGCGAGGGCCGCGACCGTCTGCGCGCGCGCAGCGGCCATGGCGACGCCCGTCTCCGCCATGACGATCTCGAGGCCTTCGAGGCGTGCATTCTCGCGCACGCCCTCTTCAAGCAGGCGATTGCGCTGCGCCATGGCACGCTCGAAGTGATTGACGCGCGTGCGATAGCCCGGATCGAAGCAGAGGATCATGCGGTCGAGAAAGCGGCGGCGATCACCACCCGCGCCTGTGAAGAGGCCGTCCATCGCGGGCGTGAGCCAGACCATCTCGACGTAGTCCGCCAGCACGCCGGAGCCGCTCTGTTGTTCGCCATCGATCCGGACTGTGCGGCCCGTGCGGTTGGAAGCTGCGCTGACACCCGTCAGGCCCGTGCCGATGTCTACCGGCCCGATCGGCGTGTGCACGCGCGCAGCCACGGCCCAGGCGTCCGCGCCGCGCCGTGCAATCTCGGGATAGGGCGCGCGCCTCAGGCCCTGGCCCGGCGCCAGCAGCGAGATGGCCTCGATGAGATTGGTCTTGCCGGCGCCGTTCGGTCCGGTCAGCACGACAGGGCGCGCATCGAATGTCTGCGAGAAGCGCGTGTGATTGCGGAAATCGGTGAGCGTCAGGCGCTCCACCCACACGCGTGCGCCCGCGTTTGGCGAATCCATACCGGAAACTTTAGCCATGCCTTCGTGTGTCGTCACACTCGCATCGGCATCAGGACGTAAAGGGCGCTCTCGTCGCCGACATCCTTGAGGATCGTCGGTGAGCCCGGATCCGAGAGCAGGAACTTCAGCGAGTCGCTTTCGAGCTGGCCCGAAATATCGAGCAGATAGCGCGCGTTGAAGCCGATCTCCATGGCCGGTGCCGAGAACTGCGCCTCGACTTCTTCGGTCGCGCTGCCGCCGTCCGGATTGTTCACGGAGAGCACGAGCTTGCCTGGCGCGATGTTCAGCTTCACGGCGCGCACGCGTTCGCTAGCGATCGTCGAGACGCGGTCGACGGCACCCATGAACACCTGGCTCGAAACCTCGAGCACCTTGTCATTCGACTGCGGAATGACGCGGCCATAGTCGGGGAATGTGCCGTCGACGAGCTTCGACGTCATGGTGATCGGGCCGATCTCGACGCGCACCTTGGCTGGCGAGACCTCGACGCGAACCGGCGCGTCGCTCGCTTCGATCAAGCGATAGAGCTCATGCACGGTCTTGCGTGGGATGATGATGCCCGGCATCCCGTCGACGCCGCCTGGCTGGGGAAGGTCGAACTGCGCAAGCCGGTGGCCGTCCGTCGCAACGGCACGCAGGCATGGCTTGCCGTCGGCCTTGGCGGGGTGCAGGTAGATGCCGTTGAGGTAATAGCGCGTCTCTTCCGTCGAGATGGCAAAGCGCGTCTTCTCGATGAGGCGCTTGAGGTCGCCCGAGGCGATCTCGAAGCTGTGCGACATCTGCCCGGCCGCGAGATCGGGAAAATCATCGGCCGGCAGCGCCTGCAGGGCAAAGCGCGCATGGCCGGCGATGATCGAGACGCGCTCGCGCTCCGGTTCGCGTTCGATGCGGATCTGGACGCCATCGGGGAGCTTGCGCACGATATCGTGGAGCATGTGTGCGGGGACGGTCACGGCGCCCGGTGTCGCGACATTCGCGGAGACGCTCTCGACGACCTCGCGCTCGAGGTCGGTCGCCTTGAGCTGGAGGCCCTCGGCATTGGCGCGAAGCAGCACATTGGACAGGATCGGGATCGTCGTGCGTTTTTCGACGACGCTCGCGACGTGCCCGAGTGCGCGCAGAAGGTCGCCACGTTCAATGACAAACCGCATTTTGAATCCCACCTGACAAACGTCGCATCGTACGCCCGTGGCCTGGGTACGGAGACAGCAAAACCCCCGACGCACATGTTTTGTATGCCGAGCCCGCCACGATTCGTTGTGGCTCAAACTTGGACTTCCCAGGCCCGTTTGGCAAGCAAAACGGCACGTTTGTCACGGGGCGCTGAGGCGACCTGGACCGGTTCTCACGAGCCGCTGCGGGCCATGAACGCCGTGGACCAGAGGCGGACCACCCCATCGGCCCCTGCCGAAGCCAGCGTTGCCCCGTCCGGGGCGAAGCTCAGCGCGCGCACCTCGCCAGCGTGTCCAACAAAGGTGCGCGGCGGCCGGTGCCGTGTCACGTCCCAGAGGCGCACGCGCCCGTCGCTGCCGGCCGTGGCGAGCCAGCGCCCGTCACCCGAAAAGGCGAGGGCGGCCGCGGTTCCCTGGTGGGCCTGGAGCGAGCGTTCGACGCGGCGCGTTATCATCGACCAGATGCGGACATTGCCGGCGGCGTCGCCCGAGGCGAGCCGGCGTCCGTCAGGGGCAAAAGTGAGGGTGGCGATAGGCTCGCGATGGCCGCTAAAGGCGCGCGCCTGCACCAGCGTCTCGGCATTCCACGTGCGGACCGTGCGGTCGGCGCCGCCCGAAGCAATGAGGTTGCGCGGCGCCGAGAAAGTAACGGCCTGCACGGCATTTTCGTGGCCATCGAACACGTGGACCGGCAAAACGGGCGTGCGCGCATCCATCAGCGTGAGCTTGCCGTCGTTTCCGGCGGCGAGTATGCGCTCGGGCGAGCCGGCGAAGGCCACGGACCAGATGTCGGCCTCGTTGCGCTTGAAAGCCGCGACGCGCAGGCCGTACTCGAGATCCCATAGCGTGACGCGTCCGCCCTTGTGCCCTGCCACGGCGCGTGTGGGGCCGACGGCAAGTGATGTCGCAGCGCCGGCATCGAGGTCGATGCTGCGGAAAAGTGTGCGCGTGCTGCTGTGCCAGATCTTGAGAGTGGCGTCCTCGCCTGTGGTGACGATGAAGCGTCCATCTGACGTGTGGCCGACGCTTGTGGTGCCGCCCTTGTGGCCATTGATCTCGCCGACCTGCGGCGAAGCGATCTGGCCGCTCGTGATCGTGCCAGCGCCCTGGCGCTCGGAGCGCGGCGGTGCGTTCTGATAGCTGACGGCCAGCCAAGCCACCCCGAAGCCGATCATGGCCTTCACGAGAAGCGGGCGCCACCAGCGGCTCTTTTTCTTTGTTTTCATGGCCTTTGGATTGCGACGCGGTACAGGGACCGGCAGATTGGCTTTCGCTGGCGCCTGGACGACGGCGACAGCCGCAGGGGCGGCACTGGCTTTCACTGCTTGCTTTACTGGCGGCGGTGCGATGGGTTCCCTTGCTGGCGCGTTCGCCTTGGCCTCGGCGCGCCGCGCGCGCCACTCGCTGAAGATTGCCGCAACTTTTCCTGAGGAAATCGGGCGATTCGATGCCTCGGCGGGCGGTGTGTCCAATGCGACGTCGCCATCGGCCTTCGCCGCGGATTTCTTGGCCTCCTTCGCTTCCTTGATGATTTTCGGGACGGCGGCCGGTTCGCTCTCCTTCGGTTTGGGCGCTGGCTTCGCTTTGGGCTTGGATGGCGCGCTGTCCGCCGTACGAACCTTCGCCGGTTCGACGGGAGGCGGAGCAGCTTCTGCTGCCTCTTCCGGTTTGCCGGGCGGAGCCATGAGCTGCTTGCGCCAGACGTCGATCGAGCGCGGCCGAGCCGTGATGTCGAGAGCCAGCGCGGCATCGATCGCAGCGAGGAAGCCCGGCCGATACGAGCTGATGGCCGCGTCGCGCGCAGGCACCATTTCATCGGCCACCATGCGGGAGGGGGCGTCCGGAGGGCGCTTCCCCGTCACGGCCTGATAGAGCGTCGCCCCGAGCGAGTAGATGTCCGTCCAAGGGCCCTGCTGGCGCGCGTTGGTGGCGTACTGCTCATAGGGGCTGTAGCCCGGCTTCACGAGCGCCGACACGGTGCGTGAGTGCTGGGCGATGTCGCTCCGCGCCGAGCCGAAGTCGATCATGACGGGTGAGCCGTCATTGCGGATGATGATGTTGTCCGGCGCGATGTCGCGGTGGAGGAAGTCCGACGCGTGGATCAGTGACAGCGCGTCCAGCAGGGGTGGCACGACGCGGTCGAGCTCGTGCTGGCGTGGCGCCCGGCCGAGTGCCTTGAGCCAGGCCTTGAAGCTCTTGCCGTCTTCGTAGTGCAGCACGATGAAGCCGGAGTTGGCTTCCCGGAAAAAGCGGTACACGCGGACAATGTTCGGATGATCGAATCTGGCGAGCGTGCGCGCTTCGTCGAGGAAGCGGTCGAGGCCCCACTGGTAGTCGCCCGTACAATCCTGCGAACGGGGCTGCGCGCCCTGCTTCGCGTCGCGAATGGCGAAATCGACCGGGAAATACTCCTTGATCGTCACCATGCGCGCGAGCGGGACTTCCTCGGCGAGATACGTAATGCCGAAGCCCCCGGCGCCAAGCACACGCTCGATGCGGTAGTCCTCCGCGAGACGCGTCCCTTCGGGCAATGCGGCAAGGTTCGTCATGCGTGCCGTCGCCGCGTGCGAGGTCTATCGCTACCGCCGAGATTGCGGCGCGCAGCCAATCTCGCACGTGCTGTGCCCGTCGTTGCCCTCACGGAACCCGGCCTCCGCGTCTGTCGGCAAGAAACAAGGTCAGGCGACCGAATCTCCCCTCGAAGTGCCCTTAAAGCAGCGTCGATTTGCGGGCAACAATGTGGCGGAAGCGCGGGCGGAACATGCCTTCTGTGTCAAGTGTCTAGCGGGGAGATGAACAAGTAATTCAGCCTGGGTTCACATGCACTCGAATAATCTTCGTATCAGCGCTGGGAGAACGCAGGGCTACGCAGGAGTGAAAGATGAAACGAACTCTTCTGGCAGCAGTAATTGGTGGTTTTATTACACTGGTGGGCGGCGCTGTTACAGCGCAAGCAGCTCCTATTACGGTGCCAAAGAGCACCGAGGCTGGAACTAGTCTTGTGCAGACTACCGGCTATGGCTATCGCCATCGCCGTCACTATCATCGCCATCACTGGCGACATCGCCCGGTGGTGCGCTGGCGCCACTACCGTGCTCCGCGCCGCTATGTGAGGCCGCACTACCGTTACGTTCGGCCATACCATGGCGGCTGGTCGTACCGGTATCACCGGCGGCACTACCGCTAACGCTGCAGCCTAAACGGATGGCCGGTCGACAATCCGTCGGCCGGCCGTTTCCGTTGGCGAATAGCGGCGCCGTGCGCTGTACGCTTAGGGCCCATGCGGACCGTCATGATCAGGTCCGTTACGTTTGCCGCTGCTTGCCGTGCTGCTAATGTGCCGCCGCATTCTCGATTGAAAGCGGAGACAGTACGGGCATGGCGACGATGACACGGCGGGCTCAGGTGGGAAGCGATGTTCTTGAGCGCCTCAAGAGTGTCGTCGGACCAGCCGGTGCGATAGATGATCCCTCGGATATCGCGCCTTACTGCCGTGCGTGGCGGGGCATCTGGGAGGGCAATGCACCGCTCGTCCTGCGTCCCGCGAATGCCGAGGAGGTTTCGGCACTCGTCCGGGTTTGCGCTGAGACTGGTACGGCCATCGTTCCGCAGGGCGGCATTACCGGTCTGACGGGTGCCAGCCAGCCGCATGATGACATGAGCGAAGTCATCATTTCGACGCAGCGCATGAAGCGCATTCGCGGCATCGACACGGCGAACGATACGATCACTGTCGACGCGGGCGTCATCCTCAAGGAAATCCAGCAGGCGGCGTCGGATGCCAATCGCCTTTTCCCGCTGAGCCTTGGTGCGGAAGGCTCCTGCCAGATCGGCGGCAACATCTCGACCAACGCCGGCGGCAATCAGGTCCTGCGCTACGGCAATACGCGCGCGCTCGTTCTCGGCCTCGAAGTCGTGCTGGCGAACGGCGAGATCTGGAATGGCCTGCGTGGGCTCCGCAAGGACAACACCGGCTACGACATGAAGCAGCTCTTCATCGGCGCCGAAGGCACGCTCGGGATCATCACGGGCGCGACGCTGCGACTCTTCCCGAAGCCATCCGATTCGATCAGCGCCTACATCGGCGTGGAGAGCCCGGCAGCGGCCGTCGAGCTGCTCTCCGTCCTGCGCGGCAAGCTCGGCGAATCCATCTCGGCCTTCGAGCTTCTGCGCCGCCAGATCGTCGACCTGCTGCTGGCAGGCGTGCCGGGCCACAGCGATCCCATGCCGAGCGTCCATCCATGGTACGTGCTTATGGAGGTCGCGGGCCAGGGCGAGCCCGGCACGCTCAATGGTCCGCTTGCCGATGCGCTCGGCGCGGCCATGGAGAGCGGTCTCGTGCGTGATGCCATGATCACGACCTCCGGCGAGCAGGCGCGCAAGCTCTGGAAGATGCGCGAGGATCTTGCCGAGGCGCAGAAGTCGGCCGGCGGTTCGATCGCGCATGACATCTCGGTGCCGCTCTCTCGCATTCCGGAGTTCATCGAGAAGGCTGATGCGGCCGTCGAGGAGGCATACCCCGGCGTGCGCCATTGCTGCTTCGGGCATGTCGGTGACGGCAACCTGCATTACAATCCGATCCGCCCTGCGGATTGGACCTACGAGCGGTTCCATGCCGAATACCCGAGCATGAACAAGATCGTGCACGACATCGTCGTGTCGCTCGGCGGATCGATCAGCGCCGAGCACGGCATTGGCCGCCTGCGCATGGAAGAGAACTACCGCTACAAGAGCCCTGTCGAGATCGGCATGATGGCGGCCGTGAAGATGGCGCTCGATCCCAAGAACATCATGAATCCGGGCAAGGTGCTGCGCGCCTGAGCGAACGCAACGGCTCATCGCAATCAAGAAGCGGAGGAAACGAAATGGCACGCATAGGCTTCATCGGCCTTGGCAACATGGGCCTGCCCATGGCCGGCAATCTCGTCAAGGCGGGCCATCAGGTGCTCGGCTTCGACCTCGTGACATCGAATGTCGAGAAGGCCGTGGCGCGCAAGGTCGAGAAGGCCAATGGCGCACTCGACGTTGCGAAGGACGCCGACTGCGTCATCACCATGCTGCCGGCCGGCAAGCACGTGTTGGACGTGTGGGGCAGCGGTCTTCTGTCCGCGGCAAAGCCCGGCACGATCTTCATCGACTGCTCGACGATCGACGTCGCGTCGGCGCGCGCGGCGCACGACATGGCGGCGAAGGCGGGGATGCTCTCGCTCGACGCGCCGGTTTCCGGCGGTGTCGGCGGTGCCGAAGGCGCGACGCTCACGCTGATGGTCGGTGGCACGAAGGACGCCTTCGCCAAAGGCCAGCCCATTCTTTCGGGCGTCGGCAAGAAGGTCGTGCATTGCGGCGATCCGGGCGCCGGACAGTCGGCCAAGATCTGCAACAACATGATGCTGGCGATCACCATGATCGGCACCTGCGAGGCCTTCAATCTCGCGGAGAAGCTCGGTCTCTCGCACGAAGCGCTCTTCGATGTCGCATCGACCTCATCGGGTCAGAGCTGGGCCGTGACCACGTACTGCCCCGTTCCTGGTCCCGTGCCGACATCGCCTGCCAACAACCACTACAAGCCGGGCTTTGCGGCAGCGCTCATGCAGAAAGATCTCGGGCTCGCGCAGGAAGCGGCGCGTGGCGCTGGTGCTTCGACGCCGATGGGGGCTGCAGCGAGCCAGCTCTACAACCTGTTTGTCTCGCAGGGTCACGGCGGCGATGACTTCTCTGGCATCATCAACATGATCAAAGGGAAGGCCTGAGCCATGGCGAACATCGCATTCATCGGCCTTGGCAATATGGGCGGCCCGATGTCGGGCAACCTCGTCAAGGGTCAGCACAAGGTGCGTGGCTTCGATCTCGTTGCCGATCTGCGTGCAGCGGCCGAGAAGGAAGGCGTGCAGATCGCAGCGTCCGCGCAGGATGCGGTGAAGGGCGCCGATGTCGTGATCACCATGCTGCCGCAGGGCAAGCATGTGCTGAGCGTCTGGCGCGATATCATCGAGGCGGTGCCCGCAGGCGCGCTGATGATCGACTGCTCGACGATCGACGTCGCGAGCGCGAAGGAAGCGCACGCCATTGCGGCCGCGCGCGGTCTGGATGTGGTCGATGCGCCCGTTTCAGGTGGTACGGTCGGCGCCAAGGCAGCGACACTCACGCTGATGCTTGGCGGAACGGATCAGGCCGTCGCCCGCGCGCGTCCGATTCTCGAGAAGGTCGGCAGCAAGGTCGTGCACTGCGGCGGCGCCGGGCTCGGACAGGCAGCCAAGATCTGCAACAACATGATGGCCGGCATCAACATGGTGGCCGCGTCGGAAGGCTTCGCGCTCGCCGAGCGTCTCGGTCTTTCCGCTCAATCGCTGTTCGATGTGGTTTCGACGTCCTCGGGCCAGTCGACGGCTGCCGTGAGTTATTGTCCAGTTTCAGGGCTCTCCAAGCGCGCGGCTTCGAATAACGACTACAAGCCCGGCTTCGCGCTTGCGCTCATGCTCAAGGACCTGAGGCTCGCGCAGTCGGCTGCCGCATCTGTCGGCGCGACGAGCCCAATGGGTGCGCTCGCGGTGCAGCTCTATGCGCTGCATGACCTCGCCGGCGAGGGCGGCATGGATTTCTCGCACATCTACACAATGATCCGTGGCGCTCAAGAATAACGCGGGCAACGCGCGCGGAAGGGGAGGACTGCAGCATGACGACGATCGACTACTACATGACGCTCAACAGCCCGTGGACCTACCTCGGCTCGGCTCTCTTCGCAGAGATCGCTGCGCGTCATGGAGCGACCGTGCGCATCAAGCCGACGAGGTACAGCGAGGTCTTTCCGAAAACCGGTGGCCTGCCGCTGCCGAAGCGCTCGCCGGAGCGTCGCGCCTATCGCATGATGGAGCTCAAGCGCTGGCGCGACTATCGGAAGGTGCCGATCAACCTAGAGCCGAAGCACTTCCCGTCCGACGAGACACTTGGCAGCCGCCTCGTCATCGCCGCTGAATTGCAAGGCAAGGACGCCTGTCGTCTCGCGCAAGAGCTCGGCCGTTCGATCTGGGAGCTCGAGGGCGATCTCGGTGACGAGGCCGTGGTCGCGGAAGCCGCCAAGCGCGCTGGGCTCGATGCGGCGGCGATCCGCAAGGCGGGGCCGTCGGACGCAGAACTCGATGAGATCCACAGCAGGAACACCGCAGAGGCTCTGCATCGCGGTGTCTTCGGTGCGCCGAGCTATGTCCTGCCGTCAGGCGAGTTCTTCTGGGGACAGGACCGGCTCGAGTTCCTCGATCGCGCGCTGGCCAAGCGCTAACAGTTCGCGGCTCCGGCAGGCGTGGCATTTGCTGTGCTTGCGCCTGCGCCGCCGCAGAGTGTGATTGCGAGCGCGCCGTCCAGTGCCATCACAGCCTGTGGAGCCGTGTCGGGAATGAGCAGCCGGTTCTCCGCGCTGAGGCACAGCGCGAGGTTGGCCATGACCAGCAGCAGCGCGAGGCAGGCAGGCATTTCCAGTGTCGACATGATGACTCTCCCCGGTGCACGCGCCCCGCAATCTATGATTGCATGAATTTGGAGAAGCATCTTATGCGTGTTGCATATCGGTTAGCGGCCTCTTTCTGAAATGCTTTGCATTTGAGGGATCTCGGCGTCGGCGCGCGGGTTCTGCAAGAGGCGTGACCGCCGGCGCTTTGCGTGCGACAGGTGGGGCATCGCGGCTTTATCTCCAGGAGCGCCGATGCAGCTCATCGTCAGGGCGAACGATCCAGTGCTCATCAGCTTCGTCGAGGCTCTGTTTCGAGAGGCCGGCATTGCCGTGTACATCGCCGATACGCACATGAGCATAACGGAAGGCTCGATCGGCGTATTCCCGCGGCGTGTGCTCGTGCTCGCGGAAGACTGGCCACGCGCGGCTCAGATCCTTGAGGAGGCCGACCTCGGTCAATGGATTGTCCGCGAAGGCGCTCGACGGGGCTCGACATCCTCCGATAGCGAGTCATGAGCACGGACGACACATTCACAACCGACGCCTTCCTCGGCGGCGCCCTCGAAATCTTGCAGCCTTCTCGAGGTTACCGCGCCGGTCTCGATGCCGTTTTGCTGGCGGCTGCATGTGGCGTACGGACGGGCGATGAGGCGCGTGTCCTGGACGCGGGCGCCGGCGTCGGCGTTGCGGGGCTCTGCGTCGCGCGCCGTGTGCCAGATGCGCACGTAACTCTCGTTGAGCGTGAGCCTGAACTCGCGGCGCTCGCCCGCCAGAATGTTGCGCGCAACGGGCTCGAAGCGCGCATTCGCGTTGTCGAACTCGACATTGCGAAGGGCGGCGCCGGAATCAATCGCTCTCGTGAGGCCGATGTAAGCGTGAGCGCGGGCGCGTTCTCGCACGTTATCGCCAACCCGCCCTACTTCACCGAGGGGCGCGGAACACGCTCACCGGCCGATCTCAAGGCGGCATCACACGAGATGGCGGATGGCGCACTCGACCAGTGGTGCCGCTTTCTCGCAACCGCAGCCGAGAGCAACGGCATCGTAACGGTGATCCATCGTGCTGATGCTTTGGGTGCGCTCCTTCACGGACTCGGTCGCCGCTTCGGAGGGCTCCGCGTGCTGCCGCTCCACCCGCGTGCAGGCGCGGAAGCGCACCGCGTCATCGTCCAGGGACGCAAGGGCAGCCGCGCGCCGCTCAGCCTCCTTCCGGGAATTGTGCTGCACGGCGATGGCAACGCCTTCGTGCCGGCTCTCGACGCCGTGCTCCGCCATGGTGCGTCGCTGGATTGGTGAGCAGCTGATACGTCGCCCGGCGCTTGGCCGCGTCATCGAGAGCCGCTATGGTTATGCGGACGGCGGCGCTCCCCTGTGCCCCGCGCCTCGGCGCCTCGGCGCCAGCTCGTTCAATCCAAACCGGGAAGGATTAAGCATCATGGCCATCAAGGTCGGTGACAAGCTGCCGGACGCGACGTTCAATACGATGAGCTCGGAAGGCCCGAAGCCCATGACGACGGCCGATGTATTCGGCGGCAAGAAGGTCGTCCTGTTCGCGGTGCCGGGCGCTTTCACGCCGACCTGCCACAACACGCATCTGCCCGGCTTCATTCAGATGGCCGGCGACATCAAGTCCAAGGGCATCGACGCCATCGCCTGTGTGTCGGTCAATGACGTGTTCGTCCTCAATGCCTGGGCGAAAGAGACGGGCGCTGCCGACAAGATTCTGTTCCTTGCCGATGGCTCGGCGGACTTCACGAAGAAGATCGGCCTGGAGTTCGATCTCACTGCTCGTGGCCTTGGCGTTCGCTCGCGGCGCTACTCGATGGTCGTCGAGGACGGTGTCGTGAAGTCGGTCAATCTCGAAGAAGGCGCGGCAGTCGACAAGTCGAGCGCGGCGACGGTCTGCGGGATGCTCTGAGCCGCGAGCCGAGCAGCTTGCGTCGAAGCGGCCGGGTTCGTCCCGGCCGTTTTTTTTGTTGGCTTATACCGATGACTGCGTGGATCGCTAACCTGATTTTCGCTTCCAGCGCTCGGTGAGTGTACCGATCACGCCCTTTGGCATGTAAATGATGAAGAGCACCAGCAGCAGGCCGTAGATGAAGGTATCGAGCGCCAACGCGCTCTGGCCGAGCAGCTTGCTCAGCGTTTCGGAGCCGCGCAAACCGACGCGCAGCGTCTCGGCGAGTACCTGCGTGAAGACGGCGCCGAAGGTCGGTCCGAACAGCGACCAGATTCCACCTGCGATCACAGCGAAGACGATGTTGAGAGAAACGCCGAGGCCGGCGATCGTATCGGGGCCGATGTACATCTGATACTGCCCGTAGATCGCGCCGCCGAACGCGCACATGGCCGAGGAGAGCGCCGTAATCTTGAGCTTCTCGCGCGTGACGTTGATGCCGACCGAGGCGGCGGCGTCCTCGTCTTGCGAGGCGGCATCGAGCGCGTAGCGGTCCATGCTCCGGTCGACCTTCACCCAGATGATGAGGCCGATGAGCCAGACGGCGAGCACGATATAGTATGCAAGCGTGCGGTTTGGCTCGAACTGGAAGGCGTAGAGCGACAGGCCATCGCCATAGCGCGCCGGTTGCGTTCCGAGTGAGCCGCCCGTCCAGTCGCGCAGCCCGACGATGCACAGGCGAACGAATTCGGTGAAGGCGAGCGTCAGCAGTGCGAAGTAGTGGCCCGTGATCCGCATGCGAAAACACGGATAGCCGATGAGAATGCCCGCGATCGTTGCCACGAGCATGGCGACGGGAATGCCGATCCACGGCGTGATTCCGCCGAAGTTCCAGAGCATCACGGTGACGTAGGCGCCGATACCCGTGAAGGCGCCGTGTCCGAGGGATGTGAGCCCAAAACGGCCCATCATCGACCAGCCCGTATAGATGAATGCCCAGATCAGGATCTGGATCACGAGGTGCAAGTAATAACGATCCGTCCCGGGGAAGATCTGCTTGATGATGAGCGGCAGCACCAGCAGGACGGCAAGCCCGATCGCCCAGGCAATGTGCTTTTGGGTGATCATGACTTGGCTCCAAACAGGCCCTGCGGCCGGACGAAAATGACGAGCATGAAGAACAGGAACGCGATCGCGTAGCCCCATTCGGTGGCGACGCACGAGCCGCCGATGGTGATGAACTGGGCGATGATGAAGGCTGCGACGAAGCCGCCGACCATATTGCCGAGGCCGCCGAGCACACAGATCATGAAAACGAGCGGGCCGAACTGCAGGCCGATCTGCGGATAGATGTCATACTGCAGGACCATCAAGCACGCGGCGAGGCCGGCAAGACCGCCGCCGATCGCCGAAGTTGCGAGATAGACCTTCTTCTGGTCGACTCCCATGAGCGGCATGATCTGGCGGTCCTGCGAGATCGCGCGGATCGCCGTGCCGATGTAGGTACGCGTGAGGAACTGCCAGAGCAGGATCATCGCCCCGAGCGCGACGGCGAACGTGATGATGCGGCTCCAGGCGAAGCTCATGTCGCCGAAATTCACCGAGCCGAGCCGAATGCCGAGGTTGCGGAACTCGATGCCGAACGCCATCGTCGCCGCGGCTTGGAGGAGAAACAGGACGCCGCCCGTCACGAGGAGCTGGTTGATAGGCGGTTGGTCGAGCACGGGTCGAATGACGAGATAATGCAGGATCGCTCCCGCGCAGGCGACGAGACCGATGCCCATCAGAAATGCGAGCGGTAAAGGCACGCCCATCTGCTGAACGAAGAAGAAGATCGCGTACATGCCGACCATCACGAGCTCGGCGTAGCAGATCCACACGACGTCGATGACGCCGAAAATGAGGTTGAGCCCGAGCGCCAGGAGAGCGAGCAATCCGGCCAGCAGTACACCATTGAGCAGCGCTTCGACAAAGAAGATGTCGAGCGAGCAATCGAGACTTGAGAAAAACCCGAACATTCGCTTCTCCCCTCGCAGCCCGTATCCAGTACCGGCCGCCAACCCCGTCACGTGCCCTGCGCGGGCATCAAATTCCCATGTACGCCTTGCGAATGTCGTCGCTCGAGGCGAGCTCGGCAGAGCTGCCGGACTGCACGATGCGGCCAACCTCGAGGAGGTAGGCGCGATCGGCGACCTTCAGAACCTGCGAGACGTTCTGCTCCACGATCAGGACCGTATAGCCCTCGGAGCGGATGCGCCGGACGAGCTCGAACACCTGCTGGACGATGACCGGCGCGAGGCCCATCGACGGCTCGTCGAGCAGCACGAGCTTCGGCTTGCTCATGAGGGCGCGCGCGATGGCGCACATTTGCTGCTCGCCGCCCGACATGGTGCCCGCGAGCTGTGCGCGACGCTCCTTGAGGCGAGGAAAGAGGTCGTACACGTAGGCGAGACGATCGGCGAAATCGGCGCGCGCAGACGGGATGAAGGCGCCGAGGCGGAGATTGTCCTCGACCGAAAGCCGCGGAAACAGTCGCCGATTTTCGGGAACGTGGGCGATCCCGAGTTCGATGATTTTGTGTGGCGGCGTCGTGCGCAGATCCGTGCCTTCCATGGTCATGGCGCCCGCGGATGCAGGCAGCATCCCCGAGATGACACGCATGAGCGTGGTCTTGCCGGCGCCGTTGGCCCCGATAACGGCGACCGCTTCGCCTGCGTTGACTTGCATCGAGATGCCGAACAGGGCCTGGAATGCTCCGTAGCCAGCATCGACGTTCTTGAGGTCCAGCATTTGAGCTCGCCCTAGTGTCCCGTTTCGCCGAGGTACACCTCGACGACGCGCTTGTCCGTTTGCGCATCGGCGGGCTTGCCGTCGAAGATTTTCTCGCCATGGTCGAGCACGACGACACGGTCGACGACACGCATCAGTACGCCCATGATGTGCTCGACCCACACGATGGTGATGCCCTTTTCCTTGCGGATGCGCTCCAGCATGTCCGCGGCCTGATCCATCTCGCCGTGATCGAGGCCGTTGAGGCTTTCATCGGCGAGCAGGAGGCGTGGGCCGGTTGCGAGCGCGCGAGCAAGCTCGAGCTTTTTCAGAGACGCCGCCCCAAGACCATCCGTTGATGTAACGGCATCCGTCGGCAGGCCGACCATGGCGAGCGACTCCTCGGCCTTGGCCCAGCATTGCGCGCGCGATAGGTGGGCGTTGGAGCCGAAGTGCGCCGAGAGCGCGACGTTCTCGAGAAGCGAAAGATTGCGAAAGGGACGTGGTATTTGGAATGTCCGCGCTATGCCCTTGTGGCAAACTTGGTTCGCCTTCAGGCCGCCGATCTCGCCGCCCTCGAACTTCACGCTGCCAGTGGTCGGCGTATACATGCCGGCAATGCAGTTGAAGGTCGTGCTCTTGCCCGATCCGTTCGGCCCGATGAGGCCGAGGATTTCTCCTTCCGCGACATCGAACGATACGTTGCTTACGGCGGTGAATCCGCCGAACTGCTTGGTTAGACCATCTACTTTGAGCATCGCCATCCGCGGGTGCCGCTCAATCTGCCGAGAGTGAAGGCGTGGGCAAAAGGATGCCTGATCGCTGCCGCTGGTTGAGCTGGCGACAGCGATGAGGCACTAATGCGTCGGATCAGCGCGCGTAGGCGTGGCCCTTTGGGAAGGGCAGCACCGGATCGACGGTTTTCAAGTTCGACGGCCAGGCGATCTTCGTCACGCCGTCGATGTACTGCATGACGACCGGGCTGGAGCGCTCGTTCTGGCCCGACATCTGATGGCCGGGCGGGAAGAACTTGACGCCATAGCCCTGGATTGTGCCGCCATCCGGAATATCGGTCTCGAGCGCCGCCTTGCGGAGCGCTTCCGGGTCGAAGCCGCCGTGCTTTTTGATGGCGCGGGGCAGCACGTCGGTCAGGAAGATCCACTGCTGATTGAAGCCCATGGAGGCGTGCGGCGGAACCTCACTGACTTTGGTCTCGGCCTTGTAGCGCTTGATCATTTCGGCCGTTACGTCGCCCATTCCTGGCGCGAGCGTCTTCGGATCGAGGAGCTGCGCGGCGACCGGGTCGACGTTGTAGAAGTAATTCACGTCGCCCTTGAAGGTCTCGATCAGCTTGTCGATCTGACCGTAGCCTGCGCCGTGACCGATCAGGGCGTCGAACTTCAGGCCGGCTTCCTTCGACTGACGCAGGAAGAGCGTGATGTCCGGGTTGTAGCCCGTGTGAAGGATGACATCCGGCCGCGCGCGGCGAAGCTTGGTCACCAGCGCAGAAAGATCGGTCGACGTTGCTGCGTAGCCTTCCTTGTGCGCGATCTGGATGCCAAGTTCCTTGCACCTGGCCTCGTTACCAGAAGCAACGCCGGTGCCATACGGACCATCCTCGTAGAGGATCGCGACTTTGATGTCCTTAGGATCCTTTTTCAGCTTCGTCTTGGCATTTTCTGCGATGAAGTCGCACGACGCCGCGCCGAACTGGTCAGAATGGACCTGCGAGCGGAAAACGTACTGAAGCTTCTTGTCCTTCAGCACCGCTGACGCGACGCAGACGTTGGCCCACATGAACTTCTTGGCGGCATCGACCTTGGCAGCCATGGGTACGCAGTGCGCGGACGAGAAGACGCCCATCAGCACGTCGACCTTGACTTCGTTCAGCAGCCGCTCAGCTTCGTTGATGGCGACGTCGGTCTTCGACTGGGCATCGGCATACGTCGCGACGATCTTGTGTCCTTCGACGCCGCCCCGCTCGTTGATCATGTCGACGGCGATCTTGGTTGCGATCGCAGCCGGCAGCGAGCCGCCTCCGGCGAATGGGCCGGTGTAATCGTAAATGATGCCGAGCTTGACTTCCTTCTGGGCAGCGGCGGGCAGGCTGGCGCCCACGACAAGCCCAATCGCTGCTGCGGCGCCCGCAGCAGACTTCAAGAATTTCATGGTGGTCTCTACTCCCTAGGTGAGTTTGCTCGGTTGAATCCGATGTTCCTCGTTGGCCCGTACACTGGAGAAGGATGCCCCCGAATGTCAATTCCTTTCACAGGCGAGATAACCCCCTCCCGGCATTGATATCCGTTCCCGCTGCTCGAATTTCGGGCGCATCTTGCCGACGAAAGTCGCGGCGCAATCGGGTGGTACGGGCGGTCCTGCTCGGATATACCTTGCGCGGGAGATGAAGCGGTCCCGGCGGGACGCGGCGGACGCGCGAGAAGGATTTGGATGCAGGACAAGCTGTCGAGGTCAGCGCCCGAGGGGGGTGCTCCCGGCGAGGAGCCGGTGCGGCCTTTGGCTGCGGAGGCGGCTGAGGTTCACCGTTGGCGCGTCGGCGCGCGACTGCGGAACTACTTCCTGACCGGCCTCGTCGTCGTCGGTCCCGTCACCATCACGATCTACATCGCCTGGTACGTCATTAATATCGTCGACCGCTGGGTGAAGCCGTACATCCCGCACATCTACAATCCGGACACCTATCTGCCCTTCGCCGTGCCCGGCATCGGACTCGTGTTCGCGATCCTCATGCTGACCTTGATCGGCGCGCTGGCGGCAAACCTGCTCGGCCGCTCGCTCATCAGCGCCGGCGAGATGATGCTCGACCGCACGCCTATCGTGCGTAACGTCTATCGGGCTCTCAAGCAGATCTTCGAGAGCGTCGTTAGCGTATCGGCTCCGGAGCAGGCCTTCCAGAAGGTCGGCCTGATGGAGTTCCCGTCACCGGGCATATGGTCGATCGTTTTCGTGACGGGTGAAGCTGCCCGGCAAATTTCCACGTTGAAGCCGCAGGACGATTTGATCAGCGTGTTCATGCCGACGGGAATGCTGCCGCCCACGGGATTCGTGTGCTTTGTGCCGCGCGCGACGGTTACCATCATCGGCATGAGCGTCGAGGACGCCGCGAAGATCATCATCTCCGCCGGCATGGTCAATCCGGAGACGCAGGCGCGTTTGCGCGAGTTGCGCGAAAAGGCCGGCGCGACGGATGACGCCAATCCGCCACGCGCGTAGGTCGCTATGCTGCGTCAGCGCCGACGCCGAGGTAGGCATCGAAGACCGACCAGAAATGCTGTCGGATGGTGTCGCTCTCCTGCAGGATCTCATGCTCAGACTGAGGTATGGGGACGTGCGCGCCTATCTTGAGGCGGCTCGCGAAAGTCTCGATTGCGCGTGATGAGACGATCCGATCGTTAGCGGCACTGAAGAGCAGCAGGGGCACCTGAACGCGCCTGGCGAAGGCCGGATCCATCACATGCGCGCATGAGCGGTACGCCGCCCGTGTCCAGCCGTCCGTCGGGTATCCGAGCGCAAGCTCGGGTGCGGCTTCGACGATCTGGCGATTGCGCATGTAGCGCTCGCGATCCGAGGTCAGTGGATTGCCCTCGAACGGCATCATCTCGGCGGGCTGATCCGAGCCCGTCGGCACATAGCGCGTCGATTGCCCGAGCAGGCAGGCGGTTTCGACAAAGATGCGCGCCAGATTGCCGGGAACCCGCGCCTTGTCCGCGATGATCTCGAACATCGGCGCGCATAGAACAATGCGATCGAACCACGAGTCCGGCACGATCGAATGCCGGGCCAGTATGTTGCCGCCCATGGAGTGGGCGAGGGCGTAGTAGGGCGGGGCGCACTCGGGCAGCACCACCTGCTGCATGAAGACCGCGAGATCCTGATCGAACTCCTTGAAGTCGCGGATATGGCCTTTGCGGCGGTCGGCCAGCGGTCGATGCGAGCCACCCTGCCCGCGCCAGTCATGAATGGCGACCGCAAAACCGCGGCGCCGTAGGTCTGCGATGACTTCGAAATACTTCTCGATGTATTCGCCTCGGCCCGAGAATACGCAGACCGTGCCGCGGGCGGGGCCGCGCGTCGCATTCCAGCGCGCAAAGCGCAGGGGCGCGCCGTCATAACCGGCAAAGTCGCCGCTGACGGCACCGCTCGGGACCGGGTTCTTCGCAAGCGAGACCAGGGTCATGGATCACCGGCTGTGAGTGAGTATGGAGGTGAACGGATCGCGAATCAGAACTCTGGGAGCTTAACAACCGCCGCGCCCCGGGGCAGATGCTTTCGAGAGCTTTCCCGCGCGCAAAAATAACAACGGCAGAGGCGAACCCCTGCCGTTTCAATGACCTCGTACTCGAACCTGAAGCTCAGCGGAAATAGGGTCCGTAGCCGTAGTGCCTGCGCGGTCCGTAAGCGTAGGGGCCGCCCGGTACCGGTGCCAGAGGTTGTGCGGATACGATGTCACCCGAGCAACGATCGATCTTCAGGCGATGCAGCAGGCCGTTTGGACGCCGAGCCTCGACGATGGCCACGCGACGGCGGACATCGATCTCCTGAAAGTCGCTCCATCCCTCGCGGTACAGACGATCGCGGATGACATGGCGCGGCGTGCACTCATAGGCGAAGCGATCAACGTGCCCGTAGACGCGAGGCGGTGGCGCCAACCGCTTGTCGTCGTAGTCGTCGTCGACTTCGGCGTAGCGCTCCTCGATCTCTTCCTTCTCGACGTAGCGCCGTGAGATGCGCCCTGGCGGCGGGCCGTAAAGGTCTTGATAACGCGGATCTTCGTACGCCGACCTGTAGCGGTCCGACGGACCGTATCCAAGATCGGCAGCCAATGCGGGGGCGCTCCCCGCCAGACTCAATAAGGCGACGGCGCCGGTCGCCACGGCGATCAGTCTCATGGCCTAGAACCTCCTGAAGCTGCTGGTGTCGCTTCTGCTGACTTGCTGCCGCAGACTCGCACTTCTGGCGCCCCACTCGCGCCATGGCTGCGATCTCCGGCCTGCCCACGCCTCCCTCCGATGGCAGGGTGACGGCGCCACCATGAACGCAGGCTGCCTTCTGCATTCATCCGGCGTTCATCCGCAACGTCGGGTGGGCTTGATTAGTTGCTGCGATTGCGGAACCTTGATGGCGGAATCATCTGATGTGCTCAGGAGGATACGTGTTTCAGGACGGGCTGCTGAAGGGGAAGCGAATTCTTGTAACGGGTGGTGGCACCGGGCTCGGTGCGGCCATGGGGCGGCGGTTTTTGGAGCTTGGCGCCGATCTCGTCATTTGCGGTCGCAGGGCCGAGATTCTGGACGAGACCGCTGCGCGCTTCCGGAGTGAGACCGGGGGCACGGTTACGGCCGTCACGTGCGATGTGCGCGATGCCGCCGCGGTTGAGGCGATGATGGATCAGATCTGGAGCGCCGCTCCTCTCGATGCCCTCGTCAACAATGCCGCCGGCAACTTCATCGCCGAGACGCACAAGCTTTCGCCACGTGCGATCGATGCGGTGTTGAACACCGTGCTGCATGGCTCGGCCTACTGCACTGTTGCGGCCGGCCGCCGGTGGATCGATGCCGGTCGCCGTAACTGCTCGGTACTCTCTATTCTCACGCTTTCGGCGCTCAAGGGTTCGGCTTTTCGCGTGCCTTCGGCCATGGCCAAGGCCGGTGTGCTCGCGATGATACGAAGTCTCGCTGTCGAGTGGGGCCCCAAGGGCATACGCACGGCTGCCATTGCGCCAGGCCCGTTCCCGACGGCCGGTGCCTCGCAACGCCTGACGCCGGGTGGCAGCGATAATGTCGTGGAGCGCGAAATACCTCTGCGGCGCAATGGTGAGCATATCGAGCTGGCCAACCTCGCAGCGTTCCTGCTCTCCGACATGGCGGGCTACATCAACGGCGAATGCATCGCCATCGATGGCGGCAAGCAATTTATGAGCGATGCGGGCAGCCGCACGGTCGAGCTGATGAACTGGTCTGATGAGGACTGGGCGCGAATGCGTGCGCAGGCCACGGGCAAGAAGTGAGGCCGCTCCGCGCCGTTTGATGCTCACGAAAGATACAAACCGCAGGAACTCAGTCAGAGTTCATTAAGCTTAATAATTCACAGTGCCTCCAGTCCGAGTTACGGGGGCGCTGCGTTTGCGGTGTGTATAGCGTGAGATTCGATTGGCGTCGGTGGTCGGTTTCTTCTTTCAGCAATTCTCTCGCCGGGCAGGCGGGTTCTTCTGCTAGCCCGGCAGTCGATGCCGTTTCGCCCGCGGCCTGCGGCCTCCTGGTCGCTCTCATCTTCGCCAGCCACTACACACTGACCGGTGATTTTTGGACCGCGGCACTCCTTGCCGCGGCCATTGCGGCCGCCATGGCTGCCGCAGCGCTCATCAAGACGCATCGGGCGACATGCGAGGAGCTCACGCGCTCCCGCGCCCTCCACACGCTTGTTGCCAACAACGCTTCGGATCTCGTGACGCGCCACGATCGCCAGGGCGGTATCGACTACGCTTCCCCCGCGGCAGAGGCTCTGCTTGGCGTATCGCCGTCTCATCTCGTGCGGCACGGGCTCACCGCTGCGATGAGTGTCGGCAATGCCGCGCGTTGCCAGGAGGCGATCGCACAATGCATCGAGTTCGGCACGCCGGCCTCGATCGAAGTCGAGATCACTGTTGGCGCCGCTCCACGCTGGATCGAGTTCCAGTGCAGTCCGCTTGCGGACGGCGAGAGTGTCGTTGGCGTGATGCGCGATGTCACGGCGCGCCGCTGGCACGGCATTGCCATGCGCCAGGCGCGTGAAGAGGCCGAGAGTGCGAGCCGCGCCAAGTCCGCTTTCATCGCGACCATCAGCCATGAGTTGCGAACGCCGCTCAATGCCATCATCGGCTTTTCGGAGATGCTCCAGCGCGAACTCGGCAAACAGGAGGGTGCTGAAAAGCAGGCCGACTACAGCCGCATTATCCGCGAGAGCGGCGAGCACCTCATGAGCCTCGTCAAGGATCTGCTGGATATCTCGAAGATCGAGGCTGGTCGCCTTTCGGTCTGCGCCGAGCCCTTTCATGCTCCCGATGTGATCACGAGCAGTATCGACACGCTGCGCCCCGCCGTTGCAGCGAAGTCCATCGTCCTGGCGGTCGACGTTGCCGAAGATCTCGGCGAGATCAATGCCGATGCGCGCGCGTGCAAGCAGATGCTGATGAATTTGCTGTCGAACGCCTGCAAATTCACGCCGGAAGGCGGGCGGATCGAGTTCACGGCCACTGTCGAGGGCAAGAACGTGTTGCTCGCAGTGCGCGACAACGGCATTGGCATTTCACCCGCCCATGTCGCACGGCTCGGCGAGCCCTTCTATCAAGTGGACTCCTCACTTTCCCGCCAGCTCGAAGGCGCCGGGCTCGGTCTTGCGATCGTTCGCGGCCTTGCAGAACTGCACGGTGGCCGGCTGGAAATCGAAAGTGTGCCGGGTGAAGGCTCATGCTTCACGCTTGTGCTTCCGATCGATGCAGAGGCGAGTAGCGAGGTTTCATCTCCCGATGATGCACCATCCAAGGAAGTCGGCATCGCGGAGGATGCTGCCAGCGAGGTGACGCCTGCGCATCCAATCGCGCTTGTCGCCTGAAGCTCATTCTATCGAAGTGGAGTTGCGTACCATGACCAGCCCTCGTGATGCACGGATCGCCGGCGCATTGATCGTCGTGCTTGCCGGCGGTGTCGTATGGAACGTCGCCTATATGCAGGACTCGCCGCGTGATCGCCGCAGGACGGCTATTCCGGTCGGCGTGCATGTGCCGCTGCCGAAGGAGAAGTCGGCGGCGGAGACGCGGCGTTCGCCCGGCCCCATGACACTGTCGCTCGCCGATCTTATCGAGCAGAGCGAGGCTGCTTCCCAGCAAGTGCCCTCAAATTCCGCTTGGTCAGGTTCGGTCGAACGGCCGGCGAGCGCGGAGCCGGCACAAGCGCCGTCACTCCCCACGGCCGCTCCCGCTGTGCTGGTGCGTGAGGTGCAAGGTGCGCTTGCGGCGCGCGGCTATCAGCCTGGCGTTGCGGACGGCGATGCCGGCCCGATCACGCGGGCGGCCATCCTCGCCTTCGAGCATGATCATGGTCTGCCTGCCACCGCTGAAGCCAGCGATGCGCTGCTCGCGGCACTTCGCGCGCCTGGACGGCGCGTTGCGGGCGGCGCGCGCTGGCATAATCCGACCGAGGCCGCACGCAGCCTCGTCAGATCGGTCCAGCAGCATCTGATTGCAACGGGGCACCTCAGGGGGCAGCAAACCGGCGTTCCGGATGCCGCGACGATCGCGGCGATCCGCACATTCGAAACGGCCCATCAGCTCGCGCCGACAGGCCGCATCTCAGCGCCGCTCGTGGCGCGCATCCAGCAGAGCCGCGCCCGGGTTGCCGCGGGGCAGTGAGGAGCCTTACTCCGCCGCTTCCATGATCGGCGACTCCGGGAGCGTATCGAGCATCCCGAGTGCGTGCAGGTAGACGTCGAGGATCGCTTCTTCCTCGTCGCGATCGTCCTTGGGCTGCTTCCTGATCCGCAGCACCTGCTTCATGATCTTCGGATCGAAGCCCATGGCCTTCGCTTCGGCGAACTTGTCGCGGATGTCACTGGCCAGCGCCTTCTTCTCTTCTTCGAGGCGCTCGAGCTGCTCGATGAGCTGACGCAACTGCGCCTGCGCGGATGCTTGAAGCGACGTCATATTCTTACCCCACCATTGGACCCGATCCGCACATACGCTGCTGCAATGCCCTCGCAGCGACTCAGTGCGTCTCGTCAACGGTAGGAGCCTAGCGCGACGGCAGCAAGGCGCCCTCGGGGCCGCTGTGTGTCCTGGGGAGAAAGCGGGAAAACTCGGAGGGGCGCCTTTACAACGCGGCGCCCCTTTTAGTCGGGCTACGCCGCTTTCGATGACTTGAGCGCGCGAATCGCTTCGTCCCAGGCGTCGAGCGTCTTGGCGATGTCCGCATCCGTGTGGGCGAGCGAGAGGTAGTACTTGCTCTCACCCTTAAGAATGCCGGACGCGAGCAGCGAGCGATTGACGCTCGCCATCATCTTCGCGTCGCTTTTGAGCGTGCCGCGATAGTCGCGAATGTCACCCTCGGCGAAGATCACGTCGAACAGCGGCGGCTCGCCGATCACCTGCGCCGGCAGCTTCGCTGCTTTGATACGCTCCGAAATTCCATCCATCAGCGCGCGGCCGCTCGCGAAGAGCTTGTCGTACGTGCCGGGCTCCTTGAGGATCTGCATCGTCGCGATGCCGGCGGCCGACGCTACGGGATTGCCCGACAGCGTGCCGATCTGCACGGTGAAGTCCTCTTCGCCGACGGCCGTCTTGTCGAAGTGACGCATGATCTCCGTCTTGCCGGCGATCGCCGCCAGCGGGAATCCGCCGCCGATCACTTTGCCGAACGTCGCGAGGTCCGGCGTCACGCCGTAGTAGGCCTGTGCGCCGCCATAAGCAAAGCGGAAGCCCGTCACCACCTCGTCGAAGATCAGGACGATGCCGTTCTCCTCGGTGATCTTACGCAGGCCCTCGAGGAAGCCGGGTTTCGGCGGAATGAGCCGCTGGAACGGCTCGACGATGATCGCGGCGATCTCCTTGCCGTGTTGCGAGACGAGGCTCTCGACAGCAGCGAGATCATTGAACGGCGCAACGATCATCTCCTCGCGGATGGATTTGGGAATACCCGCGGAGTCTGGCACGGCAGCAGGGAAGTTCGACAGCCGCTTCGGCGCGAGGCTCATGAGCCCGTAGTCGCTCATGCCGTGGTAGCCGCCCTCGAACTTCAGGATCTTGTCGCGGCGCTTGTAGGCGCGCGCAACGCGCATGGCGTAGAGATCGGCCTCCGAGCCCGTCGAAACGAAACGTACCTGCTCAGCACAGGGGACGGCCGCGACGATTTCCTCGGCGAGCTTGATGCCCTGCGGATTGTTGACGAAGAAGGTCGTCCCGAGCGGCACCTGCTCCAGCACGGCGGCTTCGACCTTCGGATGGCAATGCCCGACCAGCATGGGGCCGGAGCCGAGCAGATAGTCGATGTACTCGTTGCCGGAGAGATCCCAGACGTGCCCGCCTTTGCCGCGCGCGATGACGATGTCGAGGGCCGTATTGCCGAACGTGCCGGCCGGCAGGACCTTCCGTGCGCGATCGGCAAGCTCCAACTCGTCGGCACTGCGTTGCATTTGGCTCATCTCGGGGCTCCGCATGTTCATGTCTGGACAGGTGACAGCATATTCACGGCAAGCTTAGACTGTGCGCACACGCAATTGAAGCTGCCGATTGCGCATGGGGGCCGTGCCGTCGCCCGTGCGCCGGGCCGCGCCACCATTCAACAAGAGGAAACGCCCATGCCCGTGATCCCAGCCGATCGCCTGACTGCTATCGCCAGTACGCTGCTTCAGTGCGCCGGTGCGTCGAAGGAAGAAGGGGATACGGTGGCGAAGGGCTGCGTCGCCGCGAATCTCGCCGGCCACGACAGCCACGGCGTCATCGCCATCCCGACCTACATCGATCGGATGGGCAAGGGGCATATCGTTCCGGGCGCTCCCTTCGAGATCAAGCAAGAAACGGCGACCACGACCGTCATCGACGGCAACTGGGGTTTCGGCTTCGTCGTCGCTGAGTGCGCTGCGAAGATCACCATGGAGAAGGCGAACAAGTCGAACGTCGCCGCTGCGACGATCCTGCGTCAGAGCCACATTGGCCGCCTCGGTGCCTATCCGCTCATGGCGGCGCGCGAGGGCTTCATCGCCATCATGACAGCTGATAGCGGCCGCAGCCCCAAGGCCGTGGCGCCATTCGGCGGTCGCGAGGCGCGCCTCGGCACGAACCCGATCTCGATCGCCATTCCCTCGGATCTGGAAGGACCGTTCGTGCTCGACATGGCGACGTCGGGCGTGGCGGTCGGTAAGATCAAGCTCGCGCAGGCCAAGGGCACGAAAATTCCGGAAGGCTGGATCGTCAACAAGGAAGGCAAGCCGACCACCGATCCCTTCGACTACGACAAGGGCGGCGTGCTGCTGCCGCTCGGCGGCGCGGAAGGTTTCAAGGGTTCAGGACTTTCAGCCGTCGTCGAAATTCTTTCGGCGGTGCTGCCCGGTCTCGGCTTCGGTGTCGACCCGACGGGACGTCACAATGATGGGTGCTTCCTCGCCATGTTCAAAGTCGAAGCGTTCCGTCCGCTCGCGCAGTTCAAGGCCGAGGTCGCGGACTTCGCGCGCTACCTGAAGGCGACACCGCCGGCGGAGGGCTACAGCGAGGTCATGTATCCCGGCGAGGTCGAGTTCCGCCGCGAGCAGGAGCGCCTCAAGAATGGTGTCGAAGTCGATGCCAAGACGTGGAAGACCTTCGGTGACCTCGCCGCGATGTACGGGAAGGAAGGGCTGGTGGCGTAGCTCATGTTGAACGCGTGAATCAAAAAAATTAGTGCGGCGCAGCGACGAAATCACGTTGCTGCGCACACCTCCTGGGAACGCTGAACCGCGCTTGATTCAGCAGAATTTTGCCACGTTTCCTCGGGCTTCCGCCCGGAACTATCGCTCTCCTCGATCGTTTTCATCCCATCACGAACTTTCGAGGAGCAGTACCGATGAGAGCCTCAGTTCTCGCGGCTTTGGCCGCAGCCATGATGTCGTCGACGGCCATTGCGCAGACGACCACGGCCCCGCCCACCACGACGCCTCCGGCGACCACGCAGCCTGCCACACCACCTGCGCGCGCTCCGGACACTCAGATGAAGTCGCAGGCGCCGACCGAAGAGGTCAAGGGTGCGTGGAACGCTCGCGATTTCATGCGCAGCCGCGTTTACAACATGAACGGCGAGCGGATCGGTGACGTGAACGACATGCTGGTCGACGATAGCGGTCAGGTGACCGCGATCATCCTCGGCGTCGGCGGCTTCCTCGGCATTGGCGAGAAGGAAGTCTCCATGACTACCGATCAGGTCAAGCGCATGGTGCACAGCGATGGCCAGACCTACTTCACAGTCAACGCCACCAAGGATCAGCTTATGGCGGCGCCCGACTATGTGAGGCCGGCAAAGGCCGCACGTCAGGCCCCGACGCCCACCGGCGCCGG
>JAEZRM010000094.1 GCA_023412805.1 Pseudomonadota bacterium | reverse complement strand
AAGGCCGTCACGCTCTACAAGGCTGCATGTGCCAAGGGCGATACCGTCGGCTGCGCGCTGATCCGCGGCTACATCGACCCGAGCCAGAAGTTCGACGGCGAGCGAGCGACGGGGGAGATGAACGTGTGGAAGGCTACCTGCGAGAACGGCATCGCGCGCGACTGCACCGGCATCGGGATCATCGCTGTCAGCGTCGGCCGCAAGGACGACGGGCGGAAGCTCCTCGAGATGGCCTGCAAGCTCGGCGACGAGTGGGGCTGCGTGATGGCGAAGATCCAACCCCGCCTCTGAGGAGGGCGGGGCTCGCAAAGGCGCCGGGGAACAATCACGCGGCCTCTGGCCGAACGCTCGCCGCGAGGAAGCGCACCCACTTCTCGTAGGTTGCCTCGAGCTCGGGGTGCGCGATCCCATGCCGAGCGAGGAAGGCGTCCGTCGCTTCGTGCGGGTAGCGCGCGTCGTCGAGGAACTCGAGCGCCTCGCGGGACGTCTTCGAGATCGACTCGGGCAGGAGGCGAACCAGGCCGATGGGCAGCCGGAGCGAGGGCGCGCGCACGCCGAGCACGCGCGCAGCACGCTCGAGGAGCCCGTCGAGCGTCGGCGAAGCCGGGTCGAAGAGAGTGAGCTCGAGGCCTAGCGCCTCATCGTCCGTCGCGATCCGGTCGAGGACCTCGGCGACCAGATCCACCGCCACGATCGGGACGAAGACGCTCTTCCCGCCGACACGCGCGGGCAGGCGCCCTTGCGCGAGCGCGAGCACGGTCTCGCCGAGGCCGGTCGTCTGGACCGTCCTCCCGGTGCGCGAGTCGCCGATGACCGTCGCCGGATGCATCGCGCTGTACGGCACGCTGAGCTCCTTCGCGCGTCGGACGCACTCGCGATGCGCCGCATGCTTCGAAGCCTCGTACGCGCCGACGCGACCGAGCGAGATCGCTTCAGGCGGGATCCGACGCCCACGTCGATCGAGGCGCTCGGCGATCCGATATCCACCTACGAGCACGAGCCGCTCGAGCGAGGGCATCGTCGCCGCGAGCTCGACCACGCGGAGCGAGCCCTCGACGTTGGTCCGCTGCGCCTCCGCTGGGGTGAGGCCCCACGCGAAGCGAGCCCCGAGATGGTGGACGACGCGCACCGAGGCCAACCTGGCGAGAGCCGCCTCATCGAGGCCGAGCTGGGGCCGGTCGAGGTCGCCTTCGACGATCGAGAGGAGCGCTCCGTCGCCCCCGAGCGAGCGGACGAAAGAGCGCAGCTCGTCGCCGCGCTCCGACGCCCGCCGGATGGGGACGAGCACCCGCTCTCCGCGGGCCGTGAGCCGCGCGAGCAGCCAACGGCCCAGGTGGCCCGTCCCGCCCGTGACGAGGACCGTCGGATTATCTGTAGATCGATCTGCATAATCTGTTGCCATGGCTTACCCTCGGGCTCGAGTGGACCGGCGATCATCCGCCGAGAATCGAGCCGATCGATTTCGAGACGCGGCTGAGCGGCTCGCGGCTCCGTCGAATGCGCGCGAGCAACAAGGCGCCCTCGATCGCGGCGAGTGTGACCGTCGCCTTTTGCGCGGCCTCCCGCTCGTCGACCCCATGGCGCGCGAGGAAGGCCGAGAGGCTCGCCTCGAGCACCCCCATCGCGTCCGCGACCGCGGCGCGGACCGGAGCCGGCGCAGATGCCGAGCTCGAGACGATGCTCGTGATCGGGCAGCCCTTCTCGAATCCCGACGCTTCTAGCCGATCCGCGAGCAAGTCGATCACGCGTGCGAGTCCGGAGGCAGCGGTCTTCGCCGCGCGGAGCGCCGCGGCCATGTCGAGCGCAAGGCGTGTCGCCGACGCGTCGATCGCCGCGACCGCCAGCTCCTCCTTGCCGCCAGGGAAGTGGAAGTAGAGCGAGCCGCGGGGCGCGTCGCTCGCTTCGAGAATCGCCGTCAACGCCGCGCCGGAGTAGCCCTCGCGCTCGAATGCGTCGGCAGCTGCCTCGACCATGCGGGTCCGGGTGACCTCTCCCTTTCGCATGAGTGAGAATAATAGACTGATCGGTCTATTGGTCAAGCGGGCCCGAGAATCTTCGCTCGATGACGACGTTCCCGGCGGCGCGGCGTGCGAGTCCTCGCTGCCGCGCCCGAGGTGGTGACGCATCCATCGATGCTCCTCACGATGTCGACGCGCGGGGCTTCGGCCCGCGTTGCATCGCTACGGTCGAGGTAGGAACCGCCGCCGCATCGTCAAACGGTCACTCAACCGGGGCAGTTCCTGGTAGCGTGCGCCTCGGTGTGCCCGTGGCGAAGAACATGCATCGCCCGGGCGCTGCAGAGGAACCGGTGTCCAGACGAACGGTGAGTGAGAAGAAGGCCTCGGAGCAGCGCAAAGCCGCCGCTCCGGTCGACCCGCGTCAGCTCGAGCTGATGCTCGCGAACGGCGTGGAGCGCGCGAACGGCGCTGCGGCCGCCGAGCCCCAGGGCCGCGATGCGGACCGGGCGCGCGAGATCCTCTCCTCCCTCGACCGACTGTCGAGCGAGGAGGTGTTCGAGGCCTTCGAGGAGCTCGACGCGCTCCCGCGTGACGTGGTCCGCGCCGTTCTCGCCGTCTCGACCGGACCGGTCCCCGATCCCGAGCTCCTCGACGACGCGATCCGCCGTGCGCATGGGTTCCCGCCGCGCGCGCTCCGTCTCCAGACGATCGCGATCGTGAAGGACGCCGACATCTTCGACATCGGTCCCGTCGCCGAGGAGCGCCTGGACGACGAGATCGAAGGCTCGTTCGCCGGCACGCTCGAGCACCACACCCTGGCGGAGGCGGGCAAGCCGCTCTTCGACGTCCTCCGCTACGCGGGCGATGCCGGGGCGATCTTCCGAGCAGGCACCGCCGAGCTCGTTGGCGCCATCGCCTACGATACCG
>JAEZRM010000056.1 GCA_023412805.1 Pseudomonadota bacterium | reverse complement strand
CTATCGCTCTTTACCTTCGCCATGCTGATGCTGGTGACCGCCGACAACTTCCTGCAGATGTTCTTCGGCTGGGAAGGGGTCGGGCTCGCCAGCTATCTGTTGATCGGTTTCTGGTTCAAGAAGCCGTCGGCCAACGCCGCGGCCATCAAGGCCTTCGTGGTCAACCGCGTCGGCGACTTCGGTTTCCTGCTCGGCCTGTTCGGCGTGTTCGTGCTGTTCGGTTCGGTCAATTTCGACACGATCTTCGCCAGCGCGGCCTCGGTCGCCGAGAATCCGGACGCTTCGGGTGAGGCGATCTTTACGTTCCTCGGCTGGTCGCTGACGCAGGGCGGCGCGCTGACGGCGATCTGTCTGCTGCTGTTCATGGGCGCCATGGGCAAGTCGGCGCAGGTGCCGCTGCACACCTGGCTGCCGGACGCGATGGAAGGTCCGACCCCGGTCTCCGCGCTCATCCATGCCGCCACCATGGTGACGGCCGGCGTGTTCATGCTGGCGCGGCTGTCGCCGATCTTCGAACTGTCGCACGCGGCCCTGCTGTTCGTGACGTTCATCGGCGCCTTCACCGCCTTCTTTGCGGCGACGGTTGGCCTCGTGCAGAACGAGATCAAGCGGGTCATCGCCTATTCGACCTGCTCGCAGCTCGGCTACATGTTCGTCGCGCTCGGCATGGGCTTCTACTCGGCGGCGATCTTCCACCTGTTCACGCATGCCTTCTTCAAGGCGCTGCTGTTCCTGGGCTCGGGTTCCGTCATCCACGCCGTCTCCGACGAGCAGGACATGCGCAAGATGGGCGGGCTGCGCAAGCTGATCCCGACCACCTACTGGATGATGGTCATCGGCACGCTGGCGCTCACCGGCGTCGGCATTCCGCTGACGGTGATCGGCACTGCAGGCTTCTTCTCCAAGGACGCTATCATCGAGGGCGCGTTCGCCGGACACAACGGGCTGGCCGGCTTCGCCTTCACCCTGCTGGTCGTGGCGGCCGTCTTCACCAGCATCAATTCCTCGCGGCTGATCTTCATGACGTTCCACGGCAAGCCGCGGGCGTCGTCCGAGGTGATGCACCACGTGCATGAATCGCCGCCGGTCATGCTGGTGCCGCTCTTCATCCTGGCTGTCGGGGCGCTGTTCGCCGGTATCGTGTTCCATGACTGGTTCATCGGCTATCACCATGATGCCTTCTGGAAGGGCGCGCTGTTCATCCTGCCGGACAACCACATCCTGCACGAGTTCCACGAGGTGCCGCTGTGGGTGAAGCTCGCGCCGCTGGTTGCCATGATCGTCGGCTTCGTGACCGCCTACCGGTTCTACATCCAGTCGCCGGACGCGCCGCGCCAGCTCGCCGAGCGCCATCAGGGGCTGTATCAGTTCCTGCTCAACAAGTGGTATTTCGACGAGCTCTACGACTTCCTGTTTGTCAGGCCGGCGAAGCGCCTCGGTCGCTTCCTCTGGAAGAAGGGCGACGGGACCGTCATCGACGGGATGGGGCCTGACGGCATCGCAGCGCGCGTCGTCGACATCACCGACCGCGTCGTCAAGTTGCAGACCGGCTATCTCTATCATTACGCATTCGCAATGCTCATCGGCGTCGCTGCCCTCGTGACGTGGATGATGCTCGGGGGTTCCTACTGATGACCGACTGGCCGATTCTCTCCACGGTCACCTTCCTGCCGCTCGTCGGCGTGTTCCTGATCCTGCTGATCAGGGACGAGGGCGCCGCCGCACGCCGCAACATCCGCAACGTTGCGCTGCTGACGACCGTGTTCACCTTCGTGCTGTCGCTGTTCATCTGGGCGGGCTTCGATGGCGGCTATGCCGGGTTCCAGATGGTGGAGAAGGTGGAGTGGCTGGGCTCCGGCATCTCCTACCACATGGGCGTCGACGGCATTTCCATGCTGTTCGTCATCCTGATCACGTTCATCATGCCGCTGTGCATTCTGGCCTCGTGGGAGTCCGTCGAAAGCCGCGTCAAGGAATACATGATCGCTTTCCTGATCCTGGAAACGATCATGATCGGCGTGTTCTGCGCGCTCGACATCGTGCTTTTCTACGTATTCTTCGAAGCCAGCCTCGTGCCGATGTTCATCATCATCGGCGTGTGGGGCGGCAAGCGTCGCGTCTACGCCTCGTTCAAGTTCTTCCTGTACACGCTGCTCGGCTCGGTGCTGATGCTGCTGGCCATCATGGCGATGTTCTGGCAGTCCGGAACGACCGATATTCCCACGCTGCTGACGCATGATTTCCCGGCCAGCATGCAGACATGGCTGTGGCTTGCCTTCTTCGCATCGTTTGCCGTGAAGATGCCGATGTGGCCGGTGCACACCTGGCTGCCGGACGCGCACGTGGAGGCACCGACGGCCGGCTCGGTCATCCTGGCGGCGATCCTGTTGAAGATGGGCGGCTACGGTTTCCTGCGCTTCTCGCTACCGATGTTCCCGGATGCTTCGCTCTATTTCCAGCCGTTCGTGTTCACGCTCTCGATCGTCGCCATCATCTACACCTCGCTGGTGGCGCTGATGCAGGAAGACATCAAGAAGCTGATCGCCTACTCGTCGGTCGCCCACATGGGCTATGTGACCATGGGCATCTTCGCGATGAACGTCGAAGGCATCCAGGGCGGCATCTTCCAGATGCTGTCGCACGGGCTGGTTTCCGGCGCGCTGTTCCTGTGCGTGGGCGTCGTCTACGACCGCATGCACACCCGCGAGATCGACGCCTATGGCGGTCTAGTCAACAACATGCCGAAATACGCTGTCGTGTTCCTGATCTTCACCATGGCCAATGTCGGCCTGCCGGGTACCTCCGGCTTCGTCGGTGAGTTCCTGACGCTGCTTGGCGTGTTCCGCGTGAACACCTGGGTCGCGCTGTTCGCCGCGACCGGCGTGATCCTGTCTGCCGCCTACGCGCTGTGGCTCTACC
>JAEZRM010000134.1 GCA_023412805.1 Pseudomonadota bacterium | reverse complement strand
CGCGGTGGTGGTCGGCCCCGGCATGGACGCGGTGGTGCGGGTGGCCGCTGCGGGGCTCGGGGCGGCCGAGGTGATCGGCGTCGAGCAGGCCGAGCGCAAGGGTACGGGCCATGCCGTGCGGATGGCGCAGGCGGCGCTGGCGGGCTGCGGCGGGCCGGTGGTGGTGGTGTTCGGCGACACGCCGCTGATCCGCCCCGAAACCCTGCAGCAGCTGGCCGCCGGGATTGCGGCGGGGCACGCGGTGATGGTGGCCGGCATGCGGCCGGCGGCGCCGGGGGCCTATGGCCGGCTGGTGGTGGATGCGGACGGCACGCTCGCGCGCATCGTCGAGGCGAAGGATGCCACGGCGCAGGAACGCGCGATCGGCCTATGCAATGCTGGTGCTATGGCGCTCGACGGGCAGGTGATGTGGGAGCTGCTGGCGCGGCTCGAACCCAACAACGCCAAGGGCGAGTACTACCTGACCGATGTGGTGGGGCTGGCCCGCGCCAAGGGCCTGCGCTGCGGCGTGATCGAAGCGGCGTTCGAGGAAGCGGTCGGGGTCAACTCGCGCGTCGAGCTGGCGGAGGTGGAAGCGCTGTTCCAGAACAGGATGCGCCGCGACGCCATGCGCGGCGGCGCCACGCTGACCGATCCGGCGAGCGTGTGGTTCAGCCACGACACGGTCTTGGGCCGCGATGTCACGGTCGGCCCGAACGTGGTGTTCGGCCCCGGCGTGACGGTGGGCGACAATGTCGCCATCAAGGGCTTCTGCCATCTCGAGGGCTGCACGCTCCAGGCGGGGGCCCAGATCGGCCCGTTCGCGCGGCTCAGGCCGGGGGCTTCGATCGGCGAAGAGGCGCATATCGGCAACTTCGTCGAGATCAAGGCGGCGCGGATCGGTCCAGGCGCCAAGGTCAACCATCTGAGCTATGTCGGCGATGCCGAGGTCGGCGCCAAGGCCAATGTCGGCGCGGGCACGATCACCTGCAACTACGACGGCTTCGTCAAGGCGCAGACCCGGATCGGGGCGGGTGCCTTCATCGGCTCGAACACGGCGCTGGTGGCGCCTGTGTCGGTGGGCGATGGCGCGATCATCGGGGCGGGCAGTGTGATCACCAGCGACGTGGCGGCGGAGGCGCTGGCGGTGGCGCGCGGCAAGCAGGAAGAAAAGCCGGGCTGGGCGGCGCGGTTCCGCGCGGCCAAGGCGCGCGCCAAACTCCAGAGCAAGCGAGGCTGACATGTGCGGGATCATCGGCATCATCGGCAAGGACGCGGCTTCGCCGCGGCTGATCGATGCCCTCAAGCGGCTGGAATATCGCGGCTACGATTCGGCCGGGGTGGCCACGGTGGTGAACGGTGCGATCGACCGCCGCCGCGCCGAAGGCAAGATCGTCAACCTCGAAGCGCTGCTGCAGAAGCAGGCCCTCGCCGGCACGACCGGGATCGGCCACACCCGCTGGGCCACGCATGGCGTGCCCAACGAGACCAATGCGCATCCGCATGCAACCAAGCGTGTCGCGGTGGTGCATAACGGCATCATCGAGAACTTCGCCGCCCTGAAAGCGGAGCTGGAAGCCCAGGGCTGCCGCTTCGCCACCCAGACCGACACCGAGGTGGTGGCGCATCTGCTGACCGTGCTGCTCGACCAGGGCCAGAGCCCGGAACAGGCGATGGCCGCAGCCTTGCGCCGCTTCGAGGGCGCGTTCGCGCTGGCCGTCCTGGTGGCCGGGCGCAGCGACCTGCTGCTGGCGGCAAGGCGCGGCTCGCCGCTGGCGATCGGCTATGGCCAGGGCGAGATGTATGTCGGCTCGGATGCGCTGGCCTTGGCGCCGTTCACGCGCCAGATCAGCTATCTCGAGGATGGCGACTGGGCGGTGGTGACGGCGCAGGGGGCCCGCGTCTTCGACGAGCAGGGCAATGCAGTGCAGCGGCCGGTGCGCGAGACGGCGCTGACCGGGGCGCTGATCGGCAAGGGCAACCACCGCCACTTCATGCACAAGGAGATCCACGAGCAGCCCGCGATCGTCGGCGACACCTTGCGGGCCTATCTCAATCCCGCCACCCTGCAGGTGGGGCTGCCCGATCTCCCCTTCGCCTTCGCGGACCTGCCGAAGCTGACCATCGTCGCCTGCGGCACCTCGGCCTATGCCGGGATGGTGGCGAAGTACTGGTTCGAGGGGCTGGCGCGGCTGCCGGTCGAAGTGGATATCGCGTCGGAGTTCCGCTACCGCGATCCGCCGTTCGTCAAGGGCGGGGCGTGCCTGTTCATCTCGCAATCGGGCGAGACGATCGACACCCTCAGCGCGTTGCGTCATGCCAAGAGCCAGGGCCAGCACGTGGCGGCGATCGTCAACGTGCCGGAGAGCTCGATCGCGCGCGAGGCCAATGTGGTGTTCCCGACCCATGCCGGGCCGGAGATCGGGGTGGCGTCGACCAAGGCGTTCACGGCGCAATTGACCGTGCTGGCCTGCCTGGCCCTGGCGGCGGCGAAGGCCAGGAACACGCTCGATGCGAAGCATGCCGGCGAGCTGGCGGTGGCGCTGATGGAAGCACCGGCCCGGCTGGCCGAGGTGCTGGCGCATGACGAAGCCCTCAAGGATCTGGCGCATGGCCTGGCCGAGGCGCGCGATGTGCTCTATCTCGGCCGCGGCGCGTCGTATCCGGTGGCCTTGGAAGGGGCGCTCAAGCTCAAGGAGATCTCGTACATCCATGCCGAGGGCTATCCGGCGGGGGAGATGAAGCACGGGCCGATCGCGCTCATTGATGAGCACGTCCCGGTCATCTTCGTGGCGCCTTCGGACGGCGCGTTCGACAAGACGGCGTCGAATGCACAGGAGGTGGCGGCACGCGGCGGGAAGGTGCTGCTGCTGTCGGACCCGGGCGGGATCGCCAAGCTGGAGGGGTTGGCCAAGGCGGCGATCGCGATGCCGCCGACCCATCCGTTTGTGGCGCCGCTGCTGTATGCGGTGCCGATCCAGCTCCTGGCCTACCACACCGCCGTGCTCAAAGGCACCGATGTCGACCAGCCCCGCAACCTCGCCAAATCCGTCACCGTCGAGTGAACGGAGCGAGGATACTGAGCGAGCTGTAAAGAAACTCAACGCGGTGTAAAGCCGGGCGACTGCGGCGGCCTATGGTTAACTTATAAGTAATTGTTTCCGCACAACACTTCGGCGCGATGCAGCATCGCCAAGGCGGCCAGGCATGGCACGGCTATTGCTTGCTATAGGACGGAGATCAGAGGTGTGGGGCGGGCGGGGTGCGTCCACATGATTGAAATCTCACGGAATGTTGCAGGTCCTTGACAGTCAGAAGTTGTCCTGAAGGCGGCAGGATCGAATGACGGAAGCCGCTGGATAAGCTATAAGATCGGGCATTCAGGGGTGTAGCCAGCAATGTCCGGAACGACGGCAAACGTGCATACCGGTCTGCTATCGGCAGTGGTGTAAAGGCCGTAAGAGGATACGACGATGAGCGAGTTCGAGGCGGAAAAGGCGACGGCCGGCAAGAGCCCCTGCGATTGCGGGTGCGGCGATTGCGGTGATAAGGCCAAGCCTGTTGCGACCGAAGCCCAGCCCGACAACAGCCGCCGCAAGCTGCTGTTCGGCGGTGTGATTGCCACCCCCGCGATCGTCATGCTGTCGAGCCGTTCTGCGCTGGCCACCACGGGCGTCGGCCAGTGCACGGCATCGGCGCACGCCTCGGTCAATCTGTCGAAGCCGCAGGCCACGGGCTGCAAGAGTCTTTCGCCGGGCTGCTGGAAGAACACGCTGAACTGGCCATCGCCGTTCAAGCCCGGCCTGCCGAACCCCGTGGATGACAGCTGGACGACCACTCCGAGCGTGGCTGCTCTGAAGACCTTCTTCAAGAGCACCGCCAAGTGCACGAGTTCCGACAGCACGGCTGCGAGCATGGCCGCGAAGTGGCAGAGCATCAATGCCCAGGCGACCCAGTGCCAGTCGTATTTCCCATGGGCGCCGAGCGGCAGGACGTTCATGCAGGCGCTGCAGGACAACAGCAACCAGACGCTCCGCAAGTCAGTCGCATGCGTCCTGAACGCGCAGCAGTTCGGCGCGCAGGCGTTCGGCTATACGGTCGCTGAGATCGTTGCGCTGATCAACTCGCGGTACGGTAAAGACAATACGCTGATCAACGATCTCGACTATCTGACGAGCGACCGCGGCGGCTCGTGCCCGCAGGATGGCGGCAAGATCAACTGGTGCGTGGTCTGCGCGGCCTGATCGTCCGTGACGATCTGGCGGGCGGCCCGAGCGCTTGAACGGCGCGAGCTGGATGGGCAGACCATCGCTTATTGCGACTTCACCGGCGATACATTCCAGCTGGCGCCGCTCGCGCGCGCCGTTCTCGATGCTTTGAACCAAGGCCCGGCGGATCTGCCGGCCTTGTCCGCCAGCGCCACGCGGGCGTTCGACGCGGAGGATCCGGCGTCGGTTGAGACCGCGGTCGCGGACACCATCGACGATCTCGAAAGCCTCGGCATCATCGAGCGCGTTTCGCTATAACCGTCGGCGATGCCGACTCGATCCGAGTTCGCGACCTGGCTTGCCGGCGCCGGCGCCTTCATCAGGACCGGACCGTTCACCATTCACGCGCGTACGCCGATCGCACATGCGATCGAGGGCATCACCGCGCTCTATGACGGCTATCCGGTCACGCCTGCCGAGCCGTTCGCGGATTTCCATGTCGCCCTGATGCCGTCCGGCGGCGTTCGTCGCTTCATGCGCCGCCAAGTCGATTTCGAATTCGATGGCGAGAAGCCGTACCGGCCATTGCCGCTCGACCAGGCGCTGCCGATGTTCGAGTGGGGCCTCAACGCGGTCATCGGCGGCGTCGCGCATCAGTTCCTGATCGTGCACGCCGCGGTGGTCGCGCGCGACGGCTTCGCCGCGATCCTTCCGGCGCAATCGGGCTCCGGCAAGAGCACCCTGTGCGCCGCCCTCGTTAATCGCGGCTGGCGGCTGCTGAGCGACGAGCTGACCTTGCTGTCGATCGAGACCGGACTCATCCGCCCGCTGGCGCGGCCGATGAACCTCAAGAACCAGTCGATCGACATCATTCGCGATTTCGTGCCGGGTGCCGTGCTGAGCCGGCCGACCCACGACACGGTCAAGGGCACGGTGGCCTTGCTGAAGGCGCCGCAGGACAGTGTGGCGCGCGCGCAGGAGACCGCGCGCGCGGCCTGGATCGTCGCTCCGCGCTGGGAGCGCGCTGCGGCCTGCACCCTGACGCCGAAATCGCGCGCGGAGACGATGATCGAGCTCGGCCAGAACGCGTTCAACTACAGCATCCATGGCCGACGCGGCTTCCATCTGCTGGCCGATGTCGTCGAGCGCTGCGCGTGCTTCGATTTCCGCTATTCGGCGCTGGACGACGCTATCGCCGCTTTCGCGGCCCTCGAAGTGCCGGACGCGGCTCGCAACGGGACTTCATGAGCGATCCGCGCACCCTGCTGATCGACGCGCTGCGCAAGCCCGCCGCGGTCCCGGCGATGGATCTCGCCACGCTCGACACGCTCGTGCGC
>JAEZRM010000147.1 GCA_023412805.1 Pseudomonadota bacterium | reverse complement strand
AAACTGCTTCTTCGGGTGTCACGCTGCCGCGGGGAATGGGACGGCCGGCCGTGCGCGCCATGCGCGCAGCGATAGCGGCGGCGTACCACATATTGCGCGCGCCGGAGGCGCCGGCACCTACGGCGATGCAAAGAAGTGCGATGACTGCGAGCGCGGGATGGAGATCACCCGGCGCAACGACGAGGCCGACAAGCGCGGTGAAGATGACGAGCGACATCACGCGCGGCTTCATGAGCGCAATGAAATCAGCCACGCTCCCGCCGGGAGCCTCGTCGAGGCTCTTGCGCGTGTATGGGACAGTCACATCGCTCATGGCGTCGGTTATCTCTCAAGTTCGGATGCCGCATCAGGAAAGTCCTGTGGCGGCATCCGGGAGACGGGGCTCAGTGGTGGTCGGTGGCATTGATCCGCGGCAGCGTCTCGAAGCTGTGGTACGCGGGCGGCGAGGAGAGCGTCCATTCGAGCGTGGTCGCGCCTTCGCCCCAAGGATTGTCGGCCGCCTTCTTGCGAGCGATGAAGTAGGCGTGGAGCATGCTCGCGATGAAGAGAAGCGTCGCGACTGCCGTTATGTAGGAGCCGTACGAAGAAATGCGGTTCCAGTCGGCAAATGCATCCGGATAGTCCACATACCGGCGCGGCATGCCCGCGAGACCGAGGAAGTGCTGCGGGAAGAAGAGGATGTTGGCGCCGATGAAGGTGAGCCAGAAGTGCAGCTTGGCAAGGGTCTCATTGTACATGTAGCCGCTCATCTTCGGGAACCAGTAGTACCAGCCCGCAAAGATCGCGAAGACGGCGCCGAGCGACAGCACGTAGTGGAAGTGCGCGACGACATAGTACGTATCGTGCAGTGCGCGATCGACGCCCGCGTTGGCCAGCATGACGCCGGTGACACCGCCGACCGTGAAGAGGAAGATGAAACCGAGCGCCCACAACATGGGTGCGGTGAAGCGGATCGAGCCACCCCACATCGTGGCGATCCACGAGAAGATCTTCACGCCCGTCGGTACGGCGATGACCATCGTGGCGAAGACGAAGTAGGCCTGTGCGTTTACGCCCATGCCGGAGGTATACATGTGGTGTGCCCACACGACGAAGCCGACGAGGCCGATGGCGACCATCGCGTAGGCCATGCCGAGATAGCCGAAGATGGGCTTGCGCGAGAACGTGGAGACGATGTGGCTGACCATGCCGAAGCCGGGCAGGATCATGATGTAGACTTCGGGATGCCCGAAGAACCAGAACAGATGCTGGTAGAGTACGGGATCGCCGCCGCCAGAGGCCGTGAAGAACGTTGTGCCGAAGTTGCGGTCAGTCAGCAGCATTGTAATCGCGCCGGCGAGGACCGGCAGCGAGAGCAGCAGCAGGAAGGCCGTAATCAGCACCGACCAAGCGAACAACGGCATCTTGTGCAGCGTCATGCCCGGCGCGCGCATGTTGAAGATGGTGGTGATGAAGTTGATCGCACCGAGGATCGACGATGCACCCGCGAGATGCAGCGAGAGAATGGCAAAATCGACAGAGGGTCCGGGATGGCCTGTTGTCGACAGAGGCGCGTAAACCGTCCAGCCAGTGCCCGACCCAAGACCGCCAGCGGGCCCTTCGACGAAGAGCGACATGAGCAGCAGCGCGAAGGCGACCGGCAGCAACCAGAACGAGATGTTGTTCATGCGCGGGAAGGCCATGTCCGGCGCACCGATCATGAGCGGCACGAACCAGTTGCCGAACCCGCCGATCATCGCCGGCATCACCATGAAGAACACCATGATGAGGCCGTGGCTCGTCACGAACACGTTGAACATGTGTGGATCGGCGAACCACTGCATGCCCGGCTCTTGCAGCTCGAGCCGCATCACCACGGAAAGGAAACCGCCAATGATGCCCGCCATGATGGCGAACAACAGGTAGAGCGTCCCGATGTCCTTGTGGTTGGTCGAGAAGAGCCAGCGGTTGATGCCAGTCGGCGTATCGTGGTGATCGTCGTGGCCGTGCGCCTCGTGTGCCTTGGTCGCCATCTCTGCTTCACCCCAGCTTGATCGTTCTCATCTTGCGTTCCGCCGGCTGTGGAAAGGCCTGAGCCTTGCTTCCTGTGTTCTGCCGGTGGCGGCTGCGATGCAGCCGGTCGATATCTTGTGTCGCGCGCGCTCGAGCAGGCCCGTATCAGCGAGCCGGCGCCGCGGCGATCTTCGCTCCGGCGTGGGCGAGCGCGGTGCGCTCTTGGATCTCCCGGATCTTGTTACGATCACGGGCTTTCACAGCTTCGACCCACTCATTGAACACCGCGTCGCTGACTACGCGGACGGCGATCGGCATGAAGGCGTGATCCTTGCCACACAGTTCCGAGCACTGGCCGTAGTAGACGCCTTCCTTGCGGGCCCTGAACCAGGTCGCCGTAACACGTCCCGGGACGGCGTCGACCTTCGAGCCGAAGGCCGGGATCGTCCAGTTGTGGATCACGTCGCTTGCTGTCACCAGCACGTGCACGACCTTGTTGACCGGCACGAAAACCTCATTGTTCACGGTGAGGAGGCGTGGCGCCGGAATGCCCTTCTTGATCAGCTCCTCACGCTCCTGGTCATTGAGCATGACGGAGGTGAAGCTGAAATTGCCGTGGTCGGGATAGGCGTGAGTCCAGTTCCACTGGTTACCGGTCGCCTTGATGGTGAGATCAGGCTTCGGATAGTCGTACTGCGCGTAAAGGAGCTTGAAGGAAGGAACAGCGATCACCAGCAAGACCAGGATGGGAACAACCGTCCATGCAACCTCGAGCAGCTGATGATGCGTAGTCTTGGAGGGGGTCGGGTTCCGCTTCTCGCTGAACGCGTACATCACGTAACCCATCAGCACCATCACGAAAATGGTGATGCCAATGATGATGGGATTGACCAGGACGTTATGGAACCAATTGATCCCTTCGGCTATTTCGGTGACCGGCGCCTGAAGGCCCATCTGCCAGTGATGCGGTTGCCCGGTAGTCTGCTGAGCGAGGGCACTGCTGGCCAAGCCTGCGAGCGCCACTCCCGACGCCAAGCTGCCGATCCGAGCTGAAAGCCTGGCCGCCCACCCGAAGCCGCCTTGACCGTTTCTCATTCCCATCCGCTCCCAGCATCGCCCGGGGCGCCTTGCGCCTGCCCAGGTCGCCCTCAATCCGACAAATTCGTCGCCCGTCGCGACCACGTTATAGCCGCACATTTGAAGGTCTCAAGGGTGCAAACTAGCGCAGCAGCCATCGCGGCGCACAAATTTGCACGGAATTCGATCAGCCCGCCCACTCTTGCGGCCAGCAGGAAATGTCGAGCGAGCTCATTTCGTGCATGGTGCTTACCGGTGTCGCGCCTGCGAGGCGACAGTGGCCTTGTCGGCCCCGCTGCGGCATTTCGCGGCACGCGAACCGATTCTCTGATGGGCATCCCGGACCGCGGCGAGCGCTTCAGCTTCGCAAGCCGAAGACGATGGCGGCGATCGCCGCGCGCAGCTCCTCGAACCCACGCTTCTTTTCCGACGAGGTTGCCAGAACCTCCGGCATGGCCGCGGGGTGCGACTTGATCTCTTTCTGCGTTGCAGCAATGACGTGCTCGAGCGCCTTGTGCGTGAGTTTGTCCGCTTTGGTCAGAACGACCTGAAAGGAAACGGCGGCCTCGTCGAGTAGCTTCATGATCTCGCGATCGACCGGCTTCAGGCCATGGCGGGCATCGATCAGCAGGAAAGTGCGGGAGAGGTTAGGCCGGCCGCGCAGATAGTCGCGGACGAGGGCCGTCCAGGCGTCGACCATCTCCTTTGGTGCCTTGGCGAAGCCATAGCCCGGCATGTCGACAAGATAGAATGGCGGTTCGGGGCGCTCGGGGCCGAAGTAGTTCAGCGCCTGCGTGCGTCCAGGGGTGTTCGAGGCGCGTGCCAGTCCATGCTGGTCGACGAGCGCGTTGATGAGGGTCGACTTGCCGACGTTCGAGCGTCCGGCAAAGGCGACCTCGGGCCGGTCGGCCTCCGGAAGGACTTCGAGCGTGGGAACGCTCTTGAGGAAGATCCAGTGACCGCGGAAGAGGCGGTCACCGGCGTCGTCCCGGGGCGAAGCGCCGCCGGTCACTTCTTATCGGCGGCGCGCCGCGACGCCAGCCACTTCTCGATGCCGAGGTTCTTCCAGAGATGCACCTCGGTGTTGTTCTTGCGCATGATCGCGTACTGCTGGAGCAGCGAAAGCACGTTGTTCCAGGCCCAGTAGATCACGAGGCCGGCCGGGAACGATGCCAGCAGGAACGTGAACAGCACCGGCATCCAGTTGAAGATCTTTTGCTGGAGCGGATCGGGCTGCTGCGGGTTGAGCTGCATCTGGACCCACATCGTGATGCCCATGATGATTGGCCACACGCCGATGTGCAGGAAGTCGGGCACCGTGTACGGCAGCAGGCCGAACAGATTGAAGAGCGAGGTCGGATCAGGCGCCGAGAGATCCTTGATCCAGCCGTAGAAGGGCGCGTGACGCATGTCGATGGTCACGAACAGCACCTTGTAGAGCGCGAAGAAGACCGGGATTTGCAGAAGGATCGGCAGACAGCCCGCGAGCGGATTGATCTTTTCCTTCTTGTAGAGCGCCATCAGCTCCTGCTGCTGCTTGGCGCGGTCATCCTTGTAGCGCTCGCGCAGCTTCTCCATCTCGGGCTGCAGGTTCTTCATCTTCGCCATGGACTCGTAGGACTTGTTGGCGAGGGGGAAGAAGACGAGCTTGACGAGAACGGTCGTCGCGAGGATCGCAAGGCCGAAGTTCGCGGTGGCGCCGAGGCTCGCGAACCAGCTCGCCAGCCAATGGATCAGATGAAAGAGCGGCTTGGTGATGAAGTAGAACCAGCCCCAGTCGACCAGCAGGTCGAACTTCTTGATCGTCAGCTTCTCGGCATAGCCGTCGATGACATTGACTTCCTTGGCGCCGGCAAAGAGATGGCCTTCGGTCGAGCCTGTCGCGCCAGGGGCGACGGTGACCATCGCGGCGAGATAATCGGTCTGGAAGGCCTCGCGCTGGCCGGGGCTTCCCGGAATACCGAGGAAGCTCGCGCGATACTCCATCGTCTGGCTCGGGACGACGGCGGCGGCCCAATACTTGTCGGTGATGCCGAGCCAGCCGCCGAGCGCCTTTTCGATCGTCTTGTTGCCGCCTTCCTCGAGGACGGAGGCGTATTTGATCTCCTGCAGCCCCTGCTCGCCGATCACGCCGATCAGGCCTTCATGCAGAATGAAGAAGCCTTCGAGCTTGGGGGTGCCGACGCGGTAGATGCGCGCATAGGGGAACAGCGACTGCGCGGTCTGCGACTTGTTCTCGACCTCGTCGCGGACCGTGAACATGTACTCGTTGTCGACCGTGATGATGCGGCGGAAGAGAAGCCCTTCGCCATTGTCCCAGGTGAGGCGCGCGGGATTGGCAGGTGTGAGCTGGCCGGTCGACTCGGCCGTCCAGACGGTGTCTCGCCCTGGCAGCTTGACGGTGCTGCCGCCGGCGGCGACCCAGCCGTGCTCGGCGAAATAGGCGTTCGGTGCTTCGGCGGGGGAGAACAGGACGACGTTCGGGCTCGTCGGCGATACCTGCTCGCGGTACTTCACGAGCACGAGGTCGTCGATGCGACCGCCGCGCAGCGAGACGGAACCCGTCAAGCTCGGCGTCGCGATGGCAATGCGGGGCGAGGATTTGAGCGCGGTCTCGCGCGTGTGGACCGCGCCGGCTGGCGTGGCGGCGCCCGGCACGGTGCCGGGAGCAGCGACGGGAGCGCTACCCGGCGCCGCAACCGGAGAGCCCTCGGGGGCCGCGACCGGTGCTCCCGCTCCCGGTGCACCCGGAGCCGGCGTCTGCTGCGTCTGCTCCTGGCGGGCGACGCGATCGCGCTCCTGCTGCATCTTCGGGCCGGCATAATAGAACTGCCAGAAGAGCAGCACGCCGATCGACAGTACGATCGCGAGCAGGAGGTTCTTCTGGTTGTCGTCTTGCTGCATCATCGGGTTGTCAGCCTTCGCTTGCAGGGCGCGGGCTTCCGGCCCGGCCGCGCGTCGATGAGGGGCGGGTGCCGCCGCGTGTTTCCTGGCGCGATGTGCGCTGTCCGCCGGTGGCCGGCGCGTGGAGTGCGTCGAAGGCCGTGGCGAGATCGCGCTCGAGGACGGCAAAGGAGCGTGTCGCCGCCGCCTCCCGCGCGATCAGTACATAGTCGCAACCCGCCCGGGCGCGCCCTGGGGCGACGAGCCGCACGGCCTCCTTGAGGCGGCGGCGGATCAGGTTGCGCGTGACGGCATTGCCGAGCTTCTTGGTAGCGGTGAAGCCGAATCGCGCGGGGCCGGCGGGAGAGGGGGCGTGCAGCGTGAGTCGATCCTCGGTTTCCCGGACCTGCCCGCCAGCCTCGGCCCCAATGTCGGCCCTCATGGGTCGATCGCTCCCGGAACGTGCCCGCATTTCGATAACGAACGCGGGGGTTGACCAGCGTCGACCGCCACGAACTCGGAGGAACTCAGCACGCCGCTTCAGTGTCGCGATGGCCATGAGGTGCATCCGATCACCGAAACACACCTGGGACGCCAAGCAGACTCTATGCCGCTACGTCCGGAGCCTGCGCAGTTCGCCGCCCGTCGGCGCGACCGCCCACCACCCCGACGCGAGGCACGGTCAGGCTCAGGCCGACAGGCGCTTGCGGCCCTTGGCGCGCCGGCGCGCGATGACATTGCGGCCGCCGACGGTCGCCATGCGGGCGCGGAAGCCATGCCGGCGCTTACGCACAAGCTTGCTCGGCTGATAGGTCCGCTTCACGGTACGTTCTCCATTGCTTGCCTCGGCAGCAGGTCCGCCGGGCGCATCCCCAAGGCGCAGCGTGGTCGCTGCAACACCAATCGGCGCGCCGCTTCCCAGCGTGGTCGCCGGAAACGGTACGCCCGTATCTCCGAAAGAGTGCTCGGCTTATATGGGCGGCTCGGCGGCAAGTCAATCGGCGGCGCATTAGGCCGCGTCCTCGCTGGCGAGAGCGGACTGAGCTATGTTCAGGCCCCAGCAGCGGCGGCCAGCATCGACAAAACGAGGGAGGATTTCAATGCCGCGCATCTCGCAGCTTTTCATAAAGACGGCGACAATATTCCTTGTGATTGGCGTGGGGCTCGGGCTGCAGATGGGCATTGCGCAGGATCATTCGGCAATGCCAGCGCACGCCCACATCCTCCTGCTCGGCTGGGTGACGTCCGGCCTGTTCGGCGGGTATTACGCCCTGCAGCCGGCCAAAGCAGCGTGGCGCGTCGCGATGGCGCACTACATCGTCTACGTGCTTGGCATGGTGATCATGCTGCCCGCTCTGTACCTCAAATACACGGGCCATCCGCAGTTCGAGCCGTTGCTGGCGGGCGGCTCGATGATCGTCGGCGTTGGTATCTTGATATTCGCCTATGTGATCTTCTCGCCGGACGATCAGCGCGCCGGCGCCTGAAGGTCGCCTCTACCCAAGTCGGGGCGCGCTTGCCATAGTGCGCCGGTGTCGCGCTGCGGGCCATTCGGCCCGGCCGGCAGAAGAGCGGTAAACCCGGGCACAGCCTGGACAATGCTGCCATTGCCAGCGCGGCACTCTCCCAGGGAGGGAGCGCGCGATGAGGTGGCTGCTGTTCCTGCTGGCTTTTGCCGGCGCGCTTGCCGTTGGTTTCTTCGGTGTGCTCGGCCTCGTTTGAAGGCAAGCGCGATACTGGCAGGATGAGGGAAAATGACCGGCCATGAAGCCGCCGCTGTGGGCTCGGCCGGGCGGAATACCGTCGTCGCGGCTGTCCTCCTCATGCTGTTTGCGGGGTTCAACTCGTCCCTGCTGCATCTCGGTGTGCGCTATGTCGGCGCGCACCTGCCTTCGATCGAGGTTGTGTTCCTGCGCGCCGTGTTCACCCTGCTGATGACCGCGCCGTTCGTCTTCCGGCCTGGGCACATGGCATGGCGCACCAACAATCTCCCGCTCCAGGTGGTGCGCGGTGCCCTCGGCGTCGCATCCATGTGGACGTGGTACTACGCGCTCGCCAACATGCCGCTTGCGGATGCGGGCGTGCTGAGCTTCACGACGCCGATCTTCATCACGATCGGGGCCGCGCTGTACTTCCGCGAGACAGTTGGCGTCAGGCGCGCGAGCGCCGTCGTGATCGGGCTGATCGGCGCCACTGTCGTGCTGAAGCCGGGGTTCGAGGCGATTTCGCTCGCAGCCATTGCTGCCGTTGGATCGAGCATCCTTTGGGCAATGTCGCTGCTCATTGCGAAAGATCTCACGCGCTTCGATAGCCCGATCACGATCTCCTTTTACCAGCCGCTCATGATCGCACCGATCGCGGGGCTGGCGACCATTCCCGTCTGGGTCATGCCGAGCACCGAGGCCTGGAGTGCACTGATCGGCATGGGGATCGTAGCTGCTATTGGAAACTACTGCTACGTGCAGGCCCTCAAGATGACGGAGGCCAGCATTCTCATGCCCGCGGACTACGTGCGGCTCCTCTGGATGGTGGCCTGGGGGTTCATCTTCTTCAGCGAGATCCCGGGCTGGTCGACGTGGCTCGGTGCCGCCCTCATCGTCGGCTCGACGCTTTTCGTCACCTGGAGGGAAGCCCGGATTGCGCGGAAAGGCCGCGCGTAAACGTGAATGGTGACGCCGGCGAGAGAGGCTAGAAAGACCTCAAACGGGCACTCTTCGAGGGAGTACGGGGACATGGACATCACGGCTGAGGAAATTCTCGCGGGCCTCAAGACCTGGGTCGACATCGAGAGCCAGACGGCCGATGTCGAGGGTGTCAATCGCATGATGTCGAAGTGCGCCGCCGACTATGAGGCGGCAGGTGCCACGGTCGAGCGCATTCCCGGCACCAAGGGCCGTGGCGACCATCTGCGCATCACCTCGGCTTGGGGTGGCGACGGTCCCGGCATCCTCGTCCTCTGCCATCTCGATACGGTGCATCCCAAGGGCACGCTGGCGAAGGATCTCCCCTTCCGCGTCGAGGGCGACAAGGCCTATGGCCCCGGCATCTACGACATGAAGGGCGGTGCCTACATCGCGCTTTGTGCCTATCGCGCCATTGCTGCGGGACCAACGCCGAACGGCCTGCCCATTCGCTTTCTGTACGTCTCGGACGAGGAGACCGGCAGCATAACGTCGCGGAGCCTTATCGAGGCCGAGGCCGAGCGCGCGAAGTATGTACTGGTGACCGAGCCGGCGCGTGACGGTGGCCGTGTCGTGACGGGCCGCAAGGGCGTCGGCCGGTATGTCATGAGCGCGCATGGGCGTCCTGCGCATTCCGGCAGCAAGCATCATGAAGGCTTGAATGCCATTGCGGAGGTCGCGCGCCAGGTCGCGACCATCGATAGCTGGACCGACTACAAGCGCGGCGTCACGTTCAACATTGGACGCATACAGGGCGGTACGGCGGACAACGTCGTGCCCGAGCATTGCACGGCGACGATCGACATGCGCGTTCTGACGGTTGCCGATGCGGACGAATTCGATGCACGTCTCAAGGCCCTCAAGCCGCACAACCCGGCCGTTCAGCTCACCATCAAAGGTGGTCTCAACCGGCCGCCCTTCGAGAAGAATGCGGGGATCGCGGCGCTTTTCGCGCACGCCAAGGGGATTGCGGCCGAACTCGGCTTCGAGCTGCATGATCTCTCGACGGGCGGCGGCAGCGACGGCAATTTCACCGCGCACAAGGTGCCGACGCTCGACGGTCTCGGCGTCGACGGGAGCGGCGCGCATACGCTGCAGGAACACCTCTACATCTCGTCGCTCGTGCCGCGCATGATGCTGCAGAAGCGGCTGTTCGAGAG
>JAEZRM010000137.1 GCA_023412805.1 Pseudomonadota bacterium | reverse complement strand
GGGGGGGGGCCCCCGGGGGGGGGGGGGGGGCCGGGGCCCCCACGCGCGCCGCAGGCGCGAATTCTCACGCCTCCGGCTTTCCCGCCATCATTCGCAGTGGTGTGAACACGAGCACGGTCTCGCCGCGCTGATTGATGACGGTGTTCCTCGTGCGCACGAGTCCGCGCCCTCCCTTAGATGTCGGGCGCTGCTCGATGACTTCGATCTCGCAGTGAATGGTGTCCCCGGCGAAGGTCGGTCCCTTTACATCGAGTTCCATATTGAGAAAGGCGAGGCCGGTGCCCTGGATGGTGCCGAGCATCGTCATCCCCTCGGCGATCGCATAGACGAGCGCGCCCGGTGCGACGCGGCCCTGGATGGCGGAGTGCGCTTTGACGAACTCCATGTCCGTGAAAAGCACTTCCAGGAAGCCCGTGCAGGAAATGAAATTGACGATGTCTGTCTCGGTGATCGTGCGGCCGAAGGTCTTGTACTTCGCGCCGACGGGCATTTCCTGCCAGTAGAGGCCCTGGCCCAGCAGCTTCATGTCGTTCTCTCCCTGAGTTTCTCCATGCGCTACTTGCCCTGCTGGGTTCGGAATCTCAAGCCGTGCGCTCCGCACGAGACCTATGCCGCGCGCTGCGCGCGCAGGGCCTCTCCGCGATAGCTGAGGGCCTCGGCAATGTGAACGCGGCTGATGCTCTCGTCGCCGTCGAGATCGGCGATGGTACGGGCGACCTTGAGCGTGCGGTGGAAACCACGTGCCGAGAGACCCATGGCGTCAGACGCGGATCGCAGCAGGGCGAGGCCGCTCTCGTCCGGCATGGCAATCTGCTCGAGGAGGCAGCCGGAACTGTCGGCGTTCGTACGCACGCGGGCGGCACCGAGTGCAGCGAAGCGCGCGGATTGGCGCGCGCGCGCCGTAGCAACACGCGCACGGACTTCCGCACTGCCTTCGCGGGGAGCCGGCAGGACGAGATCGGCGGCGGAGACGGGCGCGAGCTCGATCTGCATGTCGATGCGATCGAGAAAGGGGCCGGAGACGCGGGCCTGATAGTCGTCGGCGCAGCGCGGGCCGCGTTTGCATGTCGTGCCGGGGCTGGCACCGCCGCACTTGCAGGGGTTCATGGCGGCGACGAGCTGGAAGCGCGATGGATAGGTAATGCGGTGGTTGGCGCGGGCGATGACGGTTTCGCCCGTTTCGAGCGGCTGGCGGAGGGCATCGAGCACGTTCGGCTGGAACTCGGGCAGCTCGTCGAGAAAGAGCACGCCCAAGTGCGCGAGCGAAACCTCGCCCGGTCGTGCGCGCATCCCGCCGCCGACGAGCGCGGCCATGCTCGCGGAATGATGCGGCGCGCGGAAGGGCCGCGTGCGCGCGATGCGTCCTTCGCCAAGCTCTCCGGCGAGGCTCTTGATCATGGAGACCTCGAGCATCTCGGCAGGTTCGAGAGGCGGCAGGATGGAGGGCAGGCGCGATGCCAGCATGGACTTGCCCGATCCCGGTGGCCCAACCATCAGGAGATTGTGCCCGCCTGCAGCCGCAACCTCGAGCGCGCGGCGCGCACTCTCCTGGCCTTTGACGTCGGCGAGATCGAGCATGGTTTCGGGGCCCGCGGGCCCGCCGGGCTCCGGGCGCGCCATGACCTGGGTGCCCTTGAAGTGATTGACGAGTGAGAGAAGGTGCGGGGCCGCGAGAATGGCCATGTCCTCGGCGGCCCAGGCCGCTTCGGCGCCGCAGCTTGCGGGACAAATGAGGCCCTTCCCGAGCGCGTTGGCGCCGATCGCGGCCGGCAGCGCGCCTGGAACCGCGCGGATAGAGCCATCGAGTGCCAGCTCGCCGACAGCTGCGTAATTCTCGACAGCATCGGGTGCGATGGCACCGGTCGCCACCATGAGCGCAAGTGCGATCGCAAGATCGAAGTGGCTGCCCTCCTTGGGCAAGTCTGCGGGCGCGAGATTGACCGTGATGTGCCGGAAGGGAAGGGCGAGACCGACTGCGTGAAGCGCATTACGGACGCGCTCCCGGCTCTCGGCGACCGCCTTGTCGGGCAGGCCGACGATCGCGAAGACATGCCGCCCGCCGCTGATCCGGACCTGAACCTCGACGGGGCGCGCTTCGATGCCGACGAACGCGAGCGTTGAGATCTGCCCGTACATGAAACGCCCCGCAATGCCGCGGCATCTGCCGCCCGATCCATCGAGATCAATGACTGCAGGCTACGCGACCACGAGGGCCAGCGCAAGAACAATAAGGGAACAAATCCACAGCAGGCGCTGCGGATGCGCTCAGTACCCCTCGCCGAGCAGCGGAAAGGCGCTGTCGAAGCCGCGCCGGGAGAGCGGCATGGCATTGGCGAGGAAGCTGCGGTCGAGCTGGCCGAAGCTGGTGACGCCGAGAAGTCCCAGTACGCGGCGCGTCTCGTCTTCGAGAAGTTCGAGCGCGCGCATGAGCGCCGCTTCACCACCCGCCGCGAGCGCCAGCCCCTGCAGGCGGCCGATCCCGACAGCATCAGCACCGAGCGCGATCGCCTTCACGATATCCGTGCCGCGATAGATGCCGCCGTCGACGACGATGTGGCACTTGCCCTTCACGGCATCGACGACCTCCGGCAGATCGCCGAGGCTGCCGCGTCCATGATCGAGCTGGCGGCCGCCATGGTTCGACACGTAGACGACCTCGATGCCGTGATCGACGGCGATGCGTGCATCCTCAGCCGTTGCAATGCCCTTGATGAACATCGGGATCGGGCAGTTCTTGCGAATGCGCGCGATGTCCGACCACGAGAAGGCCTGCTGGAAGGGATCGCCCGCACCTGCGCCACCCGACGCGCGCCGGGCCGTCGGCTTGTAGCGCTTTGCGATGTCGCGTTCGCGCCGTCCGTAATAGTCGAGATCCACCGTCAGGCAGAGGCCGGCATAGCCACTTGCGACCGCTGCCGCGACGCGCTCGTCGACCCAGGCGGCATCACCGCGCACATAGAGCTGGAAGATTTTTGGATAGCTCGGCGCGGCGGCGGCGACGTCTTCGAGGCCTGGTTTGCAGACAGAGCTCAGCATATGCAGCACGCCGAACGCTGCGGCCGCTTTTGTCGGGGCCAGGCCGCCGGCGGGGCAGAGATCCTGCAGTGAGCCGATCGGCGCGAGAATGATCGGAAGATTGAGCTTGTGACCGAGAAAGGTGGTCGACAGATCCACGTTTGCGACATCGCGTAGGACGCGCGGGCGGAAGGCGATGGTTTCGATCGCGAGACGGTTGCGCTCGAGCGTCGTCTCGGTGTCGGCGCCGCCCATGAGATAGTCCCACGTCTCCTTCGAAAGCGCCTCGCGCGCCGGCTTGACGAGCTCATGCAGGACTTCGATCGATGGCGTGCTCACGTGGCGCTCCCTGGAGACATTTTTTGACCTTGGCACGCCATGACCGGCGCCCCCGGACATCGGATGTACCGCTTCGGGCCTTAGCGATCCAGGGGGCGGCCAGCAAGGCAGGTAACGGAAAAAGCCGCACCGGGAAGTGATCCCGATGCGGCTTTGAATGGAGCAACGCGGATCGGCTTCAAGCCGGCGCGCGCACCCTCAAAAATCAGCCCTTCTTCGGCGCAGCCTTCTTGGCCGGGGCCTTCTTCTTCGCGGTCTTCTTCTTTGCAGGCTTCTTGTCGGCAATCGTGGTCACATCCGACTGGGAAACGCCAGCGACGGACGAGAGAACGGGAGCCGAAGCAGCCGGGAGCGCCGAGGCGATCGCGACAAGGCCAGCCGTACCAAGAGCAGCGAGCAGACGGGTCATTCAAACCTCCACAGTTTGCAAGTGTGCGCGCATCCCCATGCGTGACATCACCGCTCTACATCCGCCTGGCCGTCGACTGCAAGAAAAAATACGGCCAATTACTTATATTGCTTGCGCAAATGAATAGATCTTCATCTAACGCATGCAATGGCTAAGTAAAAACCCTGATATTTGTTGTCAAATATTCATGGAGAGCCGCCGCTGGAGGAGAGGATCGGCTGTTGAATGAATATTGATTTATTTTAGCAAGTAGTGCGCCGTTGGGGTGCGGCTATACATCGGCCGTGAACGGGCGCTTCGGATCGTAGGCCGGTGGCTGGTCGCCGACGATGGTCCCGCCCGATGTTCGCTCGAGCGCGAGCGCGCGGCCAGCACCAGGAAGCAGGCGCGGCGATTGCCCGACATTGAGGATGGCCGCTTCGGGCATGGCTTCACGCAGGGCCGTCAACAGATCGACGCGGGCGCTCTCGTCGAGCGCGGTCATCGCGTCATCGAGGATGATCACATCGGGACGGTGCAGCAGCAGGCGTGCGATCGCGACGCGCTGGCGCTCGCCCGCCGAGAGGGACTGGTCCCATCGGCCTGTGTCGTCGAGCATTCCCGTGAGATGGCCAAGTCCCGCTGCGGTGAGCGCTGTAGCGATATCCTCGTTCGTGGGCGGTGCGCCATCAGAAGGGTAGATGAGCGCATCGCGGAGTGTCGCGAGCGGCAGATAACCCTGCTGGGGCGCGATCATGATACGCGCGCGTTCGCCGATGCGGACCGTGCCATGGCCCTCGCGCCAGAGGCCGGCGATCGCCCGCACGATGGCCGTCTTGCCCGAGCTCGTGTCTCCCGCGATCGCGAGCGATGTTGCTGGCGGCACCATAAGGTCGGCGCGCGCGACGAGCGGGCGGCCAGCCGGATCGTGGACTGCCAATCCCTCGAGCACGAGGCCTTCGCTCGGCGATGGCGTGATCGCGATCCCGCGCGGGCCTTCGGCGTCGCGGCGGTCCACGTCGTCACAGGCATCGACCATGTCCATGACGCGGCGCGCGGAGGCATACCATTCCGCGATGCGATTGAAGTTGTCGACCACCCAGGAGATGGCCATCTGCACCTGGGAGAAGGCGGCGGCGAGCTGTGTTACCTCGCCGAGCGACAGCTCGCCCTGCAGATATTTGGGGGCCGCAAACAAGAGCGGCACGATGGGGGTCATCGGGCCAATCGAGTTGGTGATCCAGGTCAGCCGGCCGTGTTGCTGCACGATCCTCAGCCAGCGCTGCACGACGGTGTCGTAGATGCGCGCGAGAATGCGCCGCTCGCTCTGCTCGCCGCCCATGAGGGCAACGCTCTCGGAGTTGTCGCGCAGGCGCATGAGCGCAAAGCGGAAGTCGCCTTCGGCTTCGTTCTTGCGCCCGACATAGCCGACGAGCCGGCGCCCGACCCACATGGTGAGCAGCGAGCCGATGATGCCGTAGGCGAGCGCGATCAGCACCATGTAAGCGGGAATGGTGAGCTGACTGCCGCCGAGCGCGAGTGTGTACGAGCCGCCGACCGACCAGAGGATGGAGATGAAAGCCGCCGCCGAGATGATCGCGGTGACGAGGCCGATGCCGAGATCGACGAGAGGCTCACTCGCCCAGCGCGAATCGTCGGCTATGCGGTATTCGGGGTTGGCGGGTTGCTTCCCGGATTGCGCGAGATGGTAGAAGCGCCGGCGCCCGAGCCAGCGCGAGACGACGTCGCCGACGATCCACGCACGCCAGTGCACCTGCAGACGCTCGCGCGTGAGGACGATGCCGACGCCGATCGCCGCCATGCAGGCAATGATCACGAAGAAGACCAGCACGGATTCCCAGAGCGCCACCGCATTGCGGGCTTCGAGGCTGTCGAAGAACCAGCGCGTCCAATGATTGAGCGCGACCGTCGCCGTGGTGCTCAGCAGGAGGCAGATCGCGAGCACGATCGTGAGCGTCCAGGCTCGGCGCGCGCCATCGCCACGCCAGAACCCGCTTGCGAAGCGAGCAAAGCCGCGGACAACCCGCCAGTCGAGGTCGAGGCTTGGCGTGCGTGTCTCGGAGGCGTCGGGTGTGCCGGCGCTGGTGGTCATGTGATGAGGATCCCGAAGGGAACGACGGAGAATTGTCCGAGAGCGCCCGCACTTCCCCGCATCGCGAGAACCGGCAGCAGACCCATGCGAGGCCTATCGTCCTGATGTGTGCCCGAATAAGGGCGCCTCTAACGCAAGGCCTGATGCAGCGGGTACGCTGCGAACTGGCCTTTTGGATCTTTTGTTCAACCCAGTGTCTCGGCGCCGTGCCTGTTGGCCTGACGTTGCTGGTGCGCGTTGACACGCTGTCTTCACGAGCTTGTGAAGTGTAGTGGCGGACGATGGCAAAAGCGAGAGTGTTGATTTTGCAGTGCAGCAAAGGCAGCAGGCCGGCGGGGAGACGCCTGCTGGAAGCGGATGGGGGCGATGTAGGAGCGCTGGTCGACCGTAAGGCTCGGTGGGGGCGGCGGGAAAGCTGCCAGCCGGATCAGCAGGAGGGCGGCGTCGTCGAGTTGCGTCTGGCCGCTGGATTTCACGACCTGCGCATCGGCGAGCTGGCCGTTGCCGTCTATCGAAAGTCTGACGACGACCGTGCCCTTGGCCTTGGATGCCGAGGCGCGCGCCTTGGCCTCGCGCTGGTCCACGGCGAGCAGGGCGGACTGGACGGCGGCACCATAGGCATTCACCTCGCCGGGGCTTGCGGCGGCTGCGGCTGTTCGCGCGGGCTGGTCGGGTGCGGCGCCATGTGAAATGGCGCCGCCGGCGGCGATGGCTGCTAGCGCTGGGGGCGTGGTCGCTTCCTCCCGAGTGGGGTTCTCGATCGGCCTTTCGGGTGGCGCATGCGTCGGCTCGACGGAGGCGACCTTCACTTCCTCAGGTGGCTTTGGCGCGCTCGCGAGCTGGGGCGCCTCGCCGGGCACCACATCCGGCGCCGGCTGCTCGGGCGCGGCGAGCTTGATGGCAGGCTCGGCTGCTTCGGGAGGAGTCTGCTCGGCTTTCTCCTCCGGCGGGGCAGTCTTTTCCGGCACCGCCTCGCTGTTTGCGCTGTCGTCTCCGGGCTCGGGAGCCATGAGCGCGGGTGCGGACTGAGCGCTCGCATCAGACACGGCCTGGCGCGCGACGATGGCGCTCGCGGGCACGATCGAGACGCTGATGGCATCCACGGTTTGACCGCCGTAGCCGAATTCGATGGGGGGCGCCGAGACCAGCGCCAACAGCACGAGCACATGCACGCCGCTGGCGGCGATCATAGCAGCGGTTCCCCGCATGGGATGGCGTGTCGTGCGCGGCGGGGCGCTGTCCGGGTCGGCGGGTGGTAGTTCGAGGTCGACCTCGGTGGCAGCGCTCTCTCCTGCAGCCGGGCGCGGCGAAAGCTCCAGTGGAAAGGCCGCGTCCGCGCCGGCGATGGGCGCAGCATTGCGGCGCGCCGGGCGATGATCGCCAAGCGGGGGCAGCGTCACATCTGGGATGTCGTCAGCCATCTCTTAGCGCTGTGCACGGTGCAATCCGTGCTCTCCACCATGTTCGCTCGCCGCGATCAAGCGCGCGCGGTAGGCACCACGCGCTCTTCATGCATCTGGGAGGCCGCCGGCCTGCCGCAATGGGGCGTGCCCGCTCGGCCACAGGCCGACGACAACCGTGCTACTTCCGCTCGCTCCCGTTATTTGCACCTCTTGCCGCTGCTCGCTCACTTCCTTAGACGTAACAACATAACAGTAATGTTATAGCATTGGCTCAGCGCCGAGAGGGGGTGAAAATGAGGTGGTGGTTTTATCGCGGGCTCGGAGGAGGGATGGCGCTTCTGGCGGCCGCCGGCGTTTTTGCTGACAACGCCCAAGCCCAGATCCAGCTTCCGGGCATCGTCGTCACGAGCCCAAGTCCGGTGCAGCGTCCTCGTCGCGTGCCGACGCCCCGCCCCGCAACGGCGGCAACGCCTGCCGAGCCGGTGGCCGCGCCAGCGCCACTGCCGGGGACGCTGCTCGTCGATGAGGATGCTTTTGTTCCCGTGACGGTCATGAGCGAGCGTGAGATCGAGGCGCTTGCCGTATCCAACATCGGTGATGTGACGGCGCAGAAGCCGGGTGTAACCGCTTCGACCTTCGCGCCCGGCGCCAGCCGGCCCATCATTCGCGGTCTCGATCGCTTCCGCGTGCGCGTGCAGGAGAACGGTATCGGCACGCACGACGTCTCGGCCTTGTCGGAAGATCATGCCGTGCCGATCGATCCCTTCGCTGCCGAGCGTGTCGAGATCATTCGTGGTCCGGCAACGTTACGTTACGGCTCGCAGGCCATCGGCGGTGTGGTCGATGTCTCCAACGATCGCATTCCGCAGTTCATGCCCAAGGACGGATTCAGCGCCGTCCTCAAGGGTGGCCTCGGCTCCGTCGACGACAGTCACGATGGTGGTTTCAAGGTCATGTCCGGCGCCGGCAACGTCGTGCTCTATGCCGATGCCTTTCGCCGTCAGGCCGACGACTATGACACGCCGCGCGGGCGGCAGGCGAACTCGTTCGTCGAAAGCTCCGGCTATTCGCTCGGCGCCTCCATCGTCGGCGAGAGCGGGTTCATCGGCGTCTCGTACACGCGCTTCAAGAGCTTCTACGGCATCCCCGGCGAGGAAGCGGAGGATCATCGCCCACGCATCGATCTCAACCAGGAGAAGTTGCAGTCGCGCGGCGAATGGCGCGTCAACGACTATGGCATCGAAGCGATCCGCTTCTGGCTCGGCACGACGCGCTACAAGCACGACGAGATCGTCGCCCACGAGGAAGATCACGGCGATCACTCGCATTTCCACGACGAGATCGAGAGCCGCTACACGAACCGCCAGCACGAGGCACGTCTCGAAATCCAGCATCGCGCCTTCAACTCGCCGCTCGGCATTTTCCGTGGCGCCGTCGGCGTCCATTGGGACCAGAAGCGTGTCCGTGGCTTCATCTACGACGATCATCTCGCCGAGGAGATGGATGGGCTCATCGATCCGCCGGCGCGCTCGAACAGCATTGCCGCCTTCTGGTTCGAGGAACTCGAGATCACGCAGCGTCTGCGGCTGCAGGCAGCCGCACGCATCGAGAGCGTTCGCGCCAAGGGTACGGGGGTCGAGATCGAGGCGCACGACGATCACTTCCACTATCACGTGGAGCAGCGCAGTCGCTCGTTCGCCCCGAAGAGCGCCAGCCTCGGCGCGCTTTATGAGTTGCCGCTCGGCGTGGTCGCGCGCCTGACCGGCCAGTACACCGAGCGCGCGCCGGATGTCGCCGAGCTGTTCTCCAAAGGGCTGCACCACGCGGCCGGCACCTTCGAGATCGGCAATCCCGACCTGAAGGTCGAGAAGGCATCGACGATCGAGCTCGGCTTCAAGCGTGCACGCGGCGCGGTGCGCTTCGATGCCACGGCCTTCCATACGCGCTATCGCAATTTCATCTTCAAGCGCTTCACCGGCATCGAGTGCGAGGGAACGCTCGGTTCTTGCGGCGAGCACGATCACGACGATGACGACGACGATGATCATGATCACGCGCACGGGGAATCGGATCAGCTCGTATTCTCACAGCGCGATGCCACATTCAGCGGTCTGGAGCTTTCGGCGCAGTGGGATGCCATGTCGTTCGGGCGCGGCGTGATCGGCTTCGAAGGACAATACGATTTCGTCCACGCGAAGTTCTCCGGCGGCGGCTATGTCCCGCGTATTCCACCGCATCGTCTCGGTGCCGGCATCTACTACCGTGATGCCAACTGGCTTGCGCGTGTGTTCGCGCTCCATGCCTTCGATCAGGACAAAGTGGCTTTCGACGACATCAAGGATACGCCGACGGATGGCTACACGCTGCTCAACGCCGATCTCTCGTACACATTCGCGTTGCAACCCGAGATCGGCCGGATATCGCCGCAGATGACCATCGGGCTCAGAGCCGAGAACCTGCTTGATGAGGACGTGCGCAATCACGTCTCCTACAAGAAGGACGAAGTGCTTCAGCCCGGGCGCACGATCCGTCTCTATGGCGTGGTGAGATACAACTGAAGGATGGCGATGACCTCCACAGCATTAAGAGGAACTTAAAGCCTGCCTCATAGTCTTACGGACGAATTGTTCATTTCGTCCGGATAGACCGGGATGTCATTGCCAGCCGCGCGTCAGTGCCGACATGGATGCAGAGCCGTTCTCGCGGCTCTGATCGCGGTCGGCGTGACTGCGTGTGCGGAGGAGCCGCCGGCAGAGCGCTACACGGGAGAAGTCGAAGTCCAAGAAGAGCGGCTCTCGCTCAAGGATACGTGGGACAACGGCACGACCGTGCATCGTGCCGCACCGGCGCCGGCGAAAGTCGTCTATGCGCCGCCACCGGAGCCGCGTCCCATGCCCGCTGCTCCCGAGAGGCCTCGCGTCGTCGCGCCTGCACCGCCAGCGAAGCCATCTCAACCTGATCTCGCAATCTCGGCACCACCTGCTGCTCGTCCTCCGCCGGCGCCCCAGCCGAAAGCACTCACCGAGAGCGATCTCCAGCAGGACACGGCGCGTTGCGGCGTTGGCGTCGACTGCCTCGCTCTGCTGCGCGCGATGATCGCCGATCCGACGCAATCATGGATGATGCGGGCCCCGACGCCGATGGAGTTCTCCAACGGCACACGTCTTTTCGCCTACCGCGCCCTGCGCACGACCCTCGACTGCGGCAAGCTGCGCTTTGCCAGCGCAGAGCTCGACTGGGCGCTCGATATCTTCGGGCGCGAGGTCGGCGGCATGCAGCCCGACCAGCGCGCGCGCGTTGCGGCGCTGGCCGGAGAAGTTCGTGCTGAACTCCAGGCCGAAATCAAACAGCGCTGCTGAGTGCGCTCAAACCTCAGCTCCGCTCGAGTAGCTCGATGGAGACGCCTTCCGGCCCGCGCAGGAAGGCAATGCGCACGCCGGGCCGAATGTTGTTCGGCTCCATGGTGAACTCGGCACCCTTCTTCTTGAGGTCCGCTACCACCGCGTCGATACCGGTCACTTCAAGGCCGAAGTGATCCAGGCCCTGATAGGGCGTCTTCGGCGGCGAGGCGACACCATCGCCCGGCGTGACCGGCGCAATGAACACGCTGCCGCCGCCGATCTTGAGGTCGATCCGGGTTTTGCCGCCTGGCTGCGGGGTGCGGATCACCTCGGCGCCGAACATGCGGACGTAGAAATCGGCCGTCGCTTCGGGGTCGGGGCTGCGCAGGTGAATATGGTCCCACTTGAATGTCGCCATGGGTCGTCCTCGCGTTCGAGCTGTTTGCTTGGCTAGAACCTAACGCGCGGCGAGGTACCCGGCCAAGCACATCGGCGCAGGGGAGGAATTCCGGACGCGGCGGCGTCAGGCATCCACCGGGACGAGGCGTGGGCCTTCGCTCTCCGCACCAAAACGCCGGAGGAACGTGCTCGCCGCAGCGAACGACCGGCGCGATTGCGTCATCTCGCGCAGCTCGAACATAAGTGTCGACAGGGCTGCTACGTCATTGGCATCCAGCATCATCGCCGGATAAGTGCGGCGAACGGGCTGCTCGGGATCATCGTTTGTTTTTTCGTACATTGGGGCTGCTCCTTTGGCCGACAGGCCCCGGGCTCCAGTTCCAGGCGCCTTATGCTCGGCCACTGCATGAAGATGAGACGCTACAGCCTCCCCACAAGTTCGGCGAGGCATCAGCTTTTTGTGAGAGCATCGAATCTGCGCAAAGCAAAAGCGGCACGCCAGATGATGGCGTGCCGCTCGATCTTGCAGTTCGTTTCGGCGCGGCTTCAGCGCCCCAGGACTTCCATGCGCACGCGCGCAATGCCCTGACCCTGCATACCGATTACGCCGGCGGCAGCCTTCGACAGATCGATGATCCGTCCCGCGATGTACGGTCCACGGTCATTGATCGTGACGACCACCGAGCGGCCATTGGCTGCATGGGTGACACGCACGCGCGTGCCGAATGGCAGGGTCTTGTGGGCGGCCGTCATGGCATTGGGATTGAACCAGCCGCCGGAAGCGACGCGCTGGGGCTGCCAGTAGAAGGATGCAATGCCGTGATGTCCGCCACCGCTCGTGCTCGCCCCGGCATCATTGCCGAGCGAAGCCACCCGCCGTGCGCTCCGGCGGGACGCCCGCCGCGTTTCCCGGCTCTCGTCATCGCGGACACGCGCTGTACGCCTGCTGCGACGTTCCTGGCGCTCGGCCCGCTGTGAGGGGCGTGCCTCCATGGCGCCGAGGTTCGAGCGGCGGTAGGAATTGATCGAGATACTGTCGCGATATTCGCTTCTGCCTTCAAATGTGTAGCCTGAATCCGCCAATGCCGGCGTTGCCAGAGCGGCAACAGTCATACCAATGGCAATCGGCAGTGCTCGCAGGATACGCATACGACCTCCAGTCTTCAAAAGGCGACCCGGGCTGCTTCATACAGTCCCGTGGTGGAGGCTCAGCACGCGCATAGACACCGGAAGCCGGAACGTCAGCCGCTCGACTGCGGCTACCGCATTCACATTCGGGCTCGCAGTGTTGTGCTCCCTCGCTCGGACCGCCAGATGGTCCCCCGTCGCCGGCTGACAAGCCGCGGTGTTGCTTCCCCGCGTCTCTGGCGGACCGAAGACAAGCAGGGAGAAATGTGGCCGTCAACTACGGCGTCTGAATTCGATTCATCAGGTGCTTGAATTTGGCCACAATTTATGCGTCAGAAGGCCGCATTATGCCGCGTTCGTTATGCGCGCGCGAGCATAAGCTCCGACCGCTTGCCGTGGACCGAAGGGCAATCCTGCAATCAGTCGAAAAAATGGGCTGTGTCAGCTGCTTGCCGCGCCAAGATGCAGCATCTCGCGGCGGAAGGTGCCGCGGCGATTGAAGTAGTAGGGGATCGGCACGGAAGGGTCGTCGAGCGAGCGCTTTGCTATGCGTTCGCCGAGATCCTCCAGGATGACACGGGTGATCGGCGGCAGATCGAGTTCGCGCGCTTCCACAAGCGTCATCCACACGAGCCCGGACAACTCGCCGTCGTTGTGATCCGTGCTCTTGGCGATGGCGGACGCCTCCACGCAGAAGAACCGCGTATCGAAGCGGCGCGGGCGGCCAGGCGGCGTGATGGCGCGCGCGAGGAAGGTCAAGGCGGCGAGATCGGGCACGAAACCGTGCGCCTGGAATTGGCGCCAGGACTTCGCCGCGGGACTGTCGAGTGAAGGATTCTCGGACGGTGGCGCGATTTCGGGGGGAGCGGCCGCCCTTCCGCCGATGATAATACCGGCTTCCTCGAAGGTCTCGCGCACGGCCGTCATACCGAGGCCACGGGCACGCGCGGGGCTCGGATGCCCCTTCATGTCGAGCAGGAGTTTATCGGCTTCGCTCTGACGCAGCTCACGCGCAGCCGTCATGATCTTGTCGTCGGCGTCGAGACGTCCGCCGGGAAACACGTACTTTCCCGGCATGAATTTGAGATCGTCGCGGCGCTTGCCGAGCAGCACACGCGGGGCGGCATCTTTGCTGTCGATGATGATCAGGGTCGAGGCATCGCGCGGACGCAGCACAGGCGTCTTTGCCTTGGCGGGAGGAGCGCCGGTCTTGGCCGCGGCGCGCTCGGCCACCAGGGCCTTGAAGGCTTCGTTCTCGCTCAACGCGCGCTCCCGCGATCTCCGGCAACTGCGGGCATCGGCTCGGGCTCGGGCATATCCTCGCTGCCGCCGAAGCCGTGCATACGTTTCGACCACTGGAGACCGATGAGAGCGCCCTTCACGGCAGGCAGCATCGCCAGGCAGAGGAAGAGCGTCAGCGGCAACCAGAGTGCCATGTGAACCCAGGTCGCAGGCGACAGCGCGCGTTCCAGAATGAGCGCGCCGGCAACCACGATATGACCCACGATCGAGATCGTAAAATATGCCGGCGCGTCATCGGCGCGCTGGTGATGCAGCTCCTCGCCGCAATGATCGCAATTATCTGCAACCTTGAGATAGGTGCGATAGAGGTGCCCCTCACCGCAAGCCGGACACTTGCCGAGCGTGCCGCGCCCCATGGCCTGCCACGTGTCGCGTGGCGCGAGGGGATCGACGGCATGGTGTGCGTGAGGTTCGTGCGTGTGGGTCATGGTCTGCCCTTCCACCCGGCGACGTCGGGAGCATCGCTGCCCGAATAATCAGCATGTCGCCTTTCGAGGAAATAGTGCCTATCGGGGGCAAGGTCCATGTGGCAAACCGCATGGCAGGCTGCGTCATGAGCACACGTGCGGCTCATGTCTATGGTGCTGTCAGCGGCGCCTATGGCGACGGTTACCAATGCGCGGTCCGCGCCTGTGCGTGCCGCCCCCGCGGCCGGCATGACCGCCGGGCATCGCGCCCGGCTCGCTCAACATCTCGAACCTCAGCGCGCCGGCCATGGGTATGGCCTCGACCAGCCGGACTTCGACGGCATCGCCGAGGCGAAAACCGCGACCGCTACGGTCGCCGATCAAGGCGTGCGCCTCTTCGACATGGCGCCAGAACTCGCCGCCGCCGAGCGTCGATGCCGGAATGAAGCCATCGGCGCCCGTATCCTTGAGCCGCACGAAAAGTCCCGAGCGCGTGACGCCGGAAATCCGCCCTGCAAACTCCGCATTCACGCGGTCGGCGAGGAAAGCGCTGATGAGCCGGTCGATCGTCTCGCGCTCGGCCACCATGGCGCGGCGCTCGGCATCCGAGATCGCCTTGGCCGTTGCGCTAAGCGTCGGCTTCTCTTCCGGCGTCAGTCCGCCGGCGCCGAGTTTCAGCGCCGCGATCAGCGAGCGATGCACGAGCAGATCGGCGTAGCGGCGGATCGGCGAGGTGAAGTGCGCATAGCGCAGCAGATTGAGACCGAAGTGGCCGAGGTTCGCCGTGTCGTAGACGGCTTGCGCCTGCGAGCGCAGGATCACCTCGTTGACGAACTCGGCATAGGGCTGATCCTTCGCTTGCGCGAGCACGGAATTGAAGTGCTTCGGACGGACATGATCACCCGGCGGAAAGCGCAGATCCAGGCCGTCGAGCAGCTCGCGCAGAGACTTGAGCTTCTCTGTGCTGGGCTTGTCGTGCACGCGATAGACGACCGGCGCGCGCGCCTGCTCCAGCGTCTCGGCGGCAGCCACGTTCGCCTGGATCATGAATTCTTCGATGAGGCGATGCGCGTCGAGACGCTCGGGCACGTGCACGCGACGCACCATGCCGTCCTCGCCGAGCTCGATCTTGCGCTCGGGAAGATCGAGGTCCAGCGGCGCACGGCGATCGCGCGCTGCGGAGAGTGCAGCGTAGGCCGCCCACAAAGGTTTGAGGGCCTTGTCGAGCATGGGCGCTGCGCGCTCGCTCGGCTTGCCGTCGATGGCTGCCTGCGCTTCCTGATAGGAAAGCTTCGCCGCCGAGCGCATGAGGGCGCGATGGAAAGTGTGGCGCCGCTTCTCTCCATCGCGGTCAAAGATCATGCGGGCCACGAGGCAGGGCCGCACCTCGCCCTCGCGCAGTGAGCAGAGATCGTTGGAGATACGCTCCGGCAGCATGGGCACGACGCGATCGGGAAAATAGACCGAGTTACCGCGCGTCATGGCCTCACGATCGAGACGCGTGCCTGAACGCACGTAATGCGCGACATCGGCAATGGCGACCGTGACGATGAAGCCGCCTTCGTTGGTCGGATCGGCATCGGGCTCGGCGAGTACGGCATCGTCGTGATCGCGCGCATCGACGGGATCGATCGTGATCAGCGGCAGCTTGGTCAGATCCAGTCGGCCCTGCGTCTCGATGGACGGCAGAGTCTCGACTTCGGCCAGCACGCTATCGGGAAAGCCGTCGGGCAGGCCGTGACCGTGGATGGCGATCAGGCTGATCTGGCGCTGGTCTTGCGGATTGCCGAGCCGCTCCGCGACGCGCGCCTCAGGCACGCCCTCGCGGTGGCGGCGCACGATGTCGAAGCGGACGAGCTCACCGTCATCGGCATCGCCCTCGTTGCCGGGACGCACTGGCCATTCCTTGAGATCCTTGCGGTCGACCGGATCGATCATGCCGCCGCCACCGCGCTTGGCGGCGCGGAAAATGCCGAGCAGGCGCTTTCTCTCGCGCGGTAGGCGCTTGATGGGCTCAGCCGCGTGTGCGTATCCGAAGGGATCGGTATCGCTGATACGGGCAATGCGCGCCAGAATGCGGTCGCCGATCGCAAGGGCGCCGTTGCCATCGGGGCCAATCGATCGGCGACCCTGCTGCACCAGGATCTTCGGGCGCTCGCCTTCGGATGCTTCCCAGTTCGTCGGAACGGCGACGAGTTCACCCTCGTCGTCGCGCGCGACAATCTCCAGCACGCCGACGGGCGGCAGCTTGCCGCGCGGTTTGACGGCTTTGCGATTGCCGACGATCGCGCCGTCTGTTGCAAGCTCCGAGAGGAGAGCCTTCAGGGCAATGCGATCCTCGCCACGGATGTTGAAGGCGCGGGCAATCTCGCGCTTGCCGACCTTCTCCGTGGTGCTGGACAGGTATTCGAGCAATTGCTCACGCGTCGGCAGCGGCGCCTTCTTGCTCTCGTTGCGCGGCTGACCCGACCGGTTCGACCGATCGGGTTTCTCGCGGCGCTTCTGCTTCTTCGGCACGCGCGCTCTTTCAGTTGAACTTACTCAGCCGCATCACGACGACGCGGCGGACTTTTTGCGGCGCTCTTCGGCTTGGCCTTTGTCGCAGGCTTTTCGCTCGATGCAGCCGCTGCCTTCTTCGGCGGAGTCTTCTTGGCGGGCGCCTTCTTGGCCGGCGCCTTATCGGGCTTGCCAAGGGCTTTCTTCGCGGGTTTCTTCTCGGACGGCTCCGCAGCGGCTTTCTTCGGCGCCTTGCGGCCCTTGGTCTTGCCGCCACCCTTGGCCGCACGCTCGGCGAGAAGCGCGATCGCCTCCTCGACCGTCACCGCCGTCGGCTCTTTGCCCTTTGGCACGTTCGCGTTGATCTTGCCCTGATTGATGTACGGTCCATAGCGGCCCGACAGCACCTTTATCGGCCCGCCGCCATCAGGATCCTCGCCGAGCTCCTTGAGTACGGTCGGTCCGGCCCGTTGGAAGCGGCCCTTTGCACCTGCGGCCTTCTCGGCCAGGATCGTCACCGCACGGTTGATGCCGACCGAGAACACCTCGTCGATGGATTCGAGATTGGCGTACTTGCCGTCATGGAGGATGAACGGCCCATAGCGGCCGAGCCCCGCAACGATCGGCGTCTGCGTCTCGGGATGAATGCCGACCTCACGCGGCAGGCTGAGGAGCTGCAGCGCCTTCTCGAGATCGACCGAGGCGGCGTCGACGCCCTTCGGGATCGAGCTGCGTTTCGGCTTGTCCTTCTTGTCCTCGCCCTGTTCGCCGAGCTGCACGTATGTACCGAACCGGCCCGTGCGTAGCGTAACCGCGAGTCCTGTATCCGGATCATAGCCGAGCAGCTTACCGTCGGGGTTCGTCGCTTCTTCGCCATTGTTGTTCGTGTTGGCGAGCTGGCGCGTGAAGCGGCACTCGGGATAGTTCGAGCAGCCGATGAAGGGGCCGAACCTGCTGGTCTTGAGCGAGAGACGACCCTCGCCGCAGTTCGGGCAGGCGCGTGGGTCCGTGCCATCGCCCTTGTCGGGGAAAATGTGCGGGCCGAGCAGTTCGTTCAGCGCTTCGAGCACATCGCTGACGCGCAGCTCCTTGGTCTCATCGACCGCCCCCGTGAATTCCTTCCAGAAGTCGCGCAGGACTTCCTTCCAGTCGAGTTGGTGATCCGAGATGAGATCAAGCTTCTCTTCAAGGCCGGCCGTGAAGTCGTACTCGACATAGCGCTTGAAGAAGGCTTCGAGGAATGCTGTGACGAGACGCCCCTTGTCGTCGGGAATCAGGCGCTTGCGGTCGATCTTCACATAGCCGCGATCCTCGAGCACCGCGAGTGTCGAGGCGTAGGTGGACGGCCGGCCAATGCCGAGCTCTTCCATTTTTTTGACGAGCGTGGCTTCCGTGTAGCGTGGCGGCGGCTCGGTGAAGTGCTGCTTGGCGTCAACGCCGCGATCCTTGAGGTGATCGCCGTCGCTGAGCGCCGGCAGGCGGCGGCTCTCCTCGTCCTCCTCGTCGCGGCCTTCCTCGTAGAGCTTGAGAAAACCGTCGAAGAGCACGACCGTGCCCGTCGCGCGCAGGCCATAGGCTTTGCCGTCGCGGCCCTTGACCTCGATCTCGGCGGTCGTCTGCTCCAGTTCGGCGGAGGCCATCTGGCTCGCGACTGCACGCTTCCAGATCAGCTCATACAGACGCGCCTGGTCGCGTTCGATATGCTTCGCGACATGCTCGGGGCGACGCGAGACATCTGTCGGGCGGACAGCTTCGTGCGCCTCTTGAGCGTTCTTGGCCTTGGTCTTGTACTCGCGGATGAAGGGCGCGACGTAGCGCTTGCCGAGCGAGTCCTCGATGGATCGGCGGATCGGACCGATGGCCTCGGGAATGATCTGGACGCCGTCCGTTCGCATGTAGGTGATGAGACCGACGGTCTCACCGCCGATGTCCACGCCTTCATACAGGCGCTGGGCGACGTTCATCGTCTGCTTGGCGGAGAAGCCGAGTTTGCGCGAGGCTTCCTGCTGCAGCGTCGAGGTCGTGAAGGGCGGTGCCGGATTGCGCCGCGTCGCCTTCTTGTCGACGGAAGTAATGACGAAGTCGCCGTTCTCGATGGCCGCCTTGATCGCGTTCGCGGAGGGGCCATCCTTGATGTCGAGCTTCTTGAGCGTCGTGCCTGCGATGGCCGTCAGGCGCGTACGTACTTCCTCGCCCTTCTGCGTCGCGAGCAGGGCCTCGATGGTCCAGTATTCGTCGGTCTTGAAGGCCTCGATCTCGCGCTCGCGCTCGCAGACTAGTCGCAGCGCAACCGACTGAACGCGGCCGGCCGAGCGTGAGCCCGGGAGCTTGCGCCAGAGCACGGGCGACAGCGTGAAGCCGACGAGATAATCGAGCGCACGACGTGCCAGATACGCTTCCACCAGCGGCGCATCGATGGCGCGCGGGGCCTTCATCGCATCGAGAACGGACTGTTTGGTGACGGCGTTGAACGTCACGCGCTCGACAGGGATACCCTTGAGCGCCTTCTTCTCTTCCAGCACCTTCAAGATGTGCCAGGAGATGGCCTCGCCCTCGCGATCGGGGTCGGTGGCCAGAATGAGCTTGTCGGCGCCTTTGACGGCGGCGGTGATCTCACGCATCACTTTCTGGGCGCGGCCGTCCACGTCCCAGTGCATCTCGAAGTCCTTGTCCGGCTCGACGGAGCCGTCCTTGGACGGGAGATCACGGATGTGGCCGTAGCTCGCGATAACCTTGAATTTCGACCCAAGGTACTTGTTGATCGCCTTGGCCTTGGCTGCCGACTCGACAATGACGATGTTCATTGGTTTCCAATGCCGTTCTCGGCGCCCGACGGGCCGTATTGCGGTTCCCACCCACGCAGCCGACCGGAGGTCAGTGATTGCGCGAGAACATGGGTTATGGCGCGGGGACTGTCAAACCATCAGGGCGATCGTATTCGCCACTCTCTCTAGTTTAGTTCGCATTATCAATCAATTAATGGGGGCAATGCTGCCCGCGCCGCGGCCAACCGCGCGATGTGGAGAAGTCATCGGGCGAGCGTTGTTATGCAACCAGTGATTGTGTATTCTGCTCGAAGCAACCATATTGGAAGAGTTGCCGAGAGGAGGACTGGTGCTGTCATGACTATCTCATCTCACGTCAGTAAGCGCGACGCAGAAGAGGATGAGTTCGAGGCGGTCGATAAACTCTCCCGCTCCGATCAGCTCGAATACCTGGCTGATCTCACGCTGGAATTGAAGGAGCTGGCGGACAATCTCGGTTGCGCCACGCTTGCCGGCGTTCTCGTCGTGGCGTACCGCGAGGCCATTATCCAGGCGCAGCGCCGGTGAAATCCCACCATGGAGCCTGTAACCGGCCCCGCAATCAGAACCCGGACTTGAGGGCGATGAGCTGAGCACCCTGATGCTCGATGCGCCCGGCGAGGGCGAGCTCGATGAGGACGCCTCTCAGAGCGCGAATTGGGAGCCCGGTCGAGCGGGCAAGCTCGTCGATAGACACAGGCGCTGGGCCGAGCGCCTGAAGCACCACGAGCTGGGCCGCTTCGGACGGCAACGACGACGGCGGGACCGCATCCTCATCCGGATGTAACTCCAGATCCGCAGATGCGGCCGCCATGCCGCGCGGCGTGTGGTCCATCTGGGGCCGGAGAGCCTCGAGGACATCCTCAGCCGACGTGACCAAAGTTGCGCCCTGTTTGAGAAGCGCATTGGTGCCCTCGGCACGCGGATCGAGAGGATGGCCGGGCACGGCGAACACCTCGCGCCCCTGGTCGGCGGCCCGGCGCGCGGTAATGAGCGAGCCCGAGCGCAGAGCCGCCTCGATGACGACCGTACCCAGCGCCAGTCCGGAAACGATCCGGTTGCGTCGCGGGAAGTCGTTGCCGCGTGCTTTGAAACCCGGAGGAAGCTCACTCACGAGACAGCCTTCGGCAGCGATTTCCGCGTGCAGCTTCTCGTGCTCCGGCGGATAGATGTGGTCGAGGCCGCCCGCCAGGACCGCAACAGTGCCTGTCTTGAGCGCCGCTTCATGCGCGGCGCCATCGATGCCGCGCGCAAGCCCCGAAACGATGACCATGCCCGCGGCGCCGAGCGCGGCTGCAAGGCGGCTGGCCATCGTGCGGCCTGCCGCCGAGGCATTGCGCGCACCGACGATCGCAACCGCCGGCATGGCGAAAAGATCCGTGCGACCCTTCACGTAAAGCAGGGGTGGCGGCACGCCCGCATGGACGAGCACCGCCGGGTAGCCGGGCTCGATGGTGAAGAGCGGACGCGCGCCGATCTTGCGCGCCGCTTCGAGCTCGGCCTCGGCCTTCTCGCGGGGATAGATTTGCACAGGCTTACGCCGCCCGCCGCGACGCGCGAGATCAGGTAGCGCCTTGAGTGCGCGTTCGGCGCCGCCGCAGTGGTTGACCAGCTCGCGAAACGTAACCGGTCCGACGTTTTCCGTGCGGATGAGGCGCAGGCAGGCAAGTCGCTCGGCGTCACCCAGTTCGGCAACAGGAAGTGGCGCAGTGCGTCCTCGGGCAGATCCTTCAGGCCTTGGCACCGATACGGCTCTCCTGCCCCGCGATGAGCCGTCGGACGTTCTCGCGGTGCTTCCAAAAGATGAGTGCTGAAATGATCGCCACGATCGGCACGATGAGATTGCCGCCGATGACCGTGAAATAGATGAAGACGACGAATGTGCCGACGAGCGAGGAGAGCGACGAGTAACGCGTCACACCCGCCACAACGAGCCACGCGGCGCAGAACACGAGGGCTGCCGGCCAGTAGGCGCCGAGGAGCACGCCGATGTATGTCGCGATGCCCTTGCCACCCCTGAAGCCGAGCCAGACCGGAAACAGATGACCGACGACGGCGCCAAGGCCTGCCATCCATGGCATGAGCAGGGCCGTCAGCAGTCCTTGTGATGCCGGCGTCCCGTCTGCGACGAACCACGAACCCATCACGGACACCAGCAACACGGCCGCAGTGCCCTTGAAGCCGTCGAGCAGCAACGTGAGCGCGGCGATCTTCTTGTTGCCGGTTCTGAGGACATTCGTCGCGCCGATGCTCTTCGAGCCGATCTCGCGGACATCGCCGAGGCCCGCGGCACGCGTGAGGATCAGTCCAAAGGGAATGGAGCCCAGCAGATAGCCGAACGCGAGCGCCGCCAGCGCGGGCAGAAGAAGGGAAGAGGACATCTCTTGCAGGTCCGGTCAGTGAAGGACAGCTCGGGCGAGCGGAGCGGTCACGAACCGTACTGATAGACCATGCGCCCGGCAACCATGGTCTTGAGCACGCGGCCCTGGAGCTTCTGCTCGTCGAACGGCGAGTTCTTCGAGCGTGAGCGGAGTTGCTCGCGATCGACGACCCAGGGCTGGCCGGGATCGAACAGCAGGAGGTCTGCCGGTGCGCCTTTTTCCAGACGACCGCCCGGCAGTCCCAGTAGCTTCGCGGGATTGATGGTCATCGCGCGCAGCAGTGGCAGAAGGCCGATCTCGTCGGCATGATAGAGACGAAGTGCGGCTGCCAGCAGCGTTTCGAGGCCGATGGCACCGTCTGCAGCCTCGGCGAACGGGCGCCGCTTGACGTCCGCATCCTGCGGGTCGTGGCTCGAGACGATGACGTCGATGTCTCCGGCCGCGAGTGCGCGCACCATCGCGCTGCGATCTTCCTCGGATCGCAGCGGCGGGCGCACCTTGAAGAACGTGCGGTACGAGCCGATGTCGTTCTCGTTGAGCGTGAGGTGATTGATCGAGACGCCGCAGCTCACGGAGAGCCCGCGCGCCTTGGCACCACGCACGATGGCCAGGCTTTCAGCGCATGAGATGGTCGAGGCGTGGTAGCGACCGCCGGTCATGCCGACGAGGCGCACGTCGCGCTCGACGACGAGGGCTTCGGCCGCCTTGTTCACACCCTTGAGGCCGAGACGGGTCGAGACCTCGCCCGAATTCATGGCCCCGCCGTCCGAGAGGTAGGGATCCTCGGTGTGGTGCATGATGAGGGCACCGAAGTCCTTCGAATAGTTCAGCGCGTTGCGCATGACGCCCGTATTCGCGATCGAGGACTTGCCATTCGAGAAGGCGACGGCACCGGCACGCTGCAGGAGGCCGATCTCGGCCAATTCCTGGCCCTTGAGGCCTTTGGTCAGCGCCGCGATGATGTGGACATGGACCACGGCCCGCTCGCGGGCGCGGCGTTGGACGTAGTCGACGAGCGCCACCTGATCGATGACCGGCTCGGTATCCGGCATGCATACGATGGTCGTGACGCCGCCCGCTGCCGCGGCAAAGCTCGCGGTCTTGAGGGTTTCGCGATGCTCCTGGCCGGGATCGCCCGTGTAGACCTGCGCGTCGATGAGGCCGGGGCAGAGAATGTGCCCATTGCAGTCGACGACGGCTGCGCCGGCCGGTGCATTGCGGCGCAGATGTCCACCGACGTCCGTGATCACGCCATCTGCAACCAGCAGCCCGCCGGGCTCATCGCGCCCCGATGCCGGGTCGATGATGCGCGCATTGATGAAGACGGTGCTGGTGGCGGCATCCGCACCTGCTTTTGCAGTATCCCTGCCAGCTGGTGGCCTCACGCTCTCACCTCGTTCTTGATCGGACGCGCTATTCGGCACGTCAGTGGTTCGGCAGATGGCGCGCCAAGGCTTCCAGCACGGCCATGCGGACGGCAACACCCATCTCGACCTGCTCGCGGATCACACTGCGCGAGTGGTCGGCGATCGGTGAGGCGATCTCGACGCCTCGGTTCATCGGGCCCGGATGCATGATGAGCGCGTCGGGTTTGGCGCAGTCGAGCTTTTCCTGGTCGAGGCCGAAGAAGTGGTAGTACTCGCGCGAGGAGGGCACGTAGTTCCCTTCCATGCGCTCGCGCTGGAGGCGCAGCATCATGACGATGTCGCAGTCCTCGAGGCCCTTCCACATGTCCGTGTAGACCTCGGCGCCCAGACGGTCGATGCCGGGCGGCAGCAGCGTCGAGGGTGCAATGAGCCGCACGCGCGCGCCCATGGCGTTCAGCACATGGATGTTCGAGCGCGCGACCCGGGAGTGGAGAATGTCACCGCAGATGGCGACCGTCAGCCCCGCGATGCGGCCCTTGGCGCGGCGGATGGTGAGCGCATCGAGCAGCGCTTGAGTCGGATGCTCGTGTGCGCCGTCACCCGCATTGATGACCGAGCAGTCCACTTTCTGGGCGAGCAGTTCTACAGCGCCCGCCGCATGATGGCGCACGACCAGCAGATCGGGGCGCATGGCGTTGAGGGTCATCGCCGTGTCGATCAGCGATTCGCCCTTCTGCACCGAGGACGTCGCGACGTGCATGTTCATGACGTCGGCGCCGAGGCGCTTGCCCGCCAGCTCGAACGACGCCTGCGTGCGCGTCGAAACCTCGAAGAACAGGTTGATGAGCGTGCGTCCGCGGAGGACGTCGCGCTTCTTGTTAACCTGTCTGCTGGTTTCGGCGGCTCGGTCGGCGAGATCGAGGAGCGAATTGATCTCTTGGGCGCTCAAACCCTCGCATGTGAGGAGGTGGCGCCCGGGGAAGTAGAATGACGCGTGTGCCTGTGTGTTCATTAAAGCCGGTCTCTTACGCCCCTCCCTTGTGCAGCGCAAGGGGGCGGGCGCGACACGTTTACGAGAGCCGTGGACAGGCAGGCGTCCAGGCGTAGAATAAGAATGATTTCGGCCGTTTCGATGCCGGCGGGCCACACGGCGCGGCCGTGCAGGGCCCTACAACCATCCGGGAGCCAAATTCCATGAAGCCGTTGAAGCTGGAGCGCGCAGAGGCGCCGCGCCCTGCGACCGGGGCTCAATCCGCCCCTGTCATGCCAGGGGCTTATCCGGCAGTCCGGATGCGCCGCAATCGCAAGGCGGGGTGGTCGCGACGGCTGGTCGCCGAGAATGTGCTGACCACGGCCGATCTCATCTGGCCCATATTCCTCATGGACACCCGTGATGACCGCACGCCGGTCGCCCACATGCCGGGGGTGGACCGCCTCAATATTTCCGAGGCCCAGCGGGCAGCCGAGCAGGCTGCCAAGCTCGGCATACCGGCCGTGGCGCCATTCCCTTATGTCGACCGGGCGCTGCGCGACCCACGTGGCAGCGAGGCGGAGAAGGCCAACAATCTCATGTGCCGCGCCGTGCGCGCCATCAAGGAGGCGGTGCCCGAAATCGGCGTGATCACCGATGTCGCGCTCGATCCCTACACGAGCCATGGCCACGACGGCGTGCTCGATGATCGCGGGGTTATTCTGAACGACGATACGGTCGGCATTCTCTGTCGACAGGCTCTGGCGCTTGCCGATGCGGGTGTGGACTGCGTCGCACCCTCGGACATGATGGACGGTCGCATTGGCGCGATCCGCTCCGCTCTCGACGCGCACGGGCACGACGAGGTCCAGATCCTCTCGTATGCCGCCAAGTACGCCTCGGGCTTCTATGGCCCGTTCCGCGACGCCATCGGCACGAATGCGACACTCGTCGGCGACAAGCGCACCTACCAGATGGATCCGGCCAACTCGGACGAGGCACTCCGCGAAGTGAGCCTGGACATTGCCGAGGGCGCCGACATGGTCATGGTCAAGCCCGGCATGCCCTATCTCGACATCGTGCGCCGCGTGAAGGACACGTTCGCCGTCCCGACCTACGCGTATCAGGTGTCCGGTGAGTACGCGATGCTCAAGGCCGCGGCGCTCAATGGCTGGCTCGATGGTGACCGCGTGATGATGGAGGCGCTGCTCGCCTTCAAGCGCGCGGGCGCCGACGGCATTCTGACTTACTTCGCGCCCGAGGCGGCGAAGGCCCTCGCCGCGCGGTGACATTGCCGGGTGCCGGGCCTATACAGACAGGCACCATCGCCCTCGTGGCCAACAAGCAAGCGCATCCAGCGCCCGTCGAATTGCGAGGAAGCCTCTGATGTCCGAGACCTTGTCTCCCGGCACTGCCGATGTCGCGACCGCGCTTGCCATTCTCCGCCAGCGTTTCGGCGAGCGCTTCCAGGCCGGCGAGGCCGTGCGCCGCCAGCATGGTCATACGCTGACATGGCTGCCGAACCAGCCGCCCGATGCGGTCGTCTGGCCGGACAATACGGAGGACGTGCAGGAGGTCGTTCGGATCGCGGCCACGCATCGGGTGCCGATCATTCCGTTCGGTGCGGGCACGTCGCTGGAAGGCCATCTCAATGCGCCGCGCGGCGGCATCTCGCTCGATTTCTCGCGCATGAACCGTATTCTCACCGTCAACGATCGCGATCTCGATGCGACCGTAGAGGCGGGCGTCTCGCGCAAGCAGCTCAACGATCACCTGCGCGACATGGGTCTTTTTTTCCCGGTCGATCCCGGCGCCGAGGAGGCCACGATCGGCGGCATGAGCGCGACGCGCGCTTCCGGCACGACCGCCGTGCGCTACGGCACCATGCGCGAGAACGTGCTCAACGTCACGGCCGTCATGGCGGACGGGTCCGTCATCCGCACGGCGCGTCGCGCGCGAAAATCCTCGGCTGGCTATGACCTGACGAAGCTGCTCGTCGGCTCTGAAGGCACGCTCGGCATCATGACCGAGGTGACGGTCAAGCTCTACGGAGTCCCTGAGAGCATTCTCGCCGCGGTCTGCCCCTTCGAGACGGTCGAAGGGGCGTGCAATTCCGTCATCATGGCCATCCAGCTCGGCCTCGGCCTCGCGCGCATGGAGTTCATCGACGAAGCCAACGTGCGCGTCCTCAACGAGCAGGCCAAGCTGAACCTGCCCGTAAAGCCCATGCTCTTTCTCGAGTTCCACGGCACGGAAGCCGGCACGCGCGACCAGGTGCGTATCTTCGAGGAGATCGCGCGCGGCGAGGGCGCCATTCGCTTCGACTGGGCCGAGAAGGAAGAAGACCGCCGCCGTCTCTGGAAGGCGCGTCACGAGAGCTACTGGTCCGTGAAGACTGCGCATCCTGGCCGCGAAGCCATTGCGACGGACGTGTGCGTGCCCATCTCGCGGCTCGCGGAATGCCTCGCCGAGACCATGGAGGACATTCGCGCCTCGGGCCTCAGCGCGCCGATCGTCGGCCATGTCGGCGATGGCAACTTCCACACCATGCCGATGGTGGATATGTCCAATCCCAAGGAGATCGCGGCCGCCGAGCTGCTGATCGAGAAGATGGCGAAGCGCGCCATCGCCATGGAGGGCACCTGCACGGGCGAGCATGGTGTCGGCCAGGGCAAGATGAAATACCTCAAGGCGGAGCACGGCCCCGCACTCGCCACCATGCGCGCGATCAAGCACGCGCTCGATCCCGAGAACATCCTCAATCCGGGGAAGATCTTGCCTGCAGCGTAACTTCACTCGCTTCGCGAGCGAGGCTGCCGCCCGCGCTCCAATATCCCTTCTCCCCGTGGAGGACGGGGAGAAGGGACATGTCGAGTTCGCGGCGCCTCTCAGTCCATAGAAACGGGTGGGTCAGGGAGGGTGTCCCTCCCTGTTGGGGTTCGGGGACTGGTCCCCGTTCGCGCGTCAGCGCGAAACCTACCGCCGGATTTTGCGCTTGAGCTGCGCGGGCGTCATCACGCCGGTCGTCAGAATGATGCTCGCGAACAGAACCACTCCAAAGGTCACGAGTGCTGCAAGTGCGCTCGCCTGATGGACAATGCCGGCGCCTGACCGCAGCCACGGCTCGAGCACGTAGCCGATGCCCATCACACCCGCGCCCATGATCAGGCTCGCGAGTGCAATGAGGGGCAAACTTCTTGCGATACGCTGATCCATCACGAAGTGACCACGTCGCTTGAGAGCCACCCAGAGCAAGAGCGCATTGATCCACGCTGCCAGCGACGTCGCGAGCGCGATACCGACATGCGGCATGAACCCTGCGGCCTTGAAGGCAAAGAACAGCAGCAGCGAACCTGTCGCATTGAGCACGAGATTGACGCCTGCGTAGTGCATGGGCGTTCTCGTATCCTCGTTCGCGAAGAAACCGGGCTGTAGCACCTTGATGAGCACGAATGCGGGGAGGCCGACGGCGAAAGCGGCGAGCGCCCATGCTGTCGCGTGTGTGTCGGCGGGCGTAAAGGCGCCGCGCTCGAAAAGCACGCGGATGATGGGCTCGGCGGCGATGAAGAGTGCGACAGCGGCGGGCAGCGTGAGCAGCAGCGCGAGTTCCATGCTACGGTTCTGGCTGTCCATGGCGGCTTCGCGGTCACCGGCGCCGAGATGGCGCGAGAGATCCGGCAGCAGCACGACGCCGATGGCCACACCGACGATGCCGAGCGGAAGCTGATAGAGCCGATCGGCATAGTAGAGATAGGAAACCGCACTCGCTTCGAGCGAGGCGATGATCGTGCCGACGACGATATTGATCTGGGTGATGCCGCCGGCAATGAGCCCCGGGATGCCGAGCGCCACGAGACGGCGCACGCCGTCCGTCATGCGTGGCAGGCGCAAGCGGAGCGCAAAGCCTGCCCGCTTGGCCGCGATCCACAGCATGGCAAGCTGCAGCAGCCCCGCAGCAAAGACACCCCAGACGAGCAGATAACCGGCGCTTTCATCGTTGTGATAGCCCCGCCAGTGCGCGAACAGCATGACCGCAACGAGCACGGCATTGAGCACGATGGGCGCGGCGGCAGCAGCGATGTAGCGATGCAGCGAGTTCAGCAGACCTGAGAGCAGCGCCACCAGCGACATACACAAGAGATAGGGGAAGGCGATGCGCGTCAGTGTGGTTGCGAGGTCGAGCTTTTCGGGATCGCTCGCAAAGCCCGGGGCAAGCCCGAGCACGAACCACGGCATGGCAATCTGGGCGATGGCCGTCACGACGAGCAGCACCGCGAACAGGCCGGCCATTGCCTCTTCGGCAAATGCGCGCGCGTCGTCCCTGCCGCCTGTTTCGAGGCGCTTGGCGAAGAGGGGCACGAAGGCTGCGTTGAAGGCACCTTCCGCGAAAAGGCGGCGGAAGAGGTTCGGCATCCGGAAGGCGACGACGAACGCATCGGCGATCATGCCGGTGCCGAGCACGGCTGCGATCAGGATATCGCGCAGGAAGCCGAAGACGCGGCTGACCATGCTGATGCCGCCGACGGTCGCGAAGGCGCGGTAAAGTCTCATGGCGCGGGCCGTATCCAGTCGGGCGGGGGACTCAATTCGGCGGATCGCCGCTGAGCGCGTCGATCAGGCGCGCCCGGATGGCTTCCTGGCGTTGGGATGAGGTGATTTTCTTGCGGGTGAGGTCGGTGACATAGAACGTATCCACGGCCTTCTCGCCGAAGGTCGTGATGTGAGCGGAGTTGATGTCGAGATTGAGATCGGAGAGCGCCGTCGTAACGTCATAGAGAAGGCCCGGGCGGTCGAGACCGGATACTTCGATGACGGTGAAATGGTCGGAGACGACGTTGTCGATCACGACCTCCGGCTCGACGGTGAACGTATTGATGATCGATGGCGCGCCCATTTTCTTGGCCATGAGCGTGCTGAGCCGCACTTCGCCGCGCAGCAGCTTCTCGATGGTCTCGCCGATACGCTTGGCGCGCCGCTTCTCGTCATCCTCGTGCTCGAAGGCACGCTGCAGCAGGAACGTGTCGAGGGCGAAGCCGTCGCGCGTCGAGGCGATGTACGCGCCGACGATATTGGCACCGGCCGCCGCGCAGGCGCCGGCAAAGAGCGAAAGCACGCGCGGGTGGTTGGGCGCGACCAGCGAGAGCTCGGACACGGCCGTGAAGGCGTTGGTCGTGAAGCTTGTGCCGAATTTCTCGCCGTTCGTGTCCGTGCGCGTCATGAGCCCCATGTGCTCGACCTGCTTCGGCAGCGACGTCTTGATCCAGTAGTCGTCATACTGGCGCTCGATGAATGCCTGCACGCGCTCGGGCGGGTTGTCCTTGGCCTCGACGCGGAAGGCTTCGATCGCAGTGTCGACGCGCTCGCTGAGTGCGACGGGTTCATAGGCTCCTGAAAGCAGCGGCTCCGTCGCGTAGTAGAGCGAGCGCAGGAGCTGACCTTTCCAGCCATTCCACGTGTTCGGGCCGACGGCGCGAATATCCGCGACCGTGAGCAGCAGCAGCAGCCGCAAGCGCTCGACGCTCTGCATGGTTTCGGCGAAATCGCGGATCGTCTTCGGATCGGCGATGTCGCGGCTCTGCGCGATGTTGCTCATGAGAAGGTGGTTCTCGATCAGCCACGCGACGAGTTCAGTCTCGGCCTCGCTCAGGCCCAGGCGCGGGCACAGTTTGCGCGCAATCCTCGCGCCGAGCTTCGAGTGATCCTCGGCGCGGCCCTTGCCGATGTCATGCAGAAATGCCGTGACGAAGAGAACGCGCCTGTTGATGACGGCCTTGAAGATGTGGTGGGAAAGCGGATGCTTGTCCTCGCTCTCACCGCGCTCGATCTCGGAGACGACGCCGACGGTGCGGATGAGGTGCTCGTCCACCGTGTAGTGGTGGTAGAGATTGAACTGCATCATTGCAACGACGCGGCCGAACTCCGGGATCATGCGCCCGAGCACGCCGGCTTCGTTCATGCGCCTGAGCGTCAACTCCGGTGTGCCGCGCGCCGTCATGAGGTTCAGCATGATCCTGTTGGCTTCCGGATCATTGCGCAGATCGTCGTCGATGAGGCGGAGAGACTGGCGAATGAGACGGATGGCCTGCGGATGCAGGAATGCGCCTGTTTCCTCGACCTGCGCGAAGCAGCGGATGAGATTCACGGGATCGCGGCGAAAAATCTCGGCGTCCGCGACATTGAGGCGGCCGTTGTCGATGCGGAAAGCGGTCGTGCGGCGCACGCGCCGCCGCATGCGCCAGCCCATGGGATCGAAGAGCGCGTCGAACCTCGGTGAGGTCGTGAGTTGCTGCACTTCGAGCCAGGAACAGAGCACGGTTGTCAGGTCGCCGACATCCTTGGCGACCATGAAGTAGTGCTTCATGAAGCGCTCGACGGCCTTGAGCCCCATGCGGTTCGCGTAACCGAGGATTTCGGCAAGCTGCGGCTGGTACTCGAAAGTCAGGCGTTCTTCCGGCCGTCCGGTTAGAAAATGGAGATGACAGCGGATGGTCCAGAGGAAGTCTTCGCACCGGCGGAAGGTCGTCTGCTCCTCCGCCGTGAAGATCGGCTGGACGATCGGATCGCCCACGCCGGGGCCGCCGGCCATGTACTTGGCAAGCCAGTAAAGCGTATGCAGATCGCGCAGGCCGCCCTTGCCATCCTTGATATTCGGCTCGACGCGATAGCGCGAGGCGCCCGCGCGCTGGTGGCGGCTGTTGCGCTCGGCGAGCTTTGCCTCGATGAAGCCGCGCTCGCCACCCTTGACCACCTCGTTGCTGAAGCGGTTAATGAGCTCGTCGAAAAGCGGGCGATCACCGAGCAGGTAGCGCGCATCGAGCAGCGCCGTGCAGATGGTGACGTCGGCGCGGGCGAGCTGCAGGCATTGGTCAACCGTTCGGGTCGCGTGGCCGACCTTCAGGCGCAGATCCCACAGCATATAGAGAATGTATTCGACGACGCTCTCGCCCCAGGGCGTCTGCTTGTAGGGCAGCAGAAAGAGCAGATCGATGTCCGAACCGGGCGCCAGCAGGGCGCGGCCGTAGCCGCCGGTCGCGACGATCGTCAGGCGCTCGGTGTCGGCGGGGTTGTTGCTGCGGTAGACGTGCGCGCGGGTGTAGTCGAACACGAGGGCGATGAGTTCGTCCTGGAAGGTCGAAAGACCCTCGGCACAGCGCCGTCCTTTGCCGTCTGACAGGAGCTGAGCGTGCGCTTCTTCGCGCGCATTGGTCATGAGACCGCGCAGGCACTCTACGATGGCGGGGCGAGCGGCTTCAGCGCTCTCGTCATGGGCGCGGAAAATGGCCGTGAGTTCCCGGCGCAGCGCCGCGGTGTCGAAATAGGGCGGATCGGGCAGCCGGTGGGCGTCCCGCTTTGGGGCCAGCGCGTCCTTGAGCAATGTGTCCATGCTGTCCGCTTTCGCGGCGGGCCATGTTCCCACGGCCTTGCCGGGCGCGCCCGAATCGCAGGCGCCTTGCATCATACAACTCGTTGGCCGGGCATATCGTATTTCGCCCCCACCGGAAATAGGAAGCTGCGGCAACTCGAGCGGCACACGCTCAACTTTGAGGCACTGGGCCCAAATTGAGGCTCCGGCACAACAGGCTGTGGATTACCGTGTTCCCGCGGAAACAGCGGGGCAGGGCGCGCGTTTGGCACAACAGAAGCATAACCCGGCATCGTGCAGCAGTCCCGGGCAAGCCCTCGATGCTCCTGGAGAGAGCCATGCGCAAACCCGCCCGCCCCATCACTGCCGACGAATACATCCGCCGCATCGATCGCATGCTGTTTCTCACGAGCACGGTCGTCATCGTGCTCGCGGCGGGTCTGTTTGTGCAGATGGTTTAGCGTGATTGCCAGGCTCACGCCGCTATTCGCTTCGCTCATCGGCTCCGCATGGGCGGCGCTAGCGCTGGCGCGCAGTCAGCGCCCAGCTAGCTGCCTCAGCCGGTACAGAGCTTCCAGCGCCTCCTTTGGGCTCATGTCATCGGGATTGAGCGCGCCGACGGCCTCTACGAGCGGGCTCGCAGTGCCGGCATTCGAGGCCGGAGAAGTCGGACGCGAGGCCGCGAAGAGCGGCAGATCATCGAGCGCCGGGGCCGCACCTTCGGAACGCCGATCAGCTTTTTCAAGCAGCGCCAGCACTTCGCCCGCGCGTGAGATGACGGGGCCGGGTAGTCCCGCGAGCTTGGCGACCTGAATGCCGTAACTGCGGTCCGCAGCACCAGCGCGCACTTTATGCAGGAAGACGATCTCGTCGTTCCATTCCTTCACCTCGATGGTCGCGTTGGCGACCTCGGCGAGGCGGCCCGAGAGTGCGGTCAGCTCGTGATAGTGTGTTGCGAAGAGCGCACGGCAGCGACAGACATCATGCAGGTACTCGACCGTCGCCCAGGCGATGGAGAGTCCGTCGAAGGTCGCGGTGCCACGCCCGATCTCGTCTAGAATGACGAGGCTGCGTTCGCCTGCCTGATTGAGGATAGCCGCGGTCTCGATCATCTCCACCATGAAGGTCGAGCGGCCGCGCGCCAGATCGTCCGCCGCACCGACGCGCGAGAAGAGACGATCGACGATGCCGATGCGCGCCCGCCGCGCCGGCACGAACGCGCCCATCTGCGCCAGTACGGTGATAAGCGCGTTCTGGCGCAGGAAGGTCGATTTGCCTGCCATGTTCGGCCCGGTGACGAGCCAGATACGACCCGTAGCGCTATCCTCGAAGCCCGAGCCATCATTACCGAGCACGCAATGGTTCTCGACGAACGGACCCGCTTTCGCTGCGCGAAGTGCCTGCTCGACGACCGGATGGCGCCCGCCCTCGATGGCGAGAGACGTGCTCTCGTCGAGCTCCGGACGCACATGGTTCTCGGCTTCCGCCAGTTCTGCAAGGCCAGCTGCCACATCGATCGCGGCGAGGGCCTCCGCGACCCTTGCGAGGGCTTGCTCCTCCGCAGCAATGGCGCGCGCGAGGTCGTTGAAGATCTCCTGCTCGATGGCAAGTGCACGCTCTGCAGCACCGGCAATGCGGCCCTCGACCTCGACCAGCTCGACGGTCGTGAAGCGTACGGCATTGGCCATGGTCTGGCGGTGCGTGAAAATCTCCGAAAGCGGTTCGGCGAGCATGGGTCGCGCGCTCTGCGCACCGACCTCGATGAAGAAGCCGAGGATATTATTATGGCGCACCTTGAGCGTCTTGATGCCAGTCTGTTCGATATACTTGGCTTCAAGCCCCGTCATCACGCGGCGGCTGTCATCGCGTAGCGCCTGAGCCTCGTCGAGGTCGGAGCGGAAGCCTGCGCGCACGAAACCGCCATCGCGGCGCTGGTGGCCCGGTGTCTCGATCAGGGCGCGCGTGAGGAGATCGGCGAGTGCGTGCTGGTCGCTGCCGAGATTAGCGACGGCCCGCGCCAGCTCAGCGGGCAGGCCCATGGCGCCGGCGGCACCGTTGAGTATCTCGCCGGACCATTTGGCCGCCGCTAGTGCATCGCGCACGGCCGCGAGGTCGCGCGGATCGCCGCGGCCGAGCGCAAGGCGTGAGGTCGCGCGCGCGACGTCCGGTGCACCCTTCAACGCTTCACGCAGCATCTCGCGCGCCTGGGGCTCCGCAAGCAAGAAGGCAATGGCATCCAGCCGCGCACCGATCTGCGATGCATCGCGGAGCGGACTTGCAAGGCGGTTGGCCAGCTCTCGCGCGCCGGGGCCGGTCACCGTGCGGTCGATGGCCGAAAGCAGGCTGCCCTCGCGCTCGCCGCGCGTGGAGCGCAGCAATTCCAGACTGTTGCGCGTCGCAGCATCGATGACGAGCGTCGTTGCCGGTCCCGTCCGTCGTGGCGGCCGGACGACCGGACGCGCACCGATCTGTGTGAGGTCGACGTACTTCAGGAGCGCACCGACCGCGGCCAGCTCCGTGCGCGAGAACGTGCCGAAGCCATCGAGCTCCGCAACGCCGAGGCGTTCGCGCAACGTCCGCTCGCCGCCCATGCTGTCGAAGAAGGAGGTCGCAAGTGGTGTCAGCGCGCTGCCTGTGAGATTGGCGCAGGCCGCGATGGTCTTGTCGTCCATGAGACGATCGGGCAGCAGGATCTCGCCCGGCGCGAGGCGTACGAGTTCGCCGGCAAGATCGGTGGCTGGCACGCTCGCGATCTCGAACTCGCCCGTCGAAATGTCGAGCGAGGCGAGCGCGTGGTCGGTGTCGGCAGCAGACGCGGGCGCGAATAGCGCGGTGAGGTAGTTGCGCGCGCGTGCGTCGAGCAGCGTGTCCTCGGTGAGCGTGCCGGGTGTCACGAGACGCACGACATCGCGCTTCACGACCGCTTTCGAGCCGCGCTTCCTGGCTTCCGCCGGATCCTCGAGCTGCTCGCAGACAGCGACGCGGAAACCCTTGCGGATGAGGCGCTGGAGATATTCGTCGGCGCGATGCACGGGCACGCCGCACATGGGAATGTCCTGGCCGAGATGCTTGCCGCGTTTCGTCAGCACAATGCCAAGTGCCTGCGAGGCGACCACAGCATCATCGAAGAACAGCTCGTAGAAATCGCCCATCCGATACCAGAGGATGCTGTCCGGATTAGCCGCCTTGATCTCTAAAAATTGAGCCATGGATGGCGTGACGTCGCCGACAGGCGCGCGCGCGCCTTCATCCGCGTTCGGCGGTGCGGCATCCTGTCCGTCGCTTTCGCGGCTGCCGCTTTTCGCGCGCTTGGCCATTCCTTTGCCGCCCCCGGCTGCTCCCACCCCGACCGCATAGAGCTCTGGTCGCCCCGACCACATGAAGCATGGTGCAGTGCGAGGCAAGTGGCGAGTTGTACACAGGGCGGCCGGGCCTTATCGTCAAAGAGAATTTAGACAGTCATCGCGTCGTACGACGAGCCGAGGGCCCTCGGGTTCGCGCGCGGACGCCAGAGACGGGGTACGCCCACATGGCCGCCGATACGCCTGCCATCAAGTTCACAGCCGAAGACGCTCTGCGCTTTCATTCCGAAGGCAAGCCCGGCAAGCTCGAGATCACGCCGACCAAGCCGCTGACCACTCAGCGCGATCTCTCGCTTGCCTATTCGCCAGGCGTGGCCGTGCCGGTGCTCGCCATCGCCGAGGACAAGTCGCTCGCCTACGACTACACGAACAAGGGCAATCTCGTCGCCGTCGTATCGAACGGCACAGCGATCCTCGGCCTCGGCAATCTCGGCGCGCAGGCCTCGAAGCCGGTCATGGAAGGCAAGGGCGCGCTCTTCAAGCGTTTCGCCGATATCGACGCCATGGATCTGCTCGTCGATACGCAGGATGTTGATGCCTTCATCAATGCTGTGCGTTATCTCGGGCCGAGCTTCGGCGGCATCAATCTCGAGGATATCAAGGCACCGGACTGCTTCGTCATCGAGGAGCGGCTCAAGGAGCTGCTCGACATTCCGGTTTTCCACGACGATCAGCACGGTACGGCCATCATCGCGGCGGCTGGCCTGATCAATGCGCTGGAGCTGACCGACCGCAATATCTCGACTTTCAAGCTCGTCGTGAATGGTGCTGGATCGGCCGGCATCGCCTGCCTCGATCTGCTCATCGCCATGGGTATGCCACGCGAGAACATCCTGCTCTGCGATACCAAGGGGGTCATCTACCAGGGTCGCCGGGACGGGATGAACCAGTGGAAGTCCACCTACGCGGTGAAGACCAAGGCGCGGACACTCGATGATGCCATGAAAGGCGCCGATGCTGTGTTCGGTCTCTCGGCCAAAGGCGCAATCACGCAAGCCATGGTCAAGAGCATGGCGCCGAAGCCGATCATCTTCGCCATGGCCAATCCCGATCCCGAGATCACGCCCGAGGACGTGTACGCCGTGCGTCCGGATGCGATCATCGCCACCGGCCGCTCGGACTATCCGAACCAGATCAATAACGTCCTCGGCTTTCCCTTCATCTTCCGCGGCGCACTCGATGTGCGCGCGAGAGAGATCAACATCGAGATGAAGATCGCCGCGGCGCGCGCGCTCGCCGCACTCGCACGCGAGGAGGTGCCCGATCAGGTGGCGGCCGCGCTCTATGGGCGCCGTCCGACGTTCGGGCCGGAGTACATCATTCCAGCACCCTTCGATCCGCGGCTCATCACGTCCGTGCCCCCGGCAGTGGCGCGGGCGGCCGTCGAAAGCGGCGTCGCGCGCACGACGCTCGCGGACGGCAGTGCTTATGTATCGCGCCTGCGCGGTCGGCTCGATCCGATGGCCGGCTGGTTGACCGCGACACTCGAAAAAGCGCGCAACAATCCGAAGCGCATTGTCTTTGCCGAAGGTGAGGAGCCGGCGGTGATCCGCGCGGCCAATGCCTATCTCAATCAAGAGTACGGGACGCCGCTGCTCATCGGTACGCTCGACACGGTGAAGGCGAACTTCAAGAACCTCGGCGTGCGCCTCAAGGATGAGTTCCAGCTTTTCGATACGCGCCGCTCGCCCTACACAAACCAGTTCACGGACTACCTCTATGCGCGCCTGCAGCGGCACGGCTACCTGCGCCGCGACTGCGAGCGGCTCGTGCTCAACGAGCGCAATGTGTTCGCGGCGCTCATGGTCGTGCATGGCTATGCCGATGCCATGGTATCCGGCGTGACGCGCAACTGGAGCAGCGTCTTCCAGGACGTTCAGCGCGTGATCGACCCGAAGCCGGGCCGGCGCGTCGTGGGCGTTTCGCTCGCGCTCTGTCGCGGCCGAGCGGTGCTCGTCGCGGATACGAGCGTGACGGACATGCCGACGGCCGAGCAGGTCGCCTACATCGCCATCGAGGCGGCGCGGGCTGCACGCAGCTTCGGCATGGAGCCGCGTGTCGCCATGATCGCCTATTCGAATTTTGGCCAGCCGCGCGGCGAACGCTCCGACCAGATGATCGAGGCCGTGCGCATTCTCGACCAGCGCGGCGTCGACTTCGAGTACGACGGCGAGATGTCGGCCGACGTGGCGCTCAATCCAGAGCTGCGGCGCATGTATCCCTTCTGCCGGCTCACGGACACGGCCAACGTCCTCGTCATGCCGGCATTCCACGCGGCGTCCATCTCGACGAAGATGCTCAAGGAGCTTGGCGGCGCGACGGTCCTCGGGCCGATCCTGACGGGCCTGTCGCATCCGGTGCAGATCTGCCAGCTCGGCGCCATGGATAACGACATTCTGCCAATGGCCGCGCTGGCAGCGTGCAACATCGGGGCTTGAGACCTGCGCCAATTCTGGCTTTCTGGACAATCGCCAAGCTGCGTGTGAGCCGCTATAGGAGCGGGGCGCCGGGTGACGCCTGGGCGGCAATGAGCTGATCCCATGAATGGGACATGGAGGCACGAATGAAGGTGGACGGGCCCGAGCTCGAAAAATGTGCGGCGAACTTCGTGCCATTGAGCCCGATCAGCTTCCTCAAGCGCGCCGACACGTTCTTCGGTGAGCGCACTGCCGTCGTGCACGGCGCGCGGCGCTTCACGTATCACGATCTCTATGCGCGCTCGCGCCGGCTTGCGCACGCGCTGACCAAGGCAGGCATCGGTCGCGGCGATACGGTCGCAATCCTCGCGCCGAACATTCCTGCCATGCTCGAAGCGCACTACGCCGTGCCCATGATCGGTGCCGTGCTGAACCCGATCAACATTCGCCTCGATCCGGCGGCGATCGCCTTCTGCCTGGAGCATGGCGAAGCCAAGATCTTCCTCGCCGACCGGGAATTTCACGGCACGATCGCGCCGGCGCTCGAACTCATGGGCACCAAGCGGCCGATCGTCATCGATATCGGAGACGAAGAGACCGCCAGTGCGCCCTCATTCGGCGGCATCGAGTACGAAAGCTTCATTGCCGCTGGCGAACCCGATTTCGTCTACTCGGGTCCGAAGGATGAATGGGATGCGATCTGTCTGCTCTATACGTCGGGGACGACCGGCAACCCGAAGGGCGTCGTGTTCTCGCATCGCGGCTGCTATCTCGGCGCGCTCGCCAATGCCCTGACCTTCAAGCTCGACAATGAAAGCCGCTATCTCTGGACGCTGCCGATGTTCCACTGCTCAGGGTGGACGTACACCTGGGCGGTGACGGCGGCAGGCGGCACGCATGTTTGCCTCCGCCGCGTCGAGCCCCAGCGCATTTTCGAGCTGATCGCAGCCGAGCGCGTCACGCACATGTGCGGCGCGCCCATCGTGCTCAACATGCTGATCCACTCGCCCGATGGTGTGAAGAAGCCGCTGCCCGTGCGCACGAAAGTCGCGACGGGTGGTGCAGCGCCGCCGGCTATCGTCATCCAGCGCATGGAGGCCATGGGCTTCGAGGTGCTGCACCTCTACGGCACGACCGAGAGCTACGGCCCATCGACGTACTGCGCGCCTTACACCGAATGGCAAGGCTTCGGCGAGGATGAGCGCTATCGCCTCATGGCGCGGCAAGGTCTTCCAGTCGTGCTCGTCGAGGACATGATCGTCGCCGATCCGGAGACCATGCAACCGGTGCCGCGCGACGGCGAGACCATCGGCGAGATCATGCTGCGTGGAAACACGATCATGCGCGGCTATCTCAAGAACCCCGCCGCAACGGCCGAGTCGTTCTCCGGTGACTACTATCACTCGGGTGATCTCGCGGTCTGGCACGCGGATGGTTACATCGAGGTGAAGGATCGCTCGAAGGACATCATCATCTCCGGCGGCGAGAACATCTCTTCTCTTGAGGTCGAAGAAGTCCTTTTTCGGCATCCGAAGGTGATGGAGGCCGCAGTCGTCGCGCGCCCCGACGAGAAGTGGGGCGAGACGCCGTGCGCGTTCGTCACGCTTAGGCCCGATGCCGGTACGGTCACGGCCGAGGAGATCATTGCCTACTGTCGCGAAAACATGGCGCACTACAAAGCGCCGCGCACCATCGTATTCGGTCCGCTGCCGAAGACATCGACGGGCAAGATCCAGAAATTCGTCCTGCGCGATACGGCGGGGAAGCTGTAGTTCGCATCTTTTGTTTAGTGCCGCGGGCTGCTGGGAAGGGGGCTGACGCCTTCGTCGGCGGTGCTATGCCCGCGGCGGCCATGCAGACAGGTCGCGTGCATGTCTAACTCATAAAAGCGGGTGGGTCCGGGAGGGTGTCCCTCGTCGTGTCGAAGACGCGCCTCTGGCACGGTGGAGCGCGAGGTCATGCTGAAAGCATGCCAGAGGCATGGGCCTCGCTCGCGCCGGAGGCGCGAAGTCAATCCGAACTCAATAGTGCTTCCAAACGCCGTCGATCCAACGCCGGTGGATCCCTGGGCGCGGCGAACAGCGCGGGATCGATCGGTGCGAGCGGGCGACGCGCGATCGTCCGTGCTGGCTCGCGCGTGGATGCAACAGGCACCTCCGGGATGGAGGGCGGATCGCTCACGCCTGCGAGCGGCATGGGTGGGAGACCGCGGTGCGCGGCCATCATCACATCGCGCCAGATGAGAGCAGGGAGACCGCTGCCGCTGATGCCGCCCATGGGACTGTTGTCGTCGTTGCCAATCCACACGCCCGCAGTCAGATGACCGGTGAAACCGACGAACCATGCATCGCGATTGTCTTGCGTCGTCCCGGTCTTTCCTGCGGCGAGGTGGTTCGGCAATGCCGCGCGCCGGCCCGTACCCGAGACGATGGTCGTGTGCATCATGCTGTTGAGCTGCCCGACGAGTGGGGTCGGCACCGCGATCGTTGGCGCCGATTTTCCGCGCGCATGAAGAACGACGCCGCGATCCGTGCGCACGCGACGGATGACGTGGGGGGAGAGATTGTAACCACCCGTCGCGAGCGTCCCGTAGGCGCCGGTCAGCTCGAGCAGTGTGACCTCGGACGTGCCGAGTGCGAGGGAAGCGTCGGCGCGCAGCGTGCTGGTAATGCCGAGGCGGCGGGCCATGGCGACGACGCGCTGCGTTCCGATCTGCATCTGGAGCGCCACGGCTACCGTGTTCACGGAATGCGCGAGCGCGTGGCGCACGGTCATCGGACCTGCATGGGTGCCGCCGTCATTGCGCGGGCTCCATCCGCCAATCGTGATCGGCCGGTCGTGCACGATCGTGTCGGGCGTGATGCCGGCTTCGAGCGCCGCCAGATAGAGCGCCGGCTTGAATGCCGAGCCCGGCTGACGGCGGGCGCGGATCGCGCGATTGAACTGGCTCCGCGACCACGCACGCCCTCCGACCATGGCACGCACACCGCCCTCCGTGTCGAGCACGACGAGGGCGGCTTCGGCGTCCTCGGCAGCGGTGCCGCCTGCTGCGAGGCGGCGTGCGATCGTCGCCTGGGCCTGGCGCTGAAGATCGGCGTCGATGGTCGTCTCGACGGTGATGGCGGACTGCCCATGCCCCGCGAGCGGCGGCAGGCGATCGAGGACATAGTCCACGGCGAACTCGAGGCCGGTCTCCTCGCGCGGCGTATCGCGCGCGGCGTAAGTCACCTGCTGATGCAGGGCCTCCTGGTAGCCGGCTTCGCTGATGAAGCCTTCATCGCGCATGGCTGCGAGCACGAGCACGGCGCGGGTGGCGGCCAGTTCGGGGCGGCTTGCGGGCGAGAGGCGTGAGGGTGCCTTGAGCAAACCCGCGATGATGGCGGCTTCGGGTACGCTGAGCGCGCGCGCGGACTTAGCGAAGTAGCGCTGGGCCGCCGCCTCGATACCGTAGACGCCGGCGCCGAAGTACACGCGGTTGAGATAAAGTTCGAGAATACCGGGTTTACCGAGCCGCAGTTCCAGCCAGAGCGCGAGGACGACCTCTTCGAGCTTGCGCTCCATGGTGCGGTCGGATGTCAGGAAGAGGTTCTTGGCGAGCTGCTGCGTTAGCGTCGAGCCGCCCTGCGCATAGCGTGCCGCGCGCAGGTTCGCCAGCATGGCACGCGCCAAGCCGCGGAAGTCGAGCCCGATGTGCGAGAAGAAGCGCCGATCCTCGATGGCCACCACGGCATGAATGACGTGTGGGGGCAACTCGGCGAGGGGCACGGGGCGCGCGGCGTTGCCCCGTTCGGCGAGAAGGGCGCCATCGCGTGCTACAACGCGAACGACGGGTGCCTGTGCGCGCTGGCGGAGCGAGGAGGGGTCGGGAAAGCGGATCGTGTAGCGGACGAACGCCGTGGCGATGAGGATCGCGGCAAGGGTGGAGAGCATCACGGTGCCGCGAATAAGAAGCCGCAGGCGCCAGCGGCGCGCGCGCACGCGTTCGGGGAGCGGGTGCGCCTCAGGTGCGCCCGGCACTGCACTGCCGTGCTCTGCTCCCCCATTCATGGCTCGACTGCCCGCGTCTGCCCCGCGAGCGGACAAGTGAGCCACAACAAGGATAATGATTGGTTAGAAAGTGCCCCGCGCTCAGCAGCCGACGCGTTGCTTCACGACGCGGGCGCGGGTCTTGATGTCCTGCGGCGCATTGGCGTGGCGCGTCTCCAGCTCCGAGAAGAGCGTGCAGTCCTTCTGGCCGAGCTGTTCGAGCGTCATGGCCAGCATAAGCAAGCTGTTCGGCGCCTTGCTGCTCTGGCGGTGGTTCTGCATGACGCGCAGGAAGGCCTGGCCCGCGGGCTTGTAGCGCCGCTGGACGAACAGCGTCTCGCCGAGCCAGTACTGCGCATCGGCGGTCAGGTGATCATTGGGATAGCGGCTCAGGAATTCATCGAATGCGGCTTCGGCAGCGGCATAGTCCTGCTGCAGGAGATAGCCGTAGGCCGTCTCGTAGAGCTCCTTGGCGCTGCCGGCATCGGCGACAGCCGGCGGCAGACGTCCGCTCTCGACGGGTCCCGGCGTCGCGCTGATCATCTGGCCAATGCGGTCACCACCACCCTGCGGCGTCACCGTCAGTGAGCCGAAGCCTCCCGGCGCGGCGGGCTGAGCGGCGGCAAAGCCTTGGTTCGCAGCAGGCGGCGGCAGCGCGCCCTCGCGCACAGGCGGAGCACTCTCTTCCATGCGTCCCTGGCGCTGGCGCACTTGGCGGCTCAGCTCCTCGATCTGCATGGTCATGGCGCGTATCTGCGTCTCGAGCGCATCGATGCGCGCGGCATCGCTGGCGCCGCTGGAGCCGCCGGTCCGAGCCGGTGCCCCGCCGCCGCGTGCCAGCGACTCGAGCGTGCCAACCAGCACTTGCATATCGACAAGCTGCTCTTCCAGGTGCTCCACGCGCTGGCGGAGCTGACTGTCGGTGGCGGGTGCTCCGGCCGATGCTTTAGGCGCAGACTTGGGCTGGGAGCGCGGGGCTGCCGGTGCGCCACTCGGCGGTTGCTGCTGCGCGTGAGCCCATGAGGCGGTGAGCAGTGCCAATGCAGCAGCACAAACAACTGCCGGCACGCCGGCGCGCAGGATCGCATATCCGCGGACGCCGTATGACTTCGACCAGGAAGAAACTGCAGATGTCACGGCGAGCTTTCGGCTGAGACGCCGATCCCTTCTTGTTGTCATGTCCGTAGCGGGCGCACTGATCCCCGCCTTTTCAAACGGCATCTTGTGCCAATTCTCAACGTACCTTATCGCAGTCCCGCTTACCTGTCGCGGCGCAGCATGGGACCAGGACTGCCCGGAATCTGGGCCGGTCCTCTCGGAGCTTCAGCGCTGGCCGACTGCGGTGTCGACGCCGATAGCCGCGTACCGCGGGCATCTGTCAAAACGAGGACCGCGCGGCGGTTCTGCGCGGCGCAGCCCGGTGCCGGGCACGGTGATATGCGGCTTTCCCGGCCGAATGCAGCGATGTGCATGCGCGTCGCCGGTACGCCGGCCTCGACCAGATGGTCCCGGACGGTCTCGGCACGCTTCAAGGCAAGAGCGCTGTTGATCTCGTCGCCGCCCTGGTCGTCCGCATGTCCTTCGATGCGGACGAACACTTTGGCGTTGCGCCGGAGCCACTCGGCTTTTTCGCGGAGAATGCGCACACCCCGACCGCCGACCTCGTCGCTGCCATCGGCAAAAAAGAGCCGGTCGCTGCCGCTTGCACTGAAATCGGCCTCGATAAGGCTCGTGCCGGGCGGACGCGCGCTGAGTGTCCCGGGGCCGGATGGGACGGCTTGCTTGGGGTCGATCTGGGCTGCGCCCTTGGGGGCGGGTGGAATGGGATAGCCGTCGATCACAGCAAGCTGCTCGAGCAGGCGACGCGCCCGCGGTGCGACAGAGGTCGATGCGTAGCGCGTCACGAGAACTTCGAGCCGACGGCGGGCACTGCGAAGCTCGCCCAGCTCCAGCTCCTCGCGCGCCTCGGCAATGAGGAATGCGGCGACACGCTCGTTGGCCGCTTCCCGCCGCGTCGCATCGGTGTCGGCTTCCGGCACCGCCAACTGGGTGACGCCGGGGAGCTTCGCGGAGCCCTGTTGCGCAGAAGCCGGCAGGGTGAGGGGCAGAAGGAGCGCCGACGCAAGCACGAGCCCACCCGCAAAGCTGGCGCCAAGCCATAGTGGCCGGCGCGCTCGCCCGGTGGTGCTGTTACCGCGCGCCGACATGTGGCCTAAAGCCGGCGTGCGAATGCCTTCGCTCGGTTCCATGACTTGATATGACCCCGCAGTCATCTCAGCCCAAGCAATGAACGAAACAATAGGGCCGTTTTGGGGTAGATCGAGCCTTAGGTTTCGTGCGTGCACGCTATCGCTGGGTAGTCGTTGCCGATGGGATACGGTCGTCGCACCCAAGCCACAGGCAATGATGCCTGGCGCTCAGAATTCTAAGGCGCATCGGCCGCTTGCCATTGCGGGGCAATCAGGTGCCCGGCGGGCGGCGGGTATTGCTGGCGACGCCACGATTGTTCAGGACGGTCTGCGCGCGCCGGTTCTGCGACCAGCAGGAGATGTCGTTGCAGACGGCGACCGGGCGCTCTTTGCCATAGGAGATCGTGCGGATTCGCGCGGGGTTTACGCCGCTGCGGGCGAGGAAATCGCGTACGGCCTGGGCGCGCCGGGCGCCAAGCGCGATGTTGTACTCGCGCGTGCCGCGTTCGTCGGCATGGCCCTCGATGGTGATCGTGTACTGGGCATACTGCTGAAGCCAGCGCGCCTGCTGCGAGAGCGTCTGCTGCGCCTCCGGCGAAATATCGGTGCTGTCCGTCGTGAAGTAGACGATATCGCCGACATTCTGCGTGAAGTCACGGTGCGAGCCCGGTGTCGCCGGTCCGCCCTTGCCGTAGGGCGCGAGACCCACGTCTTCCGGCCTGGGGTTCTGCGAACAGGCAGCCACGATAAGGCTGAGCGACAAGACCATCATGAGGCGAACGACGCGCACCGACCCCGCTTGAATCACGGACATATGTATCAGTCCTCGTTCCTGTTTCTTCAGCCTGCTTCTTCGGCCCGCGCATCCGCGCGCTTCTCTGGCATCGATATCGCTGCTTACTGAGGTACCCGATGCACGGCGCAGACAATCCCAACCTGTAAGGCCGACGCTCTCACCAGATCTCATAGTTGAGCCTGCGAGCGGAAATATGACCATTCGACGATCCGTAGCCCAGCGCTAGAGCAAAGTGGCAAATACCATGTTAACCCCCAGCTTTCTCGTCGCAGGCGCGACAACCGGGGCGTCAGGCCGCGCGAGCAGGCTGGTATTTCAGCTTGCAAACGACGACGAGTTGCGGCTTATTTGCGCCCAGCAGCGCGGCCGGGGCACTACGAGGCCGAATCATCGCTGCGTGACCGGCGAGAGATTCGCAACGATGGCAGGTATTGGCCAGGGCTGGATTGAGGAGGCGATCCCCACGCGGGATGGCGCCCCGACGCCCGCTGCCCGCCTGCTTCGGTCCATCCTGCTCCTTACCAGCCCCTGAGCCTTAGAGGTCTCGGTTCCATCCGGGACGGCGCTCAGGGGACCGAATCAGTCACAGTAGAGCAGATTTGCCGCGCCCTTGAAGGCGCAGCCCCGACACCAAGGACCATTCGCCATGAACGACGCCGCTAAGCCGTCCTCCGAATCCCCCGTCCGCAACGAGGCCGACCGCGTCCTCATCTTCGATACCACACTCCGCGATGGTGAGCAGTCGCCCGGCGCTGCCATGACACTCGAGGACAAGCTGAAGGTGGCCGAAGCGCTCGATGAAATGGGCGTCGACATCATCGAGGCGGGTTTCCCGATCTCCTCGAACGGCGATTTCGAGGCCGTTTGCGAGATCGCCAAGATCGTCAAGAATTCCGTCGTCTGCGGCCTTTCGCGGTCGAGCTTTGCGGATATCGACCGTGCCGGCGAGGCCGTGAAGTTCGCCAAGCGCCCCCGCATCCACACGTTCATTTCGACGAGCCCCGTGCACCGCAAGTGGAAGCTCAACATGGACGCGGATCAGGTGATCGCGGCGGTCGGCGCCAGCGTGTCGCGCGCCCGCAACTATACCGACAACGTCGAGTGGAGTGCCGAGGACGCGACACGGACCGAGCGCGATGTGCTGCTGCGGTGCTGCGAGATCGCCATCAAGCAGGGCGCGACGACGATCAACATCCCCGACACCGTCGGCTACTCCGTGCCGGAGGAATACTACGCCCTCATCAAGATGCTGCGCGAGACCGTGCCAGGCGGCGACAAGGTTGTGTGGTCGACGCACTGCCACAACGACCTCGGCATGGCGGTCGCGAATTCGCTCGCCGGCGTGCGGGCAGGTGCACGACAGATCGAGTGCACGATCAACGGTCTCGGCGAGCGCGCGGGCAATGCGGCGCTCGAGGAAATCGTGATGGCGCTGAAGGTGCGCAACGACATCCTGCCGTACTGGACGGAAGTCGATGCGACCTACTTCACGCGCGCCTCGAAGCTCGTCGCTGCGGTCTCTGCCTTCCCCGTGCAGTACAACAAGGCGATCGTCGGCCGGAATGCCTTCGCGCACGAGAGCGGCATCCATCAGGACGGCATGCTCAAGAATACCGAGACCTACGAGATCATGACGCCGGAAAGCGTCGGCCTCTCGAAGTCGACGTTGAGCCTCGGCAAGCTGTCGGGCCGCGCCGCCTTCAAGGACAAGCTGAAGCAGCTCGGCTATGAGCTCGGCGACAACGCCTTCCAGGATGCGTTCCGCCGCTTCAAGGATCTCGCCGACAAGAAGAAGCTCGTGTTCGACGAGGACATCGAAGCGCTGGTCGACCAGGAGGTCGCGACCCAGACCAATCGGATCAAGGTCGTGGCGCTGAAGGTGGTTGCCGGCACGGGCGGGCCGCAGATGGCCGAGATCACGCTCGAGGTCGACGGCAAGAGCATCACGCGCGAGGCGACGGGCGATGGCCCGGTGGACGCTATCTTCAAGGGGATCAAGTCGATCGTGCCGCATGAGGCGCGCCTGCCGCTCTATCAGGTCATGGCGGTCACCGAAGGCACGGACGCCCAGGCCGAGGTCATGGTCCGCCTCGAGGAGGATGGTCGTCAGGTGACGGGCCGCGGGTCCGATACGGACACCATGGTCGCGTCGGCCCGCGCGTACGTCGCGGCACTCAACAAGCTCATGATGAAGCGCCAGCGCGGGCCCGCGGCGCAGATGATGGTGAGCTGACGAGAAACTCCTCTCCCGGTTCGCCGGGAGAGGAGATGTTCAGTCGCGTTTGGCCGACTGCGAGCGAAGCTGCTGCAACTTCTGTATTTTTGCCGGTGCGTGTTGGATTTCTGCATCAGTTCGTTTATCGTGTTCAACAGTCGAGCGCGCGAGCGGCGGAGCTGCGCGTGGGGTGTTGAGGGCATCTGGCTCAGCCATGCGGAAGAAGGTTGGCGGCGTTTTCTCCGACGATATCGCGATCGATCTCGGGACGGCCAACACGCTGGTCCACGTGGCCGGCCGCGGCATCATCATCGATGAGCCGTCCGTCGTTGCGGTGCGCGCAAAGGATGTTCCCCGCCATGTCATCGCTGTCGGCGAGGCGGCGCTGGTCCTCAAGGAACGCAGCCCCGACCCCATCGACCTCGTGCATCCGCTCCGCGACGGCGTGATCGCGGATTTTGTCGCGACCGAGGAGATGCTGCGCTCATTCATCACGCGGGCGAAGTCGAAGTTCGGCTTCCGGCGCCCTCGCATTCTCATCTGTGTTCCGGCCGGCGCGACGCCTGTCGAGCGCCGTGCCGTCTTCGAGACGGCACGCGCTGCGGGCGCCCGGCGCGTCTATCTCGTCGAGGAGCCGGTGGCTGCCGCAATCGGCGCCGGCATCGAAGTCGACAGGGAAGATGCGACGATGATCCTCGATATCGGCGGCGGCACCAGCGATATCGCGGTGCTGTCCAAAGGCGAGATCGTCCACACGGCGTCGCTGAAAATTGCCGGCAACGCCTTCGATGAGGCCATACGGCGCTACGTGAGGCGCGCGCATCAACTCGCCATCGGGCTCGCCAGCGCCGAACGCATCAAGATCGAAGCGGGAGGTGCCGGGGCGCGGGCTAATGGCCGGGTTGCGGAGGCGCATATTCGGGGGCGTGATGTCGTACGCCGCCGCATGAAGTCGGTCGTGCTGAGGCCGCATGATGTCGGCGCCGCGCTCGAGGGGCCGATCGCGAACATGGCGGAGCTCGTACGGCGCGCACTCGAGGATCTTTCGGAGGAGCTGCGTGCGGACATCGGCAAACGCGGCGTCGTGATGACCGGCGGCGGCGCGATGCTGCATGGACTGGATACAGAGCTCACGCGCATTCTCGGCATTCCGTTCCGCGTCGCGCCCAATCCGATGCTGTGCGTCGTCGGCGGCACTGCCGTCATCCTCGCGACGCTCGGCGAGCGTGAGCAGCTTCTCGTGCACGAATGAGTTTTCTTCAGATTTGGCTGATCAGTACAGCGGCTCTGCTGGGCATCGCCATGGTATGGGCCTTCGTGCCGATACTGGTACCGATTTTCATGGTCACCGGCGCGCTCGGCACTCTGGTCGCCGCCATCGTCTGGGGTGCCCGCGCATTCGAGCGCAGGCGCGGTCCGCGATCTCCGGACGATTGACCGGCCGGAACTGAAATCAATCTAATCTGTTGCACCGTGCTGCTTCTGCAAATACCGTAATATTTGAATATCAGCTCATCCCGGCGTCCATGACGGACGGGCAAAGACATGCTGATGGCTAAGGAAGGGCAAGGGAGGCAGGAAATGCGAGGGTGGCGACTGCAAACCCCCGGCGCGGCGATGGCCGTTGTCGGGCTTGGCCTTGGGTTGATGGCGACAGCCGTCGTGCCGTGGGTGGCAGCCCAGACACCGGCACAGCTCGAGCAGGCGCGCAAAGCCTACGAAGAGCACATGCGCCGCATGGACGAGGCGGAGAAGGCGGCGGCGGCCAAGCCAGCGGCACCGCCTGCTGCGAGTGCGCCCGCTGCGCCGAAGACAGCGGCTGCCGCGCCGGCTGTACCCCAGGCCGAGCAGGACGCCGCGACTGAGCGTGGGCTCGAGCAGTATCGCCGCATGATGAAGGAAGACCCCTGGAGCAATCCCGCACTGCTCGATGCCGATCGCGGCGAGGCGCTGTGGGCGGCCAAGAAGGGGCCGAAGAATGTTTCGCTCGCGGAGACGTGCGATCTCGGTAAGGGCGTCGGCAACTTGGATGGCGCGTTCGCGGAGATGCCGCGCTACTTCGAGGATGCCGACCGCGTCATGGACACGGAGACGCGTGTCCTGTGGTGCATGGAGAACTTCCAGGCATTCGACAGCACGGCATTCCGCAAGAGCCCACATCCGGGAGGCGGCGCGCCGGTCAAGGACATCGGCGCCATAGCGACGTTCATCTCGAGCAAATCCTCAGGCATGAAGATTGCGCCGAAGGCCGAGCACGCCAAGGAGAAAGAGGCGATTGCGCTCGGTGAGGCTCTGTTCTTCCGTCGCCAGGGGCCGTTCGATTTTTCCTGCGCGACATGCCATTCGGAGTCCGGAAAGCGCATTCGCCTCCAGCCGCTGCCCTATCTTTCCGAACCCAAGGAAGCCAAGGCCGTCATCGGCGAATGGCCCGCCTACCGCGTCTCCAGCACGCATGTCATGACCATGCAGCATCGCTTGCTCGACTGTTACTGGCAGATGCGGCTGCATCGTCTCGATTTCGGCTCGGACGTCAGCGTGGCGCTGTCGGCTTATCTCTATGATCGCGCGCGCGACGGCGAGATCGCCGCGCCCGGCCTGAAGCGCTGAGGGAGGGCGGCACCATGAAAAAGCATGTGATCCTTGCTGCTCTCGCGACGCTTCTGATCGGGCCTGCAACGGCTCAGGAAGCGAAGATCGATCCACTTCATGCGGATGTCCTGATGACATTCGCCTTCTCGCAAGCACCAAAGGATTGGGCTGGCCGCGTCACTCAGGACGAGACCATGAAGGTGTGCAGCGCGACGCGCAACGCCCCGTCGACCGCCGAAGCGGATAAGATCATGGCCGCCGCCAAGGCCACGATCAAATATCCCGAGGACGGTAAGCTGCTCGGTGATTGGAAGAAGGGTGAGGCCATTGCCCAGAGCGGCTACGGCCAGCGCTTTTCGGATTATCCGGCGCGTCGCCCCAATGGCGGGAACTGCTATGCCTGCCATCAGATGACGCAAGAGGAAGTCAGCTACGGCACAGTCGGTCCGAGCCTCCGGGAATATGGCAAGATCAGGAAGTATGCCGACGCTGATGTGAAGGCGGTGTACGACAAGATCTACAATGCCCACGCCTCCTTCCCGTGCTCGCTCATGCCGCGTTTCGGCTCGAACGCAGTGCTGACCATCGACCAGATCAAGGATCTCGTTGCACTCGTCATGAGCCCGGACAGCCCCGTCAACAAGTAGGTACTGCAAAGGGCGGCTGTGCACGCACAGACCGCCCTTCGTCCGTCCGCAGCAGAGGTAGGTGCCCGTTCATGCACTCCCGCCGGGAGTTCCTGCAGATTGCCTTGGCGACGGCGGCACTCGCAGCAGGCCCCGGCGCGCCCGCGCTCGGCCAGACACTGCGTCGCGGCTTGAGGCAGGAGGACATTCTCCGCTTCGACGCCAAGGGGCAGGTGACGATCCTGCACTTCTCGGACTGCCACGCGCAGATCCGTCCGGTCTATTTCCGCGAACCCTCGGTCAACCTCGGCGTGGGTGATGTGCGCGGACTGCCGCCCCATCTGACCGATCGCGAATTCCTCAACCACTACGGCATCGCACCCGGTTCGGCCGATGCCTACATGCTTTCGTCGACGGATTACGCCACGCTCGCCAAGGAGTATGGACGCGTCGGCGGCATGGACCGTCTGGCGACACTCGTGAAGGCCGTGCGCGCCGAACGCGGCACCGAGCGCACATTGCTCCTCGACGGTGGCGATACCCTGCAGGGCTCGTTCACGGCGCTCCACACGAAGGGTGCCGATATGATGCGTATTGTCGAAGCACTGGGCGTCGACGCCATGACGGCGCACTGGGAGTTCACGCTCGGTCATAAACAAGTCAGTACGTTGTTCGGTGACAAGGACGGACGTGGCTCGGCGAAGCTCGACTTCCTCGCCGGCAACATCATGGACAACGATTTCGATGAGCCGGTTTTCAAGGCCTGGCGCATCTACGAGAAGGGCGGTGTGCGCATCGGCGTCATCGGCCAGGCATTTCCCTATACGCCCATCGCCAATCCGCGCTGGATGATACCGGCATGGTCATTCGGCATCCGCGAGGAGGAAATCCGGCGCAATGTTGCCGCCGTCCGGGCGGCGGGAGCCGAGGTCGTGGTGCTCAACTCGCACAACGGTTTCGACGTCGATCGCAAGCTTGCGGGCCGTGTCGAGGGGATCGATGTCATCCTCACCGCCCACACGCACGATGCCATTCCGCGCCCCGAGCGCGTTGGCAGCACGCTGCTGATTGCCACGGGATCGAACGGCAAGTTCCTCTCGCGCCTCGATCTCGATGTGAAGGGTGGGCGCATCGCAGACTTCAGCTACTCGCTCATGCCTGTGCTCGCCGATGTCATCACGCCCGATCCGGACATGGCGCGTCTGATCGACGACATCCGTGCGCCGCACGAGGCGATGCTTTCGACGGAGCTCGCGCGCACGGACACGCTGCTCTATCGGCGCGGCAACTTCTCGGGCTCACTCGATGATCTCATCTGCGAGGCGCTGCTTGCGGAGCGCGACGCCGAGATCTGCTTCTCGCCGGGCTTCCGCTGGGGCACGTCGCTCGTCCCCGGTCAGGCTATTACCTGGGACGATGTGTACAACGCCACGGCCATCACGTACCCGAAGGTCTATCGCCTGCCCTTCCGGGGGGACATGATCAAGAACATCCTCGAGGATGTGGCCGACAATCTCTTCAATCCCGATCCCTACTATCAGCAGGGCGGCGATATGGTCCGTGTCGGCGGCATGAGCTTCACGATCGATGTGGACGCACCCATGGGCAAGCGCATTTCGGACATGCGGCTCGTGAAGAGCGGCGAGCTGATCGAGGCCGCCGCAGTCTATACGGTCGCCGGCTGGGCCTCGATCAACGAGAGCACGGAAGGCCCCGCGATCTGGGATCTCGTCGCCAGTCATCTGCGCACGCGGCAGGTCATCGCGGACGTGCCGGCCGCCCCTGTGCGCGTTGTTCGCAGCGCGACCTAGGGGCGGCCAATCCGCGCGCGGGATTGACTTGATGCCCCTGTTCGTCTTGCTGTCTCGTGGCCGGGTGGCTGCGCGCCGCCCGCAATTGGGAGCACGGCGTGCTGGCGGAACTGTACATCTACTTTGGCATTCTGCTCGCGGGCGTCTTGAGCTTTCTCTCGCCCTGCGTGCTGCCGCTCGTGCCGCCCTATCTCAGCTATCTCGGCGGCATGTCCATCGAGCAGATGTCGAGCTCGGGTAAGATCGACCGGCGGACATGGATGCGGGTCGTGCTGGCGTCCTTCTGCTTCGTGCTCGGCTTTACGACCGTATTCGTCGGTCTCGGCGCGGGCGCATCGATGTTCGGCCAGTTCATCCAGACCTACAAATACGAGCTGTCGATGGTGGCCGGGGTGGTGATTATCCTCTTCGGCTTGCACTTTCTCGGGCTGTTCCAAATTCCACTTCTGCACAGCGATACGCGCTACCGGGCGAACGTTGAGGGCGCGAGCTTTATCGGCGCCTACATCATGGGCCTCGCCTTCGCATTCGGCTGGACGCCGTGCATCGGTCCGATCCTGGCAGCAGTGCTGACCTTGGCGGCTAGCGAAGGAAGCCTCGGCCTCGGCGTCAAAATGCTCGCGGTGTATTCGCTCGGGCTCGGCATACCGTTCGTTCTTGCGGCGGTGGCCATAAGACCATTCCTCGGCTTCATGCAACGATTCCGCGCCCATCTGGGTAAGGTCGAGAAGATCATGGGCGTACTGCTGATCCTGACGGGCATTGCGTTCCTGACGGGATCGATTGCATGGATCGGGCAATGGCTGATCGATAATGTACCCTTCCTGGCGGAGATCGAGGCTTGGGGAACGCCCAAGGATCTGCAAGGCGAAATTCTGAAGAAGGGCGCTGGACAGTAGCCGCCCCGCGCGAGGCAAAAACTCATGGTTCCCATTGCGCTGACCATTGCCGGTTCCGACAGCTCGGGCGGAGCGGGTATCCAGGCCGATCTCAAGACGTTCACGGCGCTCGGCGTTTATGGCGCGAGCGTGCTGACCGCGCTGACGGCACAGAATACGCAGGGCGTGCAAGGCGTGCTGCCCGTCGAGCCATCGTTCGTCAAACAGCAGATCCGCTCGGTCATGACCGACCTTCATGTCGGGGCGGCGAAGACGGGTATGCTCGCGACGGCGGCCGTGATCGAGGCCATTGTATCGACGCTGAAGGAGTTTCCTGAAATTCCGCTGGTCGTCGACCCTGTGATGGTGGCGACGAGCGGCGATGTGCTGCTCCAGGAAGAGGCCATCGATGCCGTGCGCCATGTGCTGCTGCCGCACGCGCGCGTGATCACGCCGAACCTGCCGGAGGCGGCGCGCCTGCTCGATACGACTATGGCCGAGACCGAAGCGGCTATCGAAGATCAGGGGCGCGAAATCTGCCGCCGCTTCTCCTGCAAGGCCGTGCTCATGAAGGGCGGGCACGGAAGCAGCGTCGACGCGGTCGATCTACTGATCGATGGACAGGGGCCGACGCTCCGGCTTGCGGCACCGCGGATCGACACGCGTCATACGCATGGCACGGGCTGCACGCTCTCGGCGGCCATTGCGGCATTTCTCGCGACCGGCGACAAGCTCGACGATGCCGTGCGGCGCGCAAAGGCTTTCATCCAGGATGCGATCGTGCACGGCGCGAAGAATCCGATCGGCAAGGGTAACGGCCCCGTCGATCATCTCTATGCCATCCGGCGGCACGGCTCTCCTGTCTAGGCGCTCAGAGCCGACGCGCCATGAACACGGTGCCGGCGATCGGCGTGTCGTAGTATGGCGCGATCCGCACGAAACCCATACGCGCATAGAGCGCTTGCGCGTCGCTCATGTCGGGCAATGTGTCGAGGCGAAGCTCGCGGAAGCCGAGGCGCGTCGCCGCATCGAGCACGGCTTCGACCAGCGCCCGGCCGAGACCCATGCCGCGGGCGCCGGGCGAAACATAGAGCCGCTTCATCTCGCAGTAGCCATCGGGATCGACGGGCCGCAGGCCGACGCAGCCGAGCGGCGCGCCATCGGCGCCCCTTGCGAGCAGAAGCTCGCCTGTGGGCGGGGCATATTTCCCAGGCATGGCGGCAAGCTCGGCCTCGAAGTCCTGGTAGGCGAGATCGACACCGAGGGAGGTGGCGTAGGCGCGAAACAACGCGATCGTTGCCGTGAGGTCATCGGACGTACGGACGGCGATGATCTGGAATTCTGCTGCCCGCATGGTGGTTTGTGGCTCTTGTGCTGGCGGGCCGTGACAGCCGCGCGCTCCCCCTATATAGCAAAGCGGCGGCCGCGCTGACGCGGTTTTTGGTGGGCAGTCTGACCATGAGCATGGGCATACTCGCGGCGTTCGTCGTCGCCTGCATCTTTCTGGCGATCACGCCGGGGCCCAACATGAGCCTCATCATCGCCAATACGACGGCGCACGGGCTGAAGGGTGGCCTTTGGACGCTGGCCGGTTCGACGACCGGTTTCTCGACGCTGGTCATCATCGCGGCGCTCGGCATGAACTCCGTAATGGTGCTGATGTCGGATTGGTTCGACGTGATCCGCTGGCTGGGTGCGGCCTATCTCATCTATCTCGGGGCGCGGCAGCTCTACACATCCTACACAGCACCACCCGTGCAGGCCGCGCGCACGCGCAATAGCAGCTCGCTTTATCTCAATGGACTGATCGTCAGCCTCTCGAATCCGAAGGTGCTGCTGTTCCTGGGTGCCTTCCTGCCGCAGTTTCTCGATCCCTCGCAGGCTCCTGGACCGCAGCTCGCGGTACTCGCCTTGGTGTTCATCGTGACGCTCGCGGCAGTCGATATCACCTACACGTTTCTCGTGGCCAAGGTCCGCACCGTGTTCGCAGATCGTCACACGCGCGCGCTCAACGGCATCTCGGGTGGACTGTTGCTTGCCGGTGGCGCCGTGCTCGCGACACTCCGCCGGCCGACATAACGCACGAAGCATGAGCTGAGGACTGCATGACCCGCATTGGCTTTTATTCCGGCTCCTTCGATCCCGTGACGCTCGGTCACGTCGACGTCATGCGCCGGGCACTGGCCCTCGTCGACAAACTCGTCATCGGGATCGGTATTCATCCCGGTAAGACACCGCTCTTCTCGGTCGCAGAACGTACAGCGATGCTGAAGGCCGAAACGCGCGGTGCGGCCAAGGAATTCGGTGCCACCATCGAGGTCGTGACCTTCGACGGTCTCGTCGTTGACGCGGCGCGCGAGGCCGGAGCGCGGGCGATCTTCCGCGGTCTGCGCGACGCCACCGACTTCGACTACGAGATGCAGATGTCGGGCATGAATGGGGCAATCGCGGAGGACATCGATACGGTGTTCCTGCCTGCAAGCCCGGATGTACGCCACATCACGGCCACGCTGGTACGCCAGATCGCGCTCATGGGTGGCGACGTCAAGCCGTTCGTTTCGCGTGATGTAGCCCGTGCGCTCAAGGCCAAGGCGGCGAGCAAGTAGCGAATTCAGCCGCACGCCATCCAATAGAAGCAGCTCTAAGGAGTTCACGTTCGTGAGAACGCTCATTGCAAGCTTTATCATGACCCTGATCGCGGCCGTCGGTCCGGTGCACGCGCAGGGCGGCAAGCTCGATCCGCAGAATACGCTGGTCATCGAGCTCAAGGACGGTCCGGTGGTGATCAAGCTCCGCCCCGATCTCGCGCCGAAGCACGTCGAGCGCGTGAAGACGCTCGCGCGGCAGGGCTTCTACAACAATCATAAATTCCATCGCGTGATCGCGGGCTTCATGGCCCAGACAGGCGATCCGACCGGTACCGGCATGGGTGGCTCCAAGCTCGGCAATCTGCCGGCGGAGTTCAGCCAGGAAGTCTACAAGCGCGGCAGCGTCGGCGCGGCGCGCACGAACGACCCGAATACCGCAAACAGCCAGTTCTTCATCTGCTTCGGCACGGGCTGCCGCAGCCTGACCGGGCAGTACACGCTCTGGGGCGAAGTCGTGGAGGGCATGGAGAACGTCGACAAGATCGCCAAGGGCGAACCGCCGGCCAAGCCCGACGTTATGCAGAAGGTCTATATCCTCGGCGACGTGAAGCGCTGAGCGCGCGCCGCCTCCCGCAATCTGGAAACCGAGTACAAAGGAGCCAGTCATGGCCGATATCAAAGATCCCGAGAACACCATCATCATGGACACGACCAAAGGTCAGGTCGTCATCCAGTTGCGCCCCGATCTCGCGCCGAAGCATGTCGAGCGCATCAAGACGCTGGCGCGTGAAGGTTTTTATGACGGCATCGTCTTCCATCGAGTAATCGATGGCTTCATGGCGCAGGTCGGCTGCCCGCACGGCACCGGCACCGGCGGCTCGAAGCACCCGAACCTCAAGCAGGAGTTCAATGCCGAGCCGCACGTGCGCGGCATCTGCTCCATGGCGCGCGCCCAGAATCCCGACAGCGCCAACAGCCAGTTCTTTATCGTGTTCGACGATGCGAGCTTCCTCGATCGCCAGTATACGGTCTGGGGACAGGTCATCGAAGGCATGGACAACGTCGACAAGATCAAGCGTGGCGAGCCTGTCCAGAACCCCGACAAAATCACGTCCATGAAGGTCGCGGCCGACGTGAAGTAAGCGCGGCTCAGCCACGCCCGACGACGCCTTGAGTGCGGCGGTCGACTGTGGTCATCTTCCTGGGGGTTCACCTGGGGATGGCCATGATCGATCGCCGCATTTTTCTTCAGCTCTCAGGCAGCGCCGCAGCCGGTACTGCAGCGCTCTCGCCAATTGCGGGCGGGCGCGCGCACGCGGCAGCAAGCGGCGGTGTTCTGGGGCTCGTGCGCGCGCACGATGGGGTCGCCACAGCGCTCGCCGATCCGTTGATCATGTTGAGTGAGCGGTTGCAGCTCGCGAGCGGCGGCAGGCTCGTTCTGCAGATGGCATCCGCGGGCCATGAGGACGCGGAAACCGGTAGCAGCCTGATACTTGCCAGCGAGGACGCGTTCGCCGATCGCGATCCCCTGTCCCTTCTGCTGGGTGGCAGTCCGTTCTGCGCGAGCGCCGGCGCCTTCGATGCAACGACGTGGCTCAGAGGCATGGGTGGGCAGGCCCTGTGGGATCAATCCGCCGCAAGCTCGGGTTATAAGCCTCTGCTGATCGCCCGGCTCAATCGCGCGGACGCGCATGTGTGGGCTCACCAGTCTTTCAGTCTGCCACGCGACTTCAGCGGCGTGCGCATCTCTGCGCCGATGGCTATTCACGAGCCGCTGCGCATGCTCGGGGCAGAGCCGACGTTGCTGCTGACCGCGAAACTGGTTTCAGCATTCGAAGCCGGCGATATTGATGCTTTCGAGACGCATGACAGTTCTGTTGGCCTTGAGATGGCGCGCCGATGGAAAGGTGGGATCAGTTGGGCATCGGGAAGTCTCGCGGGCACGAGTCGGGTGATCTCGCTGAGAATTCCCCTTGCGCAGTGGCAGGCGCTCACGGCCGCCGACCAGGCCATCTTGGAAGCCGTGGCGCAGGAGACGGCGGCCACGTTGCAAGCCATACAGAAAGTGCACGCCGCGCCGATCACGAAAGAGATTGCGCGTATGGCTGGACGTGGTCCATGGCCTGTGCGGAGTGAAATCCGGTCCGCACTCAGTGCCGAGGCGGCGCGGCTGCTCGCACCGCTTTCAAAATCCGATCCGCTCTTTGCGAGCGCGCTCGCAAGCATGACGGCTCTGATCGAGCCGGCATTCAAATCCGACAGCATCGGCGTGAGCTGAGCGCCGGCTTCAGACTTCCGGGAGATCCCATGTTCTTCGACGGTTTCACGCTGACCAAAGTTCGTGTGCGCGACGGCGACATGCGCTTGCGCCATGGTGGCAGCGGTCCGCCGCTGCTGCTCCTCCACGGCAATCCGCAGACGCACGCCATGTGGCACAAGGTGGCGCCCGTGCTCGCGCAGCGCTTTACGGTCGTCTGCCCGGATCTGCGGGGCTACGGCGGATCACACAAGCCGCCCGCCACGTCGGATCACGCCCCCTATGCCAAGCGCGAGATGGCGCGCGACATGATCGAACTGATGGCGGCGCTCGGCTTCGAGAAATTCCAGGTCGTCGCGCACGATCGCGGTGCGCGCGTCGCACATCGCCTCGCGATCGACTATCCGCAGGCGGTGCAGCGCTTGGCGCTCCTCGACATCATCCCGACCATCGAGCACTTCGAACGCGCCGACATGGCATTCGGGCTCGGCTACTACCACTGGTTCTGGTTCGCTCAGCCGCATCCATTCCCCGAGACGCTGATCAATTCAACGCCGGACGAATGGTTCTTCTCGCATACAGCGCGCGAACCCAAGGGGCGGGACTTCTTTGCGCCCGATGCCCTCGCCGACTATCTCGCCCATGTGCGCGACCCCGAGATGATCCGCGGCATGTGCGAGGACTATCGCGCAGCAACGACCGTCGATCTCGTGCATGATCGGGAGAGCCGCACGGCCGGCCAGAAAGTGACCTGCGACCTGCTCGTGCTCTGGGGCGAGCGGGGCAAGATCGGCGTCTGGTACGATCCGCTCGCCATCTGGCGCCAATACGCAACAGGAAGTGTCGGCGGCCATGCCGTCCCGAGCGGGCACTATCTTGCCGAGGAAGCGCCCAAGGCCGTTCTCGCGGCGCTCGACACATTCCTTTTGGCAGCAAACTGAAGCTCTTGGGGCTGGCATGTCACGAATTCGCCACACGGGCGCCGTGGGATCGCCGGGCCAAGGCGTCATGGTTGGTTAATCGGGCTGGGTTAACGCTTTGTCCGTCGGCCGCATCAGGCCGATGCAAGTCTTGGAATGGAAGGTGCGATCCCGGGGGATCGGTCGCCGCGCGAGCGGAAGGGCCGAAGGAAGGGGCGCACGTTCGGGGGAAGGTTCTTGCGCAGGTCGCTCTCGAAGCTATTGACCGGAATCGCTGCGTGCGCCGTCGCCGGCGCCGTCGGCGCGAGCACGGTCGACGCGAGCCGCGCTGGCGAGCGCACGATCTCCCTCTACAACATCCACACCAAAGAGACCGTCACCGTTACCTACAAACGAGACGGCAAATTCGTTCCCTCGGCAATGGAGCGGGTCAACTGGGTTCTGCGCGACTGGCGCAAGAACGAGCCGACGACCATGGATCCCGAACTCGTCGATCTCCTCTGGGAGATGCACGCCGAGCTCGGCTCGCGCGCGCCCATTCATGTGATCTCGGGTTTCCGCTCCCGCGGCACGAACAGCATGCTCAAAAAGACGCGCGGCGGGCAGGCGGATAACAGCCAGCACATCAACGGCAAAGCCGCCGACGTCCATTTCCCGGACGTGCCGATCCAGCGCCTGCGCTATTCCGCACTGATCCGCGAACGCGGTGGCGTCGGCTACTATCCATTGTCCGCGATCCCATTCGTTCATGTCGACACGGCCCGTGTGCGCGCATGGCCGCGCCTGCCACGCCAGGAACTCGCACTGCTCTTCCCGAGCGGACGCACGCAACACATGCCGGCCGATGGAGGTCCTCTCACGAGCGAGGACGGCCGCGCCGCGCGCAGTCGTCTTGCGAGCGCGGGTGGTGAAATCGGTGCTTTCCTGAACCTCCGCCGTGGTGGAACGCCGACGGTCGTCGCTGCAGCCCAGCCGCCAGCCGCCACGCCGGCGAGCTTGCGTGCTGCGGAGCCGACACGTGCGCCTGCAAGCTCCGCGTGGCAGCAGTCCGCGCCGCCTCGGGCACCCGCAACGCCGTCTCTTGCGGAGACGCCACGCCTCGCCGTTGCGGGGCCGAGTACACAGGATCGTGCGCAGCTTCATAATCTCGCACGCCAGGCGAGCATGATGCCGGAGCCGCGTCTGCTGGCACCGCCGAAGCCCGCCACGCGCCCGCCGACGACGATCGCCAGCCTCGCCGCGGACGCCCTCGGTATTCGTGAGGCGCACGCGAGCGTGCCGAGACAGCAGGTGGCATCTCTCGATGCCGGTGGGACATCGCCCCTTGGAATGCAGCCTTCGCCCGCCGGCCGCTTTGGCTGGGGCCAGACGGGGCATGAGCTGCGCTGGGTCTCGGCTACCGAGTACGACGACGATCACGATGACGAGCTGAGCTATCGCCCGTTCCCGATTGCACCGTTGCTCACCGAGCGGGCCGACGAGCCTTTGCTGGCCAACTTCGTAAGGCCCGATGTCGCCCGCGCACTCGAGATGATCGACCAGCCTGTTGCGGGCCTCCCGCTCCGCTTCCGCCCGACGCCACATGCTGCGGCCTTGATGTGGTCGCAACAGTTCACCGGCAGCGCCGTGGGGCTTGATCGCCTGAACAGCAGGGCCCAGCAAAGCGCCGCCATGCAGCCGCGCCCGATCCAGACCAGCTCGCGCTGAACCGCCCCCTCTGATGTCGGGGACGGAAACTCTCTACACGCGAGAAGTTCTTCGATATAGTCCGCGCCGACCAACGAGCCCAGTCAAAGGAGGCGCTCATGAGTACGACCGCGTGGGTTCTGCTCGGCATTGTCGCAGCCGTCGTGCTGCTCGCCATCGCGACCTACAACGGCCTGGTCGGCCTGCGCCAGCGCGTGCGCCAGGCCTTCGCCGACGTCGATGTGCAACTCAAGCAGCGCCATGACCTGGTCCCGAACCTCGTCGAGACCGTGAAGGGGTACGCGAGCCACGAGCGTGAGACGCTCGAGAACGTCATCAAGGCGCGCAATGCCGCTGTCGCCGCCAGTGGCCCCGCGGCCCAGGCTCAGGCGGAGAACGTGTTGACGGGAATGCTCCGCCAGCTCTTCGCCCTCTCCGAGGCCTATCCCGATCTCAAGGCCAACGCGAACTTCCAGCAGCTCCAGACCGAGCTCGGTGACATCGAGAACAAGCTCGCCGCCGCGCGCCGCTTCTTCAACAATGTCGTCGCCGAGTACAACACCAAGCGTGAGAGCTTCCCTGCCGTGCTGTTCGCCAACATGCTCGGCTTCATGCGCGAGGATTTCTTCAATCTCGACGAGGGCGAGCGCGCTGCCACGAAGGACGCACCGAAAGTGCAGTTCTAGGCGCTGGATCTCCCGTAGGTAGGATTGAGCTATGGGCGCCTACGGCCTCTACTCGCACATCCGCGCGAACCGCATCCGGTCCGTGATCCTGCTCGCGGGTTTCATCGTCCTTCTGCACGCGCTGCAGTTCTCGGTGCTGCTGATCGTGAATGCGTTCAGCGGCGGCGATCTCGAATACATCTTCAGGGCCGCGGGCGAGCAGTTCTGGTCGACGTGGCCGTTCGCCATGCTCATCGCGGCAGGCTGGTTCGTGATCGCATTCTTCGGTTATCGCGCCATGATCCGCTCGGCGACGGGTGCACATGGCGTCACGCGCAAGGAGGCGCCCGAGCTCTACAATATGCTCGAAAACCTCTGCATCTCGCGGGGCATAACCATGCCCCGACTCGAAATCATCGAGACGCCGGCGCTCAATGCCTATGCTGCGGGCCTGCGTGAGGGGGATTATACGATTGCCGTGACGCGCGGCCTCATCGAGCGGCTGGAGCCCGCCGAAGTCGAGGCTGTGCTTGCGCACGAGCTCACGCACATCCGCAATCGCGACACGCAGCTCATGGTGATCGCGGTGATCTTCGCGGGCATCTTCGGCTTCATCGGGGACATGCTCATCCGGCGCTGGGATTTTCCCTATGGTTGGTCACCGACGCCGCGGCCGATGCCCGATCCCGACGATCGCAGCCCCTGGCAGGGTGCGCCGACGAGTAGCCAGGACGATGATCGCTATCGCGGCGGTGGTGGTGGACGCAGTGGTGGCGGGGGCGGCAGCAGCGGCGGCGGTGCGGCCATTATCGCCATATTGATCGCCGTCGCGATCATCCTCATTTCCTGGGGTATCTCGACGCTGATCCGCTTTGCGCTCTCGCGCTCGCGCGAGTATCTGGCCGATGCAGGCTCGGTCGAGCTGACGAAGAACCCCGATGCCATGATTTCCGCACTGCGCAAGATCGAACGGAACGCCTCGTTCGATGTGCCCTCGCGCATGGAGGCCTTCTTCATCGAGAACCCGCTGCAGAACCGGATCACTGGGCTGCTCGCGACGCATCCGGCGATCGATGAGCGCATCGAGGCACTCGTGAAGTACGCGGCCGGGCGCGATCTCGTGCAGGGGCCCTGATCGCCGCGCACTTCGGCGTGACAGAACCATGCAAGCAATGCTGTAATCCCTCGACAACGAACAGGGGGGAGCGTCCCATGTCCCGGATCACATCCGTCGAGCCGATCGTGCTCAAGATCCCGTTCTCCGACGGCAGCTCGGGTGTCGGGCTCATGCCGACCAAATGGACGAGCCTCGAGATCGTGCTCGTCAAGGTGACGACCGATGATGGACTGGTCGGCTGGGGTGAGGCCTTCGGCTATTTCTGCGCTGCCTCGGTTGCCGCCGTCGTGCGGGACATGATCGCGCCGGTCGTCGTGGGGCAGGACGCTGACGATCCCAGCGCCGTCAATCTCGCGCTGCAGAAGCGACTTCATCTGCACGGTCGCTACGGCATCACGATCTTCGGGATTTCCGGCCTCGATATCGCGCTCTGGGATCTCGCCGGGAAGCGCGCCGGCAAGTGCGTCGCTGACCTCATGGGCGGACGCCAGCGCGAGAGCATCACGGCCTATGCGAGCCTCATGCGCTATGGCGATGCCGCGCTCGTCGAGAAATTCTCGGCGCAAGCCGCGGGCGAGGGCTACACCGACGTCAAGCTGCACGAGATTGCGCGCGAAACCATCGGCGCCGGCCGCAAAGGTGCGGGGCCGAAGGTGCGCCTGACGACGGACATCAACTGCAACTGGGATCTAGCAGAAGCTGTTTCGATCATGCCTTTCCTGAAGGAGATCGATCTCTTCTGGCTCGAGGAGCCGATCTTCCCGCCCGAGGATTGGGAGGCGTTGCAATCTCTTGGACGCTTCGGCATCGCCATCTCGGCGGGAGAGAACGCTTGCACGGCCGTCGAATTTTCGCGGCTGATCCCCGCCGTCACCTACGCCCAGCCGAGCGTGACGAAGGTCGGTGGCCTCAGTGAGTGCCTCAAGATTTGCGATCTCGCCGCAACGGCGGGGCGAACGCTCATGCCGCACTCGCCGTACTTCGGTCCCGGCTATTGGGCGACGCTGCAACTCGCTGCAGCGCGCTCCGAAGTCGGTCTGTTCGAGTACCTCTACATCAGCCAGGAAGCGGTCATCGACGAGAGCATGCCGCGTCCGCAGAAAGGTCAACTCGTCATTCCGGATTTGCCAGGAATCGGATGTATGCCGGATCCGAAAGTGATCGAGCGCTATCGGGTCGCATAGATCGCGCCTCCGGCGCCAACAGTGTCGCCTTCTTTCAGTGCCGCGGGCTGCTGGGACGGGGCGCTGTCGCCTTCAGCCGTGTTGCTATGCCCCCGGCGGTCATGCCGCTGGCGCTCGTCCGTGGTGGCCCGCCCCCCGTTTTTTAATGACCGGTCAGTTGTGCTGTGGGTGCAACTGCAGCCGCCGGATGCGGGCCGAACTGCAACGGCAGGAAGTAAAACCTATCACGGTTCAATGTAGCCGTTGGCACTTTGGGGGGCGCCACACATTCAGGCACCGAATCAATTATTTACTTTTCTGCTCCGTTCGCGACATCGGAACGATCGCAATGCACTGCCGCAGGCAAGACCTGGATCCGCGCCTCTACTGGCTTGTCGAGCACCTCGACGCGGCGCTCGCCGCTGGCGAGCAGCTCACGAGCCTGTCGCTCGAGGTCACCGAACCGACGCCGACCATGGGGCCGCGGCGCCTGCGCACGCGTGTCGCGCGTTTCATCCGGTTTGTCACTCAGGTACGCGGGCTCGAAGCTTCACTGATCGCGCATATCCTTCAGGCACGCCGGCGGGTGTCCGAACTGCCGCGCGGACGCGGCCCACTGCGGCTGCTGCTCGACCCATTCACCAGCGGCACCACTGTGTTGCTCGATGCTGTCGCCGAGTACGGTGATCCTGCTGGGTACGCCTTCAATACGGGTGCCGATCGCCTCGCCTATCTGCGTGCACGCGGTTTGATCGCGGGTGACAGTGGTGCGCTCATGCCGGTCACGATCTTCGAGATCGGTGACGGCTTCCTCGTTGCGGGCCGTATCGAGCTCGGCGCGCTGCTCGACCTCGTCGAGGCGTTCTTGAACGCACTCAATACCGAGTTCGGGCTGTGGGTCGAACCGGTCGAGGTCGAAGAAGAGTATGTGCCAACATTGGCCAATGCCGACGATGTCGTCACCTCGCTCGCCCCGACGCTGGGCGATCAGATCTCGAGCGCACGCGCGCTACTCACGCGCAACAAGCACGACGCGGAACTTATGCCGCCGTCATTGGACAGCGGCGCCCGTCCGGGCTCGCTTGCCGAGGCGCTGGCTGCTTTGCGCGCCGAGCGCACGCCGGCGGAATAAGTTTATAAAAGACGGGGGTTCGGGGGTGTCCCCCGATTGGGCGTGGGGCGAAGGCCCTGAAAGCGCGACCATGACAACGCCGCCAGCAAAATGAAAACTCCCCCTCCCGGGGCAGTGGGAGGGGGAGCACATCACTCACGCTTACGCGTTACCTGATACGAGGTCCAAACGATTAGACGTGGGCCTCGATCTGCTTCGTCGCGCCGTTGCCGATCTGGACAGAACGCGGCTTCAGCCGCTCCGGCACGTTGCGCACGAGGTCGAGATGGAGCAGGCCGTCCTGAAGGTCGGCGCCGGTCACCTCGACATGATCGGCAAGCTGGAACCGGCGCTCGAAGGCGCGGGTCGCGATGCCGCGGTGGAGGTACTGGCGCTCCTTGTCGTCGGCCTTCTTCTCGCCCTTCACGGTGAGAGACTGCTCTTTCACCTGGATGTCGATCTCATCCTTGGTGAAGCCGGCGACGGCCATGGTGATCCGATACTTGTTATCGGCGGTCCGCTCGATGTTGTACGGGGGGTAGGTGCTAGCCTCGCCCTCAATGCCGCCATCCAGAAGCTGGAACAGGCGGTCGAAACCAACGGTTGAACGATAGAGGGGGGCAAAATCGAAAGGTCGCATAGGTGTAGTCCTCCATAGGAAGCGACTGGTCATCTGCGCCTGCCCATCGGGCCAGGCACTACGTCGCGCACCCGCTTGGCGGCGTGCACACCCATGGATTTAGGACGGCTCCGGGGGCTTTCAAGGCCCCCGAAACGTAAGGTTTCGTAAGAGAGCGGCCGGCTCAGATGCCGAGCTTGGTCTTGAGAATATCGTTCACGGCCTGCGGATTGGCCTTGCCGCCGGACTGCTTCATGACCTGACCGACGAACCAGCCGAGCATGGATGGCTTGGCCTTGACCTGCTCGACCTTGTCCGGGTTCGCGGCGATGATCGCATCGACGGCGGCTTCGATCGCGCCGGTGTCCGTGACCTGACGCATGCCGCGCTTCTCGACGATCTCGGCCGGATCGCCGCCTTCCGTCCAGAGGATCTCGAAGAGGTCCTTCGCGATCTTGCCGGAGATCGTGCCATCCACCACAAGGCGCACGAGCCCGCCGAGCTGAGCGGCTGAAATCGGCGAAGCACCGATCTCCTTTCCTTCCTTATTCAGGCGGCCGAACAGTTCGTTGATCACCCAGTTAGCGGCGAGCTTGCCGTCCGTGCCCTTGGTAACGGCCTCGAAGAAGTCCGCACTCTCGCGCTCGGCGACGAGCACGCTCGCGTCGTACGCGGAGAGACCATAGTCCCTCATGAAGCGCGCGCGCTTCTCGTCCGGCAGCTCGGGCAGATCCTTCGCGAGACCATCGACCCAGCTCTGCGTCAGCTCGAGCGGCAGCAGATCGGGATCGGGGAAGTAGCGATAGTCGTGGGCCTCTTCCTTCGAGCGCATGGAACGCGTCTCGCCCTTCGCGGCATCGAAGAGGCGCGTCTCCTGGTCGATCTTGCCGCCATCTTCCAGAATACCGATCTGGCGGCGCGCCTCCGCCTCGACCGACTGGCCGATGAAGCGGATGGAGTTCACGTTCTTGATCTCACAGCGTGTGCCGAGCGGCTCGCCCGGACGGCGCACGGAGACGTTCACGTCGGCGCGCAGATTGCCCTTCTCCATGTCACCGTCGCACGTGCCGAGATAGCGCAGGATCGTGCGCAGCTTCGTGACGTACGCCTGTGCTTCCTTCGACGAGCGCAGATCAGGACGCGACACGATCTCCATGAGCGCGACGCCGGAGCGGTTCAAATCGACGTAGGAGTAGTCCGGGTGCTGGTCGTGGATCGACTTGCCCGCGTCCTGCTCCAGATGCAGGCGCTCGATGCCGACGGTCTTCGCTTCGCCGTCGACCTCGATCTCGACCTCGCCTTCGCCGACGATCGGGCTCTTGTACTGGCTGATCTGATAGCCCTGCGGCAAGTCCGGATAGAAGTAGTTCTTGCGATCGAACACGCTGTCGAGATTGATCGCGGCCTTGAGGCCGAGGCCCGTGCGGACGGCCTGCGCGATGCATTCCTCGTTGATGACCGGCAGCATCCCCGGCATGGCCGCATCGACCAGGCTGACGTGGTCGTTCGGCTCGCCGCCGAAAGCGGTCGAGGCCCCCGAGAAGAGCTTGGCCTTGCTCGCGACCTGGGCGTGGACCTCCATGCCCACGATGACCTCCCAGTCGCCCGTCGCGCCCGCGATCAGGTTGGAGGATTTGCGCGAGGTTGAAGCCTGGGCCTTCTCTTTGACCGTGTCCTGCATCGTCTTCGTCCGTCAGTTTGGTGTCGGGCACTGCATGGCAGGTGCCGGGCGTGGATGCAAGTTCTGGCGGTTGCGCCTGCGGCGCGAACAGGGCCGCGGGCCCTGTAACCCGCTTGGGGGTCACCCCCAAACCCCCGTCTTTTGTTTACTTGCCGCGGGCTGCGAGGTCTCAATGCGCTCCAGGTCATAAAAACGGGTGGGTCAGGGAGGGTGCCCCTCCCTGTGGGGGTTTGGGGGCTTAGCCCCCATCGCGTCGAAGACGCGACTAAACCTCCGACATCCGCCGCCGCATGTTCGCGGCCGATGCGGCGAACGCGGCCTGCACGGCGGCGATGGCGATCAGCAACGAGATCACGACATTCCAGCCGGCAAAGGAGAGGCCGAGGAACGACCATGGCGCCTCATCGCAGCGGATGACGCGGGTCGTCTCGAGCTGCTGCAGCAGGCCACCCGATCCGCCGCCCAGCGTTTGCGAGACGGACGCGCAGGTATCCGGTCCGGGCCAGAATTTCCATTCGGCGCCGGCGTGATAGATGCCGAGCCCCGCATTGGCGAGGAAGGCGAAAGCAACGATGCCGAACAGGGCGGCGGCCCAGCCGGCACGTTCGGAGGCCAGCAGCACGAGTGCGCCGAACAGCAGTGGAATACCGGCGAAGTAGGCATAGCGCTGCATGAGGCAGAGCGGGCAAGGCGGGTACCCGCCGATATACTCGAAGCCGTATGCCGCGACGATCGCCGCAATGGCGAGCATGAGCGCGCCCGCGCCGGCCTTGTAGGCTGGATCGGCGGTGGCAGATGTCGGGCGCTGGTGCATGGGCGCACTCTTAGCTCAACTTCACACTCAGACAAACATCCGGATTGCCGCAAAGCCGCCGAACAGCAGAACGAGGAACGTCGTCGCCACGAGCGCGAGGCGCTCTTCGATGAAGCGGCGGATCGGGGGACCGAACCAGTACAGCAGGACCGCAATACCGAAGAACACCGTGCCTCGGGCGAGGATGCTGGCTATCGTGAAGATCCAGAAATCGAGCTGCGTCACGCCGCTCGCAATAGTGATGACCTTGTAGGGAAAGGGCGAGACACCGCCGATGTAGACGATCCAGGCGCCGTACTCGTTATACCACCTGGCAAAGGTCGCGAACTTGTCGGCGTATCCGTAGAGATCGAGCAACCATCGACCGACGGACTCGTAGAGGAAAAAGCCGATCGCGTAGCCCGCGATGCCACCGAGCACGGAGCCGACCGTCGTTATGGTCGCGAGCCACCATGCGCGGGTTGGGGCCGCCATGATCATCGGGATGAGCATGACGTGCGGCGGGATCGGGAAGAACGAACTCTCGATGAAGGCGACGAAAAACAACAAAAGCGGCGCTCGTGGGTGCGCCGCCATGCTCATCGTCCAATCGTAAAGCCCCCGGAGCATACTCATTGTGAAAATCGGCCTCGTTAGGATTCCGGCTCGACGTGCCATGGCGACGTGGAGCAGTCCAGCAGTGAATACGCGAAAATTGTGCAGGCCCGGCGACGGTAGCCGGCGGCGCGAGTTCGTTCATGCAACGTGTGGGAGCGCATTCGGATCAGGGCGCCCGGTCAACGGGTTTGCCGCGGGCGGCGAGCTTCATCTGCCGGTCGAGCTGGCCCCGCTTCTCGGCTGCGATCCGCACGTGAAGATCGATATGCCCATCGTCACCACTGGCCTGATCAAGGACCTGGGCATTGGCGTGGATCCAGCTCAGAAGGCGCCCTTGGCCCGGTTCGATGAGGACATGAACGTCGTCGTCGCGGGCGCCGAGCCGGCTATCGATTACAGCCAACAATTCGGCGATGCCTTCCCCCGTGACAGCCGATACGGGGATGCATGAGCGGTCACAGCGGGCGGCGTCGTTCGCCAGCTCCTCCCGCGCATCGGGATCGAGCCGGTCAATCTTGTTCCACACCTCGATGACCGGGCTGCCGGCCGCTTGCGGATCGATACCGAGATCGCGGAGCACGCCCTCGACGTCGCGGGCCTGTGCATCCGTATCCGGTCGCGAGATGTCGCGGACATGTGCGATAAGATCCGCGCCGACGACCTCTTCGAGGGTTGCGCGGAACGCCGCGACCAGCGTCGTCGGCAGGTTGGAGATGAACCCGACAGTATCGGAAAGAATGATCCGCCGGCCGCTCGGCAGCGCCACCTCGCGCATGGTCGGATCGAGTGTTGCAAACACCTGATCCTTGGCCATGACGCCCGCGCCCGTGACGCGATTGAAAAGCGTCGACTTGCCGGCGTTCGTGTAGCCGACGATGGCGACGACGGGATAGGGCACCTTGGCGCGACCGGCGCGATGGAGCGCGCGCGTGCGCACGACACCTTCGAGATCCTTCTTCAGTGCATCGATGCGGTCCTGCAGCATACGCCGGTCGAGTTCGAGCTGGCGTTCGCCGGGACCACCAAGGAAGCCGCCGCCGCCGCGCTGGCGCTCAAGATGGGTCCAGGAGCGGACGAGCCGGCTCTTCTGGTAGCTCAAGTGCGCGAGTTCGACCTGCAGGCGGCCCTCTCGCGTACGCGCACGGCGCCCGAAGATCTCGAGAATGAGGCCTGTGCGGTCGATGACCTTGACGTTCCAAGCGCGTTCGAGATTGCGCTGCTGCACGGGACTGATGGCGTGATCGACGATGACGAGGCCCGTTTCGCGCTCTTCGATTTCGCTCTTGATCTCTTCCACCTTGCCGCTGCCAAACAGCGTCGCGGGGCGCGGCTGCGGCACCGGCACGACAATGCCGCCGGCGACATCGAGATCGATGGCCTGGGCGAGGCCGACAGCCTCCTCGAGACGATCGGTATTCGCGCGCGGCACGGGCGCATGACGCGGATCGCCACGCGCGTGATCGATACGTTGCGCGCGATCGGCACCCAGCACCGGCACCAGCACGAGGGCGCGCATGGGCGGGGGCAAAACGGGATCGGCGCTCCGGCGGCGACGCCGTGGCTCAGGCTTCGGTATTTTATCGTGCACCGTGATCGGCTGATCCTGGCCTTACTGCCCTTCGGCCGGATCCACATCCATCAAATGGACCGGCTGCCCGGGCATGATCGTGGAAATCGCATGCTTGTAGACGAGCTGCGAATGCCCGTCGCGCCGGAGCAGAACGCAGAAATTGTCAAACCATGTGACGATGCCCTGCAATTTCACGCCATTGACCAGGAATATGGTGAGCGGCGTCTTGTTCTTGCGCACGTAATTGAGAAAAGTGTCCTGCAAACTTTGTACGCGCTCGGCAGCCATGACGGCCCTCATTCTTTGTTTTCTTGTATCGCGTCTACACAACGCGTTCGAGGCCGCACGACGTATCCGGACAGAGCGTATGCCTCCGATCCAGATGCTCTTGCGGCACAATGCAGCCGGCGATCATCCCGTTCATGCATTGTGCTCCCATGAAATAAAGGCAAAGTGGCGCGCTGGCAAGTCATAGGTTGCACGCGCGCAACGCTGCTTCAGCCCACCGAGGCCCTTTGCGCAGTCTCCTGAAGGTGCGCCAATGCCCCGTGTGCCGCAGCCCTTCCGCTCGCGAAGCAGGCTTGCAGGAGGTAGCCGCCGGTCGGTGCTTCCCAGTCGAGCATTTCGCCCGCGCAGAAGACCCCGGGCAGCTTCGTCAGCATGAAATCGGCATTGATTTCCTGCCACGAAAGGCCGCCTGCGGCCGATATGGCATTCTCGATAGCGCCGAGCCCGGTGACGACGAGGGGGACGGCCTTGATCAGGCCGGCAAGTGCTGCTGGTTCGCCCGGCAGGCGGTTTGCGACACCTTCGCGGAGAACCGCCACTGCCGCCGGTGAGAGCCGTCCTGCTTTCCGCAGGATATTGCTCTGCGTGTCTCCCTTGCGTGCTGATGCAAGTCGTTCGGCGAGCGCTTCGGCACTGATGTCAGGTCGGAGATCGATGTTGAGCGCGGCCGATCCATGATCTTGAAGCGCCCTGCGCAGGGCGGTCGAGAGGGCATAGATGGCGCCGCCTTCGAGACCGCTCGTAGTGACGATCGCCTCGCCGCGGCTGGTCGCTGTGCCGCAACTCACGGCGATGCGCTTCAGGGGTGCACCTGCGTGGCGTTCGACGAGCGTGCGGCTCCAGCTAATGGCAACGCCGCTGTTGGCCGCCTCCAGAGGCACGACCTCGATGCCTTTTGTTCCGAGGAGAGCCGTCCAATGCCCGTCCGAGCCGAGACGCGGCCAACTCGCACCGCCGAGTGCGAGGATTACCGCCTCGGCGCTGATCTCCACGCGTTTGCCCTCGGCGTCGGCGACGACTACGCCGCCTGTTGGCAGAAAATCCACGAGGCGATGGCGCAGGCGCAGCTCCACGCCAAGGTCCGTGAGATGCCGGAGCCACGCACGGAGCAGCGGCGAGGCCTTCATGGTGCGCGGGAAAATGCGCCCGCTCGTCCCGATGAAGGTCTCCTGCCCCAGCGCCTGGGCCCAGGCCACCAGCGCCTCCGGTGGGAAGGCGCGGATGGCTGGCTCGAGTGCCGCGCGAGCGTTGCCGTAGCGGCTCAGGAAGCTCTCGATGGGCTCGCTGTGTGTGAGATTGAGGCCGCCGCGTCCGGCCATGAGGAGCTTGCGGCCGGCACTCGGCATCTGTTCGATGATCGTGACGGGGTGACCTGCGGCGGCCACCGTCTCGGCCGCCGTCAGGCCAGCAGGGCCGGCGCCGACGACGACCACCCGGCCCCCCTCAGTCCTGACGTCGGGGCCGGGAAAAGCGCTGCTCACCACTTGCCGATGTTCGGTGCCGACTTCCAGGGCTCGGCAGGCGCCTTCGCTTCGCCCTTCTGCAGGATCTCGATCGAGATGTTGTCGGGTGAGCGGATGAAAGCCATGCGCCCATCACGCGGCGGGCGATTGATGGTCACGCCGGCCTTCTGGAGGCGCTCACAAAGGGCGTAGATGTCGTCCACCTCATAGGCCAGATGTCCGAAATTCCGGCCCTCGCCATAGGCTTCCGGGTCCCAATTGTAGGTGAGCTCGAGCAGCGGGGCGTTCGATTTGGCGCCCGCGGCCTCGTCATCGGAGCTCGCGAGGAAGATGAGCGTGAAGCGCCCTTCCGGACTCTCGCGGCGCTTCACTTCCTTCATGCCGAGTTTGTTGCAGTAGAAATCGAGGCTTTTGTCGACGTCGGCGACGCGCACCATCGTGTGCAGATACCGCATGTTTCCTCCTCACTGAACGATGTCCGACCTGCCTGATGGCGGATCGTGCCGGGGCTGAGCATAGTGCGGCCATCCGCGGCCCCGCAAGCCGCTCCGGTGAGGCTCGCGCAAGGTCGCCCGCAGCGAATCGGGCGCAGTTTAGAGAGGGGCGTAAGGGGAACGTGCCGTCCGCGGAGCACCTTTCCGTCGGCAACCCACAGGATAGAGGTTGGTGTGAGAGGGTTTTCCGACGTGCGGTGAGGCGGCAATAAATGTCACGTCAGAACAACAAGTTAGCAATAGATAAATCAGACGCGACATTATCCGTCGACGCGAGCTTTGATGACCTGGTGCAGCGAATGTGCCACAGTGGACGCGGTCCAGGCTGGTATGGTGCAGCCGTCGACGCGGGAAGGTGTCATTCGAGAGGGCAAATCGGGTGGCACCGGAAGGCGGACCGGCAGATGTGGCAGTTATATTAACAGTGAAGTGGGGTTCAGAAATGGGGGATTCCTCGAAAGGGCCGCCAGACATGCACGAGGGCACCGGTATTGATCCGACCTTGGGCTTGGGTGAGGCGGTCGATGGCGTCGAGGTCGTCGAGATTGCTGGCGCAATCAAGTGGTTCGACGCCTCGAAGGGATATGGGTTCATCGTTCCCGACAATGGCATGACAGACGTACTCCTCCACGTCACATGCCTGCGCGCCGGCGGTTTCCAGACCGCCTACGAGGGTGCCCGCGTGCACTGCCAGGCTCTCAAGCGGCCGAAGGGCATGCAGGCCTTCCGCATCATCAGCATGGACGAGAGCACGGCCATCCACCCCTCCCAGCTCCCACAACGCACGCATGTCGTTGTGCAGCCCGAGAGCGGTTGGGAGCGGGCTGTCGTGAAATGGTTCAATCGCGTCAGGGGCTTCGGCTTCCTGACCCGTGGCGAGGGTACGCCCGACATCTTCGTTCACATGGAGACACTGCGCCGCTTCGGCTTTACGGAGCTGAGGCCCGGCCAGATGGTTCAGGTGCGCTGGGGAATGGGCTATAAGGGCTGCATGGCAGCCGATCTGCGCCCCGACGGGGCATCGGGACTGCCGCCCTCGCATTGAGCGGAGCGCCCGGTTGAATTCACTGACGCCAGGATACAGCAGGGCCGCGCCGCGCGCGGTCCTGTTTTGCTTGTTCGTGGCCGCGCTGGCCATGATGATGGGCGCAGCCAGTGCCCAGACCGAGATGAAGATGCGACGCGACACGCTGACCCTGCATACGGCGAGCGGGGCCCACCGTATCGATATCGAGGTTGCCGAGAGCGACCGCGAGAAGGCGTTCGGGCTCATGTTCCGCCGCTCGATGGGGGACAGCGAGGGGATGCTCTTTCCCTACCCGACGCCCCAAGAGATCACGATGTGGATGCGGAACACGTTCATTTCACTCGATATGATCTTCATCCGGGCCGACGGCATCGTCCACCGCATAGAAACCGACACGGAGCCCCACTCGGAGCGCATCATCGCTTCGGAAGGCAATGTGACGGGTGTGCTCGAGATGAAGGCCGGTTCGGCACGCCGTCTCGGCCTCAAGCCGGGTGACCGGGCCGAGCACGCGCACTTCAAGAGTGCGGCCAAGCGCTGATTCTGGTGTCGGTGCCGTGGGAACAGCTTGACGCCCGCACCGCAGCACGGCACTTAACCGCCTTGGATCGGGGCATAGCTCAGCCTGGTAGAGCACCTGCTTTGGGAGCAGGGGGTCGCGAGTTCGAATCCCGCTGCCCCGACCACTCATCGATTTCTCGCCGATATCGCTTGCAGATAGATCTGGCGGCCACGAACGGCCGGGATGGCACGGGGGCGTCCGGCACCTCCCGAATAGGGAGCTGAGACCAATGACGGACGTATCAATCTATTCGATTGTGGCTGTCATCGCCGCTCTGCTGGCCATGGTTGCCGGTCGCGTGTTCGCACTGGAGGGCGGCAAGCGCTTTTCCTCGATATTGGCTGCCGGATACATCGGTGCAGGCGTCGGATTGATGAGCTCGGTGCTGATCGGTCCGTTGCTCACTTTGATTGCGCAGTATCTCAATACAGCGTCGACGACATGGTTTGACGCGCTCGACGTGGCCGGTACGACTCTGTTTTGGGGCACCCTTGCGGGCGCTGCTGGTGGGTTAGGGATCGGCATGGTGGTGGTCGCGCTGCCCTCAACATGGTTCAGGTGACCGGCTCAAGCCGCCCGGGATTGCCCGCTCGGAGCTCGCGGCGTGACGATGGATGGATGTGGCGTCTCGGCGCGTCGCCAGGGATATCAGGAACCCCTCCGCTCGGTTCAGTGTTTTGCTCAGTAGGCAGCCAGGGAGATCGAGAGCAATGCCCGCTGAACAGAATTCTGATACGTCCGAGATTGGTTCCGTTTACGATTGGGTGAGTGATACTGCGCGGGAAAATCCGGCGCTGGTTGTCGGGGGTGCGGTTGCCATCGGCGCACTCGCCGCGATGGTCCTGATCAACCGCAAGCCCCAGTCCCGCGCGCGCGCCATTGAAAAGCGGATCGGGCGTGAATTGCACGCGATGGAGAAGACGCTCCGAAGCAGAAGGCCGATTTCTACGATGAGCGACCAGTTGGCCGAGGCGTCAGGTGCGTTGGCCTCAGGGTTGCGATCATGGGATATGGACGCGCTGCGCGGCTTGGTCAGTCGGGCTGGCGAACTGTCGTCGCAGTTCGCACGCGAGCGTGGATGGCGATGACCCGTCCCGCGCGGAGCCCACTTCTAGCCAGGATTTCCCTGCCTGACGGACGGCATACTCGTGCATCACACTGGAAATTGCCCATTGGCGGCACGATATCTGGCGTGGAGCCAACCTAGCTGAAGGGAGTGTGCCCAATGGTATCGCCCTTACATAGTTGGCATCGGATGATGGCTGCGGTCGGCGTCGTGCTGGCCTGCACCGTCGTGCTGATGCAGCCTGCGTGGTCGACCGATCGGCCTGGAGTTCGGGGCATCGAACGGCCGGGTGCCGCCGATGCGCGGGCGGGCGCCGAGGCGCTCCGGCAGAGGCGGGAGCTCGAATCCTTGCGGCGGTCCCAGTCGATAGAGTCCCAGCGGCGCGCGGCAGAGCAGCGGGAGCGCGCTATGCAGCAGCGTATCGAGGATGCCCGGCGGAGCAGCCGCTGAGCTACGTGCCAGAATTGATCACCGCCAGCCGTTCCTGCAGTCGACGCTCGGTCAACGGCTTCTCTATAAAGCCGTGTGCCTGTGCCTGGAGCGCGCGCTGCCGCGTCTGCGGGTCTGTATTCGCGGTTACGAAAATGCTTTTGATACCCAGCCTGTCGTGAATGTTCTTGGCGGCCTCGATGCCGTCTCGCGGACCAATCAGCCGAATATCCATGAGGATCAGATCAGGACGCTCCTGCGCCGCTAGCCGCTCCGCCTCGTCGGCGGATACGGCCGTGCCAACGACCACATGCCCCATGCTCTCGAGGATAATCTCCGTGCTCAATGAAATGAAGAACTCATCCTCCACGATAAGGACGCGCAGCGACCTCAGCTCGATCTCCTCGTGGTCACCCTCCGGCTTGTCGCGCTCATCGTCGCGATCGGGGCCGCTCGTGAACCAGACGGGGGGAGAGTGGGTCGTTGGGTGGGAAGGTATCATTTGCGTCGGTGCGTTTGCCTAGGTCTGCCGGAGAACAAAACTATCCGGAATATCCAGGTGCCAATGGAAGCCCCCTTCCGGAAATTTGATTGTCGCGATCCCCTGCAGCGCTTGTGGTACGAGCTTGGTGACGACGAGAGAGCCGAAACCTTGTCGACTGGGCGGTTCGAAGCGCGCAATTCCGCTTTCGACCCAGTGAATATGCACTCTGCCCTCCGCGGTCAATTCCCAGCGAATTTGCAAGCGCGCGCCGGAGGTTGCGAGTGCTCCGTATTTGGTGGCATTCGTCGCCAGCTCGTGCAGGGCGAATCCGACATTCTGCACGGCATTTCCATCCAGCATCAAATTCGGACCTGCAATCTCGGCGCGCTGCTCGACGCCGAATAGATCCAGATGCGCCCGGACCAGATCCTCCAGTGGCGCGCCGACCCACTGGCGTTGAACCATCAGATCCTGCGATTTTGCCAAACCTTGGACACGTCGACTGAACTGGTCGATGAAATCCTTCGTCGACGTCGTGTGGCGGGCCGTCTGCGACGCGATCCCCATGATCACGGCAAGCTGGTTCTTGGAGCGGTGCGCAAGCTCGCGCAGCAGGAACTCCGTGTGATCATGCCGGCGGCGCAACTCTTTCGAAGCGTCGCTGAGCGCAACCGTCAGCGCGTTCGCTTCGTGCAGCGAGGAAGGTGTGTGCTCGACGATTTTTCCCCGACCCAGATCCGCCGCCGCGGCGGTCGCCGCGCTGAGCGGGCGTGTCATGTACGCGCCGAACACGAACGCCAGGATCGCTCCCAATCCGAGGCCCGTGGCGATCAGCGTGATGGAGAAAAGGCGGCCGCGGCGTTGCGAGGACTGAGCAATCGTCTCCGGTATCGTCGCGGTGATCAGCCAGCCCGCAATTCCCGAGCGGGCGGTCGTTCCCAGAATGCGTTCCTCATTTACGGCCCGCGCATGAAAGATGCCCCTCGCCGATCGCTTCTCGGCGAGCAGCTCGGGAGGAACCGGTTGTCCGACGAACGCCTCGTGCTCGCGTGATCGTGCGAGCGTAATGCCCTTGCGATCGATGATCTCGGTCATCCAATCGTTCGTGAGGCCTTGCGACACGAGCAGGTCAGCGAACCTGCGGGTATCTACGGCCATGATGAGCACGTAGCGGACGGCACCCGCTTGCGTCACGGGGACTTCGATATTGATCACGTGCTGCTTCGAGACGACGCCATGGAAGACATCGGACACCTGAGGCTCGGCGGTCGCGAAGACCCTGTCCGCGGTTTCCGGATCGGAGGTAGGTGGAAGATCCGTGCCGAAAGGGGCGCGCGTGTTGAGCAGCTGCTTCAGCGTGCGGTCAATCAGCAGGATGCCCGCCTGGTCCGGGGTAATCGCCCTTCGCGCCTGATCGTGGAATGCGGCCAGATCGTTCCGATCCAAGGCTGGAGAGGTGGCCAGCGTCTCGAGCGTGACCATCGCGCGGCTGAGCTCGCGGTCGACATTCGCGGCGAGCGCACGTGCGACCTGCGCGACGCGCTCTTCCACTGCATCCTCCTCGAGATTGGCGAGTTCGCGAAATGCGACGATCGCCAATGCAACGAGTGGCAGCGTAAGCGCCGCCGTAAACAGGAAAAGATACGTGCGAAGGCGCGGGGGGCGGATGAGCAGGGCAGGCCCTCGTGGACTCGTTATAGCGTGCTGTGAATGGGTCAATCTGTCCGCCCTATCGCGCCATTGTCAAGTTGGCGCAGTACGGACTTTCTCGATGGTGAATGGAGCAACTGGCATTCTGCGGCTATAACAAATGTTAATTGCAGAGAGCGCCGTCGCCGTCGAGTTAGGACGACCGCGACGCCACACGCATGGTGCGCCACCCCCACGCAGCAGCCGGCCATAGCAGAGCAGCGATCGTCATGAATGCGAGGACCGCGGCAACCGGGCGATCGAAGAACGGCAGAATGCTGCCATCGGATTTCATGATGGAGGTGACGAGGTTCTGCTCGACCATCGTGCCCATGATGATACCGAGCACCATCGCGGCGACAGGGAAGCCGTTGCGCTCCATGACGTAGCCGATGCAACCGAAAGCAGCGACTGTCAGCACGGCGAAGAGGTTGTTGCCGATCGCGAACGCGCCGACCGCGCAGAGCACGATGATGATCGGCATGATGGCCGAGCGCGGCGCCCTGAGGATGTGGCTCGATGCGCGTATCATCATGATGCCGAGTGGGATCATGATGATGTTGGCCATGATGAAGATGATGTAGAGCGCATACATGCTCGACGCCTGCTCGGTGAAGAGCGTCGGGCCCGGGTTGAGACCCTTCATGTAGAGCACGCCGATCGCGATGGCCGTGATCGTATCGCCGGGGATGCCGAACAGCAGTGCCGGCACCCAGCCCGAGGCGAGACTCGAATTGTTGCTCGCGCCGGACTCGATCAGACCTTCCGGATGCCCCGTGCCGAATTTCTCCGGCGTTCTAGAGAAGCGCTTCGAGATCGAGTAGCTGACCCAGGCGGCGATGTCCGCACCGGCTCCGGGCAAGACGCCGATCATGACGCCAACTGTATTCCCGCGAAGCTGCTGCTTTGGATACTCCTTCGTCAGAGCCCATTGGCCGGCGAGAATGCTGCCGAGGCGGCGCCGCTCCGGCGGGGGCGGCTCGGCCGAGAGCATCGCCCGCATGACTTCGGACACGGCGAAGACACCGACGAGAGCCGGTATCACGTCGACGCCGCCGAGAAGATTGGTGCTGCCGAACGTGAAGCGCGGCGTGCCGGCCGGGTTCTCGATACCGATGCACGAGACGAGCAACCCGAGCAGCATGCTCGCGATTGCCTTTGCAGGCGACGAGCGCGAAACGATGGTCGCGCACATGAGCCCGAGGAAGGCGAGCCAGAAGTACTCGAATGTCGAGAAGCGGAGTGCCATGTTGGCGAGCGGCGGCGCCAGCGCCATCAATGCGAGCGTGCCGAAAATGCCGCCGAGCGCGCTGAACCACAGGCCGATGCCGAGCGCCAGCTCCGGCTTGCCCTTGCGTGTCATGGCGTAGGCTTCGTCGGTGTAGGCAGCCGAGGCCGGCGTTCCGGGAATGCGGAGCAAGGCGCCCGGGATGTCGCCTGAGAAGATCGCCATGGCCGAGGATGCGATAATGGCGCCGATGGCCGCGATAGGCGGCAGGTAGAAGGTGATCGGCACCAGCAGCGCCGTCGCCATGGTTGCCGTGAGGCCCGGTATTGCGCCGACGACCATCCCATAGATCGACGCGAGCAGGATTGCGATGAGAACGTCCGTCTGGAAGACGAGCCCGAAGGCCAGCGCGATGTCGTTCATGGCAGTCCGATCCACGGAAGGGGGAGCAGGCCGGACGGCAGCGGCACGCGCAGCAGCTTCGAGAACACGAGATTGATCACCAGAGGGCCAAAGATCGCGAGCGGAATGGCAAGGCGCAGACGCGCACCGAGCGCGAGCGATGAGACGAGCACCACGATGGCGGATGTCGGGAGGAAGCCCCAGCGATCGACGACATAGGCATAAAAGATCAAGAGTGCCGGCGGAATGAGCACTTTCAGCTCGAGCCACCGGCTGGGCTTCGGCGTATCAGCGTCGGGCGCATCCCCGACGTGCTCCGCCAGACGCGCGAGTTCGGCGTCGGCATCCTCTTCGTAGCGGCGGCCGACCCCCGCGGCGATCAAGGCGCCGCAAATCGCGAGACTGCCCCCGACGACCATCGGGAAGACCTCGGGACCGATCTCCTGGCCGGGCACGGGCGGCAAACGCGAACCTGCGTATGCAGCGATGCTGCCAAGGCCGACGAGAAACAGCCCGGTAACACGATTGGAAAGTTGCATGAGATCGGCGGGGCCGCTTCATTGGAACAGGGAAAGTCGGGCCCGCGAATTCTCGCGAGCCCGGACGATCGGCTCAGCCCTTCTTGGAGAGCCCGGCGGCCTTCATGGCGACGCCCATCGACTTGTTGCCTTCGGCCATGAACTTGGCGAAGCCTTCCGCATCCGCCCATTTCACGCCGAAGCCGCGGCTGCTCATGAAGTCGAGGAACTCTTTCGACTGGTTGACCTTCTGGAGCGCCGCCGTGAGCTGCTTGGCGATCTCCGGGTTGAGCCCCTTCGGAGCCACGAAGCCGCGCCATGCGCCGGTGTTATAATCGACGCCCATTGCTTCCTTGAGCGTCGGCACATCCTTGAAGGCGGGATTGCGCTCGGCTGCCATCACGGCGAGGCTGCGCGCCTTGCCGGCTTCGATGATCGCGCGCGCCTCCGGCACCGAACAGGTCACGAGGTCGAGACCGCCGGCGGCGAGATCCTGCATGGACGGCGCCGCGCCGTTGAGCGGTACCCAGCGCACGTGATCGGGCTTGAGGCCCATGGCAAGCAGCCAGCCGACGAGGGCGAGGTGCCAGATACCGCCCTGGCCGGTGCCCGATGCCTTCATCGAGCCATGCGGAGAGGCCTTGATCGCGTCCGCCAGCTCGTTGACAGTCTTGTAAGGGCTCGAAGCGTTGACCTGGATGCCGGGCGGGTCCTCGTTCATCAGCGCGAGCGGCGTGTAGCTCTCCGGCGTCAGCTCGGTCAGTCCCTGCCAGTGCATCATCGAAATCTCGACGGTGACGATGCCGAGCGTGTAGCCGTCCGGCTGACCCGCCGCGATCGCGGCATGGCCGACAACGCCCGAGCCGCCCGTCCGGTTGACGACGTTGACCGGCTGCTTCAGCTCTTTCTCGAGCACCGCCGCCACGATACGTGCCGTGGCATCCGTTCCGCCGCCGGCCGCCCATGGGCAGATAAGTGTAATGGGACGTGACGGGTAGGCTTGGCCAAATGCCGGGCCGGCACCGATTGCTGTCGCGGCTGCAAGAGCACTGCCACCCGCGAGTACCTCGCGGCGTGTACGTGTTGTCATCGTTCATTTCCTCCATTTGATTTTATTTTATTGCGTCGAGGATAGCGAAAGGGCTGAAACGACGCCAGCTCTCCCTTTGCGCCTTTCACGCCCCAATTCGGCTGAGCCCCTGGGGTGTGGGGATCATCACGGTCGGAAATGGCGCATGTGCGTTCCGCAGGCTCCATATTTTCAGATCGCGCGAAGGGTGCTAACGGTCAGCCCGACGCCATTCCCCAGCGAGCGCCCGGACCTGCACCCATGATCGCCCGTATTTATCGCCCTGCCAAAACCGCCATGCAGTCGGGCCAGGCTCGTACCAAGGCCTGGGTGCTGGAGTTCGAGGGCGCCGCGCCACGCGAGGTCGATCCTCTCATGGGCTGGACCAGTTCGACGGACATGCGTGCGCAGGTGCGCCTGGAGTTCGAGACCAAGGAAGAGGCGGTCGCTTACGCCGAGCGCAACGGCATTCCCTTCCGACTGAGCGAGCCGAAAGTCCGCCGGGCCATCCACAAGTCCTACGCCGACAACTTCAAGTTTGGCCGTCGGGAGCCGTGGACGCATTAGTTGGCGCACCCTCGCGCTCCTCAAAAACCGCTGAATGAGGCCGCTCCGGCGCCTCGCGAGACCAAGAATTTTGGGGATCGCCACATTTGCCTCGCTCGCGCAAAAACGAGCGCGGGTGTCGGCACTGCCTTAAGTCATTGAGCACTAAATACGTTCACTGGCTAAGTTGCCAGAATACGACGCGTCCAGCCGGAAGCGATTGTGATCGTTGAGAAACTGCTTGTACGAAAAATGACAAATTCCTGTCGGATGATCACAACGCTGAGCAGAGGGTCGGGGGGCCGCACGCACAGCGACGGGGGAATGCATGTCCGAGCGGATTGCCCCGATGGTCGATCGTCGACCGTCGTACGGGGGATTTGCGGTTGAACTGGCAGCATGTCTGTTGAGTGTCGAGGGGGACGAGCCAGTTGTTCTTATCGACGAAGGAAGTACGGGCGAAGCGCGCTTTCCGAGCGTGGCCTTCGACCCTGGAGCTCATGAGTCCCTGGACCTAGGTGTCAGGGACTGGCTCCTCGATAATACCGGTCTCGAGCTTGGGAAACTCGAGCAGGTACACACCGCGCGCCGCAGCGGCGCCGGCAGCGGGATCGGAGAACCTTGCTCCGCCCTGTCTATCGGCTTTCTGGGGCTCGTTCCGCCCCAGCAGCGCTCATTGGTCACGCGGGGCACATGGCGCCGCTGTCTCGACTTCATGCCATGGGAGGATCGCCGCAGGCGCGGCGGGCTCACGGGGCATGAACGGGTCGGCCAGTTCCTGCTGAGCCGTCTGCATGCCTCCACGCTGGCCGGTGAGCAATCGCTGGAGCGTCAATCGCGCCGCATTCGTGGTGCGTTTGGCCTAGACAGTACGCCGTGGGACGAGGCTGCCACGCTCGAACGCTGCGCGCTGGTGCAAAATCTTGCCCCATACGCGAGCGAGCCGAGCGGTCTCGCCTTCATCGAAGGCATGACACTCGAGACCGTACTGCCGCCGCGCATGGTTGCGGATCATCTCCAGATTCTCGCCTCCGCGATCGGTCGTCTCAGAACGCGCCTGCGTGTTCGTCCGATCGCCGTGGATCTGGTCCCTCCCGTCTTTACGCTGCTCGATCTGCAGCGTTCAGCGGAGGCGATCCTCGGGCCGAGCCTGCACAAACAGAACTTCCGCCGTTACGTGGAAGGTGCGGGTGTCATCGAAGCGACGGGCACCATGCGCCAGCAGACCGGAGGGCGTCCTGCACAGCTCTTCCGATTTCGTCGCGAAGGCATGAGCGAGCGCCGCCTCGTCTCGCGCCGCCTTGCGGCAACGGGCACGCTTCAGCGCGCTTGATTTCCACTGCGCTGGATGTCACCTCTGGGCGGGTCGCGCTTGCGTCCCGCCCACTACTTTTCGGGACTGAAGCGGCGGACCTTAAATGCGCCTCACGTCTGTGACGATTTCAACGCCGCATTTTAGGACCGAAGATGCTTTAGGTGCGGCGGATCGTGAGGTGAGATGGAAGCAGTTAAGTGGATCGTCGTCTGGGGCATTGTCGCGATCGCGTCGGCGGTATTGGCAGGTATCATCGCGAGCTACAAGCGTCGTGACCACTCCGCCTGGGCGGCCTGGAGTTTTGTCTTTCCGCCGCTCCTGATCGTCGTCGCACTTCTTCAGACGAACCAGGGGCCGCGTCCGCGGCGTCCACCCATGGACCACGACGACGCTACCGCCGGCTGAGGCCGCTGGTTGCCGCCAACCGGCTTCAGTCCTTGTTCTCCGACCGCACTGCCCGCGATCGCCGCCTGCGCGGCGGCAAGGCGCGTGACACGTCAATCCTTGTCGCGCTCTGCAGCGTTGGAACTGATTGCCGCCTGCGCCGCAGCAAGGCGTGCAACAGGTACGCGGAACGGCGAGCAGGACACGTAGTCGAGGCCTGTCTCGTGACAGAAGGCGACCGAGCGTGGATCACCGCCGTGCTCGCCGCAGATACCGATCTTGAGCTCGGGCTTCACTTTGCGGCCGCGCTCCGTACCGATCGCAACCAGCTCGCCGACGCCCTCGCGGTCGATGGAGACGAACGGATCCTGCTCGAAAATCGCCTTCTCGGTGTAGTTCGCAAGGATCGGTGCGGCATCGTCGCGTGAAAGGCCGATGCACGTCTGCGTCAGGTCGTTCGTGCCGAACGAGAAGAATTCCGCACCGTCTTCGCCCGTCGCGATCTCGGCCGCTTTCAACGCCGCGCGCGGCAGCTCGATCATGGTGCCGATGAGGTACGTGAGTTTCGTTCCGCTCTCTTTCTCGACAGCACGCCCCGTCTCGCGGATGACGCGCGCGAGCAGATCATACTCCGTGCGATACGCAACGAGCGGGATCATAACCTCGGGCGTGACGCCTTTCCCTGTCCGCTTCGACACGGCGACGGCGGCTTCGAAGATCGCACGCGCCTGCATTTCCGTGATCTCGGGATAGCGCACGGCGAGCCGGCAACCGCGGAAACCGAGCATGGGATTGAACTCGTGCAGCTCGGTGACGCGCGCTTTCAGCGTCGCGGGTGGTATCCCGAGCGCTTGGGAAACCGATGCGATCTCGGGATCCTCATGCGGCAGGAATTCATGCAGCGGCGGATCGAGCAGGCGGATGGTCACCGGCCGCTCACCCATGATCTCGAAGAGCTGCTCGAAATCGGCGCGCTGCATGGGCAGAATCTTCGCGAGCGCCTTGCGGCGGCCCTTCTCGTCGGTCGCACAGATCATCTCGCGCATCGCGAGAATGCGATCTTCATCGAAGAACATATGTTCGGTGCGGCAAAGCCCGATGCCTTCCGCGCCGAAGCTGAGGGCAGTTTCCGCATCGCGCGGCGTATCGGCATTGGCGCGCACGCCGAGGCGACGCACGCTGTCGGCCCAGCCCATGATCGTTGCGAAGTCGCCGGAGAGCTCCGGCTGGCGCATGGGCACCGCGCCTTGGATGATCTCGCCGGCGGTGCCGTCGATCGTGATGAGGTCGCCCTTCTTGAACGTGCGGCCGTTGGCCGTCAGCGTCCCGGCGGCCATGTCGATCCTGAGCGCGCTCGCGCCACACACGCACGGGCGCCCCATGCCGCGTGCGACGACAGCCGCGTGGCTCGTCATGCCACCGCGCGCCGTGACGATTCCGGTTGCGGCGTGCATGCCGTGAATGTCCTCGGGGCTCGTCTCGACACGCACGAGAATGACGTCGCGACCTTGAGATTTGAGCGCCTCCGCTTCATCGGAATCAAAAACGATCTCGCCCGCAGCCGCGCCCGGCGAAGCAGGGAGCCCCGTCGCGATGATGCGCTTTTCAGCATCGGGATCGATGGTCGGATGGAGTAGCTGGTCGAGCGTGCCCGGCTCGATGCGCATGAGCGCTTCCTCGCGCGAAAGAATACCTTCCTCGGCAAGCTCCACGGCAATACGGAAAGCGGCAGCCGTCGTGCGCTTGCCCGCGCGCGTCTGCAGCATCCAGAGCTTGCCCTCCTGCACCGTGAACTCGATGTCCTGCATGTCGCGATAGTGGCGCTCGAGCAGATCGAAGATGCGCGTGAGTTCGGTGAATGTCTCAGGCATGAGGGCTTCGAGCGAAGGCGCTTCCTCGCCGGCTTCCTTGCGCGCGGCTTCGGTAAGCGGCTGTGGCGTGCGAATGCCCGCCACTACATCCTCGCCCTGGGCATTGATCAGAAACTCGCCGTAGAGCTGCTTGGCGCCCGTCGAGGGATTGCGCGTGAAGGCGACGCCGGTCGCTGAGGTCGGCCCCATGTTGCCGAACACCATCGCCTGGATGTTCACGGCCGTGCCCCAGTCGTCCGGGATGTCGTGCAGGCGGCGATAGGTGATCGCGCGCGCATTCTGCCACGAGCCGAATACGGCTGTGACCGCTCCCCAGAGCTGCTCGCTCGTGTCCTGCGGGAAGGGTTTGCCGATCTCCTTCTCGATGGCCGCCTTGTACTCGGCAATGACCTTCTTCCAATCGGCGGTATCGAGGTCCGTGTCGAGCGAGAAGCCGTTCAGGTTCTTGTGGTTCTCGAGAATGTCCTCGAACACGCCATGATCCACGCCGAGCACGACGTCAGCGTACATCTGGATGAAGCGGCGATAACTGTCGTAGGCGAAGCGTGCATTGTTCGAACGCGCGGCAAGTCCCTCGACCGTTTGGTCGTTGAGACCGAGATTGAGGATGGTGTCCATCATGCCCGGCATGGATGCGCGGGCGCCCGAGCGCACGGATACGAGAAGTGGCGATTGCGGATCGCCGAACGCCGCGCCGACACCGCGGCCAATCTCATCTATGGCGGCGCGCACGTCCGTCTGCACGGTCTCGGGGATTTTGCCGCCGTTCGTCTGGTAGGCCGTGCAGACCTCGGTGGTGATCGTGCAGCCGGGCGGAACGGGAAGGCCCAGCGCCGCCATCTCGGCGAGGTTCGCGCCTTTGCCGCCGAGCAGGGTCTTCATGCCCGCTTTGCCGTCGGTCCGCGAGGGGCCGAACAGATAGACTTGGCGGGCGGAGGTGCTGTCGGCGGCGATTGTCATCTCGAGAGTTCCCACTTACGGCGCAAGCGAATGCGCGCATGGCTTATCAGGCCAGCGCGCAGCGGAAAAGGCAGTGGTGCACGTTGTATAACGCCGGCCCGGCGCAGGCAGTTGCGGGGGGGGGGCGCTCGCGCTTGACGTGCCCCGAGGGCAGGCCGATAGATTTGCCCGCCGGCAAAGCAGCGTTTCGGGTGCCGGATAGACAAGGATGGCATGGCATGGGCGATCAGCTCCGGACTGTTCTGAAGACACTCGACTCCAGTCAGCAGGCGGCGCTGGACCGGCTATTTGATTTCCTGCGCATTCCAAGCATATCGACCGATCCAGCCTACAAGGCTGACTGCCAGCGTGCCGCCGAATGGTGCGCGAACGAGCTGACCGACATTGGCTTCGCTTCGGCGAAAGTCGTACCGACGACCGGGCATCCGATGGTCGTTGCGCACGACCGCGAGAAGGTGCCCAAGGGGATGCCGCACGTTCTTTTCTACGGCCACTACGACGTGCAGCCGCCCGATCCGCTGGAACTCTGGAAGACGCCGCCGTTCGAGCCGCGCATCGCGACCGAGAAAGGCAACGGTAAGGTCATTATCGCGCGCGGAGCCGAGGACAATAAAGGTCAGCTCATGACCTTTCTCGAGGCGACGCGCGCCTGGAAGACTGTCGCGGGCGATTTGCCTGTTGCCGTGACGGTCCTGCTCGAAGGCGAGGAGGAGTGCGGTTCGCCTTCACTGCCGGGATTTCTCGCAAAGCACGGCAAGGAAGTGTCACGTGATCTCGCCCTCGTCTGCGACACTGGGCAGTGGGACAAGGATACGCCCTCGATCACGACACAGCTTCGCGGCATGGCGGCCGGCGAACTCGTGATCACGGCTGCCAACCGCGACCTCCATTCCGGCCTCTATGGTGGTGCGGCCGCAAACCCGATCCGCGTGCTCACGCAGATCTGCGGTGCCATGCACAAGAATGGCAAGGTGCAGATTCCCGGCTTCTATGACGGCATCATCAAGCCGTCGTCCAAGCAGCTCAAGCAGTGGCGGAGCTTGGGCTTCGACGACAAGGCGTTCCTTGGCGGGGTTGGATTGTCCGTGCCCTCCGGCGAGCCCGGCTATTCGGTCATGGAGCAGACCTGGTCGCGCCCGACGCTCGAATTCAACGGCATCACGGGTGGCTATCAGGGTGTCGGCACGAAGACCGTCATTCCTTCCAAGGCCTCCGTGAAAATCACCTGCCGTCTTGTTCCCGGGCAGGACCCGAAGAAGGTGATCGCCGGCATCAAGGCTTTCGTCGAAGCGCGTCTGCCGGCGGATTGCACGGCAGACTTTGCGAGCCGGCCTGGAAGCCCTGCGATCGCGTTCGATACGACCGCGCCCTTTATCGAGAAGGCGGCGCGGGCGCTCGGCGAGGAGTGGGGCAAGCCCGCGCCTCTTATCGCGCTCGGTGGCTCGATCCCGATCGTGCAGTCGTTCCGCGACGTGCTCGGCATGGACAGTCTTCTCGTCGGCTTCGGCCTGGAGGACGACCGCATCCACTCGCCGAACGAGAAATACAACCTGAGCTCCTTCCGCAAAGGTGCCCGGAGCTGGGCCCGCATCCTCGCGGCGCTCGGGCACGAGGCGCGCTAGCGCGCCATTTCCCGTCGCGTTTGCGCGGCCCTTCTCAGTCGTCGAAGGGCTGCGGGCTGAAGGCCCTTGTGGATAACCTGTGAAGAACGTTGCCGTCGCAAAGGTGCCCGATTCACACGAACGTGATTCGCTCAATACATCCGGGAACGGAATGATTGAGTGCCTCCAATTTAATTGAGGCAGATCAATCACATTCCAGTTATGGGCAGTACGGGTTGTGTATTGATCACGGCAGAGATGAACTCGTCAGATTGAGCCCGTCATTAAGTTGACGTGAACGGATAGCAAGCACTATTTCATGGCTATCCGCTCGTATCTTGATCTCCTCGGCGCGAGACACGGCACGAGCCAGCGGTGAACCAAGTTGCAGTATGGCGCGTTGTTGCCGGCAGCTGGGGACAACAATTGGGGGTTAAGCGAATGTCTCGTGGTTTCTTTGCGAAGAGCGTGATGGCGGCTGCGCTCGCCATGGTCGTTGCGGCTCCGGCCGTCCAGGCGGCCGATCTCGGTGGCCGTCCAGGCTCCTACAAGGATGAGCCGGACTACGGCCCGCCGCGCTATCTCTGGACGGGCCTCTACGCTGGTGTGCACGCCGGCTATGGCTGGGCAGATGGCTATCTGTGGGATGGCACCGGCGTTTATGGTTCGCCGGAAGCTGACGGCTTCCTCGGCGGCGCAACGCTCGGCTACAATTTCCAGAGCGGCAATATCGTCTGGGGTCTGGAGACGGACTTTTCGTTCGCGGACATCCAAGGTTCGGATGGTGCGACGAGCGCATCTTTGGATTGGCTGTGGACGATCCGTGGTCGCGTCGGCATCGATATGAACGGCTGGATGCCCTACATCACCGGTGGCTATGCGCTGGCTGATGTTGGTGCACGCGATGCTCTTGGCTCTGCCAGCGACACGGTTTCCGGCTGGACGATTGGTGGCGGTCTCGAGGTCAAGCTCGATCGGGCCTGGAGCCTGAAGGGCGAATACCTCTACGTCGATCTGGACGAGTCATTCAGTCTCGGTGGCGGAGACCGTGCCTCGGTCGAGGATCTGCACATCGTCCGCGCCGGTCTGAACTACAAGTTCTGATAACAAACTTCTGACAGGACGGCCGGCGCCCACCGGCCAGAATTCAGCAACTCGCCCGCCGGACAATCCGGCGGGCGTCTTGTTTTTGCGAATGCGTCAGGCGGAGAGGTGCTTCACCTTCGGCAGCACTTCCTTGGCCAGCAGCTCGAGCGAGTTCCGCCAAACCTGCGGATGCTCGACATAGTCGAAGCCGAACACGAGCAGGTTTCCGAACCCGCCGACCTCGTCGTGGATCTTTTCGATCTTCTCCGCGACCGTCGACGGCGAGCCGATGATCCAGTTGTGCTTGGCGCAATATTCCGGCGTCACGTCGCTGTCCGGCACGCTCTGATCGTGCTTGAGATACGGCAGGAAGTCGAAGTTCGCGAGAAGCTGCAGGAAATACTCGCGCATCATGCGGCCCATGTGCAGACCGACCGACAAGCGCTCGGCCTCCGCATCCGTCTCCGCGACAAAGACCTCGCGGACGAGGCGCCAATCGCGGCGGTTCGGTTTACGTCCCGTCTTCGCGGCGCCTGCTTCCACGGACTCCCAGTGGCTCGAAACGTACGCAGGGTTGAGATTTAGGCTCATCGGGATATAGCCGCGCTCACCTGCGAGCTTGAGCGTATCGGACCCCTTCGAGAGGCCGGCGACGCCAATGGGCGGGAAGGGCTTCTGTAGCGGCTTGATGTGCGGTTTCAGGAAGCCGTACATCGTCTCCGGGTTCTTCACAGTCCAGAATTTGCCCTCATACACGAAGGGCTCGTTCGTCGACCACATCTTGAGAATGATATCGAGCGCCTCGCGCGTCATCTCGCGATTGGCGCCGCTCGCACCATCGACGTTGAACATTTCCCAATCGCTCGGCAGGCCTGACGCCGCGACACCGAAGTTGAGCCGCCCGCCCGAGATGTGATCGAGCATGGCGACGCGGTTCGCGAGTTCGGCGGGGTGATGATAGGGCAGGAGAAAGCCGCCGGGCCCGAGGCGGATGTTTTTCGTCTGCATGAGAGCCTGCGCCACGACGAGATCCGGCGAGGGATGCGGCTCCCAGGGTGCGGTATGATGCTCGCCGATCCAGGCTTCCTTGTAGCCGAGCTCATCGAGCCAGCGGATCACCTGCAATTCCCATTCGTGGCCATCCTTGAGCGGCCTCTCGGGGGGATGCGACGGCATTGTGAAATAGCCGAGTTCCATGAGCTTCCTCCATTGTATTGATCGGCTGCTGCGATCGTTGGCTGCAGCCTGTTGGCTCGGCGGCGGCAGGTCGTGACTGTCGTCCGCTGGGCAGATGCCGAAAAACGGCGCTGATCAGTCTGCATCAGATTTGGGGGGAATGGCCATGGGCTATCGTGATCACGGATTTGCGTGCACGACAGCGGAAGTATGCAAATGGCGAGGAAGTGCGGATGCGGGGCGTCGGTCTTAAGGGCTCAGGCGCAAGAGCGGAGGGGCGCCCGCTCGGCTGCATTCTTCGCGATCATGAGGCCGGCGCCAACCGTCCGCACGGTCTGCTCGGCCGCCTCGGCGAGCAATGCGGCAGCATCGTGCGTTGCTTGCGAAAATGTGGACGGGCGCGTGAGAATGCTTTGATAGGCTGCTATGCCGTGCGCGAGATTGATCTCCGCACCACGGCCGATGCATCCAGCCAGTGCAATCACCGGAATACCGAGTGCCGACGCGCGGCGCCCGACCTCGGCCGGCACTTTACCGTAGGGCGTTTGCCCATCGAGCGCCCCCTCGGCGGTGAGCACCAGATCGGCCTCGGGCAGCAGGCGATCGAAACGCGTATAACGCATGACCATGTCGTAGCGCGGATGCAGCGTGGCCCCGCAGACCGCAGCCAAACCGGCGCCGATGCCGCCCGATGCACCTGCCCCCTTCAGGGCGGCGACATCGACGCCGGTCGCCTCGGCAAGGCGCGTCGCGAAGTTGGCGAGCGCCCGCTCGAGACCCGCGATCTGCTCCGGAGCCGCCCCCTTCTGAGCCCCATAGATACGCGTGACACCGCGGCTCCCGAGCAACTCGTTGTGCGGATTGACGGCCGCATCAATGCGCACATGGGCGAGACGCGGATCGAGGCCGGCGAGGTCGATGGTCACGAGTTCGGATAGAGCTGCGCAGCCGCGCCCGATCTCGCAGCCGTGTTCGTCCAGAAGGCGCGCGCCCAGCGCTTGTGTCATGCCGGCGCCACCATCGTTCACGCCGCTGTCGCCACAGCCGGCGATAATGCGCTCGGCTCCGCGATCGAGTGCGGCCCGAATGAGCTCGCCGACGCCGTAGCTCGTCGTCGTTGCGGGATCGCGCTGATCATGAGGGACGAGCGATAGGCCGGCTGCCGCGGCTATCTCGATGACTGCCGTGCGGACGCTCTCGCGTCCGAGAAAGCCGATGTGCGCTGCGACCGGGATCCCGACAGGGCCCGTCACCGCGATGCTCTCGAGACTGCCGCCCGTTGCCTGCGCCAGCGCTGCTGTGAAACCTTCGCCGCCATCCACGATGGGCGTCTCGAGAATGCGGGCGTCGGGCCAGGCGCGGGCGACGCCGGCGGCCATGGCCGCAGCGGCTTCCTGTGCGGAGAGACACTCTTTCAGTCCGCTCGGGGCAATGAGGACGGTCAGGCTCATGGCGGGTTCCGTGGCTCCGATCTCAAAGGCAACTTGTCTACGGAGAACGCACGGGCCGGCGGCCTATTCCCTCATGATGTAAAGAACACCGTTGGATAGGCTCGGCTCATTTCCAGCCCCTGGCCAGAAGAGCCTGCTCCTCCTCGACGGGGAGTGCACGCGTCGCACCGAGCACGGTAAGCAGACCGTCGAGAGCGTCTTTCTGGTCGGCGCCCGAAGGGGTGAAGTCACGACCACCCGGCGGCGCTGTGGATGCGATCCGCGCGGTGCCTTCGACGATCCACGTTCCATTCGTGGGATCGCGGCAGGCGACGCCGGCGATCCGCGGCTGCATCTGCGGATCGAGCGCCTCCACCTCACGGCAGATGCGCGCCTTGCGGTCGCGGAAGGTCGCGACCACCATCAGGCGATCGAGGCCGTCGGGCGTGCGGCTTGCCAGCGCGAGGGGCGTGCCGCTCGGCTTGGTCTCCAGAACTTCGGCGAGGGGGGCTGCGGACGGCACCGGCCCGAGAGCCATGAGTTGCGCGGCAGGCTGCTGGCGCAGCAACGCCGCCGCGACGCCGACGACGAGCAATACGCTCGCTGCCAGCGGCAATGCAGTGCGCCACATCGCCGATCGCGGCTTTCGCGCGCGTGCCATATCCACGACATTCGCATCGGGCGTTCGCGCCCCGAGCACCGTGCTGACGAGCTTGTCGGGCACGGGCTCCGTAAGGATGTCCGCAAAAGCAGCGCGCGAGATCTCGGCCGTGCGACGGAATTCCGCGACGATCGCCCGCGCCTCGGAGTCGTTCTCGAGGGCAGCGGCGATCTCGGCGCGCTCGGCTTCGGGAAGAGCGCCGTCCGCATAGGCCATGAGCATCTCGTCCGTCGGGCGGGTCATTGCGGCAATCCTTCTGCGTGTCCCGGCCTGGCTGGAGGAGCCTCGAGCGCGCGCGCGAGCTTTCGGCGGGCGCGCGACAGGCGGCTCATGATCGTGCCGATCGGCACGCCGAGCACATTGGCGGCATCCTGATAGGAGAGCCCCTCCACCGTGATGAGCGCTAGCACCTCGCGCTGCTCGTCGGGAAGCTGGCCGATCTCGGCGCGCACGATGGCGAGATCCGCTCGCGCGACCACCTGCTCGTGGATGCGCGCGTCGCTCGGAAGGCTCTCCACGAGGTCGGGTGTAAGATCGTCGTGCTGGCGTCGCTTGCGGCTTCTCATGTGATCGATGAACGTCGTCCGCACGATCTGGAACATCCAGCTGTCTAGGCGCGTGCCCGGCGTGAACTGGTCGAGGCGGCCGAGGGCCTTTTCACAGGCCGACTGCAGCACGTCGTCGGCGAGGTCGCGCGAGCCGGCGAGCGTCAGCGCAAAACGCCGCAGGCGCGGCAGCAGCGCGACGATCTGATAACGAATATCGGTGTCGGCGGCGGTCATCCGGTCTCGCGATGGCTACCTTCTGGGAATAGAACGCTGGCAGCCGCGTTGCATTCCCGACAGTATTCGAATTTCGTTCTGGTGGCGGCTGGCGGGCCTGCCGTCAAGGTTAAGCTTGCTCGCGAGGAAGGGACAATCCGTGCGCGATTTCAACTGGCTGAAGGTGCTGCTCCTTGCGCTCATGCTCTCGTTCGGTCTTTCCGTGGCCGCGCCTGGCCTGCTGCCGGACGGCACCGCGCTCGCCGACGATGATGACGACGATGATGATGACGACGATGACGATGATGATGACGATCGCCCGCGCCGGCGCGCCGAACTGGTGATCATCGGGCTCGATGCCCCAGCGCGTGCGCGCCTGCTATCGCGTGGCTTCCGCATCACCCGCGAGGCGACGTCGGGATTGATGAACGGGCAGGTCTCGCGGGTAGAGGGCCCGCCGGGGCGCTCCGCCGCCTCGGCTCTGCAACTCTTGCGCACGCTCGTGCCTGGGGCTCCGGTCGCGCACAACGATCTTTTTCGCCGCTTCGCAATTTCCCGCTACCGCCCGACGGGCGATCTCTGCCGCGAGAAATGTGAGACCTTCGAGATCACCGCCTGGCAGCCGTCGTTGATGGCCTGCGCAGTCGCGCCTCGTATCGGCGTGATCGATACCGCCGTCGATGCCAGACATCCGAGCCTCGCAGGCGCGCAGCTCACAACGACGACAGTTCGCCGACAGGATCGCCGTCCTTCTGATCCATCACATGGCACAGGCGTTGTGAGCTTGCTCGTCGGGCAGCCTGGTACGGGCATCGTCGGTGTCTTGCCCCGTGCGCGCGTGCTCGCGGTGGATGCTTTTCATCGCGCAGGCAATGGCGATGCCGCTGACGTGTTCGATCTCATTGCCGCCCTCGACTGGCTCGTCGATCAGGGCGCCGGCGTGATCAATCTGAGCTTCAGCGGGCCCGCCAATCCATTGATGGCCGATGCTGTCGCGCGCGTGACGTCCAAGGGCTTGAGCGTCGTCGCTGCCGCCGGGCGACCGGATGGCGGCGCCACGGGTTATCCGGCGCGCTATCCCAATGTGCTCGCCGTATCGGCGGTCGACGTGCGATTGCGGCCCTCTCGACTGTCGAGTCGCGGCGCGCACATTTCCTTTGCTGCGCCCGGCGTCGGCCTCATCGTCGCTGCGCCGCGCGGTGGACATCGGCAGGTGGACGGCACATCCTTCGCGGCACCGTTCGTAACCGCAGCATTGGCCATGGGGCTTGGCAGCAAAGGCTCACATTCGGATGTGGCGGCGCATCTGCGCGCGCAGGCCAAGGATCTCGGTGCGCCGGGTCGTGACCCCGTGTTCGGATGGGGGCTCGTGCAGTTCGCACCCTCGCCGCAGTGTTGATCGGCAGCTTCGTCGATCAACAGCACCGCGCGGCCCGGCAAAGCGAAAGCCCCGTCACGTCGTGCGTGAAACGGGGCCCTTCATCACTTCCGATTCATGCCCAGCCAAGCCGGGCTGATTTGCGAGGCACATGGCCTCGTTCGCGATAGACAGATTGTTTTATGAGAGTCCGGCCTGGCCTGATCAGTTGGCGCCGCCAAACCGTGCCTTTGCCCTTCGGCTCCGGCCTGTGTCCTTCTGCGGTGGGTCCATGCACCCTCCACACGCTATTGGCACACGTGACGATCGCGGCGAGAGCATCCTTATGGAGACCCGGCACATCTGCCGACGGGCTCCTAGCTCCGTGGCGATGATCGTCACTTTTACATTTTGGATCGCCTGTGGAGAGAGTCAAGAGGAAGTGAAGGACGCGACTAGATCGGCTCTCGGTAACCGGTTCGATTTGCGGCGATACCATGGTCGCAGGTGGGTGATGTTATGACCGGCGGAACCATCGCATCTTGAGCGGCTTGTACTCGCATGTTGCAAGCATCTCTCCCTGATGTAGTTCGTGTCACCGTTCGGCGGGAGGCAACCGGCGTATTCGTGGCGCATAGCCCCGATCTTCCCGGCCCCATAGCCGTCGAGCTCGACGCCGGGCGACTTGCGCGAGCCGTTCCCGAGCGCATTCAGGCATGGTTCGAGGCCGAGGGTCTGTCGGTTCGCGTGGAGCAATGCGAAGGGCGCGCGATTGCGCTTTCATCGTGGCATGTGATGCCACTGGAAGGCGCCCGGGACCCCGTCCCAAAGCCCAATCCGCCACCGCCTCTGCCGCCATCTATCGATCCATCGCATCCGGCGAGCGATCCGCCGCCGCCACCCCCGATCCCGGTTCCTGATTTGCCACCTCCGGGCCGGCCACCGCCGTCCGAGCCGAATCCGGCACGCTAGGTGCAAATATGTGCGGACTCTATCGGCGGCGTGCGGCGCGTCGGCCCTCAGATGGCAGACAATAAAATATTGAAGTATCGGCGCGGAAGTTTCCGGCTCGGGACCGCAACTGTCATGGATCGGCAGGCCGATCGTTGGGCTATTGAATTTATTGCGGTTTAAAGGCCGCTCGACGAACGAATGGAGGTGGACCGCCTATTGCAGCGGCCGAAAGCGCTCCGTCGCCGTTATCCGACTTGGATGATACCCACCGCTACCGCACTTGCGGTGCTCTTCGCCCTCGGGAATAAATCACTGATGAGGCCGCTAGGTCGGCTCACGCGGGAAGAGGGCACTGGGTATGCAAGCGGTGGACGAAGGCCGCACGGCGACGCGCGTTGCCGAAGAGTTATATCGGTTCACCGAAAAACTGTACCGCGCCGAAACGCCGAACGACGTCTATGAAGCGGCTCTTGATATCATAACCCGCGCGCTCGGTTGCCGCCGCGCGTCCATCCTGCCGTTCGATGATGCGGGCGTCATGCGCTTTGCCGCCTGGCGAAATCTATCGGATGACTACCGCCAAACCCTGGAAGGGCACTCTCCCTGGACGCGGGACGTCAAGGATCCCCAGCCTGTCTGCATCCCGGATGTCGAGGCCACCGACCTCCCAATTCGCCTCAAGGATGCTATCCAGGCAGAACGAATTGGCTCTCTCGCGTTCTTCCCCCTTGTCGCGAGCAACGTGCTCATCGGCAAGTTCATGACCTACTATGATGTGCATCATGTCTTCAGCGATGCGGAACTGGCGCTTTCTCTCACGATCGCCCGTCAGCTCGGTTTCAGTTTGGAAAGGAAGAGAGCCGAGGATGCATTGCGTGCGTCCCAGCAGCGACTGGAGGCGGAACTGACGGCGTTGGCCGAGCGCAACATCCAGTTGGCATTGGCAGGAAAGGCGGCGCGCGTTGGCAGCTACGCGTACGATGTTGCCACCGAGATCATGCAGATTTCCGAGGGCTACGCAGCCATCCACGGCTTCCCCGAAGGCACCCGCGAGATAATGCGCAGTGAATGTCTGGCGAGCGTGCACCCTGAGGACGCACCGCGCCTGGAGCAGTGTCGCAGCGAGGCGCTCAACATGCGCCGGCGCGAGTATAGCGTAGAGTATCGCATTAATGCTCCAGGTGGCGGGCTGCGCTGGGTCGAGACGCGCTGCTCCATCACTTATGATAGCGGGCGCCCGCATCGCGTCGTCGGCGTCAGCATCGACATCACCGAGCGAAAACGGGTGGAGCAGGAGCAGGGCAAGCTGCTCGCGGAACTGGATCACCGTGTAAAAAACGTGCTGGCGACCGTCCAGGCCGTCGCCGCGCATACACTCCATTCAACCAGCTCGATGGAGCACTTCGTCACGGCGCTCGACGGTCGTATTCGGTCCATGGGGTCGACACACGAACTTCTCAGTCACCGCCGATGGCTGGGAATACCGCTGGCGGAGCTGGTGCAACGCGAACTGGCACCGTATGCGACAGGTTCGAATACCGAAATCACCGGTCCCGAAGTGATGTTGAGTGCGGAAGCCGCCCAGACGATCGGTATGGTCCTGCACGAACTGGTCACCAACGCTGCAAAGTACGGCGCACTGTCCGTTCCCGCGGGGCGGGTATCGATCAATTGGAGCTTACCGCTCAAGGGCTGCACGAGAAATCGGCTGATCGTCAAATGGCGGGAGATCGACGGCCCCGTGGTCGATCCTAAGAGCAGGTCCGGCTATGGCATCAGCGCGGTCCGGCAACTTGTTCCTTATGAGCTCGATGGCGCGGTCGATCTTGTGCTTGCCCCCGAGGGGGCACGATGCGAACTGGAGATTCCTCTTGCCCAGCTGGGTGAGGAACGAGCCTCTGCATAATCGGCCTCCGCCGGCTGAATTACCGGCGCACCGTTGAATGCACGAATGCCAGGGCCGGCAGCGTTCAGTTGAGCGCGCGGCGCAATGTTTCCAGCAACTCTGGACCATGAAACGGCTTCTGCAACGCTGCAGTCACCTTGTTCGACAGTCGCGACAGCTCCGCATAACCGGAGATGACCACGATGCGGATCCCTCGATCGTGCAGAGCATCGATGAGGGAGTAAGCCAGCTCGCCCTTGAGATTGATGTCGACGATCGCCAGCTCGGGCACGTGCTCCTCGGCCAGCCGTTGGGCGTCAGAGATTCTTCCCACCGGCCCGCACACGTCCATGGCTTCGAGTTCGAGGAGCGATTTCAGCGCGGTGGCAATGTGCCATTGATCCTCGACGATCAGGACACGCACGCCCCGCAAATCTTCCGGCTTCTGGGGCTCCCGCGCTTGAGACATTGGCTAGCAACCTCCTGCGGAGAAAGGCACGCGTGGTTCTAAAATAGTGGTGGCATCCTCGCAGTCTATTCGGAGGAAAGCACCAGCAAACTCTTATCAGATCCGAGTTCAGTGCGGAGATGATAATCTCCTGCGCGCGCAAGGCTTTCGAGCAACAACCCGTCAGGAGCCTCTGCGGGAACCGGTTTCGCGCTGGGTGAAGAAACGCAAGCTAGTTCCGCTGGATAGGCGAGGCTTTTGGCTGGGGGACTAGGACTGTCAGGGATCGAATGCTAGGTTGTTGATGGCATTGATATTGCGGTGTTTTGCGGCTCGATTGGGGGAGCATTTTGGGGGAGCGCATCGGGGAGCAAAAGAACCCGGAACAACGCTCTCAGTTCCGCACGGCTCGTAGAAGGACAGCATCGCGGTGGAATTCGAGATACCGCTTTTGCCCGCAGGAGAAGGATCCGACATGGACGTTGCAGTCCGTTCGAATTCCCATGCGGAGCAATGACTGTGGGTGAGCGACGGGCGAAACGATAAGCCGGCCGTCATTCTCAAAGCCGATGAAGCCTCGGTCAAACAGCTGATCAATGCTTGGCGTGAGCAATAAGCCATTCTCGCCATCGAACCGCTCTTCATTGGTTGCGTCGCGCCAAGGCTTGCAATGACTGGCGACAAGGTGTGTTGGGTTCTCGACTCCAGTAATGCGACAGCGCTTCTCAATTAGCGCCACGCGATCCCTAAAGATGCCCTGTCCTCTACGCGCTCGGACGATGGCCAGCCGGTCGGTTTCGGCGATCGAAGCATCCGCAATCACACGCTGCTCAATTTTGCCTTCCCAGGCATTCAGATCGTCCGCTGGCACGGGCAACACCTCGGCAGCACTCAACACAATCGCCTCGTCCTCCTGTCCGATTAGACCGACAAGGACTTCAGCCAGTATTCGCGGCACCTCGGTTAGATAGACGGATTGTAACCCATTGCCGTTGGGCTGAAGCGGCGAATATCGCTCATGACCTGCCCCCCGGAAGTTGGACCGTCTGAAGCTGGAATTGTCCACTTATGATGCCGTGGGCTCATGAGGAGGAAGTCCGATGAAGCGGTCGAGGTTTTCGGAGGCGCAAGTCGCCTTCGTTCTGCGCCAGGCGGAAGAGGGCACGAAGGTCGAGGAGGTGTGCCGCAGGGCGGGCATCAGTCCGGCGACGTTCTACGCCTGTAGGAAGAAGTACGGTGGCCTGATGCCGTCGGAGATGAAGCGCCTCCGCCAGCTCGTGGAGGAGAACGGGCGGCTGAAGCGGATCGTGGCTGACCTGTCGCTCGACAAGGAGATGCTGCAGCACGTCATCAAAAGAAAGCTATGAGGCCTGCGCGGCAGCGGGAGCTTGTCGATGACGTTCGGGCGATCTGGCAAATGAGCATTCGCCGCGTCTGTCGCAACCTCCGCGTCGATCCATCGAGCTACCACTACAAGTGCCGCCGTCCGTCGCAGGCCATCCTCAAGCAACGCATCAAGGAGATCGCGGAGACGCGCGTGCGCTATGGCTACCGGCGCATTCACGTGCTGCTGCGGCGTGAGGAGTCGCCGAAGCGAAAGGTCAAAGCGAAGCTGCGAGAGGGACGCTCGGCACCTGCTGGTGCCAACGACGTTTGGGCGATGGATTTCGTGCACGATCAGCTCTACGACGGCCGCAAGATCCGGATCCTCACGGTGATCGATGCTTTCACGCGCTACGTACCGGCGATCGAGGTGCGTGAGCGCTTCACCGGTGCCGATGTCGTCGCAGCACTCGATGAGGTTTGCAGGAAGATCGGCTATCCGAAGTCGATCCGCGTCGATCAAGGTCCCGAGTTCGTGTCGAAGGATCTCGACATGTGGGCCTATGCCCGCGGCGTCGAACTCGATTTTTCGCGGCCCGGCAAGCCGACGGACAACGCCTTCATCGAGAGCCTGAACGGCGAGTTCCGCGCCGAGTGCCTATCGGCACACTGGTTCCTGTCGGCTGGGGTTGGGACAGGAACGGCAACTTCACGATCAAGCTCGCCGACAAGGCAAAGGCTCTCGATCAACTCTGCCGCCACCTCGGCCTCTATAACGACAAGCTCGCGGTCGGCGGATTAGATGACCTTGCAGCTCGCTTAGCTCGCGCCAAAAAGCGCGCGGCGGGACTCGCGTGATGATGCTCAACTGACCAACGCTCGCACGACGACGCTTGGACCACTGCGCCATGCATGACCGCGGCTACCGGCCACGGTTGCAGATCGCGTGACAATGGGCTCGACGGACTGCGTGAGCGCTGAGGCGGGCAAACCTCAGGGCTCGCCGTACCTCGAAGCGAACCCGTCAGCCACTTTTGCCTAGCTGGCGGCAGTGCTGCGACCATCGTCTCATCGGTTACGCGCTGGTGTACTTCTATTATCGTAGCCAGTGGAACGAATACTACGCTGAGGAACAACGTTGCAGGCAGCAGCTCACGGCTGAGCACCTAGCGAAGAAACGTGCCGCGCCCTTGTCCGTCGTCAGGCTTTTCGGGACGGTTGAGCGGCTGAGCTAAGAGAGTGTTCGGCTCATCTGGTTGAAGCTCAAGCTGCTGCGTTGAAGTGTTGTCGGCGCCGTTGGTCGATGGCCGTGATGGCCCTCCACAGTTTATCCACAGCTATGTCGCTTTGATGTCCGGCAGAGGCCTCAATGTCGACTTACTGATAGTGCGCACGCCCCTCACAAGCTCACGAGATTGTTGAGGAGCACCACAGAGCAGGCACCGGAATGAGCGTCGACGACGGAACTTGGCCAATCATCAAGCGGCTGTTCACAGAGCACGCTCGCGTCTACATGCCCCGATATGCAGTGGCCTTCGTGTTTATGGGCGTCGTTGCGGGGGCAACCGCGCTGACAGCGTGGCTGATGCGCGATGTCATCAATGACATCTTCGTCAAACGCGATCAACAAGCGTTGGCGTGGCTTCCTCTGGTCATTGTAGGCCTGTTCATGGTCAAAGGCGCTGCCGCCTACATCCAGGAGATCGTGCTGAGCCGCATCGGCAACCAGATCGTTGCCGAAATGCAAAAGCGCGTCTACGACCACATGCTTCTGATGGACATGAAGTTCTTCCAGGAGCGCAGCTCGGGAGAGCTGATCACGCGGATATCGAACAATGCGCGCGCCGCGCGCGGGATGATGCATTTGCTTGCCGTTGCCCTCGGTCGGGATCTCCTCACGGTTATCGGGTTGTTCATAGTAATGGCTCTGCAGGATCCACTCCTGTCGAGTGTGCTCATCATCGTCGGCCCGGTTGCAGCGTACGGAATGCGGGAGCTGAGCCGTCGGGTCAAAAAGGTGGCCGGAAGCGAAACGCATTCGACGGCAAAAATCGTGTCGGCCATGCGCGAGACGTCGCAGGGCATACGCATCGTCAAGTCCTTCCAGCTCGAGGACGCCATGCGCCATCACATGGATGCCTGCATCGAGGCGGTGCAGCGTCTCAACAACAAGATCGTCTCCATCAAGGCTCGCGTGAACCCGCTTATGGAGGGCGTTGCGGGACTGGCGCTCGCAATGGCGGTGGCCTACGCAGGTTGGAGCACGATGTCACACGGGCGATCGCCCGGAGAATTCTTCGCTTTCATCGCCGCGCTGTTGATGGCTGGCGAGCCGCTTCGCCGGCTTTCCCGGCTGCAGCTTCAACTCGTCCACTCATCCGCGCAGGTGCGGATGCTCTACAAAATTCTCGATATGCCCGCGATCGAGGCTGAGACCACGCCAAAGAGCCCGCTCGCCGTGACGCGCGGCGAGGTTCGCTTCGAAAAGGTGTCGTTTGCGTATGCGAAGAACGCGCCGGTCCTGAGAGACTTGAGTTTCGTCGCACCCGCTGGAAGGACCACGGCCCTTGTGGGGCTGTCGGGAAGCGGCAAGACGACCGTATTTAACCTTCTCCAGAGGCTTTGGCTACCGGCTGGCGGGTCGATTGCGATCGACGGCCAACAGATTGCAAATGTCTCTATATCATCCCTGCGTAGCCAAATTGCTCTCGTCAGTCAGGATGCCTTCGTGTTCGAGGGGACGATCCGAGAGAACCTCGTCGGCAATCTCAAGGATTGTTCCGAGGAAAGGCTGCGCGCAGCAACGCGGGCCGCGCACGCCTATGAATTCATCCAGCGATTGCCGCAAGGTTATGAAACACCGGTCGGCGAGCTCGGCGGGCGGCTATCCGGCGGTCAGCGACAGCGTCTCTCGATTGCACGGGCCATTCTGAAGGATGCGCCGATCATCCTACTCGATGAGCCCACATCGGCGCTCGACAGCGAGACGGAGCGTACGATCCAGATCGCTTTGCAGTCCTTGACGCGTGAGCGCACCACTATCGTGATCGCGCATCGCCTCGCGACGGTCGCAACGGCCGATGTCATCCACGTCCTCGACAACGGCGCTGTTGTCGAGAGTGGCACCCAAACCGAGTTGCTGCGGCGTGACGGCCGCTATGCTCGCCTGCATCGCCTTCAGTTCGAGCATCTCGAGGCGGAGGCGAAAAGCTCGTAGTCCCGGCGCGATCCGCGTGGTGCCAGCATTGCAGAATTGAGGCGGGCAGCGCTTTCCCGCCCGCTGATCTTGGCGTTCAAAGCGTGCCGCGCCTCATCCCAAACTCGCGCCCACCTAAAGGGGGGGCTGCCGTTGAATCTTCGGCATATGGTCTGCGAAGATGGCGATGGTGTGTAAGCGTAGCGATGCCAATAATGCATCGATTTGCGCATCTCGGCCTTGATACTCGTCCATTGCTCGACAACACATGTCCGCGATTGTCTGTGGATCTTCGTGGGAGGCGCTGAAGCAGAACCGGGACATGCCAAGTGCGTCGAATAGGCCGGGCATTTTGTGCCCGTGGTCATCGAAGTACAGGGCTACAGCTTGGCGGGAGGCAAGCAGCGAGAAGATCGCCCCGTGAAAGCGACTCGTTAACGTGATGTGTCCACCGCCAAGTTCACTTATGAAGCTCTCGGGCGACGTAGGTTTTTTCAGCTCTACCTGGCCAGGAAATCGGTCGTCCAGTTCCGCGAGCAGAGATCGAGCTGGAGCGTCGTCGGCTAGGCACTGAACGAATAATCGGATCTTCACGCCCGACAGCAGTAGCTTCGCAGCAACCTCACGATGGATCTGATACGAGCGAGCCTCTTGATACCCATTGAGTTCGAGTTCCTGCGCGCGCTGCTTTGAAGCCGCGGCACCAGTGCGCAGACCGAAATGATCTAGTCGCATGATGAGATTTGCGGTCAGGGGAACCGGCGCTAAACTCCGAACTTTGCCAGGACTAATGAAGAACGCGGGATCCAGGCCGTAGGGCGGCCTACTGCCCATCAAATCGCCAATTGTCTCCTGCGACTTCAGGTCTCTCACAGCCAGCACATCGGTAGCCTCGAGCATGCGAACGGCGAGACGCCGAGCGAACGGCGTTTCAAACGGCCCGAAGGTCGCTGGTAGAATGACCACTTTCTTCTTTGAGCGATGTCCAGCCAGCAGGGGCGCAAGGCGAATAAGCAGATCCCAGTCTTGGCCATCTCGTTCTGCATATGAGAACAGATGCTCTCCGCCCGTATAAAAGAAGATCTTCGCATCGTTGATGCGAAGCTTGTCAAGCAGTGACGGGTCCGTCATCCGGTCCACGTCTGCATCGCTCGGGGGGCCCGAGCGCGACAGAGACTTGAAATCCCATTCGAACAGCTCGTAATCGGGGAACGTGCTGAAGATGTCCTGTGCCCAGGTCTCACGGGCACGCCTGTTGAGCTTCGGCGCTAAGAAGCGACCGCGCCCCAACATTCCGCATGCTCTCGCTAGAGAAATGGCTCCCTTCGTTACTCCGACATCGCCGACGTTTGTTCCGAGAAATGCGTATGCGAATGCGGATGAGAGCATAGGTAATCCCTAGTGATGGAGGCTCAGAGTGTCGCCCTCTGCATTCTACGGCATTTCGGCGGCGTTGCGGGCTCGGGTGCGAACGATCGGCCGTCACGATAGTCCTGGCGGGGCTCCTATTGCTACTCACACTTTGGGCACCGTCATTGCACGACGCAGGCCAGGAAGGGGCCGTGAACAGGGCGCCTAATGAGCGGCGAGCGCATCTCATTGCCGAAATAATGGCACGTCTCATTCTCTCGTTGCGATATCTGTGGATAAATCTCCTCGGTAACTTCCCCCCTTCTTGGGTCTATGCAGTCTTTAGCCCATGAAGAAGATACTCACGGTTGTGGGCACGAGGCCGGAAGCTATCAAGATGGCGCCGCTCGTGTCGGCGCTTCGATCTGATCCGGATTTTAGTTTAAGGCTTTGTGTGACGGGGCAGCACCGGCAAATGCTGGATCAGGTGCTGACGGCATTTGATCTGACGCCCGATCATGATCTCGATGTCATGAGGCCCAGTCAGTCTCTTTTTGATGTAACGGCGTGCGTACTGCGTGCTATGCAATCCGTCCTCGAAGCGGAGCAGCCGGATCTTGTGCTCGTGCACGGGGACACCGCGACTACATTTGCCAGCGCGCTTGCGGCTTACTACCGACAAATTCCGGTCGGTCACGTGGAGGCTGGATTGCGAACCGGCAACCTCTACTCCCCGTGGCCGGAGGAAGCAAACAGGAAGCTGACAGCGGCTGTCACTCGCCATCATTTTGCGCCAACTCTGTCAGCGCAAAAGAACCTCCTAGCTGAAGGTATCCACCCAAGTCGAATTTGCGTCACTGGGAATACCGTGGTCGACGCTTTGCTGTCGTGCAGAGCGCGGATCAGCAGTGACGGGGTTCTCAAAGAACGCCTGAGCGAGCAACTCGGCTCTATCATTGGTCGCGGAAGGATAATTCTGGTAACCGCGCATCGCAGGGAAAGCTTCGGGGGTGGCTTCGAAAGAATTTGTGTTGCCCTGAGAGAGATCGCGACCAAATTCCCCGATTGCGTGATCGTCTATCCAGTCCATCCAAATCCGAACGTCAGTGGGCCGGTGAAGTTGCGCCTGAGTGGGGTGGGCAACATCATCATGATTGATCCGCTCGACTACGTGCCCTTCGTCTATCTGATGATGATGTCCCACATCATATTGACAGACTCTGGCGGCATTCAGGAGGAGGCTCCCTCTCTGGGTAAACCGGTACTGGTCCTGCGCGACACAACGGAGCGTCCGGAGGCGGTGGCGGCCGGCACGGTCAAGATTGTTGGGACGAATGTGGAGAAAATCGTCACGGAGGCGAGCCGACTTATTCGCGACGATAGTGTTTATCGGACAATGGCTAATGCTCTTAATCCATATGGCGATGGTCGCGCATGTGGGAGAATACTTGAATGGTTGAAAAATGACGGGTCATAGATTTTCGCGGATTTCAGTTGTGGGACTCGGCTACATTGGCCTACCCACGGCCGCCATGCTGGCGGCGCGCAAGATTCATGTCATCGGCGTGGATGTAAATCCGCGCGTCGTAGAGACAATCAATAGCGGTGCGATACATTTTATCGAGCCAGATCTCGACATTTTGGTTCATAGCGTTGTCAAAGAGGGCTACCTTCGTGCAACCTTGCAGCCGGAGCCGGCGGAAGCGTTTCTAATCGCCGTTCCAACTCCATTCCAAGGCGATCATCACGAGCCGGATTTGCGTTTTATAAGGGCCGCAGCGCTGGCCATTGCGCCGGTATTGAAGCAAGGAAACCTTGTTGTGCTGGAGTCGACATCGCCTGTCGGCACGACTGGCAAATTGTGCTCATGGCTTGCGGAGGCTCGTCCGGATCTCCGCTTTCCGCACGATGCCCGAGAGAAAGCAGACGTCCTGGTTGCATACTGTCCGGAGCGGGTCTTGCCGGGGCGGGTAATCCAAGAGCTTGTGACTAATGACCGCATAATTGCAGGAATGAGCGAGCGATGCAGTGCCCGGACCGTCGAGCTCTATCGACAATTCGTAAAGGGCGAATGCATGATCACCGATCCCAAGACCGCCGAACTTGCCAAACTGAGCGAGAACAGTTTTCGCGACGTCAATATTGCGTTCGCAAACGAGCTATCCAAGATCTGTGAAAAGCACGCAATTGACGTTTGGAACCTCATTAAGCTCGCGAACCATCATCCTAGAGTGAACATTCTTAGGCCGGGACCTGGTGTCGGCGGGCACTGCATCGCTATCGACCCGTGGTTCATCGTGGCCGGTGCGCCGGAAGAGGCGCGATTGATTCGCACCTCGCGCCAGGTGAACGACAGTATGCCGGCCTGGGTGCTCCAGAGAGTCAAAGCCAAGCTTGCCGACATGCAGCGCCTGGACAACTCCGTGCCGCCTGATCGGCTGACTGTGGCCTGCTATGGTGCAAGCTTCAAGCCTGACATTGATGATCTACGAGAAAGCCCGGCGTTGGAAGTGATACGACTGTTGAGGGCCCACCATAGTGGGCGCGTCGTTGTCGTTGAGCCGCACACCTCCACTCTACCAGCAGATCTAGGCGAAGTACAACTTCTCGATACAGAGACGGCCCTTTCGACAGCGCATCTGCATGTCGTACTCGTCGCGCACGCGAGCTTTCGTGATGTGGCGTTTCCTGATCACACGGTAAGAATAGTGAGGAGCTAGCCCGTGGTGGCCAGAACCTTTCAACGTAATGACAGAAGTCTCGATGACACAGCTCCCTCCCTCGTTCCAATTGGTGTCGTGCGCGAACTCGCGGCCGATCTGCTTGCGGAACACGAGACCAGAGCCCGAAAGAATCGCGTGAAGGTGCTGCTTTACCCGTACGCTTGGTTGAGCAGCTACAAAATTAGACGACTGGACGATCGAATAGCCGAATTGCTGTCCGTCGACAGTGACAGCGCTGCCAGCGCGAAGTCGGTCGCTGAGGCAGTGGCCCAGGCGAGACTTCCGCGGAAAATCGAGACGAGGGTTGTGGGGTTGATCTTGAGGCACGCTACTGCCGCCCGTGGGGAGGGGTTTGTCGACGAGTTTCTCGACTATTTTCGCTCTCGACTATCAATCGGTGACGGACCGGCAGATTTTTTCTTCATACTTCAGGCGGCGGGGCGATATCAGGACGCATCTGCACAGGGTGTCCGCTTGCTGGCGGGTCAGTCTTTGCGCCCCACCCAACGGAAGCAGATAGAGGCGGCGCCGAGTTTGCTCATCGAAACGCTCACTCTCATTGAGGAAGGAAAGCCTCCTCAGATTAAGAGCAACAGCAAACACATTGCTTATATTGCTGCATCGAGCCTGCCTTACAGCATTGTCGGTTACACGACCCGAACCCACGGCGTTGCCCAAGGCTACGCCGAGGCCGGATTCAAAATTGATGTGATTACCCAACCCCACTTTCCGCTGAGCGTGCGAGAAGACCTGGATCCGAGCTCGATTCCGGCGCTCGAAGTGTTCGATGGGGTCAGCTATCACAGAATTCTGGCGCCGAGACGTAACAGGGGCCGCGAAGTTACGTATGTGAAGGAGGCTGCGGAGGCCATCGAAGCCAAGCTTCGGCAGCTTAAGCCGGCTGTCGTTATCGCTGCGTCTAACTACATGAACAGCCTTCCGGCTCTGATCGCGGCCAGAAGCCTGGGCCTTCCGTTCGTGTATGAGGTTCGCGGAATGTGGGAGCTTTCGCGCGTTTCTCGCGAGTCGAGTTTCGAGCATACGCCTGAGTTTGCGGTGACAGCTCTTCTCGAAGCAGAGGTCGCGCGCAGGGCAGACTATGTTTTGACGCTGACCGAGCCCATGCGACAGAACCTCACCTCCAGAGGAGTCGACCCAGAGAGGGTCGCCCTGATGCCGAACGGGATCACTGCGAGCGCTGTACGCACTCTTGAGCGAGATGATCGGCTCGCCGACAAGCTGGGCATTCCGCGGGGGACGCCGGTCATTGGTTACATAGGATCCATATTGCCCTATGAGGGCCTGCCGGACCTAGCGTCGGCCTGCGCGGGTTTGGCCAAGCTGGGCGTCGATTTTCGACTACTTGTTGTTGGTAAGGAGGGGAAAGATGCTGGTGCTCCGACGCCAATTTCCGATGAGATGCGCGATATCTTTTATCATGCGGGCATCGCTGACCGCCTTATCATGCCAGGCCGCGTCCCGCACTCGGAGGTGAGTTCTTTTTATTCGCTCATCGACATTGCCCCAATACCACGGCGCTCGTTCGAGGTGACAGAGCTTGTCTCGCCAATAAAGCCGATCGAAGCATTGGCCATGCGCAAGGTCTTGATCGTGTCTGACGTCGAGGCGCTCAAGGACTTCACCCAAGAGGGGCGTACAGGAATACAGTTTAAGAAGGATAGCATTGCGGACTTGGAAGAGAAGCTCGCCTTGACACTCTCCGACTCCGACCTCCGTGCCCGCCTCGCGGCTAACGGCCAGGAGTTCGTTCGCAACGAAAGGACTTGGCAAACGATTTGCCAAAACGCCGCTAGATTCATCGGATTGAGTTGACTTTCATTTCCTCCAACGGCGGGGGGGCGCACAACGCCCGAACCGCCCCGGGTTTGCCGGAGGCTTCAACTCTTGAGAGACTGGAGCTATGACGAGCCAATCGAAATTCCCGAAGTTCTCGCCGGAGGTGCGTGAGCGCGCTGTCCGGATGGTGATGGACCATCGCGCCGAGCATTCCTCTCAGTGGGCGGCGATTGTTTCGATAGCGACGAAGATCGGATGTACGGCGCAGACACTCTCGACCTGGGTGTGGCCTGCCCCTCGAAGCGGTGCCATGTTCTAAGTTAGAATCCGGCCTCGATTGGCCAGGGTCTGCTCTGGCCGAAGCGGAGCGTAGGGCAGAGCAGATGCTGGCGGCAAGATCGTTTCAGGCGCCGGCGGTCGATAGCCGAGCGATGAGTGCGGCCTGACAGCTTTGTAGTGGCGTCGCCAAGCTTCGATGAGCACCTGCGCCTCGCGGAGCGTCGTGAAGATTTCGCCGTTGAGCCACTCGTCCCTGAGCTTCGAATTCAGGCTCTCGCAGTAGCCGTTTTCCCATGGGCTGCCCGGCTCGATGTAGAGCGTCTTCACGCCGATGCGGCCGAGCCATTCGCGCACCGCTATGGCGGCGAACTCCGGGCCATTGTCGGAGCGAACATGCTCCGGAGGGCCGTGAGCGACGAAGATATCCGCGAGACACTGTGACCTGAGACCCTTCTCTCATCCAGTCAGAGGGTGAGTCCTGGGCTAAATTTCTGGACCTGATCGTTCGTCACGGCAAGGGCCAGGTGATGGTTGCTGAACTCCTCTGGTGTCCGGTTGGCGAGAGCGGAGTGGGGCCGAATCCGATTGTAATCGTCGCGCCACGCGGCCAGCAGCTCCCTCGCTTCGTCGAGCGTCGAAAACAGCGTCTCGTTCAAGAGTTCGTCGCGCAGCCGCCCGTTGAAACTCTCGACGAAGGCATTCTGCTGCGGCTTGCCGGGCTGGATATAGTGCCAGTCGACGCCGCTGACCTTGCTCCATTTGAGGATCGCCATGCTGGTGAGTTCGGTGCCGTTGTCGGAGACGCATGTTCTCGGCTTGGCTCTCCGCCGCGCAATCACGGCGTCCAGCTCGCGGCCAACGCGGTGACCCGATAGCGAAGTGTCAGCGATGAGCGCCAGGCATTCCCGCGTGCAGTCGTCGACGATCGCCAGAATGCGAAAGCGACGTCCGCCCGTGAGACAGTCGGAGACGAAGTCCAGGCTCCAGCGCTCGTTGGGACGCGAGGGAAGCCCGAGTGGCGCCCTTACGCCTAAGGCCCGTTTGCGCCCGCCGCGCTTGCGCACCGCCAAGCCTTCTTCGCGGTAGAGCCGCCGGAACCGCTTCTGGTTCATGTGCAGTCCTTCCTTGCAGAGCAGGAAATGCAGCCGCCGGTAGCCGAACCGACGACGGACGGCGGCCAGTTCCCGGATGCGCTGGCGGAGCCCGGCATCGTCGGGGCGACGGCTTCGGTAGCGGATCGTCGAGCGATCCAGACCAAGTGCGGTGCAGGCCCGCCGCTCGCTCACATCATGCGCGTCGCACACGTGAGTGACAGCCTGTCGTCGAGCGGCGGGCGTCACCACTTTCGCGAGTTCACGTCCTTCAGGATCGCGTTGTCGAGCATCGTCTCGGCGAGCAGCTTCTTCAGCTTCGCGTTCTCATCCTCAAGCGAGCGCAGCCGCTTGGCGTCCGAGACGTCCATGCCGCCGAACTTCGACTTCCACTTGTAGAAGGTGGCCCCGCTGATACCGTGCTTGCGGCAGACGTCCGCTGTCGAACGCCCGGCTTCCTGCTCCCGCAGGATGCCGATGATCTGCTCTTCCGTAAACCTACTCTTACGCATCGTCCGTCTCCTCGCTGGAGGTTCACGGACTCTACCCAAATCTGGAAGAAAACGCGGGTCTCAGGTCAACTGCAGCACGTCGTCGGCTCTGAGCCTCGGCGCAACGACGATGGCCAGACAGCGGCGCGTGAACTCGTCGAGCACCGCCAGATGCGGTAGACCCGCTTGACGTTCACCCGCCAACCTTCAGTAACGAGCATCTCGCGGATGCGGCGGTAACCGTAGCGACCATAGCGCGTCGCCAGCCGCACGATCGCGTCCGTCAGCGCCGCCTCGTCGTCGGCTGTCTTCTGCCGCCGCCTCTGCGTCGACCGCGCCTGACCAATGACAGCACAGGCTCGGCGCTCTGAGATGGGAAGGCGAGAGCGGACGTGCTCGACGCACGCCCGCTTCCGGGAAGGGCTTAGTATTTTCCCTCGATGGCTTCCTTCAGAATCAGCTTGTCGAGCGTCAGCTCGGAGACGGCCTTCTTCAGCCGCTCGTTCTCGCGCTCCAGATCCTTCAGCCGCTTCGCCTGGTCGAGCTTCAGGCCGCCGTACTCCCGCCGCCAGCGATAGTACGTCTGCTCCGTGATGCCGAAACCTCGGCAGATCGTGCCCACCGTCTGCCCTTGCCCGAGACGCACCTCAGCCTCGCGAAGGTGGCCGATGATCTGTTCCGTCGTGTATCGCTTCCGTGCCATTCCCTCTTCTCCTCGAATCGAGGTTGGAAATAGCCGGATTCGACCACTCAGACTGGAGCCACTTCAGGGGAGCAGACCAAAACAGCCTCCGGCAAACCCGGGGCGGTTCAGGCCGCCGCTATCGCCAGCATCATGCCACACTAGAATTTTCGTTGCCTGTCAGATGGAGGGGTGGTGACCTTGCCCGCTGAATGTACTCGCTCCTAACCGGAGTCCGTTCTGATTATGGTCCGTCGCGGACCTCTTTGCAAACTCGTTTGGCGTGAGCCCGTTGAGGCTCGTGTGCGGTGGTTATCCGTTAGAGTCGTTCCGCCAATCCGACAGCACCTCGCGGGCGTGCGCCAAGCTCCGGAACATCGTCTCGTTCAGCAGATCGTCGCGCAGGCGACCGTTGAAGCTTTCGACGAAGCCGCTCTGCATCGGTTTGCCCGGTGCAATGTAGTGCCAGGCGATGCCCGCTTCCTGCTGCCAGCGCAGCAGACTTGGGCGGAATGCAAGGCCAAGCAAGATCGCTACTGTGACAACAGGCGAGTGACCATTTGTGATTGAAATCGCGACTGTCGGACCCGCGTGAGAATGTGGCTGTGGGCGATGTGACCGGGATGAAAAAGACTGATGGTAGCGAGGGAGTGGCTCTTTGCATTCGATAGCGCGGGCCTTCCTGCGATCGATGTGATGCGCTGGGGTGGCTACTCGGTGAGTGCCCGATAGACGGACGCCCTACCGATGCCCAATTGCTTGGCGATCTCAGTGGCGCCTAGTCCCTTGGCTTTCAGCTTGCGAACCTCTTCCGTCTCGATGGACTTAGGACGGCCCTTATAGACACCAGCGGCCTTGGCCTTCGCGATGCCTTCCATCTGGCGTTCCCTGCGGAGGTTCGTCTCGAACTCAGCGAAGACGCCCAGCATATCGAGGAAGCACTTACCGGCTGCTGTGCCCGTGTCGATTGGCTGCTCGGTGGCCCTTAGGTGAGCACCTTTGGCCTGCACGGCGCGGACGATCGTTTGGAGGTCCCCAATGGATCTCGCCAAGCGGTCTATCCTCGTGACCATCAGCGTGTCGCCTGACCTCAGGAAGTCCAGCACGGTGGCAAGTTCTGTGCGGCCCTCTGTGGTGGTCCCGGATCGTTTCTCGGCGCGGATGGTTGTGCACCCGGCTGCCTTAAGGGCGGCCTCTTGGACTTCGAGCGATTGGCCTTCGGTGCTTACTCGTGCGTACCCTATGACTGTCATGTGGCGATGTCTTCCTCTGTGCAATAGGTCCACCCGGAAAGTGTCTCGGATGTCTAGACCCACAGAGGATGATGTCTCAGAATCCCGAATGCAACCCTCTTGAGACGCCTTTCGTGTCTCATGGTGAAGACTCGCTCGGGTATACCCTAGGAGACAGGCCCTTGTGGCTAGCCCTGAGGCCGGTACTCTGGCCGGAACCCAACTGGAGGAAGCGCGCACAATGCCCAGAGAGACCGTGGAATATCACAGCCGCAGGAAAGGATCGTTGGGCGAGAACGAAGATTGGTGGCGTCTGATCATCAGCGAGGGTGGCGAGCTGGCAGTTGAGCACGAGTGGTCGCATACCGATGCCTACAAAGGCCGAGGCAGTGACTCAGGATCGTCGCAGGTTTCCGTCGCGGAGTTTCTGGCGGACGCTAACGCTGATGGCCAAGCGAAAGCGAAGCTGCGTCAGGTGCTCAATGAGCGGGGCCTTGCCGAGGGCTAGTGAGTGTGTCCCCTCATGAACACGCCCCAGCGGGCCAGTGCCCAGTGAGACAGCGAGGGCAGTGCCCAGTGGGTGCTGCGTGCGCATCGTGGCGCCCAGGGCTAATGCCAGGGGTAGTGGCCTGAGGAAGGGGTACGGGGGGTACAGCGCCTCGGCTCGTGCCTAGTCGGGGTTTCGCAAGGACGACCTAAATTTGAGCGCCCTCGGTGTTATGCGTTTGGTGCATGCCTTTGGGTGGTGCCTCTCGAATGTGCCTTTGGTTGGTCACATCGATTGCAGGCGGCGACACGCAGATCCTTGGGCAGTGTGAAGGGAAGTGAAGTGGGGCCCTGCGGGGCAAGAGAAGAGGATGGGAGACGGCCAGGACACGCCCGACCATGGACACGCCAGGGTTGTCCTTAGGAGACCTCAGCTTGGTCACTCCGGACACCTATAGGGTCGTCCCTAGGGAGACACCCAATGGTAGGGGCCTCTCCTATAATGGCACCTAAACCCCCCAGTCCCTCCTAAGGCATCTCCCCTCGCCTCAGGGTGTCCCCTCATGTCCTTACCCCCCCTCGCCCCGCCCTACAACCTCCGCCCCAATGGTATGGCCCTGAGGGTGTGACCTGAGGCGTCCCCTGGTCGTCTCCCCAATCCTCTCCTGTGTGTCCTTAGCCCTCCGCAGGAGACCCCTCTTCCCCTTCACTCCCTTTGGTCCCCTCTCGATCCGCGTCTCCTCTCATCAAGTACCCTCAAGGCCTCTCGATAGTCGGACATGCTCGGCCGGTCCCAGCCCTCTCCGCCTAGCAGTGTCGCTCCCAGTTCCGCTGTGCCAGTCAGTAAGGGAGCAGCTCCTTCAGGGCCGTTGCGTTCGTAGAGCGACCATCGGCCGTCCTCATCGGATTGCACGCATCTGATCCATCGCCGCTGCTCTCTGTACTCTCGCGTGAATTGCACCATCGACGGTCACCGTTCGTTGCCCCCACGAGGGCTTGATGCCACTGTCACAGCCAGGGCGGGCATTCTTCCACCAGCGGCCGTTCGTGTTCTCAGGTAGGTAGGTAGCCAAGTGATGCACCGCGAGGAAAAAAGGGCACCACCTCCGTAGAGCAACGCGATGTTATCAGGCTACGTCAGCCTCATCTGTGTCGTTGTCGTTGTCTGGATTATCGATCGGTGCTTCCAGTGGGACAGCATCGGCGATCGTCTGCATGTCCATCGGTCTGTACTTGCCCAGAACGGGGCCATCGCGGTTGTCATCACGTGCTGCTCGTCCGGCTGCCGTCTCGATACACCGAATGATCATCCTCGGTGTCGTCCTCCCTGCTGACCAAACCTCAAGGCGTCCCTTGAGACCTTGCTCCACCAGATAGCAACAAGCAGCGTGCTCGGGATCGAGGGACCGCTCAACGATGACGGGACCATATGATGTTCCGAGGCGAACCCGATAGAGCTGTCCGCGCTGGGTGCGATGTGTTGGGGTGATGTGGATGCTCAACATATTCGGCTCCTTCTCGTGTCGCCGTTTACCTGCGACTGAGAGCTGACGAGCACGTCATCGATTGATTCTCCATTCGGTGAGATCGTGCGCCATATGCGCCGGGCTTCGGAGTCGATGGTCACAATGAAGTCGTGCTCGCGACTGACGTAACAAATGTGGCGCTCGTTGAGCTGCTCCTCCAGCGTGCGTGCCAACGCTCCAGCTCTTATCGTCGTTAGGAGATGCTCCATCTCGTCGCCAGCCGAGCATCGCTTCATTCACGAAGTCATAGGTTTCGAGGACCGTACCCTTGAGTGTGCCACGCCACACAGCTCCCGGCACATCGGGTCGATGATCGCCCTCAGCTCATCGTCGGAGGCGTTCGCGAAGAGCGGATTAGCCAAGCGGAGTTCCTGCAGGAACGCCTTTGCAGCGGTCTCTTCAGACGGGAGCCACATGCCTTTGCGCTTGGTCTTCAGGGTGAGCCTCTGTGTCTTTACAATGGTGCGCGCTTTCGCTGAGGCCATCTTGCTTGTGCGTGCCTTAGCGGCGTTGACGTATATTTTGACGGGCACCTTCTTGGAGCGGTGGTAATAAGGGCCGGTGAGTTCCTTCTTGTACTCCTCGCGATCTTCCTTCGCCTCCTCTGGAGTGTCGAATGGTCCTCTTCGATGTACGCGACGCTGTAACATCACAGTCCAGTAGAACTTTCCGTCGAGCCTCTCGTAGACGCCTCGATGACCCGTCTTTGATACGGGACGTTTGGGGTTGCGTGAGTTCGCCGCGTTCTGCGCTCGGGTGACTTCCCTAAGGTTCGCGATGTCGTTGTTAGTGCGGTCACCATCGCGATGATCCACGAACTCAGGAAGCGATCTGTGATGGAGTGCGAACTTCACGCGGTGCAGGTAAAGACGACGCCTTGAGCCATCCTTTGTTGAGCCAGCATGGACTGTGACATAGCCAGTCGTCTTGTTAATCGCCCCTTTCGTTTCCTCTCCGGTGCTGATCCGTATGACTCTCTCGCCGTCCAATCGGAAGGTGCTGAGTATGAGGGCCAAGTCTTCGATGGTCTTGTCGTCTTTCTTTGTCATTGCTCTTTGTCGTTCCTTCATTGTGTGGATGTGTGCAGCAGACATGCGCCATCGTTCCCTCCCACGGTGGATGAGAAGGCTGAGGCGGCGGGCGCCGTGGTGCTGTGTCTGGGTGTGGTGTTAGATGGCGCTGCTAGGAAGCAGTGACCTACGTTAGCTACGAGAAAAAGTAGGTGCTATCGAGCACTTCCCGCACGTCGAACGTCCCGACCGGAGGCAGCGGCGCTAGGGCAGCTCTTGCTTCATCGTTGGGCAATGCGCGGAGAACGGCCTCGCGGAAGTCCTCCAGCGGCCGCTCTTCATGGCAACGGACGAAGCCCTCACGAATGCATTTGCTAATGGTCGTCATATCTGGCGCGAGGCCGCCTACCGAGTCGTGAATGGCTGTGACGTCGCGTATTCCTTCGTCCGCGATCAGCCCAAGGGCGAGGCATAGCGCGGCCGAGTCGAGGGCGTGCACGAAGTTCGGCGCAACGGCCTGCTTCACTTGCTTGATGTCAATCTTGCTAATGTCATCAACGGCCACGCTAGAGCTTTTTCGCTTTTGGTCGAGCATGTAGCGAACCTTGTCTATTGTTTTCATGTAGTAGACGTTGCGCCATGGCCAGCCCGCTGGCGACTTCCAGTCGAGTTTCTCGATACCACGGTGATCGTGGAGCAACTTCATCGCGCTGACCAGCCACGCCATAATGGCCTCGGCTGCGCCAAGTCGCTCCTTCATGGCCGCGTTGATTTGCTTCACGAGCCACCCAACTAGCGTCCATTCTTCGACGCCGCATTTCTCCCATTTGGTTCGCTTCTTATCGACCTTGTCTAAATACGCATACACCTCATCCCTAGCCGTCTTGCTGGTAGAGCCGTACGCCTTCGTCATCACGATTTTCTTGGTGAGCGAGCGAGGGGCCTTGCCTTCAAAGACTATCAACCAGAGCTTGGCCTTCTCTCGCTCTTCTGGAGTGCCCTTCGCGGCCTGCCTCTCGACAAGATCAAAGGTGGTATTGGCCACTTCCTGGTAGATGTCCCGCTTCTGATTGCCCGGAGCGAGATTGACAGACCGAGCGAGACCCTGGTTACGCGAGAGAGCAGCATAGTGTTGTATGCCGTTGCAGGTTCCGTCCACATAGCAGGGCAGGGTCGTGATGAAGTTGGGACTCTTGCCCATGGCCACATAGTCGGTCCACTCTCGCGACGCAGCCAGGGCAGGCCAGATGTTGTCCATCCCAGCTTCGCCTTCCCACTCTCCTCGATGGCCAAGAGGATCGTCGGCGATGCGCTTCAGCATGTCGGTGTGCTCGTGGGTCCACGTTATCCTTTCATCCCAGGTGAGGTGGTCCTGGCCGAAGGCCTTGGCGACCTGTACTGCGAGATGCCGTGGGCCGTCACCGCCGCCTATGGGCTTTCCGCGATGGAACTGGAGCATATGGCGCCCAAGGCTGCTACCTTGAGGAGCGAGCCATGCGGCGTCATTATAGAGGCGACCCCGAAAGCAGGCCCTGTGCGCAAACCAGATCGGGCCTTTGTCTTTGAGTAGAGCCCAGATCTCCAGAGCCTCGCCCTGCACCATCCGCGACCACAACGCCTTGGACACGCGCTTCACGTTACCTGCAATTGCGGCTGACTTCTTGTCCTTCCATTTCTTGACCTCCAGCTTGAACTCTTTGGACTCCTCTTGCTCCTTGGTGAGGCCTTGCGGTCGCCGTGGGATCTCCTCGATGTAGCTATCAGGCAGATCGTCGAGCTTCAGCCCAGCCCGAGTAGCCTCCCTGGCTGTCGTAGAGACTGTACCGTTGATTGAGAACTGTGTGCTCTGAAGCAAGTTGACCGCCGCATAGATTGACTGTGGCGGCTCAGCTCCGAGTGCCTGTGTGATTGCCTTCGTCACATGTGGCCCAGCACTGCCATCACGGACCAAGCGGATGAGTTCTTTCGACCTAACGTAGTGCTGGCGGAGGAAGCCGCCTCCTACCCCGTCTATCCAGCGCACTGGCTCGCAGACCATCGAGCGCGACACGCTTGCCCTTAGCGCTAGCTCATTGACCTCCTTGCCGCACCACTCAAGTATCTTCGCGTCAAGCACGACGATATCACGTCGCTTGCTGACCTTTTTGGCTTCGACGCGCACGCGCTGGCCAATTCTCGTCGCCTTCAATGCGGCGTCCGCGAGCACTCCGCCGACGCGCACGCGCAGGCTTTGTCCCCAAGGCTCAATCCCCTCTTCGTCACGGACATGCTTGTTATAGCCGCGTCGCATGTTGGCTTGGCGGTGCCGCTGGGTGTTGCCCCTTTCGTCCATCCTGCGGACATACGACCTATAGAGGCCCGGGTTGCGTTCCTTCCAAGTAGCGTCGTTCGCGGCGTGCTCCAGGCCCGCCCCAACGCGCGCCGCAAGATCGATGAAGGTGACTGGCTTATCCGCGAGCGTTCTCACCAGGAGGTAAGGCAGGATGGTCCTGAGCGTTATGTCTGCTAGGTGTGTGGCGGCATCTTTGGGGATGCTCTCGTGCGCCATCCGATACCATTCCGGAGGGCGTCCACCTTTCTTGCACCTACTGGCAGCGCCGGCTATGCGGTCAGCCAAAGGCTCTAGAAAGCGATTGACCAGCCGATTGAGGACCGGCGTTCGGAGGGGATCGCCGTCGTCAAGCGCCTTGGTCCACCGCGCCCGTACAGTATCAATCCCGTTGACCCAGCCCTCTAGCTCGCGCCGGAGCTGTTCGGCTTCCATCGGATCGTCAGGCCAGAACTCAACTCCAGGTGCCTCCTTATCATAGAGCCCGGCATAGATAGGCGACGGCGGCCGAAAGTCGTCGACGGAAAGGTCTTGCTCGGTTTCTTCGCGAATATCCTCCGTGGTCATGCGTTTGCTTCCTCCCTCTCGTTCTGCACCAGAGGCGAGTTGGAGATGATCATTCGGAAAGCATCGGCCGACAGGAGCGAAAGGGTGCGCTGCATGAAGTCTCGTGCGCTGGGCTTCTCGGAGGAGAGCGCGAGGTTACAGACGCCCTGTTTCGATAGGACGCCTACGAGCTGCTGTCCTCCCGGTGTTTGAAGCCAGCGGTGCGCCTTCTCTCCAGTCCGAATGCGCGCTACTGCCGCCCCCACGTGCTTGATGCCAAAGGAGCGGCAAATGTCCGAGGCGACAAACCAGCATGAACCGTCGCTATCGAGTATCGTTCTCACGAGTGGGGGTGAGGTCGTCGGATTGATGCTAGTGTCGGCGCTTGAGGCCGGCTGCATCTCAGTGGGCTCTGTCTCCATGTTTGCATGTGACTCCATTGTGGCGTGTGCTTCGTTAGCGCCGACAGAGGGTCGTGCTTGAAGCTGTTAAGGGCGTGGCTAACGTTCTCGCTAGTCGATAATGGCGCCAAAACCCCTCCGCAGCGTCACGGGCGAACAGGAAGATTTGAGGACGATCGACGCCACTAGGAAAGGGAATGAATGGATAATGGTTTCAATGCATTATGCAGGGGTTCAGGCTCATCCCCTGCGCCCCTTGAAACATCAAGGCTTTTGGTGTTCTGAACAGGCGTTGGGCGGGTTTCAACTATCCTATCGTTAATTGCGACCGCGCTTCGTCAGCCACACGCCTTACCTCTTAGAGGGCAACTTCACGGCCCGGACGCACGCTCTGAGCTGATCGAGGGAAGGCCCATCGGAGTAGAGGCCGAATGTCATGCCTTCGCGGCCTTCCTCGTGGCCCACCACAAAGGCGACTGTGCTCTTCGGGATGCCTGCTTGCTCGGCCTTGGTAGTGAACCAGCGTCGAAACGAGTGGAATGTGATGCGGGAGTTTCGCTTGCCTTCAACCCTTTCGTCAACGCCAAGGCGACGGCGGTATGTGACGAAGCGCTTCGTGATCGTCATTGAGCGCTCTGAGAGGCTATCCGGCGGATACTCAGGAAGTTCCGGAAAGAGCCAGTCGCTAGAGGCCTTCTTGGCGATGCGGCGCTTGATGGTGCTTTCAATGCGAGAATGGATTGGCACAGTGCGCACCCCGGCATCGCTCTTGGCTTCATTGACGGAGATTGCTCGCGTGAACTGGAGGTCAATATCCTGCACTTTGATCCGGGCGATTTCCTCAATGCGCATCCCACTGAGGGCAGCGATCAGCATGAAATCCCGGAGTACGTCATCTGGATGGCCTTCGTAGAGTAGCGTCGCGATCTCCTCTTCGGTGAATGCCCGTGGTCCGCCTTTGGCATTGCCTCTACGACGAGAGGACTTCGGTGGCATCACTTGGCCACGCCACGGATTGTCACTGCCTCGCGGCAGCTTTCCCTTGGCATCGAGCCAGCGCCAATAGGAGGACGCCGCAGAGACGAACTTGCGTGATGTCTTGTAAGGGACCTTAGGCACGATGAAGCGCTTTGATATGAAGTCTCCTGCGTGTCGCCTGTCGAAGCCCTCCAGAGTTTGCGGGATGCCTTCCTCTGCGGCGAATGCGGCAAGCTGTGTGATCGTGTCCCGGTAGTGCTTCGCGGTTCTCTTCGCGAGGTCGCCACGGTCTCCGAGCCACTGATCAACGAACACGAGGAAGGGCGTACGCTCACCCCTCACGATGCCTTGATACTCGCGGGCCTTCGCTGGGGAGTGCTCTCGCTCTATCCGCTGGGCCTTCGGGCCGAAGTGCTCGCTGTCGAGTTGCTCCAGAAATTCGCGGTCTCCCGGCAAGTCATCCTTGGCGACGACATCGACAAGGATGCTGCGGATGGAGCGGTCCTCAAGGGCTGACGCGGTGAGGGGATCGAGCGGCGATGCCCTAGCTTTGCGGTCGGCTTGCTTGATCTGCGCATTCCATTCGCGGAGGATCGGCCAAGCTCGCACCTCGGCTTCGCTACGGCTGTCCGTCCCTAGACCCTTCTTGAAGACTGTCTTGCCGATAGTCGCTTGGAGGTGGCGCGGCACGCGGAACACCGCTCGCCATTGCCTGCCGTGGAACTCAAGATGGTCGTACTGAAGACGCGCTGCCATGACGTGCCGAACTCTCAATGCCTGACCCAATTGGTGGTCATCAAACAGCACGTGAGACGGTCAGTGCAACCCTCTTTGGGGGAGCATTGGGGGAGCACTTGGGGGAGCAGGCGCCTACGGAGTATTCGTAACGCCTTGATATTCGATGAGATTAAGGACGCTCAAAGATTTGGCTGGGGGACTAGGATTCGAACCTAGACAGGCAGAGTCAGAGTCTGCAGTCCTACCATTAGACGATCCCCCAACAGGCGTGGCCGGGCCGGCGCGCTGGGACGCCCCTCATATCAAGCGCCGCACCTGGGTGCAACCCCGTCAAAGTCGGCGCGCTGGGTATGGGGCGCCGCTCAGGTCGCTTCCGGGGCAGCTGGCTCGGCCGGCAGGTCGGCCCGGCGCATGAGCGTCAGGATCACCCAGCCATTGAGCCGATCGGCCCGGATGCGCTGAAATCCCGCCGCGGCGTAAGCTGCGAGGACGGCTGCGGCCTGCGATTGCAGAATGCCGGACAGCACGACGACGCCGCGCGCAGGGATGACCCCGGCGAGCCGTTGCGCGATGGAGATCAGCGGCTCAGCGAGGATGTTCGCGATGATGAGATCGTAAGGCGCCGCATTGCGCAGGGCCGGATGATCGAGACCGAGCGCCGCGACCAGCCGGATACGGCTGGCGAGCGCATTCTTGCGCACATTCTCGCCTGCCACGCGAACGGCCTCCGGGTCGAAATCGCTGGCAATGATCGACGCCTTGGGCAGTACGCGGGCGGCCGCGATGGCGAGCACACCCGAGCCGCAGCCGAGATCGAGTACGCGCTTGAAACTCCGCCGGTGCGTCAAGCGGTCGATGGCCAGCAGGCATCCGAGCGTCGTTGCATGGTGCGCCGTGCCGAAGGCTTCGCCTGCGTCGATCTCGATGGCATTGTGATGTTGGCGGCCGATCGCGCGGTCATGACTGCCGTGAACGAGGAAGCGACCGGCGACGACCGGCGGCAGACCCGCTTGGCTGACGGCAACCCAGTTTTCGTCGGGGACGACTTCGATCGTAATGCTGGCGCTGCAGACATCAGGGCCGGCATCAGGGAATTCCGAGATGGCCGCCAGATCGATGGCGTCCTCGTAGTAGGCGTCGACGACCCAGCCGGCACCGGGCGCTTCGAACATGCTGACCGCGAGCGGCGGACGGATGACCGATTCCTCGAGCAGTGCCGCGATCGTGCGGGCAGCGTCTGTGTCGTCCATCGTGATGCGGACGCGGTGCATGGCGTAAGCTTTCGTGCGTGGTTCCGGCAGGCGGTGTAGCCGGATGGGGAGCGCGGTGCACGCGGAAACGTCGTCGCGCCTGCTGGCGCGTGTAGGGCCCCATGCCTCTGGAATGCCTCCGGCATGACCCTCGCACCCCAACCGGGGCGTGTCCCCCCATGATCGCTAGCTTAGGGGGCTGACGGTTTGGCATCTACGCCGCCGCGTTGGCTCGCGGATATGTCGTTTGAGGCGTTGGGCCGCGCAGCGGATCACGGCGAGTGGTGGGGCCGGGATGATCGCGGCGATAAGGCTGCGCAGCAGCAGACGGCCGACAAGCGTTTCGAGCCACGGTGCCGTCCGGCGCAGACGCTTGAGCAGCGCGACGTTTGAAAAGGCCGCGAGACCGCTGGCTTCCGCGCAACCTGCCGTCAGCTGCAAGCCCATCGATCCCAGGCAATATGCCAGCCTGAGGCGTAGGAGATCGACGGCGCACCTCACCTCGCGCGCGGCGGAAAGCGCCGAGCGCGCGAGCTTCCTCCTCAAGCTGTTCTGCCCCGCCGAGGCGTTCGACAGTTGCAAGCCAATCGGCGTGGATGAGTAATTCGCGTGTCATCCCAATCTCGAATCACAAACCGATTCCTCAGTCCAAGCGAAATTAAGTTAGCGCGGATGGGAGACACCCCCGGCTGGGAGCGCGAGACGGCAGCCTCGCTCACGCCTACGGCGCGAAATTACTACGAAGTCGGCAGCCTGCACTGCTCATCAGCGGGGAGCGGATCGCACTCACGATCGCGCGTGCAAGTGTGCAGTGCCGTCTTGGTGTCGGCATTATAGATGCCGTCCATCTGCCCGCGGTACAGCCCGCGCTCGGCGAGCCCGCACTGGTAGAGCTTGATCATGCGCTCGCCGCCGAGGTGGATGGCCATCTCGTAGTCGCGGATGGCGCCCTCGATGTTGCCCATGAGCTGGCGAATGTGCGCGCGCGTGTCCCAGGAGTGCTCGCTATCCGGATTGAGCATGAGCGAACGCTCGACATCTGGCAGACCCTCGGGTCCACGGCCGGCGCGGAAATAAGCCCATGCGCGATTGTTCAGCGCGGAAGGTGAATTGGGATTGATCGCGAGCGAGGCGTCATAGTCCTGGATGGCCTGGTCGAGCTGCCCCTTGATGGCGAGCGCGAGGCCGCGGATGGCGAGGGCATTGCTGCGCTCGAGGGGTGGCGTGCCGGGATTGTCGATGATGATCGAGCATCCGAGGATGCGGCGCTCGTTATCGTCGCTCAGGCAATCGGTTGCGCTGCTGTCAGCACCGGCAGCGCTCGTCGCCGCAACAACAAGCCACAGGGCGGCAATGATTTTGCCTGCTCGTCTCATCAAGTGCTCCCGCCGGTGCGGCCTGCCCTTCCCCGGCAAACCGGCGCCGATGTTCAACAGCAGTGCGACACAAGTATGTCCTGTCCCACTGCGGGCCCAGACCTGCGCCCAGAAACCACAGCAGCCTATACTGGCGTCGTTTTCAACGAGACCCCGCCGGCATTCAGCTCATCCCGCCCGGTTGTCGGGAACTTCCACATCGAGGTCCAGGACCAGGAAGCTCCAGGATTTACCGTGGCTATCGAGCCCCAGTGAGGTATTCACGCCACCTTCCAGCGCATCCTGCATAACAAAGTTTAGCCCGTGCAGGTGGTCGAGCGTGTACCGCTTGATCGCGCCCCTGATCAGATCGGGATAGGCCGCCTTGATGCGTTCTGCCGTGAGCTGTTCCTTGACGAGCGGATAGTCGCCCGGATCGAACACCCAGACGGACACGTTCGACGTATTGCCCTTGTCGCCGGCGCGCGCGTGCGCGATCTCGTGCAGCTTGATGCGACGGCTCATGCGCGGAACATCCTGACGCTCGGGCGTACAGCGTCGCGATCGATGAGGGCGGAATGCGTGATGACGCTCGGCGTGATCTGGCCGCGATAGCCGCCGCCGGCCGCCGGGCCGCAGCAGAGGAGCGACTCGACTTCCCAGAGCAGCGTCGCGGCATCATCGCGATTGGCCGAGCGCATGGCGGCGTGCACGCGCACATCGGCGCTCTCGGCGCGGGGGCCGTGCGCTGTCGCATGCAGCGAGTTGATGCCGATAAGGTCGATGCGAAGCGCCTCGAAGCCCGGACGGCGGGCCAGGCGTTCCAGCAGAATGTCACGCGCCAGTGTCGCACGCGCGGTCGCATTCGGACCCGCATAGCTGACGCCTGCCTCGCCGAAGAAGCCGCCGTCGAAGCCGATGGTCACCTTGAGCTTGTCCGGCCTTTTGTGGCCTGTGCCGTTCGCAACGGATACGCGGTCGCGCCCGGTCTCCTGTACGGTCGCGCGGCTGAAGTCGGCGGTCACGTCCGGCGTAAGGTAGGCCGCTGGATCGTGCACCTCGTAGAGGAGCTGCTCTTTGACCGTGCGCGGCGTGACCATGCCGCCCGCATCGGCGAGCTTTGTGATAACGCAGTTGCCGCTTTCATCCACTTCCGCGATGGGATAGCCGCAATGGGCAAGACGCGGCACGTCCTTGCGCCCCGGATCGGCGAAGTAGCCGCCTGTGATCTGCATGCCGCATTCCATGAGATGGCCGACAAGCGTGCCCTGCCCGAGCTTCTGCCAGTCATCGCGCTTCCAGCCATAGTGATGCACGAGCGGTGAGAGAAACATCGAGGGATCGGCGACGCGGCCGGTGATCACGACATCGGCGCCCGTTTCCAGACCCGGAATGATCGCGTCGATGCCGAGATAGACGTTGGCGCCGACCACAGGCCGCCCGACCTCGGCAACCGTCTTGTCGTGATTGTCGAAGAGAACGGTATCGGGGCCGATCAGATCGGAGACGTCGTCACCTTCGATCGCCGCGACCGTCACACCGCTGAGGCCCTGCGTGCGTGCGACATCGACGATGACCTCGGCGGCCGCGGCAACATTCGCGACGCCCATGTTCGTGACAATGCGCGTGCCATTACGCTTGCAGGCGGCCAGCGTGCCACGCATCCGCGACGCCAGTTGCGGATTGTAGCCGCGCTTGGGATCGAGCTGGCGATCGCGATGCCCGAAGGCCAGCGTGCGCTCGCCGATCGTCTCGAACACGAGATAATCGAGCGCACCCTTCTCGGCGAGATCAATCGCAGGCTCCAATCGGTCCGATGAGAAGCCGGCACCACATCCGAGTCTCAGCAAAGCATTCTCCCGTCGTGTGGTGCCCGCTTCAGTGCAGACTGCTTACAGGCACTTCGTAATCGTGGAGCCGCACTTCACGTAGTTGATGAGGTCCCACGCGCAGCAGGGCTCCTCCTGCTTGCATACCCAGGCGCGCTTCTCACCGCTCGGGAACGTGTGGCGGCAAACCTTCTCGCCCTTGCCGGCCTTTGGCGTCGACTGCGCCGCCTTGGCTTTTTCCTTCGACGCGCTCTGCGCCATCACGGGCGCGCTCATGCCGAGTGCAAGCGCCAATGCCAGTCCGATCTTCATCATCCGCATGATGTATTCCCCCTAGTATCGTTTCAAACAGTCCCGCCAGCAGGGGCATCATGCCGCGCCGGAGGTGACGCGACAAGTACCGGTTGCCCCTTGGCCACAGGCGGCTATCATCCCGACAAAATCACACCGATCGCCCAGGGAGAGCCCCATGAAGACCCGCGCTGCCGTGATCCACGAGATGGAAAAGCCGCGCCCCTACGCGCAGTCCAAGCCCATGGTCATCGAGACGCTGGACCTCGATCCGCCGGGCGAGGACGAGATTTTGGTGCGCATCCGCGCGGCGGGCCTCTGCCATTCGGACCTCTCGACCATCAATGGTGATCGCCCGCGACCTTTGCCCATGGTGCTCGGACATGAGGCGGCCGGCGAGGTCATGGAGATCGGTCCCGGCGTGAAGGACCTCGCCGTCGGCGATCACGTGATCCTCGTGTTCGTGCCGAACTGCGGCCGCTGCGCGCCCTGCCAGGAGGGCCGTCCTGCCCTTTGCGAGCCGGGCTTCAGGGCCAACGGCGCCGGCAAGCTGCTCAACGACGTCACGCGCCTCTCGCGCAACGGCAAGACTGTCTATCACCACGTCGGCGTTTCGGCGTTCTCGGAGTACGCGGTCGTTTCACGCTGCAGCGTCGTGAAGATCGACAAGTCACTACCCTTCGAGGAGGCCGCGCTCTTCGGTTGCGCGGTGATCACGGGCGCAGGCGCGGTCATCAACACGGCGAAAGTCCCGCCCGGTACAACGGCGGCCATTGTCGGTCTCGGCGGCGTCGGTCTCATGTCCATGCTCGGCGCAAAGCTCTCGGGTTGCCGGCAGGTTGTCGCCATCGACATGCTCGACGACAAGCTCAAGCTGGCGAAGCAACTCGGCGCGACGCACACGGTCAACGCGCGCGATCCCAATGTTGTCGAGCACGTGAAGGACATCACCGGCGGCGGTGTCGACTTTGCCTTCGAGATGGCGAGTTCCATCAAGGCACTCGAACTCGCCTACAAGATCACCAAGCGCGGCGGCACTACCGTCACTGCAAGCCTCCCGCATCCGACGCACACCATGCCGCTGCCGGGCACGCACCTCGTGGCCGAGGAACGTACCGTCAAAGGCAGTTACGTCGGCTCGTGCATTCCCTCGCGCGATATTCCGCGCTTCATCTCGCTCTATCAGCAGGGATTGCTGCCGGTGGATCGCCTCATGAGTGAGCGCATCAAGCTCGAAGAGATCAACGAGGGCTTCGACAAGCTCACGGATGGCGGCACTGTGCGGATGATCCTGGTACCTTGATTTTTGTGGCCGCGGGCTGCTGGGAAGAGGTGCTTCGCAACCGTTCCGCAGTGCTATGCCCGCGGTGGCCATGCAGACAGGTTGATACTGTGGCCGCGGGCTGCTCTCTTTTGTAGGACGGCCTACCGGCCGGCGTGCAGTCGCACGCTCATGGTGCTTTGCTGCGGGTTTTTGTGACATTCAAAGCCACCGCAGCACGAATGAGCGCTTTGAAGGCCGCTTCGTTGAGTTTGTCACCCTCATGAATATCGATCGCCCGGCGCACATTGCCATCGAGGCTCGCATTGAAGAGGCGCGAAGGATCATCGAGTGCGGCGCCCTTGGCGAAGGTCAGCTTGACGGCCGTCTTGTACGTTTCGCCGGTGCAGATGATGCCGTCGTGCTCCCACACAGGAACGCCGCGCCACTTCCACGTCTCGACGACCTTGGGATCGGCCTGCTTGATGAGCTTGCGCACACGCGAGAGCATCGCGCCGCGCCAGTCGCTGAGCTCCTCGATACGCGCGTCGATGAGCTGGGCGGGCAAAGGACCATCCTGCTTCTGGGTTGGGCGGCTTGCCATGGTCTTTATCTCCATCTAGCCCGCTCTCACATCTTTTCGCCCGGCAGCTTGCTGGCCTGCTTTACCCAGGCGATGAACTGGGCCTCGTCGAGTACGTCATCCTCGTAGACGTCGAGGTAGCGCACGTCCTTCTGCTTCGATGTGCCCGGCGGCATGGGGTTGAGCGACACGCCGCGAAAGAAAGCGACCTTGATGTAGCGCGCGAAGCAGTGGAAGCTCATGAACCAGTGCTTGTCGTCCATGCCATAGAAGGGTGAGTTCCATTTGACGGCCTTCTGTGCCTTCGGGACAGCGCGCACGATGAGGGCGTCGAGGTGGCGCGCGAGATCATGCTTCCAGCCCGGGATCGCGGCGATATAGGCCTGCACGGGCGCATCACCGTAACCCTTGGCGATTTGCGGGTTATCGCCCGAGAGGAGTTTCGGCTTCGCGGATTTCTTGGCGGCTGGTGCCTTTGGTTTGGCCGCCTTCTTCGATGGCTTGTCGGCCATGCTTTGCTCTCCTCCCTAAAACACTGCCCCACGCGCCGCGACAGGCCACACGCTCTCGACGACCGGCGATGCGCCCTCCATGCCGCGAATGCCGACGTACCAGTCGTGCAGGTTCACGGTGGGGTCGCAGTGGCCGGGAATGAGGCGCACTTTGTCGCCGAGACCGGGGCGCGTATTGGCCTGCGCCAGATTGAGATTGCCGTGCTCATCGGACGGGCGCTCGTACACGGCACCGGCAAAGCCGACCGGCTCGGGCGGGCCGGATTCGAACGTGAAGCTCTTGAGGCCGGCGTCGACAACCGCGCGATCCGATTGCGTCATGCTCATAACGGTCGCGTAGACGAAAAGCGCGTGCTCGAATGTATCGTAAGGTCCGCCATCGGCGCGTTTGTTCCGCGCATAGTCGGCATCCATGAAGATGTACGAACCGGCCTGCAGCTCATTGTACACGCCGCTTGCAGCCTCGATCTCGAACGTACCCGTCCCCGCCCCGCCGACGATGTCGCACGAGAGACCCGCTGCCTTCAGGGCCTTCACCGTCGCAGCGCTGCGTGAGATGGCCTCGTCGATGGCCGTGCGGCGCTCCTCGATCGTGCGGAAGTGCTGCGCGCGTCCCTGATAGGCCTGCAAGCCAGCAAAGCGCAGATGCTTCTCGCGTGCGATCAATTGCGCCAGTACGACTGCTGGTTCGCCGGGATCAACGCCGCAGCGGCTCGCGCCGACATTGATCTCGACGAGCACATCGAGGCGCGCGCCGTGGCGCTCGGCCGCGGCTGCCATAGATGAAACGCCGAGGGGATTGTCGACGCAGCCGATAACGCGGGCCTGGCGGGAGAGAGCAGCAAGACGGTCGAGCTTGCGCGCGCCGATGACTTCGTTCGAGACGAGCACATCCTGCACGCCGCCCTCGACCATCACAGCCGCTTCCGAGACCTTCTGGCAGCAGAGGCCCACGGCGCCGAGCGCTATCTGCTTCTGCCCGATGATGGGTGATTTGTGCGTCTTGGCGTGCGGGCGCAGACGCACGCCGGCCTTCGACACCGCGTCGGCCATGCGCTTTAGATTGCGCTCGAAGGCATCGAGATCAATCAGCAGAGCAGGCGTGTCCACCTCGGAGAGCGGCATTCCCGGCATGGCCGGCGGCAGTGTCGGCATTGAGCGTGCTCCTGCTTGGATCTGTGATCGGCGCTTAGGTTTGAGGTGCGAGTGTGGCCGCGAGTTCGGCAAAATTCGCGACGATCAGGTCAGGCTGATGGGGCGTGGCTGCCATGGGGCTTGCTCCAATCTGCTTGTTCGTGGTTGTGTTCGGGCGCGCCGATTGTTGCCCCCACGTACCGCGAGATCAAGGACCGTGACCATGCCCTTTCGCATTGGCCTCCTGCTATTCCCGGACATCACTCAGCTCGATATGACGGGCCCCTACGAGGTCTTCACGAAATTTCCGGAGGCCGAGGTGCGGCTGATCTGGAAGACGCTGGAACCCGTCAAGGCGGGCGGTGGCATGCGAATTGTGCCCGATACGACCTTTGCCGATTGTCCGCAGCTCGATCTCATTTGCGTGCCGGGCGGCGCTGGCATGAATCCACTCATGGAAGATGCCGAGACACTGGCGTTCCTGCGCCAGCAGGCTCCAGGCGCGCGCTATGTGACGAGCGTATGCACGGGGGCGCTCGTGCTCGGCGCGGCGGGACTGCTCAAGGGTAAGCGGGCGACGACGCACTGGATGAGCCATGAGTTGCTTTCCGCATTCGGCGCGACGCCGGTCGCGGAGCGTGTCGTCATCGATGGCAATGTGATCACGGGCGGCGGGGTCACGGCCGGCATCGACTTTGCGCTGCGCGTTGCGGCGGAGGCTTTCAGCGAGGATCTCGCGAAGGCCATCCAGCTCGGCATCGAGTACGATCCGCATCCGCCGTTCAATGCAGGCTCGCCCGAGGGTGCAGGTCCAGCCGTCACCGAGCGCGCGCGGACGTCTGCGGCCAAGCGTCAGGCGGAACGCGCCGCTATTGCTGCGCGAGCGGCGGCGAAGCTCGCGAGTTGAACCGTCCTGTTTAGAAGGCCTCCTGCCACGCCTTGTAGGCGGGGTAGCTCAGCAGTGCCGCCGCTGCCAGCCAGATGAGCATGGACACGACAGTGCTCGTGCTCCGACGGAACAGGCGCTCATAGAGGGCTGCCGGAAGACCGGACAGGATGAAGGTCAGCAGCGAGAGCATCACGCCGGTCGTATAATAGAAGCCCATGGGCGTGCCGAGCGGTGTGCCGCGCAGGAAGGGCGTCAGCAAGAACAGGAGCGGGTCGAAGCCGGGCGAAGACCATCGTCCTTCAGAAAGCCACTGCCAGTTTGCCAGCCAGTTCCCATTGAAGACCGCGAGGAAGATGACGCCCGCGAGCAGCACGAGACGCATGGAGGTGAATTGCGGCGCGTCGTGCGTGTGCACCATGCTCAGGCTCCGATATCCGGACGAATGCCGGCCAGTGAGACGCCCCAGTACAGCAGTACCCGAAGCGCCGCGAGCCACACCACGGCAAGCACGGGGATGATCCCGTTGGGAACGATGCGCGGCGTGAGAACGCGTACGGTCCGCAGGACCGGGTTCACAATGCCGTGGAAAATGCGCAGGAAGGCGCCTTGCGCGTGCTGCGTCCAGCCGAACGCGAGCATGAGGACGAAATAAGTCGCCATCAGATACATGAGCGCAGCGAGGATCAGGTTCGGCACATGGAAATACCAGTGCTGGAGCAGGGCTGTGGTGCTGGGCATAGGCTCCGTCCGATCCTCGGGGGCCGGCGCGATCATGGAAGGGGTGTCACTCTCGGGGAAGAGCGCGGCAGGCGCAAGGCGGCGTACGTCCCATACCTGTGGCGCAAATGCTTCTTTACCCTCGATGGGACATAAGCTCCGCGGCGGCTATGGGCTGGGCGCCAGCGCTGATAGACTGCAAAAATGAGCCGCACAACACGTGAAGGCATAGTCGGTGTCGTGCTCGCTGGCGGGCGCTCGCTGCGCATGGGCGGTCGTGAGAAGGCGTTTCTCGACCTTGCTGGACAGCCCATGCTGACGCATGTGCTCACGCGCTTCGCCCCGCAGGTCGCGCGCCTCGCCATCAATGCTAACGGAGATCCGGCGCGCTTTGCCGCTTTCGGCCTTCCCGTCATCGCGGATGAAACGCCGGATTATCCCGGACCGCTGGGTGGCATCCTGGCCGCTCTGCGCTGGGCCGGCGATTTCCGGGCGAGCCATGTTGCAACGGTAGCGAGCGATGCCCCGTTCATCCCGAACGATCTCGTCGCGCGATTGTTCAGCGCTCCGGGCGCTGGCGACCGGATCGTGGTGGCGCGATCGGACGGTCAGTCGCACCCCGTTGCCGCATTGTGGCCGCTCAGTATCACTGATGATCTCTCGCGAGCTTTGGCGACGGGTGAGCGTCGGGTGCAGCGTTGGGTCGAGATGCAGGGTGCGCGCACGGTCGATTTTTCGCCTTTCGAGCTGGATGGCCGTACGATCGACCCGTTCATGAATGTGAATACGCCCGCAGATCTGGCCGAGGCAGATACGCTGATGCAACTCCTGAAGCAGCATGAGGCTCAGGCATGAGGGCGGACGAGGCCTTCGAGTTGACGTTGTGGCGGCGTTGCGTCGGCGCGATGGCTGTTGTCGTCCTGGCTTTCGCCCTTTGCGAGACGGCGCTCGCACAGGCCCAGCGGGTGAAGCCGCCAGTACCGCCGGGCGTCGATCCGGGCGGCATCGCCATCGCGCTCATTGCGACCGGCATCGACTATACGCACCCAGAGATCAAGGACCGGCTCGCGCGCGATGGCGAGGGCGATATCATCGGCCTGGACCTCATCGACAACGACAACCAGCCCTACGCGGCGACCTCCTTGCCCGAGAACCACGACGGAGCCGTCGACACGCTCCTCGCGCGCCGCATTCTCTCGACCTACCGCCATGCTCGTCTCGTACCAGTTCGCGTCGATCCCAATGACAAGGTCATGCTGGCGCGGGCGCTCGCCTTCACGGGCTCGACGCCGGCGCGCATTGTTGCCGTGCCGCTCTGGGGCGAGCACCGCGAGACCTGGGAGTTCTTCGAGCAGGCTGCCGAACAGGTGCCCGATCATCTGCTGATCCTGCCCGTGGGCAATGCCGATGCCGCGGCGCAGGGGCGAGCGCAGTTTCCTGCCGCACTCAATCTCAAGGGCGCGCTCATCGTTGCGGCCGTGAACGAGACCGTGGAGCGCGGCACCCTCGCGCGACCGGGTGCGCCGCGCATAGATGCCTTGATGCTGGGACGAGGCGGCTCCTGGTTTCCCGGCATCGTGCCGACGGCGGCCGATGCGACCGAGGCTGTAGCACTCGCAGCCGGGCTCGCGGCGTGTGCACAACACGGCCAGCAGTCACCGCCCGGTGCAAGCGAGCTCCGGGAGAAGCTGCTTGCCCTCGCCGTGCGCAAGGAAGGTCCGCGCGAAACACCCGTGCTCGACCCGTTGTGTCTTTATGGCGGCACGCGCTATTGAAGACCATCAGGGGATGCGGGGGCACGCCACCGGGTGGCTGATACCGAGAATAAATCGGATCATTCGAGCACGACGGTCGCTAAGCGGCGCCGCCGGGCGCCGCGTACGCGCATAATGCTGCTGGCGGTGCTTATCGCCGTCGGATTCTTTCTGGTCATGCGTCAGGGCGTGCTGCCGCCGGCCTTGAGCCCGCTGCCGGCGCTCGATCTTAGCGTGCCGAATGCATGGTTCGTCGATTGGCGCATCGCCGAGCTGAAGCGCGACAAAGCCCTGTGCGCACGCGTGCTGCGGCAACCGGTCATCGCCGCGACGCCGGTGCGCGACAACCCCATCAAGGATGGCTGCGGCTGGGAGAATGCCGTGCGCATCTCCAATGCGGGCGGTGCGTCGCTGAGCGTCGGCACGGTCTCGTGCGAAGTGGCGGCCGGCATCGCCATGTGGATGACGCACGACGTGCAGCCGCTGGCGCAAGAAATCTTTGGCTCCCGTGTCGCCTCGGTCCAGCAGATGGGCACTTACGCCTGCCGAAACATTCGCGGGCGCAGAACCTGGTCCGATGTACGCAGCGAGCACGCGACGGCCAATGCGCTCGACATCTCGGCGTTCACGCTGGCCAACGGTCGCCAGATCAGTGTCCTGCGTCATTGGTCGGGATCGGGGGCAGAGGCGCGCTTTCTGCACGAGGTTCATGCGCGTGCGTGCCGCTATTTCCGCGTCGCCATCGGGCCGGAGTTCAACGCGCTGCACCGCGATCATTTCCACTACGATCGCGGCTTCCTCTCGCGCTGTAAATAAAGCCTTATCGCTTCAAATCCGATACGAGCCGCACGGGCGTCTTCTCGCCGAGACGGGCGCGGTACATCTGGATGTTCGAGAGCACCTTCTTGACGTAGTCGCGCGTCTCCTCGAAGGGGATCATCTCGATCCAGTCAATCGGATCCACGTTCTTCGTGCGCGGATCGCCGAAGCGGCGCATCCACTGGCGCGCGCGTCCCGGACCCGCGTTGTAGCCCGCGAGCGTCAGCACATAGCTGCCGTCGAACTCCTTCTTGCGATCGCCGATGTAGGCGCTGCCGATCATGGCATTGTAGCTCTTGTCCGTGATCAGGCGCGGGATATCGCACTTGATCTTGTGATCCCGACAGATGTGCCGTGCGGTGATCGGCATGACCTGCATGAGCCCGCGCGCGCCCGCGTGCGAGATGATCTCCGGATTGAACTCGCTTTCCTGGCGAACGATGGCGAGCAACAGGGCGCGCTCCGGCGACTCGCGGAGCGGCTTGTACTCCGGGAAGGGATGCACGGGGTAGGAGTAGGTGTAGAGGTTCATATCGCGCGCGACGCCGGTCTTGCCGACACGCACGGCCATCTGGTGGTCGCCGATCGCATTGGCGAGATGGGCGAGCATCGCGACTTCGGCCTCGCTCTTCAGCGTCGATCGCAGATGCGCGACGATGATGCGGGAGATTCCGCGACCCACATCGGCATGGTGCGCGAGCATGGCCGCACGCAGCAGTGGATTGCCATTGAAGGCGTCGGCCTCCGCTGACGAAGGCATGGCCGGCAGCGGAATGGGCGCGTCCAGGTGTCCCGGATTGAGTTTCTGGCGGGCGAGCGCACCGTGGAAAGTATCGATGCGCGCGGCCGCTTCGCCGTAGAAGCGCGTCGCTTCCGACTTCTGGCCGAGGGCCTCGTGCGCGCGGGCGAGCCAGTAGTTGCCGCGTGCGGCACTCAGTGGCCCATCGGCATTCTCGCGTGAAACCTCGAGATGCGGTATCGCGCCTTTCGTATCCTTGAGATGGCGGAGCGCGATCCAGCCAGCGAGGAAAGTTGCATCCTTGATCGGATTGACCGTCAGCGGTCCCGGCGCGCGCGCGATGTCGTAGGCATCCTTGTATCGGGCTGCGCCGAGATACTCGTAGATGGCCCAGCGCCGATGCAACCACCAGACATCGGGATCCACGAGAAGGGCAGCGTCATTCGGTGCAAGACGCAGGAGGCGTGCAACTTCGTCCTCCTTGCCTTGGCTGCGGGCGAGCTGCACGCGTTGAAAGAGCAGACCCCAATCGGCGGAGGCTGGTTCCTTGGCATTCGCGGGCAGGCTCGCCATGAGCTTTGCGGCATTGCGTGCGCGGGCATAGATGGCAATGCGGGCCTCTGCCTTCTTGCGCTCCACATCGTCAAACTTTGGCAGCAGGCGACGTGCGGCTGCAATCCGCGGTGTGCGCCGCGCAGCAAAACGGCCCTCGTCGATCAGGAGCGTATCGAGCCGGCGGCGATGGTCGGCCTGCGTCAGAAAACGCTCGAAGCGCGCGAGGAAACCCACCTCGGACGCCACTGGGATGTCATGCTCGCGCCAAGCCTTGACGGCCATGTCCTTGGCGCGCGCTTCATCGCCGAGCGCAAGATGCGCAGAGGCAAGCGCGATCGTGCCAGCACCGGACAGCGGTGGATTGGACCCGAAGAACGCGATGATTTCCTTCGCGGGACCGCCGGCGGAGAGAAGTTGCTGCTCCGAGCGGCGCCTCAGCAGGGTAGCGTCCGGCCATGCCGGGTTCTCGGACAGGAACTTCGTATAATCCGCTGGCGCGCCCGCGCCCTTGCGAAGCGCGTACCACGTAACGAGTGTTCGCAGAGCGGGATCGCCGAGTTTGCCCGCGTGCTCGTTCGCCGCGGCGGGATCGTTTCGATCGACCGCGCCGAGCGCATTCTTCAGCACCAGTGCATCCGCCTCTGGCAGCCTGTTATCACGGAGCGGCGCGACGAGCTTGTCCATGGCGGCGAAGTAGTCCGCCTCGGGAGAATCGGGGACGGCCGCACGGATGGCGGTCGCAGTGCTCGGAGGCGGGACAGGTCCGCCGTCCTCGTCGACGACGCTTGGCTGTGCTTCCGCAGTCCGCTTAGGGCTCGGGTCCGGTAGTGGCGGCTTTGCGTCCTTGGATGCCTTGACCGCGGCCTTCTTCGACACGGCCTTAGCGGAAGGCTTGGCCTTGGCGTTCTTATCGCGGCTCTGCGCACTGGCTGTGCTGGAGACAACTGTCAGGAACGGCGGCGCGGCCGCGAGCAACGCGGCGAGGGCTCCGATGAGGTGCCACGGGCACGAGCGCCCGCCGACCCGGCCAAAGTGCCGTGCTGGCTTCGCGGTGTCCGGCATCCCGTATGGTCCCCCGGCTGGTGTTATCGAATCGTTATCTCTGGTCATCGGTTCAACATAGGCATGAAACGTGCAGTCTTTCGGGCAGGTCCGAAATGTGACATACAGAAACCACGTTAGCGTGTGCTGCGCCTTGCTATCCTAGAGGACCAGCGAGGCGGGCCTTGGTATTTTGTGCCGAAGCGGGCGCCGCGGCGTGCAACAGCGAACAACGAGCGGAGGAAAACCATGTTCAAAGGTTCGTTCACAGCGCTGGTCACGCCGTTCAAAAACAACAAAGTAGACGATCAGAGCTTCCAGCGCTTCGTCGATTGGCAGATCGCGCAGGGATCGCACGGTCTGGTCCCCGTCGGCACCACGGGTGAGACGCCGACACTCAGCCACGACGAGCATATGCACGTCGTCGAGCTGTGCGTTCGCACCGCGAGGAAGCGCGTGCCTGTCATCGCCGGCGCGGGCTCGAACTCCACCGAGGAGGCCATCGAGCTCACGGAATTCGCCAAGAAGGCGGGGGCTGACGCGGCGCTGCATTCGACGGGCTACTACAACAAGCCGACGCAGGAGGGGCTCTTCCTCCACTTCAAGGCCATCAGCGATGCGGTGGACCTGCCCTTCATCGTCTACAACGTGCCGGGCCGCACGGTGGTCGACATCTCCGCGCAGACCATGGCGCGGATCTCGGAGCTCAAGAACTTCGGCGGCATCAAGGATGCCACCGCGAATATGGAGCGCCAGTCGCAGCATCGCCTGCTCATCCGTAAGCCCCACGCGGCGCTCTCGGGCGAGGATGCAACCGCGCTCGGCTACATGGCGCATGGCGGCAACGGCTGCATTTCGGTGACGTCGAACGTCGCGCCGAAACTTTGTGCGGAGTTCCAGAATGCCTGCCTCGCCGGCAATTTCCGCCGCGCACTGGAAATTCAGGACATTCTGATTCCGCTGCACGGCGCGCTCTTCTGCGAGACGAACCCGGGTCCGGTGAAATATGCCGCGTGGCGCCTCGGCGTGATCGAGAGCCCGGAATGCCGTCTCCCGCTGGCGCCGCTCGGTGATGCCAGCAAGAAGGTGGTCGATGCCGCGCTCGTGCACGCGGGGCTGCTCGAGGTCAAGGCTGCCGAGTAGCAAAACATACTCCAGTGTCCAATGGATCGGGCTGCCCCTATATAGTGCGGGCAGCCCGAATGCTTTCGGGACACAGACGAGAAGCATAAACCATGTCGAAAAAGGATGATGACGACCGCAAGGTGGTCGCCGAGAACCGGCGCGCCCGCTTCGAGTATTTCATCGAGGATACGTTCGAGGCGGGCATCTCGCTCACCGGGACCGAGGTGAAATCCCTGCGCAAGGGCCAGGCGAATATCGTCGAAAGCTATGCCTCCGCCGAGGGCGGGGGGTTCGTGCTCGTGAACGCGTACATTCCTGAGTATCAGCTCGCGGGAAGCTTCTTTCAGCACGCCCCACGCCGTCCGCGTCCATTGCTCCTACATCGCCGCGAGATCGACAAGCTTTCCCAGGCCGTACAACGCGAGGGCATGACCCTGATCCCCCTCGAGCTCTACTTCAATGCGCGCGGTCGCGCGAAGCTCAGGCTCGGTCTGGCGAAGGGCAAGAACCTGCACGACAAGCGCGAGACTTCCGCCAAGCGCGACTGGCAGCGCCAGAAGGCACGGCTCATGCGGGAAAAGGGCTGATGGCAGGGGCGCCGTCCGAACGCGAGCGCTTGTTGGCCATTGAGGGCGCGGCCGTACGCGCCTGGCCGGCAGGTGAGACGCGCGACGTAGACGGCTGGCTATGGCGCTACTCGGGTGGCGGCTCGCAGCGCGCGAATTCCGTTTCCGCGCTCCATTATCGGGGCCGCCATGTCGAGCGTACGATCGACGAGATCGAACGTCTCTACCGCGAGCGCAGCGCGCCTGTACGCTTTCAGGTCGGTTTTCCGCTTTCGGAGCCCGATGATCTCGACGCACGTCTCGAAGCGCGTGGTTATGTGATCCACGATCCCGTGACGACGCTCGTCAAGCCCGTGGCCTCCACTGCCCTGCCGGAGCAGATCGTCCTCAACGCAAGGCCCTCGCAGGGATGGCTGGCGGTCTATCTCAGTAACATCACGCCGGATCGCCGGCCGTTTGCGGAGGCGATCCTCGCACGCGTGCCGGCCCCTTGTACGTTCGTCGAAGCGCAACGCGATGGTGGGACGATCGCGACGGCGCTCGGCGTGCTGCATGAAGATGCGGTGATTGCCGAGTGTGTGGGAACGTCAACCTCGGCGCGACGCCAGGGCGCAGCCTCGGCGGTCATGTCGGCGCTCGAAGCGTGGGGCGCTTCGCAGGGTGCGCACACGATCGGACTGCAGGCCGTGACGACGAACATGCCCGCACAAGGCCTCTATGCGGCTCTCGGCTACACGGCTGCCGGTACGTATCATTACCGCTATCTCGACGAGACCGTGCAGCGATGACATGGCCATTTCCAGCACCCGCCGATGATGGACGCGCGCGTCATCTCGTGCGCGATCGCGCCATGCCAGACATCGCGCTCCCGACGACGGACGGTGGCGAGGTGAACTTCGGCACACTCGACGGCTGGGCCATTTTGTTCGTTTACCCGTGGACCGGACGGCCGGGCCTGGCAAATCCACCGGGCTGGGATGACATTCCAGGCGCTCATGGATCGACACCGGAAGCAGAAGGCTTCCGCAATCTCCATCGCGCATTCGAGCAGATGTCGGCGCGCGTGTTCGGTATCTCGGGACAGGCAACGGACTGGCAGCGCGAATTCGCGGAGCGCTTGGCATTACCGTTTGCGCTCGCGAGCGATGCCGAGGGGCGGCTGCGTGAAGCCCTATCGCTCCCGACATTCGAGACGGGCGGCACCGTCTATCTCGCACGGCTCACGATCGTGATCCGCAATGGTCAAATCGTGCGCACGTTCTATCCCGTGCATCCGCCGGACGCGCACCCGCGCGAGGTGCTGGCGTGGCTGAACGAGCTCGTGAGCCGCAACGCGCGCTGACGCACAATTTGGATCGCTTGCAAACGAAAACGGCGCCGAGCCAAGGGCTCGACGCCGCTGATACTCTGCCTGTGAGAAACCGCTCAGGTATCGACTGAATCGTCGTGACCCTGCGGCGAGCCGACGCCCTCGCGCTGTGCGCGAAACTGAGCGAGACGCGTCTCGCGGGCCTCACGCGGAATGCGCTGGCTCGGATCGCGGCAGATGTCCTTCTCGAGGTCGGCGATGTCGATAAACTGGTCCGCCTGGCGGCGCAACTCGTCGGCGACCATGGGCGGCTGTGTCTGCAGCGTGGAGACGACGCTGACGCGCAGGCCCTTGGCCTGCAAGGCCGCGACGAGGCTGCGGAAGTCGCCATCACCGGAAAAGAGCACGACGTGATCGAGCTTCGGCGCTAGCTCCATGGCATCGACGGTGAGCTCGATGTCCATGTTGCCTTTGATCTTGCGCCGACCGGAAGCGTCGGTGAACTCCTTGGTCGGCTTCGTCACCATCGTATAGCCATTGTAATCGAGCCAATCGATCAGTGGCCGGATGGATGAATACTCCTGATCTTCGACAAGCGCCGTATAGTATAGAGCACGGACGAGGTAGCCCTTGTTCCGGAAGACGCCGAGAAGGTTCTTGTAGTCGATATCGAAGCCAAGAGCTTTGGCCGTCGCGTAGAGGTTTGCCCCATCAATGAACAGCGCGATGCGCTCTGTAGGGTAGAAAAACATCGGAGACTTGCCTTTTCATTGTTGGCCCGACACCGAGGCCGGGCGTCATACGACTGCAACGTAACGCGAGCAATTGCGCTATACGCGCGATGCGGCTCGGGTACGCAAGATTATGAAACCATATATAGAGCAGATCGCTCCAATTGAAGTGATACTTCGCCACATCTTAGACCCTTCACAGGCAGACGCAAATGTCCGTTTGGACTGCACATGGGAATGATTCGCATAGCCCTATCAATGCGGTGAGCAGCTCAAACTGCGTTATATCGCTTGGGTCTAACGTGCCGGGCTGTTGGGGGGCGCCCGAGGCTACACTTCACCGTGCACTGCACATACTTGAGCAAAACCAGGTTTTTATTATCGCGCGTTCGCTAATTTACCGCACCCTGCCGCATCCTGGCGCAGGACTTATGCCGGAATTCTACAATGCCGTCGTCCTCGCACGTACTCGTCTGCCCGCCGGGGGGCTTCTGCGGCTTGTCAAGACCATAGAGCGCAAGGCCGGGCGGCGTAGCCGAGCACGTTGGAGCGCGCGCCCGCTGGACCTCGACATCATCGACTACGGTGGCCGGGTGCTGAACTGGCCGGCGCTCAATCGGTCAGGTGGGCCCCTGGTCCTGCCGCATCCGCTCATGCAGGAGCGCGGCTTCGTCCTCGTGCCCCTCGCGGAGATTGCCCCCCACTGGCGCCACCCGGTTCTGGGGCTCACCGCCGGGGCCCTGCTGCGGCGTCATCCGGCGCTCCAACGCGGCATCGCGTCAGCTTGATTCAACGGGATATTCGTGGCATTAAGCCCGTGAATGGGCCAAAGGGCCCACAGGCGCCGACCGTTGCGCCCTAAACCATAACCGACATCAGACAATCGAGGATTGAACAGCGATGGCGCGTGTCACGGTTGAAGATTGCGTGGACAAGGTCCCCAATCGGTTCGAACTGGTGCTGCTTGCGGCTCATCGCGCCCGGGCGATCGCCTCGGGTTCGCATCTGACCGTCGAGCCCGACAATGACAAAGACCCTGTGATCGCTCTGCGCGAAGTGGCCGAACGGACTGTCCCTGCCGATGACCTCCGCGAGAGCCTTATCCACTCCATTCAGAAGAACGTCGAGATCGACGAGCCGGAGGCAGGTGCTGCCCCGCTTATCGGTGCCGATCGTAGTCGCCAGCAACTCGGCCGCGACGACCAGTCGGCCGACAACGCGATCGATCAGATCACCATGTCGGAAGAGCAACTCCTGCGCGCCATGGAAAGCATGGCGCCAATCGAGCCCTCGTCGAATGGCGGTGGTGGCGGCGGTGGCGGGAGCGGCGGCGCACGGGGTCGCTGAGCGCGCCCGCGTTTCCATCCAGCGTTGTCGTATCCGGCGCCGCGGCTCGAGCTAGCCGCGGCGAGGACTCATGCTTATGGTTCATGAGGAGAGATATCGCGCGGGGCCAGCACGCGCGCGTTGGGCCGCGGCGGCGGGTGCAGAGGCTTGAAGCGCCATGATGCGTCAGTACGAGCTCGTCGAGCGCGTCCTTCGCTATGATCCGAAGGCCGACGAGACGCTGCTCAATCGCGCCTACGTCTATGCCATGCGCGCGCACGGCCATCAGAAGCGGGCTTCGGGCGATCCCTATTTTTCCCATCCGCTCGAAGTCGCGGCGATCCTGACCGATCTGAAGCTCGACGACGCCACGATCGCAACCGCGCTTCTGCACGATGTGATCGAGGATACCGAGGCGACACGTGCCGAGATCGACCAGCTCTTCGGGCCCGAGATCGGTGTGCTCGTCGATGGCCTCACCAAGATCAAGCGCCTCGACCTCGTTTCCAAGAAGGCCGAGCAGGCCGAGAATTTCAGAAAACTTCTGGTCGCCATCTCGACCGACATCCGCGTCCTGCTCGTCAAGCTCGCCGATCGCCTGCACAACATGCGCACCCTCGAGCACATGTCGCCGGAGAGCCGCCGGCGCAACAGCGAGGAGACGCTGGAGATCTATGCGCCGCTCGCCGGCCGCATGGGCATTCAGGCCATGCGCGAGGAGCTCGAGGATCTGGCCTTCCGCTGGCTTCATCCCGAGGCCTACAGGACGGTGCGCGAGCGCCTCGACCGCCTGAACGAGAACAACCAGGGCCTCGTCGAGGAAATTCGTCAGAGTCTCATCGCAAAGCTTGACGAAGCCAACTTCAGCGCCGAAGTAACCGGGCGCGAGAAGAAGCCGTACTCGATCTGGCGCAAAATGCAGAACCGCCAGATTTCGCTCGAGCAGCTATCGGACCTGTACGGCTTCCGCGTCATCTGCAACACGATCGACGACTGCTACCGTGGTCTCGGTCTCGTCCACACGACGTGGCGCGCGGTGCCGGGCCGCTTCAAGGATTATATCTCGACGCCGAAACAGAACGGCTATCGCTCGATTCACACGACGATCGTCGGTCCGCGCCATCAGCGCGTCGAGCTGCAGTTGCGCACTCAGCCCATGCATGTGACGGCCGAGTACGGTGTCGCCGCCCACACGTTCTACAAGGATCTGTCGCGCATGAACGGCAAGGCGGCGACGCCCGAAGCCATGCGCGAAATGGGGCCGTACATCTGGCTGCGTCGCCTCGTCGAGACGCTGCTCGAAGGCGACAACTCCGAGGAGTTCCTCGAGCACACGAAGCTCGAGCTGTTTCACGATCAGGTTTTTTGCTTCACGCCCAAGGGTCGCCTCATCGCTCTGCCGCAGGGCGCGACGCCGATCGATTTTGCGTATGCCGTCCACACGGATGTCGGAAACTCTTGTGTCGGCGCGAGCATCAACGGCCGCCAGATGCCGCTCTCGACTCAGCTGCGCAATGGTGACGAGGTTCAAATCCTCACCTCGTCGAGCCGTACGCCGCCCGCCGCCTGGGAGCGCATTGCAGTCACCGGCAAGGCGCGCAGCTCGATCCGGCGTGCCGCGCGCGACTCGCTCCGCCGTCAGTACGCCGAGCTCGGTCGCCGTCTGTTAGGCTCCGCCTTTGCCAAAATCGGCCAGGACTATTCCGACGATCGCCTGCGCCGGGCGCTGGCGCGGCTCACGCACAAGACGGTCGATGACGTGCACGCTGCGGTCGGCCGCAGCGAGCTGCCGATCGCCGATGTTATCCGCGCGATCGCTCCGGAAGCCGCCGAGCAACTTCCGTCGGCCTCGCGCGTGCGGCCGCGCAATCGCTACGAGAATGGCGAAGGTGGCGAGGAGGGCTGGTTCAATCTGTCCAAGGTGATAGGTCTCAAGTTCCGCTGGCCGACGAGCAGTGGCACAGGCGGGGTCAGTGGTGCCGCCGGCAAGGGTATTGTCATCCGCGGGATCCGCAATGACGTGCCGGTATCCTTCGAGCCCGGCGGGGCCGTGCCCGGCGACCGTATTGTCGGTGTCTTGACGCCCGGAGAGGGAATCCGCATCTTCCAGATCCATTCCCCGCGTCTGAGTGAGTTCGAACACGAGCGTTGGATCGACGTCACCTGGGATATCAACCAGGAGGCGCCGGAGCGTTTTCCCGCTCGTATTTCTGTGACGGTGCTGAACGAGCCGGGGACGCTCGCGCAGATTGCACAAGTGATCGGCGAGGACGACGGCAATATCGACAACCTCCGGATGCTGCACCGTGGTGCCGACTTCACGGAGATGCTGATCGAGGTCGAGGTCTTCGATCTCGCGCATCTCAACCGCATCATCAACGGGCTTAAGAGCAAGTCGGTTGTGAGCAAGGTTGAGCGCGTATTTGCCTGAGGTGTGTCTCCAGTACACGCGTTGCGTCACAAGGGAGCCGTAAAGGGCGCTCATGTAGCTTCAACTTCCAACGCGAGTGCGGCGCCATGACGATCTGGCCTTATCGGCGTGTCGGGACGTTCGGCCATCACAACAGGAACGGCAGAATGGAAGGCCGGAGCGTGAGCCGCGCATGGGCGTCGGTACTGCGTCTCGAGACGACGCCCCATGCCGTGGGGCTTGGCCTCGCGACGGGCGTGTTCGTCGCGTTTCTGCCGGTGCTCGGCGTTCAGATGTTCATGGCCGTCGCGATCGCCTGGCTCGGACGCGCCAATGTCGGCGCCGCCGTGCTCGGAACGTGGGCCGGCAATCCACTGACGTGGCCGGCGATGTGGGTCGGCTCGTATCTCCTCGGGATCATGCTGCTCGGTGAAGCGGGCGCCATGACGGTCGAGGAGTTCCAGCGCACGCTCGCGCGGCTTGCCGAAACGTCGACATCCCGCATGGACCCGCTGAGCGCGCTCGATGCCGCCGGCAAGCTCCTGTGGCCGATCCTTAAACCACTCTTTGTCGGTAGCCTCGTGCTGGGGTTGATTTCCGGCTCGGCCCTCTATTTCATAGGCCGCCGGGCGGCCGAGGTCTTCCATACGCGCCGCCAACAGCAGGCTTGACGCAAGGCCCCATGGCTGCGCCGGCCATAAGAGGCGAAGCCGCACGTCATGTCACACGACCGATCATTGCCCGCGGCCCTGCGCCTCGGCATCAACGTCGATCACGTCGCCACAGTGCGTAATGCCCGCGGCGGGCAGCATCCCGATCCCGTGCGTGCCGCGCATCTGGCGATCGAGGCCGGTGCCGACGGCATCACGGCGCACTTGCGTGAGGATCGCCGCCACATTCGCGACGATGACATCGCGCGCCTCAAAGCTGAGATTACGCGTCCACTCAATTTCGAGATGGCGGCAACGGCTGAGATGCTGGCCATCGCGCTGAAGACCGTACCGCACGCATGCTGTCTGGTTCCGGAGAAACGCGAGGAGCGCACGACCGAAGGCGGCCTCGATGTGGTCGGCGCTGGCAGCTTTCTCGAGCGCTGCATCGGCGAGCTCAAGGCAGCGGGCATCCGCGTCTCGCTTTTCATCGAGCCGGATCGCGCGCCCATTGAGGCGGCGGCGAAGCTCGGCGCCGACATCGTCGAATTGCACACGGGAACGTATTGCGAGCACGCGCTCGCGAACGACTGGCAGCGCGTCGAGCATGAGATCCAGCGTCTGCGGCAAGGCGCACGCGAGGCGCGTGCTGCCGGTCTCGAAGTGCACGCCGGACATGGCCTCACGTACAATACCGTTGGCGAAGTCGCGCGCCTTCCCGAAATTGCCGAACTCAATATCGGGCATTTCCTCATCGGCGAGGCGATCATGATCGGCTTGCGGCCGGCTATCGAGCACATGAGCCGCCTCATGCGCGAGGCACGCGCGCCATGATCCTCGGTCTCGGCAATGATGTCATCGACATCCGCCGTATCGAGCGCACGATCGAGCTTTACGGCGATCGCTTTCTCAATCGGATTTTCACGGACGTTGAACGGCAAAGGTCCGATCGACGCCGACAGCGCGCGGCATCCTACGCGAAGCGCTTCGCGGCGAAGGAAGCGTGCTCGAAGGCGCTCGGCACAGGTCTGCGCAAAGGCGTGTTCTGGCGAGACATGGGTGTCGTCAATCTGCCGTCGGGACGCCCGACGCTGAAACTGACCGGCGGCGCGGCGGCTCAGCTCGCGCGCATCACGCCGCCCGGGTACGAAGCGCGGATCGATCTGACAATTACGGATGATTTTCCAATGGCGCAGGCCATCGTTATTATATCGGCGACCCCGAGCGGTGAGCCATTGCGCGGTTGAGCATTGCTTGCACGAGTGACACGATCAGTTCATTGCATACGTTACCTACTTTGATCGCGATTGACGCGCAGGTGGCGCGACACTTAAGTTTTGTTCGGCGGGGGGATTGTGCGCGGCGCACGGTTGCCACTTTCCGCTGACGGGAAGGTTCGACATGAGCGAGCGTGGCAGCGGTAAGTCGCGTAAGTCGCCCGCCTCCAAGGCGCTTACATCGAAGCAGCCGGCCTCCAAGGCTGCAAAGAAATCCGCGGCGGCCGGCAAGAAGGCGCGCGGCACGGCCACCGGCAAATCCAAGACATCCGCGAAGCGTGCGGCTGCGCAGAGCCCGGCCACGATCGATCCGGCAGCACTCCTGGCGCGCGTCGCAAAGCTCGAAAGTGAGCGCGACCGGTTGCTCGCAGAGATCGAGAAGGCAGAGAGCCGTATTCGGGCGCTCGAAGAGGGGCGCGATCAGGTGCTCAATCGCATTGATTGGGTGATCGATTCACTTCGGAGCCTCATCGACACTGAGCAGTAGTGTGAATGGCAATTCCGCCGCCGGGCGGGGTCGGCAGCGGGACGGGGTATGGGGCAGGCGACCATCACGATCAATGGCCGGACCTATCGCCTGAAGTGCGGCGATGGCGAGGAGGCGCGCCTGCTGGCGCTTTCTGATATCGTGCGCCAGCGCGTCGACAGCCTCGCTGGCGAGTTCTCCGCTGCCGGTGACGATCGCTTGCTGCTCATGGCGGCGCTCATGCTGGCCGATGAGTTGCTCGATGCCCAGGCGCGTCTCGAGGCGCAGGGAGTGTGAGATCGTGGGGCCACCGCTCGACCGCAGCCAGTTCATCCGACCGATTGCCCATCGCGGTTTGCATGATCGCAATGCGGGCGTGCTCGAAAATACGGGACCGGCATTCCTCGCCGCCATCGAGGGCGGCTATGGCATCGAGTGCGACTTGCAGCCCGCGTCCGATGGCACGCCGATGGTGTTCCACGATCGGGCGCTGAAGCGGCTCATCGATGCCGACGGGTTGATCGATGCGCAGACGCCCGCCGAGCTGGCAAAGCTCAGATATCGCGGACAGGATACGCCCATTCTCACGTACGCCGGATTCCTGGAAATGGTGGGCGGGCGCGTGCCCCTCGTCGTCGAGATCAAGAGCGATTTCGATGCACCCAAGGCGGGCTTTCTCGAAGCCGTTGCGTCTCTGACGACGTCGTACAAGGGCCCTATCTGCCTCAAGTCCTTCGATCCTGCGGTGATGGCGCGCTGCAAGGCACTCGCGCCGCAAGTCCCGCGCGGCATCATCGCGACGGACTACACAATCCACAACTGGTGGCCGAACAAGATCGACGCCGCGCGCGCGATCAGCCTCACGTATCTGCTCGAAAGCCGCGAAGCCGAGCCCTCGTTCTTTTCCTATCACGTGCGCGCACTGCCGACGCCGGTGACGCGCTTCACGCGTGAAGCGCTCGGACTGCCGCTCTTCACGTGGACCGTGCGCAACGAGCGCGAACGCGCCATCGCCGCGAAATGGGCGGATGCCGCAGTGTTTGAAGGCTATCGACCCTAACGATCGATGGCGCGGGCCATGCGCCACGTCTCTTCCTGAACGCGGATGTCGGCAAGTATCCGATCGATGAGGAGCGTCGTACGCTTGAAAAGCTCCGAGCCGCGCCGGTAGTCGGCTTGTGCGAAGAAATCGCAGCGGCCGGCCTTGAACAGGTTGACGCACTTCGCGCGTGCCTTGCCACCCGAGTGAACAGCAATGGCATGACCGCCGTTTTTCCGGGTCACGGCCATGGACGGCACATCGGTATCGCCGTCACCGAAATAGATCATGTTGGAAAACGGAATCGGGCGCTGCACTTCCGGCATGTGCTCGTTGATCGAGTCGCCGAGCTTCTCGATGCCCTTGTTGATCCGGAACAGATACTGCGTCTTGCCCGTATCCGTGATGACCCGCTTGGGATAGGGCACGTCGTAGGGATCGAACCAGTATTCCGACGCGAACACGTTGTGAAAGTGCTTGCGGATCCGCGTGCCCTCGATGATCTCCACGAGGCCCGATGAGATCAGGTAGTGGCGCAGTTCAACGCCCTGGCTCAGTTCGGAGCGAATTTGAATGTATTCGGCCACGGCGCCGAACCACTCATCGACTCCTGGAAATAGCTCGACATCGCGGCCCAGCGCGACCAGATCGTCTCGATCGATGCGCACGCCGCGCGCCTTGGCCTTCTTGTACATCAGGTGCATGTAAGTGATCAGCGGATCGGCATCCTGCGCGCGCGCCGTCTCATTGCACTCGCGCCAGAAGGCCTTGGGGTCCTCGCCGATCTTGGGCAGGAAAGTATACTCCTGCATGGGGCGCGGCGAGAGCGTGCCGTCGAAATCATAGACGAGCGCGATCGTCTTCTTCCCGAAGCCGGATTTGGCGGCGGCTGTGCCGGAGCGTGCGGGTTTCGACTTTGCGCCATTGTTCGCGGCGCGGCGCGGCTGGGCCTTCGTCCTGAGGCTGACTTGCTCGGCCATGGGCTCCTCACTGGTCCGCGATGCAACTCTTAAGCGATCAGAGGCACGATTCGGCCGGCAAGACGAGGGCGGGGTCGGGTTTATGCAGGTCATGGCATAGAAGCCGCTCAACAAAAAAGGCCGGCACGCGATGTGCCGACCTTTTAACTTGAAACAACTGGCAGCGCTCAAGCGCCCGGCTTCTCCTGAGCGCCGTCTGCATCCGGTTCGCGATCCTCCGACGCCTCTTCACGCCGCGGGCGGCGCACGGGGCGGCGCAGGAATTCCGGCTGATCCTTCATCATGTCGAAGCGCTCGCCGCGACGGCGAGGCTGCGGGGCCTCACGAGCGGGTGGCGCCTCCGTGGCTTCGATGACGGGCTGCGGCTGTTCGGTGGGCACAGGCTCGCGGATGGGGCGCGGCTCATCCATACCTTCGCTGCGTTCTGCACGATCCAGGCGCTCCGGGCGCTCCGCGCGATCACTGCGATAGTCGGGCCGCTCGTAGCGCCGGTCGCGGAAGCGTGGGCTGTCGCCACGGTCGCCGCGGTCGTTGCGCCCCTCGTGACGGCCCTCATGGCGACTGTCGGAACGGTGATCCTGCTGGCGACCGTGCTGGCGGCGGTCGTCACGGCGCTCATCTCGGCGATCGTCCCGACGTTCGTCGTGGCGCCCGCTGCCATTTTCGTGGCGCGGCTGGGGCTGAGGCTCCTGGCCGGGATGACGTGCAAAAGTGGGGACTGTGGGCTGATCGCTCATGCCCGGATCGATCGGCTCGCCGTCGGTTTCCTCGCCGGCTTCGCCCATGTCGCCCCCATGCATGGGGCGATGGCGATGACCGTTGGCATTGGCTGGATCGCTACCCTGCTGTGTCTGCTGCTCGCGGTAGGCGATGATCATGCGGTTGTAGTGTTCGGCGTGCTGGAGATAGTTCTCCGCCAGGACGGGATCGCCCGAGGACTGGGCGTCACGGGCCAGCGCGATGTACTTGGCTGCGACGTCGGCGGCTGTGCCCCGGACCTTCACGTCCGGGCCGTTCGACTCGAAGCTGCGCGCGAGCGGGTTTTGCCCTTTGCGGTGGTGATTATTGTGGCTGCCATTGCCACCGCTGCTGCCGCGGCTACGCCCGCGGCGATGCTGCTGACCCTGCCTCATAGGCTCCCGTTCTTTCCTCGAAGGGTTCTTGCGTGTTCAAGCACGCCGAGCCATGAACTCGTGGCTCCAATTCGAGCAGGCCCATTACAGCCCCGATGACGGATGACGTTCTGTCATGCCGTCACGGCAACAAGCAACGAGGCCCGCACAACACCGACCTACATCAGAGATGTTCCCTGTGATCCTTTACGCACCGCCCCCGACCCAAGGCCCCAAGGTGCGACACACGTCCCGATCACGGAGTTCAGGTGGACCTGGCAGTGTTTGGCGCTAACGCACCCTGCTCTGCCCCTCACCAGCTGGGCTCGTCCTCCCGCCACGGTTCAAAACCGACTTGGCTCGGACGCACCACATGCTTTGCCTGGGCCGTAAACTAGCCTCCTTGATCCACGATTCCAAGATTTATTTTCCAGTTGCGACCAGATGTGGCAGCCGCAACACAGCGGGTGTTGCCACCAAGATCGCGCAAAAGCGGCCAGTTCAGCGGCGCCGGTTCGAGGCCATTTTTCGTGGCAATCGCAGATACGGCCGCTGCTTGGTCATGCCCGACCTCGAATACGGCAAAGCCGGAAGCTTCCAGAACACGCGAAGTATCTGCAAGTATTGCGCGGTAGGCCTCAAGGCCATCTGGTCCGCCATCCAGCGCCGCCCGCGGATCCCACCGGGCCACTTCAGGGGCCAGGGCGGTGATCTCGCCAGTTGGTATATAGGGCGGGTTGCTGACCATGAGATGGTAGCGGTCCCGGACTTCTTCAAGCCAGTGCGACCGGACGAAGCGGATGCGGTTGGCGAGCCCATGGCGCTCGGCGTTCTGGCGTGCGATTTCGAGGGCCAATGAGCTGATGTCCGTTGCGGTCGCTTCGGCATCGGGGATGGCGGCGAGCAATGCGAGCGCAATGGCGCCCGTGCCAGTGCCGAGATCGAGAATTCTCAGCGGGCCGTCCCGTGAGGGGATCTGCTGAGCAAGTGCCAATGCAACTTCAACTACCGTTTCGGTATCGGGGCGTGGGTCGAGCGTCTCGGCATTGAGCGCGAGCGTGAGACCGTGAAAGGCACGTTCACCGATAATCCGCGATATGGGCTCACGAGCCGTGCGGTGGGCGAGCAGGTTCGCGAGGCGGTGGCGCTCCTCATCATCCAGCGCGCGTTCCGGCGCGCGCAGCAGAGCCGCACGATCGAGCCCGAGTGCGTGCGCCACCAGATAGCGCGCGTCTACGGAGGCATCCACGATGCCGGCAGCAGTAAGATGCGTCGCCGCCGCACCGAGCGCTTCGCGGACCGTGCGGTACGCGCTGCTATCATCGGGGGACGCTTTGCTCAAGGCCGTATGCCTCACATGCTGCCAGCCATGGCGGCGAGCTGGTTCGCCTGGTGATCGGCGATCAGCGTATCGATCACTTCGTCGAGCGCGGGACCGCCTTCCAGAAGTTCGTCGAGCTTGTGCAGGGTCAAGTTGATGCGGTGATCGGTGACGCGCCCCTGCGGGAAATTGTACGTGCGGATGCGCTGCGAGCGATCGCCTGAGCCGACCTGCCCCTTGCGCTCGGCCGAACGCGCATCGTCCGCCTGCTGGCGCTGCATCTCGTAGAGGCGCGAGCGCATGACCTGCATGGCGAGGCGGCGGTTCTGATGCTGCGACTTCTCCGCCGACACGACAATGATGCCGGTCGGGATGTGCAGGATGCGAACAGCGGATTCCGTCTTGTTGACGTGCTGGCCACCGGCACCGCCCGCACGCATGGTGTCGATGCGCAGATCCTCGGGTTTGATCTCGAAATCCACTTCCTCGGGTTCGGGCAGCACGGCTACCGTTGCCGCCGAGGTGTGAATGCGCCCGCTCGCCTCTGTTGCCGGCACGCGCTGGACGCGATGCACGCCCGACTCGAACTTGAGACGCGCGAAGACACCCTTGCCGGAAATAGAAGCGACGACTTCCTTGTAACCGCCGAGGTCGTTCTCCGACATCGAGATGATCTCGATTTTCCAGCGGTGAAGGTCGGCATAGCGGCTGTACATGCGGAAGAGGTCGGCTGCGAATAGCGCAGCTTCATCGCCGCCGGTGCCGGCGCGCACTTCGAGGATGACGTCGGCCTCGTCGGCGGCATCCTTGGGCAGGAGCTGGATCTTGAGATCGTGCTCGAGGCTCTCTAGACGGGTGTTGACGTCGCGAAGCTCCTCCTCGGCCAGCGCTGCCATCTCGCGATCGGTGCTGCTCGCCTTGATCATGGCGGAGAGGTCGTCCCGCTCGGTCTCGGTCTTGCGCAGGGCCTCGATGGCCTGGACGACAGGATCGATCTCGGCGAACTCCTTGGAAAGGCGCGCGAAGTCGGCCGCGCTCGGGCCGGCATTGAGCTCGGCCTGGACGACGTGCCAGCGCTCGACCAGACGGTCGAGCTTCTGCTGCGGGATAGACATGCGCCTTCTACGACTCTTTCCGGGGACGGGAGAAAGCGCTTTCTCGGCCGGAATGCGCTGAGATGCAACCAGGAAGCGCCTGGTGCAGCCATGGCCCGCCGTCAAGAAGCGTGGACCGTCGGGAGGTCAGCGCGCGGTGGTCGGCAGCTTGTCGGCCTTGCGGCTGCTCGGATCGGCCACCTCGATCCATTTGAGGCCGTCGCGGCGCGGGGCGAGGCGGATGGAGAGCGTATCGAGGCCGCTCAGCATGGGTTGTGCGACCGAGGCCGGCAGCACGGTGATGGCGTCCCGCAGTGCGCGCGGCTGCGCCTGGACCATCCATACGGCCGCTGCGATAATCACCATTGGTCCCGCGACCGCCATGAGCGCGCGACCGCGGCCGCGTGTCCGGACGCGCACTTTCGGCTTCTTCGGGCTCCGGCTTTCGACGGGGCGGTCCGCGCTCTTCTGCGATCGGCGGTGTGGTTTGGGCTCTCGCTGCCGGGCAACCCGTGCGGCCGGCCGAGGTTCCGTGCGCTCCGCGGCGCGCTGGAGAGCGCCGGGACCACGCTCGGGCGGTGCGCCGAGGTGCGTCGGGCTCGTCTGCTCATAAATGCGTTGGAGGAGTGGACGCGGATCGACGCGATGAAGGGCGCAGAGCCCCGCCACGATACGCTGCGTCTCTTCCCAATGCGGAAGCCCGCGCAGGCGGCCCTGCTCGAGGGTCATGACAGTGTCGACGGTGGTGCCGAGACGGAGCGCAAGCTCGCCGGGCGTCATGCCGAGCGCGAGGCGCATATCGCCAATCAGCGAGCCGAGGCTTTCATCAAGCCCGGACGTGCGCTCGGCCATCGATGTAATGTGCAAAGGCGCCGTGCGCCCTGCCTGCCCCCGCCGCAGCGTCCCTCTCGGCGCATCGGCGTAGTCGGACTTCCTGAACAACGAACGCACGATTACTCGCTTCCGGTACGCTGATTTACACCCTCTCCTCGCAGCGCCGACAGCCGCCGCCGAGGTCGAGGCATAGTTCCCAAAATTGGAATCCAAAGCGGCGCCTTTGTGGCACCCGTCAACGCCATCCCCATGACGTTGGCCCCATGACGCTGGACCCCACCTATGCGCGTAGTTTGGCGCGCGAGGGTATCCCTTGTCAAAGGTTTGTCGCACTGCGAGCAGAAGAGACGTGGATGCTATGGCGCGCTGGACGCGCCGACGCTCTGCAAAGTGTCAGCCGCCCGTGAGCAGCTTGTCGACCTCAGCGACGAGATCCTTCAGATGGAAGGGCTTAGAAAGAACACGCGCATCCTTGGGCGTGGGCTTGTCGCTGTTGAGCGTGACAGCGGCGAAGCCGGTGATGAACATGATCTTCAATTCAGGATCGATCTCGCTTGCCCGGCGCGCGAGCTCGATGCCGTCCATGCGCGGCATCACAATATCCGTCAGCAGCAGCGAGAAAGGCTCTTCCTTGAGCCTGTCGAAGGCTTCTGCGCCGTTGGCGAACGCCACGACCTCATAGCCCGCCTTGCTCAGCGCGCGGGTTAGAAATCCACGCATCGAATCGTCGTCTTCCGCGAGCAGAATGCGCTGCGCGGTGAGTGCCGATACCTTCGCCGTCATACCTCGTGCCCCCAATCCGTCCCCATCCCGAAATCCGGGGTACTATGCACCGAGCTAGCTCGTGACGTCGGAATCTGACGCCAATTTGGTAAACTGCTGGTGAATGCACAGCAATTCATCGTCGATGTGCTCAATGTGAGATCAGTTCCCGAGAACGTGACGCGCAAACCGGGTTTACATGTACTAGCGATCATCCCGCTGACCATTATATTCGCATGACGCACCGATCGCACACGGAATGCTTAGAAGGCTTTGAAAACGCACTTATCTGCGGCACTTCAGCCTGGACTACCATAATCTCTGCATAGATCCGTGCTAGTGATGGACAGCGACAATTGCCCTTGGCAATCTCGTCGAAGAGCAACACGGAAGACCGGCGCGCGCAAGTTTCTGTTCACACGGGCGATCGACGGCGGTGACGACGCATAAATTGACGACGTGATTCAAGCGACGCGACAAAGGCCCATGCTGGAAACCGAGCGTACTGCCATCGAACAGCATCTGACGCCGCCCTATCTGCTGGCCGTGCCGCGCCTGCAGACGGTGCCGTTCGTGTTCTGCTCACCGCACTCGGGGCGGGTTTATACGGATGCTTTCCTCGCCGCCTCGCGCCTCAGCGCGAACTCGCTGCGCAAGTCCGAGGACTGCTACGTCGATGATCTTTTCGCGGGCGTAGCTGCGCTCGGCGCACCGCTCATCGCCGCCCGCTTCCCGCGTGCCTACGTCGATGTGAACCGCGAGCCCTACGAGCTCGATCCGGAGCTGTTCGAGGAAGCTCTGCCGCCGTTCGCCAACAGCCGCTCCATTCGTGTGGCCGGCGGACTCGGCACGATTGCCCGCGTCGTTGCCGATGCCGAGGAGATCTATAAGCGGCGACTGCCGCTCGCTGTCGCTCTCGAACGCATCGAGCGGCTGTACAAGCCGTTCCACGGTGCACTTGCCTCGCTCATCGATTCCACGGCGCGCCGCTTCGGTGCTGCCATGCTCATAGACTGCCACTCCATGCCGTCGTCCTCCGCGGGCTATGTCGGAGCACAGCGCCCCGACTTCGTGCTCGGCGATCGCTTCGGTGCTTCGTGCGATGGCCGCCTGACGCGCTTCCTGCGCGAGGAGTTGACGGCGCTCGGCTATACCGTGCATCTCAACCGCCCGTATGCCGGCGGCTACATCACCGAGTATTACGGTCGCCCCCAGCGCGGCCTGCACGCGCTGCAGATCGAGATCAATCGCGCGCTCTATCTCAACGAGCGCACGTTCGAGAAGAAGCCCGGCTTCGCGGTCGTCGAGCGCCATCTGCGCACGGTCATCGGGCGCCTTTTCAACGAGCTGCCGGGTATGCTCGGTGGCCGCGAGGCCGCGGAGTAGGCCTCCCTCGCATCCCAGCTATCGGCAATTCGCGCGTGCCCTCCGTTGCGCGCGCACGCGCACGTGCCTATCCTCGCTCTGTTCTCAGGGCGGGGTGAAACTCCCCACCGGCGGTATGCGGCTGAAGTCGCGAGCCCGCGAGCGCCTTCCGCGAATGGAAGGGTCAGCAGATCAGGTGCGAAGCCTGAGCCGACGGTCATAGTCCGGATGGAAGAGAACGCGCAGACCCGTCGCGCTTCGGCGCGTGGGGATGCACGTGATCGCCTTGGGTGACGTGTCCAAGCCAAGGAGGATCACCGTGACACACACCCGTTTTGCCTTCATCAAAGCCCGCTGGCACGCCGATATCGTCGATCGTGCGCTCGAAGGATTCTGTGAGATCGTTCCGGCCGATCGCGTCGACGTATTCGACGTTCCCGGCGCCTTCGAGATGCCCTTGCTGGCGCGCGATCTTGCAGCTACCGGCCGATATGCGGCCGTCGCCGCGGCGGCGTTCGTCGTGGACGGCGGCATCTATCGTCACGAGTTCGTCGCGCAGGCCGTGGTTGATGGCCTCATGCGCGCGGGCCTCGATACGGGCGTGCCGGTGCTCTCCGTCTCGCTGACGCCGCTGCAGTATCGCGAGGACGAGCACCACAACCGCATTTTCCGCACCCACTTCGTCGAGAAAGGGCGCGAGGCGGCGCGGGCGGCGCTCATGATCGTCGAGACGCGGGCGGCGCTTGCTGCCTGATCGCGCTTGCAGCGCGACGGGGACCAGTCCCCGAACCCCTGCCGGGAGGGAACACCCTCCCGGACCCACCCGCTTTTAAGACTTGAAGCCAGCCGCGAGCGTGGTGGCGCAACTTCATGAGCGCGCGACTGCGCGTCGGCCCGTGGGCCGTGCCCAGAGCATGAGCGCGCGACTGCGCGCCGGTCGGGAGGCCGCTCCTCAGAAAAGCAGCCGCAGCACCAACCAAAGATCTACAAATCCTCGATGCAGTAGACGCGTGCAGGCGCGCCATCTCCGCCGGGAATTTTCAGCGGCGCGGCTGAGAGAAACACCTCCGGCTCGCGGATGTCGGCCGTGTTCGCGACGTACTCGATCATGTGCACGCCGGCGCGCAATAGCACGTCATGAGTGACCTGCTCGGCGAGTGGTCGCTTCTCGCCCTTGAGCATCAGGCGGATCGGATAGTCCTGCGGGAAGCTGTAGCCGATCGTGCGGATGCCCGTTGCGAGCACCCATTCGGCGGCTTCGCGCGTGAGATAGGGGCTATCGAGCCAGAATTCCTTTGTCATTGGGGAGCGCTGGCGGTCCCAATTCGATTTCAGCAGCATCATGCCACCGCGCTTGACGTGCTTCCCGCGCGCGCTGAGCTTCTCCGGGCCGATGGCCTCATTGGGCTGCACGTCCATGAGATCGATGACGGCGCATGGGCCGACGAGGTCGTCGAGCGGCGTCGCCTCGATGGTCGCGCCATCCGCGAACATGTGTCGTCGCGCGTCGACGTGCGTATAGGAGTGGCAAGAGACTTTGAGCCACGTCACCTGCGCGAGATCGCCTTTTGCGAGATCACCCGTGACGCTGATCTCCGTCGCCCAGCGCGGATGGCCGCCCGCGATGGGCATGGAAAGATCGATGATCCGCATGGCGCTCTCCCTGGAAGCGGCGCGGTCACTTCGGACGGATTTGTCCCGTGCCGCGCACTTTGTATTTGAAGGTGGTCAGTTGCTCGACGCCAACGGGGCCGCGCGCGTGCAGGCGCCCGGTCGCGATGCCGATCTCGGCGCCGAAGCCGAACTCGCCGCCATCGGCAAACTGCGTCGACGCATTGTGCAGCACGATCGCGCTGTCGACGCGCTTGAGGAAATGTTCGGCTGTGGCATCATTCGCGGTGATGATGCTGTCGGTGTGCTGCGAGCCGTAACGCGCAATGTGCGCGATGGCTTCGTCCACGCCATCTACAACTTTCGCTGCAATGATCGCGTCGAGAAATTCGCGACCGTAGTCGTCCGGCTGAGCCGGTTTCACGCGCGCGTCTGTCTTTTGTGTCGCGTCGTCGCCGCGCACTTCGCATCCAGCATCGAGAAGGGCCTTCGCGAGGCGCGGCAGATAGTCGGCGGGCGCGTTCCGATCGATCAGCAGGCATTCCGTCGCGCCGCAGACACCCGTGCGCCTGAGCTTGCCGTTGATCACGAGCGGGACGGCGACATCGAGATCGGCCTCGTGGTCGATGAACGTATGGCAGATGCCTTCGAGATGCGCGAAGACGGGAACGCGCGCTTCCTGTTGCACGCGGCCTACGAGACCCTTGCCGCCACGCGGCACGATCACATCGATGGCGCCATTCAGGCCCGCGAGCATATGACCGACAGCGGCGCGATCCGTCGTCGGCACGAGCGAAATCGCGGCCTCGGGCAGCCCAACCTCACGGAGGCCTGCGGCTAGGCATTCATGAATGGCGGTTGCCGAACGCTGGGCATCAGAGCCCGTGCGCAGGATGGCGGCATTGCCTGATTTCAGCGTGAGACCACCTGCGTCGGCCGTCACGTTCGGGCGGCTCTCATAGATGATACCGATGACGCCGATGGGGACGCGCACGCGCTCGAACTGGAGGCCGTTCGGGCGCTCCCAATCGGCGATGACAGAGCCGACCGGATCTTCCAGCGCGGCGATGTCTTCCAAGCCCTTTGCAATGCCCTCGATGCGATCGGGCGTCAGCGTCAGGCGATCGACGAACGAGGCGGCCTGACCTGCGGCCTTCACGTCCGCGACGTCGAGCGCATTCACGTCGAGTATGACATTGGCGGAACGGCGCAACGCCTGAGCCGTGGCACGGAGTGCCGCGTTCTTCTGCTCAGCCGGCGCCAGCGCCAATTCGGTGGCAGCGGCACGCGCCCGGACGCCGAGGTCGAGCATGAGGCGCTCGATGTCGACGGCTTCGGGCTGGTCGATGCACTCAGGACGGTTCATGTCCGTTTCCTTCTAGTCAGGACCCTGCCTTGGCGAGGGCCTTGCTCAGCGCCATGTCATCCCGGTGGATGAGCTCCGCGCGCCCGGCGTGGCCGAGGATCGTAGCGATCTCGCTGGATCGCTTGCCCAAGATAGCCGCTGCCTGATCATGAGGGTAGGCAACGAGCCCGCGGCCGAGATCGCGCCCGTCCAGCGCCCGGATCGTGACGGCATCACCGCGATCGAAGGCGCCCTCGACGCGTGACACGCCTGCGGGGAGCAGACTCTTGCCTTGGCCCAATGCCTTCTCGGCGCCGGCATCGACGAAGATCGTGCCACGGGATTCGAGATTGCCGGCAATCCAGCGTTTGCGCGCCGCGACCGGGTCCGACGGCGCGATGAACCACGTGCACGGCGCCCCCTCGGCGAGGCGCCGCAGGGGATTGAGCGCCGCACCCTCGGTGATGACCATGTCCGTACCGGAGCCCATGACAATGCGCGCGGCTTCGAGTTTCGTCACCATGCCGCCCTTGGAGAGCTCGGTTCCCGCGTCTCCTGCCATTGAGAGAATCTCGTGCGTGATTTCGCGCACGACGTCGAGGCGCTTCGCGCTGGGATCTTTCGCTGGCGGCGCCGTATAAAGACCGTCGATGTCGGAGAGCAGCACGAGGCAATCGGCGCTCATCATGGACGCGACACGCGCCGAAAGGCGGTCATTGTCACCGTAACGGATCTCCGCCGTCGCGACCGTGTCGTTCTCGTTGACCACCGGAACGGCACCACAGCCGAGCAGGGTCGCCATGGTCTGGCGCGCATTGAGATAGCGGCGGCGCTCTTCCGTATCCTGCAGCGTTAGGAGGATCTGTGCGGCCGTCAAACCGCGCGCCTGGAACACGCTCTGATAGGCGCTCGACAGGCTGATCTGTCCGACTGCGGCCGCGGCCTGGGACTGTTCGAGGGCGAGCGTGCCCTTCGGCAGCTTGAGCACGTGGCGGCCGAGCGCGATGGCGCCCGACGAGACCAGAACGATCTCCCGGCCCTCGGCCGTGAGCGCTTTGACGTCATCGGCTACGGATTCGAGCCAGGCGGATCTCAGGCGACCCGTGGCGCGCTCGACAAGCAGCGCCGAGCCGATCTTGACCACGATGCGGCGCGCCTTGCGCCACTCGGGCCGGATAGCGGCAGGGGATGTCTCTTTCCGGGCGGCAGGCATGGCACGCGGCTTTGGCTCCTGAGGGAGGCGCTCACATACCAGAAGCCGCGGTTTCGCGCATCCCGGCTGTCGCAATCGTGGTGTGCAGGTCGTGCCTTCGGCACGAGCGGGGCCGCAGGCCCCACACCCCGCGTGGGGGACACCCCCACACCCCCGTTTCTTCTTTACTTGCTGCGGGCTGCTGGGAAGGGTGCTGCCGCACTCTATCGTGGCGATAGTCCCGCTGCGGTCATGCGGATACGTCGCACATTGCACCAAGTCATAAAGGCGGGTGGGTTCGGGAGGGTGTCCCTCCCGATTGGGGTGCGGGGACAAGTCCCCGCTCGCAAAGCGAGATGTCGCCTCGGCCTCAACCGCTCTGCGTGCGACAAGATCGTGTATCGTTGGCGCGAAACTTCGGGAGGCACGGCTCATGTACCTGGACCCAACGACGGCGGGGTTCACGCCGCCGGTTGGTGGCTGCGACTGCCACACGCACATATTCGGGCCGTTCGATCGCTATCCTCTGGCGCGCGAGCGGAGCTACACGCCGCCGCCTGCGCCGGTCGAGGATCTGATCGCGCGCCTCGATCGTACGGGCCTGGAGCGCGCGGTGGTCGTGCAACCCAGCGCCTATGGGACGGACAACCGGCGCACGCTCGATGCGGTCGCCGCATATCCGGATCGGTTGCGCGCCGTCGTGGTCATCGACGGCACCGAGAGCGATGCAGCGCTCGCCGAGATGCACAGGAAGGGCGCACGCGGTGTGCGGCTCAATCTGATCAGTGCGGGCGGTCCGCGCGGGACGACGGTCGCGGAATTGCTGACACGTGTAGCTGCGCGCATCCGACTGCTCGGCTGGCATATCCAGATTTATACGGACCTTGATGTGGTGGCCGACCACGCCGCGATCCTGCAGGGGCTCGACGTCGACATCGTGCTCGACCACATGGCGAAAGTGGATGCAACTCAGGGAGCGGCGCATCCACGGTTCAATGTGCTCGCCCGTCTGATCGACACCGGACGTGTCTGGGTGAAGCTCTCCGGCACCTATCGCGTATCGCCCGAGTTCTACGGCAATGCTGACGTTACGGCGCTAGGGCGGGCGCTGACTGCGCTCAATCCGGAACGCATGGTCTGGGGCACGGATTGGCCGCATCTCGCGAACCACAATCGCGTTGCCTCGGCCGAGCCGCCGCCGATCGATTATCACGCCATCGACTACGGCCGTCTGCTGAGCCTCGTTCCCGAGTGGGCGAAGAGCGAGAAGGTCGCCGCGCAGGTCCTTTCGCATAATCCCGCGCGGCTCTATGACTTTCCCGACGTCAGAACCTGAGACGCCGCACCATGCCCGTTGAAGCCTTGAAACGACCGGAGTGGCCGCGCCCCGCTGCGAGCGCCATCATCTTCCGTGGGGACCGTGTGCTCATTGTCGAACGGGGGAAGGGGGCTCTGCCCGGAACGTGGAGCCTGCCCGGCGGTCACATCGAGCCCGGCGAGAAGGCGCATGACGCTGCAACGCGCGAGCTCTTCGAGGAGACGGGCCTCACCGTGACACTCGAAGGACTCGTCGATGTTCACGACGGCATCTTCAGGGACGGCGAGGGGACACTCCGGGCGCACTATGTACTGTCGGTGTTCTGGGGCCGCTCGCAGGAGGGCGAGCCCGTGGCGGCGACAGACGTGCGTGACGCGCGCTTCGTAGCGATCGACGAGGTCGATCGCTACCGCATGACGCCCGGCGCCCAGGAGATCATTAGGCGCGCGTACAAGCTGAGCATCGAGAGCCGCTGAACGGATGGCCAATTCGCAAGAGCAGTGCCATTTCCAATGGCCTGCGCTCGCCCTTGGATCATTCGCATAATATATATTATGGAATACAGATACCGCCAGGAATGGGGATTGAGCTGGAAGATGGCCGGAAGTTCGGGAGTCCGATCTCCGGCTGTCCGATCTGCGCATCCGCTTGCATCGGCGGACACAACGCTGACCGTTGGCAACCTGACAGCCGGTCACTTGGCGCGTTGCCAGGATGCGGCTCCAACCGTATGTCTCTTCAATGACCACGGATGCCGATGCCGCAGCCGCCCGGCAGAACAGCGGCTCGGGCAAAGACGCGGACGATCTCGTCGCGCGGATGCGCTCGGGGGAACGCCGGGCCATTGCCGAAGCCGCGACCGAATGCGAACGTGCAGGTGTCCGGCCGAGCCCACACCTCGGCGCCCTCATGCGCGCGATGCAGCCGCACCTCGGGCACGCTCGGCTCATTGGCTTCACCGGTCCGCCCGGCGCCGGCAAGTCGACGCTCGTCAATGCGCTCATCGCGCACGTACGCTCTCTCGACATGAAGGTCGGCGTGATCGCCGTCGATCCGTCGAGCCCGATTTCGGGCGGCGCCATCCTCGGTGACCGCGTGCGCATGACGGCAGCCCTCGATGACGACGGCGTATTCGTGCGCTCCGTCGCGAGCCGTGGCGCCCTTGGCGGCCTCTCTCCCGCGGCAGTTCGAGTTGTTGATGCGCTCGACGCTGCGGGCTTCGACGTCATCATGATCGAGACGGTCGGCACCGGCCAAAACGAGATCGACATTGCCGAGGTCGCCGACGTGCGCATCGTCATCAATGCCCCAGGCCTCGGCGATGACATCCAGGCCATGAAATCCGGGCTGCTCGAAATCGCCGACATCCTCGTCGTCAACAAGGGTGATCGGCCGGACGCCGACGCCACGCTGGCGCAACTCAAGAGCATCGCGGCCATTCGCTCGTCGAAGGTTCCGGTGCTGAAATGCTCCGCGACCACCGGAGACGGCATCAAGGCGCTATGGGACGCGACAGCTCCCCTAGCCGCGGCAGCGATCAAGATCGCGCCGGAAATCCGCCGCCACCGCCGCGCCCGCACCCTCATTGCTAGAGCCGCCGCCGAAATGCTGGCGCACCGTGTGCGCTCGGGCCAGATTGACCGGCTTGGTCCTCTTGCGGATGATCTGCTCGAAGGCCGCCTCAGCCTGGACGAGGCTGCAAAGCGCCTGCTCGAGGGAACATAAGCGGCGCGCCCCGGGTTTTGTCCTTGAGTGGCAAACCAGGAGGACCCCCCATGGCCAGTAGTGACTATGACCGGCCCCTGTCCGATCGTCCGGCAGATTCCACCGCGCCGCCTTATACCGAGAAGACGCGCGCAACCTGGACCGGCCCCGTCGGCATGGTGCTGGCGATCATCTTCGTCGTGCTGCTGATGATGGCGCTGCTGGGTTAGTCGCCGAGCCAAGCATCCGCGACACCGCTGATGAGGTTCGCACCGTAGAGCATGTCCTCGCGAATGGACTTGTCAGGGGTGGCCGTTTCCAGAGCTTCCCGCCAACTCGCTTCGACGCGTGCTTGAGTGCGCCTCAAATCCTCCGCCGCCTCGATGCTGATGGCTTCGAACGCGAGTTTTGTACCAGGAGCAACACGGCCAAGCGCTGGCAGATCCACGCTGGCGATCGTCGCGATCTTAGGATAGCCCCCCGTCGTCTGGCGGTCCGCGAGCAGAATGATGGGTTGCCCATCCCCCGGTACCTGAATGGCGCCGCTCGCGATACCGTCGGACACGATATTGAAGCCTTTCGCATGCGTAAGCGGGGTACCATTGAGGCGCAGCCCCATGCGGTCGGCAGCACGTGTCACCTCATACGTCTCGGAGAGAAATGTCTTCAGGGCTTCAGCCGTGAAATAGTCATCCTGCGGTCCGAGCACGAGCCGAAAGCGCGTCGGCAAAGAAAGATCAAGGCACCCAAGCCGAACTTCTTCACGCTCTTCACTATCCTCGCGCATGAGCGGCAAGACGTCGCCAACGGCGAGATTGCGGCCATCAAGGCCACCCATCGCTGCGCGCGTAAACGTCGACAAACTTCCCATCACGGCTGGCAGCGCAAACCCGCCCTCGACGGCCAGCACGCAGGACATGGCATTCCGCCCGATGATCACTCGTGCGCGCGCGCCACGCTTCAAACGGACACTCTCGGCAGCCGCAATGGTGCGAGTCGCACCGTCCTCGGCCACTTCCAGCGACGCGCCGAGACCGACGCACGCCATGCGCACACTCTCGGCTGCGACCTCGAGGGTCGCGCCGAGATACAGCATCTCCAGCACGGCCGTATCGGGCTTGTTCCCGACGATCGTATTGGCGGCTGCCATGGCGACGCGATCGAGTGCGCCGGCTGTCGGCACGCCGAAGCGCTGATAGCCGAAGCGGCCCAGATCCTGAACCGACGTCGCGAGCCCGGCAGCAATCACACGCAGAGCACTCATGCGTCGGCCTTCAGCGTGTCGATGTCGAATACGCCCTCGGCGCTGGCTGCCTGCATGTCGTCATAGACAGCGCGACCGACCGCCACGAAGCGAACTGTATCGCCAGGCGAAAGAAGTGCGGGGCGATCGCGGCTCGCATCGAAGAGCGGCACAGCGCTTCGGCCAATGATGTGCCAGCCGCCGGGGCTTTCGTTCGTGTAGACGGTCGTCTGGCCGATGGCGATGGCGACGGACCCGGCCGGCACCTTGATGCGCGGGCTCGTGCGGCGCGGGAGGTTCAAGGCCTCGGGGAGATCGCCCATGTACGCCTGCCCCGGCAGGAAGCCGATCATATAGACGAGATGCTCGACAGCTGAGTGCCGGGCGATGACTTCGGCTGTGCTGAGACCAGCCGCCGCCGCGACGTCACCGATATCAGGGGCGTAGTCCTCGCCCTCGTAGCATGTAGGAAAGAGCCAGCGCTGGCCGACGAGGGCCTCCGCTTCGAGGCCGTCGATCAGCGGCATGAGCTGCGCTTCGAGCTCACGTGCGCGCACCACGAGTGGGTCGTAGTGGACCATCAGCGACCTGAACGTCGGCACCGCCTCGCTGACGCCGGCAATGCCGGCCTCCTGCACGCGATGGCGCAGATTGAGCACCAGCGCCGACAGGTGACGGTCCAGGCGGTCGCCGAATTCCACGACGAGCGCGGTATCGCCGCTCGGCAAAAAGCGTGGCACGGGCGCGAGTCCCTGTTCTCTCATGGCGAACACTTCCCCCTCGCCGCCATTCTGATTCGCAGTCGCAGCTTGGCGCGTCCGCCCCGCACTGCTACCAATTCCGGCAGTCTGCAGCGCCCCCCCGGCGCGCCGCAGCAGCGCGTTCATATTGAGGAAGCGAACAATGGCCGCGAAAGTCAACCTCAATGCCGATATCGCCGAAGGATGGGGCGCCTATGACATCGGCAACGATGCGGCGATGATGGACATCGTCAAGTCCGCCAACGTGGCTTGCGGGATGCATGCGGGCGACGCCAATACCATGCATCGGCTCGTCATGCTGGCCCGCGACAAAGGCGTGAGCATCGGCGCCCATCCGGGCTTCAATGATCTCTGGGGTTTCGGCCGTCGTCAGATCCGCATGTCGCCGACGGAGCTCGAATATCTCGTCGCCTACCAGATCGGTGCGCTCCAGGCCATCGCGGCCTATGGCGGCCTCAAGGTCACGCACCTCAAGACGCACGGCGCACTGAGCAATATGGCGTGCGTGGAAGCGGACTATGCCATGGCTATCGGCCGCGCCATCAAGACGATCGATCCGGGCATGATCTTCGTCGTGCTGTTTGGCTCCGAGCTCGAGAAGGCTGGGCAGAAGCTCGAGTTGCCCATCGCGCGCGAAGGCTTCTGCGACCGCGCCTATGCCGATGACGGAATGCTGGCCTCGCGCTCGATTCCCGGCACGGTGTTCAAGGACCCCGCCAAGGCGACGGCGCAGGCCTTGCGTTTCGTCGAGCAGGGCGAGGTCGTTTCGGTTACAGGCAAGGTGATCAAGGCGAAGATCGACACGCTCTGCGTCCATGGCGATGAGGCCACCGGTGTCGTGGTTGCGCGTGGCGTTCGCGATGGTCTGGAGAAGGCCGGCGTGCAGATTGTTCCGCTCACCGAAATGGGGATCGATCGCTGAGACGATGACGTTGTAGCTCGAAGGACCTTTCGACAGCACAGAGGATCACATGCGGACAGCGGCGCTCTATGCAGGCATTCTCGGTTTGATGCTCATTGCACTTTCGATGAACGTTTCGATGGCACGAAAGGGCGCCAAGGCATCCATCGGCGACGGCGGTGATGAAACGCTGCGCCGTCGCATCCGCGCCCACGGCAATTTCATCGAGTTCGTACCCCTGACAGTGTTCCTGCTCGCACTCTCGGAGCACCTGGGCCTCGGCGCGTTGTTCATCCATATCCTCGGCCTCGTCTTGCTGGCATCGCGCGTGTTGCACGCGTATGGCATCAGCCAGGTCGATGAGGTCTTCACCTTCCGCATGATCGGAACGCTCGGCACGTTTGCCGTCCTTGCCATCACGTCCATCTACTGCATCGTCGCGTTCTTCTGAGCGCAGGCCCTGCTCCACTCCCAGCCAGGAATCCCGGAATGCCCTATTCGACCTTTCGCCCCGAGCTCATGGGCAGCGCCACGCTGTCTCCCTCCGGCCGCTTCGAGGCAGGTTCCTGGCAAACCTTCACGCTCGTCTATACGGCCGGCGCCTTCGGCATCGATGACACGGGCAGTCTCAAGATCGCCTTCCGCTTCGCGACCGATCTTGGGCCCGTGCAGTTCGACGATCCCAAAGCACCCGGCTACACCACGATCGAGGCGTCGAACGGCGCCACGCTCGAAGCGCGCTGGGAGTTCAAGCGCAATATCCGCCCCTGGAGCCGTTCGCTCTACATCGGCGTGATGAAGCACTTCCTGAAGCCCGGTGATACGATCACCGTACGCTTCGGCGATCAGCGCTTCGGTTCGCCGGGCGTGCGCCTGCAGACGTACTGCGAGAAGATCTTCGAGTTCCATGTGCTCGTCGATGCCATCGCAACCTACGACTATGTCGCGCTGCCCGTGAGCCCGACCATCGAGATCGGACCGGGGCCCGGCGTCACGTGGCAGGCCCTGCTGCCGACCATGGTGCGTGCAGGCACGCCCTTCCGTTTCGGCATCAAGATCGACGATGCCTGGGGCAATCCCTCGGATCAGGTTGCACGCACAGCGCGTCTTGCGCCGAGCCGGCCGATCTCCGGCCTGCCTGCTATGGTCGAGATCAAGAATGGCGATTTCGGCGCCACCCTCGAAGAGCTCACCGTTCCAGAGGCGGGCGATCTCACCATCGACGTGCTCGGTGAGGATGGCGCGCTTCTGGCGCGCAGTAATCCGCTGCGCATCGTCGAGAAAGCCACGCCCGCCGTGCATTTCTGGGCCGACACGCACGGCCAGTCCGACGAGACGCTCGGCACGAACTCGGCGCGCGAGTACTTCGCCTTCGGTCGCGACCGCGCGTTCCTCGACGTCATGAGCCACCAGGGCAACGACTTCCAGATCACGGGTGACTTCTGGCGCGATCTCAACGTCGCGACGGCCGAGTTCGATGTGCCTGACCGCTTCGTCTGCATTCCCGGCTACGAGTGGAGCGCCAACACCGCCGTCGGCGGGGACCGCAATGTCATGTATCGCCGCGAGGGCGAGAGCATCCATCGTTCGAGCCACGCCCAGATCACCGAAGGCGGTGACATGGCCGACGAGGCGAATGACGCGCATGAGGCCGGCGCGCTCTTCGAGAAGCTCGCAGGCAAGGATTGCGTGGTCATGGCGCATGTCGGCGGCCGCTATGCCGACATCACCTACGCACACGACGGCCGCCTCGAGACCGCCGTCGAAGTACACTCGGACTGGGGCACGTTCGAGTGGATCCTGCACGATGCGTTCGCCAAGAATTATCGCGTCGGCGTCGTGTGCAATTCCGACGGCCACAAAGGGCGGCCGGGTGCATCCTATCCGGGCTCATCGTTCTTCGGCGCGCAGGGCGGCCTCACCTGCTACCTCGCCCCGCGCCTCGATCGCGATGCGATCTTCGAGGCCATGCGCCGGCGCCATCACTACGGCACGACCGGCAATCGTATGCTGCTCTCGGTCGAAGCCACGACAAAGAGCGATGCGACACTCTTCCTGCGTGATCCCGCCGTGTTCGAAAACCCCGCGAGCGAACGCACGCGCCGCGCCGTCATGGGCGATATCGCGCGTGTTACCGACGACGAAGTCGAGTTGCATGTCGAGGTAGTCGGCTCCGCGCCGATCGAGCGGATCGACATTTTCGACGGCACCGAGCTCATCGAGACCATCCGCACGTACGGTCCTCAGGATCTCGGCCGACGTGTCCGCCTCACCTACGCGGGTGCCGAGTATCGCGGGCGCGCGCGCACCACGGTCTGGGACGGCAGCCTCACGATCGCCGGCAATGCGATCGCCGAAGCGCGCATGTTCAACAACTGGAACCTCGATCGCGGCATCCAGAAGCAGACGGCCAACGAAGTCTCATGGAAGGCCGTCACCACTGGAAATTACGGCGGCATCGATCTCATGCTGAGTGATGGTGATGCCGGCCGGATCAGCTTCGAGACGAAGCACTGCAGCGGCTCGCGCGACATCGACGCTCTCGGCGTCGAAGCGAACATTTTCTCCGCGGGTGGATTGGCGCGAGAAGTGACGCTCGCCCGCCTACCTGAGAAAATGACGGAGACGCGGGTTCGCCTCACGCGTCCCATTGCCGTTCCCAAGAACCGCGACGCGCGCCTTTTCGTGCGCGTCACGCAGGAGGATGGACACCGCGCCTGGTCGAGCCCGATCTATCTCTTCAGATAGTTTTCTCCGCGGACGCCGACGCCTTCGGTTATCGGCGCCGCGGCTGCGGAAAGCTTAGGACGCGAGTGCCTGGTTGCCGTAGACTTCCGTATCCATGCGGTTGAGCAGAGCGATCAGCGCATCCCAGTCGATGGGCTTGGCGAGATGATCGTTCATGCCGGCTTCCAGGCAGCGCTGGCGGTCGCCGTCCATCACACTCGCGGTCAGCCCGATGATCGGCAGCACGCGGCCCGCGTCGGTCTGGCGAATGGCGTGCGTCGCCTCGAGGCCATCCATCTGCGGCATGTTCACGTCCATGAGCACGACGTCGTAGGGCTTCTGGCCGACAAGCTCGATGGCCTTGTGACCGTTGCCGGCAACATCAATGGAATAGCCTGCGCCGCGAAGGATGGCCTTGGCAACGCGTTGGTTGGGCTCGTTGTCCTCAGCGAGCAGAACGCGCAAGTGCCGCGGAGGAATGGTCGTCGCCGCGACTGCCGGACGTACGCCGGTGCTCGACGAACGGCGGCGCAATCGGTTGCAGATGCGCTCGAATGACTGTTGTCCAAACGGGCGCGAGAGCAGCAGGTCGGGCTCGATATCGATGCCCCCCGCATCCGCCACTGTATCAGCGATCACGAAATACGGTACGGACTGCATACTCGGCCCGGCCGCGATCATACGCATCATCTCGTCGCGGTTGGACTGGCCGGCGCTGCTGTCGATGATGATGGCCGTGGTGCCCGTCGATCCGAGGCGATGCAGAACATTGGGCCCGCAGGCAAGAAGGTCCATGGTCGCACCGCTGCTGGTCGCATAGCTGCGCACGACGTTGGCGAGCGGCCCCTCGCGGCCGATGAGCGCGATCCGCCAGCCCGTGAGCTGGCGCGCGCGGGTGCGGTCCGGGGCGGCGCCGACTTCGACGAGCGGCAGCGTCACCACGAATGTGCTTCCATGACCGAGCGTGCTTTCGCAGTCGATCTGGCCATTCATCAGCGACACGAACTCGCGGCAAAGCGCGAGCCCGAGCCCGGTGCCGCCATGCGTGCGCGTCGTCGAGGCATCGACCTGCGAGAAGCGCTTGAAGAGACGCTCGCGCTTGTTCTCCGGGATGCCGATGCCGGTATCGCTGACCCTGATGCGGAGCTGAGGAAGGCCGTCGCTCTCCACCCGATCGATCCAAAGGGAAACGCCGCCATCCTCGGTGAACTTGATGGCGTTGCCAATGAGGTTCGTGAGGATCTGGCGGACGCGCAGCGGATCACCACGCATGGTGTTCGCAAGCTGCGGATCGACGAACGCCGCAAGATCGATGCCTTTGGCGCGGGCCGTCGGCGCCAGCAGCGTCGTCACCTCCTGCGCAAGATCACCGACCCGATACTCGACGTCTTCGATTTCCATGTGACCCGACTCGATCTTCGAGAGATCGAGCACGTCGTTGATGATACCGAGGAGGCTTTCACCGGAGACGCGGATCGTATCGAGATAGGCACCCTGCTCGTGGTCGAGCGGCGTGTTGGAGAGCACGCGCGCCATCCCGAGGATGCCGTTCATGGGCGTGCGCAGCTCATGACTCATGGTCGCGAGGAAGCTCGACTTGGCCATGTTGGCCGCCTCTGCCTCGGCGACGGACTTGCGCAGCAGCTCCTCGGCACGAATACGATGCGTGATGTCGTGAAAGACGATCACTTCGCCGTGGCTCGGCACAGTGCCGATGCTCGTTTCGTAGACCTCGCCGGAGGGCGCGGAGAACTGAGCCGGCAGCCGTCCGTTGCTACCGATCTTCGTCAGACCCGCGGTCACGACATCCGCTGCTATCGAGCCCGCTTCATCACCATCCACGGCAAGCGCGCGCAGCGCCTGCTTGTTCCAGAGAACCGGTGCTCCCGAGCGATCCAGCGCCACGATCCCCGCAGCCGAGTTCGAGAGCACGGCATCCAGAATGGCGCGTCGCCGGGCGTGCTTGATGGCATATCGGATCGAGCGGTCGAGAAGCTCGGGCGTTATGGCGCCCTTCTCCAGGAAATCCGCGGCACCTGCTTCCTCGGCGGCCCGGTCGATATGAGGATCGATGACGCCGGTGAGCAGGATCATCGGCGTGTCGGGGAAGCGACGTTGGGATTCGCTGATGAACTCGAGCCCGGTGCGCTCGCCGATACGATAGTCGACCAGAGCGACGTCGTAAGGCCGCTCGAGCAGCTCGAAGGACGCGCGCTCATACGATCCCGCCCAAACCACCGAATATTTGTGGTTCGGAACACACTGCAGAACGTCCTGCGTCAGGAAGAAATCATCCCGGTCGTCCTCGACGAGGAGTACGACCGTCTCGTCCTGTCCTGCTGATTGCGCCATCGAAATGCTGCCTCAACGCAATGAACACTAGATAAAGTCAGGCGGCCTCGCTGGCCGGCAGCTCGACGATCTCGATCCAATAGTGATTGAGCGTGCGAACCACATCGACCAACCCCTCGAAGCTCACCGGCTTGGTGATGAAGGAGCTGACGCCGAGATCGTAGGTCCGCAGGATGTCTTCCTCGGCCTTGGACGTCGTGAGCACGATGACCGGGATACGGCGGAGCTCCGGATCGTCCTTGATGTGCTTGAGCACCGTCCGCCCGTCCATGCGCGGCATGTTGAGATCAAGCAGGATCAGGCCCGGCAGGCGCCGCGGCTGGCCCGAGAACTTTCCCTCGCCGCGCAGATACGCCAGCAGCTCCTCACCGTCCTCCACGTACACGCGCGGATTGGCGAGACGGCTTTCCATGAACGCGTCCTCGACAAGCATCCTGTCGTCGGCGTCGTCGTCTGCGATGACAATGGTCAAGGTGGCTTTACTCGACATGGCGGAACTCTCCCCCCTACGCTAATACTGAAGCTCGTTGCCACTCCCCAGCAGCCGAGCGGGCTCCCACACCTGGCGCGCACGATGCCAGAGAAGGTTGAAGCTCCCGTTTAATTGTCCGGAAGTTCTGCACGCGCTCATTAATCAACTGGTGTCCCATTCCGTGCTGAGGGCGCCGGTCACTCGCAGGCAACGCCGCTATGCGGCCAGCGGTGTCAGCTGCAAAGTGAGCCGTGCGTCCCAAAGCCCCCGTATGTCACGAGCAATGAGATTCATGATTGCTTTTTCATCATTGGACTGAGCACTGGACGGGTGCGCACGCTTCGCCTATACGATTGGACGCTATTCACATCGCCGTAATAACACCGCCCCGGGAAGCTCTGCCGGGCCGGCATTCGTTAATGAGATATTGAGCCGGCCGCCGGGAGGGGACTGCTTTGTCGGAACGCATTCCTTCACGCCCGGGCGAGCGTCCGACCCCTGCCTACGGGCCTCTGCTCACCGCCCCCATTCTCCCGACGCTCGCCGCACTCTCGCTTCCGAACCTCCTCGCGCTCTGTACGCAGTCGCTCGTTGCAATCGCGGAGACCAGTTACATCGGCATTCTCGGCACCGAGTCCCTTGCGGCCATGGCGCTCGTCTTTCCGATGATCATGCTCACCCAGATGATGTCCTCGGGTGCGATGGGGGGCGGTGTTTCCTCTGCCATCAGCCGAGCGCTCGGCGCGCGCGACGAGAGGCGGGCGCGCGCATTGGCACTCCATGCGCTCATTGTCGCGGGGCTTGCCGGCGGTCTTTTCACGGTCGTCTTCTTGCTGTGGGGACGCCAGATCTACGGGATGCTCGGCGGCGATACGATGGTCCTGCCCCTCGCCCTGCAGTATTCGAGCGCCTTCTTCGCCGGCGCTTCGATCATCTGGTTCTTCAATATCCTCGCGTCGATCGCCCGCGGGACCGGCAATATGCGCGTGCCCTCATCGACCGTCATCCTTGTCGCCGTGTTGCAGATCACATTTGGAGGCCTGCTCGGGCTGGGCTTCGGCCCCATTCCCCGCTTCGGCCTTGCGGGCGTCGCCGCCGGCCAAATCCTGGCATTCCTCGCGGGAACGATCATCCTTCTGGTCTATTTGAGCTCGCGCTACACGCGTCTGCGCCTCGCATTTGTAGGTATTCGCCTCGACCGGGATCTGTTCTGGGACATTCTCAAGGTCGGTGCTGTCTCCTGTCTCTCCCCTCTGCAGTCCATCCTGACGGTGATCATCCTGGCGAAGTTCGTTTCTGCGTTCGGGACCAATGCCCTCGCCGGTTACGGTATCGGCGTGCGCCTAGAGCTGCTGCTCGTCCCGATCGCCTTCTCGATTGGCGTGGCTTCCGTGCCGATGGTGGGCATGGCGATCGGCGCCCGCGACGTCGCGCGTGCGCGTCGGGTTGCGTGGGCCGCGGCAACCGCCTCCGCCATCATCATCGGTAGTATCGGCGGTCTTATCGCGCTGAAACCTGCCCTCTGGGCGACGCTCTTCACGAGCGATCCCTATGTCGAGCAGGCAGCGGATATTTATCTGAGCGTTGCCGGCTTCGGATTCGCCGCTTACGGCTTCGGCCTGTGCCTGTACTTTGCCTCCCAGGGCTCGGGCCGCATCGTCGGTCCCGTGCTCGGCGGAACGGTGCGCCTGCTGGTCGTCCTCATCGGCGGCACCTTGCTCGTGCAGCACGACGGCGACTTCCGGGCTTTCGCCATCCTCGTCACCATCGCCATGTTCGCCTATGGATTGGCGACGGCGCTGTTCGTCTGGCGGACCCGCTGGGATCCCACGGACTGAGCGATACCGTACGGGACTATTCAAAGCGGCATGAGTGGGGCGCTCATAGCGAACGCATCCAGGCATGGCGTTCGGCGCCCGTGCACCTTGGTGCAGGGACGCTCCAATCCAACATGGTTCCGGGCCGATCGAACGGGAGACGGCCGTCACACTTCGGCGGCGCCTCAGCCTCCCCGTCAAGGGGAAGCTAGTTCCGATAGTCCTTGAGGCGGGTCGCACGCAGGCCCTGCAGGCCGTGCTTGTCGATCGTGCGCTGCCAGGACAGGAACTCGTCCACGGTGAGCTTATAGCGCTCACAAGCCTCTTCGAGGCTCAGAAGGCCACCGCGCACCGCAGCAACCACCTCGGCCTTGCGGCGGATGACCCAACGCTTGGTATCCCGCGGCGGAAGATCGGCAACCGTGAGCGGACTTCCGTCCGGCCCGATGACATAACGCGAGCGCGTTCTGAATTGTTGGTCGGTCATGATACGCGATACTCTCTTTGATCTTGGGAGCACACTAACCGACGCGTCTTAATATCGATCTAAGGCGCGCGGTGAACGTGCCAATACTTTTCTGTTTCATTTTTATCACGCCTTAACAATATTTTGGCGATAGATCTTAAAGCTGGTTAACACTCGCGACCAGCCGTGCCGAGACGCACAAAAGACCGTGCGGAGGCGCGACTTTGCGAGCTCGCCAGCGTAAGCGGGTCCCAGAAATGCGTTCGTTTAGTTGTATTTAGCGCCCATTGGCGCGTCCGCCGGGCTCACTCGCTTGGCGGACTGTCGCGCTCGATGCGATCGACGATCCAGATCGAGGCTTCATAGAGCAGGATCGTCGGCAGCATCATGGCGATCATGCTGAACGGATCGGGCGGCGATAGCACTGCCGAGGCGCCTGCAATCCCGACGATCGCGTAGCGACGGGCCGACCGCATCCCTGCCGCACCGAACACACCGGCTCTCGCCAGCAATGTCACGATGACCGGGAGCTGGAAGATGACGCCGAAGCCCAAGATCAGCGTCATCACAAGCGACAGATACTCCGACACCTTCGGCAGGAGCTCGATCGTCGCCTTCCCGTCGCCGCCCACCTGAGGCGTGATATCGAGCGAAAACTGGATGAGAAGCGGCAACACGACGAAGTAAACGACCAGCGTCCCCATGAGAAAGAGGATCGGGGTCGCGATCAGATACGGCACGAAGGCGCCGCGCTCGTTCTTATAAAGGCCAGGCGCCACGAACTTGTAGATCTGCACCGCCACGACCGGGAACGAGAGAAACGCCGCGCCGAACATGGCGAGTTTGATGTTGGTGAAGAGCTGTTCGAGGAAGTGCGTGGCAATCAGCTTGGCGTTCTCGGCCCCGACTACACGGACGAACGGCCAAACCAGAACATTGTAGATCGGCTTCGCGAAGAAAAAGCAGACGACGAACGTGCCGAAAAACGCAATCAGCGAATAGATCAGCCGCTGGCGCAGTTCCGTCAGGTGTTCGATCAGCGGCGCACGGGACGCATCGATCTCGGACTGACCGTCATCCGGCGCAGCTTTGATCTCGTCCGATTTTTGGAGTGTATCGGTCACGATGCCTCAGGCCCCGCTCTTCGGGGAGGATTCTGATCCCGCGGCTGCCGCGTGTCCTCCACTGCCGTTCAGGCTGGCCCGATCGCTATGCGCGGGGGCAGGTTCGGCGCTCACTGGCGCAACCGTTGTCAGTGGCGAAACCTCGGCCACCTGCTTCATCGGAATGCCATTGGCATCGTGGGCGTCAGGATCCGTGCTCGCGGGCGTAGCCGTGGTCACGGCCATGCCGCTGTCCGTGCTCTCGCGGATCTCCTCAGGCGTATAGCCGGTCGTGTGCGGGGATGGGCGCAGCGGGTCGTTGAGGTTGGCCTCGACGTCCGCTTTGATGCCGTCCATATCCTTGGTGAGGCTGTCGAGGTCACTGGTGATCGACTGCTGCGTGTCTCGCACGGATTTGTCGAGATCCTGCCCGAGCCCCTCGACGTCCTTCTTGAGCTGCTCGAGCTCGCTCTCGCGCATGGCTTCGTCGAACTGCGCGCGGAACTCGTCGGCCTGGCGTTTGATGATGCCGAGATATTTCCCAATGGTCCGCAGCAGGATCGGGAAATCCTTCGGGCCAAGCACGATCAGGGCCACGATGGCCAGAAGCAGCATCTTCCCTGACGTGAGATCGAACATGATCGCTTTCTGTAGTGCAGCCTTAGCGTCGCGTCAAAGTTGCAGCGGCGACCGTCCGAGCGGCCCGGGCGCTCCGCGTGCATCTCGGTGGGCTCGCAGCGGATCTCCCGACAAGCTCGGCCGCGCTAACGATCGCGCCGATCGACATCGTGAAGCCGCGCGGGGGCTGCGCGCCGCTATGCCGCGCTCAGCCGACCTTCGTTCCGGTGCTCGATGACGTGCCGGCCGCATGCGGCTCCGGGGGCTTGCCTTCGAGCTTCTTCGGACCATCTGGCGTCGCAGCGACGTCCTCGTCCTCGGTCATGCCTTTCTTGAAGCTCTTGATGCCCTTGGCCACGTCGCCCATGATCGACGAGATCTTTCCGCTGCCGCCGAAAAGCAGCAAGGCGATGACCAGGAAGATCAGCCAGTGCCAGACGCTGAATGTACCCATTCTACTGAACTCCTTGGAGGCAGCGCAGTTGTACTGCCGCTGCGGCCGGGTTTACGGAAAGTATCGCAGAAAGCCCCCCTCGCAGCAAGGCGGGCCACATGAAAAGACGGCAAGCAAAAGGGCGCCACTCGGGCGCCCTCAACGCTAGGGCTCAGGCAGGACCGGCGGCGGGTTGGCGCCCCGCCGATCCGCGACCTCAGGCTGCTGCCGTCTTGCCGTCGCCGGGCTCACGCAGCACATAGCCGCGTCCCCAGACGGTTTCGATGTAGTGCTTACCGCCCGTCGCCGTCTGCAACTTCTTGCGCAGCTTGCAGATGAAGACGTCGATGATCTTGAGTTCCGGCTCGTCCATACCGCCGTAGAGATGGTTGAGGAACATCTCCTTCGTGAGCGTCGTCCCCTTGCGGAGGGAGAGCAGCTCCAGCATCTGATATTCCTTGCCCGTCAGATGCACGCGCTGACCGTTAACCTCGACCGTCTTGGTGTCGAGATTGACGCGAAGCTCGCCCGTCTCGATGACGGACTGGGCGTGCCCTTTGGAGCGGCGCACGATGGCCTGGATGCGGGCGATCAGCTCGTTCTTGTGGAACGGCTTGGTCATGTAGTCATCGGCGCCGAAGCCGAGGCCCCGCACTTTGTCGTCGATGCCTGCCAGACCGGAAAGGATCAGGATCGGCGTCTGGACCTTGCTGACGCGGAGGGTCTTGAGGACCTCGTATCCGCTCATGTCCGGCAAGTTGATATCGAGCAAAATAATATCGTAGTCGTAAATCTTGCCGAGATCGACGCCTTCTTCACCAGTACTGCTCGTGTAAACGTTGAAGCCTTCCGACTGCAGCATCAGCTCGATGCTTTGAGCCGTGGCGCTGTCATCCTCTATGAGAAGGACTCGCATGCCAACCTCTCTTCCATGACCCGTCTTCGGATCCGCTGCCCCAATTGTGAAGAGTACGCTATTGCACTCAGCAAGTTCATAACTTGCACATTACTTTCGAGAGGTTAACAAAACCTAATGGTCGATTACATGAATGCTAATTCTGGGACGCCGACCCTAGTTGCCATGACAACCTTGTGTCGCAAAAGCGACGGCAGGTGCCAATAGGGAACGAGACCCAGTAGTGCCAAGTATCCGCGCACGTCAATACATAGTGCGGTAGGCCATCCTAGCCGTACTTGGCAGTTCAGAGATTTCGCTAGATCGCGAACCTCACGCCGACCATGCAGATCACCCAAGCTGTTGCCGTGACTTGTTTGACTGCATGCAACCCCCTAAATTGGTTAGTACATGATTTGCACAGGTTGCTGAAGCGTACAGTGCTCGCTCTGTGATCGAAAATGGCACGCTAAAGTGTGATCCGATTCAGGCGTTGCGAAACGGCAACTTAATGCGTTCGTCTGATACTGATCCTGCGCCGGCAACCATGAGGCCGCATCGCGGGGGTATCAGAATCTCGGACGTAGAGCTGAGATCTGTGCGCTGCTGTCAGATGCGTGTAATGTGTGCTCGGAGCATATGGAGTGTGTGAGCTTGGCCGCCGTGCGGTGCGGGCTGGGCGTTAAGCGTGCATCGACGGCGTGTCGCGGATCGCGGTGGGCCGAATGCTCGTAGTAGGGGGTAACGGTCATGAAATCTCGTGACAGTGCGCTGAAACTGAAGCGCTTCGAGGCTGACGAGAAGCGTCGGAAAGTTGCGGACCTCGAGTCCATGATCCACGAGTTCGAGCAGATGGCCGTGGATCTCGAGCGCCAGATCACGAGCGAGGAAGAGCGCACCGGTATTCGCAACGAGGCGCACTTCGCCTATTCGACATTCGCCCGTGCAGCCGCACAGCGTCGCGACAACCTCCGCGCTTCGGTCGCTGATCTGCGCGAGAAGCTGGAGCAGGCGGTCGCCGTCCGTGATGAAGCCGTTGCCGAGCTCGAGGTCGCCGCCACAGCCGACGAACGTACCGGTGATCGTTCGCGTCGCGCCGACCGCGATGTCGGCGACGCACGCATGAGCTGAATGCTCGATCGCGCCGACAGTAAATCTTTCAGCTAGAGCTTGCTGAACGCTCGCGTTGCCGCAACGAGCTCGTGCACGATGCCGGGCTCGGTCATGGCATGTCCGGCGTCCGGCACGATATGCAGCGTCGAGCCGGGCCATGCCTTGTGCAGCTCGACAGCGCTACGCGCCGGCGTGACCACGTCATACCGCCCCTGGATGATGGCCCCCGGAATACCGCCGAGGCGATGCGCATCGCGCAGCAACTGGCCGTCGACTTCGAGAAAGCCGCGATTTGTGAAGTAGTGGCATTCGATCCGAGCGAAGGCCAGCGCATACGAGTCCGAAGCGAAAGCACGCAGGCGCATGGGGTCGGGGCGCAGTGCCATGGTCGAGGCTTCCCAGATGCACCACGCACGCGCCGCTTCGATCTGGATACGCGGGTCGGCGTGCGTCAGGCGCCGATGATAGGCAGGTATGGGATCGTTCCGCTCGTCAGCGGGCAGTATCGAAAGAAAGGCTTCATAAGCCTCGGGGAACAACCAGCTGCAGCCATCCTCGTAGAACCAGCGGATCTCTGCCTCCCGCAAGAGAAACACGCCGCGCAGAACGACCTCGCGCATGCGCTCGGGATGGCGTTCGGCATAGGCAATGGCGAGCGTCGCGCCCCATGAGCCGCCCATAAGCTGCCAACGTTCGACCGCCAAGTGCCGGCGAAGCTGCTCCATATCATCGAGGAGATGCGGCGTGGTGTTGTCCTCGAGGCTCGCGTTGGGCGTCGAGCGTCCACAGCCGCGCTGATCGAAAAGGATGATCCGGTAGCGCGACGGATCGTGATAGCGGCGCATGGTCGGATTGCTGCCGCCGCCCGGCCCGCCGTGCACGACCAGGACGGGTTTGCCATCGCGGTTACCGCACTCCTCGAAATAGATCTCGTGACCGCTGCCGACCTGGAGGCGGCCGGTGCGATACGGCTCGATCGGAGAATAGAGGCTGAATTGCTCGCGTGCGGACATTCCTACTCCCTGGCGCCGCCCATGCACGACCCGGCGGAATGTATCATCTTCTCAGTGCGGGCCCAGCCCTAGCGGACGATCTGCTGTCATCGACTGTTAGTCGTCGGCTTGTCGCCGACCTTGCTCTAGCTGCCGGCTTGACGCCGCCTTTGTCTAGTTGCCGGCTTGTCGCCGACCTTGCTTTAGTTGCCGGCTTGTCGCCGGCGGGCCATCAGCACCTGCCGCACCTCGCGATCATAGAGCGTATCACCACCCGGGACGCGCAAATCCCGTACCAATTCCAGCACATGGCGGCCCGGTGGCGGCGTGAGGTAGCTCCCGATGCCCACGGCGATGATCGCAACGGGTGCGCCGATCGCTGCCGCCATAGGCCCGGCCAGCCCAATCTCCGCGAGGTCACCGCTCAGGATCCCGACGACGGCGGCCCCAAAACCGGCAAGAAGGCCCACAATAGCACCCCAGCCATTGCACCTTTTCCACCAGATCGACATCAGCAGCACGGGAAAGAGCGTCGAGCCGCTGAGCGCCAGCGACCACATGAGAAGTTCCAGCGGGTCTCCGGGCGTCACGAGCGCGACCCAGGCTCCAAAGAAAGTGAGCGCTACGAAGGCCAGCCGGAGCATGGTCCGGCGCACGCCGTCCGCGACGACCTCGCTGTGCGGTCCATTGACGATGTCCTCGGCGAGGATCGTGCCGAGCGTGGCGATCCCGGAGGCCGCGGCGGCCAGCGCCGCCCCCAGGATTCCCGCGATGATCGTGTAGACGAGGGCGACCGGCACATCGTTTGCCGTCGCAAGCACGACGAGAGCCGCGTCCCGCTTGATCGCAAAGCTCGACAGGGTCAGACGCGCCGTCCCCGTATCGATCGAGGCCCACTCACGGGCAACCAAGTTCGACAGCCATTGCGGAAGCTGCCCCGCCGGCAGCCCCGCGATATCCGTCATCGCGACCTCGCGCAGGAAAACGCCGACCGCCGACATGGTCAGGAAAATCAGTCCCACAATGCAGATCGCCCAGGCTACGGACTTTCGTGTTGCATAAACGCCAGGTGTCGCGGCAATGCGCGAGATGAACGTCGGTTGGCCTGCAACGCCAGCCATGACCGCCAGCACGGACAGCAGGAAAGCGCCCTGCCCGATGCTCCCGAACGGTGTCGCAAATCGGCGCGTTGCGGCCTCGAATCCGGGCCCGGGCAGATCGAAGGCAAAAGCATCCGCAAACACGTTGGGAATGTTCTGGACGACCTCGGCGCGCACAAGCGCGCGCGTAATGCGACCATGACTGAGCTGCGGCACGGGCAAATGCGACATCAAGATCGCGATGATCATGACCGGTATCAGCACGACGAGCAGCATTACAATGGCCTGCGCCGCGCTGGTCCAGCTCAACGAGCGCAGCCCGCCGCTCACGAGCACAAGTGTCAGCAGGAGCGAAAGCGCGATGGTCAATGCGAGTGGCGAGAGCTCCGTAAGCCAGCTCCCGGCCATCAGAGCGACTTTCAGCTCCGCAACGATCAGGAGCAGCAAGGGCACGCTCGCGATGGCCGCGGCGACAATGCGCAGCATGGGGTTCGCAAAGCGCAGACCCAGATAGGCCGGCACCGAGTAGGCGCCGAACTTGCGAATGTAAGGCGCGATGAGAATGGCGAAGACGACGAGCCCTGTCGTCATGCCGACGGTCAGAAAGAGCGCGTCGAAGCCCATCAGATAGAAGAGGCCCGGCAGCGCCGCCAGCGTCGTGCCGCCGAGCAATGTCACCGAGAGCGCGAGACCGGTGAAGACTGCGGGTACGCGCCGGCCGGCAAAAAGCAGATCGGAGACGGCGTTCGAATGCGTCGCGAGCGCGAGGCCGCCGATGAGCATGACGAGACCGCCCGCAACGAGCGCGCGCAACAATTGATCTTCGATGCCAAGCTGCTCCAGCATGAGCGCCATCAGCACGATACCGACGAGCAGGCTCGCGAAGATGCCGAAGTAGACACCGAGCAGTGGATTGACGAGATGGCGGCTTGGCGTCAGGGACATCGGCGATCCGGATCAGCTCTCGTCGGCGGCGCACTTGACCGCAACGGCCATGCCTCTACGCGAAACGAACAAGCTCCCTCGCGATCAGCCGTCTTCATGCGCGCCGTGCCAGCGATCGACGACGTCCTGGCGATTGGCGAAGGAGGCGACGGTAATCAGTGCAAGGACACCCACCCCGTGGGCGAGCAGGAAATATCCCCAGGGAAACCCGATCACTCGGTTCTCGTTGAGCTGCTCGGCATAAAACGGGAGCACGAGCACGACAAGAATGAACGGCAGCAGACTGGCCATCATCTGCCATTTCGTATGCCGCCAGTAGGGTCGCCGCTCCTTGCGCTCGATCATGCGCCGTTCTCCTTCCGATAGGCCGGCTCCTGCCCATAGGCTGAATGCCGAACCGCCGGGTTGCAGGGGCTCGCTGGCGAGAGATGTCCCGCCATTGTGGTAAGCGTACGGCCGTCCGGGTTGCACAGGCGATCATGCACCCCGTCCAACAAGAACCGCGATCGCTCGCCTGAGCCCGCAAATGTTAGCCAAGACAGCGGAAACGCGCTAGTTCTTGAACCTGCACTTGTTGAAGATGCCGCGGACCTGTTCATGCAAATACTTTCGTCCTGTGTGCACGGGAACCTCGGCGGAGGCGTGGCTGATGGCAATTCGGATCATCGTCGTCGATGATCATCCGCTGTTTCGTGGCGCACTTACAGATGCGCTTCACGGCGCGATAGATAACGCGCGCTTCGAGCAGGCCGCCTCGCTCGCCGACCTCGAAGGCCTGATCGCCGAGCGGACCGATACCGACCTCGTGCTGCTCGATCTCGCCATGCCGGGCGTCCAGGGGCTTTCAGGCCTGCTGTTGCTCCGCGCCCAGCACCCCGACATTCCCGTCATCGTGGTCTCCGCGCACGACGATCCGACGACGATCCGCAAATGCATGGAGTTCGGCGCGTCGGGATACGTACCGAAGTCGCTCTCGGTCGAGGATATCCGCGCGGCGGTGGAGACCGTCCTCGGCGGCGGCATCTGGGTGCCCCCCGATATCGACCTTTCCCGATCTGCCGCGAGCGATGCGGGCGAAGGGGTGGCGCGCCTCTCTACCCTCACGCCGCAGCAGGTCCGCGTTCTCATGATGCTCGGACAGGGCCTGCTGAACAAGCAGATCGCTTTCCAGCTCGGCGTTTCCGAAGCGACGATCAAGGCGCATGTCTCGGCGATCCTGCAGAAGCTCGACGTCGACAGTCGCACACAGGCCGTGATTGCCATCAATCGCATCGAAGGCGACTGGCGCAGCACCAAGCCCTGAGGCTCGGCGCGTCCGCACTCACTCAGCCGCCACACGCAACTGCAGGGAGATGCGCGAGAGGATGGCGCGGAGCTGTGCCGCCTTGAGCGGCTTTCTCAGCAGCACGAGACCGAGCTGGCGGATCTCGCGCTGCACTTCCTGCGTGCGATCTGCGGTGATGATGACGGCCGGAAGATCCCGTCCGACAGCTGCCGAGATCGCCTTCACCGCCTCGACACCCGTGCCTGCGTCGAGATGATAGTCAGCGAGGACGACGCTTGGTGGCACCTCCATCTCGGCGAGCCGCGCAAGAGCCTGCTCCGTGCTTGTCGCCATGACAGAGTGGCAACCCCAGCCATCGAGCAGCGCACGCATGCCGTCGAGCACGTCGATTTCATTATCGATGCAGAGCACACTGAGATTGCGGATATCGCCAACGGCGAGCGGGACGTCGGAAGTCGGCCGGCGAATAGCAGGGCCGGAGACACGCGGCAGGCTGATCGCGAATAGCGAGCCCTTTCCCGGCGTCGAACGAAGCCTGATGGGAGCTTCGAGCACGCGCCCGATGCGCTCGACGATCGAAAGTCCGAGACCCAGCCCGCGCTCCTGAGCGGCTGTTTCGGCCAGACGGTGAAATTCCTTGAAGACGAGAACCTGCTGCGAGGTCTCGATGCCAGGCCCCGAATCGCACACTTGAATCTCGACGCGATCACCCCGTCGGCGCACCCCGAACACGACCTTCCCGCGCGGCGTGTACTTGATGGCATTCGAGAGGAGGTTCTGGAGTACGCGCCGGAGCAATCGCGGATCCGAGTGCACGAGGGTGTGTGTGGGGACGACGCGCAGCTCGAGGCCTTTTGCGCGCGCGACCGGCTCGAAGGCGAGAGCGAGCTGCGACATGAGCTCGCCAAGGGCGACTGAGCGCATCTCCGCCTCGAGCTTGCCGGCATCGAGGCGCGAGATATCGAGCAGCGCCCCGAGGATCTCCTCGACGGCCTCGAGCGACGTGTCGACGTTGTGCGCGAGGCGCAGCGGCTCCTCCGGTAATGCCCGCTCGATGAGGCTCGATGCATAGAGGCGCGCCGCATTGAGCGGCTGCAGGAGATCGTGACTGGCCGCCGCGAGGAAGCGCGCCTTGGCGAGATGGGCCTCGCTCAGGGCCTCGTTCACGCGTACGAGTTCGGCCGTGCGCTCGGCAACGCGCCGTTCCAGTGTCTCGTTGGCCCGCGCCAGTGCTTCCGACGCGGCAACCTGATCGGTGATGTCGAGATAGGTCGTGACGATGCCGCCCTGGGGCATCGGCGCGGTACGGATTTCCAGAATGCGGCCCATGGGCTGCAAATGATCGAGGTATGTCTCTCGCGTCACGGCCAGCCGCATGAACCGATCCCGGACGTGATCCTCCACCGCCCCAGGGCCGAAATCGCCGCGCACGGCACGCTCCCTCAGGATGTGCTCGAGGGGGACGCCCACCGCGACGAGATCCTCCGGCAGATTGAGCAGTTCGCGATACTGCCGGTTCCAGCAGATGAGCCGCATGTCGCGATCGAAGACGCCGAGGCCGTGACGCACCTGGTCGAGCGCGGACTGCAGCAGATCGCGGTTGTACTGAAGCGCTTCCGACGCATCGTCGAGGAGCCGGAGGGCGGATTGCCCCGAGACATTGCCGCGTCTCAGCAGCAGCGACAGCACGAGGCGGGCCGACGCGGCACCGATCGCGCTCGTCAGCAGATGCTCCGTAAAGCGAAGCAGGTTGATATCCGCCTCGGCCTCCGTGACCAGCGGGCTGGCCCTCGAGGTTTCGTACTCCGCGAACGAGCGCTCTGCGCGCTCATTTCCGAGATAGCGCACCACCGTGTGCTTGAGGTCGCCGACCGTGACGCTCGTCCGCCAGAGGCGGAAAGACGGATTGGGTGCCGGAAGTGGTGGGTCGGCGGCGCCGAAGAGTTGCGCCTGCATGCGCTCGATGGGTTCGGGCGCGCGCAGGAGCGAAACAAAGACATACGCGGCGACATTGGCCGTGAGGCTCCAAAGCACGCCATGGGTCAATGGTTCGAACTGCAGATAGAGAAGAGCCTGCGGGCGCAGGAAGCCCAGGCCATAGGGGCCGTCCGCGACGAGACTCATGGGCAGCCATCCGGCGCGCGCGACCCAAGGCAGCAACAGCGTGTACGCCCAGATCCCGAACCCGACGAGAATGCCGGCGATGGCGCCGCGCGCGGTGCCGCGCCGCCATACGAGACCCATGAAGAATGCCGGCGCAAGTTGCGCAATCGCCGCGAAGGCAATGAGGCCGATCTGCGCCAGTGCCTGCACTTGCCCGAGCGCCCGGTGCACCATGTAGCCGAGCAGGATTACGGCAAAGATCGAGATACGCCGGATCAGCAGCAGGTCCCGGCTCATGTCCACGTCGTCGGCGATGGCGTCGATCCGGCGCCGCAACAGCCACGGTACGATGAGACCGTTGCAGATCATGATCGCGAGCGCGACGGACTCGACGATGACCATGGCCGTGGCTGCCGAGAGACCACCGATGAAGGCGATCATGGCGAGCGTATCGGCACCCGCCCACATCGGCAGCGCGAGCACGAACATGTCGGGCGCGAAGCTGAAGTGCGGCAGGAACAGGAGACCTGCGATCGCAATCGGAACGACGAATATATTGATGAGTACGAGGTAGGTCGGGAACAGCCACGATGCGCGACGGATTTCCGATTCGGCGTTGTTCTCGACGACCGTGACGTGGAACTGGCGCGGCAGGAGGATAATGCAAACGAAGCTCAGCAGCGTCACCGTCACCCACGTACTGCCGCTCGGGCCATTCGCGAAGATGCCCGCGACTTCAGTGTTTGCGCGGATATGGCTCATGAAACCCGACAGCCCACCGAACATCGCGAAAATCACGAACAACCCGACGGCCAGGAAGGCCGCGAGCTTGACGAGCGACTCCGCCGCGATCGCCAGCATCAGGCCGTCCTGGTGCTCCGTCGCATCGATATGGCGCGTACCGAAAAGAACGGCGAAGGCGGCGAGTGCAAGCGCGATGACGAGGGCAGTGTCGAGGCCGAATACCGCCAGCTCTTTGAATGGCGTCGGGCCGAGCAGCGTTTCGATCGAGATCGACGCGGCCTTGAGCTGGAGTGCGATGTAGGGAAGTGCGCCCAGCACCGAGACGATGGTCGCGATCGCCGCAACCTCGTGACTCTTGCCGTAACGTGCGGCGATGAAGTCGGCGACCGATGTCAGATTCTGACTCTTTGCGATCCGAACGATGCGCAGGATCAGCGGGACGCCGAACACGAACATCAGGATCGGTCCGAGATAGACCGGAATGAAATCATAGCCGCTGGACGCGGAGAGCCCGACGCTGCCGAAGAACGTCCAGGACGTGCAGTAGACCGCCAGCGACAGGGCATAGGTGACCGGTCGGCCGCTGCCACCCTTCCGCGAGCGGATCACGCGGTCGCCGAACCAGGCCACGGCAAAGAGCAGGCCGACATATCCCAGCGCCAGCGTCAGAACCTGCCAGGCTTCGATCATTCAGCGGCCCTGCTTTCAAAGACAGCCCGGTCACTCTAGCCGGCCATCTTGCTTTGGCCTTGCAGGACGTGCAACCGGGCCATTGAAGTTCCGGCTTGGAACTTCGGCTAAGACGCGCGGTGCTCACCCGCGAATGCTCCGCGTGCACCCCTTTACCTTCCTGCAGTTCCGCCCCTATCGTGCCGGGGTGAGTCGAGCACCGGCAGGAAAGACTGTTTTGCCCGCCGGCGCCCTTTCAAGAGGTCGGAAGACTTTCATATTGGCGCCCTCGCCACATGGGCCAACGCGGAGCACCCATCCATGAAGAAGATCCTCGACGAGTTCCGGGAATTCGCCCTCAAGGGCAATGTCCTCGACATGGCCATCGGCATCATCATCGGTGGCGCGTTCGGCACCATCGTTCAGTCGCTCGTGAAGGACGTCATCATGCCGCCGATCGGCATGTTGATCGGTGGCGTCGATTTCTCCGATATCAGGATCCCGCTCCGCGCTGCCGCCGAAGGCAAGGAAGCCGTGACGATGAACATCGGCGTCTTCCTCAATAATGTCATCAGTTTCCTTATCGTGGCATGGGCGGTCTTCATGCTCGTCAAGGGCATCAATATGCTCCGCGCCCGCTTCGAGAAGGAAAAGGCGGCCGAGCCGCCGCCGCCACCGCCGGCTTCCGAGCAGTATCTCAGGGAAATCCGCGACGCCCTCGTCAAGAAATAGACCGCGGACACCGACGAAGCGTAGGAGCCCGCCGACGGGCGGGCTCCTATACTGCGAGCGCGCCTGCCACGTGGCTGATGGCGTGCTCGAGCCGCGCCTCGCGCGTGACCTGCCGCGGCACGTTCTTGAACACATCCTCGCCGCCAAGCCAGCGGGCCTCTGCATCCGGCTCGGCCAATGCCGCATCTAATGCGGCCGCGAGCTCCAAGGCATCTGTCGCGAAACCCGAAGCCCGCATGGCGCCGAGCAACGTGATGTGCGCGTTGCTTGCATGCTGAAGATGAACGCCCGAGATGGGAATGCGTGCGGCGAGATTGCGCCCCTCGAACTCGTCGATGCATATGTCGACGTCAAGTGACGTCGCTTGCCTACAGACGAGTGGCCGGAAGCGATAGGCCGAGCAGCCACCATCGACGAGCAGCGGACACGGGAGCTTGCCGCCAATGCGCGCCTCGGGGCTGATGCCGATCAGTACGCGGCCTCGCTCCCTGATGACGTCTGGGGACATGCCGGCGGCATGGCCACTCCGTACAGCCGCTGCGAGACGGAAAGCTTCCGGCGGCGTGATCGCGACGAACGTATGGCAACAGTAGGCGCAGCCTCGCGTACAGGCGATCTTCTGCTGCGTCGGTGGGCGTGCCGCGAGTGACGTCTCGGCAAGTGTCTGCGCAAGCTCCGCCGCTTCGCTCGCGCGCCGCGGATTGCCGGCCTCGTCGAGCTTGGCTTTCACGACCTGCGCGATCGCCAGGATCTCCGACGTCTTGGGTTGCAGAGGCAGGCCCTTGCCCAGCAGCTGACGCCCGGCCTTGACCCGGTCGCGGATCTCCCGTCGACGCTGTTGGCGCGTGGCCTCGCTCATATCCCCTCCGGCATCCTGCACGGGTCATTCTACGTCCTTCGCGCC
>JAEZRM010000129.1 GCA_023412805.1 Pseudomonadota bacterium | reverse complement strand
GAGCTGCTCGAGCGCGACCTCCCCGACCTCGTCGTCGAGCGCGTGGTGCTCGAGTACATGCAGCGGTCACGCTTCTGTACGGAGATCCAGATCGTCAACGGCCTCGAGAAGGGGCAGCTCACGCGCGCTCTCGAGGGAGAAGATGTCGGGACCGTCATCACGCGCGAGTGATCGAGCTCGCGCGTTCGTCGTCCTCGCCCTCGCCGCTCTGCTCGGCTGCAGCAAGAGCGCCGGCTCGGGCGGCGGAGACGCCAGCGGCGACGGCGCGCGCAAGGGAGAGCCCTTGCGCGGCGCCGCTGCGTCCGATCTCGCGCTCGCGTTCAAGGAGGTCGGCGCCGCGTTCGAGAAGCAGAGCGGCAAGCGCGTCGACTTCTCCTTCGGGTCGACCGGCCTCCTCGCGAAGCAGATCGCGGAGGGCGCGCCGTTCGACGTGTTCGCGGCCGCGAACGTCTCGTTCGTCGACGACGTCGTCCGGGAGGGCGCGTGTCTCGGCGAGACCAAGGCGCTCTACGCGAGGGGGCGCATCGTGATGTGGTCGAAGGATCCCTGGGCGCTCCCGAAGGACATCAAGGACCTCGAGGATCCGAAGTACGCGAAGGTCGCGATCGCGAACCCGGAGCATGCCCCCTACGGCCGCGCGGCACGCGAAGCGCTGACGAAAGCCGGCTCCTGGGCGGCGGTCGAGCCGCGCGCGGTCTACGGCGAAAACGTCCAGCAGACGCTGATGTTCGCTCGCTCCGGAAACGCCGAAGTCGCGATCGTCGCGCTCTCCCTCGCGGTGACCTCGCCCGGCAACTACACGCCGATCGATCCGAGCCTCCACGCGCCGCTCGATCAGGCGCTCGTCGTCTGCAAGGGCGGGAGCAAGGGCGCGAAGACGAACGAGGCGCGCGCGTTCGTCGACTACGTCGGCTCGGACGCGGGCCGCGCGATCATGAGGCGCTTCGGCTTCCTGCTGCCGGGCGAGGCGACGTGATGCTCGGTCCGCGCCCGCGCCCGCGAGCGCGTCACGCGCGGTCCGTTCGGCGGAGAGCGACATCACGGGAGTGCCGGGCTCCAGCCGGGCAGTAGCCCTCAGCTCACGCGAACCACTTTCGGGAGATCACCGTGGTCCCGCCGCCGTCGGTCACTTCGAACTTCGTCTCGTTCATGAGACGCATGACGGCCCCGAGGCCTACACCGAGGCCCTTGCGGTTCGGCTCCCCCGGGACGAGCCAGCGTCCTTCCGACCACCCGTCGCGCACGGCCAATTCGACGTCCTCGAGTCCGGGACCGTGGTCACGAACGACGACTTCGAGAGCTCGGCGTGGTGTTGTGACGATGCGCACTTCGAGCTCCCCTCCTCCTGCATGACGCACGGCGTTCGAGACGAGCTCGGCGATACTCGTCGCAACCTCCCACGCCGCACGCTTCGACAATCCGACACCGTGTGCGAGGTGCATGACGGTGACGGCAAGCGATGTTCGGTCGTTCAGACGATCGAAGCGGTAGCGACCGAGCTCGCTCAGGAGTCGTCGTCCTCATCGATGTCGAGCTGCATGCAGCGCTCGATGGCGCGACGTAGACTCGGTAGCGAGCGGAATCCGCGCAACTCGACACCGAGCTGCACGAGCGCCTGCCCCACCGCCGGCTGAATTCCGGTCACCAGGCACTCCGAGCCGAGGAGTCGGATCGCGAGAGCGAGCTTGACGAGCTGGTCCGCGGTCGCCGTGTCGACGACTTCGACGCCGGTGAGGTCGACGATGACGTAGCGTGCTCGGCGTCGGACCACTTCGGAGAGAACGCGCTCGGACATGCGCACGCTTCGCTGCGTGTCGATGACTCCGATGACCGGGATGGCGAGCACGTCCCGCCAGACCTCGAGCACGGGGATTGAAAGCTCGTCGACCGCCGCGCGAAGCCGCTCCACGAGCTGCGCGTTCTCGCCGGCACTTGCGGCGAGCTCGGCGTTTCGCGTCGCCAAATCGTCTTCGAGCCGCTTGCGGTCCGTGACGTCTCGGATGACCGCAATCGCTCCACCGGAGGCGATGGGGCGCGCCGTAACGCTGATCCAGACCCCTTTGGGTCGGAAGGAGTTGCGAACGAACAAGAGCTCGTCGTTTACCGTCGCGCCCATCACGGCGCGCATGAGCGGGAGCTCCTCGGTTTTTGCTGGCGTCAGACCGTCATTGGCGAAGATGCCGAACGCGACCCAGTCGTCCGGCGCGATGTCTGTGGACTCGTACCCGGATACGCCGAAAATTTCGGTCGCGACGGCGTTCGTTTCGAGCTTTCCCGTTGCATCGAAGATGGCAACGCCGTCCGGATTGTTGTCGAACAAGAGCTCCAACGTGCGGGTCTTCGCTTCGAGCTCGGTGCGAAGACGGGCAACTTCGGCTTTGAGTTCTTCGACGGTTTCGGTCATCGACGGAGGCTTTTCCTGGCGCGTTCGAGATCCGGCACGCTGCCTCAGTATGTCGCACTTCACTCGTGAAACGCCGGTAAATCGCCGTAGCTGGCGCCAGGCCGGCATCGGGGACCCCCTGCCCGGTCGATCGATGAAGGCTGCCCGATCGGGTGCCCGCCAGCGGCCCAGCCGCGATGAGCCGTACAAGAGTGACGACGACCTCCCGCCGCGCGCTCGCCTCCCCCGCACGTCGACGACGTCGTCACTTCAGGACGAACGGGTATCGCCGCGTCGAGCTCAAGCGCAGCTCTCGGGAGCGGCCGACGTAGAGGCCGCCGTGACGCTCCTCGAGGGGAAGCTCGCGTCGAGCCCGAACGTCCCGGCTGCGGAGGTCGTCGTCACGAGCCCCCGCCTCGTCCCTCCCGCACCGCTCGCGCGGCCGCGATCGCATCGGGCAATCTCCGCGACATTCCTCGCCAGGCTCATCTCTCACCACATCGACGGAGCCACCTCGTAGAATCTGGGCCGCGCGGGCATGCAGCTCGATCCCCTCTTCCTGTCGTTCGAGAT
>JAEZRM010000126.1 GCA_023412805.1 Pseudomonadota bacterium | reverse complement strand
CCCCCGGGGGGTAAATTGGGGGGGCCCCGCCCACGGGGCGAGGACGACGTCGCGAGTGAGCAGTTTGCGGTCACGCACGAGTCCTGGCCGGTGCGGCGTCTTGAACACCACGACGCGGCCTGCCGCGAGATCGACCCCGGGAATCACAAGGCGACTCTTCGAAGCGCCAAGGACTTGTTCCCCGAACAGTTCCTGCAGCGCCCAGGCGAAGGTATCGGGCTTGTAGCGCGACCCGTGCAGCCATTCGAGTTCCAGGCCGATGCGACGGAGATACGGATTGACCAGCTTCCGGATGAGACTGCTTGCCGGGCTATGGTACTTGCGCCGCTGGAAAATGCGCGGCCCGTAGCCCTTGAAGAAGCCGTGAACCTCGGCCGCCGAATAGCCGAAGCCGAGGAGGGCAGCCACGAACCCGCCCGAAGAAGTGCCGGCGATAAGGTCGAAGTACCGTGCCAACGGCTGGTTAAGCTGGCGTTCGAGCCGGGCCAGGCACGCGGTGATGAAGACGCCGCGGATTCCCCCTCCATCAAGACTGAGAATCTTGAACGACATAGCGCGGAACCGCCTCGCCCTCCCTAGCGCCGTGCATTGCAGTCCGGCCACGCCCCGTGTAGAACGGACGATGACCAAACCGAACGGCTCGACGCGACCCTAGGCACCCCGTTGCGGCGTAGCCCGCACGCCGCAGATCGTCCGATTCAAGCAGAATTGTCTTAGCAAAATCGTAACGTTAGGCGCCTAGTTTGCCGCGGTTGGGGCTCGGAAGCAGGGGGACAGATCAAAGCCGATGTCCGAAGACCAAGCCGCCAACGCTAACGGGCGACAGCAGCCCCCCCTTTACGTGCCCCGCCACGAGACTGAGCTCACCCCGCCAGCAACAACGGGATCGGCGTTCGGCACGGCGCTCGGCCTCGACGACGTCATCGCGGCGCTGCGCTCGCTGCAGACGCAGTTCAATTCACTGCGTGTCGCGGAGCAGATCCTGCTGCACATCGTCGACGCCAAAGAGACGATCTCGGGCCTGGAGCGCCGCAAACTTGGCCTGCTCGACGAGATTTCGCGGCTGGAGCAGCGGCGCGAGGCGGCGCTCGCCAACGCCATGGCAGCCGAACAGGCGGCCAAGGTGCGGCTTGAGGCCATCGAGGCGCAGATCCAGCGGGAGGAAGAACGCCTGAGTGCAGAAAAGCAGAAGCTGGAGGAAGACCTCGGCTATCTGCGCACGGTCATCAACAAGCTGACCCTCACCGCTTCCGAGCTGAAGCTTTGAGGCAGCTCCTATAGGCGCGTAGCTCAGTGGCAGAGCGCTGCCCTTACCTGGCAGAGGTCGAAGGTTCAATTCCTCTCCGCGCCTACCATTCCCCTGCCCCGGGGAACGGGGCCGCGCCGTGAGCGCCGTCCCGCATTTCCTGCACGTCTTCCCGACCTTTGGCGTCGGCGGCGTGCCGATCCGCATCGCCAATGTGCTGAATCATTTCGGACGGCGTTACCGGCACACGATCATCGCTCTCGACGGCGTGCATGATGCGCGCACGCGGCTGCGTCCCGATCTCGACGTCCAGCTGGTCGATCTGCGCATCCGCAAGGAACGCCGTCTCGAGACGCTATTGACCTTCGCGCGGAGCTTGCGCGGAACGGCGCCGGATCTGCTGCTGACCTATAACTGGGGCTCGACCGAGTGGGCGCTGCTCAACACTCTGCTGCGCCGCGGTCCGCACATCCATTTCGAGAGCGGCTTCGGCCCCGACGAGAGCGAGCGCCAGGTGCCGCGCCGCGTCCTCTTCCGCCGCGTCGCGCTGTTGGGCGCCAGCCTGGTCGTGGTGCCATCGAGCACCCTGTTCGACCTCGCCATCAACACGTGGCGACTGAATTCTGCCCGCGTCGCCTACATCCCCAATGGCGTCGACTGCCGGCGCTTCGCGGCGCCGCCCCGGCCCGACAGCATTCCCGCTTTCCGCAAGGCGGATGGTGAGACGATTGTCGGCACCCTCGCGCCGTTGCGCGCGGAAAAGAATCTCGGCCGCCTGTTGCGCGCCTTCGCGGCCCTGCCCGCCGATCCCAAGCTCCGTTGCGTGATCGTCGGCGACGGACCGGAGCGTGCGAAGCTGCAAACACTCGCCGGCGAACTCGGCATCGCGGAGCGCACCATGTTCGCGGGCCATATCGATGCGCCGGAACACGTGCTCGGCCTGTTCGACGTCTTCGCCATCTCCTCGGATACCGAGCAGATGCCGAATACGATCCTGCAGGCGATGGCCGCCGGCCTGCCGATCGCTGGCGTCGATGTCGGCGATGTCCGCCCGATGATTGCATCCGCAAATCGCCCGCTGATCGCGCCGCGCGCTGACGAACGCGGCTTCGCCGCAGCACTGCAGCGACTGGTCGCGGAGCCTTCGCTGCGCGCCGATCTCGGCCGGCAGAACGCCACCCATGTCCGTGCGCAGTACGACCAAGCCAGGATGTTCGCCGCCTATGGCGAGCTGTTCGAGACGGCGCTTGCCACCCGATCGGGCCAGGCAGCGACCGTCAAGCGCGACTGGCGTCCAGAAGAAAACGAGCGTTCCGGGGTAACACGATGAAGCCGGCAGTCCTGCATCTGATCGCCGCGGCGCGGCCCAATTTCATGAAGGTGGCGCCGCTCT
>JAEZRM010000114.1 GCA_023412805.1 Pseudomonadota bacterium | reverse complement strand
CTGGCGGTACAGGCACAGGTATGTCGTAGGGCACGCCATCGACCGGCGCAGTGTTTGACTGCTTGCTCTCTGAGGGGACGAAGATCGCATACAGTCCGCCGATCAAGCCGCCCGCTTGCGCGCGCGGCAGGTCGAGCTGGCCTCTCGATTCACCTTCCAAGAATGCCGTAACACCGTCATTGTCTTGCCGCCAAAGGCGCAGGAGCACGTCGTTGTGACCATCGAAGGAATGCATTGAGATCGTAGCCTTTGGGAGTGTTGATCCAGATGGTTTCTTGTGTTTGGTAGCTGACCTTCAACAACCCTCTTTGCCCGCGAAGAAGATAGGCTACTTGCCGATCATCTCGACATGGCCGTCGTGCTGGGGATCGGTGAATTGGGCCATCGGCTCAGTCCGTCTGCGGGCGCTGGTCGTCGTCCGTTAGGTACATGGTGCTGCCGCTCAGAACCAGAGTGTCCGGCATATAGGAGTCGTTGTTACGCTAACCTCTGTGCTGGTGTCCGGCCAAATGTTTGTCGTTGGAAGCAAAGCTGCCATCTCGAATCAACTATCCTGTGCCCAATGACTATCGGGCAACGAGGTCGGCTTACTCTGCTCCTCGTCGATCTGATGCGCTGACGAAAGACCCCGCCTGGGGACATCAAGGCTCATGCTCGCCTTTTCAGAAGCGCCCTGGACTGACGTCGGCTATCCGGTGTGGAGCGGTTGAGTGCGGTGCACTCGTCTGCATTCTTTCGCCCATCTTTTGCGCGCTCATCAGCTGCTCTGACCTCAGATAGGATTGCAAGGCCGATGTCTCTCGCACTCTGCATCCTTGCCAGCGGCTCGGCCGGCAACGCAGCGATCATCCGGTCGCCGGCCGGCCTGTTACTTATTGATGCTGGCATTGGGCCGCGCACGCTCGCTCAACGTCTTGACGGTACCGGCGTCCGCGTGTCCGACATCGGTGCCCTGTGCCTTACCCACCTCGATAGCGACCATTTTTCGCCTCGTTGGTCCACGACGCTCCGCCGCCTTAACCTCCCGGTCTATTGCCACGCCGACAAGATCGGGGCTCTCGCTCTCTGCTCCCCCGAACTCGCGCCACTCATTCGACCGTTCAACGCAGAAGCCTTCTGGCCGATTGACGGCCTCAGGTGCGAGCCCATCCCCTTTGCTCATGACCGTCATGGTTCGCACGGCTTTATTGTCGACGGCTTCGGTTATCGCATTGGCTACGCCACCGACCTCGGCCACGTACCTTCGTACTTCTTCGACTTCTTCTCCGATCTGGACACCATCGCGTTAGAGGCCAACTACGATCCTCAAATGCAGGCCAATAGTGCTCGTCCCTATTTCCTCAAACGCCGCATTACCGGCAGCCATGGCCATCTATCCAACCAGCAAGCCCTCGCCGCGATTCGTATGCTCCTTGATCGCGCCCGCCGGCTGCCGGATCACATCGTGCTGCTGCATCGCAGCCAGGAATGCAATTGCCCAGAACTCGTCCGAAAGATGTTCGGCGTCGATCGGCGGATCGCCCCGCGGCTCACTCTGGCCCAGCAACATGAGCGCTCACCGTGGCTGGGGCGTCTGGCTCGCAACCCATGTGTAGGCGAGCAGTTGACGCTAGCGCTGTGATCATCCGGAAACCTGAATTTCCCGATTGAGGAATCGCGCAGTACACGATTGGCAAGGTGGAGCAGTTATGCCCTCCCCGGCAGCCCTCTTCCACGCGTGTGCGTCCAAGTCATACGGGTCGGACCGACGATCCCGGCGACGGCTTGGCCGCGGAAGGGCTCGAGCGCCGGCTGCCATGGCGCCAAAGTGAAGGTGTCCTCGCGGCGGATGACCGCGATCTTGCCGGTCGGCGTCGTGATGGCGTGATCGTAGGTGCCGGTGATGCGGGCTCCGGGCATGGATGGTACGAAGGCGGCGTTCAGCTGCCGTGAGACATCGGCAGCGAGCTGCTGCGTCTCGGCCTGACGCAGCGCCTTCAGCATGTCGGCGCGTGGCGCCCGCTTGCCGTCCTGCGATTGCTCGATGAGCTGCCGGCTGACGAGCCAATCGGTGCGCGCCTTGAGGGCCTTGTCCACCTCGGCGGTGAATCCCGTCGTTCGGGTCTCCGGCTGCCATCTGGTCGCAATCGCCTCGTCCAGCCAGGTCGGCCCCTCGTAGGTCGTCTGCCGGTCGAGGTCGGTCGCCGACAGCAGATGCAGACGGGGCACGGACGATGGTTTCTCGTTGAGGCCGTCGCCGGCGAGAGCGACGATGTTACCGCGTTCTGGCACCGCGTCTGCTTTGAGGCGGCCGAGATCGGCGTAGTGCACGCGTCCATCGACGGCATCGATGATGACCCAGGTGCGGTCGGTGATCTCGTCGATCATGCCGACGCCGACCACCTTGCCGACGAGTGGCACCTTGCGCGGTCCGCGCTCGAACAGCGCCATGGCGGCCGCACCACGCTCGATGCCGGCTTCCTTCAAGGCACGCTGCATCATCTTGAACTTGTCGGCGCGGTCGCCGAGCTGGCGCAGCTTGGCCTCGGCGTTGGCATCGAGAGACCACACGCCCGCCTGCCGTTCCGTGGCGAGGCCCAACCGCTGCAGTGTTCTGAGCCGGCCGATCCGCAAGGTGCGCTGCGTCGGATCGTTCTCCTCGGTGGCGGTGATGACGAGGATATTGTCCTTCGCACGCGCCATGAGCTGCCGGTCGAGACGCGTCAGTCGTTCCTGGCCCACTTCGTCGAAGAGCTTCTGGATGCGCTCGAGTTGCGTCTCGGGGCCGAGCTCCAATGTCACCAAGGCTTGGGCACGGGCACGCACGCCATGGCCGATGTAGTCCCGCGCCATGACCAGATCCTTGCCCTGGTCGTCGCGGCCGCGAATGACGACGTGCGTATGGGGATGGCCGGTGTTGAAGTGATCGACCGCCACCCAGTCGAGCTTGGTATCGAGATCTCGCTCCATCTGCGCGAGGAGATCACGGATGACCGGCTTCAGGTCCGACAGTCGCGCGCTGTCCTCGGCAGAGACGATGAAGCGGAACTGATGCGGGTCGTTCTCGGAGCGCTCGAGGAAGGCGCCGCCGTCGACGTCGTCGCGCTGCGCATCGTACAGCCGGCCCGCTTCTCCCTCGCGGGTGACGCCATCACGCCGGATGTATTTGAGGTGCGCGCGCGCCGCTCCCATATCGCCGGCGGCAATGCGCGTGTATCTCGCTTTGACGATAACGCGGCGACTACCTGGTGCAATGAGACCGGCGGCGGCGCGCACACCAGCACCCATACCGCGCTTCGGCATCGCTGATGTGATGTGGCCGCGCTGCCGCACGGTGCTTGCACCAGCTCGACCGGCTTGTCTGAGCACTTGCGTGCTGGTGCTGACTGACGCTGAGTTTGTGGTATCGCGGATGCGTCCGGGCTTCGGTTTGAAGTCGTCTTGAGCCATGGTGATCCCCCGATGTTGAAACGTGACGGGGAGATGCGGCGGAGGCGCAAAGTTACAAGACGGAGTCGTGCAAAGTGCCCGTTATACAAGGCGTATTTCGTGCGGTGACTCCACGGGCAAAAAATCGGAGTCGCGTGAAGCCAAGTAACGACGGCACTTCTGAGCGCCAACGACTCCATCTTTTTATCTAGATGTCCTCCCCAGCCCTCTCAGACTGCACATCCGATCACGCAAACGGATCGCGATGGTCCATCGCTTGCGACGTATCGAGTGCGTCGGCAAGGGAAGTAGTTTGGAGGCGCCGGCAAAAAGC
>JAEZRM010000049.1 GCA_023412805.1 Pseudomonadota bacterium | reverse complement strand
GGTGTGGGTGTACGGCCCCGAGAACAGTGCCAAGACCAAGGTGCGGGCGCTGGTGACCGACCGCGTCGGCAAGGGCGTGGCCTGGATGCCGTTCCACTTCTCCGGATTGTTTGAGGGCAACGACTTGCGGAGCCGCTATCCGGCGGGCACCGACCCGATCGTGCTGGGCGAGAGCGTCAACACCGTTACGACCTACGGCTACGACCCGGTGACGGGCATGCAGGAGACGAAGGTCACGCTGTGCCAGATCAAGCCTGCGTAAGCGAGGAACGCACATGGCTAGAATGAAATTCCTCTGCGATGCGGACCGCTGCATCGAATGCAACGCCTGCGTGACGGCATGCAAGAACGAGCACGACGTGCCGTGGGGCATAAACCGCCGCCGCGTCGTGACGATCAACGATGGCAAGCCGGGCGAACGTTCGATCTCGATGGCATGCATGCACTGCACGAACGCGCCGTGCGCCGCCGTCTGCCCGGTGGACTGCTTCTACAGGACCGATGATGGCGTGATCCTGCACTCGAAGGACCTGTGCATCGGGTGCGGCTATTGCTTCTACGCCTGCCCCTTCGGCGCCCCGCAATATCCGCAAGCCGGCAATTTCGGCACGCGCGGCAAGATGGACAAGTGCACCTATTGCGCGGGCGGGCCGGAGCCCGACAACTCCGAGGCCGAGTACATCAAGTACGGCCGCAACCGCCTCGCCGAAGGCAAGTTGCCGCTGTGCGCGGAGATGTGCTCGACCAAGTCGCTGCTCGCCGGCGACGGCGAGGTCATTGCCGGCATCTACAAGACGCGCACGGAACAGCGCGGCTATGGCTCGGGCATGGGGGGCTGGAGGACCGCCTATGGCGAAGAGTCGACCTGAGGCCGTGATGCGTACGCTGCAAGTCCTGCTGCTTTCGTTCCTGCTCGCCCTCGGCGCGTCGGCGCTGCCGGCGGCGGCCCAGCAGCAGGAGAGCGGCGTCAATCCCAGAGCCGCATCCGTGCACGAGCGTCAGCTCCTGGAGGAGCTCAATAAGTTGCGCGGACGCGTGACTATTCCCAATCCGCAGGCCGCCACCCTGGAGCAGCCGCAGGGGCGGAGTTATCAGTTCTTCCACGAGCGCATCCTGCCCTGGATCGCGGCGATCATCATTCTCGGGATCATCCTGGTTCTCGCGGCTTTCTACCTGTGGCGCGGCCGCATCCGTGTGCCGCGCGATGAGGGCGCCGGCCGCACGATCGAGCGCTTCAATGGGTTCGAGCGCTTCACGCATTGGCTGACCGCAGTGTCTTTCGTCGTGCTGGCGCTAACCGGCCTCAACTACTTTTTGGGCAAACGCCTGCTCATGCCGCTGCTCGGGCCCGACGCCTTCGCCGCGTGGTCGGGTTGGGCCAAGTACGCGCACAACTTCACGGCCTGGGCGTTCATGCTGGGCGTCCTCTTGATGATCGTGTTCTGGATACGCGGCAATCTGCCGGACCGCTACGACGCCGTATGGCTCAGGCAGGGCGGCGGCTTTTTCAGCAACGCCGAGCCGCCGGCGGGGCGCTTCAATGCGGGCCAGAAGCTCGTGTTCTGGTCGGTGGTCCTGTTCGGAATTGTGTTGGCGGTAACCGGCATCCTCCTGCTGTTCCCGTTCCGGTTCCTTGATATCAACGGCATGCAGCTGGTGCAGTACATCCACGCGATCATCGCCGTGATCTTCATCGCGATCATCCTCGGGCACATCTATATCGGCACGCTTGGGATCGAAGGCGCGTACGAGGCGATGTGGACGGGTCGCGTGAGCATGGCGTGGGCGCGGCACCATCACCGCATCTGGCTCGAAAAGCAGGAGGGCAAGACCGCGAGCGGGCCGGATCTCGGCCGTGCCTCCGCGCCGGCCGAATAGGGGTCAGTCGACGGCGCCGGCCTTGCTGTCGGTAGTGGCGGCGCGGCGCTCCTCGCTGGTGACGCGCGGATTGCCGGTCCAGTTCTTGCCGACCAGATTGAAGCCGGGGTTTTCGAGCCGCACGCTGGATGACGAAAATACCTCGTATACCGGCTCTCGCGCGGCGCGGAAGCCGATGCCGGCGATTACGGCGATGACGATGGCGATGACAATGCCGGTCAAGAGAACGCGCATGACGTCCTTCTCCCTACGGGTGCAGGACCGCCCGCTTCAGCCAAACTCGCGCGCAAGTGCAGAGGTTCCGGGGGCATTGGCACGTGATCGGAAGAGCCGGACAGCGGAACGCGGCCATTAACGGGACGTTTGAGAATCGAGGCCATGCCGGAGCATCGCATCGAAATCGGCGTCGTGATCGCCCGCAGGGCGCTCAACAGTGCATGGGCTGATCACGCCTGGCATGCGCACGCGGTGCTTCCTGCGGCTCCGGCCCTGGCATCGGGCACGCCGCTCGGCGGCACTCTCTTCTATGCGGGGCCGTACGAGCTGATGCTCCACAGCAGTGCCATCGCGCATTATCGCGACAATCTGAATGGGGGGCAGCCCTCGTTGTGGATCGCGCTGGTACCCATCGACGCCGCCACATGCCGCGTCACCGCGGCGACGGCCGATCCGTACGAAGGCGAGGCGCTGACCGAGGCGATCGGCAGCACGGTCGATGCGGTCGCGATGCCGAACCAGATCCGCGCCGAGATCACCGCCTTCGTCGACGCCTTCCATGTCGAGCGGCCCTTCTTCAAGCGCGCGCGGGATCGGG
>JAEZRM010000039.1 GCA_023412805.1 Pseudomonadota bacterium | reverse complement strand
CGTCGGCGCCCTGCGCGTCGTAGGTGCGGGCCAGCTCGACCGGGTCGCCGGCATCGCGCAGGTCGCGGAAGTTCACACCCTTGACGACGCGGCCTGCGTCGACGTCCAGGCACGGGATGACTCGGATGGCGACACTCACGAGGCGCAGCCTAACCGCCGCGCGCCACGACGTACGATGGCCGCATGTCCCGCGCCGTGCACTCCTGGTGGCCGTCCTCGCGACGGCCCTAGCGATTCGCACGCCCCCCACGCCGTCGCCCGCCAGCGACGGCGCTCGTACGTCGTGTCGCGGGCGCCGGCCAGCCACCCAAGGAGCACACCGTGACCACGCCCATCGACGCCGCCGGCCAGCAGTTCGCCCAGGACGACTCCGCGCAGGGCCAGGCCCTCGCCGAATCCATCAGCGACGCCAGCCTGCGCCGCAGCCAGGAGCGCAGCGAACAGATCGAGGCGCAGATCGCCACCGACCCCAGCGGCTTTCGCATGCTCACCGGCGACCGCCCGACCGGCAACCTGCACCTCGGCCACTACATCGGCACCCTGTCCAACCGGGTGCGCCTGCAAAACCTCGGCCTCGACACGTTCGTGGTCATCGCCGACTATCAGGTGATCACCGACCGCGACAGCGTCGGCGAGATGCGCGAGCGGGTGTATTCGCTGCTCACCGACTACCTGGCCGTCGGTCTCGACCCGGCCCGCACCACGATCTTCACGCACAGCGCGATCCCCGAGCTGAACCAGCTGATGCTGCCCTTCCTGTCCCTGGTCACCGACTCCGAGCTGCGCCGCAACCCCACGGTCAAGGCCGAGCTCGAGGACACCGGCGGGCGCGCCATGTCGGCGCTGCTGCTGACCTACCCGGTGCACCAGGCGGCCGACATCCTCTTCTGCAAGGGCAACCTCGTGCCGGTCGGCAAGGACCAGCTGCCGCACCTGGAGCAGTCGCGGGTGATCGCGCGGCGCTTCGACGAACGCTTCGGGCGGGTCGACACGCGTCGCCCCGTGTTCCCGGCGCCCGAGGCGCTCCTGTCCTCCGGCGCGCACATCCTCGGCACCGACGGCACGAAGATGAGCAAGTCCAAGGGCAACACCATCGAGCTGGGCATGACGGCAGACGAGACGGCCAAGCGCCTCAAGCGCGCGGTGACCGACTCCGACCGGCAGATCACCTACGACCCCGAGAACCGCCCCGAGGTGGCGAACCTGCTGCTCATGGCCGGGCTGCTGAGCGATCGCGACCCCGGCGAGCTGGCCGCCGAGATCGGCGACGGGGGCGGCGCCCGCCTCAAGGCCGTCGTCACGGAGGCCGTCAACGAGCACCTGGCACCCATCCGCGCGCGGCGCACCGAGCTGGCCGCCGACCCCGGCCACCTGCGCGACGTGCTCGCCGACGGCAACGCCCGCGCCCGCGAGGTGGCCACGGCCACGCTCGATGAGGTGCGCCGGGCGATGTCGATGGACTACCTCTAGGTCGACGCCACCGACCGAGGGGCCGCCATGAGCCCGCGCTGCTTCGCCACGAGCGACCCGGGGGCCGCCACCATCGCCCTGCTGGCCGCGGCGCGGCGCAGGGGCCCCCTGGCGGGGGCGGTCAGCGTGTTGGCCGTGGACGGCGCCTCGGGGTCGGGCAAGACGACCTTCGCCGCCCGCCTGGCCGCCGCGCTCGCCGACCTGACCGGCGACGAACCCGCCGTCGTGCACCTGGACGACCTCTACCCCGGCTGGGACGGCCTCGCCGCCGCGGTTCCGCGGTTGGTCCGACAAGTCCTCTCCCCGGCCCGGCACGGCCGGATCCCGCGGTACCGCCGGTACGACTGGCACCGCGGCGAGTACGTGGAGTGGCGTGCCGTCCGCCGTCACCGGTACCTCGTCGTCGAGGGCGCCGGGTCGACGTGCGGCGTCGCCCGGGAGTACTTCGCGGTCCGGGTTTTCGTCGACGCCCACCCGGACGACCGGATGCGTCGGGCACTGGAACGGGACGGCGAGATATTCCGCCCGCACTGGGACCGGTGGGCGCGGCAGGAATCGGCGCTGTTCGGACCGGACCGCACCCGGCGCGCCGCCCACGTCACGGTGTCGACGAGCTCTGCCCACACCGGAACCGAGATACGGACTCAGGCGTCGTGACACGACGACGCCCCGCGAGCTTTCGCTCGCGGGGCGTCGCTTTACGTGAACCTACTCGGCCGAACCGCCGTCGGAGGGGGTGGAGTCACCGGCCCCGGCCAGCGCCTCGGCAGGCGAGTCCGGAACCTTGACCGGCTTCGGGGATCCGTGGAACGTGAACTTCGCGTTCTCGCCGGCGCCCTCGCCGTCCCAGCCCTCGACGTCGACCAGGACGATCTGGCCCGGGCCCAGTTCGTTGAAGAGGATCTTCTCCGACAGCTGGTCCTCGATCTCGCGCTGGATGGTGCGACGCAGCGGTCGCGCACCCAGGACGGGATCGAAGCCGCGCTTCGCGAGCAGCGACTTGGCCTGCTCGGTCAGCTCGATGTCCATGTCCTTGTTCTTCAGCTGCGCCTCGACGCGACCGATCATCAGGTCCACCATCTGGATGATCTCGTTCTGCGAGAGCTGGTGGAAGACGATGATGTCGTCGATGCGGTTGAGGAACTCGGGGCGGAAGTGCTTCTTGAGCTCGTCGTGAACCTTGAGCTTCATGCGCTCGTAGTTCGACTCGCTGCCCGTTCCGGCCGAGAAGCCCAGACCCACGGCCTTGGAGATGTCCGAGGTACCGAGGTTCGAGGTGAAGATCAGCACGGTGTTCTTGAAGTCGACCGTACGACCCTGACCGTCGGTGAGACGGCCGTCCTCGAGCACCTGCAGGAGGGTGTTGTAGATCTCCTGGTGTGCCTTCTCGATCTCGTCGAACAGGACCACCGAGAACGGCTTGCGGCGCACCTTCTCGGTGAGCTGGCCGCCCTCTTCGTAGCCGACGTAGCCGGGAGGGGCACCGAACAGACGCGACGCGGTGAACCGGTCGTGGAACTCGCCCATGTCGATCTGGATGAGGGCATCGTCCTCGCCGAACAGGAAGTTCGCGAGCGCCTTGGACAGCTCGGTCTTACCGACACCGGACGGGCCGGCGAAGATGAACGAGCCCGACGGACGCTTCGGATCCTTCAGGCCGGCGCGGGTACGACGGATCGCCTTGGAGACGGCCTTGACGGCGTCCTCCTGGCCGATGATCCGCTTGTGCAGCTCCTCCTCCATACGGAGCAGACGCGTGGTCTCCTCCTCGGTGAGCTTGAAGACCGGGATGCCGGTCCAGTTGCCCAGCACCTCGGCGATCTGCTCGTCGTCGACCT
>JAEZRM010000133.1 GCA_023412805.1 Pseudomonadota bacterium | reverse complement strand
ATCTCGAGGCCGCCCGAGGTCGGCACCACCACCATCAGCGTCTGCGCCGGCGTCACCACGCCGCCGACCGAGTGCACGGCGAGTTGCTGGACGATGCCGTCCTCCTGTGCGGTGAGGCGCAGCAGGCTGGTGCGCTGCTCGGCCTTGACGATGTCCTGACGCAGGCCCGCCGCCTTCTGCTCGGCCTTTGCGAGTTCGTCGAACAGGCCGCGATTATATTCGGCCTCGGTACGCCGCAGCGTCTCCTCGATGCCGCCGACGGCAGCATCGGCCTCGGCGAAGTGACTCTTCTGGACCAGCAATTCCTGCTGCTGCGCGACCAGATCCTGCGTCTCCGTCAAATATTGCAGCTTCGAGCCGAATTCGCGGTCGACCAGATATTTCCGCACGTCGACGCGCTGCTGCATGATCGGGATCAGCGCGCTGATCTTGCCGATGGTGGCCTCGGTGGTCGAACGCTCCGCCTTTTTCTGCGTGCCCTGCCATTCGAGCGTGGTGATCTTGGCGGCTTGCTCGGCGGCCTGCGAGGCCAGGAAGCGCTTGGCGGTGCGGATCTGCTCGGGCGTCGCGCGCGCGGGCGGGGTGAATTTTTCAGGATCGCCGCCGGCGAGCGCCGCGTGCAGGCGGGCGATGTCGAGTTCGCTCGCGAGCAGATCGCTCTGGAGATGGCCGAGCTCGGCCTGGCTCATGGTCGGATCGAGCTCGATCAGGAGGTCGCCGGCCTTGACGCGCTGGCCGTCCTGCACGTGGATCGAGCGCACCACAGCGGTCTCGAACGGCTGGATCACCTTGGTGCGGTCGTCGGGCACGATCTTGCCGGTCGCGGTCGCGATGATGTCGACGGTGCCGATGCTGGCCCACACCAGCGCGATCAGGAACACCGCCGAGATCGATGCGGAGATGGCGCGGCCGATCGGCGAGGGCGGGGTCTCCACGATCTCGAGCGCCGCGGGCAGGAACGCCAGCTCGTCGCGCGTGCGCGTCGGGCGGCGCAGCGACGCCAGCATGGCCTTAGCCGACTTCATGGATGCCTGCCTGGACACGGTGCAGCGTGGCGTAGCGGCCGCCGCTGCGGATCAACTGGTCGTGCGAACCGTCCTCGACGATGCGGCCGCGCTCGATGGTGATGATGCGGTCGGCGGTGCGCACGGTCGAGAGGCGATGGGCGATGACCAGCACGGTGCGGCCCGCGGTAATCTCGCGCATGTTCTGCTGGATGATGCGCTCACTCTCATAGTCGAGCGCGGAGGTGGCTTCGTCGAAAATGAGGACGCGTGGATTGGTGGTCAGCGCGCGCGCGATCGCAATGCGCTGGCGCTGGCCGCCGGACAGCGTGCTGCCGCGCTCGCCGATCACCGTGTCGTAGCCGTCCTGGAGCTCGAGGATGAAGTCGTGCGCGCCGGCGAGCTTTGCCGCGGCGACGATGCGCTCCATCGGCAGCGCGGGATCGGCCAGCGCGATGTTGTCGCGCACCGAGCGGTTGAACAGCATGTTCTCCTGGAGCACGACGCCGACTTGCCGGCGCAGCCAGGTCGGGTCGACCGCGGCGAGATCATTGCCGTCGACCAGGACACGGCCGGCCTCGGGCAGATAGAGGCGCTGGATCAGCTTGCCGAGCGTGCTCTTGCCGGAGCCGGAGGTGCCGACGATGCCGACGATCTGGCCGGCGGGAATCTTCAGGTTGATGTCGCTCAGGATCTGCGGGCCGTCGGCGCGGTAGCGGAAGCCGACATGCTCGAAGGCGATGTCGCCGCGAATGGCGGGCAGGGCGGCGCGTCCGGTGCGGTAGGTCGGCTCCGGCACAGTGTTGAGGATGTCGCCGAGCCGCTCCACCGAGAGCCGCGCCTGGTGGAAGTCCTGCCAGAGCTGGGCAAGGCGCAGCACCGGCGCGGTGACGCGACCCGACAGCATGTTGAAGGCGACGAGCTCGCCGACCGTGAGGCTGCCGTCGATCACGAGCTTGGCGCCGAAATAGAGCAGCAGCGCCATGTTGATCTTGCTGACGAACTGCACCGCCTGGCTTGCGACATTGCCGAGATTGACGACGCGGAAGCTGGAGGCGACGTAGCAGGCGAGCTGCTCTTCCCAGCGCTTCTGCATCTGCGGCTCGACCGCCATCGCCTTGAGCGCTTCGACGCCGGTGACGCTCTCGACCAGGAATGACTGGTTCTCCGCGCCGCGCTTGAACTTCTCGTCGAGGCGATAGCGGAACAGCGGCGAGGCGCCGGCCGAGATCACGATGTAGAGCGGGAACGAGGCCAGCACGATCGCGGTCAGCAGCGGCGAGTAGAACGCCATCAGGCCGAGGAAGACGAAGGTGAAGAACAGATCGATCACCAGCGTCAGCGCCGAGCCGGTGATGAAATTGCGCAAATTCTCCAGCTCGCGGACACGCGCGACGGTGTCGCCGACCCGCCGCGCCTGGAAGTAGGACAGCGGCAGCGCCAGCAGATGTTGGAACAGCCGTGCGCCGAGCTCGACGTCGATGCGGTTCGTGGTGTGGGAGAAGAGATAAGTGCGCAGCGCGCCGAGAACGACCTCGAAGATCGAGATCGCGACGATGCCGGCGACCAGCACATCCAGCGTGCCGAGGCTGCGATGCACCAGCACCTTGTCGATCACCTCCTGGAAGAACAGCGGCGAGACCAGGGCGAAGATCTGCAGGAAGAACGAGGCGAGCAGCACCTCGCCGAGCAGGCCGCGATAGCGGTTGATCGCGCCCATGAACCAGGTGATGTCGAAGCGCCGCGACAGGTCGGCAAGACCGGCGCGCTTGGTCATCAGCACGATGCGGCCGTCCCAGATCACCTCGAACTGGGCCTTGGTCAGCATCTGCGGCCGCGGCGAGCCCGGATATTGCACGATCGCTTTGCCGTCGCCGGCCTTGCCCAGGATCAGGAAGCCGCCGTCGCGGAGGGGGACGATGGCCGGCAGCGGCGTCTTGTCGAGCCGGTCCCAGCTCGTCCTGACGAGGCGCGCCTTGATGTTGAATTGCTTGGTACAGCGCAGCATCTCGGTGATGCCGATCTCGACGCCGCCGAACTGATGGCGGATCTGCTCGGGATCGGCGGGCACGCCGAGGAACTGGAGCATCATGACCAGGGCGGTCAGGCCGGGGTCAGCCGGCGGCCTCGGGACGGCCTGGACGACCGGCGGCTCCTTCGGCGGCTCCTTGGCGGCCGGATCCCGTGAATTGGTCTCGTTCAGGCTCATCGGCAGCACATTTCCGTAAACTCTCGGGTCCGGACGATCTCGGACAGCCGTACCGCCGGACGGGCGATTGCTAACGTGGCTATGTTACGGTTTGATAACTATGTCGGGCCGCTCACATAACTCGTGAACTTGGTGAACGGCGGTAGCGGAATGTGAAAGCGGCGGGCGGCGTGGGCCACCCCCCCCCGTCGCAAAG
>JAEZRM010000071.1 GCA_023412805.1 Pseudomonadota bacterium | reverse complement strand
TATCGCTGGTGAGGTCACGGAGCGCATCTTCGATGCCAACAGGGCCCCGGCCCTGTACCCGACCGGGGGACACCCCCGGCCCCCCGTTTTTTATAGACTTACTTCGCCGCCGTCATTGCGCCGCCTTGCGTCGAGCGCCAATCCTTCGCGTAGAGCGGCAGCGTGCCGTTGTTGAAGGCGCGCGCATCGTAGAAGCGTAACTCGCGCTCGAAGCTTACGGAGACGGGGCCCGAGGCCAGCCATTGATCCACGGGGCCGAGATCATCGGCGACGGCCTGTTCGAGCGACAGCTTGAACTGATAGGGGCCCGTTGCCTGAATTAGCTGCGGTGGTTTCTGGTCATCACCGCGCGTGTAGAACAGCACCGTCTCGGTGCGCGATGAATTGCCTGCGAGCGACACTGGCGCAAACGGCTGGTATGCCTGCGCGCGCGTCTTCTCCATGGTCCAGCGACCGAAATCGGCGGCATAAAAGAGTTTCGTCTCGTTCGTGCGCGGGTCGGTGACGGCAAGCTCCATCGACAACACCGTGCCCGTGCGCGCGCCTTCGTTGGTGAACGTCACCGGGATCGCGATCACCTCGAAGTTCGAATTATTGTACGGCGCGGAGAACTGGATGACGGGGGGAACGAAGATGCGCACGTCCGGCTGCTTCAGCGATGATTCCCAGAGGCTGTAGGCGGAGAACACCAGCGCAATCAGCGCGGCGAGCGTCGCGGTCTTTCCGCCCTCGCGCTTCACGATCGTGCTGAGTGCGATATCGCCAGCATCGCCCGACCCTCGCGGCAGCATCCCCATGACGTCCCCCGAACCGATTGTGCGTGGCCGGAACATGGACCTCGAAATTGGGCGGACATGAGGCGCTGCCCAGCTCGGCGGGACCGGCATACTGGGTCTCGAAACGGCGCGCGTTCTCGGCTGGATTTTCCTGCGCTAAGCTGCGGCCATGGCCAAAGCTCCCAACGTCGACATCACATACTGCCGCCTCTGCAATTGGGGCTTACGCGCTTCATGGATGGCGCAAGAGCTCCTCTCGACATTCGCCGAGGAGATCGGTTCAGTGACGCTGACGCCCGATGCGAGCGGGGGTGTGTTCGAGGTGCGCATCGACGGCGAGTTGGTCTGGTCTCGAAAGGATGCAGGACGCTTCCCCGATGTCGGCGAATTGAAGCGTCTCACGCGTGACCGCATTGCGCCCGAGCGGTCACTCGGTCACACCGATAAGAAGTCATAGCCTGCGCGCCGTTCGTGCCGAACGATCGAGGACATACGAGATGGAATTGCCCGCACTTCCTTTCACCATCACCGATTGGAGTACCGTGCCTCCGGTTGAGCATCCCGGCGAGACGGGGAAAGCCATCTGGCGCACATTCATGATGGGCGACGTGCGCATTCGGCAGGTGGAATACACGCCGGGTTATCTTGCCGATCACTGGTGCGATCGCGGGCACGTGCTCTACGTGCTGGAGGGGGAACTCGAGTCCGAGCTTCGCGATGGTCGCCGCTTCGTCCTGAAGCCCGGCATGAGCTACCAGGTTTCGAACTTCGGCGATGCGGCGCACCGCTCCTATACGCGGACCGGCGCGAAGCTCTTCATCGTGGATTAGGTTCGGGCCGTCGCTGATCGAACTACCTTTCGAACCGCTTGAACTTGATGCGGTGCGGCTCGATGGCGGCATCGCCGAGGCGGCGCTTCTTGTCCTCCTCGTAGTCCGCGAAGTTCCCCTCGAACCATTCGACATGGCTGTCGCCCTCGAAGGCGAGGATATGCGTCGCAATGCGATCGAGGAAGAAGCGATCGTGCGAAATCACCACGGCGCAGCCGGCGAAATCTTCGAGCGCCGCTTCGAGTGCCGACAGCGTTTCGGTGTCGAGATCGTTCGTCGGCTCGTCGAGGAGGAGGAGGTTGCCGCCCTCCTTGAGCAGCTTGGCGAGATGGACGCGATTGCGCTCGCCACCCGAGAGCATCCCGACCTTCTTCTGCTGGTCGGCGCCCTTGAAGTTGAACCAGCCGCAATAGGCGCGTGAATTCACCTCACGCTTGCCGCCGAGATTGATCTGGTCGAGGCCGCCGGAAAGCTCTTCCCATACGGTCTTCTTGTCGTCGAGGTGCGCGCGCGACTGGTCGACGTAAGAGATTTTCACAGTGTCGCCGACTTTGATGCTGCCCTTGTCCGGCTTTTCCTGGTCGACGAGCATCTTGAAGAGTGTCGTCTTACCGGCGCCGTTCGGACCGATGATGCCGACGATACCGCCGGGGGGCAGCTTGAATGAAAGACCGTCGATCAGCAGGCGATCGCCGAAGGCCTTGGTCAGGTCTTCAGCCTCGATCACCATGTCGCCGAGGCGCGGGCCCTGAGCGATCTGGATGCTGGCGCGCCCGACGTCCTCGCGTCCGGCCTCCTCGGCGAGCTTATCATAGGCACTGATACGCGCCTTCGACTTCGCCTGACGCGCTTTCGGTGAGGACTGGATCCATTCGAGCTCGCGCTTGAGGGCGCGCTGACGTCCCTCTTCCTGACCCTTCTCGACTTCGAGGCGCTTCGCCTTCTGCTCGAGCCAGCTCGAGTAGTTGCCCTTGTAGGGCACGCCCTGGCCGCGATCGAGTTCGAGCGTCCACTCGGTGATGTTGTCGAGGAAGTAGCGATCGTGCGTGACGAGGATCACGCAGCCCGCGTACTCCGTCAGGAAGCGCTCGAGCCACGCGACGCTTTCGGCATCGAGATGGTTCGTCGGCTCGTCGAGCAGAAGGATGTCGGGCTTCGACAGGAGGAGTTTCGTCAGCGCGACGCGGCGACGCTCACCACCCGAGAGCTTCGTGACATCGGCATCGCCCGGCGGACAGCGCAACGCATCGAGCGCCTGCTCGACCTGCGCATCGAGATCCCAGAGGTTCTGCGCGTCGATCTGATCCTGGAGCGCCGTCATCTCGTCGGCGGTCTCTTCGGAGTAGTTGGCTGCGATCTCGTTGTAACGATCGAGGATGGCTTTCTTTTCGCCGACGCCTTCCATGGCATTGCCGAGCACGTCCTTATCGGGATCGAGCTGCGGCTCCTGCGGCAGATAGCCGACGCTGACGCCTTCAGCAGCCCAGGCTTCGCCAGTGAAATCCTCGAGCTGGCCAGCCATGATCTTGAGCAGCGTGGATTTGCCCGCGCCGTTCAAGCCGACGACGCCGATCTTGGCGCCCGGGTAGAATGAAAGGTTGATGTCCTTCAGCACCTGCTTGCCGCCCGGGTAGGTCTTCGAGAGGCGGTGCATGTGATAGACGAATTGCGGGTTGGCCATCGGCGGCGATCCTCGTGGCGTGCATGTCGGGGTTGGTGCGCCTTTTAGCCGATGCTGCGCGGAGGGGCAACGCGTCGCGCTCTAGGCGCGATTGGGCTACCGCCCAAGCCCGTCCGGGGAGACCCCGGACCCCCTTTTTTTTATCGATTTTCTACCTAGCCCCGCGCTCCAATTCATAAAGGCGGGTGGGTCAGGGAGGGGGTCCCTCCCTGCGGGAGCGCGAGGGCTGGCCCTCGTCGCGCCGCAGGCGCGAGCTAGGCCGTGGCCAGCAGCGTTTCCAGCGTCGCGAGCGTCGAACGATCGACGCGGCCATCCGGCCGTTCGGGACGGAAGTGGAGCTGGAAGGAGCGCACGACCTTTGTGCCCGTCGCGTCGAGCGTATCGCCCGCCGTGATGCCGTAGCCATATTGCGCGAGGAGCGCTGTCGTCGCGCTGACCAGGGGATGGCAATCCCCAGCACCATAACCGAACTCGTCGGGATCGAGCGGCGCCGGTGCAGCCCAATGTCCGACGCCGGCCGCATGAAGCCGTGGCCAGTCGAACTTCTCGCCGGGATCGATCTTGCGCCCGGGAGAGACATCCGAATGCGCAAGCACGCGCGTTGCAGGTATCGCGTTGCGCGCGATGATGTCCTGCGAGAGCGCGATGACAGCGGCCATCTGCGGTTCTGTGAACTCGGGATAGCCGAGATCGTGGCCGGGATTCTGGATCTCGATACCGATCGAGGCGGAGTTGATATCCGTCTCACCGGCCCAGCTCCCGACGCCCGCGTGCCAGGCGCGTTCACTCTCCGGAACCATCTGCGTGATGCATCCGGCTTCATCGACGACATAGTGACACGACACGCGCGAGATCGGCTCGGCAAGCCAGGCAATGGCGCGGGCGGCGCTCATCATGCCGGTGTAGTGCAGGATGAGCATGTCGGCGCACGTCTTGCCGAGGCGCGGCTCGAAGTTCGGCGAGGGATGGAGTGCGTGCACCAGCGGTGAGCAAGCGCGGTCCATCAGAAACCGCGCTCCTTGCGGAGCGTATCGAATGCGGCGTTGATGGCCGCAACCTTGCGCGTCGCTGCGCACACGAGGTCGGTGCCTTCGCCGAGGCCGGACAGCTTGTCCGGGTGATACTGGATGACCAGCTTGCGGTGGCGCGCTTTGATGTCGACATCGCTGGCCGAAGGGGAGAGGCCCAGGATCTCATAAGGATTGCCGGCGTCGCGCACGAAGAGGGCGCGCACATAGCGGAAGTCGCTGTCGCCAATGCCGAGGATGTCAGAGACGGCGCGCAGATAGTTCTCCTCGCGCTCATGCAGGACGCCATCGGCGGCGGCGACCACGAAGAGCCCTTCGAGAACCTGCAGCAGCATGGCCCGATCACCGTCCAGCAGCTCCGCGATTTGGCGCGCATAGGCGTCGAAGCCGGCCACATCCTGCTTCGCGAGATCGAAGATCTGACGTACGCGGTCGGTCTCCTCTTGCGGCACGTGCATGAGCCGCGAGAAGGCATCGACTTCGTCGCGCGTCACGACGCCGTCGGATTTGGCCATCTTGGCGGACAGCGCGATGAGGCCGATGGTGAACGCAATCGTGGCGCGTGGATCCGCCGGCTGGCCGCCGCCGGCCAGGCCGCGCAGAAAGGCAATGAGCGAGCCGGCCTTAGCCAGCCCCGCGGTCACGCTCGGGAATCGCTGCCAGATGGTCATGGGGTGCGCATATTAGTGGGTGTTCGCTACGCGCAGAAGGGCTCGTTGGGGCGAGTGACAATTTGCCAAGTGCAATGTGATCGCGCGTGATCTTGTCTACCGGCGGCGCTCCGCCTCCCCTCTTACAGGTCCCTCAGATCGGGGCTGTTGCCTTTTTCAGCCAGGCCCGATCGTCCTCATTGAGATGCGGGCCTACCATGGTGGAGACGCGTTCATGGTAGGCATTGAACCATTGGCGCTCGCCGTTGCTGAGCAGTTTGGGTTCGACAAGTCTACGATCGATCGGCACCAGTGTCAGCGTCTCGAAGCCGAGCATGGGGCGGTCGCCACCAGGAATGGGCGCGGCGCCCCCGACGAGCAACAGGTTCTCGATGCGGATGCCATAGGCGCCGGTCTTGTAGTAGCCGGGCTCATTGGAGACGATCATGCCGGGATCGAGCACGACATGTCCGCGCTTCGAGATCGACTGCGGACCTTCGTGCACGGAAAGATAGCTGCCGACACCGTGACCTGTGCCGTGGTCGAAATCGAAGCCTGCCTGCCATAGTGCGTGACGCGCCAGCACGTCGATGTGAGCGCCGGTCGTGCCCGCGGGAAAGCGCAACTCCGAGATCGCGATCATGCCTTTGAGAACGCGGGTGAAGCGGTCGCGCATCTCGGCCGTCGGCGCGCCGATAGCGACCGTGCGCGTGATGTCGGTGGTGCCGTCGATGTACTGGCCTCCGGAATCGACGAGGAAAAGCTCGCCCGTGCGCAGCTTGCGGTTGGTTGCCTCGGTCACACGGTAGTGCACGATCGCGCCATTCGGCCCCGAGCCGGAGATCGTGTCGAAGCTGATCTCTTTCAGCGCCTGCGTTTCCGCGCGCTTGGCTTCGAGCGTGCGCACGGCTGTGATCTCATCGACGGCGCCATGGGGCGCTTCGCGATCGAGCCATGCGAGGAAACGCGTGACGGCAATGCCGTCGCGTTCGTGAGCGGTGCGCGTGCCGCGGATTTCAGCCTCGTTCTTGCGCGCCTTGGGAAGAATGCACGGATCGGTGGCGTCGCTGATGTTGCTGCGCGCGCCGCCAAGGCGCTGCCAGATCCACATGTTGGCGGTCGTCGTATCGAGACGGACTCGCTTCTTTTCCGCCCTCAGCGTGCCGAGCCGCTCGGCGAGCGTATCCGGCGCCCGAATGTGCGCGACGGCGCCGAGATGCTTCCTCACTTCGGGGCCGACTTTGCTCTTCTCAATAAACAGTTCTGACTTGCCGCTGACCGGGACGATTGCGAAGGCGATCGGCGTCGGATTATGGCTCACATCCGAGCCGCGAACATTGAAGAGCCACGCTATGGAATCCGGGAGCGTGAGGACGACGGCATCCTCGCCGGCTTCGCGGAGCTGCTTCTGCAGGGCCTTGATCTTGTCGGCGGCGGTGACGCCCGCCCATTCCAGCGGTTGGATCGACAGTGGCCCGTTCGGGGGAGCAGGGCGCTCCGCACCCCAGATGAGATCCACGGGATTGCGCGGGAGGGGCTTGAGCTCGAGGCCAGCCTTGGTGAGGCCTTCCTCGAAGCGGGCAATGGCCGCGCGGGTGTGCAGGCGCGGATCGAAGCCGATGCGTGTGCCTTTGGGAAACTGTGCCGTCAGCCACTGCCGTGGCTCGGTCTCGGGGATCTGCACGATCTCGAAGATGCCCGTATCCACCTGATCGGCGGCCTGCAGGGTATAGCGGCCGTCTACGAACAGGGCAGCCTTCTTGGTCCCGATGGCGGCGAGACCTGCAGAGCCTGTGAAGCCGGTCAGCCACGCAAGGCGCTCGGCGGAAGGGGGCACATACTCTCCCATGTGCTCGTCGGAGCGCGGGACGAGCACGGCATCGACACCGAGGCGATCGAGCCTCGCACGGAGACGTGCGACGCGATCCGCCCCGAGCGTGGGATCTGCAGATGACGAAAAATCCTGGAACATGATCACCTTACTGGCTGCCGCCCGAGTTGCGTGCAAAGTGTCGTTGCATTGTGCGTCGCATCATTACCCGTGTGATATATAACCCATTGTAACACTTTCTTAAAAGCCATGCATATTTGCATGGCTGCTTTGGTATGCCAGAGCTACTGCACCTGCGAAAGACTCACTATGTTCACCCTATCGCAGTGCACAAAGACACTCCGAAGAGAGGATCGGCACGGCGGAAACAAATGAGCACACCCGATTCTTCGGGACACTAAGAGATGAGAGCGATCATGGCCACGACCACCACACCCGTTGGCTTTACTGCCGACACCAGCCGCACCGAGGCAACCACTGAGAAGGGCTTCTTCGGCCGCTTCTTGGATCGGATCATCGAAGCCCGCATGGCCCGCGCCGAGCGCGAAATTCAGCCCTACCTGGCCCGCATGAGCGACGATCGCCTTCGCGATCTGGGGTTCGGCGGCGAGGCGATCGATCAGCTTCGTGAGAAGCACTACGCCCAGGCTGTCTACTGGAGCTGAATTCAGTCTCGGGTTAACGCTTTCTGCGGCCGGTACCCTGGGGGGCGCCGGCCGCTTCTGATTTTGACGTTCGATACACGCATCGACCTTTTCAAAGAAAATGATCATGCCTGACCCCGCATATTCAACCGAAGTACCGGAGAGGGCTGCCGTAGCCCCAGGCGTTGGTGCGCTCGCGATGGTGCGTCGGTTCATCGAAGGTCGCCTTCACGTGCTGCGTGAGCTCGACGACTTCATGCTCCGCGACATCGGCGCATCGGGTGACGATATTTGGCGCGTGCACAAGCTCCGCAATGGCGAGCGCCCCACGCTTCTCGTCGGCTAAGCTTCCAAAGCCGCGAGCCATCGCGTGCCCATGTGGCGATGCATGGCGCCCGCGCCAACAGACGCCTTTGCCCGGCCAAACGGCCGCTCTATTCTCCGCGCAACAAAACCATCTTTGCGGAGAGGAAGCGGCCATGAGCGACAACGAGGCCGACTATGTCATCGTCGGCGCCGGCTCTGCGGGCTGTGTGCTGGCCAATCGCCTGAGCGCCGACGGCTCGAAAGTCGTACTGCTCGAAGCCGGCCCGCGCGACTGGCACCCGATGATTCACATTCCCGCCGGCGTGCTGAAGCTTCTCTACAATCCGCGCGTCAACTGGATGTACAAGAGCGAGCCGGAGGCGGCGACGGGCAATCGCTCCATTCACTGGCCGCGCGGGCGCGTGCTCGGCGGCTCCAGCTCCATCAACGGTATGCTGTTCGTGCGCGGCAATACCGCCGACTTCGACGGCTGGGCGCAGTCGGGATGTCGCGGCTGGTCCTACGAGGATGTGCTGCCGTACTTCAAGAGCATCGAGCGTTACGCGCCGGGTGACGGCGCACATCGCGGCAAGAGCGGACCGCTGCTCATTGAGGACTACCGCACGATCCTGCCGCTCACACATCTCTTCGTGAAAGCCGCGCAGGAAGCAGGTTTTCCTTACACGCCCGATTTGAGCGGCGCCCAGATGGAGGGTGTCGGGTATTCGCAGATGTCACGCAATGGCCGCTTTCGCGGCTCGACGGCGCAGACTTTCCTCGCCGAGGCGCGCCGGCGCACCAATCTGACGATCGAGACCAATGCACAGGCGACAGGCCTCATCCTCGACGGCCGCCGCTGCACGGGCGTGACCTTTCGCCAGGGTAGCACCGATCGCACCGTGCGCGCGCGCCGCGAGGTCATCGTCTCCGGCGGCACGATCAATTCGCCACATCTGCTTCAGGTCTCCGGCATCGGTCCCGCAGTACACCTGCAATCGATCGGCGTTGAAGTGCGTCATGATTTGCCGGGCGTCGGCGCCAATCTCTCGGATCACTATGCGGTGCGTACTTCAGCCCGCGTGCGTGATGCCGTTTCCATCAATCAGCTCTCACGCGGCATTCCGCTTGCGCGCGAAGTGGTGCGCTGGATGACGACGGGGCGTGGGGCGCTTACGTTCGGCGTGTCGAGTGCGCAGGTCTTCTGCAGGAGCCGGGATGGTCTGGCGAGCCCGGACATACAACTACTCTTCTCTCCCGCGAGCTATGACGAGCAGAAGTTCGGGACGCTCGAGAAGCAGCCCGGCATGACGATCGCCGTGTCGATAGCGCGGCCCGAAAGCCGGGGCACGATCATGGCGACCTCGCCCGATCCGCTCGCGCGTCCGGCGATCCGGGCCAACTATCTTGCGGTCGAGAACGATCTCGCCGTTTCGATCGCAGGGCTCAAACACGCGCGACGTATATTCGCCGCGCCGTCCTTCGCGCCGTACGTCGTCAGTGAGACTGTGCCTGGAAAGGATGTGGTCACGGACAGCGACTACGCCGCCTTCGCACGCAGGATCGGCGGTACGCTGTATCACCCGGTCGGCACCTGCCGCATGGGAGAGGATCCGCAAGCCGTCGTCGACTCGCGGCTGCGCGTGCGTGGGCTCAATGGTCTCCGCGTGATCGACGCCTCGATCATGCCGATCGTCACGACCGGCAATACGAACGCGCCGACCATCATGATCGCCGAGAAGGGCGCCGCCATGATCCGCGAGGACGCAAAGGCGGCGGCTTGAATTCGCGCCTGTGGCGCGAGCAGGGCCGCAGGCCCTGCACCCGCGCGGGGGTGTCCCTCCCGGTAGAGCGCGAGACAAGTCTCGCTCGCGCCACAGGCGCGAGTACCTACCCGCGTCCCTCGAACGGCATGGCGGTCGCCTTGATCGTCATCGTGAAGACGTTGGTGTCGAGCGGCAGGCTGGCCATGTAGCGAATGGCGGAGCCGCAATGCTCCACATCCATAACCGGCTCAGGCTGAATGTCGCCGCGCGCTTGCGGTACGCCCGCCTTCATGCGCCCGCCCATGGCCGTATCCGCATTGCCGACGTCGAGCTGCCCACAGGCAATATTGAAGGGACGGCCATCGAGCGCGATGCACTTCGTGAGGCCCGTAATGGCGTGCTTCGTCGAGGTGTAGCCGACCGACATGGGGCGCGGTGTGTGGGCGGAGATCGAGCCGTTGTTGACGATACGGCCGCCCTGCGGCGACTGCGCCTTGAACTGGCGGATGGCTTCCTGCGCGCAGAGGAAGCTGGCGGTCAGATTGACGTTCACGATGCTCTGCCAGTCTTCGAGCTTGATGTCCTCCATGGGACCGGCGGGAAGCCCGCGTCCGGCATTGTTGAAGAGGAAATCGAGACGCCCGAACGTCTTCACGGTCTCGGCGAAGAGCTTTTTCACCTCGTCCTGCTTGGTCACGTCGGCCGCGACAGCCAGCATCTTGCCGCCGCCCTTTTTGGCGAGCGCGATCGTACCTTCGAGCTCGGCCTTGCGCCGGCCGGTGACGACGACATCCCAGCCATCGGCCTGGAGATGAAGCGCCGCGGCCCGTCCGATGCCGGTGCCGCCGCCGGTGATGATTGCGACCTTGTTCGTTGCCATACCGGCGTTCCTCTCCTGCTCAGTTTGTTGAGAGCCCGCGTGGGAGCATTTGCGACGCTCATCCGATCATGAAAGCCACGGCTGGATCAAGGGTGCGCGGCGCGTCCTGAGGCGACTCCCGTGCGCTCTTGAACGGCATATTTCACTTGCTATGCAAAAATGCATAACGGTTGCGCGGCGCACAATCTTGTTGCGACGCACCATCAGCGGTATATGGCATACCAGAGCATACGCGCCGGCAAACAGGTGCGACGCCGAGATGAGCAAAGGATTATGATCATGAGCACCAAGGCATACGATAGCGCTCTGAGCTTCATGCCCGGCGAGACCAAGAAGCCGAGCCTCTTCGCCCGCTTCAAGGAGTATATGTCGGCGGTGAGCGCCGGCCTCGAGGCTTGGCGCGAGTATGAGCGCCTGCGCATGAGCGGCGTCGAGCACGGCAAGGCTGCGTCCACGGCCTTCGAGAAGCACTTCGAGACGAAGTAAGAGGCGACTTCGAGACGAAGCTAAGAGGCGGCAGGGCCCGCGTCCGCGGTCAGATCTCGGTTCGATCGAGACCGCGGAGGAACGTCGCCTGGACCAGCGATGAATTCGGTGCCGGCAGTCCCGGCACCGCAATGATTGAGCTGGCGCGCCAGCACGCAGGCAGCGTGGCGGCTGCGCCTGGGGGCAGACGGAGCTTGCCGAGGTTCGGCAGTTCCGACCTGAGCGCTCTCCAGCCTGCCGCGCCGAGCGCCCGCACCTCCAAGGCCTCTCCCATATCTTCCGGCACACTGATTTCGAACCGGCGATCCCAAACCGCCGACTTCGTGCCGGGCGGGATTTGCATCACCGGTAAGGCAGTACGGCCGGCCTCCCGCCACACGCGCAGATCACCGCCCGGCCGCCAGTCTTGACGGCACCCGCCAAGCGTCGCGGCGCGCGTGGGCCAAGCGCGGCCGGTCGTGGCGCGGATGCGATCGACAAGCCCTTCGATCTCCGACAGGCGCGGTTCGGGTGCTTCGCCGCCGTAGGCTCCGATCAATTGCTTCAAAATCCGTACTGCGATCTCCTCGGGAACATCGTTGAAGGTCCCGACCGGGATCGCGCCGAAGCGGCCATTGTTCCAATCCACATGCGCCTGCATGGCTTTCATGGTTTGGTGCATGACCGATGAACGCGCACGCGAGAGGCGCGCGGCGCTCCGCGCAATAGCCGCACCGTCAATACCAAGATCGGAGAGTGAGGCGAAGGCCTTGCGCACGCGCACGCGCTCGAAGTCATGGCGGTCGTTGCTGGGATCCTCGCGCCACGTCAGGCCGGCCTCGCGCAGCGTTGCCACGAGGCGCGACTTCGGCAGATCGAGCAGAGGCCTGCGGAGTTCAAGCCGCGCGGCGTATGCACCTTCAGGTGTGGGCGGCGTCTGAAGCAGAGCCCTGCTTTGCATGGCGCTCAGACCATCGATGCCGCTCCCTCGCGCGAGGCGCATGAGGAAGGTCTCGGCTTGGTCCTCCTGGTGGTGCGCCGTGAGCAGCAGGCGTTGCAGCTTGTCGTAGGGTCGCGCTTCCTCGATCAGCGCCTCGTGCATGAGACGGTAGCGCGCGGCGCGCGCCGCAGCTTGAATGCCTTGCTTGGGCTTTTCGCCTTCCCAGTGCAGGATACGGCAGGGAAGGCCGGCAGCTTCCGCTCGAGATGCAACCCAAGCCGCATCCTCTGCCGAACCGGGACGCAATCCGTGATCGACCGTCAGCACCATGAGGCGCGGCCGGCCGGGCGGAGAGAGTTGAGGCGGGACGAGTTGAAGCGCGCGCTGGGCTATATGCATCAGCGCCATGCTATCGGCACCACCGGAGACGGCCACGGCCATGGGGGCGCCGAGCAGCGGCTCGAAGCGTGCACGGATTTCATCATCGGTGATGGGCGCTTCAGCGTCCATGGCAGGGCTCCAGTGCCGTTCGGCGCACACGGCCGGCGATGGCCTGGAGCAGGTTAGTGCTCAGCCGCGGCGCAGCCATTTCGTCCAGCGGCTCTTCTTCTCCTCCGGGGCCGTGGCCTCGTCGTCCTCGCCATTCAGCTCCTTGACGAAGGCACCGAAGAATTCTCCCGCAAGCTTGTTCGACGTCGCCTGTATGAGGCGGCCGCCCAGCGTCGCGAGCTTACCGCCGACTTCCGCCTTGGCCGTATAGGCGAGCTTGGTCGTGTTGGCATCGATCTCGGTCAGCTCGACGCGCGCGCGGCCCTTCGCGAAGCCGGCCGCACCACCCTGGCCCTGGCCGACGATGTCGTAGGACGACGGCGGGTCGAGATTTTCGAGCGTCACGTTGCCGTTGAAGGTCGCCGATATGGGGCCGATCTTGAGGGACACTTTGGCGGCGAGATCCGTCGGCGAGCGCTGCTCGAGTTCCTTGCAGCCGGGAATGGTCCGCTTGAGCACCTCGGGGTCGTTCAGTGCGTGCCAGACGACTTCGCGCGGAGCGTTGATCGTGTACTCGCCGGTGATGTCCATGGTTTGTTGTCCTTATTGTCCTCGGCTCAGGAGACGTTGTCGCTATCCGCGCCGATATCGACGAGGCGCCTTGCGCGCCATTTGCCTCCTGTGCGCTCGAACAGGAGCGGAGTCGCATTGGCGAGATGGTGCGTTTCGAGATCGATGCCGAGCGTCGGCGCGAGCACATACAGAATACCGCCGTGCGCGACCAGCGTCGAATGTTTGGCGTCGGCGAGGTTTAGGGCGCGCTCGATGCCCTGCCGTGCACGCCGGACGAAGAAATCGAGTGCTTCCCCGTTCGGCGGCGCCTCGCGCCAGTCGTGATCGGCCGAAGACTTGCCGACGAGATCGCCGAACCAGCGCTCGCGCAGCCCATCCTCGGGATCGGGGGCTACCTTGTGCGGGCGCCCCACGATTTCCGCCGTCACCCAGGCGCGCGGCATGGTGCTCGCGACAATGCGTTCGATGCGCTCACTTCTGAGGGCCTCGGACGCAGCCTCCGCTTGAGCCATCCCGCGCGCATTCAACGGTTGTTCGGCTGTCTGGAAAATGCGCGCGAAATTGCCGTCGGTCTCGCCGTGGCGCACGAAGAAAAAGCGCGTGCACCGCGGCGTCAGCGGATCTTCGCGCGCCATGCGGAAGAGCTCGTCGAGCCCGCGGTGCAGATATCCCGGCGTGGTGAGGGCCATCAGGTGCCTCAGACGATCTCGAAGAGACCGGCCGCGCCCTGGCCGCCGCCGATGCACATGGTCACGACGGCATACTTCTCGCCGCGGCGCTTACCCTCGATGAGCGCATGGCCGGTGAGGCGCGCGCCGCTCATGCCGTACGGATGCCCGATCGAGACCGCGCCGCCGTCGACGTTCAGACGCTCCCAGGGAATGCCGAGCTTGTCGCGGCAGTAGATGACCTGCACGGCGAACGCTTCGTTCAGCTCCCAGATGCCGATGTCCTCGACCTTGAGGCCGTGCTTCTTGAGAAGCTTCGGCACGGCGAACACGGGACCGATGCCCATCTCGTCGGGCTCGCAGCCGACGACCTCGAAGCCGCGGTAAATGCCGAGCGGCTTCAGGCCGCGCTTCTGCGCTTCCTTGTCGCTCATGATGACGGTTGCCGACGCGCCGTCCGAAAGCTGGCTCGCGTTGCCGGCCGTGATGAAGTTGCCCTCGCCCATGACGGGCTTCAACTTGGCGAGGCCCTCCATGTTCGTCTCGGGACGATTGCCTTCGTCGCGGGTCAGCGTGACCATCTCCTTCCCGACGGCCTTGCCTTCCTTGTCATAGAGGATCTTCTCGGCGGGTAGCGGTACGATCTCGTCGTTGAACTTACCGGCCTGCTGCGCGGATGCCGTGCGGCGCTGGCTCTCGAGTGCGTACTCGTCCTGCGCATCGCGACTGATGCCATAGCGCTTCGCGACATTGTCGGCTGTCTGGATCATCGACCAGTAGAGCTCGGGCTTGTGCTCGACGATCCACTCGTCGCGGGTGCGGAATTTGTTGGCGTTCTCGTTCTGAACGAGGCTGATCGACTCGAGACCGCCGGCCACATAGATGCCCTCGCCATCCGAGCGCACGCGCTGGGACGCCATGGCGATCGTCTGCAGGCCCGAAGAGCAGAAGCGGTTGACCGTGGCGCCGGCGACCGAGACGGGGAGGCCCGCGCGAATGGCGATCTGGCGGGCGATATTGCCGCCTGTCGCGCCCTCGGGCATGGCCGAGCCCATGAGCACGTCATCGACCTCCTCGGGCGCGAGGCCGGCCCGCTTCACCACCTCCGCGACGACATGGCCACCCATGCTGGCGCCATGGAGATTATTGAAGGCGCCGCGGTAGGCGCGCCCAATCGGGGTGCGGGCAGTCGATACGATGACGGCGTCGGCCATAGGGCGTCTCCTTTGGTTATCGATTGGCGTGAGCTTAAACCATCCCTCGCCGATTTGGCAGCTTGGCCGGGATCCTTAAACGAACGTTGCGGAGCCATGCGCGGCCAGCTGCCCGCAGCGGCGCCTGCATTGCTCATATGCCGCTTCGTTAACTTGACGATCGTGACCCGGGTGATAATAACCGCAATTACTATCTTGCCTGGGGAGGCGCGCCAAGTGTCCGATAGGGACCATCTGAAATTCGGCTGGCTGACAGCCGATACGGCCCGGCTGCTCCGGACGGTGTTTGCGCGCCGGGTGCGGGAGGTGGGCCTGACGCGCGCGCAGTGGCTCGCACTCACTCGCATCAACCGGCGCCCCGGGGTAAGCCAGTCCGAACTCGCCGAGATGATGGAGATCGAGAAGGCGCCGGCAGGGCGCATCGTCGATCGTCTCGAGGAAAAGGGCTGGGTCGAGCGGCGGGCAGAGCCGAGCGACCGACGCGTCAATCGCATCTACCTGACGGAGCAGGGCGCACGCATTCATGCCGCGATTACTCCACTCGCAGATGCAACTGTACGCGATGCTCTGGCCGGGTTGACCATGGCCGAGCAGGCGCGGCTGGTTGACCTGATGAGCAAGGTGAAAGCGCAGCTCACGACCCTCGCGGCCTCCGATCCGCGTGGTGAATTTTCAGATTTGGATGGTATCGAGGACGCCGAAGACGACGTCGCGACTTCAGCACGAGCGGTAAGACCATGACAGGCAAGCGCTGGACCAGGCCCCTTCTGTTGGTGGTGGTGCCCTTGCTTCTCGTTGCCGGTGCGGGCGTGTGGTGGCTGTGGAGCGGCCGCTACGTCTCGACTGAGAACGCCTACGTCAAGGCCGATATCGTCCAGGTTTCCTCGGAAGTACCCGGGCGCATCATCGAAGTGCGGGTGCGTGAGCATCAGCAGGTCAAGGCCGGTGACGTCCTGCTGACCGTCGATCCGGAATCCTATGCCATTGCGCTCGCCAAAGCCGAGGCGGAGCTGGATCAGACGCGCTCGCGTGTTGCGGGCTTCCGCGCGGAGTATGCCGAAGCGCAGATGGAGCTCGCCGAGGCCAAGAGCCGGATCGCCTTCTTCGAGGCGCAGCACGGGCGCCAGAAGCAGTTGAGCGACAAGGGTGTCGGCTTTGCCTTCCGCGCCGAAGAGGCAGAGAGCAATCTCACGGTTGCGCGCGCCCGCGTGCAGGTCATCGAGCAGAAGATCACACGTATCCTCACGCAGCTCGGCGGCAATCCCGAGAAGCTGACGGAAGAGCACGCACTCGTCCGCGAGATGCTGGCCCAGCGCGATCGCGCCCGCCTCGAGCTCGTGCGCACGCGCATTCTGGCGCCCGTCGGGGGCCGCGTCGTCAATGCCAAGCTGCTTCCCGGTGAGCAGATCCGCGCCGCGACGCCGCTCTTCGCCATCGTCAGCGATGCCGAGCCGTGGGTGGAAGCCAACTTCAAGGAAACGGAGCTGACGCACGTCCGCCCCGGCCAGAAGGCGACGGTCGTCCTCGATATCTATCCGGATGTGACGTGGAAGGCGCGCATTGAAAGCATCAGCCCGGCAACCGGCGCGGAATTCGCGCTGCTGCCACCGCAGAATGCTTCGGGCAACTGGGTCAAGGTCGTCCAGCGCCTCCCGGTGCGCGTGCGCATCGAGCCGAACGGTACCGACCTGCCGCTGCGTGCCGGTATGACGGCGACGGTGAGCGTCGATACCGAGCGCGAGCGCAAGCTCAGCCAGATCCTCGGCTGGGCGACGGCTTCGGCCAAGGTCAAGGGCGTGCCGGAGAAACGTGCGGAGCGGTAGTTTTTTTCTACGGACGGCCTAACGGCCGGCGCGCGGTCGCGCGCTCAGGAAGAGGTACTGTCGCCTTCCTGTGTGGTGCTATGCCCGCGGCGGCCATGCAGACCGGTGGCGTGCGGGGCTAGTTATAAAAGCGGGTGGGTCCGGGAGGGTGTCCCTCCCGGTTGGGGTGCGGGGCGAAAGCCCCGTCGCGCCAAAGGCGCGGGCGGCGCGGCATCAC
>JAEZRM010000030.1 GCA_023412805.1 Pseudomonadota bacterium | reverse complement strand
AAAAAAACGCCGGGGGGGGGGCCCCCCCCCCCCCCCCCGCGCAGCGGTTGGCCTGCACGAGCGATGGCCGTCTCATGCACTCCGCCAGCCCTTCTTGCCACGACGGCAGCGTGATCCCGAAATTCTGCGCGAGCTTGCCGCAGTCGAGGCGCGAGTTCATGGGTCGGACGGCGGCCGTCAGGTACTCGGCCGTCGTGATCGGCACGACTGGGACGCTATGTCCGCCCTGCGCCGCCGAAAGTCGCATGATTTCCCGCGCAAAGCCCCACCACGTGACCGCGCCAGCACCCGCGGCATGATACGTGCCCCAGGGTGCGCGCTGAGGCTCGGCCGTGACTGTGCGCGCGACGCCGAGAATGGCCGCTGCCAGATGCGGCGCGTAGGTCGGGCATCCCCAGCGGTCGTCCACGACGCGCAGTTCGTCATTCTCGCCTGAAAGCTGCAGCATGGTCGCCACGAAATTCCGCCCATACGGACTGAACACCCACGATGTGCGCAGGATGATGTGGCGCTCGGTCGCCGCACGCACGGCGTCCTCGCCGGCGAGCTTGGAGCGCCCATACGCGCTGAGCGGCGCGGTCGCATCGTCCTCGACATAGGGTTCGCTCTTGGTGCCGTCGAAGACGCAATCCGTCGAGATATGGATGGGCACGGCGCCCCGGCGTGCCGCCGCTTCCGCAAGTCGCCGCGGCCCATCGGCATTGAGAGCCATGGCGGCGTCGGGCTCCTGCTCGGCGCGGTCGACGGCCGTATAGGCGGCGGCGTTCACGATCACGTCGGGGTTGAAGTCCGCGAGCGTGCTCAGCACGGAGGACGTCGTCGTGAGATCGAGCGCGGGCCGGCCCACGGCGAAGGCCGTCACGTCGGGCGCCGCCGGTGCCAGCTCGATCATGGCGCGGGCGAGCTGTCCCTGCGCGCCGGCGATCAGGAGGCGCATGGGCTTTCCTCCGCGAGGCTACAGACCAGCGGCGAGTATAGCGTATCGCCCGCCCTTTCCGATTGCGACGAGGGGCAGGAACCAGTGGAAAGGCACACGCAGTACGCCGGCGATGAATGTGAGCGGGTCCCCGACGATCGGCACCCAGGCAAAGAGGAGGGACCACAGCCCCCAACGCTGGAATCTCGTGCTCGCCGCCGAGATCGTGTCCGGCGAAAAGGGGAACCAGCGTCGGCCCTCGAAGCGGCGCGCGTGGCGGCCGAGCCACCAGTTGAAGGCGGAGCCACCCACATTGCCGATGGTCGCGGCCAGAAGGAGCGCCCAAGTCGGCGCGAGGCCCGCCTTGATCTGGGCGATGAGGACCGCTTCGGAGGGCAGGACGAGGAGCGTTGCTGCGCCGAATGCCGTCGCAAGCATGACAAGGAGCGGCCAGAGGGCGTCGAAGGTCATATTTCTCGTGATCTGGCGGCGGGCGAGTGCGTCTGCATAGCAGGGAGGACGTAGGCACCGCCAGCATCGCACGCCATCATCCCGTGGACGCCGCGTCCTGGAGGGCGTATCCAGCCCTTCTGATCTTCCAAATCCACACCCGCCCGCCCGAGGAGACGTTCACAATGAGCAGCGCTACTGCCCTGGAAACGAAGTTCGACATGAGCCTCGATGCGAGCGCGGTCGAGACCCTCTCGAAGATCACCACGGCCACGATCACGACCATCCTGCTCAAGAAGGGCCTGCGCAATACCTGGATGCGCAACACAAAGCCACTGCGCCCCGACCAGCCGCGCATCGTCGGGCGGGCTTTCACGCTGCGCTTCGTGCCCTGGCGCGAGGATCTGGCGACGCCCGAGTCGTGGTCCTCGCCTGTCTCCACGCGCGCGGCCATCGAGGCTATGCCGGCCGGCTGCGTCGCGGTCGCGGATGCCATGGGCGAGACGGACGCGGGCATCTTCGGCGATATTCTCTGCGCGCGCATGGCCAAGAAGGGTGTCGCCGGCCTCGTCACCGACGGCGTCGTGCGAGATGTTGCGGGCGTACTGAGCACCGGGCTCCCCGTATGGTGCCAGGGCGGTTCGGCGCCGCCGTCCGTTGCGCGCCTGACGTTCGTCGCGTGGCAGCAGCCGATCGCGTGCGGCGGTGTCGCGGTATTTCCGGGCGACGTCGTCGTCGTCGATGCGGACGGTGCGGTGCTCATTCCGGCGGCGCAGCTCGAGACGATCCTCAAGGAAGGCCCAGAGCAGGAGCGCATGGAGGGCTGGATCATGGACGAGGTCGGCAATGGCGCGTCGCTCCCGGGCCTCTATCCCATGAATGCCGAGACCAAGGCGCGCTACGAAGCCTCCAAGGGCAAGGGCTGAGGTCCCCGTAACTTCCGAGGACACATGGCATTGCGTGGCAGCTGCCTTTGCGGCGGCGTGCATTACGAAATCACCGGACCTCTGACCGGGGCGCTGAACTGCCATTGCTCGACGTGCCGCAAGGCCCACGGCGCGGCATTTCGCTCGCGAGCGCGTGTCGAAGCGGCGGATTTCCGCTGGATGCAGGGGGAGGAGCTGGTCACGTACTATCAGTCCTCGCCCGGCACGCATCGCGGCTTCTGCCGCGTCTGCGGGACCGCGCTTCTCAGCCGCTTCGACTTCGATACGTCCGCGTATGGGTTGCCGCTCGGGCCGCTCGATGACGACCCGGGCATCAAGCCGGAGCGGCATGTCTTCGTCGGCAGCAAGGCGCCCTGGCACGACATCACGGATAATCTGCCCCAGTTCGAGGACTTTCCCCCTCGGTCCAAGTAGCTCACTAAGTATCTGAAATAGCGTCCGGAGCCGCTTCAGCAAGCATGATGCTTGTAAAACCGGCGCCGGCCATCATATGCTTTCATGTGCTGGTGGAATCCGCCAGCGGTGCGGGTCGTTTGTTTGTGCGGGACCCGGCACTTTGAGACCGATTGGTCACGTGACCATAAGGGTCGGATGACGAAGGGACGCTCACCAAACGATGAGAACCACGCCCGAGGGTGCTCGCGCGAGCACACCTCCGACTGAGCTCGTGTCCGAGCGACGCGACTCTACCGCCCTGGTGGACCGTGTTGTCCACTGGCTCGACGATGCCAAAGCCGAGGACGTCGTCGTCATCGATCTCAAGGGCAAGACGTCGATCGGCGATTTCATGCTCATTGCCACCGGCCGGTCCGACCGTCACGTGAACGCGCTCGCCGAGCAGCTCCTGCAGCACCTCAAGGAAGCTGGCTGCGAGCGGGTGCGCGTGGAAGGTCAGCCGCAGTGCGATTGGGTGCTGATCGATACGGGCGATATCATCGTCCATGTCTTCCAGCCGGAAATCCGCAGCTTCTACAACCTCGAGAAGATGTGGACGGCGCACAGCGGCGCGGAGCCAACGGCGCACTAAACCACGTGCCGGGCAGGGCGCGCAGTATCCTGCGGAGGAGCCGCCATGCGCCTTGCCATAGCAGCCATCGGCCGTCTCAAGGACGAGGGCGAGCGGGCGCTCATTACGCGCTACATGAAGCGTGTCACGAGCGGCCGCGCGATAGGAATATCCCCTGTCACCATCGAAGAGCTGGCCGAGAGCCGCTCCGCCGACACGAACGCGCGTCAGGCCGACGAGGCTGCGCGCCTTCTTCATGCGACAGCCGACTGCGATCTCAGGATCGTGCTCGACGAGGGCGGACGTTTGATGTCGAGCGTGGAATTTGCGACCTATCTCGGCGCGCGGCGCGATGCGGGTGTGAAGGCCGCCGCGCTCCTTATAGGCGGCCCCGACGGCCATCCGGCAAGCCTCACCGGCAAGGGCGCGCATATGACGCTGTCGCTCGGTCCGATGACCCTTCCACACGGCTTGGCGCGCGTGGTGCTCGTCGAGCAGGTCTACCGCGCGATTACCATCCTCTCGGGTCATCCCTATCATCGCGTGTGACCAGCGCGCTCATTTCTTGCGCTGGGCGCGCTCGGCAAGAAAGCCTTTCATGATCCGCTGCGGCTCGCCCGTTGCGTAGGCTTCGAGCGAATAGCGCACGGCAGCTGCCGTTGCGTCGTCGAAGCCCGGTTGCGTGAGCGCGCGCAGGCGTTCCTTTGTGAGCCGCATGGCCACCGGCGGCACCTTCAACAACTCCTCGGCAATCTCGATCGCTTTCGCGAGCACCTCACCTTCGGGCACCAGATGATCGACAAGTCCGATCGCGTGCGCGCGCTCGCCACTGACGAGACCGCCGGAGAGGGAAAGCTCGCGGTTCGCCCCATGGCCCACGTAGAGGCTCATGAAGTACGTGCCGACGATGCTGGCGAGCCCGGCGCGCACCTCCGGCTGGCCGATGCGTGCGGCGGGATGCGCGACGCGCACATCACAGCAGAGGCCGATCTGCATGCCAGCGCCCGCTGCAATGCCGTTCCACGCTGCGACGGCGGGCTTCGAAAGATCACGCACCGACTGATAGAGATCGCGCAGCGCCGTGCACCAGCCGCGCACCTGATCAATGGAAAGATGCGCCGTCTCGTTGAGATCCTGCCCGGCCGAGAAGGCTTTGCCGGCCCCGGTGATGACGATCGCGCCGACGACATCATTGGCGTTGGCGGCGTTCATGGCTGCGATGAACGCTGCGCGCAACTCGGGGCTCACGGCATTGAGAACGCCTGGCCGGTTCAGCGTCACAATCAGCACGCGCCCGCGCAGCTCGGTCAGGACGAGATCCGCCATCAGCAATTCCTCCCTTTGTTGCGGGCATGGTGCGTCATAGGACCGTGCGGCGGCAAGTGCGGAGGGGGCATGTCACCCTATGGGCTTGCTCATGGATGGCCCGCCGCGTCATGATCCGCCATCAGCGAGAAAGCCGGAGGAAAAACGCGCATGAGCCTGACCCAGATCGGCGAGTTCAACATCGATCGCGTGGTGGAACTCGAATTTCCGGCGTTTGTCGCGCGCGAGTTCTTTCCGGCGTGCACGGAGGCGCAGCTTGCCGATGGTAAAGCGCGCCTCGGCAATCTCATCAGTGCCGACGACAAGCTCCTCATGAGCTTCCACTCGTTCGTCGTGCGCACGCCGAAGCACACCATCCTCATCGACACCTGCTGCGGCAATCACAAGCCGCGGCCGGCGCGCGCCGAATTCAGCATGATACAGACGAACTATCTCGCCGACCTCGCAGCGCAGGGCGTCAAGCCCGAGCAAGTCGATTACGTCATGTGCACGCATTTGCACTGGGATCACGTCGGCTGGAATACGCGCCTGCAGGACGGTAGGTGGGTGCCGACCTTCCCCAATGCCAAGCACATCATGGCGCGGCGCGAGTACGAGTTCTGGGATGCCGAGTACGCCAAGGGCGACAGGAACAACATGCACGTGCTCGCCTTCGAGGACAGCGTGCTGCCCATCAAGCGCGCCGAGCAGGCCGTGCTCGTCGATGACGATTTCGAACTTGAGAAGGGCATCTGGCTCGAGCCCTGTCATGGCCATTCGCCGGGGCTCGTGCTGATCAACGTCGCGAGCGGCGGGAAACGCGGCGTCTTCGTCGGCGATGCCATCCATCATCAGCTCCAGTTTCTCTATCCAGAGCTGTGCTGCCGCGTCGACACCGACATGGCGCTCTCGGCGAAGAACCGGCGCGCGTTCCTCGATCGAAACGCGGAGACCGACATGATAGTCATGCCGGCGCATTTCCCGATGCCGACAGCCGGTCGCGTCGTGCGCGACGGCGACGCATTTGGCTTCAAGGGCGTCTAGGCTGAAAGGGACGAACAGTGAGCGACGGGTGCTTATTCTGCCGGATTGCGCGGGGAGAGATTCCCGCGCACGAAATTTACCGGAATGACCGTCTTGTGGCCTTCCTCGATATTGGACCTATCCGGGACGGGCACGTGCTGATCATTACGTGCGATCATTACGAGACCTTCGATGATCTGCCGCCGGAGATCATCTCTGAGATCACGGCGCTAGGGCAGCGCCTCGCGAAAATCCAGAAGCAAGTGTATCAGGTAAACCGTGTCGGCTTCATGTTCACAGGCGGCGACGTCGCGCATGCCCACGCGCATGTGGTGCCGCTGGCCGATAAGCACGACATAACCTCGCAGCACTACATCGTCGAGACGAAACTGACCTATCGTACGCCGCCCAGGCCGGACGACGCACTGTTGCGAGAGACGGCCGCAGCATTGTCGGCACGTCTCCGCGCCCAGAGCTAGGCGATCGCTCCGGCCCGCTCGACCTGGCGAGCGGCTGGGGCCCCATCGGCGTACATCGAGTAGATTGGCTCGTCCTTGAGGATGACCTCCTCATAGAAGCCGAAGCCATTGAACTTGCCGGCAATGGCACGCGCATAAGCGCCCGTGTTGCCGATCTCGATGTAGTCACCCTCGCGAATGGAGGCGGGCAGCATGAAGGGGCCCTTCATGTGATCGATCGAGTCACACGTCGGCCCCCAGAACTGGAAGGGCGCCAGTGCATTCGGATCGCGCACCTCACGGCCGACAAGCCGCACGGGGAACGTGAAGCCGAGGTGGGCCGCGTCGAACAGCATCCCGTAGCTGCCGTCATTGATATAGAGATCGCCGCCGCGCCGGGCATCGACGCGCACGATCAGGCTCTCGGACTCGGCGCAGAGCGCGCGCCCCGGCTCGCACATGAGACGGCAATTGCTCTCAACGGGCAGGGTCGCGAAGCTCTCGCGGATCGTCTGGACAAAATCGGCGAGTGGCGCCTGCCCTTCATCCGAATAGCGCGCCGGAAAGCCACCGCCGACGTCGATGCCGTCTACGACAACGCCTGCCCGCGTGATGAGTTTTCCAGCTTCGCCGAGCGCTGAGGCATAGGCCTGCGGCGCCAGCGTCTGCGAACCGACGTGAAATGAAATGCCAAGGGACTTGGCCACCTGCCGCGCCTTGGTCAGCAGGCGCACGGCCGCGGGGCCGGCGATCCCGAACTTGTTCTCGAGCGGAATGACGGCGTTGATCGCGGGCACGGCAATGCGCACCCAGAGCGAAAGGTCCTGGGCGCGGCCGGTCTCTTCGACGATCTTCTTCAGCTCGTCTTCGCTGTCGAGCGAGAAGGAGCGGCAGCCGAGCTGGAAGGCCCGCCGGATAGCGTGGCGCGACTTCACCGGATGCATGAAGTGGAACGTCACATCGGGGATGGTCTTGGCATCCTCGAGCTCGGGCAGCGAGGCGACGTCGAAATGGCGGATGCCGGCCCCGTACAGCGCACCAATCAGAAAGGGCGTGCTGTTGGCCTTGTAGGCGTAGGCGACATCGCCGGGGAAATTCGCGAGAAACCACCGTGCTGCGCGGCCCGCTGCGTGCGGACGCAGGCCGATGATGGGCTTCTCGGGCTTACGGGCTGCAATCAGCGCCGAGGCAGAATGAAACGTCTCCATCTCATGGGACCTCCACCAGTCGAACTGTGACCGGGCGAGCTGCAGGGGACCAGCAGAGATCGCCGCACGTGAGGTGCACATAAGTCGCATTAGGGCCTATGTAAAGACCTTTGATGGCCCAAGGGCCTGATCCGGCGGCCTCAACGCGCCTGTGAGGCTCCGGCAGTGGTCAGCGGGGCCACTGGCGTGCTATTCAGCGCCTGATCATTGCCTCCGGTGCTGTCGAATTCCCGCACCTTTGCCATGGCCTCTGGCCCCTCCTGACACAAGGGAAATGCCTCCTCATGAGCAGCAAGCTGTTTGCGCCCATCAAGCTCGGTGAACTGGAACTCGCCAACCGGGTGGTCGTCGCGCCCATGTGCCAGTACTCGGCCGAGAACGGCAACATGACCGACTGGCACATGCTCCATCTCGGCTCGCTCTCGAATTCGGGCGCCGGCCTACTGATCGTGGAGGCCACGGGCGTCGAACTCACCGGTCGCATCACGCACGGTTGCCCGGCACTCGCCAATGACGAGAACGAAGCCGCGATGAAGCGCGTCGTCGCTGCCTGCAAGCGCTACGGTACGGCGAAGGTCGGCATCCAGCTCGGCCATGCGGGCCGCAAGGCCTCCTGCAAGCGCCCCTGGGAGAGCAAGGCGCATTCCGATCCGCTGGAGGAGGGGGCCTGGCAGACGAAGTCGGCGTCGGCTATTCCCTTTGCTCCCGGCTGGCACACGCCGGAAGCTTATACGCTTGCCGAGATCGAGGCCCTCAAGGCGGCATTCGTCGAGGCGACCAAGCGGGCCGATCGCATCGGCTTCGACCTCATCGAGATTCATGGCGCGCACGGCTACCTCCTGCACCAGTTCATCTCGCCGCTCTCCAACAAGCGCACGGACCAGTACGGTGGCAGCCGCGAAAACCGCATTCGCCTGCCGCTCGAGATCTTCGCTGCCATGCGCGCGGTCTGGCCGAAGCACAAGCCGCTCGGTATTCGCATCTCGGCCGTGGACTGGATGCCCGACGGTCTCCAGATCGAGGACTCGGTGTTCTTCGCCCAGAAGCTCAAGGAGGCCGGTTGCGACTTCATCGACGTCTCCTCGGGCGGTAATCATCCCGATCAGAAGATCCAGCTTGGGCGCGGTTATCAGGTGCCTTTCGCGGAGGCGATCAAGAAAGCGACGGGCATGGCGACCATGGCGGTCGGCCTCATCACCGAGGCGGAACAGGCCGAGGAGATCGTCGCGGGCGGCAAGGCGGACATGGTCGCGCTCGCGCGCGGCTTTTTGGATGATCCGCATTGGGCTTGGCACGCGGCATGGCGGCTCGGCGCGGATGTTCCCGTCTCTGTCCAGTACGCGCGCGCCACGATCAAGACATGGGCGCCCGCTAAGCGTTATGCTCCGGCAGCAAAAGCTGCGGAGTAGGTGACGAGGCATCATGCTGCCGACGGTTTACTGGGTCCGCGATCTCGTGCGCGGGCGGCTGGCGGTCGTTACCCGCCCCGATCCCGCCTACGGGCTTCCCGGCCAGTTGAAATCCCTGCGCGCGGATGGCCTCGACGTGCTCGTCAGCATGCTCCAGGCCGACGAGGCGATCCGCCTCGGGCTCGCCTGGGAAGCGAACGTGGCCGCGGAAGAAGGCCTCGCCTTCCATAACCTGCCGACCGACGACTTCGGCGTGCCGGTGTCCTTCGAGGCCGCCGGAGCGCTCATCGACGCGGTTGCGGCCGATGTCGATGCGGGACGCGCCGTCGGTGTGCACTGCTTTGCCGGACGTGGCCGTTCGCCGCTCTTTGCGTGCTGCGTGCTCGTGCGACTCGGCATGGATCCCGAGGTGGCAATCGAAGCCGTTTCGGTGGCACGTGGCCGGCGCATTCCCGAAACTGAAGCCCAGCGCCAGTGGATTTTCGACTTCGCAGCGTGGGGTCGTGATCCCGGCCGATAATGGCGATCCGGCGCGATATGTCGATAAGAAGAAACGCGAATTGTGCTGTCTATAGAGACGGATCAGCAGGGTCTCATCCGTTCTGATCATGTGGGAGAGCGCTCGCATCACGCGACCTCAACAGGTCGTGATGAACGCACATCAGTAGTGGAGCGGGAGGGGCATCAGGCGTATTTTACGCTCAACACGATGAACCTTATCCGCCGGATGGACGACAGACGCGCACACGGTGCGGGGATCTCCGCGGAAACTATTCGCGTCACGGGGCATTACTGCTCGAAATGGCCCCGATTGCGTGAAGAGAGGGAAAAGCCATGGCGACCAAAGCACTTCCGGTCGTAGCGTCAGGTTCGGCCGGCCTGTCCCGCTATCTCGAGGAAATTCGCCGGTTCCCGATGCTGGAACCGAACGAGGAATATATGCTGGCCAAGCGCTGGCAGCAGCACGAGGACACCGAGGCAGCGCACAAGCTCGTCACGTCGCACTTGCGGCTCGTCGGCCGCATTGCCATGGGCTATCGCGGCTACGGCCTGCCTATGGGCGAGGTGATCTCGGAGGGCAACGTCGGTCTCATGCAGGCCGTCAAGCGCTTTGACCCCGACAAGGGCTTTCGTCTCGCGACCTATGCCATGTGGTGGATCCGGGCTTCGATCCAGGAGTACATCCTGCGCTCGTGGAGCCTCGTGAAAATGGGCACCACGGCCTCGCAGAAAAAGCTCTTCTTCAACCTTCGCCGCGTGAAGGGCCAGATCCAGGCAATCGAGGAGGGTGAACTCAGACCCGACCAGGTCAAGGAGATCGCGACCAAGCTCGGCGTGAGCGAGGAGGACGTCGTCTCCATGAACCGGCGCCTGGGCGGCGATGCCTCGCTCAACGCGCCCGTGCGTGCCGACTCCGAGTCCGGCGAATGGCAGGACTGGCTCGTCGACGAGACGCCCGATCAGGAGGAGCAGCTTGCGGAGAGTGAGGAGCTGACACTTCGGCGCGGTCTGCTCGAGAACGCGATGAAGGCGCTCACCGACCGCGAGCGTCAGATCTTCGAGGCCCGTCGTCTGCGCGACGATCCGGCGACGCTCGAGGATCTCTCGGTCGAGTTCGGCGTGTCGCGTGAGCGCATTCGCCAGATCGAGGTGCGGGCATTCGAGAAGGTGCAGAGTGCCGTGCAGAAGGCAAACGCCAAGATCGAGGCGGCGGGCGTCCCGGCATAAGGCGCGCGCTTTCGGGATCGAAAATCATTCGGGCGCCTCTGAGATCCAGGGGCGCCCGTTTCTTTTGATCTCTTCCCACCGCGGTCAGCCGAAGGCTATTTCCTTGTAGCCGCCGTCGGCCACGCGGTCGCACCAGGCGCGGTAGTCGGGCGCCGTGCCACTGTAGCGCGCAATAATGCGCACGGTCTTGCCTTCGACATTGCGGTTTACGCCCGTCATCCACGAGTCGACCTCGTTCGAAAGCAGGCCTACACCGCAGGCGTGCACATTCTCCGTCCATGCTGCGACGGCCTCGGGCGTCGCCTCGGCGCGATCGATGCCGCGCTCCTTCATGTGCCGGATGATGTCCGTTACCCATTCGACGTTGTATTCGATGCTGCGCGGGATGTTGCCGAGTGCGGTGTGGGGGCCGATGATCATGAACATGTTCGGATAGCCCTCGACCTGCATGCCGACGAAGGTCTTGGGACCACCCTTCCAATCATCCTTTAGCCGGCGCCCGCCCCTTCCCCGGAAATCGATGTGGTCGAACGCGCCTGTCAGCGCATCGAAGCCCGTCGCATAGATGATCATGTCGAATTCGTACTCGGCATCGCTCGTTTTGATGCCCTTGGCGGTGACGCGCTCGATGGGCGTCTCGCTGATATCGACGAGCTTTACGTTCGGCTGATTGTAGACTTCGAAATATCCGCTCTCGAGCGGCACGCGCCGCGTGCCGAAACCGTGGTTCTTGGGGATCAGTTTTTCCGCGATCGCGGGATCCTTCACGCGCTCGCGGATCTTGCGTGCGATGAAATCCGAGATGAGAGCATTGGCCTTCCGGTCGGTCAGGATATCCCTGAAATTGCCCTGCCAGATGCCGAAGCCGGGAGAGGCATAAAGTTCCTCGAAGAAGGCCTCGCGCTCCTCGTCCGATACATCGAAGGTGCTGCGCGGATCAGCCGTGTGGATGAAGCAGCCGGCCGTCTCCTGACAGCGCGCGAAGATTTCGTCATAGCGGGTTTTGATGCCCTCCATGGTCTTCTTGTCGATCTTGCTGTTGTGAAGGGGCGCACTCCAGTTCGGTGTGCGCTGGAAGACCGTGAGATGACCGACTGTCTTCGCCACTTCCTGGATGGTTTGGATGCCGGTGGCGCCGGTGCCGATCACCGCGACACGCTTGCCCTCGAAGGAAACGGGCTCATGGGGCCATCGCGCCGTGTGGAACGAAGGCCCTGCGAAATCGGAAATGCCCTCGACGCGCGGCATGGTGGGGACGGTGAGGGCGCCAATGCAGGTAATCAGGAAGCGCCCCGTATGCTTGCTGCCGTCTTCGAGCGTGATCTCCCAGCTCGACAATGTCTCCAGGTAGTGAGCCGCTTTCACACGGCTCTTGAACTGGATGTCGCGGCGCACGTCGAACTTGTCGGCGACGTGCCTGAGATAGCGGAGAGTTTCCGGCTGCGGCGAGAAGTGCTCCGTCCAGTCCCACTCCTGCAGCAGCTCCTTCGAGAAGGAATAGCCATAGGACCAGCTCTCGGAGTCGAAGCGCGCGCCCGGATAGCGGTTCCAGTACCAGGTGCCGCCGACGTCCGTACCCGCCTCGAACACCTTTACGTTGAGGCCGAGTTCGTCACGCAGCTTGATGAGCTGGTACATGCCGGAAATGCCGGCGCCGATGATGATGGCGTCGTAGCCCAGTCCCGCGCCCGCACGCGCGGCGTCATCAGTCATCTCTACGGCAGCCACGTCCGACCTCCAGCTCAGCTCATATCCTCATCGAAGGCCTTTTCCAGGCCCTTGCTCTTGACGTCGCGCAATCAGGGCTTCTCGACACCGACAGCAATGCGGAAGCGATGGGCGATCGCCGCACCATCCTTCACCGGCAGGGCCCAGGGGTCTTCCGTGATCGCGATCTTGGCAATGGCGAACGTCGGCCCCGGCGTCTTGAACATCAACTCCGCCAGCGCGCCGACCTGGGATTCCTCGGTGACCAGCATCGTTTTCGCGATGCCGAAACCTTCGGCCACCTTGCACATGTCGGTCCGCGCACCCGTGAGGCCGTGCTGGCGGCCCGTCTCGCCGAAATGCTCGTTGTCGAGCACGAGAATGCCGAGGTTCTTCGGCGCCTGATCGGCAACGACGCCGAGCGAGCCGATGCCCATCATCATCTCGCCGTCGCCGGTAATGGCGAGCACGCGACGGTCCGGCTGGGCGAGCGCAATGCCAAGTGCCGTCGAGACGGCGAGACCCATGCCGCCCCAGGAATAGAGGTATTCAGGCTGATCGCCCGCTGCGGAGATGTCCCAGGTCGGGCTGCCGAGGCCCGGCACGACGAGCGCATTGCCGCGGTGCTTGAGCAGTTCTGCGACGAACGGGCGCCGCTTGATCTTGTTCGCCGTCGCGTGGGCGGGCTTTGTGGTCGAGGTCATATTTGCGGCCCTTACTTCTGTCCGAAGCCCTTGGCGCCGATCACGCGCTGGCTGACCAGCACGGCGGCGGATAGGCGGCTGTTGAATGCGATGTCGGCGGCGGCGCCGAAGGTCTCGCCGATCTCTTCGGCTTTCTCGACGGGGAAGCAGCGCACGCCGACGGCTTCCAGCACCGTGCGCGTCGCCGTCCCCATGGGTACCTGCCAGGGATTGAACTCACCCCACTGACCGCGCATGGTCACCAGGATCAGGCATGGTGCGCGCATCGTCACGGGAATGCCGAGCGCATTGATGCAATTGCCGACGCCCGAGGACTGCATCGCGATCATGGACCGCTTGCCACCGAGCCACTGGCCGGTCGCGACGCCGATACCTTCCTCCTCGGTCGACAGCGTCACGAGACGCATATCCTTGTCCGCAACGACCATGTTGAGGAGCTGCGTGAGCCCGCCGTCCGGGATCGTCGCGACGGTCTCGATATTGCGCGCCTTCATTTCGGCGAACACGTCGTCCGACCAACTGCGTGTCTTTGTCGTCATTTGTTTCCTGATGCTCGCGTCAGTTGCGTTTGTAGTTGATCAGCTCTTGCCATCATCACGCGCACCGGAAAGGCGCGTACGGAAGCCTTCCGGAGCCGCTTTGCCGGCGTCGGCATAGGCCTTCTCGATGGCTTTGACGTTGGGTGCAAAGATGGTGTTGCGGTTCTCTCGGCACCAATCGCGAGAGGCAATGACGGTGTCGAGAGAGCCTTGGAACTTCGGCATGACCCAGCGCGCGAAGAGCTCGAAGCTGCGGAACGTGTCCTCGCGGTTCGCCCATTCGTGTGCGCGGAACATGACGCCGCCGATGCCGCCTTTGCTGGCGGCGATCATGCGCTCGATACCCTTCGTGATCGTCTCGGGCGAGCCGACGAGCGTGTTGCCTGCCTTCACGCCCTCGCGCAAAGGATCCTGTGAGCGACCGGGCGGACGGCTGAGCGTTTCCTCGAAGTACGAGACCGTCTCCTCGCGTTCGCCGTGAGCGACATCGCGCAGCGCCCGCTCATCGTCCTCGGCGCAGTGCATGTTGACGACGAGACGCCACTCCTTGCGGTCGACCGTCTTGCCGTGCTTCGCCGCTTCGTCCTCGGCGATCTTCCAGTGGGCTGGAAGCGCATCGACGCCGCCGGGCAATCCGGCACCGAGCGACAATACGCCGACGCCGTGCTTGCCAGCGACTTGCATACCGGCTGGAGACTGTGTGCTCGCAACGGCAATCGGGAAATGCGGATCGGAGTAAGGCGCGAGATGCAGGCGTGCCTCCTGCATCTCGAACCAGTCGGTCTTCATGGTGACGGGCTCCTCGCACTTGAGGAGTTGCATGATGGCGTCGAGCGACTCGCCCATGCGGCGGCGCTGGTCCTCCGCTTTGATCGCCAGCATGTAGGCGTCGGACGTCAGTGCGCCCGGACCGCAGCCGAGCATGGCCCGGCCCTTGGTCATGTGATCGAGCTGGACGAAGCGCTGGGCGACCAGGAAGGGATGATGATAGGGCAGGCTCGTCACACCCGTGCCGAGGCGGATATTCTTCGTGCGCTCGGCGGCGGCGGCGATGATGAGCTCCGGGCTCGCGATCAGCTCCCAGCCCGCTGAATGATGCTCACCGATCCAGGCCTCGTCATAGCCGAGGGCGTCCAGATGGCTGATGAGGTCCATGTCGCGGGCAATGGCGAGCGTCGGATTGTCGCCGGCGCGATGAAAGGGCGCGAGGAAGATACCGAAGATAAGTCCGCGATGGGGCCTTCGTTGAACCATGGTGGACCTTGCCCCTGTCATTTGGTTGCCGGCTGAGAGGCCGAGAAGTAGCGGTTTCATGTCCGGATATACGTCGGGCAACCTAGCGGCAGCCATACGGCAACGCCAGTACAGGACGCGAGCGGCTGGCGAAGGCCGGCCCGCGCTCAGCGCAGCGCTGAAGCGGGACTTCCAGGCTAAGAAGGGCCGAATCCCCTTGTCCGCGAATGCGAACGGCAGGACAATTAATGTGAACACACGACTCGTACGCCCGTGACCACACCAAACCAACGAGAAATGACCCCGCCCATGGCGAAGCAGGACCAGCCCGTGCCTTCCATGACCGGCTTCGGCGCCGATGAGGGCCGCCACGGCGCCGTGGCCTGGCGCTGGGATATCCGCAGCGTCAATGGCAAGGGCCTGGATGTGCGCCTCAGACTGGCGCCCGGAAACGAGGCCCTGGAGCCACGCCTGCGCGAGCGGGTCGCCGCGCGGCTCAACCGCGGCAACGTGACCGTCGGCCTCAATGTGGCCCGCGACGGCGGTGGCAGCGAGATCAGCATCAACGAGGTTGCGCTCGCCCAGGTGATGGCCATAGCGGATCGGCTCAGCACGCGCGGGAATTTCGCGCCCTTGAGCGTCGAGGGGCTGCTAGCTCTGCGAGGCGTCATCGAGGTTGCGGAGGGTGCCGAGGATCAGGCGACGACCGAGGCCCGCCACGCCGTCATGCTGCAGAGTTTTGAGCGCGCGCTCGATCAGCTCGTCGAGGCGCGTCTTGCCGAAGGTCGTCGCCTCGGACCGGTCATCGAGGAGCAGCTCGCATCGATCATCTCGCTCGTCGAGACGATCGCCGCATCACCCGGTCGCTCACCCGATGCGATCCGCGCGCGCCTCAAGGAGCAGGTCGCACGCTTGCTGGACGCAGCGACGCCGCTCGATGAAACGCGACTCCATCAGGAGGCGGCACTCCTGGCCGTCAAGGCGGACGTCGAGGAAGAGCTGCAGCGCCTGCGCGCCCATGTCGCCGCCGCCCGCGAGCTCATGTCAGGCGGCAAGCCTGCCGGCCGGCGCCTCGATTTCCTCGCGCAGGAGTTCAACCGCGAGGCCAATACGACTTGCTCGAAGGCGAACGATATCGAGACGACGCGAGCGGGCCTCGCACTCAAGGCCGTGATCGAGCAGATGCGCGAGCAGATCCAGAACCTCGAGTAGGGACACCTATGGCGAGCACACACATGGCGCGGCGTGGCGTGATGCTGGTGTTGTCGTCGCCTTCGGGCGCCGGCAAGACGACACTGGCCAAGGCTTTGCTTGCGGCAGAGCCAGGCCTCGTGATGTCCATCTCGGTGACGACGCGCAAACCGCGCCCCGGCGAAGTCGATGGGAAGGATTATCACTTCCTCGATGCAGCGGGCTTCGAGCGGCTCAAGGACGCCGGCGAGCTTCTCGAGTGGGCGCACGTGCACGGCAATCTTTACGGTACGCCGCGCGGTCCTGTCATGGATGCGCTGAGCGCCGGTCGCGATGTGCTGTTCGATATCGACTGGCAGGGTGCGCAGCAGCTCGCCGCGTCGGCACCGGCGGATCTGGTACGGGTGTTCGTGCTACCGCCCTCGGCGGCGACACTCGGCCAGCGACTGCACGCGCGCGCGCAGGATGGTGCGGATGTGGTCGCACGCCGGCTTGCTGCCGCAGGCGATGAGATCAGTCATTGGCCGGAGTACGACTACATCATCATCAATGATGTCGTCGCCGACAGTCTGAATGTGCTGCGCGGTGTGCTGACCGCAGAACGCCATCGCGGCAGTCGTCTCGCAGGACTGCCCGATTTCGCGCGCGAGCTGCAGCAGGGGCTCAAGAACAAGAGCTGAGCGTCGCTCGAGGTCGGTCGTGCCTTCGGCACGAGCGAGGGCTTGCCCTCGCGCTCCCGATCGGGGGACACCCCCGAACCCCCGTCTTTTATGAATTTGGAGATCGCCGCGAGCGCGCCTTCTTCCCCTTCTCCCCGTAAGCACGGGGAGAAGGGACTTCGCGGCGTTTACCCCAAAGCCGCAATCAGCAGGAACGCGCCGAGCAGGAAAGTCGTCCAGAAAGCCATGGTGCCCGTCGGCCAGCTGCGCCCGAACGTGCCTGAAGGACCGTGGTGCGTGACAAGCAGCTCATGCAGCTTGGCGGCCTTGCCATTGATGCCGCTGACGATGCGCGTCCACGCGCCGGCCGTGAGATCGTCGAACCCGCGGGCGACTTTGACGGCCGGTCGTCGGTAGAACCAATCGGTGTCCAAGCTGATCTTGGCTTCGCCTCCGACGTGCTTCAGCAAGACGAAGAAGCCTAAGCCCGTGAAGAGCAGAAGCTGCAGCTCCCAGATCACGTGCGAGGTCGTGTAGGCATTGTAGGTCACCGCTGCGGGCATCAGGGCATACAGCGCGCCGGGGAAAAGGCCGATCAGGATGCAGAGTGAGGCCGCAGCAGCCATCGCAATGAGCATGTTCGGCGGGGCTTCCTTCGGCCGCAAGCCTGAGTCATCGCCGAGGAAGGTGAAGTAGGGCAACTTGAGACCCGTATGCAGAAATGTGCCTGCGGATGCCATGGTGAGCATGAGCCAGATGACGGCGCGATGGTCCAGCGCAGCAGCTTCCACCACCATCGTTTTGCTGACGAACCCGCTGAAGAGCGGGAACGCGGAGATCGAGAAAGCCCCGACCATGTAGAGCACGAACGTGATCGGCATGGAACGGTAGAGCCCGCCGAGCTCCGTGAGTTTCGACTTGCCTGTCATGTGGATGACGGCGCCGGCGCCCATGAAGAGAAGTGCCTTGTAGAGAATGTGCGTGAAGGCGTGCGAGGCCGCGCCATTGAGCGCCATGGCCGTGCCCATGCCGACAGCGGCCACCATGTAACCGACCTGACTTATGATGTGGTAGGCGAGCAGTCGCCGGATATCATTGGCGAGGACCGCATAAACGACGCCCCACAGCGCCATTACGGCCCCAAACCAGACGAGCAGTTCCGTGCCGGGAAATCCGCGGATGAGGGTGTAGACGGCGGTCTTCGTCGTGAAGGCGCTGAGGAAAATTGCGCCTGTGACCGTCGCTTCCGGATAAGCATCCGAAAGCCATGCGTGCAGCGGCGGCACTGCCGCGTTGATCATGAAGCCGACAAGTATGAGGTAAAAGCCTGGGCCGACATTCTGAATGCCATTGAACGCGGTCGAGCCCGTATCGACGAAATAGAGAGCGATGCCGGCGAGCAGAATGACGCCCCCCGCGGCGTGCACAAGCAGGTATCGCCAACCGGCGGCCCACGAAACTTCATTGCGTCGGCACCAGATGAGCCAGACCGACGCAAAGGCCATGATCTCCCAGAAGACATAGAGAGAAACGAGATCACCGGCGAAGATCACGCCGAGCGCGGCGCCAGCGTAGATGTAGCCAGCGACATGCTGGACCGCATCTTTGACGTGAAGCGCATAGATCGCGCCGATGACGAGAATGATGCCGAACACATAGGCGAAGACGAGGCTCAGCGCGTCCACGCGGCCAGTGACAATATCGAGGCCGAGATAGCGGAAGGCGCCGAATGTACCTGTCTCCAGTGTGAGAATGATGGCGAGGACGGCCGCTGGCAGAGCGAGCTGGTAGAGTATCCGCGCACGCTCGGGGATCGCCGGGAGCACGAGCGCGCCGGCCATGAGAAGCAATCCAGGATGAGCCCAGGCGAAGAGCGGCCAGCTACTCATCGTAGTAGTTCTCCTTGCGGTACAGAAAGCGGTACCCGAGTGCCTTGGAGACGACGATGATCAGCACGCAGGAGACAAAGCCGTACAGCGCACCGAAGCCGGGAATGCCATCCCAGGGAAAACGCTGGTAGGCGCTAGGTGCGAGGAAGTCTGCAAGGACAAGAAGCGCCAGCACGGCGATTGCATAGCGCCTTAGTTGCGGACCGTTCTCGACGAGATAGTCAAGTAAGCGTGCAATCGTCGCCGTCATCGCGCTACGCTCCCGGACTTCAGCATGCCGGAGAGCAGCTCGCCTACTGCACCGGCATAAAAGAACATCGCGATGCACAACAGGGCCGTCACGCTGAGGGCCGCGACGCACGCAAGGGGCGCTTCATTGTAATGCGCATCCTCGGAATCCTTTGGTGGCATCAGGAACGCGCGAACGACGGGCGGCAGCAGATAGCCGACATTCAGGATCGTGCTGATCATGAAAATTCCGGCGGCCAGTGCGTGACCGGAATTGAAGCTCCCGGCAACGAGGTGCCACTTGCTCCATACGCCCCCCGCCGGCGGAAGGCCGATGACGCAGAGGGCGCCGATGAAGAATGCACCCATCGTAATTGGCATGCGACGGCCGAGGCCGTCCATCTGGCTGATCTCGGTCTTATGCGTGGCGACGTAGATGGCGCCGGCGCAGAAGAAGAGCGTTATCTTGCCGACGGCGTGCATTGCGATGTGCAGGCCGGAACCGAGCGCCCCCAGGGAGGTTGCGAGCGCCGCGCCGAGCACGATGTACGACAGCTGCGAAACCGTCGAGTAGGCGAGCCGTGCCTTGAGATTGTCCTTCCGGAGCGCGACCAGTGAGGCGGCGATCACCGTGAAGCCCGCCGCGTACACCAGCCATGTGCCCGAGCCCGCATCTGCAAGCGTTTCGATGCCGAAAATGTAGACGATGACCTTGAGGACAGTGAAGACGCCAGCCTTCACGACCGCGACTGCATGGAGCAGTGCGCTGACCGGTGTCGGCGCGACCATGGCGGCCGGCAGCCAGAAGTGCAGCGGCATGAGCGCTGCCTTGCCGATACCGAAGGCGAAGAGCGCGAGCAGGACACACAACGCGACGGGCGTCGCCTTGCCGCCGAGTATGCCACCCGGTGTGAAGTCGAGTGTTCCGGCCAGCACATACGTCCCCACGATGGCCGGCAGCAGCAGGACCATGGACGTGCCGATCAGGATCAGCAGATAGATGCGGCCGGCGCGGATGGCCTCGCCGTTCGCCTTGTGGGCGACGAGCGGATAGGTCGAGAGTGTCAGGATCTCGTAGAAGATGAAGAGCGTGAAGAGGTTTTTGGCGAAGGCAATGCCCATGGTCGCCCAGAGCGCGACCGCGAAGCAGATGTAGAAGCTTGTCTGGCGCGGTTCGTTGTTCCCGCGCATGTAGCCGATGGCGTAGACGGACGTGACAACCCAGAGCGTGGCGGCAACGAGCGCAAAGAGAAGCCCCAGCGGCTCGACCTGAAAGGCGATGTTCAGGCCCGGCACGACAGCAAGATCGATAGCTGCCGGGCGCGCGCCGGCCAGCACGTGCGGCAACAAGCTCCAGACGGTCAGTGCCAGGGCACTGGCGGTGATGAGCGTGACGCTCTCGCGCGCATTGGGCGACTGGTGGAAGAGGGGAATGACGAGTGCGCCGAGCAGCGGGATTGTCAGCGCGGCCAGTATGAGCGTCTCGGGGACAAAGGTGAGCATCAGTGTGTCCCCCCGGCTTTGAGGGCACCGAGCAGCGCCTCGGCCACGCGGCCCGCGACGCCCGCCGACAGCTCCGTATCAATACCGAAATAGACGGAAGCGAAGGCAAGCACGAGGAGCGGGACCAGCATCATGAGCGGGGGGTCCTTCGCGTGCGCGACCGCGCTGGACACCGGGCGGAAGTAGGCAACCTCCACCGCCCGCCCGATATAGACGAGCGCGATGAGTGAGCTTGCGACGATGAGAAATGCGACAGGCCACAAACCGGCGTTGAGTGCGCCGACGATGAGATAATACTTCGAGATGAAGCCTGCCGTTCCCGGCACGCCCATCAGGCTCATGCCGGCGACGACGAAGGCTGCGCATGTCAGCGGCATGGTGCGTCCGACGCCGCCGAGTTGATCGAGCTTAACGGTGCCTGCACGGTATACAATGGCGCCGAGCGCGAGGAAGAGGGCGCCCTTGATCAGCGCATGATTGAAGAGGTGAACGATACCGCCGGTCAGCCCCGCCTGATTCATCAGTGCGATGCCGAGCGTGATGTAGCCGATCTGGGCGACTGACGAGTAGGCGAGCATGCGCTTGAGGTTCGTCTCGTAGACGGCCAGGATCGAGGCAATGAACATCGCCGCAATCGAGAGCGGATACAGCACAGCCGAAATCGGAAGGGATTTCAGATCGAGCGCCACGCCATAGATGGAGAAGGTGACGCGCAGCAGCAGATAGATGGCAACCTTGGTCGCCGTCGCCGCAAGGAAGGCCGTCGCGAAAGACGGCGCATAAGCATAGGCGTTCGGCAGCCAGACGTGCAGCGGAAAGAGTGCGAGCTTGAGGCTTATGCCGACGAACAGGAAGGCGAGACCCGCGAGCACCGGGCGCTGGTAGAGGGCCGAAGCCTCGCCGAGACGAACCGCGATATCCGCGAAGTTCAGGCTTCCCGTCACGAGATAGAGTAGGCCGACGCCGATGACATAGAAAGTCGCGCCGATCGTGCCGATGATCAGATACTGGTAGGCTGCAACGAGCGCGCGGCGGTCGCGCCCCATGGCGATCAGCACGTAGGACGAGAGCGAGGAGATCTCGAGGAAGACGAAGGCATTGAAGGCGTCACCCGTGATCGTGATGCCGAGCAGGCCCGTCAGGCACAGCAGGTACATGCAGTAGAACCATGCCTGCTTGTCGCCATCGATCTCGTGGGCAACGCTGCGCTGCGCATAGGGCATCATGATCGCGCTGACGAGGCTCACGAGCACGAGCACGAAGGCATTGAGCAGATCGACTCGGTATTCGATGCCGATGGGCGGCGGCCAGCCACCCATGTGGTAGGAGATCGTACCGCCGGTCCACACCTGGACGAGGAGCGCGAAAGCGATAACGGGGGTGAGGGCGGTCACAAGCGTAGCCCACGCCCAGGCGAGCGCGCCGCGCCTCATGAACGCGGCGATGATCGCACCAAGGAGCGGGATGACGACCTGCAATCCCGGAAGCTGCGCAGTAATGCCACTCATTCCTGCTCTTCCCGCGCAAAAATCTCGTCTTCCTCGATCGTGCCGTACGCCTCGTGAATGCGTGCGACGAGCGCAAGGCCGAGCGCGATCGTCGCGACGCCGACGACGATGGCCGTCAGGATCAGCACGTGCGGCAGCGGATTCGAGTAGACGGTGAATTTCGCGTCGAGCACCGGCGGCGTGCCACCAATGATCTTTCCCGGCGCGATGTAGAGCAGATAGACCGAAGTCTGGAAGAGCATCAGCCCGACAAGCTTCTTGATCATGTTGCCGCGGGCAATGACGATGTAGAGGCCGGTCACCATGAGCACGATCGTGGCAACGTAATTGTAGTGGTCGAAAAAGTTCTTCATGAACTCCATCAGCGGCCCCGCTCCGTAAAGGCGTAGAACAGGGCGACCATCGTCGAGGCAACCGTCACGAGCACACCCGCCTCGACGAGCAGGATGCCACGCTCGCGACCTGCCGGCGCATGAGCAGCCAGCACCGAGTAGTCGAGAAAATTCTGGCCGTGAAGCAGTCCGACGACGCCCGTCGCCGCGTAGATGAGAACGCCGAGGGGCACCAGAAATTCTACGACTCTGCGGGGCAGCACGCGCTGGGCCTCGGCGTTTCCGAAGATCAGGGCATAGACGATCACCGCGCCTGCCACGATCACGCCTGCTTGGAACCCGCCCCCCGGTCCATAGTCACCGTGTAGCTGAACGTAGAGACCGAAAATCAGCATGAATGGGATGATCAGCTTGACGCCGACGCGCAGGACGACATCGAGTCTCATGACGCGCCTCCCCCACCGCCATCCCCGCGTGTTCGGCGGCCTTTGAGCAGGAGCATCACGCCGATGCCAGCAGTAAAGACGACGATCACCTCACCGAAGGTATCGAAGCTGCGGTAGTCGGCGAGGACCGCCGAAACGACGTTCGCAACCTGCGTTTCCTTGATGGCGTTCTGGAGATAGTGGGGCGCGACGTGCTGGTGGATCGGCGCATCGGCAATTCCAAAGGCCGGGAGGTCATACGTCGCCCAGATGAGGGCGGCGCCAACGCCGATGGCGACGATAAGAGGGAGCGCAGCCGGCCTCTGCTGCGGATACTCGCGCGCCTTCGTGAGGTGCAGCGCGCACAGAAACAGCACCGTCGATACGCCCGCACCGACAGCCGCCTCGGTCATGGCGACGTCGGCAGCATCGTAGACCATCATGACGCTCGCCATGAGAAAGCTGTAGACGCCGGAAAGCGCAACGACACCGAACAGGCTGCGCATCCGCACGATGGCGAGCGTCACGATCACCAGGAGCGTGAGAAAAACCGCATTGAAGAAGCTGTCTATGACGGCCTCCCTTCGTTGTCGGAGGCAGGCGCCTTGCCGTCGTCGTCAAGCCGCCCGCGGCGATCTTCGGTAAGCTTCGGCTTGATGCCGAATTCGAGCGCGGCCTGAGCGAGCGCGTGGGTGATCACAGGACCCGTCAGAAAGAAGAGGAGGAGGATGAAGAACAGCTTGATCGTCGTCTGCGTGAAGCCGGCCTGCAGCATGAGACCGGCGAACAGCAAGCCTGCACCAAGCGTCTCGATGAGGCTCGCCGAGTGCATGCGGGTGTAGAGATCGGGAAGGCGGAGCATCCCGAAGGCGCCGGTGAGAATGAAAAAGCACCCAGCGAGGATGAGCAGCCAGCTCGCGGCGTCGATAAGGATCACACGTCATCCTCCCGGGCATCGTGGGCGAGATCGCCGTGGCGGAAGAATTTCAGGATCGCGATCGTGCCGATGAGGTTGAGCACGCCGTAGACGAGCGCGATATCGAGCCACTCGGGGCGGCCATTGAGGAAGCCGAGCACCGCAAGGAAGATGATGGCCAGCGTGCCGACCGAGTTCGCGGCCAACACGCGATCGAAGAGCGTCGGTCCGCGGAGCACGCGCACCACGGCGAGTACGATCGCTGCGATCACGGCCAGCGCTGCGACGGTGAACATCAGCGGCCTCTCTCGAATTGCGTGACGCGCGCGTCCATGCCGCCTTCCTCGAGATCGATGGCACCACCGCGCTCGAGCGCGTGGATCGTGAGGATGTTTCCGTCGACGCGCGTGGTGATGGTGCCGGGCGTGAGCGTTATGGAGTTGCTGTATGTGGCGATGCAGGCAGGCGTCACCTGCGAGGCGGCGACGCGCGTCATTGTCGGCGAAATGTCGAGCTTGGGGCGCAGCACAGCCTTGGTCACGGCCCAGCCCGCCTTGACGATCTCCCAAAGCAACCAGGGCCAGTAGGTCAATGCGGCAGAAAACAGGTGGGCGGGATAGCTTTCGCTATCCATGAGCTTCATGCGGCGCGCGGCGTAGAGCACGAAGAGGGTGCAGACAATGCCGCCACCGAGAAGGAAAGGCTTGAAGTAGCCGGAAAGGGCCAGCCAGAAGAGAAAGAGGATGGTGCCGAAGGAGATCAAGCGCATGCCGCGCCGCTCCTTCCGTCAGATGTGGACCCTCGGTCGCGAGCTAGGCTCCGCCCCGCCGCATCCCAGCCATCGGGCGCGGCTCCCTTCTCTTGCATCGCTTCCTCCCCAGGGCGCGAATTTGAACTTTCGTACTAAAGCAACGGACTAGAAAATCACCTCAGTTCGTGGCTAGGCGAGGAGTGATTTTCAAGCCCAAAGTTGCTTTAGCATACTATGGCACTAAAGCGTCTTTAGACCTTAAATGCGACTTCGAGATCGGCGTGGGTGCTGGTCGCATTTAAGGTCCGACGCTTTAGCCTACAATTTCCCCAGGGGGCAACCCTGGGGAATGTACTTAGTTGGTGGCATCCAACCGTTCGTGGTGTCTGCCCGCCGCTAGAGACGTTCCGAGCGTCAGGCAGCTTTGATGTTTGAACGCTTCACGGTGTCGAGGTTCTTGCCCTCGACGCGGATGAGCTTCGTCGCAGCATCGCGCTTCGGCGAGTGGACGGCGCCAACGTCGTAGAACTTGGCCATACCCGGCTCGAGCTTGTACGTCCGGACGGCTTCGACGAGGGAGGGATCCTCGCCCGAACCCTTCTTGATGATCTTCCAGTCGGTCATCTCGGTGACGCCTTCGGCCTGGCCGTAGATGGCCCAGCTCGGGCCATGGTCATGAGCGGGCGAGGTCGCGGCGCCCTCATACGTATGCGCACAGACGCAGAAGCCTGTCTCGGGATCCTCGAAGATGACTTCGCGGGTCTTCATGTTCGGGCGTCCGAGATTGGTCTTGATGAAGTCCTGGTCCTTGAGCGCCTTCTCGACGAGGCCGACGACTTTGGGGCCGGTCTCGGATATGGCGCCCGACTTGAGCGTCGAGCGGATGTCGTTCGCGAGCGCTTCGAGCGTGTAGGACATTGATTTCCTCCTGTCGTCGAATTTCTGAAGTCCGGAAGCGGTCCGGCTATCTCGTACTGAGCATACTGAGGGGTGGCGGTCGAGCCAATGGGGCAGTCGGGCCCGGGAGGCAGATCAGCCCTGCCAAAGCCATGGAATTCGAGGCCGTTCAGCCCCCCTCATACCGCACGATCACCTGATCTATGGCGCCGAAGATGCTGGCGCCTGCCGCGTCGCGCATTTCGAGCTTCATGCGATCCCCAAAACGAAGGAACGGCGTCTTGGGCGCGCCCGTCAGGAGCGTTTCGACGACGCGGACTTCAGCTAGGCAGGTGTAGCCCGCACCACCTTCGTCGACGGGCTTGCCGGGGCCGCCATCGAGCTTGTTGGAGACAGTGCCCGAGCCGATGATCGTACCGGCGCCGAGGCGGCGCGTCTTGGCGGCGTGCGCGATCAGATCCGCAAACGAGAAGGTCATCTCCAGCCCGGCATTGGGGCGGCCGATCAGCCGGCCGTTGATGCTCGCCAGCATCGGAAGATGGACCTTGCCGTCGCGCCATGCCGTGCCGAGCTCGTCGGGCGTGACGGCGACGGGTGCGAACGAAGAGGCCGGCTTACCGTGGAAGAACCCGAAACCCTTGGCAATCTCGTTCGGAATGAGATTGCGCAGCGAGATGTCGTTGACGAGGGTGATGAGGCGCACATGCTCGAGGGCTTCGTCCGGCGTGGTGCCCATGGGCGTATCGCCGACGATCACGGCGAGTTCGCCTTCGAGATCGATGCCTGAGGCCTCATCCGCGACCGGCACCGGCTCCATGGCACCGATGAAGACATCCGAGCAGCCCTGATACATGAGCGGGTCGGTATGGAAGCTTGCCGGCATCTCGGCGCCACGTGCTTTGCGGGCGAGTTCTACGTGATTGATGTAGGCCGATCCATCCGCCCATTGATAGGCGCGCGGCAGCGGCGCCATGGCATGACGCGCCTCGAAGGCCATGATGGGCAGGCGCTGTGCGCCGTTGTTCTCCGATACGGCATCGAGCTCGGCTGATATGCGCTCGGTAGCGAGGGCGTAGGTGTCCCAGTCGTCGAGGAGCTGCTGCATGGTGCCAAGGCCGGCGATCGTATCAGCCGTCCGTACAGCCTTCGTGAGATCGCGCGAGACGATCACAAGTTCGCCGTCACGCGTGCCATTGCGCAGTGTCGCGAGCTTCATGAGGCTCTCCTGTGCGATCGTGCCGGTGTGTCACTCCACGTGGAGGATCGGGTGGAGGACACCGGTTTCGAGATAGGCGGCGGCGATCTCGGCCATGACAGGTGCCAGCAGATAGCCATGACGGAAAGCGCCGTTGACGATCAGGCGGCGGCCTCTGGCCACAATGCGGGGCACATTGTCGGGAAATGCCGGACGCACGCCCGACGAAAGTTCGAGAATTTCAGCTTCACCAAATCCGGAGTGCAGGGCATAGGCCGTGCCGAACAGATCGAGGGCCGAGCGCACTGTAACAGGACCCGCATCGTCGCGCTCGATCACCGTGGCGCCGACCATGTAACGATCATCGCTCCAGGGCACGACATAGAGCCCGAAACGCGGATGCAGAAGGCGTACGGGTCGCGAGAGGCGAACTTCGCGGCTACGCAGAACAGCCATCTCGCCGCGCACGCCGCGCAGTTCAGGCAGGTCCTCACGCGCGGCAAGACCGCGGCAATCGATCACCACCCCGCCATCGCTCGCAGCGCGCCAGACGGGTGCCGGAACGGCCGAACCGAAGCGCAGCGTGCCGCCGAGGCGGCGAATTTCCCCCACGAGAAAGGTCAGAACGCGCCGCGGTTCCATATGGCCTTCGTCGGGGTACCAAAGCGCGCGACCGAAACGGCCCGCAAGATCCGGTTCGAGGGTGTCGACTGTGGCCGCATCGACTGTGCAGTGTCCCTCAGTCATGCGCGCGAAACGGACGAGTTCGCCCTGGTCGCGGGGGGCCGCCACGACGAGACTACCGTTCATGACGATGTCGGGAACGGCGGCGCGCCACAAAGCCAGCCCGCGGACACCCAGCTCCTGGACGATCGGCTCCGCGCCCTCGGCTTCGCAATAGGGGGCGAGCATGGCGCCGGCGAACCGGCTCGCGCCGCCCGTCTCGGCCTCTGTCATGGCCTCGTGGAGCGTCACCTCGTGGCCGCGGCGCGCCAGCACGTAAGCCTGCCAGAGCCCGAATATGCCGCCGCCGACGATGGTTGCAGAGAGGCGCGCCACGTGTCCGCTCGCTTTGCCGTAAGGGTTTTCCGGTGGCATAGCACCATGCTGCCCGGGTGGCGAGAAGCCTCTCGGCGTGCAAAGCTGGAACGCTGCCGCAGTGGGCGGAACCGCACGGTGAGGGCCTCATGGTTCGGATCGAGCCGCTGGGTGATGATGCAACTCCAGAGAGTCTCCGCGAGGTCGAGCGCATATTCTTTCAGGGCAGCGGGCGGACAGCTTTCGCGAACGACGCGGCGCGGGCAGCGTTTCACGAGCGTTGGCTCGGGCGCTATCTCCTCCATGACCGAGCGTGCGCGTTCGTGGCGCGCACGGAGGATGGCAGCATCGCCGGCTATCTGATCGGCAGCCTCGACGATCCCGCGACCACGGATCGCTTCGACGACATCAGCTACTTCGCCGAGCTCGCCGATCTCACGATGCGCTACCCGGCGCACCTGCACATCAATCTGGATCCGGAATGGCGTAGTCGGGGCATTGGCGCACGGCTGATCGAAGCCTTCGCGGCTAAAGCCGCAGTACGGCGCGCCCCCGGCCTGCACATCGTCACCGGTGCGACGTCGCGCAATGTGAGCTTCTATCAGCGCTGCGGATTCGTGGCTTTGCGCGAGGTCGCCTGGGACGGCAATACCGTTCTGTTCATGGGGCGCGACCTCGCGATGGACGATCCGCGTCAGTAGGGATCGTCGCAGTAGTCCCAGTATCCACGGGTCTCGCTGGGATCTGCCCAATACCAGCAAAGTCCATCCGCAGGTGGCTCATCGGCATAGGCGTAGTAGGCCGAAGCTGCGAGTATCGCGCCGATCGTGACGCCGCCGATGATGTAGCCGTAGTAGGGGCGGCGATGCCATTTGCGGTGCGCGTGATGGCGCGGATGCCAGCGCCGGGCACCGGGCGGCCGGTAGCCGCGACGGTGAACAGCGCGACCCGAGCGGACAGCGGAGTCGCGTCGAAGCGCTGGGTTGGCGCGAAATGTCTGGCTGGAGCGTGCGCCACGGAACTGATTTGAGCTGCGAGCTGCCGAGGCGCCGCGGAAGGATGATGATCGGCCCGAGCGGACGGCAGAGCCGCCGCTGCCGCGGAATGATCGGCCGGCACTACCAGATGAGCGGCCGCCTCCCGATCCGAAGGAGCGACTCCCACTGGAGCTGAACGAGCGGCTGCCGCCCGAGGCACGGCCGCCTCCGGAGTAACTGCCGCCGCCACGGCGAACGTGAGTGACGAGCGCATCGCCTCCGCTCGTAGCGGCATTCTTTGATGGCACCAGAACTGCGGCTTCCGCTGGCGAATAGGCAGTCAGGCTCAAGCCGGCGAATGCCAGCAGGGCGGCCATCGCCGTCTTCTTCATGAGGTGCTGATCCATGGCGAATACTCCACTACACCGGCCATCTGGCCGCGCCGCTCATAGAATGAAAGAAGGTGCAGCGCCGAGCGCTGCACCTGTCGAAATCCTGCTCTGCCGTTGGGGCTCAGCAGTAGTCCCAATAGCCCTGGCGCTCGTACGGGTCGGCCCAGTACCAGCAGAGACCGGGAGCCGGCGGACGCTGAGCATAAGCATAAGCCGAGCCAGCGAGCAGCGCGCCGAGCGCAATGCCGCCGACGATGGTGCCGTAGTGCGGTCGGCGGCTGTAGCGGCGGCCGGAATAGCCACGGTGCCACGCGCGTCCACCGCGACGATATCGGCGACGGTCGCGCACATCGACGATCATCGAATTGGCGTTATCCGCTGCTGCGCCTGCGATGCCCGGCGAGAAAGCAGCTGCGCTTGCCTGCGTCGGCAGAGCGAAGCCGGCACCGGCGAGCACGAAAGCGGCCGCCATCAAAGTCTTCTTCATGTTACGTCCCCTGAGTTGCGCCGCCGATGAGAGAAAGCTGGCGGGGCCATCGGCTATCCAAGCCGATTCGGCCTTTATCCCCCATACATTCCGGCATCTTTGGACGGAATGATGGCCTGAAGCTGAACCTCACCTAACAGCCGTAGAAAGAGCTGAGCGGTGCGATCATGCCGTTCAAACGCAATGGGATTGCGGCTTCCGTCGCAGGCGGCTTCTGAAACAAAGATCACGACTTCGTGATCGGCTCCGCCCACAGATCATAGGCGTCCGCTGCAATGATCTCGGCTTCCAGCAGGTCGCCAGCGGAGAGGCCCTCGGCACCGTTCAGGAAGACGGAACCGTCGATCTCCGGGGCGTCCCAGATCGAGCGGCCGACGGCCCCATCCTCATCCACCTCGTCGATGAGCACCTGAACGGTACGACCGACGCGCGCCGTCATGATCTCCTCGGAAATCTTCTGCTGCGCCTGCATGAGGCGATGCCAGCGCTCTTCCTTGACTTCGTCGGGTACGGCGCCCGCGAGATCATTCGCGACGGCGCCCGCCACCGGCTCGTACTTGAAGCAGCCGACGCGATCGAGACGCGCTTCGCCCAGCCAATCGAGCAGATACTGGAAGTCCTCATCGGTCTCGCCCGGGAAACCGACGATGAACGTCGAGCGGATGGCGAGATCGGGACAGACATTGCGCCAGGACTTGAGCCGGTCGAGCGTCTTGGCGATCGCTGCCGGACGCTTCATGGCCTTCAAGACGTTCGAGCTCGCGTGCTGAAAGGGAATGTCCAGATAGGGGAGGATCTTCCCCTCGGCCATGAGCGGAATGACCTGATCGACGTGCGGATAGGGATAGACGTAGTGCAGGCGCACCCACGCGCCGAGATCGCCGAGGGCCTTCGTCAGATCGAGGAAGCGGGCCGAGAGCGGCGCGCCTTTCCACGGGCTCGTCGCGTACTTCAGATCGAGGCCGTAGGCGCTCGTATCCTGGCTGATCACGAGCAATTCCTTAACGCCCGCTTTCACGAGACGCTCTGCTTCCGTCATCACGTGATTGGCAGGCCGACTGACAAGGTCGCCGCGCAGTGATGGAATAATGCAGAACGTGCAGCGGTTGTTACAACCTTCCGAGATCTTGAGATAAGCGTAGTGGCGTGGTGTGAGACGCAGGCCCTCGGGTGGCACGAGATCGAGAAAGGGATCGTGCAGCGGCGGCACGGCATCGTGGACGGCCTCCATCACCGCTTCGTACTGATGCGGGCCGGTGATGGCGAGCACACCCGGATGCGCTTGACGAATCACATCCTTCTCGACGCCGAAGCAGCCGGTGACGATGACGCGACCGTTCTCGGCCATGGCTTCGCCAATGGCTTCGAGGCTCTCCTGCTTGGCGGAATCGAGGAAGCCGCAGGTATTCACGACGACCACGTCGGCGCCGTCGTAGTTTGGGGCGATCTGATAGCCCTCGGCGCGCAGCCGCGTAATGATGCGCTCGGAGTCGACCAGCGCCTTCGGGCATCCGAGCGAGACGAAGCCTACCTTGGGCGGTGCCTTGATCTTGCGCAGGCGGGGGCCGGCCGCTGCCTTGGGCAGGGGCTTCGAGGTCTTCTTGGCGATCCGAGGAGTGCTGGCTTGGCTCATGGCGCGGGCTTTTAGCGGTTCCAAGGAGCCTTGTCATTGCCGTCCGGGGGCCGTCTAGGGCCGTCGAGGTGTGACCGATCAGCCGCCTTTGGCTTTTTCGGCCTCCGAGGCGACGAGATCAGCGACCTTGGCATCGGCCTCGGAGCCTCGCTGTTTAAGGCCCGCGACGACGCCAGCGCGATCCGGCAACTCGCGGTTCTGGCTCATCTTGGCCTTGCCTTCGAGGCGCCCGATGGTGAAGCGCATCCCGACGATGCCGCGCGACATCACCTCGATGTAGTTACCCGGTGCGTCGGTGATCGCCCATGGTTCCGCCGTGCCGCGTTCGTGCTGATTGGTCAACTCGCCGACGTGGCGCACGAGCCATTCACGGTCATCGATGATCTCGGCTTTCCCATGCGCGTGCACGACGGCATAGTTCCATGTGGGAACGGCCTTGCCGTGCGCGGCCTTGGAAGGATACCAGTTCGGCGTGATGTAGGCTTCGGGGCCGGTGTAGATCAGGAGGCCGCGACCGCTCTTGGCGATTTCCTTCCAGTGCGGATTGGCGCGTGAGACGTGACACTCGACGACGCCGAGCGCACCTTCGGATTTGAGCACCGTCGGCAGATGCGTAACCTCGTAAGCAGCATCACTCATGGTGATGAGCGCCGCAAAGGGATAGGCGCGCATGAGCGCGTGCTGCTCGGCGACATCACCCAGCTTGAAGTGTTCCGGAACGTACATCGTCGTCGCTCATCGTCTTTCAGGCGGCAGCTTCGACGCGCGCGAGGGCGGCCTTGAGCTTGTCCTGGCGGGTTTCGAAATCCGACTGACGCTCACGAAGTTCGTCGATCACGTCTTCGGGTGCCTTGGCCATGAACTGCGGGTTGCCGAGGCGATCCGTGACTTTCTTGATCTCGACGACCGTCTTGTCGATCTCCTTGGCGAGGCGCTTGGCCTCCGCGCTCATGTCGATGACGCCGGCGAGCGGAATGGCTGCGGTCGTTTCGCCGACGACGATCTGAGCTGCACCTTTCGGTGCGGCGGCCTCGAACGTGATGGCATCGAGGCGCGCGAGGCGCTTCAGCGTTTCGTCATGACGTTCGGCGCGCGCACGCGTTTCTGCATTCGCGCCGACGATGACAAGCGGCACCTTGGCGCCGGCCGGGACGTTCATTTCAGCGCGCACTGAGCGCACTTCCGAGACCAGCGACACGACCCAACCGATCTCCGCATCCGCCTCGGGATCGGAGAGCCCGAGCAGGCGCGGCCAAGGCGCGAGCGCAAGGAGCGATTTGCGCGGCGGTCCGCCTTCGGCGGTATTGGCCCACAGCTCTTCCGTGATGAAGGGCATGAAGGGATGCAGCAGCGGCAGGATCTGGTCGAGCGCCCAGGCTGCGGTTGCCCGCGTCTCCGCGACTGTGACAGCGTCATCGCCGGTCAGAAGCGGCTTTGCCAGCTCGACATACCAGTCGCAGAAGATGCCCCAGACGAACTGATAGGCGGCGCCGGCAGCCTCATTGAATTTGTAGGCCTTGATCGCGATTTCGACCTCGCCGGCAGCCCGCTCGGTCTCGCCGGCAATCCAGCGATTGAGGCGGTGCTTGATGGTCTTCGGATCGAAGCCCTCGACTCGGCGGCACTCGTTCATTTCGAGGAAGCGCGCAGCATTCCATAGCTTGGTCGCGAAATTACGATAGCCCTCGACGCGCGCCATGGTGAGCTTCACGTCGCGGCCCTGCGTCGTGAGAGCGGCCAGCGTGAAGCGCAGCGCGTCGGCGCCGTACTTCTCGACGAGTTCGAGCGGGTCGATGACGTTGCCGAGCGTCTTCGACATCTTGCGGCCCTTCTCGTCGCGGACGAGGCCGTGGATGAAGACGTCGCGGAAGGGCACCTCCTTCATGAAGTGCGTGCCCATCATCATCATGCGGGCAACCCAGAAGAAGATGATGTCGAAGCCCGTGACAAGGCAGCTCGTCGGATAAAAGCGGCCGAGCTCCTTCGTCTCGTCGGGCCAGCCGAGCGTCGAGAACGGCCACAGCGCGGACGAGAACCAGGTGTCGAGGACGTCGGAATCGCGCGTGAGCGCAACCGCCTCGCCATAGTGCTTCTTGGCCTGCTCAGCGGCTTCCGCCTCGTCATGCGCGACGAAGTGCTTGCCGTCGGGGCCGTACCATGCCGGGATCTGATGACCCCACCAGAGCTGACGCGAGACGCACCATGGCTGGATGTTCTCGAGCCAGCGGAAGTAGTCGGCGGCGTACTTCTCCGGGACGAACGTCGTCTTGCCGGAGCGGACGGCGGCCATGGCGGGCTTCGCGAGCATCGCCGCATCGACGTACCACTGGTCAGTGAGCCATGGCTCGACGACCGCATCGCCGCGCTGGGCGTGCGGGACGGTGTGCGTGTGCGGCTCGATCTTTTCGAGCACGCCCAGCGCAAACAGATCCGCGACGACGCGCGCGCGCGCATCGAAACGATCGAGACCACGATAGGCCTCAGGTGCGTTCTCGTTGAGCTTCGCCGTCGTATCCATGATGTTGATGACGTCGAGGCCGGTACGCTTGCCCACATCCCAGTCGTTGAAGTCGTGCGCCGGCGTGATCTTGACCGCGCCCGTGCCCTTCTCGGGATCGGCATACGTATCGCCGACAATCGGAATCTCGCGCCCGACGAGCGGCAGGATGGCCTTCTTGCCGATGAGGTGCTGGAGCTTCTCGTTGTCCGGATGGATGGCGACGCCGGTGTCGCCGAGCATGGTCTCGGGGCGCGTCGTGCCGACGGTAACGAACTCATCCGGACTCCCCGCAATGGCATAGCGGATGTAGTACATATGCCCGTTCGGATCGCGTGCCAGCACCTTGGCCAAAGCAGCGCCGTCGAAGGCGACAGGGTTGCCGTCCTTATCCTTGAGATCCGGCGACCACTTGAACGTGCCCGTGTGCTCGCGCTGCTCGACTTCGAGATCCGAGATGGCCGACTGGAAGGCCGGGTCCCAGTTCACGAGCCGCTTGTCGCGATAGATCAGTCCCTGCCGATACAGATCGACGAAGACCTTGAGCACGGCCTCCGACAAGCCGGGGTCCATCGTGAAGCGCTCGCGGCTCCAATCGCAAGAAGCGCCCAGGCGCTTCAACTGATTGAGGATCGTGCCGCCCGACTGGGCCTTCCACTCCCAGACCTTTTCGATGAAGGTCTCGCGGCCGAGGTCCTTGTACTGGATCTGCTTTTCGGCGAGTTGTCGGCTGACGACGAGTTGCGTCGCAATGCCGGCGTGATCCGTGCCCGGCTGCCAGAGAACATCCTTCCCCATCATCCGCTGATAGCGGCACAGAATATCCTGCAGCGTATTGTTGAGCGCGTGCCCGATGTGAAGGGAGCCGGTCACATTCGGTGGCGGAATGACGATGCAATAGGTCTCAGCCCCGGCGCGATCGGGCCGTCCCGCCTTGAAGGCGTCGGCCTTTTCCCAATCCGTGTTGACGCGCGCCTCGATCTCGGCGGGCGAATAGGTCTTCTCGAGCATGTCTGAGCCGTATCTTTGATCGTGAATTGAAGTGGCCGGTCCTACGCTTAGCCGCTGCTGCCTGTCAACGTAAGGGGCAGCCCCCTGGAGAGGACCAGAACAGTGCTCAGTCCAAGGATGGGCTTGCGCGGGCTGGCCGAGAGGTAGACCATAAGCATTCTAAATAAGCAAAATAAGGAGGAAACGTCATGGCGGGAGGGAAGGTCGTGCGGGTCCGGGTCGATCCCGAAAAGTGCCAGGGGCACAACCGCTGCAAGGCACTGGCGCCAGCGCTCTTCGAACTCGACGAGTACGGTAACTCCAAGGAAATCGGAGACGGTATCGTGCCCGAGGACCAGCTCGAAGCCGCCTACCTCGCGCGGGCTAATTGCCCCGAGATGGCCGTCGAAATCATCGAGGAGTAGGGGACGCTAGCCATGAGCCAGGAATCCGCTCCTCGAACCCGCCCGCCGGTCACCGACTGGACGACCGATTGGGATCACCTCGATCCCCAGTGGCGCGACGATCCTTTTCCCATCTGGGATGAACTGCGCGGCAAATGCCCGATCGCCCACACTGAGCGCTACCTCGGCGCCTACCTGCCGACGAGCTACGCCGCGGTGAAGGCCATCGCTTACGACACAAAGAATTTCTCGTCGCGGCGCGTGGTCGTGCGCGAAGTGCGGCCCGAGCCACCTATGCCCTCGCCGCCGATCTCATCCGATCCGCCGCACCACAAGCCGGCCAAGCAACTCCTGCTGCCGCCCTTCACGCCCGACGAAATGAAGAAGCTCGAACCGCGGGCGCGCGCCATTTGCAATGAGTTGATCGACAAGTTCATCGCCGACGGTCGTTGCGATGCGGCTCAGATGTACACGCGGCATATTCCGGTACGCGTCATCGCCCACATGCTCGACGTGCCGGAGAGTGACGGCGACCAGTTCATTCAATGGATTCACGAGATCCTGGAGCTCGGCATCACCGACGACGACATCCTCATGAAGGCCGTGCACGAAATGAGCATGTACTTCGCGGGATACGTCGAAGCGCGCACGAAGAGGCCGGGTGACGATCTCATCAGCCGCATCATCATGGCGCGCCAGGACGGCCAGCCGCTGCCGCCGCAGGAAGTGCTCGGTATGATCCGTCTGCTCCTGATCGCAGGGATCGACACGACGTGGAGCGGTATCGGTTCGAGCCTCTGGCATCTCGCGAAGACGCCCGCGGATCGTGAGCGACTCGTTGCCGAGCCACAGCTCATGCCGACGGCTATCGAGGAGTTCCTGCGCGCCTATGCGCCCGTGACCATGGCGCGCGAGGTGGTGCAGGATACAGTCATCGAGGGTTGTCCGATCAAGAAAGGCAACATGGTGCTGCTGTCGTTCCCTGCGGCAAATCGCGATCCGGCGATGTTTCCCGATCCCGACAAGGTGATCATCGACCGACAGGAGAACCGCCATTCGGCTTTCGGCCTCGGCATTCATCGCTGCGTCGGCTCTAACCTCGCGCGCCTGGAGATGACGGTTGCCATCGAGGAATGGCTGAAGCGCATCCCGGAATTCCGCCTCGATCCGGCCATTCCCGTGACGTGGTCGGAAGGGACCGTGCGTGGGCCGCGCCAGCTTCCATTCATCTTCGGCTGAGGCGTCACGGGATAAATTCTATGTGAGTTCCGGGGATGGCACGTCATTGCTAGCGTGTCGCCTCGTCAGGAGCAGAGCAGGAGGACGCGGGTGGCGCTTGCCGATGCCGAAGGACGGACTGAAGCGGTTGTACGCGAGAAGGCCAAGTTTCAGGATCCGGATTGGACTGTACGTGGCGAGCGTCGGGCGAGCGTTGAATTGGAGACGCTGCACACGCTCTGGTTCAACACCGGCACGCTCTGCAACATCACCTGCCGCAACTGCTACATCGAATCGAGCCCGACCAACGATCGCCTCGTCTATCTGACGGCCGACGAGGTGCGTGGCTTTCTCGACGAGATCGCGCGGGACGATCTCGGCACCATCGAGATCGGCTTCACGGGCGGCGAGCCGTTCATGAACCCCGATATCATTCCGATGCTCGACGCGGCTCTCGCGGGCGGCTTTCAGGTTCTCGTGCTGACGAATGGGCTGCAGCCCATGCTGCGCCCGCGGCTCAAGAAGGGCCTCCTCGCTCTACGGACGAGCTACGGCGATCGCCTCACCGTGCGCGTCAGCCTCGACCACCACACGCGCCAACTTCACGAGGCCGAGCGCGGGCCGCGCACGTTCGCGAAGTCGCTGGAAGCCATCGATTGGCTGTCGCGGGAAGGTTTTAGGACGGCCATCGCCGGCCGTACGTGCTGGAACGAGCCCGAGGGCGACATGCGTGCCGGCTATGCGGCGCTGATCGCGGAGCGCGGCTGGCAGATAGATCCGGAGGATGCGCACGCCCTTGTGCTGCTACCCGAGATGGACGGCAGCCATGATGTGCCCGAAATCAGCGTTGGATGTTGGCAGATCCTCGGCAAGAAGCCCGGCGACCTCATGTGCGCAAAGAGCCGCATGATCGTGAAGCGCAAGGGCGCTGAGCGGCCGTCCGTGGTGCCCTGTACGCTGCTGCCCTATGAGCGCGCCTTCGAGATGGGGGCAACGCTCGGAGATGCCGCACAGGCCGGCGGCGGCATGTTCGAGAATGGCAGCGTTAAACTCTGCCATCCGCACTGCGCGAAGTTCTGCGCGCTCGGCGGCGGAAGCTGTTCTTGATCTCTTTCTGCCGCAGGCGGCTGGGAAGGGGTGCTTCGCAACCACAGCGTGGCGGTATGCCCGCGGCGGGGCTGTTTTTTGAAGGACGGCCTACCGGCCGGCGCGCAGTCGCGCGCTCAGGAAACGGGTGCAATCGCCTTCTATAGTGGTGCTATGTCCGCGGCGGCCATGCGGTCAGGTCTCGCCTGGGTGTTCAAGTCATAAAGGCGGGTGGGTTCGGGAGGGTGTCCC
>JAEZRM010000007.1 GCA_023412805.1 Pseudomonadota bacterium | reverse complement strand
AGCATGGTGCCGATGACCGGCAACAAGCTCAGCGCGTCGCCGGAGGCGATGGAGAAGGCCGCGTCGGGCTACACGCCGATGGGCATCACGGCGGAGAACGTCGCCGCCAAGTTCAACGTGAGCCGCGAGGACCAGGACAAGTTCGCCCTCGCGAGCCAGAAGAAGGCGTCGGCGGCGATCGAGAAGAAGATCTTCGCCAAGGAGATCGTTCCCGTCACCGCGTACCGCTATTCGGGCAACGAGAAGACGGCCTTCACGTTCGAGCAGGACGAGCTCCCGCGTCCGGACACGACCGCCGAGGGCCTCGCGTCGCTCAAGCCGGCGTTCTCGCTCAAGGGCTCGGTCACCGCGGGCAACAGCTCGCCGCTCTCCGACGGCGCGGCCGCAGCCCTCGTCATGAGCGGGGACAAGGCGAAGTCGCTCGGCGTCACCGGGCTCGGCTACCTCCGCGGCTTCGCGACGGCGGGCGTCGATCCGGCGATCATGGGCATCGGCCCGATCCCGGCGATCACGAAGCTCCTCGCGAAGACGGGCATGAAGATCGATCAGATCGACATGTTCGAGATCAACGAGGCGTTCGCGTGCCAGGCAGTCTACTGCGCGCGTGAGCTCGGCATCGCCGACGAGAAGCTGAACGTCAGCGGCGGAGCGATCGCGCTCGGTCACCCGCTCGGCTGCACCGGTGCGAAGCTCACCGCGACGCTCCTCCACGGCCTGCACCGCACCAACAAGAAGTGGGGCATCGTCTCGATGTGCATCGGCGGCGGCCAGGGCGCTGCCGCTCTGTTCGAGCGCATCTGAGCGAACCGCGCTTCGTAGTGGAGGTCGCGCGCGATGCCGACCTCCGCTACGAGGCGTAACTCCCTTCGGCGTACGCGGGCCCAGCGCTCACGTACGCCGAAGCGTTTTGTTCGTGAATGAGCGGCTCGGCGCGGATCCTGAGGCGTGGTCCGCTCGCGGGCGGTCGCTCGTGCATCGCGGTGTCACGTTCGGGGCAACACGTCACGCATCGCGACGGCCGACGTCGAGAATTTCGCCTACTGCGGAGGGCATGCTCGTTGCTGCAACTGCGAGCATGAACCTTTCGAAGCGATGTTTTTCGACCGTTGCTCTCATTTTTGCGCTCACTCCCGCCTGCGATGGTGATGCCGCCGACGATACGGTGGTGGAGCCGTCGCGCGAGTCGAGGATCGACTCCCTCGCGAGCGCCGTATGCAATCGATACGGTGACACCGGCGCAGGCTGCCCTGGCTACGGCAGTGCGAGCGGGCAGAAGTACGCGACTGCGAGCGACTGCGAGGCCGACTTCCATACGAAGGCCGCGGACCTCTGGCCGGCGGACAAGTGCGGCTCGGGCCGGATCGACGACAGCCGCTACGAGCTCTGCGTCGACCGCGCGAAGAACTACGCGTGCTCGGCCGGCGCCCAGAACATCGTGGACGCGATCTCGGCGCTCGAGGACTGCAGCGCATCGAAGGTATGTGTCGACAGCGCGAACTGACCGTCAGCCAGCGGCCCGCGACGGCGGTCCATGTTCCGCGCCGGTCGATGCTTCCAGGGGCGAGAAGCGATGATGCCTCCGCCCGCCTTGGCTATCGTCCTCGTCTATCCGGAACCCACATGACGATGACGGATGCGGGAACGCCGTCGAGGATGGTGGCACTCTCCCTCGGCCGATCCATTCGCCAGATGGCGAGGGTGCCGTTGCGGTCGATGGCGGCCGTCCGATCGTCGTAGGCAATCGTGGTCTCCCAGATCCAAGGGAATAGACTGCCGTCTGGCAGTTCCCGAGGAGGGTTGTCCTCGAATGAGCCCTGATTGCCGGTCTCGAGATCGATACGGCGAATGCGTGCCGGCTGGTCCGACTCGCCTTGGGGATACATGAAGATGAAACTGCCACCGGGCGACCAGCCGAAGCTGCGGTCCTTGATGGATCCGTCTATGCGATAGAGCTCGCGCGCCTGCCAGGGCGGCGTGGCCTGCAAGTCGACGACGTCGAACCACCCCTGAAGGTCGTCTTGGTGCCCGAGCACGAGCCAACGTCCATCGGGCGATCGCGTTGTCCCGAAGAACGACGGCTGGTCGGCCGTCGGTACGTCGATCAACACGGGCGAAGAGACATCGCGTAAGTCGACGACGGCGGTGCGACCCGAGTTTTGGTCCCGAGTAAGGACGCGTGAGCTCCCTCGTCCCAGCCAGTTCGTGATCTCCACGTCGCCCAGGGTGGAGCTCGCGCCCGTCGCCGGGCTCCAAGCTTCGAGCGTGTACGCGTCGCCCTCCGGACGGTGCGCGAACAGTGTTGCGCCGGACCATAGCCAGCCATGTGGCCAGCAACCCTCGCCGCTAAGGTTGGGAGCCAAGCGGCAGGCCTCGAAACCTCGAGGCGGCTCGTCTCCCGTCGTAGAGAACGCGTACACCACTCGCGATCCCGTGTCCTCGCGCTTCAAGACGAAATTGAGCCAGCGCCCGTCGGCGGAGAATATCCCGTCGGGGAGCCCGCTGCCGTGGGGCGGTATCTCGAGGGGGT
>JAEZRM010000004.1 GCA_023412805.1 Pseudomonadota bacterium | reverse complement strand
ATTCCCCAGTGTGCACTCATCGGCTGACCGGGCCAGACCGGGCACACTTCGCCCGCGGCCTGATCGCATACCGTGAAGACGAAGTCGAGCGGCGGGGCACCGGGGCCGGAGAATTCGTCCCAGCTCTTGCTGCGCAGTCCCTCGACGGGCAGTCGATTGCGGTGCAGCAGATCGAGGGCATAGGGATTCACCATGCCTTTCGGGAAGCTTCCCGCGCTGTAGCCGCGGAAGCGCTCCCCACCGATCGCGTTGAGAAGCGCTTCGGCGATGATGCTTCGCGAGGTGTTACCCGTGCACAGGAACAGGACGTTGAGCTTCCTTGGTTCCATCTGCTACTCGCGCTCAGCCGCAGCAGGCCGACTTCGCGGCGGCCTGGTCGCCGGAGTTCCTGTCCGCGATGGACGGTGCGCAGCAGTCGGCTGCGAGCCCTGCAGGATCGGGCGAACAACAGTTCGCGCCATTCTCCGCAGTCTGCTGCAGGGTATCGGCGCCGAACACGGGAATGGAGTCGAGCGTATGGAATGTTTCCCAGGCGATGCCCTGCGGATCTTTGATCCAGTACTTGTCCGACTTCGCATAGCAGCAGTTGGCGCCCGCCTGATCGAGCGCTGCTATCTCGGCGCCGCCGACCTGTGCGCGCAAGGCGCTCAGTTCCTGTTCCGACTCCACCTGGACGCCAAGATGATCCAGCCCCGGGGCGGCGCCGCGCCGTGACACCGCGAAGTTGATGCGCGGGTCATCGAGCATCCACTTCGCATAGTCGTCCTTGCGCACGGACGGCGCCTGCCCGAACACGGTGGAGTAGAAGCGGATGTTGGCGTCGAGATCCTCGACCGATACATGCACATGAAAGCGTTTCATCATCGACTCCTCGTCGAGCGTTTCGTTGGGGCAGGGCAGCAACGCGCCAGGGCAGTCTCCATCGTCTCCAGGCAGTCGCTCGGCATGCCCTTGCAGCAGTTACGGGTCAGGTACGTCATCAGCGCGGCCATGCGCTCGAAATCCGCGCCGTAGATCACGAATCGGCCCTCCTGCCGCGCATGGGTCAGGCCGGCAGTACTGAGCTCCTTCAGGTGGAAGGACAACGTGGCGGGCGCGACGCCAAGCGATTCGGCGATCGCTCCTGCCGGCATCCCTTCCGGGCCCGCTTCGACCAACAGGCGGAAGATCCCCAGGCGCGTCTCCTGAGCCAGCGCGCCCAAAGCGGTGACAGCATCGTGCGTATCCATGATTCCATAATTGTCCAAATGTAGTAGGATGTCAAGGCCCCTCTCATGTCCATGTACAGCCGGCCCATGACGACGATCGCTTCCCCGCAGACCGATGCCACACCGCGTCGGATGAAGAGCCTGTTCGAACGCTACCTGAGCGTGTGGATCGGCTTCGCCATCGCCGGCGGAATCCTGCTCGGGAAAATCGCCCCCGACTTCGCACGCACGCTCGACGCAATGGCGATCGAGGTGAATGGTGCGCCCGTCGTATCGATCCCGATCGCCGTGTGCCTGTTCTTCATGATGTACCCGATCATGGTGAAGATCGACTTCGCGTCGGTGGTGCGGGCAGGCCGCAGTACGAAGCCGGTGCTGCTGACGCTGTTCGTGAACTGGGCAGTGAAGCCGTTCACCATGATTGCGATCGCCTTCCTGTTTCTCGGCGTCTTGTTCCGCGCCTTCATCGGAGAAGAGGCAACCGACCTCTTGAAGATGCCGTTCGGCCTCGATCTTCCCGTCGGCGCGTCGCATGGCGCCGGCACCGTCGTGTTGCACGAAGGCGTGAAGATGCTCGAAGTGCCGCTATGGCGAAGCTATCTCGCCGGCTGCATCCTGCTGGGCATCGCCCCCTGCACGGCGATGGTGCTGGTATGGGGCTACCTGGCACGCGGCAACGACGGGCTGACGCTGGTGATGGTCGCGATCAATTCGCTGACGATGCTGTTGCTCTATGGGCTGCTGGGCGGATTCCTGCTCGGGGTCGGACGGCTGCCGGTGCCCTGGGAGGCATTGCTGCTGTCGATCGGGGCATATGTCGCACTCCCGCTCGTCGCCGGCTACTTCTCTCGGAAATGGATCATTCGCGCCAGAGGGGAGCTGTGGTTCCGCGAGAAGTTCCTACACCTGCTCACACCCATCACGATCACCGCGCTGCTGCTCACGCTGGTGCTGCTGTTCTCGTTCAAGGGCGAGGTGATCCTTGCCAAACCCCTCACCATCCTGTGGATCGCGATCCCTCTGTTGGTCCAGACAGTTGTGATCTTCGCCGCCACCTACTGGGCTGCACACCGCTTGCGGCTTTCATACGAGGACGCGGCGCCGGCGGCGCTGATCGGCGCATCGAATCACTTCGAGGTGGCGATCGCCACTGCGGTGATGCTGTTCGGTCTGTCTTCCGGGGCGGCGCTGGCCACCGTGGTGGGCGTGCTGATCGAGGTTCCGGTCATGCTGCTGCTAGTGGAGGTGTGCAAGCGTACGCGACATCGCTTTGCGCAATAGCGCTCAGGCCGCGAGGAGAAGGCCCGCTTCAGCGCCACGAAACGAAGTAGAATCCGCCCTGTGCGGGCGTAGTTCAATGGTAGAACGAAAGCTTCCCAAGCTTTAGACGTGGGTTCGATTCCCATCGCCCGCTCCATAGAAGAACTAACGCTCTGTTGAGACAAGAGGTTTTCTCGAGGCCGGACCGCTCTGACGCTTCCCTACTACGATAGGGATCAGAGTGGGATCAGCAAGCCATATTTTTCGCGGTGCCAGCGGCATCTACGCCGTTCGCATCTTCGTTCCTCGCCGCCTCTGGCCGTCTGTGGGCAAGCGGGAGGTGCATGTATCGACGCGAAGTCGAGACCAGGGTGTGGCCAAGGTCGTTGGCCTGTCAGTCGCCCTCGTTTGGAAGCAACGTTTTATCCAGCTGATGGCGGTGGACGTCGAAAAGCTCTTGAAGGGGTCGCCGTTACTCTCGGGAACGGGGCACATACCGCTTCTTACCGCTGCCCCGGAACTGGGCATGAACCCGCCCACGCTGCTTCGAGAACTTGTCAATCACCGAGTTCCGCTGCTCTGCTGGGCATCCGGTTGGCCCGGCTACGAAGTCAAGCACTTCAGCGACGTGCCCCTGAACGAGGACGCGCAGCGCATCGTCGATGATGCGGCGGACGTGGGCATTGCCACGAACGTCTTCGGTTTGATCGCTATCGATGACGCAGCGGCAGTCGCCGAAGGGCTGTAAGGCGACAGCGTAGATTGCGATTAAGGCGACATCCAGATTTACGAGTCGCCGGTTTGGGTTTATCCGTTCCCTCCTCGCGGCGCGAGTCCGGAGGCGGGGATGTGCAAGCTCAACCTGGAGGCCCGTATGACGATTCAGACTCTGGCGCGACAGAAGCTCGCGCACTGCGAGATTGCCCGACTGCTCGGGATAACCGAAGGTGCGGTGCGCTATCAGCTGCGGCGCATGGCCGCTGGCGCCGTGGACGGACGCAGCGCTCAGCCGATGCGTGCCGAGGCGGTGACCGAGGCGATCGCCTTGTGGCGGGAGCAGAACAGCGATCTGGCTCTCAACCTCGCCGCGCTGCACGTGTGGCTGGTGAGCGAGCACGGCTACCGACTTCGAACCTGCCCTTCGCGCAGTGGGCCAGCGCCTTCGCCGACGATGCGACCTTGAGTGCAGCGATGCTCGATCGATTTTTGCACCACGCGCACTTCGTGCAGATCCAGGGCGACAGCTATCGGCTCAAGGACAAGCGCAAGGCAGGTGTCATCCGAAAGAGCACGGTCGAAGGGACGACCAAATCACAGCAGTGAGAGGGCCTGGGTGGGTCAGATTTACTCCGACCAAATCAGGGATAAGTGGGTCAGAATTCAGCCGACGTTGACAGGGGCGCGGTGTTCCCGCTCGGCATGTACGCGGCAGGCACGCACCGGATGGTCGAGGCGATGGGGATCGGCTTCCTGAACTTCCTGCCGCCGGTGTTCTTCGGCCTCGCGCTGGCCGCGTGGACCGCGGCATTCGCCGGCCTGGTGCTGAATCTGCTGCGCCGCGCGCGGGGTACGGCGGGGCGGTGAGGCGATTGCCCATGAGCCTGCTCGCCTACACCGGGCGGTCGGGGATTGTGATCATGGAGCCCGGCCCGGTGGAAGTGCGCGCAGACAGCAGCTCGAGCCACCTGCGGTATGGCGAAACATCTCAGCCCCCGCTGAGCCCATACCTAATGACTGCGAGGTCCAGTGTTTCGGCGGCGGAGTTCAATGCAGTTGCGGTCGGCTGCTGCCGCCGCCGAACACGCTCGCCCCGAGCTGCTCGCTGATGTACTCGATGGCCTTCATCGCCCGCACGCTGTTGCCGGCGGCGTTCAATCGCGGCGAGAAGCCGACGATCGCCATGCGCCCCGGCACGACGGCAACGATCCCTCCGCCCACACCAGTCTTCGCCGGCAATCCGGCCGTATAGGCCCACAGCCCCGCTTCGTTGTAGAAGCCGGCCGTCAACATGATCGCCAGCACCTTCGGCACGTAGGCCGCATCGAGCACCCGCTCGCCGGTCGACGGATTGACACCGCCATTGGCCAGGGTTGCGCCCATCACCGCGAGCTGCCTGGCGGTCACCCCGATGGAGCATTGGCGTGTGTACACATCCACCGCTTCCATCGGCTCGGAATAGAGGCGTCCACTGGCCGCCAGGATATACGCGTGCGCACGGTTGCGCTGGTTCGTTGCCGCCTCGGATTCGTAGACGTCCTCGAGTACGCTGAGATCGGCCGCGGCCAGCTTGTTGTAGAAACCGATGATGGCTTCGAAGCGCTCTTGCGCACTGTGCGCCTTGAGCAGGCTGACCGCGGCGATGGCGCCGGAATTGACAAGCGGGTTTACCGAGACCTGAGGAATCGTTTGCGTGGCAAGGATCGAGTTGAACGGCTGACCTGTGGGTTCCACGCCGATCTTCTCGACGATCA
>JAEZRM010000087.1 GCA_023412805.1 Pseudomonadota bacterium | reverse complement strand
AGATGACGCCCACTTCCTGAGCGCGCGACTGCGCGCCGGCCCGTAGGCCGCAACAGAGATGACGCCCACTTCCTGAGCGCGCGACTGCGCGCCGGCCCGTAGGCCGCAACAGAGATGACGCCCACTTCCTGAGCGCGCGACTGCGCGCCGGCCCGTAGGCCGTACTAAAAAAAAGAAAAGCGCGGCAGCCGAAGCCACCGCGCCTTTTCAGATCTCGTCAGAGGCGCAGGGATAAACCCTTACACAGCCTGGATGTTCGCAACGGCCGTCTTGCCCGAGCGACGATCCTTCTCGGTGTCGAACTGAACCTTCTGGCCCTCGGAGAGGGTGCGAAGGCCAGCGCGCTCGAGGGCGGTGATGTGCACGAACACGTCGGCGCCACCATTGTCCGGCGCGATGAATCCGTAGCCCTTCTGCTCGTTGAAGAACTTCACTGTACCAGCTTCCATGGCGATTTTCCTTTTAGCAGAGCCATGACCTAACAAATGCCGAACGCACGCATTGCGCGCGTGGGCACACTTGTCGAATTTTGGGAGGGTTCTGTGATCGCGCGCTCGATCACGTCGTAGCGTCACGGCCCGGTCGTCCGGCCAAAGTCGATGGCGGGTACGTAGGCGCATCGGATCGCGATTGCAACCCTTGTACTCCGAAACTTGCCTAGTGGACGTGATTTAGTGAAGCAACAAACTAAAAAGGCGCGGAGCCATGGCTGCCGCGCCTTCCAAATTCGACGTCATGAGCGCGCGACTGCGCGCCGGCCGGTAGGCCGAGCCTACTAGCGAGAATAAAACTCGACCACGAGGTTCGGCTCCATGTGCACCGGATAGGGCACGTCGGAGAGGGCCGGCACGCGCGCGAGGCTGGCCGTGAACTTCGTGTGGTCGGCGCTGATGTAGTCCGGCACGTCGCGCTCGGCGCTCTTCACGCCTTCGAGGACGAGCGGGAGCTGGCGCGACTTCTCGCGGACCTCCACGACGTCGCCAATCTTCACGCGGTAGCTCGGGATGGTGACGCGGCGGCCGTTCACCGTCACGTGCCCGTGGCTCACGAACTGGCGGGCGGCGAACACGGTCGGCACGAACTTGGCGCGGTAGACGACCGCGTCGAGGCGGCGCTCCAGCAGGCCGATCAGGTGCTCGGAGGTCGAGCCCTTGAGGCGCGTGGCTTCCACGTACAGGCGGTGGAACTGCCGCTCGGTGATCGAGCCGTAGTAGCCCTTGAGCTTCTGCTTGGCCTTGAGCTGCTGGCCGAAGTCGGAGAGCTTGCCCGCGCGACGCTCGCCGTGCTGGCCGGGGCGCGAGTTGCGCTTGTTGAGGGGGCTCTTGGACCGGCCCCAGACGTTCTCCTGGAGGCGGCGGTCGATCTTGTGCTTGGCGCGAATGCGCTTAGTCATTGGTTCTGTTCCGTCTTTTGCTATTCACGGGATATCTGGCTCTCTCCTCTGCGGGTGACCCGCCGACAGATGCGCCTCAGGTGGGTGCATCACGAAAGCCAAAACGCACGCGGCCCCGAAGGGCCCCGCGACGTGGGCGCTGTGTACAGGAGCGGAGGGGAGGGGTCAAGGTGGCTGGCGACGGCACGAAAGTGCGCACCGTCAGCGCTTAATCCGGCCTTCCCAGGCGGCACACGCTCCCCTTCCCCCTCCGCTCACGGATCGCTAGAGTTCGGATGCCCTTCATGAGTGCGATGTCCGCATGCCGTCCCCGACCGAGCGTGCCGCGTTCGAGCAGGCCCACATCCGCTGGGCGGCGAGCGATTTGGAGAGTTTCCTCGAACTCCTCACGGAAGACGTCCTCTACAACGTGAATGTGGACGGGCTCGCCGTGCCCTATGCGTCGAGTGCGCTCGGCAAGGAGGACGTCCGCCAGCGCCTGCAACTCCTGCTGCTCACCTTCAACGTCGACAAGTTTGAGCCCGAGAGCATCGTAAGCGAAGGCGATCGCTGGCGCTCGATCGCCATTGGTCACTACACCCACCACGAAACGGGCGAGGTGCTTCGCGTCCGCGTAAGATTCCGTGTGTGGTTTCGCGACGGATTGATCTGCCGCATGGACGAGCACCACGACGCCGCTTATGTGGAGGCGTTCCAGCGATTTGTTTTTCACATTCAGAATGCGGCGCGTGGAGATTAGCTCGTTTCGAGCACATCACCCCCCTTTCCCATCCGCACACGCACGGCTACAATCTTGCCGCGGCGCAGCATGGCAGGTCTCCGATGTTCCTCCAACGAGCAGAGCGAACAGCAGCACACCGAGCCTTGGAGCGCTGGGCTGTCGGCGATCTCGAGGGTGCGCTGGCCGAGTTCACCGAGGACGTTCTCTATATCGTCAATGTCGACGGGCTGGCCGTGCCGTTCGTCGCGAGTTCGCTCGGCAAGGAAGATCTTCGCCAGCGCCTACAACTCGTGAAGGCCACGTTTCACGAAGAGAGATTTGTGCCCGAGAGCATCGTCCAGGAGGCGGACCATGTCCGCGCGCTCGTGGATGTCGTGAATCGGCACCGTGCCACGGGCGAGCGTCTCTGCCTGCGCATGCGGCTGCGCTACTGGATGCAGGACGACCGCATCGTGCGCGCGGAGGAGCACCTCGACGCCCAATTCGTCGAGGCCTTTCAGCGCTTTGTCTTCCATATGGAGAATGCGGCGCGCAGTGCGTGACTACCGGCTCGCGCATCAGCGTTCGGCAAGCCCCCGTTCATACTCTCCGCAATAGTCTCCGTATTTGTCCACTTTCCCTACTGGCTGAGCCCGCATAAAGTCCGACACATTGGAATATGGTATCCCACTGCATGTCCCTCGATATCGAGCGCGCTGCCTTTCATCTCGTCCACGAACGCTGGGCTGCCGGCGATCTCGATGGCGTGATGCGGCTGTTTGACGAGGATGTTCTCCACCTCATCAACGTCGATGGTTTTGCAGTGCCTTACGCGGCCAGCTCCTACGGCAAAGAGGACCTGCGCTTGCGACTGCAACTCGTTATCGATGCCTTCTACGTCGACACGTTCGAGATCGAGAGCTACGCACACGAGCGGGAGTTCAGCCGTTCGGTCGTTACGACGCAAAAGACCCATAAGAAGACGGGCGAACGTCTCTGCGAGCGGCTTCACTTTCGCTATTGGTTCAAGAACGGTCTCATCGTGCGCGTCGAGGAGCGCCACGACGCGCCGTACATGGAGGCCTTTCAGCGTCTCGTCCGCCACATGGAGAATGCCGCGCGCAGCGCGTGAACGCGCGCGCGACGGTTAACTCTTGAAGTCGCGGCACTTCCTCCAAATTCGGAACATCCGCCCCCGTACGACGTTACCTCTCCAGTAGCCTTTCGCAGGAGGCTTGCCGGGAGCGCCTGCGACAGAAGCAGGAAAGGAGAGGTCTGTTGCGTTTCATGAGATTGAGGATCGCCGCAGTGGCGATCGGCCTTGGTACGCTTTCAAGCGTGCCGGCCTCGGCGGCGGTGGCACCGGCTCCGTCGCAAATTCCCAAACCGAGCGGGGTGATCAACACGTCCGCCCCTGGTGCGCTCGCACCGAGCGGGCAAAATCTCGCAACCAGCAATGTCGAGCAGGCGCAGCGGCGAGGCCGCAGTGCCCGTCGCTCGGCGCGTGGCGGTCGATCGTTCCGTGGTGGGCGTTCGTTCCGTGGTAGCCGCTCGGCCCGCGGCAGTCGCGCTTATCGCGGGCGCTCGTTGCGAGGTGGCCGCAGCTATCGCGGACGCGCTTTCCGCAGTGGTCGCGGGTGGCGGGGCGGTCGCTACTATCGCGGTCGGTATTATCGTGGTGGGCGCGGCTACTACCGCAACCGCTACTACCGTCGCGGTTATCGCAGCGGCCGCTATTGGTACGGTGGACGTTGGATCGGTCCGGCGATCGTAGCCGGTACGGCAGCGCTGATCCTCGGTGGAACGGTGAGCCAGTCGCAGGCACGCTACGGTGATCGCTGGGAGCGCTGTGCGGCACGGTTCCGCTCGTTCCGCTGGAGCGACGGCACGTATCAGCCTTATGGCGACCGTCCGCGCCTGCTCTGCCCATATCTGAGGCGCTAGCTCGCTGAGCTTCAGGCATGAGCTTCAGACATCAGGCCGCCGCATCCCCGCGATGCGGCGGCTTTGCCGAGCCGGCAATTTGTCACGGAGTTCGTCGGCATTTTAGTCGCTTTGTGACGATCCATTAAGCGAGTTCCTTGAGTAGGGGTTCCGAGAAATGCCGCGTGAGGCGAGCATGATTTGATCGGGCGCATCGACGGATATCGCGTCGCGCTGTCGTTAGGGAGCAAGGGCCGTCACAGGCCCTCTTCGAGGGAGTGGGCCGTCAGGTCTGTTCCTTTCCTGGAGTGGCGTGCGGTGGGCAAGGGTTGCACCAGCGCGTAGAGCATGAAGAGGAGAAGACTGATGCGTATGATGAACCTGAAGATCGCCGCGCTGGCGATTGGTGTTGGCGCCCTCGGCAGCGTGCCGGCCTCGGCGGCGGTCATTCCCGCGCCCGCGCTGAATTCCAATTCGAGCATGGTGATCAACACCTCGGTGTTGGGTTCGATGAGTTCGGCCGGCCAAAACATGGCGCAGAGCAACGTCGAGCAGGTTCGCCGTCGTGGCGGCTATTACGGGCGGCGTCACTATCGTCGCAGTTACAGGGGTGGCGGCCGCTGGGTCGCACCGGCGATCATCGGCGGCCTCATCATTGGCAGCACCATTGCCCAGTCTCAGGCCAGCCATCGCGATCGCTGGGAAATGTGCGCGGATCGCTACCAGTCGTTCAGCTGGTCCGACGGCACGTTCCAGCCCTACGACGGCCCGCGTCGCCTGTGCCCGTACCTGGTTCGCTAAACACCCTCGAACTCGTGTGATGCAAGAGAGCCGGCCCGTCGTGGCCGGCTCTCGTCTTTTGGGTGCTGTGTGCTGCAGGACTTACGCTCTTTGTGCGCGTAACCCGGCGGCAACGGCTGTGGGAAAACGGTGGCGCCGTCGTCTTCGAATCCGCGCTTCGTGGCATTGTGCGTGCGTTGGTGCATTCCACACAGGAGGTCACAATGAGAAAGATTTATGTGATCGCGGGCGTCGCGGCGGCTGTGGCTATCGCGGGTGGTGGTTTGACGACAATGCAAGCCGAGGCGAGGGCGAAGTGCGTACGCGCCGGTGGTCAGGCGACGATGGTTACCCCGGATCTCGCGAAATACATGGCGACGGCTGCGCTCAACAATTCGATCAGCAACATGGGTGCCAAGGCTGTCGGTCCCGTTGCGATGAAGTGCACCGGCGATATGGTCATGCCGACCTGCACCGCGCGCCAGAAGGCTTGTAAGTAGCGCGATCGAATTCGCCTGCCGTCTAGATTTCTCGCAGCAGCGCTTCGAGGTGCTCGAGGCGGTCGGCTTCACGTGCCGGCTTGTCCCAGCGGATGCGGTGGATGCGCGGAAAGCGCATCGCAACGCCGGAGCGGTGGCGCGTCGATCGGTTGAGGCCTTCGAAGGCGATTTCCAGGACGACACCCGCATCGGGCGTGTGCGTGACCTCGCGCACAGGGCCGAAGCGGTTGATCGTATTCTTGCGCACGAAGCGATCGAGCGCCGCCAGTTCCTCGTCGGTGATGCCCGAGTAGGCCTTGCCGACGGGTACGAGTTCATCCGCGCCGTTCTCGCCCTGCCGCCAAAGCCCGAAGGTGTAGTCCGAGTAGAAGGACGAGCGCTTTCCGTGTCCGCGCTGGGCGTACATCATCACGGCATCGACGGTGTAGGCGTCGCGCTTCCACTTGAACCACGGGCCTTTAGGGCGGCCGGGTACATACGTGCTGTCGCGCCGCTTCAACATGATGCCTTCGATCGCGTCGGCGTCCTCGCCCGCGCCTGCGGAGGCCGGCGTGGCGCGCGCAGCGGCGAGTGTGCTCCAATCCGTGAATGGGACGATCGGCGACAGGTCGATGCGCGCATGATCGAGCTTGGCGATGAGTGCTTCGAGACGCGCGCGCCGCTCGATGAAGGTGAGCCCGCGGATGTCCTCGCCATGATCGACGAGCAGATCGTAGGCACGGATGTGAGCTGGGAACTCGGTGAGCAGCTTCGCCGTGATGGCTTTGCGATTAAGGCGCTGCTGAAGCACGTTGAAGCTCTGCACGCGGGCGTCGCGCAGGATCAGCAGTTCACCATCGATCGCGCCCTCGAATTGGATGGCATCGACCACATCGGGAAAGGCGGCGGAAATGTCCTCGCCCGTGCGTGAGTAGAGGCGCGCGACGCGGCGGCCTTGTTCGTCGATGCCGCCGACAGCCTGCACGCGAATGCCGTCCCATTTCCATTCGGCGGAGAAGTTATCGGCGCTCAATGTCTCGCGCCAATTGCCGACATCGTCCAGCGGATGCGAGAGCATGGGCGGATGAAAGGGCGCGGGATTGACGGTGTCGGGCTTTGGTCCTTTGCCCTCGGCCCAGGCGAAGAGATCGAGATAAGGTGGTGCGAGGCCATGCCAGACGAGCTCGATTTCATCGGGTGTGAGCGTGCCGAGGCGAGCGACAGCGGTCTTTGCGAGCCGCGCAGAAGCACCAATGCGCATGGCACCCGTGATGAGTTTCAGAAGTGCCCAGCGGCCTGTTTCGTCGAGCGCATCGAGCCAACTCGCGAGACGGCGCGGCAGATCGGCCTTGGTTGTCTCGTTGAGGCCTGCGACGATATCGGAGAGGTGCGGGATCTCGTTGGCGCCGCCTTGCGCGGGCCACATGAGTGCGACCGTCTCCGCGAGATCGCCGACATAATCGTAGGAGAGTGCGAACAGGACCGTGTCGGTTCGCTCCTGGATGAGGCCCTTGATCAGCGCAGGCTTGGCATGACGAAAGGAAAGCGCGCCCGTCAGCGCGGCCAACGCCCATCCGCGTTCGGGATCGGGCGTGTCGCGAAAATAGTCCGTCATGAGCCGCAGCTTGGCATTGCGGCGTGGCTCATAACCAAGGCGATCTATGAGCGCGGCGAAGCGGTTCATGCGGCCTCGCCTTCTTCGTCGCCGTAGCCGATGAGCCTGAGAGGGCGTGCGCGGATGCCTTGCGTCTCGCACCAGTGTACGAGCGCTTCCTCGGCGCCGTGCGTCACCCATACTTCTTCGGCGCCGGTCTCGCGGATCGTGCGGCCGAGGTCATCCCAGTCGGCATGATCGGATACGACGAGCGGCAACTCCACGCCCTTCTGCTTGGCGCGCGCACGCACGCGCATCCAGCCTGATGCGAAGGCCGTAACCGGATCGGGAAATTTGCGCGACCATGCTTCCTGGATGGCGCTTGGCGGGCAAATCACGATCGTGCCACCGAGGTTCTTGCGCTCGTCGAGCACGACGGGGCGAATGTCGCCGAGGTCGATGCCGCGCGCCTGATAGAAGGCCGTGAGCCGCGCGAGGGCGCCATGGATATAGATGGGCTTGTCGTATCCCGCATCACGCACGAGCGCCATGAGCCGCTGCGACTTGCCGAGTGGATAGGCGCCGACGAGGTGCGCGCGCTCAGGAAACAGCTCGACGCTTTCGAGCAGCTTGGCCACTTCGTGTTCGGTTGGCGGATGGCGAAACACGGGGAGACCGAACGTGGCTTCGCTCACGAAAAGGTCGCACGCGATCGGCTCGAACGTGCCCGCAGTGCGATCGTGCAGGCGCTTGTAGTCGCCCGAAACCACAGCGCGGAAACCGCGCCACACAAATCGGATCTGCGCCGATCCGAGCACGTGGCCGGCTGGATGAAAGGAGACGTCCACGCCGTTGATGTTCACCACATCGCCGAAGGCGGTGGGTTGGCGTGTCCCCGTGAAATCCTCGCCATAGCGCTCGGCCATGATGCCGAGTGTTTCTTCGGTGGCCATCACGGCACCGTGGCCTGCGCGCGCGTGATCCGAATGGCCGTGCGTGATGAGCGCCCGCGGAACGGGCCGCATGGGGTCGATGTAGACGTCTGCTGGCGGGCAGTAGAGCCCTTGCGGCGTCGGGCAGATGAGGTCTTCGGAACGCATGGGCATCAATCTGGGGCTGACAGGCCCCAAGATCAACGCGCACGGGCGCCAGCGGGATGCGCCCCGCCTTCAGATCTCGATGACGATCTTGCCGAAGTGGCCGGCCGCCGCCATGGCGTGATAGGCCGCGCGCGCGTCGGCGAATGCGAATGTTTGGTCAATCACGGGTTTGAGGCCATTCAGTGAGATGGCGCGGTTCATATCGAGGAACATGCGCCGCGAGCCGACGTAGATGCCCTGCAGGCGGATTGACTTGCGCATGACCGCCGTTGGATCGATCTGGCCACCCGTGAGCACGCCGATCAGGCCGATGCTGCCGGCAACACGGGTCGCCGCGATCGAACGTGGCAGCGTACCGGCGCCGCCCACTTCCACAGTGAGATCGACGCCCTTGCCGTCCGTAGCTTCCAGCACCGCATTTTCCCAGTCGGGCTTCTGGCGGTAGTTGATCGTCAGCGAGGCGCCGAGTTCGCGAGCCCGCGCGAGCTTTTCCTCGCTCGATGATGTGATGATCGCGCGTGCGCCCATCAGCTGAGCGAACTGCAGCGCGAAGATCGAGACGCCGCCCGTGCCGAGGAGCAGTACGGTGTCACCGGCCTTCAGGCGGCCCACCTCGACGATGGCATTCCACGCGGTGAGCGCCGCGCAGGGGAGCGTCGCGCCTTCCGCGTAGGAAAGATGGTCTGGGATCGGCACGACGCCATCGGCGCTGAGGTTCACCTCCTCGGCGAGCACGCCGTCGATGGCACCGCCGAGCGCGCTGTTCATGGCCTCGATCGAGCATGGCCCGTCGATCCAGCGCTGGAAGAAGCAGGAGGCCACGCGATCGCCGGGCTTGAATGCGGTCACGCCGGGACCGACGGCGATCACATCACCGGCGCCATCGGAGTTCGGCAGGCGCGGATAGGGAAGCTTGCGCGCAACGGGATCGCGGATCGTCGCCAGATCGCGGAAATTGATCGCGTTGGCGCGCATACGCACGCGCACTTCGCCCGGCCCCGGCGCGCTCGGCGCGACTTCGGCGAATTTCAAGGCATCGATCCCGCCATCGGACACGATCTGCCACGCTCTCATTTGCCGTCTCCCACAAAGGTTCTTGTTTACCGGGGTGTTTCGGGAACGATCTCGACCCGCGAGACGGGATTGCCCGTGCCGAGGTCGAGAACGACGATGCCGCTGCCGGTGGGGCTGTCATAGTGGACAGCGAGGCGCGAGCCGGCGAGCGAGATATGGCGCACGTTTGCGCCGGCCGGCAGCGCCAGACGCGAGGCCTGCTGCAGGGGCTGTGTGATGGCGGCCGGCGCTGCAGTATCGCCGCCGCGATTGACGAGATAGATAATGCGCGCGATGACGGCGATGAAACCCACCACGAGTATGACACTCATGATGATGACGGCGATCCGGAGCATGCGGATGTGGCGCTCGCCGAGGACGATGCCTGCCATCTGTCCGCTCGGCGGCTCCGCTGGTTCAGCGTTGTCGTCGCGCATTCATTCACTCCTGACCGCATCCGGCCGCTTCAAGACCTGCCCATCACATGACCGCGCCTGAGGACATTCGCACAATCGAGATCACCGAGGCCGATGCCGGCCAGAGGATCGATCGCGTGCTCGGCAGTCATATTGCTGAGCTCTCTCGCGCGCGTCTCCAGGCCCTCATAAAGCAGGGCCATGTGACGGGCGCGCGCGGGACGATAGAAGAGCCCGGTCTGAGGGTCAAACCGGGCGAGCGCTATACCGTCGCCGTGCCACCGCCGGCGCCCGCCACGCCGCAGGCGGAATACACCGAGCTCGCGATCGTTCATGAGGACGGCGACCTCATTGTCGTCGACAAGCCCGCCGGCATGGTCGTCCACCCGGCGCCAGGCCATGCCGGCGGAACCTTGGTCAATGCGCTGCTCGCGCACTGCGGCGACAGCCTTTCGGGGATCGGCGGCGTGCGCCGGCCGGGGATCGTGCATCGACTCGACAAGGACACGAGCGGGCTGCTCGTCGTTGCAAAATCCGATGTGGCGCATCGCGGGCTTTCCGAGCAGTTCGCCGCGCATGGTGCCGACGGGCGCCTCTCGCGGCGCTATGTGGCGCTCGTTTGGGGCGCGCCGGATCGCCCACGCGGCGCCATCGACGCATCGATCGCGCGAAGCCGCCACAACCGCACGCGCATGGCCATCTCAGAAGGGCCGACGTCGCGCCATGCCGTGACGCACTATGCGGTGCTCGAAGTTTTCCGCGATGAGAAGGGCGTCCCCATCGCGACCCTCATGGAACTCGAGCTCGAGACCGGGCGCACGCATCAGATCCGCGTGCATCTCGCGCACAACGGTCATCCCGTCATGGGCGACCCTGTCTATGGCAGTGGTTTCAAGTCGAGCGCGCGGCGCTTGACGGAAAAAGCGCAAACGGCGCTCACGCAACTAGACCGGCAGGCGCTTCACGCTGCCGGGCTGGGTTTCCAGCATCCTGTTTCGGGAAAGCGCCTGAGTTTTGAGAGCCCAATACCGGCGGACTTTACAGCCCTGCTGGAAGCCTTGCGCGGCCCCGCGGCAACCAAAGCAGCCGCCAGGAAAACGCCCGCCCGCAAGCCGCGCGCGAAGTGAGTGCTCAGAAAGAACTCATGGGCTCTTTGAGGAAGGCGATCTCCTCCGGAGTCGACTCGCGCCCGAGCACGACATTGCGGTGCGGGAAACGGCCGAAGCGGTCGATGATCACCTTGTGCGCCATGGCGTACTTGTCGAGGTTTTCGTCGCCGAGCTGGGCGAACAGCCGGATCGACTGCTCCTGATCGGCGGCATCCTCGCTGTGCTCGAACGGCAGATAGACGAAAATGCGCTCGCGCTTGCTCATAGCCTGATCGAGGCCGTCGGCGACGGCCGCGCGCGCGAGACGCAGTGCTACCGGGTCCGTAGCGAAGGCTTTGGGGCTGCCGCGGTGGAGATTGCGCGAGAACTGGTCGAAGACGATGAGTGCGGCGAGCAGTTCGCGCGGGGCATCCGCTCGAATCGAGTCCGGCGCGCCGGCAAGCTGCTCGTGCACGGCGCCGAAGCGCTCGCGGATCGTAGCATCGATCGCGTCATTCTTCTCGAAGCATTGATCGAGCGTCAGGTCTTCCAGCCAATAGCGGAGAACCTCACGGACCCAGGCCGGCTCGCCGGGAGGTGGCGGGAGGGTGAGAACGGACATCAGGCTTTCAGCGCCTCGAGGTGCTCCTTGGGGGCGGGCGTCAGGTTGACGCTCTCGCCGCAGCCGCAGGCGCTCGACTGATTGGGATTGTTAAACACGAACTGGGCCGAGAGCTTGTCGACCTTGTAGTCCATCTCGGTGCCGAGCAGGTACAACACAGCCTGGGGATCAATGATCACGCGAGCGCCGTCCTGCTCGACGATCTCGTCGAATTTCCCCGCCGTTTCGGCCCAATCCATGGTGTATTCCATGCCCGCGCAGCCGCCCTTTTTGACGCCAATCTTGAGACCGGCGACGGCAGGGCCCTTGCTGGCCATGATGGCTTTGACGCGCTGAGCGGCGGCTTCCGTCAGCGTCAAAACCTTGGGCCGGAGGCGGGGTGTGCTCATGAGGCTCTCCATGGTGCGGGTTCAAGGCCCGCGCATGTGGCTGATTTGTCGTTACCTAGTAACATGAAATGGGGTTTCAGGCCAGACTTGGCAAGCAGCCGGGTAAATTGATCCGTTCTCAGACGGGATCGCGCATGGTGAGGCGGTAGCGGAACCATATGGCCGTCAGCGGCAGCAGGATCGCGGCCGCAATATAGACCGGCGGCGCGCCATAGCTGTCGACGATGGGGGCCGCCAGCGCGACCCCGATAGACTGGCCTATGAACAGGCAAAAGGCAAACAGGGACACAGCGAGGCCGCGCGCCTCCGGTGCCATCTGCGTGGCGTTGGTCTGCAGCGTGTTGTGAAACATGTAGAAGCCGAGCCCGAGCAGGACCAGGGCCGGAATCGCGAAGGGGATCGAGGGTGCGAGGGCGAGCATCAGATAGCCCACCGCGATGATCGCGCCGCCGAGCAGCACGAGACCGCGCTCGCCAAGCCGGGAGATGAGCTTGCGGGCGCTGAATGAATAGCCGAGCGCGCCGAATGCGTAGACCGCGAGCACCAGACCGGCGATGGCGAATGTCGCGCCGAGCCGGTGCACGAGATCAGCGCCGATGTAGGCGAATGCGCCGTGCATGGCGAATGCTTCCAGAAACACCGCAAGCAGCATGACGCGCACGAACGGACGCCGCAGGATCGTGCGTGCGCCGGCGAGTGTGGCGGCGAAGCTGTTGGCGCCTGGAGAGCCCTTCGGCTGCGCTGACGGATTGAGCTTGAGCTCGGTCAGCATCGCGATGCCAGCGAGCAGGTGCACGGCGCCGACGATGACGAACACCGTGCGCCAGCCGAACTCGGCGCCGATATAGCCTCCGGCCGCCTGCGCCAGGAGGATGCCGGAGAACTGGGCGCTCAAAAAACGCGCGAGCACGGCCTGGCGGCGTTCGAAGGCGATGGCGTCCCCGATCCACGCGAAGGAAAGCGGGATGATGGCGGAGCCGGCTGCGCCTGCTGCAAAACGCGCGAGCGTCAGCTCGCCAAGAGAGGTCGTGAACGCCGCCGATGTCGTCGCGAAGCCGGAGGTGAGGGCGAGCAGGGCCGCAACCCGGTATTTGCCGAAGCGATCGCCAACGGGACCGAATGCGAGCTGGAGCAGTCCGTAGCCGATCGTGAAGGCCGTGACGATGATCGCGGCCGTGCCGACTGTCGTCGAGAAGCCGTGCGCCACCTGCGGCAGGAGCGAATCGCTGATGCGGATGTTCAGCGAACCTGCAAATGCCGCTAGCGCCAGCAGTGCGATCGTCCTGAATGGTGGTTCGGCTTGGACTTCGGATGACGTCATGATTTCGGTCGAGCCTTGCCGGCGCCGGGCTCGTTGACGGCGGCGACGCCGATCAGCACGGCCGTGAGGCCGATCGCGATCGAGACCGTGAAGGGCTCGCCGAGCAGGAAGCAGCCGATCACGACGCCGAAGGCTGCTTTGAGGAAGCTCACGGTCGATGTCCCGAGCGAGCCGAGCGTGCCGATCAGGCGGAAGTAGATCGTCACGCCGAGGCCATTGCACAGAATGCCGCTCGCGACGGTCGCGAGCATCGAGCGCATGGACGGATCGATGAGCAGTGGCCGCTCGACGATGAAGGCGAGGATCGTCATGAGCACAGCCGAGCAGGTGATCGTCGCTGCGGCGGCTGCGAAAGGCGAGATGGTCGTGAAGCGCCGCCCGAACAGCGTCGCGCTGGCATAGCCGAGCGTTGCCAGCATGATCACGATCTGGCCGGCAAAGCCGCGGTCGAGACCTTCGAGCGCACCGAAGCCAATGACCGTGATGACGCCGCCGAGGCCAAGCGCGAGCCCGAGCAGGCGCTTCGGGCCGATGCTCTCCTGGCGCGTGTAGAGAAGTGTGATGACCGTCACGACGATCGGCGACGTCGAATTCAGAATCGCGGCGAGTGCACTGTCGACGTACTGCTGTCCCCAGGCAATCAGCACGCCCGGTCCCGCACTCGTCAGAATGCCCTGGATGGTGAAGTCGCGCCACGTCCTGACGCCCGTCGGCACGCGTGCGCCCTGAGCGATGACGATCGCCCACATGAAGGCCGCCGCGATGGCAAGGCGGATCGCGACGCCGGTCACCGGCGGCATGCTCTCGAGCTGGATCTTCGTGAAGCCGAACTGAGCGCCCCAGAACAGGCCAACGACCGCGAGCAGGAACAACTCGACGGGCAGGCGTACGGCACGCTCGGTCGTCTGGACGGTCATGAAGCCCTGGGGTCCCCGGCGGTGGGCCCGGTGTCGGGCCGGCCTCATGGCTACAGTGCGGACCAGCTTGTTGTCGAGGCGCACGGGGCGGACAATTGTGCGCGGCAGGGCTGAGCGTGGCGCGGGGCGCATATTGAGGTTAGGCTTTAGGCAGTTGGAGACGCGCCGCCCGTGAGGTGACCCATGAACGTGATTTTGAGGAGGCTCGCCTGTGCGATTATTGCTGCGCTTGGCCTCATGGCTGTCGGCACTTGGACGGCCGAGGCCTTTACGACACGCACCAAGGCCGGCAGCTACGAGGATGTGAAATTCGATCTGACCAACGCCATCATCGAGCGTGGTCTCGTCATCGATCACACCGGCAATGTCGGCGGCATGCTCGAGCGCACGGGCGCCGATGTCGGATCGACCAAAAAACTCTATCGCGCGGCGGAGTACTTCGTGTTCTGCTCAGCGAAGCTCTCGCGAGACATGATGGAGGCCGATCCGGCGAACATGGGCCTCTGCCCGTTCATCGTCTTCATGTACGAGCGCGACGACAAACCAGGCGAGATCGTCGTCGGCTTCCATAACCCGATCGCGCGCGGCAGCCCGGGCTCCGAGGCCGCCATTACGGCGGTCCGGACATTGCTGAGCGACATCATTGTCGAGGCAACCAAGTAGGTATTGAGCTCGGCATTGCTGCCAATGCCGGTATGCGCAGTACGCTTGGCCGCGAGGGGTGCGGGCTGAAGCCTTGAGATCGCCGCCCCGCTCCACGCGATCCGAAAGCGGTCTCAGGGCCGCTTTTGCTTTCTAAACGGGTAGACAGGCTCGCACGTTCGTTCCACTCGACCGCGGTTTCCTGGAAGATGAACGTGGCGCGGATTGAAGAAGCGCAGACCGAGCGTAGATTGGTGGCGTAACGCTTCGTGAGGGGAAGCATGCTACCGGTGCGACGGGTGGATGCTTGTCTTGTCTGTGGCCTTGCTCTACCACGTTGCCGGCTCGCCAACAGGCTTGATGGCAGCGGTCTCGGCCGCGCATCTGTGATGGGTGGGCTCTGCTGGAAATCGTGTCGAGCTGGCCGGGAAGGGCTGCGCTTGATTAACCATGCGTCTGAGCGCCCGTTCGGGCGGCAGACGCCAGGAAGTCATCATGACGTACGTCGTCAACGAGAGCTGCATTAAGTGCAAGTTCACTGATTGCGTCGAGGTCTGCCCCGTCGACTGCTTCTACGAGGGCGAGAATATGCTCGTCATTCACCCCGACGAATGCATCGATTGCGGGGTGTGCGAGCCCGAGTGTCCGGTCGAGGCGATCAAGCCCGACACTGAACCCGGTTTAGAGCGCTGGCTCGAACTGAACCGCGAGTATGCCGACAAGTGGCCCAACATAACGGCCAAGAAGGAAGCCCTGGCGGACGCGGATAACTTCCGTGACGAGCAGAACAAGTATGAAAAATACTTCAGTGCCGAAGCTGGAGAAGGCGACTGAACAGGCGAAAGTCGTAAGTGCTAGCCAAGTAGCGATCGAAAGAATTTCGAATACTGCTTCGCGTCCAGCTTAAGCATTCGGACAGGCTATGTTCGGGAACTTTGTGCCGGACGGCTTCATTCTGCATGAAAAATGTGTTACAAGATCCTCCGGAGGCATAAGTCCAACTTCCGGAGTTCGGGTCAGTGACCGACATTCAGGCTGAGCGGGAGCGGTTTGCGTGAACAGTCGCCTGATCCCTTGCGCCTCTGTCGATCGTGAGATCGTTTGCGTCGCCCAATGGGCTGAGATGCAAAGGCGCGGCGAGGAACTCTTCTTCCAGTTTAAGCAGGTGGGGTTGCGGACGTAGCAGCCTCTTTTCGGGGATACGGGTTCGGGCTGCCACACTAGGTTTTGCCTGTGGGGGAACGTTTGCGGGCATGTCGCGGGGGGCCGCAACCCGAGGTGGTTACTGAGGTGGTGGCGTCTGTTGGTCGTGATTGGTCGCGGAGTGAGAAGTTGTGATGGCGCAGAGCAAGAAATCCCCGGCGAAGTCCGCTGCAAAGCCGGCCGTGCCTCGTAAGCCGGACAAGGCGCTGCAGGCCAAGAAAACCACGTCGAAGCCTGCGAGCAGCAAGCCCGCAGCCTCCAAGACCGCGAAGGCGAAGCCGGCCCCGGTCCCGGCCAAGCGCCAAGCCGCCGGCAAGGCGTCTTCCAAGCCGGTCGACAAGGCGAAGCCCACAACCCAGGCAAAGGCCGCAGCGGCGGCTCAGCCCAAGACGAAAGCAAAAGCCGAAGTGACTGCCGCACAGAAGAAGAAGGCTGCCGATAAGCGGCCTCAGGCTAAATCAGCAGCTCCGACCAAGCCTGTGGCCGTGAAGCCCGCCCAGGCCAAGCCGGCGCCCGTGACTGCCGCGAAGGTTGGTACGACCACGCCAAAGGCTGCCGCCGAAGCCATGATGGCTGCGCGCGCCAAGGCCGCGGCCGCTCCGGCCGCCCGCGCCATGCCGGCTGCCGTTCACAAGCCGGCGTCCCGCATGATGACGGCACCTGCCATGCCTGTCCTGCCGGCCCAGCCGCCCGCGCCGCGCGCTGCAGCTGCCAATCCCAAGGACGTTGCGGCGAAGGCTGCCGAGGCGAAGCGCCAGCAGATGCTCGCCGCCGCGCCGAAGAAGCCGGTGAATTCGCGCCACGGCTTCAAGATCGGCGAATCGATCGTCTATCCGGCGCACGGCGTCGGCCAGATCATCGGGATCGAGGAGCAGGAGATCGCGGGCATGACCCTCGAGCTGTTCGTGATCCAGATCGAGAAGGACAAGCTCACACTCCGCGTGCCGACGGCGCGCCTTGAGGCAGCCGGCATCCGCAAGCTCGCCGAGGACAACATCGTCACGCGCGCCATGGAGACGCTCAAGGGCCGCGCGCGCATCAAGCGGACCATGTGGAGCCGGCGTGCGCAGGAGTACGAGGCCAAGATCAACTCGGGCGACCTCATCGCGATCGCCGAGGTCGTGCGCGATCTCTATCGTTCGGAAACGCAGCCCGAGCAGTCCTACTCCGAACGCCAGCTCTATGAGTCCGCGCTCGATCGTATGGCCCGCGAGATCGCGGTCGTCGACAAGCTCGACGAGCGCACGGCCATGCAGCGCATCACCGAGGTTCTCTCGCGCAGTGCCCGCGGGCGGCGCTCGACGGAGGAAGCCGCGGGCGACACGCAGGCGGCCTAACCCCCGCTTCCCGCGACCAACAATACGAAAGCCCGGCAGCGCAAGCTGACCGGGCTTTCTCTTTCTGTCGCGTTTTCCGCGCCTACTCCGCCGCTTCCGCGCGCGGAGGAGCGGCCTTCGCGCCCTTCTTCGGTTTGAAGCCGATACCGATGTCGCGTGCGGGAGCACCTGCGCGCTTCTGCGCTTCGGCCATGGTCCGCTTGAGGTCGGCGAAGTAGGGCAGATGCTCCACCTCGATGGCGTGGCGCGGCGTATCCTTGAAGTTCGTCCGCACCCAGGCCTTGCGCTGCTCGATCTCGGCCAGCATGCCGGCCTTGTCCGGAAAGGCGGCGCGGCCCGCTTCGTGCTCGCGGATCCAGCGCGTCTGCCCCTCGCAGATCCAGTTCAACGCCGTATCCGAGTTGAAGAAGGCGAGGAAATAGAGCCCTTTCCAGTCGGGCGGCACGAGCCGCATGTAGAGATCGAGGCCGTTGTCCTTGATCGCGAGAATCTCCGGCGGCACGAAATCGAGATCGATCTCGTAACCGGTCGCCGCGATCAGCGTGTCGAATTCTTCACGCGTGCCATCGACGAAGTGGAGCGTCTTGCCGTCGACGCTCTTGATGCCGTTCTTCACGATCACGCGGCGGTAGTGAATGTGATTGACGATGTTGGCGTTCGATGTCGCGTGCACGCGCTTCGATGTCTCGGGAAAGCCCAGGCGCTTCATGTCCCCCTGGATGACGTACACGAGCGCCTTCAGCACGCGATTGCGCACGGCCGCGGGTATCCATGGCTTGTAGAAGGGCTGGATCGTATCCCAGAAGGGCCGCCCGAAAGCGAGCTTCGGAATGATGAGCGCGCTCGACCGCGCCACCAGCACCGTGCGCTCGGCGCCGACCGCGAGATCGCTCGCGATGTCGAGCGCGCTGTTGCCGACGCCGACGACGCACACGCGCTTCTTCACGAAGGGCGCTGGCTCCTTGTAGTCGTGCGAATGCAGGTACTCGCCCTTGAAGCCATCGCGGAACATGGGAACTTCGAGCGGCTTCGTCAGATGCCCGCTCGCCACGACGACCGTGTCGTGCTCGAAAATCTCGCCGGCTTCACTCTTGAGCTGCCAGCGCGGCTTGTCGGCGCTATAGGAAGGCGCAGGCCTCAGATCGACGATCTTCGTGTTGAACCGCACATGCTGCGTGATGCCGAAGTGATCCCCGTAATCCTTCAGGTACTTGGCCATGTCCCAGTGTGATGGGAACGGCTGCACACTCGGATCGAAGGGATAATCGGAAAAGCTCGTGAGGTCGCGCGCGGTGTTGATGTGCAACGTGCGATAGGCGGAGGAGCGCTTGTTGTCGTTGTTGTAGACCCACATGCCGCCGACGTGACTGCCGATTTCGTAGAGGGTGACGTCCCAGCCCTCGTCCATCATGTGCTTGGCGCAGGTAAGGCCCGAGGCGCCCGCCCCGATGATCCCGATCGACTTCCGCTTCGTCATGGCAATCCGGCTTCCGCTTCAATACGATTGTCCGGACGTTAGCGGCGGGCGAGGAGGTTGTCATCCGCGCCTCGCGCATGGCGCCACAATATCCGTGCGTTCGCTCAGAGAACCTCGAACACGTCGTAGATGGCAAACTCCGGCTCCCGCCGACCGACACCGATGCCGACGATCCTGTTGAGCCACGCGTACTTGGGCGAAGCCGTCTCGAAGACGAGGGCGGTCCGCAGGTAGTGGCTCTCGGGCGGCACCCGCTCGCCGGCGGCAATGCGGGCCATGACTTCGGCCGGCGCGTGCCGGACGCCGCGATAGATGATCAGCAGGGGATGTCCATCGTCGAGTTCGAGCGGTAGGCGCACGTCCGGGCGCACGGCACCGTCGCTGCCGCCGAGTAGGAGGTCCACGCCGCCGGAAAGGATTTTTGCGCTGATGCGCGGCCCCTCGAATTGACCGGCACCGAGCAGGTCGATGCGCCGGCGTCCGAGCGGTCCATCGCCGAGCATGTAGGTGCCGGTAACGGCGATCTTGAGTTCGCCGATGTAGGCGGATTTCAGTTCGGGCATTTCCTGCGTTCCCTGTCATTCTGTTTGACGGAGGAGGCAGGAGCCGGATGCCCTCACCCCACCTTCAGATATGCATATCCCTTCGACTGGAGATAGGCGACCGTCGCCACGCCCGAGGGGACGATCTTGATGTAAGGCAGCGCTTTGGCGCGCGCGAGATCCAGGCCCATGCGCTCGAACGTGATGCGGCACAGATAAACCTCGACGCCGTACTGCGCGAGTGCGGCCATGCGCTTCGCGTAGTCGGGATCGATGGTCGGCGCCTTCTCCCAGGGCGTGCCGGCAAGCTCTGTCAGATGAAATTTGATGCCCGGCCCATGCGCGACGATCACGATCTTGATCGCCATGGGATCGAATTCGTGCGCCGAGAGGTGATTGTTGATGTTGCGTAGCATGGCGTCGTAACGCGCGTTGTCGCCGAAGTCGCAGTGATAGAGGCAGGCGATATCGGTGTCTTTCTTCAGGTCGCCGAACTTGAGTTCTGGATTGGCCGCCGATGCAGGGAGTGCACCCGCGAGTGCGGCTGACCCTGCAGCGAGGGCACCAATGAGATGGCGGCGGTCGATATCGGTCATGATGGCTTCTCCGCTTGGAGCACGCGAATGCATATACTAAGCGCAGCGGCCAACGGTGCGTGGATCACTTCTGTGTGCTGAAATGGAGGAGCACTACTGCGCTGCGTCCCACGCCGGGCGGGCGTGAAAGTACTCTTCGCGCACGTAAGGACCGCCACCCTGGCCAGGGCGTGACGACATGAGCGTGAATTGATCGACCGTGAATGGCCAGGCCATCAGCGGCGGACGGGCACTCAGAAAGCGCGCCACCACCTCTGGCTTGGTATTCCTGAGGCGGGCGAGCGTGATGTGCGGTTTGAAGGCACGCGTCTCGGGCGGCAGGCGGGCTGCACGGGCAGCGCGCTCGCTGGCGCGGTAGAGGGCGGTGAGGGGTTCGGCTTCCGCAATGCCGGCATAGAGCGCGCGCGGCTCGCGTCCGCCGAACACGCCGAGGTCGGTGATGCGAAGCTCGAAGGGATCGAAGTCGACACGGGCAAGCGCACTCACCAGCTCATCGGCTTCGAGATTGCCGATGTCGCCAAAAAAGCGGATCGTGAGGTGCATGTCCTCGATTTCGACCCACTTGGCGCCCGGCAGGTTACCGCGCACGAGGTCGAGCTGCGCGCGAACGATCTCGGGGATCTCTATGGCTGTGAAGAGGCGGGGCATTCTCGTCTCCGTCCATTTGATGTGACGTATCACTTGCCTGCCGCCCCCGCATGCCTCTTTTTCACGCGTGCGATCAGCTCTTCGACGTGCGGCAGAATTCCCTCCACGATGACGTCGACACCCTTCGCGTTGGGATGGATGCTGTCGTCGAGGTTCAGCGCCGGATTGAGAATCACGCCTTCGAGGAAGAAGGGGTAGTAGAGCGTGTCGTGCTCGCGCGCGAGCCCGGGAAAGATGCGGTCGAACGCGCTCGTGTACTCAGGCCCGTAGTTGCGCGGCGCCCGCATGCCCGTCAGCAGGATGTCCGCGCCCTTGGCCTTGATGCGCTTGAGAATGGCATCGAGGTTCTTCTGAGCCGCGGCTGGATCGAGGCCGCGCAGCGCGTCATTGGCGCCGAGCTCGACGATGACGGCATCGGCATCATCGGGCACGGCCCAGTCGAGGCGCGCGAGGCCGCCCGCTGTCGTATCGCCGGAGACGCCGGCATTGGCGACCGTAACATTGTGGCCGCGCGCCTTCAAAGCGGCTTGCAGGCGCACTGGAAAGGCGTTCTTCGGCGGCAGACCGAAGCCCGCCGTCAAACTGTCACCGAATGCGACAATACGAATGGGGCGCTCCTGAGCCGAGGCTGTGTTCATATGGGTGAGCAGCAGAAGACACAGGATGCAGAGATTGACGGCGACACGGAGAGCCCCCATTTGCACCCAATGCGGATCAAACTCAGGCCTTGAGGGCGTGCGAGGGATCATCATGACGTCCTGCGTTGGGAGCCGGTCTGGAATCTGTCAGATAGGTATCTGAGCGCAAGTTGCTACCGTCGATTGGAAAATTCCTGCTGCTGGCGCATCGTTACGGGGCCGGCCCATAAATTCGGAGTGTCCGTCATAACTGCTGAACCCGTCATCGAGCTGGCGAATGTCGATCTCACGCTCGCGAGCCGTGCCGGCCAGGTCGCCATCCTGCGTGATCTGAGCCTTTCGATCGCAGGCGGCGAATCCGTCGCCATCGTCGGCCCCAGCGGATCGGGCAAGACATCCCTCCTCATGATCATGGCCGGCCTCGAGCAGGCGACGGCCGGAAAAGTAAAGGTTGCCGGACACGATTTTTCACACATGAGTGAGGATGCACTCGCGCTCGCGCGCGGCGCCAGCATCGGTATCGTCTTTCAATCGTTTCATCTCGTGCCCACCATGACGGCACAGGAGAACGTCGTCCTGCCGCTCCAGTTTCGCGGTGAGCCGGATGCCTTCGAGCGCGCTACAGAGTTGCTCGGTGAGGTCGGTCTAGCGCATCGCACGACGCATTTTCCAGCTCAGCTTTCGGGTGGTGAGCAGCAGCGTGTGGCCCTCGCCCGCGCCCTCGTCACGCGTCCTCGCCTTTTGCTCGCCGATGAGCCGACCGGCAATCTCGACGGCAAGACCGGCCGCCAGATCGTCGAGCTGCTCTTTTCCCTGCAGGCGAGACGCGGTGCGACGCTTGTTCTCGTGACACACGACGAGCGCCTGGCCGAACGCTGCGGTCGCGTCATTCGCATGGCCGACGGGCGTATTGTCGAGACCGTCGACGGGACCGTGCCCGCATGAGCACCGAGACCGTCGCCTCGAGCGCCGACGTCGATCCTCCCCGCCGTCCGCAATTCACGCTCCTCGGTCTCGCACTGCGCGAACTGCGCGGCGGGCTCGCGGGCTTCTATGTCTTCGTCGGGTGCATTGCGCTTGGGGTTGCCGTCATTGCCGGCGTCGGCGCGCTTGCCGATGCCGTGCAGTCGAGCTTTGTCCGCCAGGGTGCGACGCTGCTCGGCGGCGACATCACATTCGATCGCCCTAACCGCCGCGCGGAGGCGAATGAGCACGCCGCGATTGCGCGCTTCGGCACTGTGAGCGAAACCGGCTCGCTGCGCGCTATGGCCCGTCGCCTCGATGGCAACGACCAGATGCTCATCGAAGCCAAGGGCGTCGACGGGATCTATCCGCTGTTTGGCGAGCTGGTCCTCGAGGACGGCGTGGCGCAAGCCGATGCGCTCGCCGGACGCGGTGCTGCCGTCGATCCGATCCTGCTGGCGCGTCTCGACCTCAAGCAGGGTGATCGTTTCCGCCTCGGCAACATCGAGGTTGATATTCGTGCCGTCATTCGTAACGAGCCGGACAAGATCGCCGAGCGCCTCGCCTTTGGGCCGCGCGTCATGGTCTCAGTGGATACGCTGCTTGCGAGCGGTCTCGCCGATGTCGGCAGTCTCACGAAGTGGCGCTATGCCGTGCGCTTGCCGGCTACCGAGCGGCAATCCGAAGACAATCTCACGGCGGCAGCCAGCGAGGTGCGGAAGGCCCTGCCCGAAGCAGGTTTCAGCATTCTCGACCGGCGCGATCCCTCGCCGCGCATCACGCAGACACTGGAGCGTGTGCGCCAGTTCCTAACGCTGATCGGGCTCACGGCATTGCTCGTCGGCGGCGTCGGCGTCGCGAATGCGGTCGCGACCTACATCGACCGGCGCCGCAAGGTCATCGCCACCTTCCGCAGTCTCGGCGCGACCGGACGCATGGTCTTCGCCCTGCATCTTATGCAGGTCGTCGCGATCACGGCCATCGGCATCGTTATTGGTTTGGCGGTCGGGCTCATGGTGCCGACGGTCGTCGACTGGCTCGCGGGAGATGCCCTGCCCTTCCGTGCCGAGGCGACGTTCAGCCCGTTCGCCATCGGCATGGCCGTCGCCTATGGCCTGCTCGTGGCATTGCTCTTCACGGTCTGGCCGCTGGGCCGCGTGGAGCAGATCCGGCCGAGCGTTCTCTTTCGTGACGAGGTGAACGAGGAGCGGCGCTGGCCGGCTTGGCCGTTCGTCGCCGCAACCATCGCCATCGGCATCCTGTTGCTCGCACTGGCTGTGCTGAGCTCGGATTCGAAGCGCATCGCGCTCTACTTCTGCGCCGGTGCGTCGGGCATTCTCATTTTGTTTGCGCTGCTGGGTGGTGCGGTCACACGTCTCGCCCGCATGATGCCGCGTCCGCGCCGTCCTTCGCTGGCTCTCGCGATCGGCAGTCTCGGTGCTCCAGGCGGCCTGACGCGCGCGGTGGTGCTGTCCCTCGGCTCGGGGCTTTCGCTGCTCGTCGCCGTCGCCCTCGTCGATGCCTCGATCGTCAACGAGCTCGACGGGCGCGTGCCGAAGAACTCGCCGAACTTCTTCGTGCTGGATCTGCAGCGCGAGGATGTGACCGCGTTTCGCGGGCTCGTCGAGCAGGAGGTGCCGGGCGCGCTCATCAATCAGGCGCCCATGCTCCGCGGCCGCATTGTCGCGCTCGGAGATCGTCCCGTCGAGGAGGTGAAGCCGCCGCCCGAGGCCGCCTGGGTGCTCAATGGGGATCGCGGCCTCAGCTATTCCGACGAGGTGCCGGAAGGCTCGACCGTCATTGCAGGTGAATGGTGGCCCAAGGGCTATAGCGGCGAGCCGCTCGTTTCCTTCGAGGAAGAAATCGCGAGGCGACTCGGTCTCGGCGTCGGCGATACCGTGACGGTGAACGTGCTCGGCCGCAACATCACGGCCCGCATTTCCAACCTGCGCGACGTGCGCTGGGAAAGCCTCGCGATCAACTTCGTGATGGTCTTCTCGCCGAACACGCTCCAGGCGGCGCCGCATAACATCCTCGCCACCATCAGCCTCGATCAAGCGACGCCGCTTGCGAAGGAGGCCGACCTCGCCCGCGCCATCGGCAAGGCGTATCCGGCGACCACAGCCATCCGCGTCAAGGATGCCATCAACAACTTCAACACGCTCTTCCGGCGCGTCATCACGGCCATCCGCGCAGCCGGCGGCGTGACCTTGCTTGCCGGTGCGCTCGTGCTTGCCGGCGCCCTGGCCGCTGCGCAGCGTCGACGCCTGCAGACAGCCGTGATCCTGAAGGCCCTCGGCGCCACCCGCGCCCGCATTCTGACGGCGCATGCTACGGAGTATGGGCTGCTCGCATTGATAGCGGCGACGCTCGCGCTGCTGCTCGGGGGGATTGCCGCGTGGCTCGTCACGACGCGGATCATGGACCTGCCCTTTATCTTCTCAGGTACGGCGATCCTGCAGGCGCTGGGGGTGTCCTTGGCGCTGATCGCTTTGATCGGCGGCCTCGGCACGTGGCGGGTGCTCAAGGCACCGCCGGTGCCCTACTTGCGCTCGGAGTGAGCGGCCGGATCGGGGCGTGCCCGGAATTCGAGCCGGATTTTCACGGATGTGAATGGGAATTAACGATGTGAGCCATGCTTCCAGCTTGAATCTGCCATCGGCTACCCACATATTTGCTTGGTAGTGCGGTCGCTGACGCAACTGGCCGCTTAGGGATCGAAGGGAAACACAACTCATGGCTGAACTCGACAAGCGTTACGGGCGATTTGGCGTCGCGACGCGCGCCGAGCCTGGCGTAATGGATGAGGGCCTGCGGAGCTACATGCTCGGCGTGTACAACTATATGGCCGCCGGTGTCGTTCTGACGGGCATCGTTGCCTACTTCATGTTCTCGATGCTGACGACGACGGATCCGTCGCTTGCCACGGCGCAGCTCCGGAATGGCGTCATGCTGACGGCCGCAGGCCAGGCGCTCTATACGTCACCGCTGATGTGGGTGATCATTCTCGCTCCGCTGGCGTTCGTGCTGCTGCTTTCCTTCCGCGTATACTCGATGAGCGCGGGAGCGACACAGCTGGCCTTCTGGGCCTTCGCGGCGGTGATGGGCGCTTCGATGTCGACCATCTTCCTGCGCTACACGGGGCAGTCGATCACGCAGATCTTCTTCGTGACGGCGGCCATGTTCGCAGCGCTGAGCCTCTACGGCTACACGACGAAGAAGGACCTCTCGGGCTGGGGCACGTTCCTGTTCATGGGCGTGATCGGCCTGATCCTCGCGTCGCTCGTCAACATCTGGCTAGGCTCGGCCCCGCTGGCATTCGCGATCTCCGCGATCTGCGTCCTCGTGTTCGCGGGCCTTACCGCCTATGACACGCAGCAGATCAAGGACAACTACTACATGATCGCCGGCGACGGTGAGATGCTGGCCAAGGGTGCCGTGATGGGTGCGCTGAACCTGTACCTGGATTTCATCAACATGTTCCAGGGCATGCTGGCGCTCTTCGGCAGCAGAGAATGACGGAATTCGGTTGGCCGGGATCACTCGGCTGGCCGGGTAGGTTGAGCAAGGGCCTCGTCGCGAGACGGGGCCCTTGTCGTTTGTAGGAAGCGTCGTTTGTGGCTAGCGCCGCGTGCTCAAGAAACGGGCACGGCGCTCACTTGCGTCCGCTCCTGCGTCGCGCTACGCGATTTTGAAAGTGCTGCAGCTCGAGCTGTCCGATGCCCTCCCCGCACGTCCGCCCCGTCCGCGAGACGGACATTCCAGCCATCACCGCCATTTATGCGCACGCCGTCTTGCACGGCTTCGCGAGCTTCGAGGTCGATCCGCCGGCCGAAGCCGAGATGATGAAGCGAATGCGCGCCGTCGTGGACGGCGGCTTCCCCTATGTCGTCGCCGAGGTGGACGGGAAGGTGCTGGGGTATGCCTATGCGGGCCTCTATCGGACACGGCCCGCCTATTGGAACAGCGCCGAGAACTCGGTCTACGTGTCACCCGATGCGCACCGCCTCGGCGTCGGCCGCGCGCTGCTGACAGAGATCATCGAGATCATGACCGAGCGCGGCTTTCGCCAGATGATCGCGGTCATTGGCGATAGCGGCAATGCGGGCTCGATCGGATTGCATCGCGCGCTGGGCTTCACGTACTGCGGGGTCATCCACTCCGTCGGATACAAGCACGGCCGCTGGCTCGACAGCGTCATCATGCAGCGCGCGCTCGGCGCCGGCGATACGACAGCGCCGGACCGAGAGAGGTAGCGCGGGCGTCAGTCGCGCGCGCATCTCCTTCTCGGCGCTTGTGCCGACGCTGGCATTTGCCGCCGCCCCTCATCCTAACCTTCTCCCCGTGTAGGACGGGGAGAAGGGACATGGCGGCACTCGCGGTTCTCTCCAAATCCATAAAAGACGGGGGTTCGGGGGGGCCCCCGATTAGGGCGTGGGGCGAAAGCCCCACTCGCGCAGCGAGCCCGCCGCGCATAGGACCAGGAGGGAACGCGGCAGCACAACTTCATGAGCGCGCGACCGCGCGCCGGCCGGTAGGCCGCGCC
>JAEZRM010000130.1 GCA_023412805.1 Pseudomonadota bacterium | reverse complement strand
AGTCACACCGATTGCGAGCGTTCTCGAGTGCGCCCGTCTTCCAGATCGACTTCACGATATTGAAGACGGCGTCCTGGCGCTTGGAGGCATCGCGGTAGGCGAGCGCTCGTTCGAAGTCCTTGACTGCGTCGTGCCACAAGCCGGCCGCCTGCCGCGCGAGGCCAAGATTGTAGTGCGCGTAGGGCTCGCCATGAGCGAGATTGACCGACCGCTCGTGGAGCTCGATGGCCTTTCGGAGGCGAGCACTTGCATCGTGAAGCGCTTCGCCTTCGACCCTGACGACGACGTCGTTCGAGAGCTCTGCATTCCGGAGAACGTTGCCGAACATGACGAGCGCTTCGTAGCCCGCTGGGCGGACGCGCGTTGCTTCCTCGAGATGCGAGAGCGCGGCATCGATATCGCCGCTCTGACGGAAGAAATTGCCGAGGTTGGTGAGCACGTTTGCGAGTTGCCGGGCAGCGAAGTCTCCCGGTGAGCGCATCGCTGCACGAAAGAGCTCCGCTGCCTGCTCGAAAGGCTCCCGCGCCGACTCCCAGTCGCCTTCGTCGAGAAACGCGAGGCCTTCGTCGAAGAAGTCGGCGCCCGTCTCCGCCGGAAAGTGCTCGCGACGCTCTTCCCGGGCCACCGTGCTCCCGGCCTGCTCGGCAGCGAGCCACGCGGCACGAGCTTCGGGCTCACGATCGAGCGCAAACAAGGCGCGGGCGCGCCCCAGATGGGTCGATGCGGTCGCATACGACGGGGCGAGCGGCAACGCTTGGTCGAACGCTGCGAGCGCCTCCTCGAAGCGCTCTTCCTCGGCGTAGAGGTCTCCGAGTGTCCGATGCGCTTCGAACTTGTCGGCGTTGGTCGTGAGGATGATGAGAGCGGCGGTTTCGGCTTCGCGATTCCTATTCGCGAAGTAGAGCGTGCGAGCCACCCACGCTGGCGCCGGCCCGTTCGGCTCCAGTGCCATCGCGCGCTGAAGTGTCGCGATCGCATCGTCGAATGCGCGGGCCGAGCGCTGGTTCAGCCCGAGAGACACCAGGGCGTCGTGCTTGGCCTTGCCTTCGAGCTTGTCGATCGCGAGCTGGAGCGTGGATGCCTCCGCCTCGAGATCGGGCTCGTCCAAGTTGCAGTAGTAGCTCGCCAAAGCGATCAGCGCCTTGCCACTCCATCCACTCGTGTCCGCGCCATCGTTCGCCAATCGCCCCGCGGCGCCACTGTGCCGGAGCTCGGCGGCGAGGAGTAACTCACGATACGCATCCTCGTTTCGAGCGGTCGCGAAGTACACCTTCGCACGCTCGACGAGCGCCCGCGTGCGGTACTCTTCGTCCTCCAGCAGCAGTGACAGCCGCGCGAGTGCACCCGCCGCGTCACTACGGGCAGCCAAGATCAGAGCTTGCCCAAGCGAGGCGAGACTAGATTTGGGATCGAGGGTGAGGGCGTGCCCAAAGTCTTCAGCAGCACCCGCAGCCTCGCCACGAGCTCGCCGCAACATCCCTCGGCCGGCATAGGCTCGCGCCGTCGGCGATGCAGCCAGGCTCATGTCGAAGAATGTCAGGGCATCGGTGGCCATCCCTTTGCCGTCGAATCCCTCTGCCGCGATCGTCGCGGCCCGTGCGACGTCGTCGCCACGATGGATCCAAGCCATCGCGATGTCGATCGCCTTGTCGTTCGAGGTTCCGAGCAACTGCGCGGCAGTATCCAAGCTTTCGATGGTCATGGGAGCGTTCTCCGTCGAGTCGTCAGGCGGTGAGGGGGCGCGAGGGCATGGCGCTGGACTGTCTTCGAGGCCGCGGGCGACCGATTCGGCCGCGAGCAGAAGCTATTCGGGGGCGTGGCCACAGGCGTTCGCGTCCACGATCGAGCTCATTCAATGCGCTTGAGGCGAATGTCGTGCCGGCGTTGTCGCCAATATTCAATGCGTAATGCCCGGAGCGTGTTTGACGACCCTGCCGACAGCTCGAGGCGGCATATGGTTGGACGAGGATACGAAGCGGGCGTTCTGTCGAAAATGGCGCAAAGACACCATGCGAAGGGCGATTCGAGCGACGTGCGCACCTTGCGCAAGACGTGTCGATCGTCTGCGCAGGGTGCGCGGTCGCGGAGGCCCTCCAGTAATGCCCGCTGTCTTCCCGGTATCGTGCCTACCGACCCCGGCCTCGGTTGTTCAGCGTGTTCAATAGTCGCGAGCAGGCATCCGGGATTCCGTACTTCGCCGTACCATCGTCAGCGCCGAGGGCCGGTCTGAAGACAGCGAGTCGCGGAAGTGGGCCTTCGTCCACAGGTCCTCGTCGTCATGCGAGCGAGCGGACGCCGGAGGCGAGGGCGCTGCCGAGAGTACGGGGCGCAGCGCCCGCCTCGTCCGGCATGTGCTTCTGCGGCGCGGGCGCGTCTGCTGGCAGATGAGCCGGGACGAGCTCCTGCGGAAGGTCGAGAGCAGGTCGTCGTCGTTCAGTAGGCGCGCGGCGTCCGCGCGCCGTATCAGCCGACAGCCACGTCGTCTGCCAGCGCGAAGGGACGACAAGGTGTGTCCTTTTTTTCGATCGGAGCGGAAGCGCGTTGCCGATCGCTCGTCGGGCCTCGTAGCGTGGAGAGCATGATCAAAAATGGGGCCCTTGTAGCTTCACTTGCCCT
>JAEZRM010000149.1 GCA_023412805.1 Pseudomonadota bacterium | reverse complement strand
GCCCAGGTAGCTCAGTTGGTAGAGCATGCGACTGAAAATCGCAGTGTCGGTGGTTCGATTCCGCCCCTGGGCACCATCTCCCTCCCAACCTATTGAGATGAAATAAGCATCGAGAAAGCTTGAGCTTTCGGCCGCGCCACTGGTACACAAAGGTGCGCCACATGGTGCTTTGCATGAACCGTCCAATGAAGCGTTCCGGGTCCTCCGTCCAGCAGTTCCGCAAGCGTCTCCCAGCAGACATCGTGAAGCTCGCGAAGGGGAAGCGGGCGACCGTCCTATTGCCGCCGGAGACGATCGGTGGCGCTGCACTGGTGGTGAGCTTCACTATCGGCGCCGACGTTCGCTTTTCGCTGCAAACCCGCGACCCGTCTCTTGCCAAGCGGCGCAACGCTGCCGTCAGCGAGCAGCTGGAAGAACTCTTCGTCCGCTACCGCTCGGGTCCCCCGGCGGAGCAGCCGCTTACGAAAAAGCAGATCGTGGCGCTTGCCGGCGAAACCTACCGCCTATTTGCGGAGACCTTCGAAGACAACCCAGTGCTCCCGGCTGACCAATGGCGAGCAATGGAGCGCAATCAACGCGAAGATCTTGCATGGGAAGGCCCCATCAGGTGGGACCTCAGGATACCCAGCAAGTCAGACACGCCTACCCATCGCGAAGCCGCGCGAGTTGCCGAGCGCAATGAAGCCTTGCAGCGACGATATGGCGGGACCGTCGATGCGATATTGATGAAGCACGGCCTCACAGTGGATGCGCCGACGCGCCTCGCAATTGTGCTTGAGGCCGCGAAGGTGGCCCCTGAGGCCTCCGCAAAGCTCGCCCGCAACGCTGACGGCGACTATGCTCCTGATGAGTACGCAAGACGGTTCCCAGACCTCTCCGTTCTCGCGAAGAGCCGTGAGGCGGGGCCAAACCTTGTGGCTTCAAACCTTCGATTGCCCGCCCTTTTTGAGCAGTGGCAGAAGCACCCGGAGCAGGTAGGCATTGCTCAGAGCACTATTGCCTCCTACCGCAAGACACTTGGTAAGCTCGCTGACTTCCTTGGTCACGATGATGCCGCTCGGGTTTCTCGTGAGGATGTCGAGCGTTTCGCCGATCGTCGCCGAACTGAAGTCTCGCTCAAGACAGTCAACGACAGCGATCTCGTCGCCCTCAAATCGGTGTTCGGTTGGGCGGTTAAGCGCCGACTGCTCGCCGGGCCAAACCCCGCCGAGAGGGTGCGCCTCAAGGAACGTAAGAGGCCGACGCCACGCGGCGATAAGGGCTTCACAGACGCTGAAGCGAAAGCGCTGCTCAAGCACGCCCTCAATTGTCTCCCGAAAGCCGGCAAAGGGAGGAAAATGGCGTCAGCCAAGCGATGGGTGCCCTGGCTGATGGCTTACATGGGCGTCCGGGTCGGCGAAGCAGCACAGCTTCGCAAACAGGATGTTCGCGAGCATGGCGGCATCCAATGCGCTTTCATCGACTATGAGGCTGGCACCACCAAAACCAAGTCTACTTGGCCAATACCGCTGCATCCGCATCTCATTGAGCTGGGCTTTCTCGACTTCGTTCGTGCCGCACCAGATGGGCACCTCTTCTTGACGGCCCGCCCAGAGCGGTATCGCGCGAACGCGCCGGAGACGCGCACAAAAGACCCGCGCGGCATACTCGGGCCACTACAGGGTGTGAAAAACCGGCTGAGTGAGTTCACCCGCGAGGTCGTGTCCAGGCAAACAGTCGCTCCGAACCACGGGTGGCGCCACCGATTTAAGGCCATCGGCAGGGCAGCCGGCATTGAAACGGTTGTTCTCGACGCCTTTCAAGACCACGCCGCCCGCACCATTTCTGACAGCTACGGAGATCCGTTTCCAGCGATGGTGAAAGCATTGGACAGCATCCCACGATACTCTGGAGTAGCAGAGCTCGAGCGACGAAAAAGCGGAAGGCGCATTGAGCGATGGCTTATTCGGCAGGGGCGGCGTCTCTTACGGGTCTTGTTAATGGAGGTAAGGAGGAAGTGGACAGTGAGTAGCAGTCACTCGTAGGTGAGCCCACCACCATCCACCGCCATCACTCACCCATAGAGCCACCACTGATATGATACGCACTGGTCCTGCCAACAGGTATGGGCACACCTGCCAGTTCCATCGCCCTTCGCTCCATGATTTCTCGCGCTATAGTCGCCCGAGATGTTGGTACGATCAAACCATCGTGGATGCCGAGAGCTGGAGTGCCGATGGCGGCCAAGTCCTGCAGCACGGCTATGAGTATCTCGCTTTCCCTGAACATTAGAGTGTAGCCGAGCCGCCGACCCCAGGCCGCCTTCAATTGAGGATGAACACGCAATATGGCGTCCTTGGTGCGCTTGACGCTCCAGCCGTCAGGAAGCCTTGCATCAAACTTTGCGGCCACGGAGGTGGGCTCAGCGGCGGCGTCTGCATCGCTGCCGACCCCAAGCCCCAGTGCACTCGGCCATGACCGGCGCGGACCGCCATCGAACAACAGCGTGTTCATCGCCATCTTCACGCCGCTGCGGTATTCGGACAACTCGGGTATGGCGTACAGGTCGCCTACGGCAGGCGTTGCGCCGACCTCGGCGTAAGCGAGCCGCGTGAACATTGAGCCGTAGTCGAGTTCGACGACGTGCTCGTTGTTGATGCGGATGTCTCGGCGGCGGGCCTTGGAGAGGGTCTGCCAAAAGCCGCCGAACAGGCGTCCGCCTTGATCAAACCGCTCCTCCTGATCGGCCAGGATGACAAAGCGCCGCCGGAGTGTTCGGTCAAAGCGGTCCACGCGCGGCTCCCGACCATCGTCGAAGGCGATCTCGGCGTCGGCCAGGAAGGCGTTGAGCCTGCGCAGAGCCTCGCGGTGGTGACGTGTCGCCGGCGTATCTGTGTAGTCAATGGGCTCTCGGTGGAGCGGCCGGTCTCCGCCGCGAAGGTGCGGAGCCGCCTGGCGGGTGTTGCGGGTCAGCAGGATGACTTCCTCGTTCTCGTGACGCCCGAAGTCCGCAAGCTGGACGCCGTGCTCCGCCACCTTGCGCGAGAACCACGGAGTTGGCGCGATCGATGACACCTCCCCGCGGTCCATGCTCCATTTCAAATCGAGGAAGTCGAGGTCATCGAGCATGGAAAGCAGCGGCGAGAGCGTCTTGCCCATGATAGGGCTGTCGTAGCGCGAGCGCCCTTTGCGCTTGTTGCCGAGCTGGACAGCAACACGGCCGGTAGGCGGCGTCAGAAGTACAGCGTGTGCGAGGTTGCATACGACGACTTCGACACGCAATCGATGGTTAGCCTCATCGGCGGGCCGTCGCGCTCGTGTTCTCGTCTTTGTGTAGTTCTCATGGTGGTCCAAAAACGCCAGCGTTGCGCTGACGATTGTCTGCAGCCCACCCCCTTTGGCCGTCCTCCAGGCGTCAAACCACTGGTGCCGTTGAGGCTCCGGACGGCGCCGTCTTCTTCGAGCCGGGAGTTCGTCATTGCCACCTCGGCCTGGTGCGGCCTGTCCAGTTGCCATCGCGCTCTACACCAGCTGCCTGAGCGCTTCATGCAGGCTCTCACGCTCGTTTGCCTTTCGGGCCTGCTCCTCCTGTTCGACGCGGGCAATGTGTTTACCCCCGATGCCCAGCGCCTCGGCAAGCCAACGCCCCAAGAGGATCGCAGCCTTTGGGCTCACGTCTCTGTAGTGTCGCCGCACTCGCTGCCGTCGGTTGTCCCAGCTCTCGCCGAAATGCAGGTCGGAGAGACCACGGACACGCCGGGTCAACTGCTGCCAAAAGGCATCGTCTGATCGAAACGCTCTCGGCTCAAACTCCAGCATGAGGACCATCGCCGCTGTCACTTCTACAACCGACCGCGGGTTCACCACCGCAGCGAGCTTCACGAGCTCCTGAGCGGCGATTCTCTCAAAGCGCACGCCCGGCTTGCCACTGGCAAACGCCGCCAGGATGCCGTCCGCATGGTCCACAAGCGCCCTCCAGCGATCGTCCAGCGTCACCCACGCAATGTTGTTGGCGTTCCGGGCGATGCGGGCCTTGACGATCTTTATGTAAGGCGCCAGCCGGGCTTTGGTGACAGCCCTCTGGTCGGGTGCGCCGTGGCGTCGGACAGCTGTCCTATGCCGGGCACAGTAGGCGGCAAACATAGATGCTGCAGCATTGGTGCAGCCGGGCAGTCGGCAGATGCGTCTCAAGCTCGATCCTCGAGGTAATTTGTGCCCGTCCCTGGAGGCACAGGCACGCTTCTGATTTCGCTGCAACACCCCGACGCTATGTCAGGAGGTTGCCCATAGATGCATTGCCCTCGGCGGCTGCGGTGCCCCCGGCACGCCCTCGTTGTGGAGAGCAAGCAGGGGGCAAACGAGGGGCACCGCAAAGCATCTTTGGGCAGCCCCCGCAAAGTGCACTCAGGGTGCATCTCACGGGACGCCTTTAGTCGAGTGTGTATTTGTACCGTTCCATCTTGCTGAGCGCGGTGACCTCCTTGTGCACCTCCTTCCAGAACTCTTCCCCTTGCGGGCTCACCCTCCAGTCGAACGCAAACTTGAGCCACTCCGCCAGAAGCGCGGCCTGGATGGTCACCGGCACGTTCCTAAAGTTGTTCGTCAGTGCCACTCGAACGCTGTCGATGTCTTTCGCCATCGCATTCCCTTTCGTTGCGTCGCAGGTCGCTGCTTGTGCTCTTGAAGATACGCGCCTGCCCCTTCAGGAGGCGGGCACGGTCGTACTCGCCGCGCTTGGCCGCCCTCTCCCCCAGTTCGTATAGGTCCTTCCAGAGGTCATCGCACTTGTGGACCTCCACGCCACTGGGCGTGATGAACTCGCCGTAGGCGATGGTGAGTTCGTTCTCGTTGTCGTTTCCGTAGTCCATCCACTTCATGTACTCACCCCGAAGATGCCTTGACCACCGACGGCTGCGGGGCCCTGACACGCCCTCGTTGTGCTGGCGGAATATCTCTGCCAGTCGCGTCCAGGCTGCGCCTACGCCGCCAATTGGCGATGAGTTGATCCAGGTATCTCATCGAAGTCCCTCGACATCGAAGAGAGACACGCCTGCTACTTTGCGGCCGTTTAGTCTGGCCTTGATGTTGGCTTCGGCTTGCACTCGGGCTGCTTGCCGCAGCCAAAGCGGAATCTGCTCCTGCTTCTGAATCAGCTCGCACGTGATCGGACCCAAGCCAGAACGATCTCGGCCTCTCTCGCCGTAGGCTTCCAAAGCTTCGGCCAAACTGCCAAGATTCATTTCGATCTGGCCGTCGGGCAGAACCTCATGAATGCTGAATTCTGGACGCTGCAAGCGCCAACCGACTATGCGTTCGCCTTCAATGTCCGCGAGGTAGGATGCTGTAATAACCGGCCCGTTCGGCATCGCGCGATGTTCGGCGGAAAGCGACGTGGACGATGGGAGGGGCATCCACTCTTCCCCACGCAGAAGCAGAAGGCACTGTGCCCTCTGAGGGCGGTTCGCTAACTTAGTCATGTTCGTCTCCTCGCGGATATGGCGCGTTCACGCAGATGGAGCCCGCCGCGCCGAGCGGATTCCAACAGACAAACGTTGCGTTCGGAAAATGCGGTGAGGCCGCTAAGCTCGTGCCGGTCGCGGTCTACTCGTCGGTAGCTAAGTAAGCGAGATATTGCTCGAGCGGCGCCTCAATCACGGCAAGGGCGCTAAGATTCACCAACCGCACCACTTCGTATCCTTCGATATCGACAAGGAGCAGCGCGTTGGGCTCAATTTCAGGCGCACGATCCTCAAGCAAAGAAATGCTTGTGGCTATGTCATCCTCAAAACAGTAGGTCGCCTCTCTACCACCCATGAAGATGCACTTTAGGCTGGTGACAGCCTCGTGTACGGCATTGCTGGCGGCAGTTAAATCCGTCACGTCGGGCGCGAGCTGCTGCATCAAGCGCTGACGCTCCTTGGCTACCAGGGGACCGATGTCCGCGTTGTCGCGCCCCTCGGTGAAGCCCCTATAAGTGTCCGGCGAAGCGAAGTACGGCATCTCCTCAGCATCATCGGATATCAATGCAGCTTCTTGGACCGCTGACGGGTTCACGAATACGATCCTATTGTCGAGCGCCACGAAGCGCAGCCAGCCGGAAATGCCCGTCAGCTCGTCCACCTTCCGCCTCAGCCGATCACGCTCATTTTCATCGATGGGATAGCGGCGCTCGCCGAACTGGAAGCCAAGCGACAATGTGCCAAACGGCACGCTATGCCGAGCCTGAGCGGTTCGCTTTGCCAACTTTTGCTTGGCGGATTGCCGCTCAACGCCGAGCAACTCATCTGCGCTGCGGCCAAAGAAGGTAGCGAGATCTCTAAGTGCTGCTGTCGGCACCTCCGTCTGGCCGGTTTCCCACCTCGCAATCGTCTGCTGGGTCGTCTGCAGCGCCTTAGCCAGCTCGGCTTGCGTCAGCCCCATAGACTTGCGCAGTTCCTTCAGCCGCTGCATTTGTCACCCCCCATTCGTGTTTGATACACACAATATGGGTTGACTCGGAAAACATGTCAAGTGCGTCAATACACGCTAAGTGTGTTCTGCATTGAGCCTGTAGACCGTCGCCCGCCCTATCCCCAATCTCCTGGCCACTTCGGAGGCTCCATGCCCCTCTCGAAGCAATCGCTTCACCTCGCCTGCATCGATCTTTCTTGGGCGCCCCTTGTAGATTCCCTGTGCTTTAGCCGCCGCGATGCCCTCCATCTGCCGCTCCCGGCGCAAGTTGGTCTCGAACTCAGCAAAGACGCCCAGCATGCCCAGGAAAGCCTTTCCTGCTGGGGTGCTCGTGTCCACCGGCTGCTCCGTTGCCTTCAGGTGGATGCCGCGTTCCTGAAGCTCGTGTACCAGGTTCTGAAGGTCCCTGAGACTCCGGGCGAGGCGGTCGATCCGCGTCACCACGAGCGTGTCACCTGGCCTGAGGAACTCCAGCAGAGTGTCCAGCTCAGAGCGACCCTTGCGGCTTGACCCAGACACTTTCTCCGCACGTACGATGGTGCACCCGGCAGCTGCCAGAGCGACCTGCTGAACGGTCAGATTCTGATCGATTGAGCTGACGCGAGCGTAGCCATAAATAGACAAGGGCGCCTCCAGTTGTGTCTCGCATGGGTTTAGACCTATAGAGGCTACTGTCTCGTAAGTCAAAAATGCACCCTAATGATACGGCTTCGGTGTCTCGCTGCGGGTCTCGCTTGGGTGTACCCATACTGGACTTGGCGTGATTGGCCGGCCGACCGGTGCGCGATCAGCCTGGGACGGTCGGTAGCTGAGCGAGATCGCGGACGGTAGCAGGACAGAAGGCGAGGGGCGTACGGGGGGAACGGTCAACGGCCGGTCGATCGAAGGGGGGCTCGGAGGATCGCAGCAAAACGGCCGCAACCCGGGCCGTCGCCCAGCAAGTCGCGTAGTCGATGAGCTTACGTCGCTGACGCAGCTCACAGGGACAAGGACTGCAAGGAAGGCTTATTAATAGGGCTTGGCGAGGCTGCTGTTCACCTGCTTGCACATCTCCTTCGCAAGCTGTGGTGTGGGAAATTTAGCTACAAGTGTACTGCGGACCGATTTCGCGTGTGAACCGATCGCCGGTGAGTTCTCACTCTTGACGCCCATTTCGAACAGGTAGTTTCCCCATTTTGTAGCGTCGATCTGCACATTGCAAAACAGGAGCTTTGCGAGCAGCTCTCCGAAGACCTCGATTTTCTCTGGCTGCCGTCGATCGTCTGAGCCCGCGAAACTCGGGACCCCTCTGCGCATTACCTTGAGCAGAAATGGATGGCTTTTGATCTTGCTGCAGAAGTCCACGTGCTTCTCCAGCGTATCGAAATGCGATCTGTACTTCCCGTAGTGCTTCGTACGTTCGGCCTCAACCTGAACCTTGTCGGCCCCTGCGATACCTACTGCCCTGGCAAACGCACTCATCTCATATTGATCAACAGAATCAGTGAGATTGCAGAACGCCACCACCGCCAGCATGTCGCCGAAGAACTCCGGCGCGTTCAATCCGTTCGGCAACTGGAGCTGCTGAGCTGATGCCGGGGGGCTGACGAGAAAAAGTAGGATAGTAAGCAGGTATCGCAACTTTAGTCCCTCCATGCCGTATTAGAAACGTGCTGTCGGAGCGAGTTCGAGTGTTCTTACCCACTCGCTAAGATGGCGAGCCACGAGAATGTGGAACTGACAGATCCATCGTGGTCTGCGTCTCGCCAAGTCTGACCCTAAGGACTTTCATGACCGTGTAAGCGGTGTTCTCCCAGACCCGCGCTTCCGGGAGAAAGCGCTGTTGGATGCGAAGGGTGGCTTCAAGGGCATCGCCTTGGCGAAGTGCAATAGCTCGGCTTTCAAGCTGGTCGAAAAAGTCAGGGTCTGCGATGGGCGCTGAAATCTTGATGCCTTGCCAATTGAACTGCCACTTCCGTTTGCCCCTTAGCAACACCGCCTTGACGATGGTGAGGTCGGCTGAGACGTCCAGTTCTCGTGTCCTGAAGGTGGGAGCGTCTCGCTCGGTCAACGCTTCGCGGGCGTCGAGCTTCAGTGTGTAGCCCGACGTCATTGGGGATGCCCTGAGAAGGCCCACGTCGAAATCGGCGCGTCCAACGGTCACGACGGGTCGAGCGTTTAGTTTCGTGCCAACGCCCAAAGACCTTACTGCACGATCCTTCTTGGCGGCCTCTAAAGCCCTCTTAGCGCCTTCTGCCACCCTCGGATTGCCATCGATCCGATTCCGGAGGTCGTAGACCTCGCGTCGAATGGTTACGCGGCAATTGCTTCCTTGGACGGTGATCTTGTCTGCGTCTACGGAGACCTCGCACACCTCCGCTGGCCTGATGAGGTCATAGAGGTAGTTTGTGAAGAGGCCGACGATAATGTCTGCCGTCACCGCAGCTGCGACATATGTCCCGGCGTTCCGTTTGAGATGCTGCTTGACCCGCACGACGATGTTGACGCTGCCGGGCTCCAAGCGGCTAACGATGACGTCCAGGGTGTGTACCGGATCTACGGCCTCCCCAACTGCATGGAGGCTTTGTGCAATCCCGCCAATGATCTCAGCAAGCGTCTCGGCGCGGATGCCAGACGGGCCAACGAGTTTGACAACAAACGAACCGTCGTCTTCGAAGTGAGTGAGATCAATGTCATCCATGTGCGACCTACGAAAAAGAGCCGCTCGCGCGAGAATACATGCCCTTCGATCAGTGGCCTCAAGTTAGCGTAACGTCATCCCCGCGGTGTCAGGAAATAAATGGGCGTTAGGCGAAGGCGATCGCGAGCGATGTCGTCGAGCTTCGGGTAAAACTCCGTCCAGAGGTCGATCAGCTTCTCGAGGTCAATAAGAGTGATCTTGCGCTGCTCTTGCATTCGAGCAAAGTCTTCGGCGTCGCGCGTGAAGCCGCCAATACTAACAAATAGGCCTGCATCCCCCTGGTTCACATGAACCAAGAAGGCGCTCACTCCGTCCCTTGTGATGCGTTGCTGTTGCCGCTTCACTTGGACCTTGATGCGGGGCGGTCGAGTGCCAAGCGGATCCGCGTGAGCGACAATGTCCAAGCCGCCATCCCTTCCGGGAGGAGAGATCCAAGACGGGAAATAGCCCATTGCCTTGAGAAGATCGGCAACCAAGCGTTGGAACTCGTAGGGGTCCATGCCGCTGACGTGCGCCTCAATCTCGGCCCACGCCTCCTCTTCAGCCTGCTCGTAGGTGATCCGCGACGACCTTTCCGCATCTTCCGCATCAAGCTCGGATGTCTGCTCTCCAACCTCCTGTTCAGAAGCCGCGCGGCCTTTTCTCCATACATTGTAGAGGCGTGTCGCCTCCCTTTGAAAAGCCTCAGGGTCGTTCAAATTGCGATATGCTTGAGCGCCGGCCTCGGTAACAAGCCACGTCCCTTTGTCTTTGACGAGCCAACCTGCCTTGACGCAATCCACAGTCGCGAACCGGACAATCTTCTCGAAGCGACGCCCGCCAGAGCCATAGTTGCCGGCCTCGTAATCCGAAAGCTTCACGGAGTTGGCGAGTGTCTCAAGAGCAGTAGATGCTTTCATTCCTTCTGGAGACTTCATAAGGATCTCGAAGAGCTTCCGCATTAGCTCTCCGCCGCGATGTGCTTTGCCAGTCATTGTCCTCCCTCCGTCATTGATCTCGCCGGCGCCTACTTCTCCTTCTGTGTAGCCTTAGTCGATCGCTCGGCCCTCATGCGCTCCAGCAGGGCGCCGGCGGGCTCGTTGGTCGGGTCTTGCGGCACCAACTCGCCGCGGAAGGCTTTGGCGAGAACGGCTTGGTCGAGTTGGTCGATCAGCTTTCGGGCGCTTGTGGCTTCTACTGCCAGGCGGTCAATCCAGGTGAAGGCGGTTTCGATGCGGCGAGCGATTTCGCGCTGCTCGGCCGGAGGCGGGAGCAGCAGCGGAGTTGTGAGTATGTCATTCGAGCTGATGTGAGGAAGATCGCTTCCGGTTGCCTGTGTAACGGCATGGCTGACAAAATGCTCACTGTTGATCACGTTCCAAATGAACCTGCTGTCAGCAAATGATGACGGGACGTAGCGCGCGACCCGTTGAACGAGAAGGCAGCCCGCATCGCACGGTTGCACGAGAGCCACCTTCAATCCTGTTGAGATGATCGGGCGGTCCATGGCGATCACGATGTCGCCAGCATTCAACTTGTACTGAGAAAACGTGATCGCCCGATCCGGCGGCAGGCAAACCACTTCGTCCCATGTCAGCCTTCCGGGCGCTATGTTCGCACCACGTAAGAGGCGAACGCCTTCCTTCGCGTACCATTTGCTCTTGTAAGCATAACCCACCTGCAAACTGCCCACGTCGGAGAGCTGTGCTAAAAGCCAGCCTGCTGGTGGAGGTCCGCAGGCAACGCTCGGATCCGTCGAACGGAGACGCGAGCCGCGTCGATCTCGCAGGTACTCATCCCTTCGGGCGAGTAGCTGAATGCGTGCCTCTTCAGGCCATCCTGAACCGCGACGCTGCTCCCGCCACTCTCGCGTTAGCTCTCCACGGAATGCCGCAGTGAGGATCGCCTGCTTGTACTTCTCCACGAGGCGAGGGATGTGATCGAGGCAATCGCGGGCGCGTTTGGACTTGGCAGACAGGCTGTCAATCTTCGCCACGATCCGCCGCTGCTCCCCTTCTCGCGGAACAGGTAGAGAGAAGCGGGCGAGCCCTTCTTTTCCGATGTGATGGATGTTGACGCCTTGCGTCTTTGATACGAAGCGCCCGGACAAAGCGCAGTACAAAAAGTAGGCGTAGAGGTACTCCGATGAGCAGCCCTTGGGTTGAACTCGAATTAACGTGTTCTGGAAGCAGCAGTCCTTGATGTGTTCCCGCCAAATCGCAGGCTTGCCGACCTCGTTGGCGCTACCCGACCCCTCATTGACGAGCACGTCGCCGGGCTGTAGGCGGAACCGCGCGAAATCAGCGTCATCGAAGTTCATCTCTTTCACATCTGACAGATCCCAACCGTTCCACGTAATGTTGGCTGCTCTTACGTACGGCCGCATTTGTGGCCCGTTGTGATTGGCGGGTGACCTTTGTCGGCCAAGGGCGACGCTACCCACGTCCTGCACTGTCATCCATTTCCAGCCCGACGGAATCGGCCAAGGGGCCTGCGCAGCACCGTGAGGTCGCTCGCTCATTCCGCCGCCTCCGCAACGGAGCTTGCAGCATCTGTTTCGCCGTTTGGCTCAAGCTCCTCGCTTAGTGCCTCGATTTCGCTAAGCGCTGCCTTGAGGTGTCCGATGATGGCCGCCGCAATGTCCTCGGGCTCGGTTAATGCTTCCTCCGCCTCGGTTTCAGTGTCACGTAGCCACGCGATGTCGAGGTTGTCGTTGCGGGCGGCGATGTCCTCGCGCGTGAAGCAGCGCCAACGCCTCTCGGCGCCGAGGTCCTTCCGCTTCGTGTGGGCATTCGGATCTTTGCCATAGGCATTCTCGAAATCCGCGAAATCCGCGATCGCGAGCGGTCTTGTCTTGCCGAATGCAGGCATGTTGGCGCGGAGGTCGTACACCCAGACTTCCTTCGTATTGCCGCTGTCGCTCTTGCCCCGCTGGAAGAAGAGCACGTTGGTCTTCACGCCCTGCGCATAGAAGATGCCTGTCGGTAGGCGCAGGATGGTGTGCAAACTGCAGAGATCCATCAGCCACTTGCGCAGCCGTCGTCCGGTATTGTCCTCGAACAGCACGTTGTCCGGTACTACCAGCGCCGCCCGACCGCCTGGCTTGAGAGCGCGAACGATATGTTCGATGAAAGCAAGCTGCTTGTTCGACGTGTCTGCCGTCACCGAGAAGTCGGAGCGCGTTGGGCGCCCGCCACCCTTCTTAGTGCCGAAGGGCGGGTTCGTTAAAACCAGATCGGCCTTCGGCATACTCTCGCCATCGGGTGAAAGCGTGTCCACCAGCTCTACGCCGCCTTCGATGCCGTGGAGGAGCATGTTCATCATGCAAAGCCGGTGCGTGTCTGGGACCAGCTCTGCGCCGACAAAGGCGCTATGACGCTGGAAATGCGCGGTCGTCCCCTTTGGCAGCCTGTAAAGGTCGTCGGTGTGATCCTTGATGTAGCGGTCGGCTGCCACAAGGAAGCCCGCAGTTCCAGCTGCCGGATCCTGTATCACTTCTCCGGGCTGGGGCTGCATGAGCCGGACAATGCAGTCGATCAGAGGGCGCGGAGTAAAGTACTGGCCCGCGCCGGACTTCTTGTCGGCGGCGTTCTTCTCCAGCAGTCCTTCGTAAAGCTTGCCCAGGCCTTCTTCGCGGGCGGAGAACCAATCCAGTTGGTCGATACTGGTGGTCAGTGCCTTGAGGTTTGTAGGCTTGCGGAGGCGCGTCTGGGCATCGGTGAAGATCGCTCGGACCAGCGTGTCTGTGATGTCCGGCTTGCCGAGGTCGAGCAGTAGCTGCTTGTAGTAGTCGAGCTGGTCGATGCCCTCGCGCTTAGCGAGATCGGCCCAACGGTAGGCGCTGGGAAGGCGCTCCTCCTTCCCGGTCTCTTCAAGCATTTTCAGGAACAGTAGGTAAGTCAGCTCGGTGACATACTCGTTATAGGTCACGCCATCGTCGCGCAGGACGTGGCAGAGGGACCAAAGCTTGGCGACGATGTCCGTCGTGGTGGCCATTAGCCCGTCTTCCTCCACAGTTCTTCGTTGATGCCTGCCAGCAGCGCTTCGAGTTCGCCGTCAAATACCTTGTTCAAGCGGGCGAAGCCGCCATCCGCGCTAAACGGCTCGGCATCGAGCGCCGCTCGATCTACCACAATCTCCCTCTCGATCTGTTCTCCAATACGACGCAGCCACCTCTTCTGTGGATCCGTCCAAGTCGCACCGGAAAGGATGCGCTGCATGGCTCCGCGAACACGGTCGGCGTAGGGGATCAGTGGGTCTCCGAGGGCCGCCTGACGCACGAAGCCGATGATCGAGGCGGCGATGTCCTGGTTCTTGGCATCAGCCCAGGCGCGACGCAGGCTCGCCTCGCTGAAGCCACGCTGATCAAGGGCCAGACGGAGGGACTTGAGGTCCTCACGAGTGAGATCCCGCGGCCGTTGCACAACCACGTTGAGGGCAGCGATGAGGTTCATGTTGGCTGGATCGCGCACGAAGGCCGAGAAGCTGTCGAGGAAGTCTTCAGGGCGGCTGATGTCGTTGCCGTTGGCGTCCTTGCCATAGCCGCGCGTAACCGCCACGACTTCGTCGGCGTGCTGGGAGATCGGAATGGCGCGGGGCGATGAGCCACTGCTTTGCCAATCCAGGATGGGACCGATCCCCGTTCTCGTAGACGCCCACGCGGCAAGATCTGAAGGATCGCTCTCCAGAATGCGCTTCAACGTGTCTTCAGGTGTCTCGCCAGCGAAGGCCTCGAACTGCTCACGCTGCTCGTCGGCCAGCTTCTTCAGCTTGCGGCGGAGCTTCACGGCAAGCTCCTGACGGACAAGATCCTGCTGCGAAGCGTCATCGGCTCGGAGAAGATCGTCGATGAGCTGTTCGAATGTCGTCGAAGGGTTGACGACGACGGGCTTCATCTCCGTAACATTCTGAAGCTGGCGGTAGAGGTCAACGGCGTCGAAGATCCGGAACACCTCCTTGCTGATCTCGTCGCACCGCCGTGTGGCCCGGCCGATCATCTGATCGTAGAGGATGCGGCTGTTGACGCGCCTCTGGAACACGAGGTTGGTGATCGAGGGGACGTCGATGCCTGTGGTCAGCAAATCGACGGTGACAGCGATCTTCGGATTGGCGTCGTTGCGGAATGAGCGGATCAGCCCTTTCACGCCAGGAACGCTGCCGGTGATCTTCCGCACGGCGGCATCATCGATTTCACCGTAAGTCTCTGCGAACGCGTCCTTGATCGCCTGGACCACGATGTCCGCGTGGGCATCCGTGACCGCGAAGATCAAGGTCTTGCCCGGTAAAGCCGGATCGATGTGCCGCGCGAGTTCCCGAGCAACTGCCCGATTGAATGGCTCGGTGATGACTTGCCTGTTGAACTGCTCAACGTCGAAGTGAAGCTCGTCCGGCAACTTGGCCGATGAAATCTCACCCGTCAATGGAACGAGGTACTCAATCTGCTCCCCCGCCGAGAAGCCGATCCCCTGCTGGGAAAGTGCGGTGTCGATCCTAACAGGGGGCTCGTGATCAATCAGGTAACCTTCAACCACAGCCTCTCTGTAGGAATACTTGAAGATCGGCTCACCGAAGATCTCCGTTGTATGGAGGGCCGGTGTCGCCGTCAGGCCGATCTTGACGGCATCGAAGTAGTCGAGAACGCGGCGATACTTGGAGATGTAGTCGTCCTCACCGCGGAAGCCCAGTTCTGTATCCGACATCTCGCGATCGAGAAGGTAGCCTCGATGGCACTCGTCGATCACCAGAAGATCGTATTGGTCGATTGGGGGAGCGTCGGAGGTATCGGCAGCATACAACACGCGCTTTACGAGACCTTGGATCGTGCAGATGTGGACCTTCGTTTCATCTTCAGGCGTGGTGTGCTCAAGCCCTTTGAGGCCGAAGATGTCAGCGAACGCGCTGGGACCGATCAGCTTAGTGGTCGAGAACTCGTTTTCCGTCTGTTCCCCGAGCGCCGAGCGGTCAACGACGAAGCAGACACGCCGGAAGCGCTTCGATGCGAGTAGGCGATACAGCATCCCGATGGCCAGCTTGGTTTTGCCGGTGCCCGTGGCCATGGCAACCAGCATTTCACGGCGGCCATCAGCAATCGCCGTCTCGACAGCCTCAATTGCTCGCCTCTGGTAGGGTCGGAGCGGGAAGCCAAAGTTGAAGCCCATCTCCTTAAGCTGAGAGTGCGCCCGATCCTGATCGACCTCCAGGAGCCCAGCGAGCCCCTTCGGAGTTGGCCAGTTCACGAGGGCGCGACTGTGATTGGCGGCTCTTCGCGCGTCCCTGAACCAAATGCCGCTCGCCGTCTCCAGCTGTTTGAGATAGGCGCGGCCGTTCGCGGCGAACACGAATGGGGCGCGGTGTTCCAGCCACGGTCCACCAGCGAACTCGAAGTCTGCTGATGCCGTGATGCTGGTCGAGTAACGCTCGGCTTGGCCCAAGGCGGCGGCGACATTCTTCCGCTGACGCTTGGCCTCGACAAAACCGACAAGGGTTGTGCCAACGAAGAGGGCGTAGTCGGCAGGGCCGCTCGCGGTCGGCCATTCGGCGATGGCGAGATTTCGCCCCTTGACTGGACGGGTTCCAAGGCCGCGCCGCAGAGACTTGGTGTCCGCCTCCCAATCAGCGTCCCGAAGCTGCTGGTCAATAAGGGCGCGGGTATCCGCCTCATCGAGGTCGATTTTCTCGGAGGCTGCTGCACCCAGCTCAATGAGTTCTGCAGTGGCCTGTCGGGGAGCCGCTTCCGCAGCCACTTGCAGGGCGGCGAGCTGTGCCGCAACCTCGGCTCGTGCCGCCTCTGTCTCCTCCGCAAGCTTTTCCCAAACTGCGCGTTCCTCGGCCTCTCTGGTAAGTCGTTGCTCTACCGTTTCGCGGAAGCGGGCGTGTTCCTCTGCCTCACGTAACGCGCGAGCCACCGCGCTTTCACTCTCGGCGACTTTCTGTTTAAGGGCGGAGATTTCGTCCCTGAGTGCTGTCGTGGCATCTACTGGCTCAGACGGCGGCACGAACGGCCCGAACTTGGCATTCGGATCTCTGCCGTATGTTCGATGAAACCAGATGCCCAATTGTCGGGCGAGCTTGAGAGCAGTCAGAGCTTCGGAGTGAGTGCCCTTGATCGCATGGGCTGCGTCATTGCCCACCATGCGCAGGGCGTGAAAAACATCGGCCACTTCTTTGGGAATGATCCGCTCATATCCAAGCCGACGGAGGAGGCCGTCAAACGTCTCCCGCTCTCCCAAGTACACCGCATGTCGTGCAGCAATCTGCTTGGAGAGCAGCTCGGCAAACTGTCGAAGTTTGAAAATCGAAGTGGGCGGATCTTCACGAAAGTAGCGCTCCGCCAGCATCGCAAGTTGCGCGAGCCGCGCGTCATGGGCACTCAGGAAACTGAAGTTGGTGCTGGCGAGCATCCCTGATCCCCCCGGGGGCCTCGCAAATTGCATTGCCGTTCACTAAGAGTGAAGTACACGGCGAAAGAGAGTTGGTCGAGAACTCCATCGCGCAGCACTTCTGGGTTCAACAACATGTTGCGGGTGGTATCAAGGACTGGTATCAAGTCCGCTACGGCGAGTTGATCAAGTTATTGAAAAGGCGAGTTAAATTCCGGCGTCCCGGCGTCCCGCCCCTCCCGTAGGGAGCGCCGACGTGAGATGGTAGTAACAAAACGCTCGGTGCGTTGTGGCTTTCTTGCGCCTATCGACTAATCGCGATGGGTCTACTGACACTTGCGAATTCGCATGTGGTCGTAGCACCCTTGAGGACCGAAGTTACGCGCTCGCCCCATGCACTCAGTCCATGTTTCGAGACGACAGTTCTCGGTCCTTCCAGGTCGCGTTTTTGCTTGTCAGCTACTGGAAGGGGCCGTTGGCACGACGCGACACCTACTCAAGAAGTCTACTCTCCCCACGAAGCCTTCCTCTCTTCATTCTCGTCCCGAGCAAGATCAATCTCTCGCTGCATCGCTACCAACACCCTATTCGACCAGCGTCGCACCGCGCCGATAGGGTGACTGGCCAAGCTTCTCATGGGCTCGATGTATTGTTGGTAGTAGTCTCCGACTGAACCAGACCAACCGAAGGTATACATATTGCTATTCAATGCAGCGAGCACATCCTCGCGATCGCCAAACTCGTCCAAGAGTCGGCGAGCAAGCGGATCGAGCTGAGGCGGCGCTCCATTTGAATTGTCGCGTTTGAGCACGCTAATTATGCCGGCTAAGAAAGCGGGCGCAACTTCGGGGTGCGCATGACACCAAGCGAAGAGCATATCAGCGGGTAATTGGGCAATCAGGGACTGCTTCTCATCGTCAATTGCAAAGGCATCTCCGAGCACATTCCGTAAGCGCCATTGATTCGCTTTGTCAGAAACGATTGCCTGCCCGATGACCGGCCAGACGATGTGTGCGAACTTCGAGAACAAGCCGGGTAAATGAGGCCGAATATACTGCTTACCCAACTCGATGGGATCGTCAGCCAGATGCTGCGCGAGAATTAGAGCAATCGCTGCTGCATCTCTATCATCGCTGCCCTTATTGAGAAGCCAACGTATCGCCTCAGTTGAGTGATGCTGGTCCATATGCGAGCCATATGGATGGCGCTCGGCAAGCTTCATGTTGGCTGCCATAAGCTTGAGCTGCGGGCGCAAGCTCTCCAGACGATCGGCCTGCCGAAAAAAATACATCCCCAAGAGCTCCACTCCGATTGCGTACATGCGAGACGAGGTCGCAAACAATAGATCGAAAAGCGGCGCCACAACCGCGGGCGGCAACACGGCCAACTGGCCGCCACCAGCCCACGACCTAAGAGCAAACGCCGGCATGTGCCCACTTGAGATAGACCGGCACATTAGCTCTACATCGCCTGACGAAATGCCTGCGTATGAGGTCGATAGAGCAAGAGCAGGCGCCAGGTCGCCAGACATCGATGCTTGACGCTTCATCTCCTCAAAAGCGTCAGGCTCTCGCTCAGCCAGCCCCCACATGAATCCCACTAAGAGTCCAAAATTTCGATTCTCAGCTGGTGCCATAAGCAACGCATCTATGATGGGCTTGCGGAGCGCGAGAGCATCATCGGCCTTGCTCGCTATCACGCGCCCGAACTCGACCGACATTCTTTGATTGCCAACACTTAGTGAGGGGAAGAATGCCAGCAACTGCTGCGTATTGCCGAGCAGCTCGCTCGCGAGTTCGTCGATTACCTCCGCCTGCCGCTTCCGCCGATCTTCGAACCCCAACTTCTCGTCGATCGGATAGTCCCACGGCATATCCGTGATCAGGAAGCGCACTTTGGAGGCGATATCGCTCGGCCGTAGCTCCGCAACGAGACCTTGTACGCGCCTAACGTCCGCCTCAGGATGGTCCGCTATATCGTACTGCAGGACATCGCCCAGCGTCGTCAGCGCCTCGGGCCAATATGAATAAGTCACCGAGACCTCCCGGACCCACCGCTCAACGTCGTCCAATAGGCCGGCTGCAATGTAGCTGCGGAAAAGACCAGCGAGTTCGCTGCGAGCTCTTTCTCCTCGCTCATCGGGCGCGAGCGCAAGCTTCGCGAGTCGGCTACCGCACTCTCGCACATACTGCCGAGCCTCCCCTGGGCCACTCGGCATCCATGGCTTCAATGCAGGACGAACGCCGTGGATTTCGACGCCAACGGCGCGACTGAAGCCATCGGCCTTGGCGCCCGCCAGGAGTGCACTCAAGGCAAGATCTTGGCACTCCACACCGCTCGATTTTAGTACGTCATCAATTACGCGAATGCGGTCTTCAAATCCGGCTTCGGTATTTCCGAGGTATACAGGGAACAGTGCTTTGAACATGCCGCTCGCGTTGTTGCCCCAGCTTTCATTCTCCGCTTGAGCAAGCTTAAACATCAGCGATGCACCGCGCTCGAAAGTGTCTGATACAAAGGCCACCTTCGCCAGCGCTTCCACCAGGTGCCGCCGCGCATCGCCTGACACCTCTCGAAGCACTTCCAACGACGCACTCGATAAGTGCCTCTCGAGCAGTGAAACTACGACCTCTGCGTCCACTTCGGCCAACGACGAGATCACCTCGGCGTTACCGTCGGAGCACAGCGCTTCGATTGACGCTATCGGTCCGTCGTAGCGGCACACGCGTTGTGCAACCAAAGAACTAATCGGCCTATCATTTAGCATCGCCAGCTGCTCACTGGCTTGAATCCGAAGTTTCGGATCAACGGGTCCGAACAGGACCTCATCCCAAGTCGAGCTATCCCAGCGTCGCCACTGCTTCTCGGCGAGGTGCAACGCGAGCGGCCTTGGTTGAAGGGCTACCAGCCGCCCCCGCACTTGAGCGACACCTCTCGATACGAGGTCATCGATGGCGCTACGAACCTGCCCTGCAGAATGGCCGGCGCTGAACCGTGCGAGCTCATTAACCTGATCAAGCGGTGCCTTTATCCCTACGAGACCGAAGGTGCTGAGTAACATTGCCGAATTTTCGATGAGCGCCGCATCGTCTCGATCTCGACCGAGCAGAATGCGATTGAATAGAACTGTGTCAGACGCCGAAGCAATACCAACGTCTTGAAGCCATGCGTCGCCGATCAATCGCGCCAACTGAGGGAAGCCGCTGGCCAAGCGTACAAGTCGGGGGAAATCTGCGTCGGATGCCCGCGGCGCGTTGCGTTGGAGCATACCCTCGATAACCGCCTTGGGTGCTTCTCCAACAAGCAATGTATCTTCAGGAAGTGGTCTTCCCTGGGGCGCGTCGTGATCGATCGTCACCAGTGAGAGCCGGCTTCCTGACCGCATCACCATTGCGGCCAAATCCCTATGGCTATCCTGCGGGCAACGATCGACAACGATAATTGCTCGCAGACCGGAGTCGGCGAGGCCCTGCACTATGGTCTTGATCGTTTCCGCCCCCGCCTCAGCCTCCACCGCATACAAAACCAAGTCGCACAGCCTGACGTTCGACTCATCCTCATCAGGAGTTGGCGCCAAAGCTTCAAGCGTCAGACGCGACTTCCCACGTCCCGAGAGGCCGACGACACGAGCAACTCCCCGCTCCGGCACAACAAGCCGACGCAAAGACTTCTGGAACGCCTCAAGGCGGTCGTCGTGAATCAAAGGCGAGCTATCGTGCTCATGGCGGCCCGCCCAGTGAGTCCAATCACGAAAAGGACCAACAAGGCCAGGCTGGGTCTCCTGCAGCACCCAAGCGGCCACAGCTGGATGCGTATTAATCCAGTCGGCGATTTGATCCGCATCTCTGAACTGCAGCTGGCTTTGCGGCACGTGCAGGCCAGCTTGCGACAGCCGCTTGCGAAGTGCAGCGCTTCGCATCTCCACTTTCTTCGTCGTGTACCGACGGCCACACATCATCACGTAGGTGCCGCCCCGCGACAGGACATCAGCAACCATCGTTTTCACCCGGCCTGCTGCGTCGATAACCTCTTCTCCTGCTTCCGCCGGACTAATCTCGGTTGCCTTCATCTGAAATTGGTTAAGCCGGGACGGTAAGAACCTCGTTCTCTCCGGGCCGCCGGACCACTCGATCCGCCCGTCCTCGCCTCCGTCGGGCTCCGTTACATTCGATGAGACGCGAAGGCGATCCATGCCAATTCCCGCAGACAGGGCCTCGGCATTCAGAAGTTTTCGGACGAGCAGCACCAGCTTTCTCTCGTTGAGAGCCGCCACATGCTGGCCACCTACCTTAAGTGGGCCCAGCGACTGATCGGCCATAGGAGCCAGATTTCGCCCGAGCAAAGTGCTTGCTGCTTCAGGTTTGGCATCCAGCAACCGCAACAAGTTTGAGACGGACGCCGAGGGCTTGATGTTGCCGTTCTCGTACTTCGTAAAAGCTCGCGGGCCGCCCCCGAGCAATTCGCCTGCCTCAGCCTGCGACAAACCCAGACTGAGACGGATCCTCCGTACATCCTCGGGAGATAGCGGAGTCCTGCCTCCGTCGCGCCTGCTTGTGACCATAATGGATCTCATATAGAGATTGACACCACATTGGTGGTGTATCAAATGATCGTTTCCTCCGCAATTAGTTCCTTCTGGCAGCCGCGCCAACGGACCGCTTCGTAGCCTTGAACGCGCTTGTTACTGGCCCCGGAAGGTGGTACACAAACGGCCATCGCGGGCGATGCAAATTTACGCCTTTTCAATCGGTTAGATCGTGGCGACCGTTAGTCCGCCCCTGGGCACCATGCCCATCCCAGTCCGCCGGAATGCTGCAGTTGCTGGGCGACTCGAAGCGCTTTTGCTCGCTGCCACCCCACTGCCACTCCCAATAGTTCGACGCTCAAGCAGATGCCGGTGTCATTCCCAGTGCTCGTTACTGGCCCATCTGTACTCGGCTATTGCGCAGTTGCTGCGCCCAGCGGCTCGACTTCATTGCCTGGATGCGCCTCGTGAACGCACCGCGCTCCCGGCACAATCGCATCAATCCGCCGAGCTCGGTATCCCAATTTAGGATCACTCTCGAGGGCTCCTTCCCGCTGAATGCGAACTTTGGGAGCGCATTCATGAGCCTGCGGACTCTTCTCGCTGCCAGCCACCACCAAGTGCCATTCCGAGAAGTCGAATCATTACTCTCCAGCCAGAGAAATGCGTCATAGACCGGAGTTCCGGCCCCAATACTGCGAGCCAGCCGGCGGGCGTACGGCCACGTAAGACGACTTGGGTTAATTCGATGCTGAAGTGTGATCCGGCGATCAAAACCAAACCAATAGCCGAGCCATTGGAACAGGTAGCATAACTCGATATCTTCGCCCGTTACGGCCATCCTCCTTCCTCTAAAGGTATCATTGGAAAAACTGAAATCCAACTCCAGCGCGCGCAACAATGGCTCTCGCCGGAAAGTGCTCCCAGCGCCCGCAATTACTGCGCGTGAAGAAATTACTCGATCGTCGCCGATTTTCTTCACGTCTCCATGCATATAGGGCTCAGCGCATCCGAACCTCCCTGCAGCAATTGGAAACCATTCAGGTATTGTGCGGCCGTCGATCACGTTGGAGCTTCCGACCATCCCCAATTCCTCGAACTCTGAAAATAACTGCAGCGTATGGAATGCAAACTCCTCCCCTAGAAGATTGTCGTCGTCTACTACGGCTATGAATTGTGCTTCAGATAATCGAACGCCGCGCAGAAAAGCATTCACCTTCCCTTCTTTCGGCTCGACCACATATTTCGTCGCGCATTTGAGCGTGGCCAGTGCCAATTGCGCCACTGCGCCGGTCTCGTCGACCGAACCGTTATCGACGACGACAACTTCGTACGTATCGTGGGAAATATTCTTCTGTCGCGCGATATGATTGAGGCAATCGATCAGCGTCGATGCGCCATTGCGGGTACAGATGAGGAAGGTCAGCAATTTCATTGCGGAATCATCCTGTATGGCAGGAACAAAAAATTTCCATAAAGCAGTTTCTTTGAGGCGTAGCCTTCGAGATCATAGATCCCACATGGAATGTATCCCCTAGGCTCCAACCAAGCGCGAATAGTGTCGAGCGTCGGACCAGGGCTGGGCCCCATGTGAATTTCGATCAGTACGGCGCTAATTCTCTGCTGCTCGAACAGCGATCCGGCTCCCTTGAGAACATGAAGATCATGTCCCTCCGCATCGACCTTAAGAAGATCTATGTGCTTTACCCCATTGGAGTTGCACCAGTCGTCTGCGGTGACCTTGAGAACGGTCTCTATTCTGCCGAAATTTGAACCAGGCAGCGTGAACGTGGGGTCGAGCGTTGCGAATACGGACCGCTCTGAAAGACGAATCTCGGCCTGACCGGTTTCGTCGCTAAGCGCGACTTGAACGCAATGGATCTTCGACTTTTGCCCCGCTACGGCCCGCGTCAGTTCCTCGTACGTCGCCGAAACAGGTTCGAAGGCGTAGATTTCGGCATCAGGCCACAATTTATTGAAGTAGAGCGAAGTCTGTCCGACGTTAGCGCCAACGTCGAATATGACCCGTGGCTGGAATTGGGGGACCAGCCGCTTCAGATCATTATTGAGATCCAGCCCGAGCGGGGTTGCAGAACGGTAGATCCGCAGCCCAAATGCGGCTTCCACGCGCTGCTTCAAATAATGCACGAACGCCATTTGTCCCCCGATACAAAATCGACACTGCTACGGCCTGCCTCCCGGAACATGCCACAGCTTGCACCCAATGCCGGTCCGCTGGGCGATCTTCTTCACCCCCGCCTCGAACCGTTGCTGGCCTCATCAATCTGCCGATAGTGTCCTAGGAGAGCCGGACTGCGCAAGGCGCTCATGCCTCCACGCCGCGGGGCTTTGGCAGCTGGTTGAATAATTTTGCAGAGGTAGACTTTATGGATTGCTCGATCGCCATGCTGGCAGGGCCCGATGATGCCGGACATGTTCGCACACTTTTCAATCACGCTGCCCGCACATCGGGCTTCGCGTTCAGACAGCGCGCTTTGACGCTGGATACGCTGCCCAGCGATCGATTTCCTTCCGGGCACGCCTCCATCGCACGATTGAAGCAAGTCGCGCGAGACATGCTGGCGGCAGGGGAGATCGACATCATTTACGAGACCGCGGAACGCCGCATCGACATCGAGCGAAAGCATTTCGGTCTGCGCCTTCGAAGGCAGAGAGACTTCCGCGGTATCCCCTTGCTCGGATGGGCTCTCGGCATTGAAGGGGCGCCAACAGACTACGTTTGCCACTTCGATTGCGATATCCTCATGCACTCGGCTGCCGGTTACTCATGGATCGCCGCGGCGATCGACGAGCTGAAGGCACGCCAGGATGTGCTCGTCGTCGCTCCCATGGGCGGCCCCAGCAGACAGGCCTCGCCGGCTCGCGAACAGAAGACATTCTCCAGCCGGCGCTTTGTCGTGGACCGGAGAAGATTGGCTTCCATTCTTCCGCTGCCACCTACGCACAGATCCTGGAAGCGCCGGCTGCTCATGAATATCGGCGGCGCAAGCTCATACTGGCCATGGGAATCCCATGTCCGATCGGCTGTGGAACGCTCGCCGTTCACGTGCCTCTACCTCGGCGATCCGAGAGCTTGGTCGATTCACTGTCCCGACCACGGCCCGCTATGGAAGGCCAGCCTCAGCAGCCTCGTTCAGGCTTGCGAAGCGGGAACTTATCCGCCTCAGCAGGAGGGAAACGTCGAGCTCGACTTGGTGGCATGGGTGGGAGAACAAGAAGCCTCGATGGAATTGCGCCACCGCGCTTGAAGTGCCGCCGGTCGCGCTCAGTGCTGAACCAGATAGCCCGCGAGGGCCCCGATATCCGGCTCGATACCGAGACCGGGCTGCGCCGATAGCGTCACGCTGCCGTCACGCACGTCCTCAAGGTCGACGGCTAACAATGAGCGCAGCGGATTGGCATTGGCGTCGATCTCGAGAAGCCCATCGCCGCCGACGGCAGCAAGAAGATGAGCCGAGGCCAGCAATCCGATGCCACCTCCAAGATAGTGCGGGCAGAAACGCAGGCCCCGCTCGAGAATGCGCCGCGCAACGGGAAGCGTGGCGCTGAGGCCTCCCCATTTCGCAAGGTCCGGCTGCACGACGCCAAGTACCGCGGCTTCAAACGCGCGTTCGAAGTCGGCGGCGCCTGCGATATTCTCCCCACCCGCCAGCGGAATGCGCGTTGCGCTTTTAAGGCGCTGCCACGTGCTCCAGGGCACATCCGCGCGAATGGGCTCTTCGAGCCATCCGAGATCAAAGGATGCGAGCTTCGGCAGCATCTCCAGCGCCTGATCGACACTCCAACCTTGATTGGCATCGACCATGAGCCCTGCGTCAGGCCCCAGCGTGCTCCGCAGCTTGGTCAGGTTGTCGAGATCGCGTTCGCCTCCGAACCCGACCTTCAGCTTGAAGGATCTATATCCGGCCTCCTGCTTCGCCTTCGCGAGTCTCTCCGGCGCATCCGGATTGAGACCACTCGCATACACACCAATGGTTGGCGAACCGTCGTCATTGAGATGCTTCCACAGCGGCTTTCCCGCCCGCCGCGCCGCGAGATCCCACAGGGCGGTGTCGACGCCGGCTATGGCTTGGGCAAAGGGTCCGGGCTCCGCGCTCTGCAGCGCGAGCACGGCCGTGCGCGACGTCATATACTCGAAGGCATCGACGGGATCGCGAAAGGAACGCGCGAGCAGCAGCGGCGTCAGGACGCTGTCGACGAGACGCGCGCGATGCTCGGCGCCGACCGCCGGAAAGTTGCACCATACCTCGCCCCAGCCGCGTACGCCCTGATCGTCCTCGACTTCGATCATGACCATGGGACGGTCGCGCATCGTGCCGAAGGACGTCATTACGGGCTGCTCGAGCGGGCAGCGAAAGACGCGTGCGGTCACGCGGCGGAGTTTCAGCTCGGTGCTCATGGCTTGAGGTCCATTTCCAGATGTATGTAGTCGCCGCGATAACTGACCTCGGCGAGATAGATGACGGTTCGATCCGGCCCGCACATGACGCGGCGAACCTCGGCCATTGGCGTGTTCACTGCGATGCCAAGCAGGCGCGATGTCTCCACATCCGCCGTCGATATGGTGAGCGTCTGGCGCGCCGAGGCAATCTCCAGGCCGGGCAGCGACGTCAGCACGGGCAGCGCGAGCTCGCGACGGAAGCGGGATGGCGCGCGGCGGAACACGCGATAATCCACGTATATCGAGATGACGCAGTAACGCTCGCCATTGCGCGAATGCACACGCCGCAGGTGAAAGTATTTGGGCGCAGCAATGCCGTCGCGCTCGGAGATGACCGGGCTCGCGATGTCCTCGGTCAGGTTGGCGTGCTCGGGTCGGTCGCCACTGTACATGGCGACGAGATCACCCAACGTCGTTTCCACACGCAACTGGCGGCGTGTCGTTGCCTTGCTCGTGACGAATGTGCCGCGCCCGCGCTGCGGAGAGAGCAAACCCTCCTCGGCGAGCAGGGCAATCGCCTGTCGCACGGTCACGCGCGCAACCTCGAACTCCTCCATGAGCTGATCGATGGAGGGGAGGACGCTGCCAGGCAGCCACACCCCCTTGTCCAGGCGCTGGCGGAAGAGGTCCGCGAGCTGCACGTAGCGGGGGATGGGCGTGCCGCCGAATATGTGATGCGTCGCTTGGGGCATGGGAGCTTCAGAATGGGGCTTGCGTCAAACATCCTATAAATAGTACCTTTGGAATGTTTAGACCAGAACGAACTAGAAAAATTCGAGGAAACGTGCGTCGAGCGGCTCTCATCCTTGCCCCCTGGCTGGCGCTGCTGGCTGTTTGGTACGGCATCCACCACAGCGGATTTGTCAATCCTGCACTCGTGCCGACGCCGCACGAAGTCGCCACTCGCTTCGTCGAATTGATGGGCAGCCGGCTGCCCATGGACATCCTCATGTCCACGCAACGCGTATTGCTCGGCGTGCTGTGCGGCATAGCCCTCGCCGTCCCTGTTGGCTTCATTCTCGGCTGGTACAAAACGATCCGCACATTCATCGACCCGCTGATCAACTTCTTCCGCGCCCTGCCGCCGATCGCCCTCATCCCGCTCGTCATCGTCTATTTCGGCGTCGACGAACTCGCGAAGGTCGTGATCCTCTTCTATGCCTCGTTCTTCGCGGGCGTCATCGTCATGTACGAGGGCATCTCGCAAATCAGCCCGATCTATGTGCGCGTCGCGCGTACGCTGGGCGCGACGGACGGCGAGATATTTCGCAAGGTCATCATCCCCCTCGCGGTACCGCATATGCTCACCGCACTTCGCGTGGCACTCGGCGTCGCCTGGGCGACACTCGTCGCCTCGGAGCTGATTGCAGCTCAGCAGGGCCTCGGTGCGCTCATCCAGAACGCCGGCTCGTTCTTCCAACTCGACATCATCTACGTCGGCATCGTCTGCATCGGCTTCATAGCCCTCTTTATGGATCTTGGCCTTCGCGCGCTCGCACGCCGTTTCGTCTCCTGGCAGGAGCGCATCGCGTGAGCATCGGATCACCACGTATCGTTTTCGACAAGGTCTCCGTGCGCTTCGACACGCCAGCCGGCGGCGCGATGCACGTCGTCGATGATGTGAGCTACCAGATCCACGATCGCGAGTTCGTCTCTGTCATCGGCCCGTCGGGTTGCGGCAAGACCACAATGATGAACATCGTCGCCGGTTTTATGCAGCCGACGACCGGCCGAGTTACGCTCGATGGCCAGCCGATTAGTGGGCCCGGACCGGACCGCGGCGTTATCTTCCAGGAATACGGCGTCTTTCCCTGGCTCTCCGTGAAGGAGAACATCGCCTTCGGTCTCAATCTGCGCGCCAATCGCACCAGCTCCAAAGAGCGCGAGGAGATATGCCAGCGCTACATGCGCCTCATGGGCCTGTCGGACTTCGCGGATGCGTGGCCGCGCATGTTGTCCGGCGGCATGCGCCAGCGTCTGGCGCTTGCACGTGCCTATGCCGTCAAGCCGCAGTTCCTTCTCATGGACGAGCCATTCGGCGCGCTCGATGCGCAAACGCGCACGGCCATGCAGGATCTGTTGCTCCAAGTGCTCGCAGCCGAAGGCAAGACGGTGATGCTGATCACGCACTCCGTCGAGGAGGCCGTGTATCTCTCGAACCGCATTATCGTCATGACGGCGCGACCGACGCGCATTCGCGAAATCATTGAGGTTCCGTTCAGCTACCCCCGCAGCGAGGGGCTGCATGAAAGCAAGGAATTCGGTGAGCTTCGTGCACACGTACGAGGTCTCGTGATGCAGGAATATGCGCAGCAGGCAAAACAGCGACAGTCTTGAAGCAAGAGCGTCGAAGGAGGAAACCATGAAAGTCGACCGCAGGACATTTCTGCAAGGTGCGGGCGCCACAGCAGGCGTCATGACACTGGGCTCGCCCGCGATTGCGCAGGCGAAGACCAAAATTCGCGTGGGCTACCTGCACACACTGGCCGTCGATGGCCAGATGTGGCTTGCCGATCATCTCGGCGCCTTCGACAAGCACGGCCTCGAGCCCGAGTTCAAGCAGTTCCAGACTGGCCTAGAGATCTTCCAGGCCATGATCGGCGGCAGCCTTGATGTTCTCTCGACCGGCGCCGTCATCTCGAATTTTCCGGCGCGCGGTCAGGGCAAGATGTTCCTCGCCAATGCCGTGGAGTTTGCCACGGCGCAGCTCTGGGTGCGTGAGGATCAGGGCATCAAATCGTTTGCCGACCTCAAGGGCAAGCGCATTGCGACAACGGCAGGCACGACCGCGCACGTCTTCCTCGACACGGCCCTCAAGGCCAACAATATGACGGGCAAGGACATCGATCTGCTCAATCAGCGTATGCCCGACGCGGTAACGTCATTCATCTCAGGTGCCGTGCCGGCCGTCGCACTCTGGGTGCCGTTCAACATCACCGTGCGCGACAAGGTGCCCGGCGCCAAGAAGCTCGTCGATGCATCGGCGTACTATCCCAAGGCCGCGATCATGTCGGGCTGGGCGACCACAGCGGACTTCCACAGCAAGAGCCGCGACGTGCTCGTCCGCGTCGTCAAGGCTTGGGGTGAAGGCAACGAGTATCTCACGAGCAAGACGGACGAAGCGCTGGAAGTGCTGCAGAAGAAGCAGTACCCGCAGGTGCCGCTCAAGGATTTCAAAGAGCAGTTCGGTGCGCAGAAGGCGTTTCCGATCGCCGAGTGGCGAAAGCTCTACGGCGACCAGAGCGTCACGAAATGGCTGCAGCAGGTGACGGACTTCTTCGCCTCCACGGGCAACATCCCGAACGCGATTCCCGCCTCCCAGTACTTTGATCCGTCCATTTTCATGGATGCAACGAAGGCCTGAGGCTTTGTCGGAAACGACGTACGACTACATCATCGTTGGAGCCGGTTCGGCGGGTTGCATTCTCGCCAACCGGCTCTCCGCCGATCCAGCCTGCAATGTTCTGCTTCTCGAGGCCGGTGGCTGGGATCGGAATTTCTGGCTCAAGCTGCCTGTCGGCTATTTTCGTACGATCTACGACGGACGCTTTTCGCAAATTTTTTCTACGGAGCCGAGCGAAGGTACAGCCGGGCGCGCGATCGCTTGGCCGCGCGGGCGCATTGTCGGCGGGTCGAGCTCCATCAATGGCCTGATCTTCATTCGAGGTCAGCACGAGGACTTCGACGATTGGGAGAAAGCCGGTGCCGATGGCTGGAGCTACCGCGACGTGCTCCCGTACTTCCGGCGGCTGGAGCGGTTCAATGGGCCCGAGAGCCAGTACCGGGGCGCTCATGGCGAGCTGAGCGTCTCAACCCTACGCAACGACCATCCCATGTGCCAAGCGTGGCTGGAAGCCGCGCAGCAGTTCGGCCTTCCCATCAATCCCGACTTCAATGGTGAGACCACTTACGGTGTCGGCTCGTACCAGCTGAGCATCGGTAATCGTTGGCGTGAAAGCTCAGCGGTTGCCTTTCTTCATCCGGCGCTCTCGCGCCCCAATCTGACCGTTCTGACGAACGCGCACGCGACGCGCGTCCTATTCGAAGGGACGCGCGCCGTCGGCATGGAATGGGCGTCTCGGCGGGATCGCTTGACGGCGCGCGCATCGCGCGAGGTCATTCTCGCGGCCGGCGCGTTGCAATCACCGCAACTCCTGCAGCTTTCAGGTATCGGGCCGGCTGAACATCTGCGCGCGCTCGGCATTGATGTGGTGGCCGACCTTCCCGATGTCGGCGAGCATCTTCAGGATCACTATCAGGCGCGCAGCATCGTCGAGCTGAAGTCGCGCCAGTCTCTGAACAAGGATGTCCGCAATCCGATCGCTCTCGCGAACATGGGGTGGCAGTGGCTCGCCCACGGTCGCGGGCCCTTAACGATTGGAGCCGGGCAAGTTGGGGGCGCCGCGTGCACCGCGTTTGCACAAAATGGCCGTCCTGACATCCAGTTCAACGTCATGCCACTGTCGGTCGATAAGCCGGGCGATCCCCTGCACACGTATTCTGGCTTCACCGCGGCCATGTGGCAGTGCCATCCGGAGTCACGCGGGCGGCTCAGAATTCGCTCCGCGGATCCGTTCGCGCCGCCGCAGATCGAGCCGCGCTACCTGTCCACCGACCTGGACCGCAAAGTGGCCGTCGCAGGCCTCAAGATCCTGCGGGAAATCTTTGCGCAGCCGGCTTTCCGCGCTCTTTGGGCTCGGGAGGTTCTGCCTGGCACGGAGGCCCGCTCTGATGCCGACCTGCTGAAATTCGTCCAGTCCCACGGCGGCACGGTGTTCCATCCGGTCGGAACCTGTCGCATGGGCAAGGGCGACGGCACCGTCGTCGACCCTCTGCTCCGGGTTCACGGTATCGAGGGCTTGCGCGTTATCGACGCCTCGGTAATGCCCAAGATCACATCCGCGAACACCAATGCCGCGTCGCTCATGATCGGTGAACGCGGTGCAGGCCTTGTTCTCCAGGGCAGCCGTGGCTGAGTCGTCTCACATCGCGGCGTAGCTGCACGATCAAGCACACCGAGATGCAGGTATTTGTGGACAGGCCTGCTCAGCTCTAGATATTGCTCGGGCTTGAATTCAGACTATTAGAATGATGGCGGCGTAGCCGTCGGTCGTCTGCCGCTTCTCACCGTACGATTGAGATGGAACACCTGCGCCGCAGCCCACCAAATTCGAAATTTATTCGCGAAGTTCGTCGCATTGGCCACCACGCCACGCGGTTCATTCGGCCACTGCTCAAGCTGGGGCGCGACCCTCGTCGGCCGATCGTGGATCTCGGTCTGGTTCGCACCAACTACCTCGCTTCGCCTCTGGCCGCCGAGCCGGATACCTTCTGCCTCACGCGCATTATTGGGAACGATCTCGTTCCACGACACCGAAAAGGGCAATCGCGCGAGAATGTTTCGTTCATTCTCGAGCATGAACCGACGTTCGAAAACTGCACAAAGTTCTGGGTGCTCAACAGGATATTCGACGCTGACGAAGAGACCGCCATCATCAAGCTACTCGAGGCTCACGGACAACCGTACCATCACATCCCGTTCGATCTGTCGGTCTACGCCCGCCAAGCCTGGGATCTCGATGGCCTCCCCGAAGATGCGCTCAGGATTCTCGGCGACAGCAGCATCAACGACGAAGTTGCCGTCAAAACAAGGCAGCTGGGGCCAGTCATCCGCCGCAGCAAGTCCAACTATGCGATCAACAACAACGGCGCACGTAACGTGGCCCTGACGTTGGGGCGCACGATGGCCAAGTGGGTGCTCCCCTGGGACGGCAATTGCTTCATCACCCAAGCCGGTTGGACACGCATCCGCGGTGGCATCAGCGAGAAGCCGTATCTGCCGTACTTCGTCGTACCTATGGCGCGCATGACGGACAATGCGGCCGTGCTTCGGGAAGGCTTTCAACCCACATCTCGCGAAGAGCCGCAGATCATATTCCGGCGCGATGCGAAGGAGATGTTCGATGAGCGGTTTCCCTACGGGCACCGCCCCAAAGTGGAGCTGCTTTATCGCCTCGGCGTTCCCGGCATATGGGATGACATGGTGTCCACAGAATACGATCTACCGCGACCGCCGCTGTCCGGAGATGCTGGACAAGTGGGCAATGCGGGCTGGGTCGCACGCTTGAGCTCGGGAAATCCAACGCTTGAGATCGGTCGCCGAAACAATTCGCGGCGCGGCACGGCGCGCGACGCAGCGATTGTAGGCTTCCTCGATATGCTCGATCAGGCGTGCGTAGAAGCAGGTCTCATGAACAGTGATAGCCTGTCGCTCGCCCTGCAGGCGAAAGACCGCTCGCTAGAAGACTGACCCGACGCGGGATCATCACCCCGCCTCCAGATGCTCGAACTGGAGGCGGTGAAGGCGTGCGTAGCGGCCTTCGCGGCGCAAGAGCTCGGCCTGCGTCCCGCTTTCAACGACGACGCCATGGTCCAGCACGTGAATCACATCGGCTCGCGCCACGGTCGCCAGACGATGTGCGATCACGATCGTCGTACGGTCTCGCGTCAACGAGCCGAGTGCCGTCTGAATGATGCGTTCGGTTTCGCTGTCGAGCGCCGACGTCGGCTCGTCGAGCAGAATGATCGGCGCATCCTTCAAAATGGCTCGGGCGATCGACAGACGCTGGCGTTGCCCCCCGGAGAGCCTGCCACCCAGCTCGCCGACCGGCGTATCGTAACCCTCGGGCAGCCGCCTGATGAATTCGTCGGCGTGTGCAGCGCGCGCTGCCGCGACGATCGCCTCCTCGGAGCAGTTCTTGAGGTCGCCGACGAGATTCTCCCGGATCGTCCCTTCGAACAGGAACACGTCCTGGCTGACGAGAGCGATCTGACTGCGCAAAGAAGCCAGCGAAACATCGTCCAGTGCCTGCCCATCGATCGTGATACGTCCGCTTGAAGGCCGCCAGAGCCGCTGCAGCAGGTTGAACACGGTTGTCTTTCCGCTTCCCGAGAGGCCGACGAGCGCGGTGGTCTTCCCGGCGGGGGCGGTGAAGCTCAATTTGCTGAGCACGGACGCGCCCTGCCGATAGGCAAACGTCACATCGTCGAAGCGGACCTCGCCGCGAGAAACGATTAGCGGACTTTTCGGCACGCTCTCGGCCTCCAGCGCCGGGGTGTCGAGAATGTCGTAGAGCATCCGTACCTGGACGGCAGAACTAACGAGATTGAGCTGAAGCCGAGAGAGGCGGCGGAGCGGTTCGCCCGCCATCAGCAGCGCCGCAATGAACGCGAAGAATTCTCCGGGTGATTGGCCATGAGACATCGTGCGCCAGCCGGCATAGGCCACAGCCGACGCAATGGCCAGCCCTGCCGCGGTCTCGAGGAGGGGATTCACGCGGGCTTTGACGGCGACAATCCTGTTGTTCTTTCGCTGCACCGACTCAACGCAGACCGCCATGTGGCGCCGCATTGCATCCTCCAGCCGAAAGGACTTGATGATCCTAATGCCCTGCGCAGTCTCGCGCATGGCGGAAATGACCTTCGCCGTAGAGTGTGTTTCGCTACCCGCGACCTTTTTCACGCGCTTGCTGAGCTGCTTCATCCCGAACGCAACACCGGGGCCGACGATTAGTAGCACGCTCGAGAGCAGCGGATCCTGAAGGACCATGACCGTGAACAAGAAGATGACGGTCAGGAGGTCCCGGCCAAGGCCCACCGCCAGGAGATGCATCATCTCGCGCGCGGCGCGAGCATTGGCCGAGATCCTTGTGATCAGCTCGCCCGAGTTACGCTCCTGAAAGAACGTCATGTCCATCCAGAGCATGTGGTCGTAGAGCCGATTTTGCATCTTGGCGACGATCTCGTTGCCAATACGACTGAGAACTAGCTCCTGGACATATGCCGACACGCCTTTGACCACGAAGAGACCAGCAATCACCAGCGGCAGCCAAGTCAGTGCCTGCCGATCCTGCTTGACGAAGACATCATTGATAACGTCTCGAAACAGCCACGCCGTCAGCGCGGTCGAGCCGGCCACGAGAGCCATGAATACGAAGGCCAAGGCATAGCGCGGCGCATAAGCGCGCGCATGCTCCTGAAACAAGCGCCGGATGATCGGCCACGTCGCGTCTTCAGCGCTCATTCTGTTGCTTCTGTTGCCTGATTCGTCGGCGCCCATCGCTTTTTGAGCGGGCCGAGCCTGAGCATCAAGTCGACATTTTGGTGCACGGCCCGTGTCAACGAAAAATTGTTGTGGAGAACCGTGTTTAGAACCAATCGCACACTGTCCGCCCTGATGCCTCCTCTCTAGACTGATTGTTGCAAATGTAAGTCATGAGGCTATCCTCTCTCAAGCCTCGCTCCAGTCTCGCCTGCTCGGATCACGTGGCGCCGAACACCGAATCGACATGGAACGATATAATCATTCGACATTAGCACGGACTGGCATCGTAGACCGGGAGGCGAAGATTGCCGACCCGACGGTTAGTATCGTGCTTCCCACGTTCAATCGAGGCGAGATCGTCCTCCAAGCGATCGAAAGCGTTCTCGCGCTCGACGAAGAGGCTTTCGAGCTGGTCGTCGTCGACGACGGTTCGACGGACGCAACCGCGCAGAAGCTGCAGCAAATCAGCGACCCTCGCGTCAGCCTCGTCCGGTTGCCAAAGAAATCGGGCGCAAATGCAGCGCGCAATGCCGGCATCGCACATTCGCGCGCGCCGTATATCGCATTCATCGATTCCGACGACACTTTCTTGCCGGGTCGGCTCAAATTGCCGCTGAAGATTCTCAAGAGGTATAGGAACGTGGGCATCGTGCTGTCCGCGTTCACGACCGAAAAAGCATCGAAGACGACCGTGTATTCGATGCCGGAGCGCATTTACACCGGGCGAGACCTGCTGCGCCTCGTGGCGCGAACTGTCATCCAGCCGACCACATCGGGTCTGACGATACGACGGGACGTGCTGGAAGCCATCGGAGGGTTCGACCCCACACTCATGCGCATGCAGGACAGCGATCTGGTCATGCGTGTCGCACAAAGAACGATGGCCGCCACGATTGCCGATCCTTTGTGGCACAAGCGTTGGCAGAGCGATGGCATCTCATCGAATCGTGAGACGTATTTTCCGGCCCTGCTAGCCTTGATTGCACGTCACGAGATCTATGAGAACGAAGAGCTCGAGGCTCGCGACTATCTCATCGCCCGGCATCTGGTGGCACTTGCCAAAGCCATGCGCTTCCGCCAACTCCGGCTCGAGTACAATCTCGCCCTCGCGCAGCTCGTCCCACCGCCGCCCACACTGCCGCGCCTGATTTCGCAGTACCGGATCAGTCGCCGAAATCGCCAGCGGCTCCGCCATTGCCTTCTTTCAGGGCTACCCGTAGCCGAGGTCGGAGAGGCGCCAGCGCTCTCGGCCGCGCCATAAGCAGTGTGCGCCTGCCGCGATTTCCAAACCACCACCTCAAGCGAGCCCAGGGCTGCCGCGGCGCCATCGTTTCGCTCTGTTCGATGCTGCCCTAACGATCTGTGAATGATACATTGCTATGGTCGAAAGTAGCGGCCTCGTTGCCAGTCCTTAAGGCTGAGCGGCCGAGGCGCGCAACAGTTCTCCCAAGGCACTGCCTTCTCACATGGCCTTCCAATTCGCGACAGTATTCGACCGGGCAAGCCTGCAGACCGGCACGAAAAGGTACATCGCTCAAAGCTTGGCGACGGGCGCTCCCGGACAGCGAGTGAAGCCATGAACGGCATGGGGCTCCAGGATGGACGTGACGGCGCGCGCGGACGGCAACGCTTTCTCATCGTCCACAATCCTGTGGCGGGACGAAACCGCATCGGCCTCGTGCGTGAGGTCGTGCAGCGTCTCGAGCAGGCGGGCGCGACCACGCATTTGCATCTTCTGAAGGAGGATGCTGGCGATAGCGGCCGTCCCGCGTCTCTCGACACATACGACGCGCTCGTCGCCTCAGGAGGCGACGGAACTGCGCGGAGCATTGTGTCGTTGCTGAGCGGCTCGAGTCTGCCCTTTGGTCTCATTCCGGCTGGAACGGGCAACGTCCTTGCAGAGGAATTACAGCTTCCGCGCACCGCGGGCGCAATCGCGGAAATGCTGCTGCACGGCCCAGTGATCGACCTCTCCACGGCAAGCGTCAATGGTGCGCCATGCCTGCTGATGCTCGGCGCCGGTTTCGACGGCGAGATCATCGCCCGCCTGCCGATCGAACTGAAGCGCCGGATCGGCAAGTCGGCTTTTGGTTGGCCGATCCTGAGGGCGCTCGCACGAAAGCCACGGAGCTTCGATGTCGCGATCGACGGCAAGGAGCGCGCCGCTTCGTGGCTGGTCGTCGCAAACGCCGCGCGGTACGGCGGTCGCTTTCTCCTTTCGCCGCGGACAACCGTCCTGTCACCCGGCTTCAATGTCGTGATCTCACGCGCAACCAATCGGCGGGAGCGTCTCCTTGAGGTCGTCCGTCTCGTCACGGGACGCCTGGAAGGCGCATCAACCATCGAAATGATGCCCGCTCACACCATCCATATAGCGAATGCCGAGAACCTTGCTGTTCAGGTCGATGGCGAGCGGGTCGCAGCGCCGTTATTCAACGCGGTGGCCGACGTAGCGCGCACCCCCATGATCGTGCCGGCCAACGTCGCGCATAGAGAATCCGCAGACAGGTGATTGCAACCGCTTAGGCTTCTGGCAAGCCCGCCGAAGCCTGCTCCTCGATGCGCCGCGGGTCGCGCTCGCCCAGTTCGGCAATTGCGAGGATGCGATCGACCACAGTGATGGCTGTTGACTCGTTCAGACTGCAACGGCGCGCGATGTCGTCGAACACACCAAGCGGCATCTCGCGCGTCTCGTCGCCGAACTGGCTATGCGCAATGACCTCACGCGGGGCCGCCATGACGAACCTCAGGCAACCACAACGGCGCGATACCTGCCTTCGTTCTCGAGTGCCGGGTGTATGGCGGCGCACTTCGGCTGCACATATTGCGTGGCAATACGCTCGATCGCGGCCTCGGCAGCCTCCGCAATCACGAGGCAATCCCAATCCGATGTTTCGGAAGTGGCGCCACTTTCCGCCCGGCGCTTGATCTGCTCGAGTGAGTAGATTGCGCTGTCGAGCGCGCGCCGGAGTTGCATGATCTCTTCGTTCACGATGGAGGCCCCGTAGGCTGGGTTAGGTGATCTCAGCCTAAACGCGCTGCACTGCAAAAAGGTTCACGCCATGCCCATTCAGGAGGGCATGGTAACTTTTCCGTGTCAGAGGCCAGCGCTGGCGTCAGTTGTGGCACCCGGCCGTATCGGCCGCGAAGCGATGGATGGCTTCCTTCGAGCATTGGCCAGCGCGCGCGACGTCGATGATGTTTCCGGCAATGCGGTACGCCATCAACTCGCTGCGGTCCTCGCAGGAGGCCCAAACGTCATCGAATATGGCGAGAAGCATGGCCCGCGTAACGGCGTCGAAGCTGGCTAGCGCGATGGTTTCTCGAGGAGAGGGCATGGCTGCGCTCCTTGTAGCCTTACAGGCGAGAGCGCTTGTTGATGGTCTCACAGCCGTCGGCGCCCAACTGGCCTTAGCCGACGATGGGTATCGATAGCACGACAGGCAAGGTCCGATCGCAACAAAAGATACAGTTCCGGAAATAATTGGAGCGGACGATCGGGATGGAACCGACGACATTCAACCTGGGAAATTTCGCACGCCGGCCCCCACGCGCAGCTAAACATCTGGGTAGCAATCGAGGATCTACTCCAACGGGGTTCACTCGCGGCATGTTATGATGAGCACGCCCGAGTGTACTTTGTCGTCATCGCGCAGCCTTTGCAGACGCGCCGCGTGCATCTCAACTGACAAGCGACCTCGGCCGCTCGCTTAACGTCGAAGTTCCCACAGGTTAGCTATGGGCACTTTTCATTTTGCGGAATTGGATCTTCACGCCCCGTCTGGCAAAACGCTGCTTGCTGCCGTGGCGACCAAGTATGGAAATTCCGTCACCGACGCTGCCGATGTTGCAGAGCGGTATTTTTTTATGCGCTCGGGCTGGGCCCCAGGCCTGTGCTTCGTGGGGGGCCAGGCGCATCCAAAACAGGTTGATCTGAAGTACGCCGATATCCCTGCGTTCAGCCTGGCAGGCGCGGGTGAAGAGCCGGAGATGGCATTCGTGGCTTGCGTCGGAGAGGCAGTGGAGCGCCTTTCTCAACTCGAACGGCCCGATGATGTCTACTGCACCTCGTCGTCGGCTGAAGTCCGCGATCGGCTTCCGCATGGTCTCCTCGATCATCTGTCCGATACGCACGCCGAAACGGGCTTTGATGAGAGTGCGCCGCTCGACTGGATTGAGGGAAGATCAGTGATCGACTCGCTGCCGGTCCTAGTACCAGCGGATTGGTGCCTGCGGCGCGCGACTGGCGCGAGCAAATTGAAGCCGAGAAGCGCATTGAGCACGGGTGCTGCAGCAGGCCCAACGCTGGAAGTAGCGACAGAACGCGCCTTGCTGGAATTGGTGGAGAGGGATGCCGTCAGCCTTTGGTGGTGCGGAGGCCGCCGCGGTCGACCGCTTCCCATGGAAGTGCCTGCGTTCGCGAAGGGCGTGGAATTAGTTCAGTTGTTGCGGCAAAACAGGTCAGATCGCGCGTCATGGTTGCTCGACCTGACGACCGACATAGCTATTCCATCGATCGCGGCGATCTCGTTCGATATGAGTGGCCAGGGCTTCGCCTGCGGCTTCGCGGCACGCGTGAAGCTCGAAGATGCCGTATGCGCGGCAGTAATCGAGATGATGCAAATGGAGCTCGGTCTTCTGCTGGCACAAGCCAAGCGGACGCGTCTGGGAGAGCAGGCCCTCAGCGACGTCGACCGCAGGCATCTGCAGAGAGCCATGGCGATCCGCAGTGAAACGTGTGACCTCGTGCATCCCATGGGCACGCCGGCAATTATTTCAGAACCACCTAACGATCCGCCTGTTGCTCTGCTGAAAGCCGCTTTTGCTGAAGCCGGAATTTCTGCGAGCGTTGTCGATCTCACACGGAGAAGTTTTGGCATGCCGGTAGCTTTCGCATTCGCGCCAGCACTCCAGCCTATGCCTTCTTCGCTTGTAACACCGCGCCTGCGGTCCATCCTCTCCGCGCCGGGCTTCGATGCGCGCAAGATCCCGGATACCTCGCTGCTCTGAACAGCTCGTTTCGAAACGATCGAGAGCTCAGCGCGGTCGCACTCGCGTACGGTCTACGATACTGTGCTCCACACTGTTCAGCGCTTCACACAAGCGTGACCACCCTCGATATTGTCGCGAACGATCTTGCGTGCGCGCCCAGCCGAGTCCTATGCTGCTCGCATAATGCGCCGGGAGCCGATTATTCGCCCGCCGCTCTTGCTTTGCTATTGCTGAGTTGTGGAGTTTATTTTGATGGTGGGCCATGGGGACGGCATCCCCATTAGGCTGGCGCGCCTCGAACGGCTCGCCAAGGCCTTTAAAGCGGCGGACGATGCAGCCGTCGTCGGCGACGCTGCGATCCCGGGCTTCTCACACTTCCTCGATGACGGCTCGGGCGTTCTCCCTCCCGACCTTCGCTTCAAGGTGGGCGGCAAACTGCCGACTTTCGCGCCAAAGAGCCAGGAACTCCTTCAAAGACTGATGGGCCGCTTGGCTCATCGAATGAGCGTTCCTTACGAAGTGCAGGACAATCCGCGCATTCCAGCCGGCTATACCTACCTCCTACAGCTCGTAGCGCACGATCTTGTGCAAAGCTCGGTGTCCGCTGCGCTGACGGGCGACCCCAACGGCCGGATGCGCAACAATCGACAGTATCGACTGACGCTCGACACCGTCTATGGGGCCGGTCCTGAGCTCCATGCGTTTGCCTATGCTCTCGATGGTGCCGCAGCGCCCTCACGCACCCGATTGCGGCTCGGCCAGATGAAATCTCCGCAATCGCCATGCCCCTTCCGCGATATAGGGCGCGTGTTGCCTGCCAATCAAACCGGCGTCGCCCTCGAAAGCGGACTCACCGATGTTCTGATCGCGGACGCGCGAAACGACGACAACGCCATCCTTTCGCAGCTGCTGACGCTCTTTCACCTGCTCCACAACGGGATGGTGGCGAAGATTTCGGAATTCGCTCTCAAAAATGACGCGACAGAAGCGATCGCCGCTCAAAGCTTCCAGTGTGCGCAGGCTGCGGTAACTCTGATCTACCGGAACATCATCCGAAACGATCTGATGGAGAAGGTACTGCACCCCGCGATCTACACGGCATACAAGGATCTAGTGGATCCGAAGATGCTTGTGCATCCGCCGGACGGACGCCTCCCATTGGAGTTCTCGCACGCGGCCTTTCGGTTTGGCCATGCGATGATCCGCGACCGTTACCGGATCAATACGCCTCCGGAAAGACCAGGCGCTCCCGTCCGCGATCAATCGCTCTTCAGGGCCATGCTGGTAACCTCGGTGCGCGGAGCTGGCGATATGCCGCTCGACGCCGCATGGATTGTCAAATGGTCCAATTTCTTTGACGTCAATGGAAGCACGCCGAATCTGAGCCAAAGGATCAGGCCCACCTATAGCCGCGGCCTACTGATGGAGGCGCTGTTCCCTCCACTTGGGCTCACTGGGCAACGTGGCCTCGCGAGCCGCGAGCTCTATAGCAGCGCGGAACTCGGCTTGTGGTCCGTGGATCACCTGATCAACAGGCTTCGTTCCGTCGATAAGCTGGGCATCGCAGCAGCGCTCGAAGCATCGCCGCTTTCGAACGACAAGGCTTTGCGCACTTCACGAATAGCGCGCTGGCTTTCGCAACACCGCGGCAGCCATACCCTGCGAGACGAGGACATCGAAGCGCTTGCTGAAGATCCGCCCCTTATATTCTACATCCTGTTCGAGGCATGGGAGGATGCGTCGCCGGAAAGCAGGGACAATCCCGAAGGTGGCGAGAACGTCGCGCCTGAAGACAAGGGAAACATCAGAGGGAAACACCTCGGCCCTCTGGGTTCCATCATCGTTGCCGAAGTGATCGTCGGCGCGCTGACAGATCGGCTGGTGTACGAAGAGGGGAACCCGCCCAAACTGGCCGCGAGTCTGAAGAAGCTCAATGACACCTTCTTCGATCCCAAGAGCAACGTCTTCGACGATGTTCCGCCACTCGAGAGCATGGGGCAACTCGTCGCCTACATCGCCGAACTCACACATCTCGAGAATGCCGAACCCGCGTTTCTCTGAATTGCATTGAGCCCATCAATGGAAGGAGCAGTAAAATGCTGGACGACAACTCCGATTGGGTGGAATGGGGCAAACTGGTCGTAAAATGGGCCAAGGATTCGAGCACGTGGCCGAGCAGTGTCGATGAGCTGAACGAACAGATGGCACTCGCAAATGTGGGGGCAAGCTTCTCTACCGAAAGGTTTCGTGATCTGCACATTTGCCAAGCGCCCGACAACGAGACGCTGCAAATCTACCTGCCGACTGCAGCCGCCGTGGACAAGCGGCTAGAAGCGATCGACAACGGGGAAGCCGTGTACACACCGCCCTTCTATCGCCAACTTGCCGGCCTCGAATTCTTCAATGTGGTCGAGGGAAAAGAAAAGGATTTCATGTACTGCCGTATCGGGGAATATTCGATCGGCCAGTGCGGCTGACCGCGCCTCACCAGGCGTGATGCTCCATGCCGCTATCGGCAAGGCCCGCCCCCGCGAGCCCATCGCGGAGGCGCTCCCAGTCACTACGGCCGGCGATCGGAAACAGGTGAAGCACCCAGTTCGTGATCGCCGTATCCGTGGCGGGCTGCGCGCCTTTCCAAAGAGGACGCACGCGATCAACGAGCCTCTGCGCCTCCTCGCGCGCCTCGTCATGGCGGCCGAGGTGGAACATGGCCGCTGCCGTCCAAGCGGGTAGATTCAGGATGACATCGCTCGCGCGCCGCGCCGACTCTATACAGCCTGCGTAGTCGGCGCGCATGAAGCAGCTCGTAGCTTCATAGCCCCAGACAGTCCGGCTCGGCACAAGTGACAAGTCTAGTGATCGCGCGGCGAGCTCCTGAGCGCGCGCCGGCACCCCTATGAACGCGTGCGCCAGCGATGCTGATATGGCCGTCCAGGGATCGCTTTCATTGAGCTCGCAGGCCAAGTCGAACTGTGTTGGGGCATGATCGTACTGCTTCGCCATCATGTAGGCCCAGCCGAGGCAGAGATGCGCACGCGAATCCAGGGGATCAAGCCGCACGGCCATCCTGCCGAGCTCTATGGTCTCTTGCTCACGGTCTCGACTGCGATAGACGCCGGGCTGAACTATGTGAATGAGATTGTTGATCTGCGCCAAGCTGCTGTAGGCGGGCGAAAAGTTCGGCGCGGCATGGATCGTGTCGCGGAACAGCTCCTCGGCACTTTCCCATTTGTCGGTCCGAAAACCGATGATGGTTGCCTGCCCGCGCAGCCAGCGATCATAGGCATCGAGCGAAACGTCCGGTTGCGCCGACAGCAGGTTGAGCCTTTCCTGAGATATGTTCACATTCAACGCCGTGGCAATGTGCCGGACGGCATTCTGCTGCGTGTCGAACCATCGCTCCAGCCCCAGCTCGAACGTGTGGCTCCAAAGATAGATATCGTCCTTACCTTGCTTCAGCGTCAGCACCAGCTTGAGCGCCGTGTCTGTCTGAAAGGCTGTCGCCTGGATATTGTAGTGCGATGAGACCGGGAGTAGCGCCTCACTTTGCTCCGCTTCTATCGCACGCGCCATCGAGCCTCGCTGCCCCACGCGATCGGTCACGTACCACTCGCGAAATTTCACGAGTGAAGCTGCGAGATGATGCCGAAAACCATGCACGAGATAGACTTTCTCGTCGCTCACGCCGTCCACGCCGAAAGCTTCTATCGCCAAGGCAATCTTGCCAGTGGTCCTTGCGACCGGTTTCGGTTGCGCTTGTTCTCTGGGCAGCGCGGTTTCCAACGCACCAGACTTGATGTCGGCGACGAGCTGTTGAGTGGCGCCCGACGGCTCCATGTCGTAATCGGCGTCGAGTAGATCCCACAAAGCCTTATAGGCCTTAAGAGCTCCGGAAATATCCCCCGCTTCGGCACGCGCACGCATAAGGGCACGGCACGCCTCCTCATGCGTCGCATCCAGATTGAGAATCGCCTGCGCGAGCGGGATCTTTTGCGAGCTGTTAGAGGCCTCGTCGCGCAGCCCATTCTCCAGTCCACGTACAATGCGGTCGTGCAAAATCTGCCGCTTCGCGCGCAGCCAATCCTGAAACGACGGATCGAGATGATCGTAACCGGCGAGCAAAGTTTCGCTCAGGCCTGCCGTTCCAAGCAGCAACGGGTGGGCATTGTGTTCGACTTCGGCAGTGCGAAGGACTTCGTGCATATCGAGCTGCAGCGTGCGTGGATCAATCTCGACAGTAAATCTCTCAACTGCGAGGCCGCCGTATCCGCACGTCGTCAGCTCCCTATTGAGAATGTAGAGTGTTTGGCGAAGTGAGGCGCGCGCCTTGCTTTCCGGAGCGTTGCTCCAAAGCCGGGCGATCAGTTCGTCGCGCGAGCAGGAGGCCCCCTCTAGCGCAAGAAATGCCAAAACCGCTTGGTCCTTGCGGTTGTTCAGCTTGATCTCACGACCGCCGAAGTGGACGCTTACGCCACCGAGCACGGATACTGAGAGGGCGGAGCTGGGGACGGACTTCCGGCTCATTCGAGCTACCTCTGGTAGCGAATGCTATTATACTAGCGCACAGACGCTTTTCGTCCAGGCGCATCGCACAAAGTAACGGATCTTCGCCTGCAGATGGTTAGGCCGCTCATCCGCTCCCGCCATAGTAGGAGAGAGTTTCCGGCTCATCGTACCCCCACGGAGGGACACAGCCAGGCTCCGCGGAGCGCTGACAAAACCGCAAAGGTGGGGAATAGGTGAGGGCGGAGAAGGTATTCGAGCTGCTTGGGGTAGGCAGTGCGGGTCCGCTGGTCGAGGTGACGGAACCGGAGGCAAGCGGCTTGTTAGAGGTTCAACGCGGAACTCCCGAAGGTTGGGAGTTGCGGCCCGCATCGGCAAGCCGATCAATCACCGCATCCTGCTCAATGAAATCCTTAACATCATCTCGCGCGACACGCTTCCCCATCTCGCCAATCCCCCCCGACCCGAAGGCCATCGCCGAGATCAACAACCTCATGAGCGGGATCTATGCGATCTTCAACGACACCCTACAGAAAGCCGCCGCATGACAACCGCACGGGCTCCGACCAAGAAGATGGGCCTCGGCATTTCCGCGGACATCGAGAAAACCATGCAGGCCGTGCGCGATGTGGCCCAGGCGACCAACGTCCCTAAGGTCGTCTTTCCCCAATGACCAGTCGGTCGCCGAGTAGACCAATGGCCTCCGCCGAACGAGTGATAGTGGTGGGACTGCTGGGATTTAAGGCGCAGCGTAATTGTTCGCCATGGGTGGAAGACCCACACTTCCCGGCCGCCCACTCATCATCACGAAGAACCGCTGGGGTATAGATGCGAAAGCAGGGAAAAAGACCGAGCGCCCGTCTCCCTGCCATCTGATCTAGGTCTGTGCGGTTTCCAAGAAGCACTCACAGCTCTCGCAACGAGAAGAGCCCGGCTTTACTCAGCGTGTCTTCATAGCGATCTCACCTCGACGTCATCATCGAGAAGGGGCGGAACGTCAGAAAAGTGTACCTAACCTGTACCTAGCAAATCAGCTGCGCAGTTAAGTCTTCGATTTTAATGGAGCGGGCGATCGGGATCGAACCGACGACATTCAGCTTGGGAAGCTGACGTTCTACCACTGAACTACGCCCGCATTTCCCTCGATCTACAGCACTTCGGCGCCTTCTTACAAGCCCTTGCGTCGAACGCGCTCGGCGCGCTGCATCTGTCGATCAGCCACGGCTCGCTATTTTCGGTCTGGGCCTCATCACAGGCTCGACTTCCTGCCCTGCGTTGGCTCCGATGTAAATGATCTTCTTGAGCGGCAGATTGAGCCTGACTGATTGTTTCAGCGCATTTTCGTTTCCGACGACGGTTATCTGCCCCCGCCTCAGCGTCCGCGGCTCGCCCCATCCTTTACCGTCGATAAAGAGATTTGCCGTAGCGTGACACGGCTAACTGCGTGCCGAGGGAGTGTCACATGTCCTGGCGTCTAGTGCTGACGACGGTTGTCCGTGTCGGCTTGGTCATTTCCGTTGCTCTTTCCGGCATGGCTTTCAGCATTTCCGATGCGGAAGCGCGGCGCGGCGGCAAAGTCCGCGCGAGCAAGGATCACGCGTCGAGCCAGGACGGCACGACGACACAGCGCAAATCGCACGACGAGCAACACCACGACGGACAGGGCGCCGACAGCTCCAGCGGCACATCGGGCGTAACGTACGTCCCTCGCGTCCGCAGCAGAGAGGCTGCGCGCGGCGCCGAGACTGCGAGCGACGCAGAGGATCCGACGAGCCCGAAGGGGCTGCCCCGCAATCGTGTTCAGACGGTAAAGCCGGTCGAGGACCTCGACGTGGCCGGCTGCCCCACAGGCATGATCTGCACGGTCTGCCTCGCCGGCTGCCAGGGTGAGATCGGCAGCATCGTCGATGCCCAGATGAAAACCCCAATTCCGCGGCCGCGCCGCTGAGCAGGCAGACCTTCGCCGCGTCTACTCCGCCGCGACCTTGGGCGCGTAGCCCAGCGCGACATTGAGCTTCTCGAGCAGGTCGGCGGCGGCCTCGGGGATGTTTGTGCCGGGGCCGAACACAGCCTTTGCGCCCGCCTCGTATAGAGCCGGGTAGTCGGCGGGAGGAATGACGCCGCCGATCACGATCATGATGTCCCCACGCCCCTCCGCCTCCAGAGCAGCGCGCAGCTCTGGCGCTAGTGTCAAATGCCCCGCCGCGAGCGACGACACGCCGACAATGTGCACGTCATTCTCTACGGCCTGGCGCGCGACCTCCTCGGGCGTCGAAAACAGCGGACCGATGTCGACGTCGAAGCCGAGATCCGCAAAAGCCGTCGCGATCACCTTCTGGCCGCGATCGTGCCCGTCCTGCCCCATCTTGGCGATGAGAATGCGCGGGCGGCGCCCGTCGTTGCGCTCGAAATTCTCGACGAGACCCTGCACCTTGCCGAGAGCGCTCGTCATGGCACTCGCCTCCGATCGATAGACCCCCGACACGGCGCGGATCTCCGCGCGATGACGGCCGTAGACCACCTCAAGCGCATCGGAGATTTCGCCGACCGTCGCCTTTGCGCGCGCGGCCTTGACGGCGAGATCGAGCAGATTGGCACCACCCTTGGCGCCTTCGGTCAGCGCATTGAGCGCCGCTGAAACCTGCGCTGCATCGCGCTCGCCCTTGAGGCGTGCGAGCTTGGCGAGCTGCTGCTCGCGCACCTTGGCATTGTCGACCTTCAGGATGTCGATCTCTGCCTCATTCGCGACGCGGAACTTGTTGACCCCGACGATCGTCTGGCGGCCGGAGTCGATCCGCGCCTGCGTACGTGCGGCCGCTTCCTCGATGCGCATCTTCGGAATGCCAGCCGCGATGGCTTTGGCCATGCCGCCGAGCCGCTCGACTTCCTCGATGTGCTGCCATGCCTTCTCGGCAAGCTCGTAGGTGAGCCGCTCGACGTAGTAGCTGCCGCCCCAGAGATCGGCGGTGCGCGTGGTGCCGCTCTCCTGCTGTAGGACCAGCTGCGTGTTGCGCGCAATGCGCGCCGAGAAGTCTGTCGGCAGCGCGATCGCTTCGTCGAGGGCATTCGTGTGAAGCGACTGCGTATGGCCCTGGGTCGCGGCCATGGCCTCGATGCAGGTGCGCGTAACATTGTTGAACACGTCCTGCGCCGTGAGGCTCCAGCCCGATGTCTGGCTGTGCGTGCGCAGCGAGAGCGAACGCTCGTCCTTGGGCGCAAACTCCGACTTGATGAGACGCGCCCAGAGCAGGCGCGCCGCGCGCATCTTGGCGATCTCCATGAAGAAGTTCATGCCGATCGCCCAGAAGAACGAAAGCCGCGGGGCGAACTTGTCGATGTCGAGCCCGGCAGCAACGCCCGCGCGTGCGTACTCGACGCCATCCGCGAGCGTATAGGCGAGTTCCAGGTCCGCCGTCGCGCCGGCTTCCTGCATGTGATAGCCGGAGATGGAAATCGAGTTGAACTTCGGCATGTTCGCGCTGGTGTAGCCGAAGATGTCCGAGATGATCCGCATGGAGGGCGCCGGCGGATAGATGTAGGTGTTGCGGACCATGAACTCCTTGAGGATGTCGTTCTGGATGGTCCCCGAGAGTTTCGAGATCGGCACCCCCTGCTCTTCGCCCGCCACGATGAAGAGCGCGAGCACGGGCAGCACGGCACCGTTCATGGTCATGGAGACCGACATCTGCGAGAGGTCGATACCGTCCATCAGCGTGCGCATGTCGTAGATGGAGTCGATCGCGACGCCGGCCATGCCGACATCGCCCTTCACGCGCGGATGGTCGCTGTCGTATCCGCGATGTGTGGCGAGATCGAAGGCCACCGAGAGGCCTTTTTGTCCCGCCGCGATGTTACGACGATAGAAGGCATTGCTCTCCTCGGCCGTCGAGAAGCCCGCGTACTGGCGGATCGTCCACGGCTGCGTGACGTACATGGTCGGGTACGGGCCGCGCAGGAATGGCGCGATGCCGGGCAGAGTATCGACGAAATCGAGCCCCGCGGTATCGGTGCCCGTGTACACCGACTTGAGTGCGATGCCCTCGGGCGTCTCGAAGGTCGCAGCGGGTGGGGCCGCTGGAGGTTGAGACGGCGTGCCGAGCGCGACGGTCGTGAAGTCCGGTATTCTGCTCATGCTGCGGCCTCGGCGAAGGAAGCGCTGACCTGCCCCGGAGCCGGGGCGACAAAATCTGTCGCCGGACAGTTCAGGGTGCGTCGCTGCTTAACCAATCAAATTCCACTGTAAAATCGCGCCAACGGGCCGCCGGGTCAACCCCGGAGGATGGCCGGGCAACCTGCGCGGACCGCGGGCTTCAGGCCAGCCATTCCCGTCGCCGGTCGTCCAAACTCAAACTTCCTCGCCTTCGACCCAGCGGTATCGGAAATCGCAGTGACTCGCGCCCTGCATGATGGTCTGCGTCCGCTCCATTTTCAGGCGCGGGTCATAGCCTTCGCAGAACGTCCCGTCTCGCTGGCAGGAGAGCAGGTGGCCGATCTCACCGAGGCCCATCTCGCGGTACATCTCAGCATAACGGCAGCGCGTCACATTGAAATCGAATTCGGTATCGCTTTCGTGCAGCGTCTCGGTCCTCAGCGCATCGCCCATCCGCCACTGCGCCTGGCGATCGATAAATGTGCGCATGGACGTCTCGCCACCGGGCTCGGACGCTGCGAGCTGACGCGCCTGCTCAATGGATGAGCGACGCACCGCTTCGGCGATCGCAGTCGCCGCAGCCTCCTTGCCGTGCCTCTGCGCCAGCGTGTCATAGACATGCTTGAGGATTGTCGCCTCGATCCGGCGGCGCTCGAGCATGGGCAGGCTGTCGGCCATCGTCATCGCACCCTCCCAAGCATTTTCATCGACATATCCTATCCGGAGGGCCGCGACCGTCCAGCACGCACATCATGGCCCCCGGGAACAGGCGCACACCCGGTGCGTTGACCCCCGTCCGGCGTCTCATTAACCTTGCACGCAGCATATTAGGGTCACAGAGGCGAGCCATAGATCCTCCATGACGAATCACCCGAAATTCCGGGCCTGGCAGAGCGGACTGGCGGCAGCAGCCCTCGCGCTGGCTGTGGCCCTCTGCGCGACCGCGCGCCCCGCACAATCCCAGGGCCTGAGCTTCATTCGCGATACCGAGATCGAGCAACTCCTAAGTGACTATGCTCAACCGATCTTTCGCGCGGCCGGCCTCGGCACCGGCCGCATCACCATGCGCATCATCCGGCACGAGGCCTTCAACGCCTTCGTGCTCGACGGCCGCAACGTGTTCATCCACACCGGCGCCCTTCAGGTGTCGGAGACGCCCAATCAGGTCATCGGCGTCATTGCTCACGAGGCCGGACACATCGCCAACGCGCATCTCTCCGATCTGCGCTCGAAAATCGCCGCCGATCCCACGCGTGGCTTTCTGTCGCAGTTCCTCTTCGTCGGCGTGATGCTCGGTCAGATGCGAGGTAACGAGCTCGTCGCCGATCAGGCGGGAATGCGCTACCTCAATGCGACGAAGCAGTCGACGCGCGGCATGATCGAGACCTTCGAGCGCTTCGCTCAAGAGGAGACCTTCACGCTACAGCGCACGCCGCAGAGCTTGTTTGCGCGCACGCATCCGTTCGCCGCGGACCGCCTCACGCAGATCCGCCGCGCGGCCGAGGCGAGCCCTCACTGGAATACCCGCGACCCCGCGCCGCTTCAGCTACGCCATGACATGATGCGGGCGAAGATCTCGGGCTACCTGGATCGCCCGCAAATCGTCTTCAACCGCTACCCGCAATCCGATCAGTCGCTGCCGGCGCGTTACGGGCGTGCCATCGGCACATACTTTATGAGCGGCGCGGATCGCGCGATCCCGCTCGTCGATGCACTCATCAAAGAGCAGCCGAACAATCCGTATTTTCACGAGGTCAAAGCCGACTTCCTCATGCGCTCCGGGAAGTCGCGCGAAGCCGTGCCGATCCTGAGGCGTGCGGCCCAGCTCGCAGGCCCGAACGCCCCCTTGATCAGCGTTCGCCTGGCCCAGGCCATGGTCACTGCCGATGACCGCAATATCGACGAGATCATTAGCCTTGCCCGCAGATCACTCATCCAGGATCCCAATCCGCAGGCCTACAGGGTTCTTGCCAACGCATTTTACAAGCAGAACCGGCTGCCGGAGGCCGATCTGTCGACTGCCGAGGCTCTTTTTCTCGAAGGCGACCTCAAACAGGCCCAGATTTTCGCCAAACGTGCCCAGCCGCGCCTCAAGAGCGGGTCACCCAACTGGATCCGAGCTGGCGATATCGTGAGTTTCAAAATTCCCGGCTGAAGCTATAACCGAGCCCTGCTGGACGCCTAGGAGCGCTTCTCTATGACCACTTTCCTGCGCGGCAAAGGTCGCCGCCTGACCGGCCTTGCTGCATTGGCCATGGCTGCTGCCTTGCTTTCGCCTGCGACTGCGCCATTGGCGGAGACGCCGATCCGCCTCGCCCAGGCCGCGACACCCGAGGCCGGCGCGAAAGCCGCTGATGCATTCTCGCCCGAGCAGAAGAAAGCCATCGAGGCGATCATCAAGGACTATCTGATCGCGAATCCCGAGGTTTTCCTCGAGGTGCAGAGCGCGCTCGAAGCCCGCATGGAGGAAATCCAGGCGAAGCGTCTGCAGGTGGCGATCCAGGCCCAGGCGGAGGAGATCTACCGCAGCCCCGGCGCTCCTGTTGCCGGCAACGCGCAGGGTGACGTTACGGTCGTCGAGTTCTTCGACTACAACTGCGGCTACTGCAAACGCGCCTTCACCGACCTCGCCAAGGTGATCGAGAAGGATACGAAGGTGAAGCTCGTACTCAAGGAGCTGCCGATCCTCTCGAAGGGCTCCGAGGAAGCGGCACGCGTGGCCCTCGCGGCCAAGGCGCAAGGCAAATACTGGGAGGTGCATCGCGCCCTTCTGACCATGCGCGGCCAGGCCAATGAGCAGACCGCTCTTGCCGCCGCCGAAAAGGCCGGCCTCGACATGGCCAAGCTGAAGGCCGACATGAAGAGCGATGCGGTGACGCAAGAGATCGGCCGCGTACGCGAACTGGCGCAGTCGATGGGCATCCAGGGAACACCGCACTTCCTTGTCGGCGATCGCGCTATCGCAGGTGCTCCGCAGAACCTTCAGGAGATCATGGGACAGCACATCGCCGACATCCGCAAGGAAGGCGGTTGCAAGGTCTGCTGAGCGGCGTTTAGCCAACTTACGGTATTCTATAGGCCCGCGCGTGCTTCTCGCCGCGCGGGCTTCGACTTGCATAGACTGCTGAAGTCCTACGGATATCGGGCTCCACCATGCGCCAAACGGGCTCAAACGCTCCACAACCCGCTCTATCGCACTGCCGAATTAGCTGGTAGACGAACGCTGGCTCTAACGAGAATGCAATGTGCTGAGCGCTGCCGGGACAGGCCCGATGGCGGCTGCTGCGAGGAACGGGCGATTTAGAAGGCGAGGGAATGGTGAAGCCGGTCTACGTGCTGAACGGGCCCAACCTCAATATGCTGGGGCTGCGCGAACCGCACATCTATGGCTCGGAAACACTGGACGACGTTCGCCGGATGGTCGAGGACCACGCCCGCGGCCTCGGCCTGACGGTGAGCTTCCGCCAGACCAATAGCGAGGGCGAGCTCGTCACCTGGATCCAGGAAGCGCGCACAGCGGCAAGCGGCATTCTTATCAACGCCGGCGCCTACACACACACGTCCGTTGCCATCCTGGATGCGCTCACCGCCGCCGAAGTGCCCGTCGTCGAGGTTCACCTCTCCAATATCTTCCGCCGCGAGCCGTTTCGTCACCACTCGTATGTTTCGCCGGCGGCGTTCGGCGTCCTCTGCGGTTTCGGACCCAAAGGCTATCTTCTTGCGCTCGACGGATTGCACGCGCGCCTCAGCGCTGCCGTGAAAAGCTGACCGGCGCCACATCTGACCACAACCTGCGGACCCAAAGCATGGCCAAGGAAAACAAGGACCGTGAAGCCCTCGACAAGGGACTGATCAGGGATCTCGCGCAGCTCCTCAACGAAACCGGTCTCACCGAAATCGAGATCGAGAAGGACGACCTCAAGGTACGGGTCGCGCGGCACGCCGTAGCGCCGGCTTCCTACGCGGTGGGTGTCCCCGCTGCGGCACCCGCGTCGGCCCTGAGCTCGTCGGCCGGGCCGGGCACTCCGGCAGCCGCGCCCGCCGGCCCCGATCCGGCCAATCATCCTGGCTGCGTGAAGTCGCCTATGGTTGGCACGGCCTACCGCGCGCCCGAGCCCGGCGCGCCGGTGTTCATCGATATCGGCACGCGCGTCACGCAGGGCCAGACGTTGCTGATCATCGAAGCCATGAAGACCATGAACCACATCCCAGCGCCGCGCTCGGGCGTGGTCAAGGAAATCCTGATCGAAAACGGCCAGCCCGTCGAGTTCGGCGAGCCTCTGGTCATCATCGAATAGCAGCGCTTCGGGCGCCGCGGCGGGGCGCTGTCCGCCCTTGATGCCTCTGGGCGATGCGCGACGAGGACGACGTATGTTCGACAAGGTTCTGATCGCCAATCGCGGCGAGATCGCGCTTCGGATACAGCGCGCCTGCAAGGAGCTGGGCATCGCGACGGTCGCCGTTCATTCGACCGCCGATGCCGATGCGATGCACGTGCGCCTCGCCGACGAGAGCGTCTGCATCGGACCGCCGCCAGCATCCGAAAGCTACCTCAACATCCCGCGCCTGCTCGCTGCCTGCGAGATCACCGGCGCAGATGCAATCCATCCCGGTTACGGCTTCCTCTCCGAGAACGCGCGCTTCGCCGAAATTCTTGAGGAGCACGACATCACCTTCATCGGCCCGACATCCGAGCACATTCGGATCATGGGTGACAAGATCGAAGCCAAGGAAACAGCCAAGCGCCTCGGTATTCCGGTCGTGCCGGGCTCCGACGGTGGTGTCGCCAACGAGGTCGAAGCGCTGCGCATCGCGAAGTCCATGGGCTTTCCCGTACTGATCAAGGCGGCGGCAGGCGGTGGCGGGCGCGGCATGAAGGTCGCCCGCTCGGAACAGGACCTCGAGGTCGCCTTCAGGACCGCGCGGGCCGAGGCCAAAGCCGCGTTCGGCGACGACAGCGTCTATATCGAGAAGTACCTGACCCATCCGCGTCACATCGAAATCCAGGTCTTCGGTGACGGCAAGGGCAATGCAATTCATCTCGGCGAGCGCGATTGCTCGCTCCAGCGCCGCCATCAGAAGGTGCTCGAAGAGGCGCCATCGCCGGCGCTCAATGCCGAGCAGCGCAAGAAAATCGGTATGACCGTCGCGAACGCGATGAAGAAGCTCAAGTACCGCGGCGCCGGTACCGTCGAGTTCCTTTACGAGGACGGCGAGTTCTACTTCATAGAGATGAATTCGCGCCTTCAGGTGGAGCATCCGGTCACCGAGAAGATCACCGGCCTCGATCTCGTGCTCGAGCAGATCCGCATTGCTTCCGGCGGCTCGCTGTCGGTGACGCAGGAGGAGGTCACCTTCTCCGGCCACGCCATCGAGTGCCGGATCAACGCCGAGAACCCGAAGAACTTCCGCCCATCGCCCGGCAAGATCACGTACTGGCATCCGCCGGGCGGTCTCGGCGTGCGTGTCGATTCAGGCGTGTATCAGGGCTACCGCATCCCGCCGAACTACGACAGCCTCATCGGCAAGCTTATCGTGCACGGCAAGAACCGCAACGAGTGCCTCATGCGGCTGCGGCGCTGCCTCTCGGAGTTCGTGATCGACGGCATCGAGACGACGATTCCGCTCTTCTCGGAGCTGTGCCGCCATCCCGACATTGCGAATGGGCTCTATGACATCCACTGGCTCGAACGCTACCTGAGCCAGGGCGAGGGTTGACGGTCGCCCCAGCGCGGCGCCGCGAAAAGCAAATGCGTCGGCACGAGAGGCCGGCGCGCGCACACTTCCTGCTTTAATGGGCAACTCAGGCCACCTTGGATAGCCAGGCCCGCGCTTCGATTTCGTCGCGCACCACATCCATCGGATGGCGAATATCGATCACTGGCGCCAGTACGCTTCTCAGACGCGATTTAAGTTCGCTGCGGCCACCGTTGAACGACGCCGTGGGCGCGCACGCCGCCACCTGATGGAGAGGCTGACCAAAGAGGGTCACGTATTCTTCGTGATTGTCGAACGACGCTAGATGCCGAGGTGAGAGCCGCAGACTCTCACAAGGCGCGCCCTCGGCTACCACGACGTCATGCGTCTCGAATTCGACGTGGAAGTATTCGAGCCGATCCGTATCCACGTCCGCATATGCGATCGTTCGGCCATTGATCAGATCGCCGACCGGCACGAGCAGACCATTCAGATGGATCATGTGCGCACGTGAAACATAGAGATCCCGATGCGGGATGCCGGCGCCGAGTGCGTCGCGCGCGACACGAACAGGACGGACCTCATCGGCCCAAGTACCTTCCTCGCCACGCTCGAATGACATCCTGCCGATCCAACGGATTGGCCGGATGGCGCCGCTCTCGGTCACGAGCAGGTCGCCAATCTTCAAATCCTCGATCGCCACCTCACCGCTCGGCGTCAGCAGCCGCGTGCCGCGCACAAAGCAGATCGCGCATTTCTTGGGGCAATCGTACTCCCCGTCGTGCCATTGCGACGGGTCTCCGCCTTCCCATTTGATCTTGGTGGGTTTGGATTTGGAGAATGCGACAGCCTTGCTGGCCGCACCCGGGCCAAGCGCCGCAAGTATACCGGCTGCCGCAATCAGGCTGCGCCGGCTAAGACGCGCATCTGGTCGAACGGATTCCCGCCGACTGAACTCGGACATACTCAATACCCCGCAGCACGCAATACCTCACCACATACGGAAGTTGTCGCAACAATGCCGGCAGCCACGCAAGGCAGCGGCCAGCGCCGTACACAACTTATGTCGGCGACGTGATAAATTCAGCACATTGCAGGAAGCGTACCCGACGACCGATCGGTGGCGAAGCGCCGAGCCTCAGGCGAATTCGAGGATCACCGCGTCGACGGCCAAGCTGTCGCCGGCCTTGGCATTGACCTTCTTCACGGAGCCATCGCGCTCGGCGCGAAGCACGTTCTCCATCTTCATGGCCTCGACGACCGCGAGGGCGTCACCGGCCTTCACCTCCTGTCCCGCCTGCACGTGAATGGCCTTCACCAGGCCCGGCATCGGACAGAGCAGGAGCTTGGACGTATCGGCTGCCACCTTCTCGGGCATGAGCGCGGCGAGCGTGGCTTCGCTCTCCGTGAAGACGCGGATGTCAGCAGCGGCACCACGATAGGCAAGACGAACGCCATTGAGGACCGGGCGCACCTGCACCGAGACCCGCTCTCCGCCGACCGTGCCGGACCAAACGGGCTGTCCTGGCCACCACTCGGAGACCACCTCGATCGGCGCACCGACCGTGCCGTCACCATTGACCTTGGTGACCTTGATGGGGGCTTCGCCTCCGCCCGCGACTTCGAGATGCACGTCGCGGCTACCGATGCGCACCACGCGCCGCTTGGCGAAGGAGACCGGCTTGCCGCCCATCTGATCGGTGATGTGCCGGCGCCGCGTGTTGTTGAGGTGGTCGATCGACGCCGCCACGGCTGCCAGGATACCGAGACCATATCCATCGGCCACGGGCGGCGCAAAACCGTTCGGGTATTCCTCGGCGATGAAGCCTGTCGAGAGCCGTCCCTCACGCCAGCGCTCATGCTGCATGAGCGCCGTCAGGAATGGAATGTTGTGCTGAATGCCGTCGATATAGAACGCATCGAGAGCCTGCGCCTGGAGATCGATGGCGCCCGTACGCGTCGGCGCATGCGTGACAAGCTTGGCGATCATCGGGTCGTAGAACATCGAGATCTCGCCACCCTCGGCGACACCCGTGTCATTGCGGATCGTACCACCATGAACCTCGCCTTCGGCAGGCGGCACGTAGCGCGTCAGGCGCCCGATCGACGGCAGGAAGTTACGGAAGGGATCCTCGGCATAGATGCGGCTTTCGACCGCCCAGCCGTTGAGCTTCACGTCCTTCTGCTTGATTTCGAGCTTCTCGCCGGCAGCCACCCGGATCATCTGCTCGACGAGATCGATTCCGGTGACCATCTCGGTCACGGGATGCTCGACCTGGAGGCGCGTGTTCATTTCGAGGAAGAAGAAAGAGCGATCCTGCCCGGCAACGAACTCGACAGTTCCGGCGCTGTCGTAACCGACGGCTTTGGCGAGCGCGACGGCCTGCTCGCCCATGATCTTGCGCGTCTTCTCGTCGAGTAGCGGCGACGGCGCTTCCTCGATGACCTTCTGGTTGCGGCGCTGGATCGAACACTCGCGCTCACCGAGATAGATGATGTTGCCGTGCTTGTCGCCGAGCACCTGGATCTCGATATGGCGCGGGTTCTCGATGAACTTCTCGATGAACACGCGATCGTCACCGAACGACGACTTCGCCTCCGATCGCGCAAGCGCGAAACCCTCCTCGCACTCCTTGCGACTGTAGGCGATACGCATGCCCTTGCCGCCACCGCCGGCCGACGCCTTGATCATCACCGGGTAGCCGATCTGCTCGGCAATCTTCACGGCTTCCGCGGGATTTGCGATCTCGCCGAGATGACCGGGGACAGTCGAAACCTTGGCAGCGGCCGCCGCCTTCTTCGACTCGATCTTGTCGCCCATGGCCGCGATCGCGCCGGGGTTCGGCCCGATGAAGACGATGCCTTCCTTGGCAAGCGCGATCGGGAACGCCTCGCGCTCGGAGAGAAAGCCGTAGCCCGGATGTACGGCCTCGGCGCCGGTCGCCTTGCACGCCGCAATGATCTTGTCGATCAGCAGATAGGACTGCGCCGCCGCCGGAGGACCGATGTGCACGGCTTCGTCGGCCATCTCCACATGCATGGCCTGGGCATCCGCGTCGGAATAGACCGCGACAGTCTTGATCCCCATCCGCCGGGCGGTCTTGATGACGCGGCAGGCGATTTCGCCACGGTTGGCGATGAGGATTTTCTTGAACATGCGAGGACTTTTCCGGGTGTTGCTGGGAAGACAGAACTTCTAGACCGGGGGCGGCGGCGCGTAAACGTGTTCCGTGTACCGCAGGTGCCCGGCTTGTATCCACACGAGCCGCGGTGTGCCCGCTATCCGTGCATCGTCAGGCCGCCCGAGACGCTGATGACTTGGCCGGTTATGTAAGCGGCCTCGTCGCTGGCGAGAAACGCCACCATGCCCGCAACATCGTCTGGCTGGCCGAGCCGGCCGAGTGGAATAGCCCGCTTGAGACCTTCATGGATGCGCGCGCCCTGATCGCCAGAGCCGGTCAACGCCTCGAGCAGCGGGGTCTCAGTCGGTCCCGGACAGACCACGTTCAGCGTCACGCCGGAGCGCGCCATTTCCCGCGCCATGGTCTTGGTGAAGGCGATGATCCCGCCCTTCGCGCCCGAATAGACAGCCTCCATGGAAGAGCCGACACGGCCGGCATCCGAGGCAATATTCACCACGCGGCCGGAGCGGCGCGCCTGCATGCCCTTCAGCACCACATGATGCAGGTTGATCGGCCCTTCGAGATTGATCGCGATGATCTTGCGCCAGAGGTCCGGCTCGGTCGTCAGGAAATAGGCGAACTTGTCCCATCCGGCGTTGTTCACGAGCACGTCCGTCGGACCGATGTCCTGCTCGAAGGCTTCGACAGCGCCCGTGATCGCGGCATGATCCGTAATGTCGACGCCATAGGCCTTTGCCGTCGCGCCCTCGGCCGACAGCGCCTCGACGGTGCGTTGCGCCGCGCTCTCGTCGAGATCGAATACGCCGACGCGCGCACCGGCCTCGGCGAGCCGCTTACAGATCGCACTGCCGATGCCGCCACCACCGCCGGTGACGATCGCCGCTTTCCCCTCGAGCCCGCGCATGAGTGCTTCCTCGCTAGATGTTTTTGTTGTCAGTACGTCTCGACGTGGTAACGGCCCTCGCCGCGCATGGTCGGCTTGAGGCTCACCCAATCGAGACCATGGGCCGATGCGATCTCGGCGAGCGCCGCGTCGACACCCGCCTCCATACCCTTGAGCCCGCAAATGAAGATGTGGGTCGCAGGGGAGCCGATCAACGGCCCGAGCGCGTCGGTCTCCTTCTGCATCCGGTCCTGCACGTACTCCTTCGCCGCGCCGGGGAGGCGCGAGAACACGAGGTGCTTGCCGAGGATTTCATCACGCACTTTCTGCAGCGGCCCGAAATAGGGAAGCTCGCCGGGCGTGCGTGCGCCAAAGAACAGGAGGGCACGTCCCGGCGCGCCTTCCATCGCCCGCCGGCGGCGCTCGGTGAACGCGCGGAAGGGCGCCGAGCCCGTACCCGTGCAGATCATGAGAAGGTTCGCATTGGCATCGTTCGGCATGAGGAAGGTCGCGCCGAACGGCCCAGTAACAAAGACTTTCTCGCCGACCTTGCGATCGCACAGCCACTCGGAGACCAGCCCGCCCGGCACGCGCTTGACCGTGAGGGAAACGTTGTTGGCATTGCGCTTTTCGCCATCGCGCGCCGAGGCAATCGAATAGAGCCGGATCGGCAGCTCCTTGCCATCCGCGTTCGTGACCGGGGGCACGATGCCGATCGACTGGCCCTCGAGCACCGGGAACAGCGTTTCGCCGAACGAGAGCACGATGTGGCGCACGTCGCTTTCGGTATCGGGGTCCGTGATGCGGAAATTGCCCTGAATGGTCGCAATGGCCGGCTTGGAGCGCGTGAAAAGATTGATCGCCGGCTTAGATGCGCTCGGCGGCGGCACGGCCTTTCCGCCCGCGCCGTCATGAGCCGCAGCGATCAGCGCCGCGATTTCCGCCTCGCTGGCATCGGCAAGAGTCGCTGCGAGCGCACTTTCACCAAGATCCTCCTGCGAGGGCAGCTCCGTCCATTCCATCTGCTCGTCGAGTGAGTAGGCAGTATCTGCGCGCACGATCCGCCAATTGTCGATCGAGCCCGTCGGGCACGGCGAGATGCAGTCCATACAGTAGTTGCACTTCTCGGCATCGACGACGTAGTTCGCGTCGTTGTGCGTTACGGCGCCGACCGGACACGTCGCCTCGCACGTGTTGCAGCGAATGCAGATCTCGGGATCGATCACATGCTGCTTCTTGAGACCATCCGGGAGCGCAGGCGTGGTCATGTCTTCTGTGGCCCGTAGAACAGCACCCAAGTCGCGAAGTCGCTGCTGAACTCGACGAAACGATGCTCCTCGCCGGCAGCCGCAAAGAGCATATCGCCAGGACCGAAGCGAACCCGCTCGCCGCCACGGACATAAGTGCCGCTGCCCGAGATCACGAAGTAGAACTCGTCGCGATCATGTGGTGTCTGGTGGTCCTCGCCCTTGGGCGCATAGTGCCGTATCTCGATGCTGTCACCTTCGAACCAACGCGTCGATAGCCAGCCATCCCTGAGTGGGGCCGCCGCGGCTTCAGCGGGCGTAATCCGGGTCGGCGTGGCCATGGCGATGCTCCTCGGCGCGCGGTTAAGGAAACCATAGAACCGTTCAATGTGAAAGGCACGGGGCGAGCCGGCCCTGCTCGCGGCCGTTGGTTGCGGGCACAAATGCTCCGGAGCCGTCGGATCGGGCGGCAAATCCACCAAACTGCCTCAAGGTGCTGGAAAATGAGATTTTCTTCTGCATAAGGTATGGGTTCAGCGATCGCGCGCCTGCCCCTTCCGTGCACGTCCGGTCGCATTGGTTCGAGTACGAAGGGACATGCCCATGAATGCGACCTCGCTGGGCGAGCTGCGGAACGGCGCCACGCCGACTGAGGCCACCGACGACAAACTCGAGCAGATCCGCGATCTGCTCCACGGCGAGTTCAGACGCGATCACGACACCCGGCTACGCGCCCTCGAAACACGCGTGAGCGATCTGGAGGGTGATTTCCTGCGCAAGCTGGAGGTGCTCCAGGCTCGCGTCGAGGCCCTCGCCAGCGAGAACGCCAACGAGCGCCGCTCATCTTTCGACGAGCTGTCCCGCAGCATCTTCGAACTTGGCGACCGCATCCGCCGCATCTCCCACGACTGACGCGATCGTGGGCAATGTGCGTGACTGATTGAATCGGGCGCTCGGTTTCATGTCGCAGGACACCGTAATCCGGCTGAAAGAACTGCTCTTCGACAAGGAGAGCCGTGAACTCGATGCGCTTGCTCAGCGTCTCCGGGAGGTCGCCGAGCGCGCCGGCTCGGATGCCAGCTTCCGCAATAGCGTCGCCGCGACCCTCGAAGGTGCGCTGCGCGACGCCGAGGCAGCCAATCACCATCAGGTCTCGGACGCCCTCGCGCCGCTCGTCGTGCGCACGGTGCGTACCGAGGTCGAGGCGAGCAGTGATGCGCTGCCGGCGAAGCTCTATCCTCATATCGGCGTGATGGTGCGCGACTATGTGCGCAGTGCCATCCGCGATCTCATGGAGGACATCAACCGGCGCCTCGAGGACGGTCTGACGAAAAACCGCTTGTCGTTGCGCTTCAGGAGCTGGACCACAGGCCGGCCAATGGCCGAACTGGCACTCGCCGATACCGGACGTTTCGAAGTCGAGGAGCTGCATCTCATCCGGCGCGGCTCAGGCGAACTGCTCGCGCACTGGAGCCGCTCGGCTCCGGGCGATGGCACGAACGATGGACCGGACGGACGCCAGGCCCTGTTCAGCGGCATGCTGACCGCCATGACGGCCTTCATCGAGGAAGTCTACGAAGCCGATAAGGCAGGTCTGCGCACCATCGACTTCGGCGGCCACACCATCTATCTGCGCGGCTCACCGCTCCACCTTCTCGCTGCCAAGTGTCGCGGCGAGGCGGGTGCTGGTACGCAGACTCTGCTCGACGAGGCGTTTCTGCGCACGCTCGAGACGGACGGCACCGCGCCCAACCTTGCTGCTCTCGCCGCACGGCTCGAAGCCGGCATATCCGAGCGGCAGAAGAATCTCCGCGACGCGAAGCGCCGCTCCGGAATGCGCCCCCTACGCTTCCTGCTGTGGCTCTTGGCGCTGGCACTTGCTGCGTACCTGGCATGGCATAGCTATGTCACGTACCAGACGAGCAGCCTCCAGACAGCAGTCGACCGCGCGATCGATGAAACCCCGGCCTTAAAGGGCTATCCGACGCGCGCCACGGTCGAGCGTGGCGGCGCGCGTATCGACGTCAGCGGTCTCGCCCCATCCGGCGACACTCGCGCCGACATTCTCAAGCGCCTGCGCGAGATCGCGCCCGCTGCCGCCATTGCGGAGACGATCGGCGTTGTTCCCGGCGCCGAGAGCGCCGAACTCGCAGATGAGGCTGCACGCCTACGAGACCGGCTCGCGGGCCTCGAAGCACGCATCGACGGCATTACTGCAGCGCTCGGCGATGTGAGCAAGTCGCTCGACGGCATGAACACCTCGGTCGGCAGTATGGCGCGCTCGGCCACAGTCGCCACCGAACTGCAGGACATCCGCAAAGAAATCTCAGGGCTATCGACATCACTCGGCGGCATGGCGCGCGCGTCGGCAATCGAGACAGAGCTGCAAAGCCTTCGCAAAGAGATAGCGGCGCTGACACCGAAGCCCGATCCGCGCGCCGATCTCGAACGTTGGATGCAGACGCACGCGATCTTCTTCTCCGATGGCACGACCTATCAGGCCCAGGAGGAAACCGACGCCGCGCTCGACGCACTCGCCGCGCTCCTCCGCCGAACGGATATGATGATCCGCATCGTCGGCTATACCGACGAGCGCGGCACGGCCGATCGCAATCTGCCGCTGGCTATCGCGCGCGCCGATCGCGTTGCCGCCGATCTCGCACGTCGTGGCATCGATCCCGCCCGCATCAGGACGGTCGGCCGCGCTGCTGTGCTCGACATCAGTCAGCGCAGCGGCCCGTCGAGCCCCAACCGACGCGCAACCTTCGAGCCTGCGTACGTGGGCGAGGGTCAATGATCTCCCGTAAGCTCATGCTGCTCGGCGAGATCGGTGTCGGCAAGACGTCACTGATCCGCCGTCTCGTCGAAGGGCGCTTCGAGACAGAGTACAAGTCTACATTCGGCGTCGAGCTCTATCGCGTACCGATCTCGCGTGCCGGCCCGAATGGCGATCAGGCCATCGAGCTTGTCGTCTGGGATACAGACGGCAACTTTGGCCAGAGCATATTCCGCCACGTCTACGTCAAAGGCGCTTCGGCGGCGCTCATCATCGGCGATCTCAAACGGCGTGCAACGCTCGACAGCATGGTCACACTCGCCGAAAGTTTCCAGGAAGCGCTGCCCGGCCGCCACTTCTCGTTCATCGCCAACAAAGCCGATCTGATAGCCGATGGCGGCGCCGCCGAACTGCCAGCGAGGCTTCAGGACGCGCGCCAACCCGTTCTACTCACTTCCGCCAAAACCGGGACCAATGTCGAGGACACCTTCATCCAGGCCGCCACTGCCATCCTCCGCCGCGACGGCTGAAGAAGCTGACGTGCAGGACAGAGAGACGGCACAACTCGTGGCCTCGGGCCGCTTTCTGGCCGAGCGCCGTTCTTTCGGCATGGTCTGGATCGATACCGATCTCATCGTCCGCCGCCGCTTCGGCCCGCTCGTCGAATTCGTGGCTCTCGACCGCCCGATCACCGACAGCGTCATGGCGCTCGTCGGATTCGAGGAGGAATTCGCGGCACTGCGCACGGGAACCGGCGGACCGCTCATCATTCCCAACGTCGTCATGAACGATGGGATAGTCGCCGGCGCCGAAGCGCCCCTACGACTCAGCCTCGACATCTACTGGGATGCCAACGAGCGATCCCACCTCATGCTGGTGCGCCATGTCGTGGATCACTCTTCGCTCGAATCCGAGCTGAGGACCCAGATGCGTCTGCGCGTCATGGCCGAGGCCGAACTCGTCGAGAAGAGCGAAGCCATCCAACGCGCCAACCAGGAGTTGGCACTCGTCAATCGCGACCTCGAAGAGTTCGCCTATGTGATCTCGCACGACCTCAAGGCGCCACTGCGGGCGCTCCGCTACGATAGCGGTGACGCCGATCGCGCCCTGTCGGCTGGCGATGTCGCGACCGTGGGTGCCAAGCTCGCGGCCATGCGCAGTCATCAGGCCCGCATGCTGGCTATGCTCAATGGCCTCTTCGACTATGCCCGCGCCGGCCGCAAGGCCGAGGGCATAGAAATGGCCAATACGCGGCAGCTCGCCGAGAATGTCGTTGCCGGGCTGGCGCCGCCTGCTGGAATGAACATCACGATCGAGGGTAGCTGGCCCCACCTGATGACATTGGCTGCTCCGCTCGAACTCGTCCTGCGCAATCTGGTCGGCAACGCGATCAGGCATCACGATCGCACAGAAGGGCGGATCCTGATTTCCGCGCGGATCGGTGATGGCACGCTCGACATCACTGTTCAGGACGATGGCCCGGGCATTCCCAGCGACTGGCAAAGCGCGGTCTTCCTGCCCTTTCGCAAGGTAGACGATACGGACAGCGCAGAAGACAGCTCGGGCATGGGCCTCGCCCTCGTGCGGCGCACCTTGGACAGGATCGGCGGCAGCATCCGGCTGCAGTCCGATGCACCGCTTGCGCGCGGCACGGCCTTTCATGTGCGCTGGCCGAATCGAATCAGCGTGTAGGCGGCCTGGACGCCTCGACACGCTCTCACACTTGCAACCGAAGCTAGTTCGCCTTCACCAGCTTGGGTGCTGACGCTGCGTCGCGCTTTTCGCGTTCCCGCGGTGGCGGCGGCGTTGCGCGCATCTCACCATGCTTTGCGTTCATGGCCACGCGCTTGCCATTCACCGCAAGCAGGCACTCGGCATAGAGATCGAGGAGATAGGTCCGAAACTCATCACTGGTTGGTGCCGGCCGACGCGGATCATCCAGAAGGATGTCGCGCATCAGGTCATAAGCGACGGCGGCTGGGCAGTTGCGGTCGTTCGCGGGGTTCATATCGTGTGTCATGAAGGACATCCTGTTGCGTCGGCAGAGTGCCGTGCTTGAAATCCCGGCCTTTCGGCCGACGCGGAAATGCGCGTATCGATCCTTGCCGGATCAACTCGCGGCTTTGCCGCGACGCTTGACCTCGGTCGGTGTCGGACCACGCTTGAAGCTGAGCGTGAGGCTGCCGTCGGTCAGCTCCGAGCACGACACGCGAGCAACGAACGGGTCCGAAGCCTCGATCGCAGCGGCCTCGTTGCATTCTGCAATCGTCTCGAATGGCTTGAGCTGCACAGTGCGCTCCCCACTTGGCAATGCGAGCAGCGTGATCATGACGATGATGTTTGGATCCATGGCTGGTCCACCTGCGCACGGGTTGGCATTCGGAACGGCGAACCGCTCCTTCGAACGCAGAACGCGATGGCAAGCCCCCGCTCCCCACCTCGCCGAGTGGATGCCGACAGCAATCCGACCCAGCCATGGCCGCGCGCGAATCAAGCGACGACCGACGTCAGTAGGCTCACAGAAAATGGCAAGAATTCGAGCGCCTTAGGCTCGCACAGCCCATTTCACGCGCACTATGTGCCGGCAATCACACTCATCAGGAAGCGCGCGCCCATGGTCGCGAGCAGCAGCCCGAACCCGATTTCGAGCTTGCGCCGTGAGATGCCGTGCGCCACCCGCACACCCCACGGTGCCGCCAGCACGCCGGTCGGGATGAGCGCCGCCGCGCCGATGAGACTGACGTATCCGATCGTGAACGGAATCGGCACGGGCACACCCCAGCCGGCCCACATGAACCCGATCGCACCTGGGATGGCGATCAACGGTCCGACGCCGGCTGCCGTGCCAACCGCCGTTTGAATGGAGCGGCCATAAAGCGTGAGCAGCATGGTGATGAGTGCGCCACCGCCGATACTGAGCAACGTCGAAATCGTCCCCGTAATCAGGCCCCACAGCTCGACCATAGGGCGCGGCGGCAGCGTATCCCCGAGGCGCCACGTATCGCGCCCGAACCAGAGCTTCGCCGCCATGCTGAAGGAAAACGCGATCCACACCCATTTGAGCGCCGTGCCCGAGGAGAGGCTCGCGATCACCGCACCGAGCACGACACCGAAGACCACGCCCGGCGCGAGCCGTCGCCACGCATCCATGTCGACACCGCCGCGCGCGCGATGCGCAAGAAAGGAGCGCGTGCTGGTCGGTATCATGACCGCGAGTGACGTGCCGAGCGCCAGATGCATGCGGATGGCTGGATCGACGCCGAGGAATGAGAACACTTCGTAAAGGACCGGCGCCGCGATGCCGCCGCCTCCGATGCCGAACAAGCCGACGAGAAAGCCCATCGCTAGGCCCGCCACCGCCAGCACAGCCGCGATGGCTACGAGATCCAGCACTGAAATTTCCACGGCGCCCCCGCGCGTTGCTGGCCACGCCTGGATCGGTTCCGGCCCGCGCAAGCGATGCCGTCCATCCATCCGGGTGTCAATTGAGAGGGCGACAGCCGGGGCTTTGCGCTCGGCGGTCATGCATTACACGCATCCTTGGATAAAGTTCTTTCGCCGCGGGGCCGCCTCGGAAGTGCCCCAGATTGGCCCGCGTTCTAATCAACTTTTAACTCCCTCGGCTGCTAATGGACTGGCGAGAGCACGCATCGGCCTGAGACCGTCGTACCGGTTCAGGCATAAGGCCCCAAAAGGACTTCACATGCAGATCAATGTGCCCCCCGGCAACAACGGCGACCTCCTGGAAGCACGCGAGCAGCGCCTCATGGCCTTTGCGGCAGCCGGTATCGAGAAGGTCGCCGAAGCGGAGGGGGGCAAAGTCGCGGCGACGGTACTCGCGGTCGCGCGCTCTGCCGAGAGTCCGGTCGTGCGGGCGCTTGTCGCGTTGCGCAGCGTCCTCGCGGAAAAGCAGGTAAATGTTCGTCTCGTGATCTCCGACGACGACGTGCCGCTTGATCCATTCATGACGGGCGCTTCCGGTGAGAGCGCTGGATGCCTTCCCGAGGTTCGTATCGTGCGCGATCCGCGCCTGCGCGATGCCCATGAGCAGCTCATCGTCGCTGGCGCTGCCGTCTGGTTCGGCGACAGCCTGCGTCGCGACATTCACCGACGCGATCTCTTCGAGCAGTTCCTCTCCGATGCGCCCGACGCTGCCCGTGCCGCTGCGCACGGCTTCCAGCAACTGTGGTCGCGGACCGAGCCCTGCCTGTCGCTGCCGGCTCTCGCCGCCGACAGCCTGACGGTCGCCCCCGGCCGCAAGCCCGGGAACACCGGCCCGACGGGCACCGCGCTCTGCTGAGCACCTGCTTCGCCGCTCTCGAGATGATGAATGAGGTGGTTGTCCGCCGGTTTGACGGCGTGTTTGCCCTGCCCCCGCCAATGCTGTATCAGAGGCGGTCTCAGCACCCGTAGCTCAGCTGGATAGAGTGTCGCCCTCCGAAGGCGAAGGTCGTAGGTTCGAATCCTACCGGGTGCGCCAGCACGGCTCGTCAGGCGGCAGATAGACGGCGCCGGACGAGACATGAGACGGCGCGACCATCGCCCCATTCTCAAGACCACAGCCCGCGGCCAGTTTTCAGACGTGAGGACGTCACCACGAATTCACACCACCGCGTCTGGCCCCGGCGGCGGCTCCTCGAGGAACTGCTGCACGGTGCGGAACAGCAGGATGCGGTTGCGTTCCATGAACATGCTGTGGCTGCCGCCGCTGAGGATCGACAACCGCGACCACGGCGCCGACTTCAGCAGCGAGAAGATGGTCTGCGCCATGACGGGCGGCGTGTCGTTATCCAGCGCACCGACGACGATCAGCACCGGCACCGCGATCCGCCCCGGATCGTAGAGCGGCCGGCCCGCGTTCCAGTACTCGATGCCATCCATCACGACGCCATTCGGCGCCCGCACGGTTTTGCCGTCCCAGCCGGGATCGGTGGCAACGGTCGCGTCCCACCACTGGTCGAACCAGCCGGGCGGGATGATATCCGCCTTCACTGCATCAGGCAGATTCGCGAGACGGCGCGCGAACGCCGATTCGCGTCCGACCACGCGGTAGGCGCCCACCTTGCCTTCGACGTGGATCGGCGATGGGCCCGACTGCGTACGGTCCCAGACCGGCGCCTGAAGCGCGAGCCGCGCGACGCGGTGGTTGTTTGATTGGGTGTAGTAGCTGGTGATCGCCGTGCCCCACGACTGCCCGATCAGGCACACCTTGTCGACGCCGCGCCGCCGGCAGACAAAATCGATCACCGCGCCGAGGCAGGCAGCGGCGTCGGGCGTACGCATGAACGGCTCGTTGCGATCGGCGGGTTCGTCCATGATCGCGGGGCGCGTCGAGCGGCCATAACCGGGGAGGTCGAGAGAGTAGGCATCGAAGCCACGCGCGGCGACGTAGTCCATCCACGACAGGCCGCCCAAGGCCAACTCGAAGCCGCCGCCACCGTAGGTCGCACCGTGCTGGAAGATGACGATCCGGTCCGACGCAAACGTCTCGACGCCCTGCGGCCGCCTGTTGCTGACGTGGATCCGGCCCCATGGGGCGAAGTCGACGCTCAGATCCTCGCCGACGAGTACGGCCTTCGTGCTTGCCATGTGCTGCCCTCTGTTGAGCGTCAATGGCAGCACGTAAGGCCGTCCGCCGCAACAATCTCGAACGCTAAGGTGGGTTACGACCGAGCTACGCCTGGGCGGCGTCTTCCGCCATCACGGCCTCGATACGCTCGATGAGCTGACAGCAATCGAACGGCTTCTTGAAGAGGAGACGGGCACCGGCGTCCTTCGCCCGCTTCTGCACATCCTCGTCCGCGAATGCCGAGATCAGGAAGATCGGCGGCGCCGAAGCGATCTCCTTGAGCCGGCGCGCCAGCTCGATGCCGCTCATGCCACCCTCGATCTGGACGTCGCTGACCACGCAGGCGGCCGTCTTCAGCGCGTCGGAGGCCAGGAACGCCTCGGCCGAGCCGAACATCTCGATGCGGTAGCCGTAGGCCCGCATCAGCCCATCGAGCGACACGCACACCGCGTGGTCGTCGTCGACAATGGCTACGAGCGGAGCGGGGTTCACGGCGTTGGTCCTTGTTACCGGGCAGGGCACCATGCCCTCCTGGAATAACTCCAATTTGGTGAAAGTTCCGCTGCACCGGTAGTATACCGGGGTTTGTCCCCTTAACCGTGGTGGTGGACCGGCGAGCCTCAGGCCTTGAGTTGCTCCGCCATCTTGACAAACTCGACGACCGATTTGGCGCCCATTTTCTTCATGGCGTTAGACCGGTGGATCTTGATGGTAATCTCGCTGAGGCCGAGCTCATAGGCGATCTGCTTGTTCATCAGGCCGGTCGCGACGTGCGCCATGATCTCCTTCTCGCGCGCGGTCAGCTCCGCGTAGCGGGCTCGCAGATCATCGAGCCCGGCCCGCTCGGCCCGGCTGGCCGCGTCCCGCTCGAGCGCGATCGCCACCGCATCGAGCATATCCTGATCGCGGAACGGCTTCGTGAGAAAGTCGACGGCACCGGCCTTCATTCCGCGCACGGTCATCGGGATATCTCCGTGACCTGTCATAAGGATAACCGGCATGTGCACGCCGGCCCCGACAAGCCGATCCTGGAAATCGAGACCGCTCAATCCCGGGAGCCGGATGTCGAGCACCAGGCAGCCGGCCGCGCCCGTATGGCCCGACTGCAGGAACTCCTGTGCCGAGCCAAAAAGGCGGGTAGCGTGCCCCACAGATCGAAAAAGGCTGTCCAACGCGGTGCGAATTGCTCCGTCGTCGTCGACAATGTGGATGGTGGGCGCCTCGGCGGCGGATTTGGCGCCAGTGGATCGGCCCTGAGTTGATTTTGCCATGGGTCGCTCGAAGATATCTCACATATTGGTGCGTTGCGATAAGCTGGATCGAAGCACATTTTACTGTCAATCGACAGGCAGGTTTAAGGGATTCCGAATGATCACGCCCGATGGTGCTCAACCGCTCTCCGGCAGTCCGACCGACGCATCCGACCTCAGAGCGGTGACCAACGCGATCCCGACCCTGGTGTCCTTCTTCGACGCCGATCTGATCTGCCGCTTCGCCAATGACTATCATCGCGAGTGGTTCGGGCGTTCGCCGGAGAGCCTTGTCGGCATCCACATGCGTGACTTCATCGGGGCTGAGACCTTCGCCGCGCGAGGGCCCTATGTGGCGCGTGTCAGGACCGGCGAAACGGTTTCGTTCGACGCCAAGGTACCGCACGGCACCGACGACTGGCGCTACGCCGCCGTCACCTATGTGCCGCGCATGAACGAGCGGGGTTTTGACGGCTTCTACGTGCTCGTATTCGACATTACGCGCCGCAAACGCGAATTGGTCGGGATGCTCGACCTTGCCCACGATGCGATTTTGGTGCGCTCGCTCGATGGAAGAGTGGCTTTCTGGAACGAGGGCTGCGTCGGAGTCTATGGCTGGAGCCGCGAAGAGGCGGTGGGCCAACATCTGCGGGAACTCGTCTCCTGCGAGTTTCCCATACCTCTTGAAGACGTTCAATCGGAGCTGCTCAAGACCAATCGTTGGGACGGCGAGATCGTGCGGCTGAACCGCGACGGCACCGAGCGCCGGATCGCAGCGCGCTGGTCGCTGAGGCGCGACAGCACCGGTCTTCCGGTCGAGATCCTCGAGATGGGACGCGACGTCACCTCGCAGCGGCGCAGCGAGGAGAGCCTTCGGCGCAGCGAGTCGCGCTATCGCAACGTCTTTCAGGCGATGGCAGTGGCGTACCTCGAACTCGACATCACGCGGCTCATGGCGATGGACGCGGCGTTGACCGAGCAGGGTGTGACGGACCTGCGCGCGCATTTCGCCGCCAATCCGGGGCTGGCGCGCACCATGATGGACGCGATCGACATCATCGACGGCAACGAGAAGGCGCTGCAGCTCTTCGGTGGCACGCGCGACCAGTTGCTGGGCAGCGTCTCCCGTCTATGGCCTGTCGCCAGCGAGCCCGCATTCATGGAGAGCGTCATCGCCGCCGACACGTCGCCGCACTTCGAAGCGGAGACGCGCATGCAATCGCTCGACGGCCGTGAGATCGATGTTCTTTTCACATGCTCGTACGTGCCCGACTCGATCGACAGCAAGATCTTCCACGTCGGCATCATCGACATTTCGGAGCGCGTACGAGCCAACACCGAGCTCGCGCGCATCCAGAACGAGCTTGCTCACGCGGCACGCGTCTCGACGCTCGGCGAGCTGTCGGCCTCGATCGCACACGAGGTCAACCAGCCGCTGACCGCCGTCGTCACCAACGCGCAGGCAAGCCTGCGCTGGCTCTCGAACGCCAATCCGAACGTCGACGAGGCAAAGGCCGCAATTATGCGCGCGGTCGATGAGGCGAAGCGCGCTTCCGGCATCATCGCCCGCGTGCGCGCGATGTCGACCAAGAAGGAGCCGGAAAAGGCCTGCTTCCCTGCCCGGGCGCTCGTCGAGGACGCGGTGTCGATCCTGCGCTCCGAGCTCGCTAAGAACGATATCCGGCTGCGCTACACTGTCGGCAAGGAGGTGCCGGATATCGTCGGCGACCGGATCCAACTTCAACAGGTCGTGATCAACCTGATGGTCAACGCGATCCAGGCCCTCACGCAGCCGGGCGTCAGCAACCGGACGCTGACGGTACGCGTGTCGCGTGACGGCGAGGAGATCGGCATCGAGGTGCAGGATACCGGCCCCGGCATCGATCCTGACCATGTTCCGCGCCTGTTCAATGCCTTCTTCACGACCAAGACCGAAGGCATGGGCATGGGATTGTCGATCTCCAAATCGATCGTCGAAGCCCATCGCGGGCACATCGAGGTGAAGCCCGCAAATCCGCATGGCGCTGTATTCCGCGTCACTCTGCCGGTATCCGAACACGCCCACTGACTGCAGCCGCGGGCCATTTATCGGGGGTAGCGGCACCCCGCCACATACCGAGGTATGAAGTCCTCAAACTCGTGCTCTAATTTTTGATCCCGCACGTAGAATACCGGTTCGGACCGGCAAGGCTCATCTTAGGTTCATCGCCGCCACGAAGCGCGGCTCACAAATTGAACCAGACGGAGATGAGCCATGAAGACCATCCTCAGCACCCTCGTTGCCCTCGGCGTTCTCGCCGGTGCCGCCAACGCCCAGCCGTTCAAGCCCTTCGACGACATCACGATCGCCGTCCCTCATTCGACGGGCTACGAGCAGGCGCTTCCCCGCATCAGCAATGATGATCACCGTCAGGCACTGCCGCGCTCCAGCAACGACGACTATCGCGATGCGCTGCCGCTGACCGACACCACGTTCGGCGACATCACCATCGCGACCCCATAACCCTCATCCCGGAACACTTGACCCGCGCCGCTCCGAAAAATGGGCGCGGCGGGTCTTAACCAGAACCCAACGGAGAACTACCATGAAGACGATCCTCAGCACCCTCGTTGCCCTCGGCGTTTTCGCCGGCGCCGCCAACGCCCAGCCGTTCAAGCCCTTCGACGACATCACCATCGCCGTCCCGCATTCGGCGGGCTACGAGCAGGCGCTCCCCCGCGTCAGCAACGACGATCACCGTCAGGCACTGCCGCGCTCCAGCAACGGCGACTATCGCGATGCGCTGCCGCTGACCGACACCACGTTCGGCGACATCACCATCGCCACGCCCTGACCGCACATCGAGCAGCTGCCGAGAAGCCGGGCGGCGACCCTTTCCCCCCTCCCCCCAGAGGGTCGCCGTCCGGGATCCCCTCCACAATTCAAAACAGGGGCTGCGAGAGCGGCCCCTGTTTTCTTGTTCGTCATACTCTCATGTGGCGCTCAGGCGCTCGCACCGTCCACGATCACCTGTTGAATGTCACCGGCGCCATGGCCTGGCGACTGAGCGCAGCCTGACAAGTGCCTTGAGCTGAGCAGCCCGGGCCGTACTTACGTCAGCAGTGCAATGGAGCACCACGCGCTCCCCCGAGCGGGCAAGCTCTCGGTGGCAGGCGTCGTCGCTTTCGCGATCAAAACAATTTAGCCAACGACTACCCAAACTTGCGCAATTCACAGTAGCGGCATCGCGTGCCTGTGGGAGCAGCAGCTGCTCAACACGCCCGCGCCTGCAAGCACACGCTAATACGAGCGCGGATGACGAGGCTCGACGAACGGTACGCTTTTGCCGCGCATGGTTCGGACGTCTCGTCATCCATTCTGCAAGAGATATTTACGGCAAGAGCTGGACCACACAGCGGCGCATCACCACCAAAGCGGGTACGTCCAGGCTAGCGAACAGGATCCCGTCCAACCGCGCCGGCGGATGACGCCATGTAGCGCGCGTGATGCGGAAGCACAAAGACGTCACCATCTTGCGGCGTGGTGTTTACTCGCGCCGTCCAGCCATAAACCGACGCCAGCAGCTCGTCCGTGAGCACGTCCCGCGGAGGGCCCACTGCACGGACCCGTCCTTTGGCCATGACCACCAGCACATCCGCCCACGCCGCCGCGAGATTGAGATCGTGCAGTACGAGCACCACGGTCAGCCCGGAGGTCGCCAAGTGTCGGCACAGAGCCATGACCTGTGTCTGCTGTGCGGGATCGAGGCTGGCCGTGGGCTCATCCAGCAGAATGACCTGCCCATCGACACCGTGCCGCATGGCCGCATTGAGCTGGCACAGCGCGCGGGCAATGTGCACGCGTTGTCGCTCGCCCCCGGAGAGTTCCAGATAGTTGCGCGCCTCGAAACCCGTGAGCCCGACGGCGGCGAGAGCCCCGATCGCGATCTCCGGACTTTCGTCCAGGCCGAAACCGGGCACGCTTGCGCCCAACATGACGACCTCACCGACGGTGAACGGAAAGCCGAGGCTCGCTCCTTGTGCAACCAGCGCACGCCGCTCGGCAAGCTCGCGCGGCTTGAAGTCGGAAATTCTTCGACCGTCCAGGGTTGCCGCTCCCTTGGTCGCCGGCCAGACGCCTGAGGCGACTTTGAGCGCGGTGGATTTGCCGGCGCCATTGGGTCCGATCAAAACGGTTGTGCGGCCGGGCTCGAGCACCAGGTCCACACCGGATATGAGCGTGCGCCCGTTACGCTCGACGGTTACGCTGCTGAGTTCGATCCGGCCCATCAATCCGCCCCCGCAACGCCGCGTGAGAGAACCAGGTGCAGGAATACCGGACCGCCGACGACCGCCATCACGATACCGAGTGGCAGCTCCGCCGGCGCGACGATGATGCGCGCCACGACATCGGCGCCAACAACCAGCGCCGCACCGAGCACGGCACTAACCGGCAGCACCATGCGATGATCGGGCCCTGTCAAAAGACGCACGAAGTGCGGGACCACCAATCCCACGAAACCGACGACCCCCGCCACGGCCACGGCCGCACCCACGGCCGCTGCCGTCGTCACCACGATCACGAGCTTGACGCGCTCGACAGCGATGCCGAGATGATAGGCCTCCGCCTCGCCGAGCAGAAATCCATTCAGGGCTCGCGTCAGCGATGGGGTGACGACAAGTAGCGCCACGACAAACGGCACGACCGCGATCACTTTGGTCCAGCTCGAGCCGGAGAGGCTGCCCATCGACCAAAGCGTCAGGTCTCGCAGCTCGCGGTCGTCGCTGACGTAGGCCATGAGCCCGGTCAGAGCACCAGTGATGGCCGCGATCGCAACGCCGGACAGCAGCAGCGTCGCGACGGAGAGTGCGCCACCGCGATTGGCGATCCACACGAGGATCAGCGACGTCATCAATCCGCCGGCGAACGCCGCCACGGGCAGCGCGTAGAAACCGAACACACGCATCCACGCGAGAGCCGGCGTCGCCCCGAGCGCAATGGTAGCGACCGCGAAAAGAGCAGCACCCGACGACACGCCGATGAGGCCCGGATCGGCGAGCGGATTGCGGAAGAGACCCTGCATCATGGCGCCCGCAACCGCCAGCGCGCCGCCGACGAAGGCGCCGAGCAGCAGCCGCGGCAGCCGGATTCCAACCAGCACGAGATGTTCGCGTCGCAGGACCGGATCGCTCATGTCACCACTGTAAGCGGCCTGAAGGACACGCGGCAGCGAGCCGAGCGATATTCCGGTGGGACCGATCGCCAGCGAGGCGATCGCCAGGACAACGAGCGCCGCGCCTGCGAATGGAAGTACCCATAGCCCGCGAGGCTTTGGCAGCGCAGCGACCGGTGCGACGTGCTCCGCCGGGCGGATGCGCATCTCGGCGCGGTTCATCCTTTCGACCCCTGGGGGCTTGGGGCCTGTAGCTGCTTCATGAGATCGCCCGCAGCGGCCGGCGCGCGCGGACCAAAGCCGAGGAAATAGAGACCGTCCACCTCGATCAGGCGCCGGTCGCGCCCGGCGCGTGTGGCGGCGACTCCCGGAAGCGCCAGCACTGCATCATGAATGCCGGCCCCCGACGATCGGCTCATCAGGACGATCACTTCAGGGTCCATGGCAATCAGCGATTCCTCGGAGACCGGCTTGAAACCGTTGAGGCTGGAGGCTGCATTCTTCGCGCCGGCGAGGCGCAGCATGGTGTCGGCGCTCGTCTCGGCGCCCCCGACGACAGCCCGCCCACCCTGGACGCTTATCACGAACAGCACTGCCGGATTTCGCGACAGCCGTGCTCGCGCCTCGGCGAGATCGGCAAAGCCCTTTTCGATACGCGCGACGAGCACATCGCCAGCCTCGGCTTGCTGGATCTTCGTGGCAATCGCACGCACCCGCGCCTTCAGGGCGTCGGCATTCGGATCGTCGTTGACCTCGAAATAGTCGATGCCGCTTCCCTTCAGCGCACGAACCACTTCCGGCGGGCCAGCTTTATCGCTCGCAATGATGATGTTCGGCCCCACCGAGAGCACGCCTTCGGTAGAAAGAGCACGATAATAACCGACGTTCTTGTGCGTCTTGAGCGCCTCGCGCGGAAACTGACTCGTCGAGTCGACAGCGATGATGCGATCGGCCGCACCGAGCTCGTAGAGAATCTCCGTAACGGCGCCGCCGACAGAGAGAATCCGTGACGGCTCCTTTGCCTGCGCTGCCGGACTGCCTGCGAAGGCGATCGCGGCTGTCAAGGCCAGAACGAAGCTCACGCATCGATCGAAGCGAACGTTGATCATCGCGCGCTTTCCATTTGTTTGGTGATCACATTGCCCACCACAAGCCAAGGCGACTGTCCTCGCAGCCGTGGCGACTTTGGGGCTGGCCACGAGCAGCTCGGAATACCGGGTGCGCAAAGTGAGCCATTCCGCACCCCTCAACTGAACGCGCCGTCACATTGACGCCTGCTGGCCAACTCCCCTACGGGATGCTCTGCCATCTCATACTTGACTGTATCAGTAAAGAAAAATAGATTGGCGCCGCTGATCGTGAACCCGTCTGAAGACAGCGGGCAACGTTCGGCCGTCAGCACGCCCGCGACTGCTCACCAAGCCCTCGCCAGCCAGCCAGACCGCTTGAGCACACTTGATGGACGAATGCGGCGGCTCGCATGTTGTCCGGCCGGGGGCTAGGACAAGAAGATGGAAGCGGACCCTATTCGCGACAGTCAGCACTGGCGGTTTCGCCCCTCACATCCGACCCAGATCAACGACCTCGGGCTTCGATGCGCGCCGCTGTGTTACCCTAAGGTTCTGCGCCGGGTAACAGCAAGCAGCAGATCGAGCTACGACACTCGCCCCAGGGGCGCCGCATCGAATTGGTGACTGGCGGTCGTGCTACCGCCCGTTTCCGCGCTTAGACTTCAGTAAAGAAGAGGCAAGGAGATACCTATGTACATCGCGATGAACCGCTTCCGTGTCGTCAAGGATCAGGCGAAGGCGTTCGAGCAGCTCTGGGCGACCCGCGAAAGCTACCTTCACGAGATGAAGGGCTTCGTCGAGTTTCACCTCCTGAAGGGGCCGGAGAAGGAAGACCATCACCTCTATTCGTCGCACACCCTCTGGGAGACCTACGAGGACTTCCTCGCCTGGACGAAGTCGGAAGCCTTCCGCAAGGCGCACGCGCGCGCCGGCAACGAGCGCACACAGCCCCTCACTGTCGGCCATCCCGAATTCGAGGGCTTCCACGTCATCCAGGAAGTGAAGGCCGACGGCAGCAAGATCATGCACGCTGCAGAGTAAGCGATCGCCGGCATTCAAGAGGGAAGCAGCACCATGAGTGAGATGATCCGCGAGGCCGGCGCCCCACTGGAGCCGTTGCACGAGCGGCTTGCCAAGAACCCCGACGGCATCGTCGAGCGCATCGCTCGCGAGTACGGCGTAAGCACGCTCGCGGTCGTCGAGTCGCTGCCACCGGCCCATCGCACGCTCATCAAAGGCGATCTCTTCGCCGATGTCATGAAGGAGCTCGAGAGCTGGGGCGAGATTCTCTTCATCGTGCACACGCCTGATATCGTGCTCGAATGTGCCGGGTCGATCCCACCTGGCTCATTCGGCCGCGGTTACTACAATATTCACGGCGACAGCCCGATCGGCGGCCATATCCGAGCCGAGGCTTGCTCACGAATCGTATTCCTGTCGCGCCCGTTCATGGGGCGGCAGTCCATGTCGATCCAGTTCTTCAATGGCGATGGCGAAGCCATGTTCAAGGTCTTCGTGCGCCGGGACGAGAATCGCGAACTCAAGGCCGATCAGGTCGCCAAGTTCGAGGCCATGCGCGCGCGGTACGCCGCCTGAGCGGTCATACACTCGCGCATCTCCATCGAGAGCGAAGCGATAGAGCAGCGAGGCCGGGCAGCAGGCGCTGGTCGCAGCCTCGCTTGCGCTTTTGCCAGCGCGCGCCCGGACGCATTGCAGATAGTCGGCACGCCGTGCGTGACGGACACACGTTTCCGGCGATAGACTAGCCTTAGGCAACCGTCCCCCGGCTCAAGGGGTGCGAAGCAATGCCTTGCTAAATCGAACAAAGGAGCGTTTACGCATGTTCTCGCACGTCATGGTCGGGTCCGACGACGTTGGCAAGTCCAAGAAATTCTACGATGCCGCCCTGGGCGCCATCGGTATTCCGGAGGGCGGCGCCGATCCCAAAGGTCGTGTCTTCTATCGCACCAAGACGGGCGTCTTCGGCATCAGCAAACCGATCGACGGCAAGGACGCCTGCCACGCCAACGGCGGCACCATCGGCTTTGCCTGCACCAGCACGGAACAGGTCGACGCATTTCATGCTGCCGGAGTGGCAGCCGGCGGCAAGAGCATCGAGGATCCGCCCGGCTGGCGCGAGATGGGCACCATGAAGCTTTATCTCGCGTACCTGCGCGACCCGGCCGGTAACAAGATCTGCGCGATGCATCGCGGATAAGCGAGCGTCGATCTCGTTGCTGCCTCTACTCGCCGCGGGGCGTTCGGGCATTGCCCGAGCGCCCTTTATCGTCTTCAAATACCCTGCAATCGCAGCATCCGCATCCCGAGCCTCGTATCGCCTATGACTTCAGAACTCCTGCTGCTGGCATCCAAGATCGGACCGCTTCTGGTGCTACCGGAGGGGCTGATCGTGCTGACGCTGCTCGGCGCCGCGATCAGCCTCGGGTTTCGCGCGCGCCGCTCCTCGGCCGCGTTCGTCATGGCCGCACTCGCTATATTCTGGATCAGCGCAATGCCCGTCTTCGCCAATTGGATGATGGGCACCCTCGAGCGCCAGCACACTTCCGATCCCACGACTTTACCGCGCGCCGAAATTGCCATCGTGCTCGGCGGAGCGGTCGGCGCTCCCGCCCCACCGCGCGAAACGCCTGAACTGTATGAAGCGGCGGACCGCATCTGGTATGCGGCGCATCTCTTCAGGTCCGGTCACGTCAAGCGGATCATCGCTGTCGGCGGACTGCTGCCGTGGGATGCGGCACCACGCCCGGAGGGTGATGTCATGCGCGACATGTTGATCACGCTCGGCGTGCCGTCCGCGTCCATCGAGGTTGGCTCCGCGAGCCGGAATACCTACGAAAACGCGACCGAGGCCCGCACGATCATGCGTGGTCCGCCGTTCGAGCCGGCGCTGCTCGTGACATCGGCAGCCCATATGCCGCGCGCGCTGGCCGTCTTCCGCGCCGCGGGCATACCGGTCGACGCTGCGCCCTGCGACTTCCGATCGAACAATCGACGTGCCGGGCACATCCTCGATTGGCTGCCCCAAGCCGGCGCGTTCGCCATGACGAGCAGTGCCGCGCGCGAGTGGATCGGCTACTACGCCTACAAGTGGCGCGGATGGCTGTAGCGATAATGCGCATCCGGCCTGCTGGTGCCAACAGCAGTTCCGCTCACCTTCGGACGCGGCCCTTCCGCCGCACCTTCGCGAGCAGAAGCTCAAGGATGCGCCACAGCGGTCCGCGCCGCCTTGTCCTTCGGCTGCCAGTACGGGTGCGCATTTTGGGTAAGGTCGCTTTCGGCCTCGCCGGCCGCACGGCTGCACGATCGTTACCAGGACTGGAGGCTGCCGCGCTCGACGCGTGACTAGCCCCGCGAGGCGTGGTCCCCGTACTCGTCACACTGCTTCGCGTCGCATCGTAGGCAGAACGGCGCTCCGCGGTCTTGATATTGTTCCAGGCCTCCGTAATTCGGACCGCGTAGATGGCGCGCTCACTATTGGCCTCGCGGTCCGGATGCAGCCAGCGAAGCAGCAGCGCCATGTTCTTACGAAGCTGGTCATTCGTGGCATCGGCGCTGGCGCCCAAGGCCCGATAGCTATCCGCGCCAGGATGCAACAGGACCTGCTCGATATAGAAGCTGGCTGCGTCGCTGACGGTTCTCTCCGTCAGGCCGGTCTTACGAACTGCATCGGAGAGCGCGCGCCCCTCGTCCGTGACGATATTCAGCAGAGCATCCACGTCCCGCGGGAGTGGTGCGTCACGGAGAGCCCGCACGCGCGAGGGAAGCTGCAGGAGGCCAACTGCCAGTTCGAGCGCCGTTTCCTCGCGCATGTGCCTGCATTCACGCTTGTTTCGAACGCCACTCTCAAGCGCCGTCCGTTGAACCACAATACATGTACAATCCCGGCATCGTAGCCAATTCCAATATCGTCCGCATACCCGTATTTGGCGTGTCGGCAACAACTGCGGAAACTGGCGGCCTTGACCTCACTGCCTCATATGATACACGGGTGATATATTAGAGACCAACAGTGGCGAGACGCGTGAGGGGACGAGCATGATCACGGAACGCCAGAAGCAATTCCGGGCGCAGTACCGCAACCGGATCATGGGCTTCTACGATGGCTACCTGCACATCGTGATCATCTATGCCATGGGCGCGGCCGCCTTCTACATCTACCTCCAGCACATTCACGCGCCGACCTGGCTCGAACTCCTCGCCATTCCTGTGACGTTCCTCTTCACGAACATCTTCGAGTGGTTCGTGCACAAGTACGTCATGCACCGGCCGATTCCCATCAAGGGCCTGCGCGCAGTCTACGAGCGTCACACGCTCAACCATCATCAGTTCTTCACTGATGAGGAGATGCGCTTCCGCGACCACAAGGATTGGCGCGTGACCGTCTTTCCGCCCTACGCGCTCGTCGTCTTCATCCTGATGTCGATCCCGGGAGCGATGATCCTCGGGCATCTGTTCTCGCCGAACGTCGGCTGGCTTTTCATGTGCACGACGACGGGCATGTACCTCATCTACGAGTTCATGCATTTCTGCTGCCACGTCGACGAGAACTGGTTCGTCCGCAACTGCCCGTTCGTCAATACGCTGCGCCGCCATCACACTGCACACCACAACGCGCGGCTGATGATGGAAGTGAACATGAACCTCACCTTCCCGATCGCGGACTGGTTCTTCGGCACGTCGGACTTGAAGCGCGGCCTCGTTGGGCACGTCTTCAACGGGTATGATACGACGCATCTCAAGAAGGATCTGAGAGGCACGCCGAAGCGGCCGGATGAAGCGGCCGCAGCGACGATGGGCAACTATTGAGCCGGTCATGCCGAACGACGTCAAAGCCATCGTTTCCGTGGTGACGCTGATCGCCGCGCTGATCTTTGCCTATTGGGAGGCGACGGTCGCGCAAGCCGTCCCCGCATGGTTCGTCATCGGCTTTGCCGTATTCGCGGTCGTGGCTATGTGGATCTTCCCCGAGGCGGGCGTGAAGAAAAGCGACATGCCCCCCAAGGAGCGGCGTTGAGGCCCCGGTGGACGATCGAGCAACCGCGATCAAACCCGAAACGCTGACCGAGCAGGCTTACAACCGGCTCGAGGAGATGATCGTCACCTTGCGGCTGGCACCGGGCGCGGTACTATCGGAGCAGACGCTCGCGACTGAACTCGGCATCGGCCGCACGCCTGTTCGCGAAGCGCTGCAGCGTCTCGCGCATGAGGGGCTCGTGCTCGTGCTGCCGCGCAAGGCGATCATCGTCACGGATACGGATCCGCGTCGTCAGCTACTCGTACTCGAGGTGCGACGTGAACTGGAGCGGCTGCTGGCGCGCACCAGTGCCGAACGCGCGACCGACGCCGAGAGAGAACGCTTCCTCACGATCGCGGACGGCATGGGTGACGCCGCCCTCGCGAACGATGACATCGCCTTCATGCGGCTCGATCGGGAGATGAACACGCTGCTGACGCAGGCCGCACACAACGACTACGCCTCCCGCTCGATGCGCTTCCTCAATGGTCATTCCCGGCGATTCTGGTACCTCCACTACAAGGAGGCTGCCGACTTGCCGAAGTGCGCGCGCCTCCATGCCGAGGAGGCGCGAGCTATCGCCAGGGGGCAGAGCATCCGCGCGATGGCCGCCAGCGACAAGCTACTCGACTACGTCGAGGACTTTACCCGTGCGACAGTGAGCCTACGCCGGTAGAGCGCGGCTTAGCGCCTTGATATTAAAACACCTTACCGCCCGGGCCATGTTCCAGTTTTCCCTGACTGCCGTCATCATCTTAACGTGAATTGACCGCGCCATACCCACTCAATAATAACCGTCCGGACGGATATAAATGAGGGCCGTTCAATGGCACGTACGCGTACGATCGACCGGACGGCTGTTCTCGACGCAGCAGAGCGCGTGGTCGCCCGCGACGGCGCCACCCGCCTGACGCTCGATGCGGTCGCGGCGGAGGCCGGCATCAGCAAGGCCAGCGTCCTCTATGATTACAAGACGAAACAGGCCCTCATAAAGGCCGTGATCGAGCATCGCATGGCAACCGAAGTGGACCGGCTACGTTCGTTCATCGACCGCGAAGGCGACAAACCCGATGCCGCTATTCTCGGTCTGATCACGGCCGTCGAAAAGGATAGCAGCGACCTCAATCGCAATGTTGCACTCGACCTCGCGATTGCGCTCAATCAGCATGATGATCTGCGTGTGTCGATTCGAGAGAATTTCGGAGCCTTCTTTGACGGTGTCGAAAGAACTTCGGCCCACCCCCGTCAAGCTAAGGTGGCGTTTCTCGCACTGGAGGGACTGAAGCTCATCGAATCCTTCGGCTTCTACGACTGGGAGCAACGCGAGCGCGATCAGCTCATCGAAGACATTCGATCTCTAGTAAACCCAGATGCGGCGCGCACGGCACCTGCCAGGACGGGCTGATCTTCGAGATTCTCCTGCCGCACATCCAAATTTGCATCCCAGGACTCCAACATGCTGCACAAAATGTTCCGCAACGCCGCCGTCACGTTGAGCATCGCAACTCTAGCGGCGGGCGTGATCGCCTCTTTACCTGCCACGGCACAGATGCCGCCGAACATGCCGGTCCCGGTCAGCGTCCTCACGGTCGCACCCGAGGATGTGCCCATATTGAACGAGCTGCCGGGACGCATTGCACCGACGCGCATTGCGGAGGTCCGTCCGCGTGTCTCCGGCATTGTCGTGGAGCGCGTTTTTGAGCAGGGCAGCAGCGTCAAGCAGGGTGATGTGCTCTACCGAATAGATCCGGCGCCATTCAAAGTTCAGGTCGACAGTGCGCGCGCCACGCTTCAGCGCGCTGAAGCCTCTCAGCTCCAGGCCCGTCAGAATGCCGACCGACAGACGGCTCTGCGTCAGCGCGATATCGCAAGCGCCCAGCAGTTCGAGACCGCGACCGCCGTTCTCGCTCAGGCAGATGCCGATGTCGCTTCTGCCAAGGCCGGCCTCGCTGCAGCCGAGCTCAATCTGCAATACTCAGAAGTGCGCGCACCGATCGCCGGCCGCATCGGCCGCGCACTCATCACGGAAGGCGCCCTCGTCGGAACCGGCGCTGCCGACATCCTCGCAACCATCCAGCAACTCGATCCCGTCTATGCCGACTTCACGCAGTCGGCAAACGAGCTCCTCCATCTCAGGCGCGCGCTGAAGGCCGGTGAACTCGCGAACAACAAGCCGGATGAAACCCCCGTGAAGCTGCTGTTCGATGACGGATCGCCCTATCAGCACGAAGGCCGGCTTCTGTTCTCGGAGGCCGCCGTCGATGCACTGACCGGGCAGGTCACGCTGCGCGGAGAATTTCCGAATCCGGAAGGCGATCTGTTGCCCGGCATGTATGTCCGCGTCGTCATCCAGCAAGGCGTGCAGCGAAATGTCATCGCGGTTCCGCAACAAGCCGTGCAGCGTGACGGCGGTGGGCGCTCGCAGGTGTATGTCGCCAAGGATGGCAAGACGGCCGAGCTTCGCATGGTGACGACCGGCCGCATCATCGACAATCGCTGGGTCATCGAGAACGGTTTGCAAGCCGGCGATCAGATCATTGTTGAAGGCTTCCAGAAGCTACGCCCGGGTGGACCGATTGCAGCACAGCCTTGGAAAGGCGCGATCGGCAAGGACGCCGCCAAGAAGTAACCAGCACCACCGCGACCCGCATCAGCAAGCAAGAAGTCCAGAGCCATGCCAAGCTTTTTCATCAATCGCCCTATTTTCGCTTGGGTGGTCGCCATCTTCATCATGATCGCAGGCGCGATCGCCATTCCGCTTCTGCCGGTCTCGCAATATCCGACAGTGGCGCCGCCACAGATCTCGGTGCAGACAAACTTCCCGGGCGCATCGCCCGAGGACATGTACCAGAGCGTGACGCGCCCGATCGAAGAAGAGCTCAACGGCGTTCCGGGCCTGCTTTATTACGAATCGACATCTGACTCTTCCGGCCGCATCCAGCTCACCGCGACATTCGCCCCGGGCACGCGGGTCGGTGAGGCACAGGTCGAGGTGCAGAACCGCATTCGCCGCGTCGAGCCGCGGCTGCCTCAGGCCGTCACGCAACAAGGTCTACGCGTCGAACAGGCCGGCACGGGCTTTCTTCTCGTCATCGCGTTGAGATCGACCGACGGCAACATCGACGCTGTCGGCCTCGGAGATTATCTCAACCGCAATGTCATGGGCGAGATCCGCCGCATTCCGGGCGTCGGCAGCGCAACGCTGTTTGCCACGCAGCGCTCCATGCGCATCTGGATCGATCCCGACAAGATGCTGGGCCTGCGTCTGACATCGAACGACATCCTTGCGGCGATCCGCGCGCAGAACGCTCAGGTTGCGGCCGGCGCCATCGGCGCGCAACCCAACCCGATAACACAGCAGATCTCCGCAACGGTCCTCGTCCAAGGCCAGCTCACCTCGACGGAGCAATTCGGATCGATCGTGCTGCGCGCCAATCCTGACGGCTCGTCGGTGCGTCTCCGCGATGTCGCGCGGATCGAAATCGGCGGTGAAAGCTACGCCTTCTCGACGCGCCTGAACCGTCAGCCGACGGCCGCGATCGGCGTCCAGCTCTCGCCGACCGGCAATGCGCTCGCGACATCAAACGCGATCCACGCGAAGATGACTGAGCTCGCCCGCTTCTTTCCGCCGGGCATCGAGTATTCCATTCCCTACGACACTTCGCCCTTCGTGAGGGTATCCATCGAGAAGGTGATGCACACGCTGGCGGAAGCGATGGTTCTCGTCTTCCTCGTGATGTTTCTTTTCCTGCAGAGCTTCCGCTACACGATCATTCCCACCATCGTCGTGCCCATCGCGCTGCTCGGCGCGTGCGCGGTCATGTTTGCCGCGGGCTTCTCTATCAATGTGCTGACCATGTTCGCCATGGTGCTCGCCATCGGCATTCTGGTGGACGATGCCATCGTCGTGATTGAGAACGTCGAACGAATCATGTCCGAGGAGGGGCTGTCGCCACGTGAAGCGACTAAGAAGGCGATGGGTCAGATCACAGGCGCGATCATCGGCATCACGCTCGTGCTGACCGCCGTTTTCGTGCCCATGGCGTTCTTCCCGGGGGCGGTCGGTATCATCTACCAGCAGTTCAGCCTCACGATGGTCGTCTCGATCCTGTTTTCGGGCTTCCTGGCACTCTCGCTGACACCGGCACTCTGCGCGACGTTCCTCAAACCCATTCCTAAGGGCCATCACGAAGAGAAGCGCGGCTTCTTCGGTTGGTTCAACCGGGGCTTCGGCCGCACTTCGCAAGGCTACAGTAGCGCCATCAGCAAAGTCGTGCGCCGGCCGGGCCGCTTCATGGTGATCTACCTGGCACTGCTCATCGGTCTCGGATGGGCCTACATCCGCCTCCCAACCGCGTTTCTGCCGAATGAAGACCAGGGCTATTTGATCGTCGACATTCAGACCCCGCCGGAAGCGAGTGCGAACCGGACGCTCGAGGTCATCAAGCAGATCGAGGACATCTTCCTCGCCGAGAAGGGCGTCAGCCGCATCTTCGCCATCTCGGGCTTCAGCTTCTCGGGTGCCGGGCAGAACGCTGCGCTCGCCTTCGTACCTCTGAAGGATTGGAGCGAGCGCGGTCCGGAAGATTCGGCTCAGGCCATTGCCAATCGCGCCAACGGAAAGCTCATGCAGCTTCGCGACGCGATGACGTTTGCGCTTTCGCCTCCACCCATCCAAGGCCTCGGCACGACGAGCGGCTTCTCCTTCCGCCTGCAGGATCGTGCCGGCGTCGGACAGACACAGCTCGCTGCAGCACGCGACCAGCTCCTGGCAGCTACGCGCCAAAGCGAGATATTGAGGGGCGTGCGCGTCGAGGGCCTGCCGGATGCGGCGCAGGTCACGCTCATTATCGATCGCGAAAAGGCCAACACGTTCGGCGTAACGTTCGCCGAGATCAACGCGACCATCAGCGCCAATCTCGGCTCCAGCTACGTCAATGACTTCCCGAATGCGGGGCGCATGCAGCGGGTCACTGTGCAGGCGGAAGAAAGCCAGCGCATGCAGACCGCCGACCTACTCAAGATGAATGTTCGCAATTCCGCCGGCGGCATGGTGCCGATTTCAGCCTTCTCGCGCGTCGAATGGTCGAAGGGACCATCCCAGGTCGTGGGCTACAACGGCTATCCATCGGTGCGCATCAGCGGCGAAGCCGCGCCTGGACGCTCGTCGGGTGAAGCCATCCAGGAAATGCAGCGGCTCGCAGGCACGCTGCCACCCGGCTTCGGTTACGAGTGGACGGGTCAATCCTTGCAGGAAATCCAATCGGGTTCCCAAGCGCCTTATCTGATCGCTCTCAGCATTCTATTCGTATTCCTGCTGTTGGCGGCGCTCTATGAAAGCTGGTCGATCCCGATATCGGTCATGCTCGTCGTGCCCTTGGGGATCATCGGCTCGGTCCTGGCCGTCACGTTGCGAGGGATGCCGAACGACGTCTACTTCATGGTCGGCCTGATTACGATCATCGGCCTGTCCGCGAAGAACGCAATCCTCATTGTCGAATTCGCGAAGGATCTGCACGCCGAAGGAAAATCAGTGCTCGATGCGACGATCGAGGCTGCGCATCTGCGCTTCCGACCGATCCTCATGACATCGCTCGCCTTCACGCTTGGCGTCGTGCCACTCGCGCGCGCAACTGGCGCCAGTGCGGCGAGCCAGAACGCGATCGGCACCGGCGTCCTTGGCGGCATGATCACGGCCACGGTTCTCGCAATCTTCTTCGTGCCCGTGTTCTACGTGGTCGTCATGCGCTGGCTCGGCCCGCGCGAAGAGACGGCGCCGCCGACCGAAGCTGTAGCGGGAGAGGATGCGCCTCCTCCCCCGCCGCAGGCATAAACGCGCTACCTTCAGGAGCGACCCGCGTTTACTCGGCCGCCTTCACCGGCGGCCGTAGCTGCGGCATGACCTCCTGTGCGAAGAGTTCGAGCGACGCCTTGGCTTTGTCGCTTCCGTACCACGGCGGGTAGTGCAGCATCAGCGACGTGAGGCCGGTCTTCGACCTGAGTTCCTCGATGCGAGCAAGGACCGTCTTCGGCGATCCATGAATGATCGTCGAGCGCGCGAGCGTGTCGTAGTTGAGGGCATCGGTGATTGAATCCTTGCCCTGCGAAACCTGCCCGAGATAGCCGGACTGGTGCCCGCCCGAGAAATGTCGCAGATGCTTGAGGATGCCTTCCTCGCTGTCCTTCTTGGCCTGCGCATCGCTCTCCGCGACATAGACCCAGCGCGCGATATCGATCTGACCGAAAGCCGGATTACTGCGCGCGCTCTTTTCGGCCTGCTCCAGGTTGGCGCGGTAGTGTGTGGTCTGCTTCTGGAGTGTATCGAATGGCGTCAGGGTTGAGAGCATGAGCCCGAAGCCGAGCTTCCCTGCGGCCCCGATCGAACGATCCGTGCCTCCAGCAAGAAAAAGCGGCAGATGGGGCTTCTGCACGGGCTGCGGCAGCAGCTCATAGTCACCGTCGACAATCGCGGTGAAGAATTTGCCCCGGCGATTGGTCTTGCCGGTGCGGAAGAGATCCAGCATCAGCGCCAGAGCTTCGTCCTGCATGTCGCGGCGCGCCTCGAAGTCGAGGCCGAACCCATCGAACTCGTACTTCCGGTAGCCCGACCCGAGGCCCAGCGCGACGCGCCCGCAACTCAGAATATCGACGAAATTGGCATTCTCGACGACGCGTACCGGATTGGCGAGCGGCAGCGTGACGACCGCCATGCCGAGCCGGATTCGCTTTGTCAGCGCGGCAAGGTGCGCGGCGTAGACCCACACGTCCGGCATGATGCCGTACTCGGTGGAAAAATGATGCTCTGCGAGCCATGCGTAGTCGAAGCCGAGACGATCGGCCGTGATGATCTCATCGGTGACGCGTGCATGGACGGCTTGATGCGGATAGGGCTCGCGATCCTTGTGTGGGTGGGAAGTGAACAGGATCCCAAATTCCATTCGTGCGTTCCTCGCTGCTGTTTGTCTGTTCTCAGCGCATCTCTCTTGTACGCATTCCGAACAGTGCCACCATCTCGCGCGGCATTCCACCGAGGGCAGCATCTGACAGCCATGCCGCACTCGGATAGCGGGCCAGGCATTTGGATGACGGAAGATTAGACGGTGTCGATATGGCGCGCTATGGCACCCGCGACTTCGGCCGCGTGCGTTGCGATCATGAAGTGAGCAGCACCAGCGATCGTCATACGCCGCGATCCCGGAACATGATTGGCAAGCAGCTCGTTGGCGCGCTGCACGGCCTGCGGGCTCGCGCCACCCCAGAATACCAGTGTCGGAATATCGATCGCAGCAACCTGCTCGACGCTCTCCGGAAAAGCGTAGCCGCAAGCCCAATCCATGATGTTGACGTGAGTGGTCTCGACTGCGTAAGCGCGCAGGCGCTGAGGCCAGGAGGCGAACGTGCCGGCGCCGCCGTAGAAGTCAATCATCTCGGCAACGGCTTCCGCTTCGCCGCGCTCGAAAGCGGCGAAGTAGACCTCTGTCATCCGGCGAAAGCATGTGTAATGCTCGCGCTCGCCCAGATGATACAGAAGCTGCGCCATCGGCGCTTCGACGATGCTGAGGCTGGCGACCGGAATCCGCTTGCGCAATGCCGTTGCGAGCGCCACCGATCCGCCGAACGAATGTCCGACGAGATGCACCGGCCCGCCCGCCCGCTGGGCGACGGCCTCGATCACATCGATCTCCGGCTCGATAGTGGGTGCCTTCGGATCGCGCCGCTCCGCTGTGCCGCCATAGCCGAGCAGGCTCGTCGTCACGCAGCGGAACCGGCCGTTCCATGCCGCCATCATGGGCCGGAAGGCCGCACCCGTGCTGCACGAGCCCGGCACCAGAACCATCGTGGGCCCTGCGCCGATCTCGTCGTAGTCGATACGCCCACGCGGATCATCGATCATCGTCGTTCCTCCGCGCGGGCGCCCTGCTTCTCAGGCAGGGAACTGCGCGCTCGGTGTCGAGCGTGAGATCGCGACCTCGTCTGCCGTCATGTCCGCCGGAACTTCGGCGAACAGCGGCGTGCTGAGATAGCGCTCACCCGTATCCGGCAGCATGCACAGGATCGTCGAGCCCTTCGGAGCCTCCGCCGCGACACGCAGCGCACCCGCGAAGCTCGCGCCCGCCGTGATACCGACGAAGATGCCCTCTTTCTGCGCGAGCTCCATGCTCATCTTCAAGCCTTCGGGCCCCGGAATGCGGATGATGCGATCGATCACCTTCATATCGACGACGTCACCGGTGAGCTTCGGAATGAAATCCGGCGTCCAGCCCTGCATGGGATGGGGCTTGAAGGCGGGGTGCGGCGCAGCGGCCGAACCGTCGGAGTTGCGCTCCTGCGCAATGCCGCTCGTCAGAAGCGATGCATCCTCCGGCTCGCAAACAATGATCTTCGTGTTCGGCATTTCCTTCGCGAGCACGCGCGACACGCCCTTCAAGGTGCCGCCCGTGCCGTACCCCGTCACCCAGTAGTCGAGCTTGTCGCCCTTGAAATCATCGACGATCTCGCGCGCCGTCGTGCGCGAATGCATGTCGGCATTGGCCTCGTTCTCGAACTGGCGCGTGAGGAACCAGCCGTGCGTCTTTGCGAGTTCGACAGCTTTGGTGACCATCGCAACCGCGCGTCCGGCTGCCGGCGTCAGCACGACCTTGGCGCCGAGGAAGCGCATGAGCCTGCGCCGTTCGACACTGAACTGCTCGGCCATGGTCACGACGAGCGGATAGCCCTTCTGCGCGCACACCATGGCGAGGCCGATGCCGGTGTTGCCGCTCGTTGCCTCGATGACGGTCTGTCCCGGCTTGAGCTCGCCGGACTTCTCGGCAGCTTCGATAACGCCGAGCGCAAGGCGATCCTTCACCGAACCGAGCGGATTGAAAGCCTCGATCTTCACGTAGAGGTTCACGCCCGCGGGCGCGAGGCGGTTGATGCGCACGACCGGTGTGTTGCCGACTGTTCCGAGGATGCTTTCGAAGCGGGCCATGGATGTCTCCTAATTTGCTCGAGCGTTCTCTAATGGATGCATAGGTCGCATTCGCCGCGACCAAACTATCATCGTCGTTGTACTTCCGACATGACCGGAAAGCATGACCGATAAGGATACCGGCCCGCCGCATGGAGGACGGGCCGGCACCTGCTCATGACCCCTCATTTCTTGCGTGGGTCATCCGCCGGGTTCACGTAGGTGACGCCCCACGGCCCGACACTATGGATCTGAACAATCGTCTCTTCCGCCGTCCAGGCGAAGTGCTGCGTGCCCGGCTGCATGATGGCAAAGCCGCCAGGCGTTAGCGGTTTGGTTTTGCCCATATCGAGTTTGTCGCCGGTCCCCATGTTGAACGTGCCGGAGATCACGGTGACGTGTTCGATAACGGGATGCGTGTGCGCAGGCAGGCGATAATTCGCTGGAAACTTGATCCGTGCCGTGATCGGACCGGCCCTGTCGAGCGGGCCTTCAAGCACCGAGATCTGCGCTCCCGCGGGAAGCGAGGGTACGGGCCCCCACTTGATTTCATCAGGCACGACCATGACATGATCGGCATGGTGCTGCGCCATGGCTGCCAGAACGAACGTGACCGACATCAGGCCGGCGAGCATAAGTGTGCGCAATACGATTCTCATGGATGTGTCCTCCCATAATTCAGAACGGCGATTGGCAAGTGGCGTGCATCAGCGCTTGGTGATGACGATCTCGAGATATTCGCTCGGAACCACCATCGTGCTGTCACCAGAGCGATTGAAGCGCGCGATCAGGGCAAGGAGATCGGCCTGAAGCGCAGCCTGCTTCGGCGGTTCGAGCGCATCGAAGGCCTTCAGCATCGGCCCGTAGTAGGTTCTGAAGACATCCAGGCAGTGCATCGGCGAGCTGTACCGGAAGGTAAATGCGCGCGGCTCGGCCTTGATCGATGCAGCGCTCGCTCCGAACAGCTCAGCGAGGCGCTCGCGCTTGCCCCAGAGTGCCGGTGACTTCACACCCGCTGGCGGCGGCAGGTGCTGGCCGATCGTCTTGAAAAGCTGGCCGATGTACCCCTCGGGCGTCCAGTTGGCGAGGCCGATCTTTCCGCCCGGCCGGCAAACGCGCATCATCTCCGACGCGGCCTTCTCCTGGTCCGGCGTGAACATCACTCCGAACGTCGAGACGACGACGTCGAACGTGTTATCGGCGAAGGGAAGCGCCTCGGCGTCGGCCTCCTGGAACGAAATCTTGAGCCGATCGGCGGCGGCGCGCTGGCGTCCGCGATCGAGGAGGGCCGGCACGTAATCCGTCGAGGTTACGTCGCACCAGCGGCGGGCGGCGGCCAGCGATACGTTGCCGTTGCCGGCGGCAACGTCGAGCACCGACTGGCCGGCGCGAATGTCGAGTGCTTCACACAGATCCTCGCCGACGATCTGCAGGGTTGTCCCGACAACGGCATAATCACCAGACGACCAGGCCCCCTGTTGGCGGGTCTTGACCGCGCCGAGGTCGGGCTGAGCCGTACCAGAATTTTGACTGACCGCAGAAGGAGATGTAATCATAGCCAACTCCATTTTTGGTTGATTGAACGAGGCATTCGCCTGTCCTTTTGCGCCGTCCATGCACCGGACGCCTGCGTGCCCGGCGGCTGATTTCAGAGATAGAGCGCGAGCATGGGTGCGAGCGTGGGAAGCAGCGTGGAAAATGGCGTGGAAACGCGCGGGGCTGCCTCCGAGGGCCTCGACGTGCGCCTCCTCGGCCCGATGGCAGTCCACAAGAGTGGGGCCGCCCTCGCGCTCCCCTCCTCGCGCAAGGTTCGGGCGCTTCTTGCCTACCTCGCCATGGCGCCCCAGCCCGTGCCGCGCAGCCGGCTGTGCGAACTCCTATGGGATGTGCCCAATGATCCGCGCGGCGAGCTGCGCTGGTGCCTGAGCAAGCTCCGGCGTCTCGTCGATACGCCGGCGCGGCGGCGGGTTGAGACCACGGGCGACACCATCAGGCTGGACCTCACCGACTGCTTCGTCGACGTCCTGGAGATCGCGCGCGCAACTCAGGCTGGCGTCGAAGCACTCGATGCGTCGCGGCTCACCGCGCTGTCGGCGTTATTCGCCGGCGAGGTTCTCGACGGCCTGGAGATGGATCGCAATCCCCACTTCAATGCGTGGCTGACAGCCGAGAGACGACGCTACCGCGCGCGCCACGCGGCCGTTCTCGAGCACCTCGCACGGCGCGCGCCCGAGCAGGACGTGCTAGCGCATCTCGAAAAGTGGCTTGAGCTCGCGCCCTTCGATCAGAGCGTTCACGAGCTGATGCTCCGCGCACTCGTGCAACGTAACCGTATTCCGGATGCGGAGGCGCACCTCGCGACGACCGTGCGGCTGTTCGAGTCCGAAGGCCTCGATGCCGCACCGCTTCGCCACGCATGGCGGGCCGCACGAACGCAGACGACAGAAGCGACGCCACCTCACCCAGTCGCGTCTCCAACACAGATCGTGATCACACATGCGACGCCGGCACCGGCGAGCAACGACACCGAGCTCATCACGCCGCCCGCTCTTCGCCGCGCGTCCATCGCCATCATGCCGTTTTCCGACCGGTCCGGACCGTCCGGCACCTATGCCAGCGGCCTCGTCCACGACGTCATCACGCGCCTCGCGAAACTGCGCAGCATCTTCGTCATCGCCCAAGGCACGGTGTTTGCCTTGAACGAACGGGGTATCGCCCCCGAGGCGGCCGCTCGCACGCTGAATGTCGACTACATCGTTACCGGATCCGTCCAACTCGAAGGCCCCAATATCGCCGTCGCCGTTGAGCTCTCCGAGACGCGCACCGCACGGATCGTATGGTCCGACGTCTTCACGCACAGGCTCGACGATGCGTTCGTCACCTTCGATGAGATCGGCAACCGCATCGTTGCCTCGATCGCCAGCGAGGTCGAAGCGACGGAGCGCAACCGCGCCATTCTCAAGCCACCGACGTCACTCGATGCTTGGGAAGCACATCATCGCGGCTTGTGGCACATGTATCGTTTCAACAAGGCAGACAACGAGCACGCCCGTCATTTCTTCGATCTGGCCGTACGGCTCGATCCGACGTTCGCGCGCGCCCATGCCGGTCTCTCGTTCACGCACTGGCAGAATGCCTTCCAGGGCTGGGCGCCCCGCGAGCTTGAAACCGATCTCGCTTACGACGCCGCGGGTAAGAGCCTCATGGCTGACGATCGCGACCCGGCGGCGCACTGGGCCATGGGTCGTGCGCTATGGCTGCGCAACCAGCACGATCAATCCGTGGCCGAGCTTGGCACAGCCACGGACCTCAGCCCGAACTTCGCGCCGGCACACTATGCGCTGGCGTTCGTGCAATCTCAGGCGGGCGACGCGACGGCGGCGGTCGGCGCTTCGGAACACTCCAGGCACCTTAGTCCATTCGATCCGATGCTGTTCGCCATATTCGGCGCGCGGGCCATGGCACTCGTCCGACTCGGCGATTTCGATGCAGCAGCGGACTGGGGTGGGAGAGCGGCAGCGCGTCCCAATGCCCATCCCCACGTCGTCGCCATCGGCGCCTATACGCAAGCACTGGCCGGACGAATGGATGCCGCCCGCTTGAATGCGGCAGCTGTGCGCAAAGTCCTGCCGAACTATTCCGTCGACGACTTCTTCCGCGCCTTCCGCTTCGACGAGGACGGTATGAAGTCATTCCGAAAAGGCGCCAAGCGCCTCGATATGGCCTGATACGCGCTGTCGAGAGCGCAAAGCGGTGGCCCCTCGGGCCAAGTGGGGACTATAGTCGACAGGAATGACCACCGGACGGCCGCGCGACCGTATCGGGGCATATAAATCTGGACGCGCTGTCAGGAGGTTCGCCAATGGCTGTTGCCGAAGCCGAAATCAAGAAACCGATCCCATTCGACACCAAGCACCTCGACAAGCTGATGGACGACGCCGGCATCGACGTGCTGGTCGCGACCTCGAAGCACAATGTGCAGTATCTTCTCGGCGGCTACCGCTTCTTCTTCTTCGACACCATGGAAGCTGCCGGCACGACGCGCTACCTGCCCGCGATCGTGTATCAGAAGGGCAAGCCTGAGAACGCCGCCTACGTCGGCTGCACCATGGAAAACTTCGAGCGCGAGCTCGGTAAGTTCTGGCAACCGACCCTGAAGCTCGGCACGACCGGCACCCAGGCGACGATGAGCGAAGTGGCAAGCCATATCGCCAAGCTCGGCCCGGTGCGCCGCATCGGTGTCGAGGCCGCCTTCCTTCCCGCTGACGGTGAGGCCGTCCTGCGTCGCAACATCGCCAATGCGGACGTCGTGGACGCTGTATTCCCCCTCGAGCGGCTGCGCGCGAAGAAAACGCCCGAAGAGATCGCCTATCTGCGCGAAGCCTCCGAGCGCGTCGTCGATGCCATGTTGACGACCTTCCGGAAGCATTGCGTACCCGGCGCGACCAAGCTCGAGATTGTCGAGGCCCTGCGCCGCGAGGAAGTCAATCGCGGCCTCGTGTTCGACTACTGCCTGATGACCGCCGGCACGAGCCTCAATCGCGCGCCTTCGGAGCAGCGGCTTGCCATGGGCGACATCATCTCGCTCGACTCCGGCGGCAACTACAAAGGCTACATCGGTGATCTCTGCCGCATGGGTGTCGTCGGCGGCAAGGTGGATAGCGAGTATCAGGATCTGCTCGCCTTCGTCGAAGAAGTGCAGCAAGCCGTCCGCAAGCCGATCCGGGCTGGCGCACGCGGCGGTGACATCGCCGATGTGGCCGCGCGCCTGCTCGATGCGTCGCCGCACCGCAAGTACACACACTTCATGGCCCACGGCATGGGCCTCGTCACACACGAAGCACCGCGCCTGCAGGATCATCCGCGCATGTCTTACGAGGGATATGACCGCGAACGCCCGTTGGAAGCCGGCTACGTCATCTCTGTCGAAACGACGATCGGACATCCGACACGCGGTTTCGTGAAGCTCGAGGATACGATCCTCGTCACTGAGAATGGCTACGAGGCGCTCGGCGACGGCGGGCGAGGCTACAACGCAGCCGGTGGCGGCTGACGCCCGCTAACCCAGCACCACAGGCGAATCGGGCGGGAGACCAAGGAACACCCGCCCGATGGTGATGAAATTCGCCGGCCGTCCTTGGAGCTGCTGTGATGCGGAGTAGGCATCACGCAGCCGCCGCTCGAAAGGATTGACCGGGAAGATCGCGGTCTGCCCCGCGGCGCGATAGGCATCCGCGGCAATCTCGACGCCCTGGTTGATGACATACGTGCTCGCGAGCTTGAGGTTGGCCCGCTCGATGAGCGGAAATTCGCGCGATGCGCGCGTCCTCTCCCAGATCTCGTCGACTGTCGTGTGGAGGTAGGCCCGCGCCGCCCTCAGTCGCGCTTCGAGCTGGGCGAGTTCGGACTGAAAAACTTGGCTCTCCATGAGTGATGAAGCGGCGCCGCGTGGCGTCTTCGCTTTGGCTAGCGCAGTAAGGTCACTCACCATGCCCTGGGCAATGCCGAGCATGAGTGCGCTGAAGGCCGTCGCATAAGCTGCGGTGCCATTAAAGATGTAGAGCGTGCCGTCTTCGATCCGCTCCGCGTCTGCGTCACGGTCGATCGTCTCGTCCTCGGGCACAAACAGGTCCTGCACCTCGTATGTGTAGCTTGCCGTGCCACGAAGCCCGAGCGTGTACCACATGTCATCGATACGCGCCTTTGCTACCGGAAAGAGCGCCGTACGATCGAGATGGCGGCCATCGGCGCGACGGCGTGGCGTTCCATCGGTTTCGAAGACGTAGCAGTGCCCACCGAGAAGTGTCGCGTTCGCGCAGCCACTTGCGAATGTCCACTTGCCGGAAACCCGGTAGCCGCCCTCTACGGCGATTGCCTTGCCTTGAATGCCGGCGCCCCAAGCCAGTACGGCATCTCGCAATCCGAAAAGCCGACGTGCCGCCGCCGGCTCAAGAAATGCCGCCGACATGGCGCACCCCGCTGCCTGCCCAAGACACCATGCCGCGCTGGCATCAGCGCTTGCGACGGTCTCCATCACTTCGGCGAGCGTTCTCAGATGGACTTCGTCACCGCCAATCGACTTCGGGAGCAGCAGACGGAAGAGACGCGCTTCATGCAGGATTTCGACGACATCCCGCGGCAGTGCGCGGGCCTGCTCGATCCTGTCAGCCGCCGCGCGTAGCGTTTCGGTTATCGCCTGCGCGCGAGCTAAAGGAGCCACGATCGGCACGCCGGGCGCCGCCTGCCCCTCGCTCCTCTCCCTGTGACTTGCCATTGCCGACAGTCCTCCCAGGCATTGATTGTTTTCTTTTCTGCCGCACCACGACAACCATGCATTGTTGAAGAGCCGCCGTCGAGCGCGCGAACAAAGGCGCCGCGAGCAAGCGATGCTGCGGGGGGCGTCGGCCAGAGCAGGCGCACTGCACCAAGTGCGCTCAGCCATCTGAAACCGCTTGCGTTTCAGGCACCATGCCTGGACTATGAGCCTATCTCACTATGTGCGGGCCGCCTATACTTTCGGCACCGATAGAAGTGCCTGGGTCACGCGCAGCGAGATTTCCGTCACGTCCGGTCGCATATAAGGGAGAGCACTATGACAAGACGAGATCTCACGGGGCGCTACCTCATCGCGCTCACGAGCGCGCTGTGTATGAGCGCAATGGCAACATCGGCGCCCTCACTCGCTCAAGGCACGCTTCGCATTGCCATGACGGCGACCGACGTACCGACGACGACGGGCGCGCCTAACAACGGCTTCGAAGGCGTGCGCTTCATGGGCTTCACGGCCTTCGACGCGCTCGTCAACTGGGATCTCAGCAGCGCCGACAAGCCGGCCGACATCACGCCAGGCCTTGCCGAGAGTTGGGAGCAGAGCAAGACCGACCTAACGAAGTGGGTCTTCAAGCTGCGCCAGGGCGTCAAGTTCCACGACGGCACGCCATTCAACGCCGACGCACTGATCTGGAACCTCGATCGCTCCTTCAACAAGGACGCCAAACAGTTCGATCCGCAGGCGTCGGCAATCAATCGTGGGCGCCCCACCTACATAGCCGACGGCGGCTACAAGAAGATCGACGATTACACGGTCGAACTCACTACGACACGTCCCATCTCGTATTTCCCATATGTTCTGACAACGATCTTCCACGTCAGTCCGACGGCCTTCGAGAAGGCTGGGAGCTGGGCGGAGTTCGCCAAGGCGCCGGTGGGCACCGGTCCCTTTATCGCGCGCAACTTCAAGCCGCGCATCAGCATCGATCTCGACAAGAACAAGGACTACTGGGACAAGAATCGCATTCCGAAGGTCGACAAGGTCGTTCTCTTCCCAATGCCTGAGGCGAATACACGCCTCGCAGCACTGCGTTCTGGGCAGGTCGACTGGATCGAGGTGCCACCGCCGGATGCGATCGCCGGCCTCAAGGGCGCGGGCTTCTCGGTCGTCACCAACAGCTATCCGCACGTATGGCCGTGGGTGCTCAATACGCTCAAAGAGGAATCTCCCTTCCGTGACGTCAAGGTTCGCCAGGCGATCAACTACTGCGTCGATCGCGATGGACTCGTGACGCTTCTGGCAGACACAGCCGAGCCGTCCGTCGGCTTCTTCAAGAAGACAGACCCGCGCTTCGGCAACCCGAAGAATGCCTACAAGTTCGACCCCGCGATGTCGAAAAAGCTGCTGGCTGAAGCGGGTTACGGGCCCGACAAGCCCGTCAAAGCCAAAATCATGATCTCGACCTCAGGCTCGGGTCAGATGCTGCCACTGCCCATGAACGAGTTCCTGCAGCAGTCGATGAAGCAGTGCGGTTTCGACATCTCGTTCGAAGTCGTTGAATGGGGAACGGTGCTGGTCAATCTGCGCTCCGTGCCGACAGCACCTGTCGCAGCGAATTCGGACGCGCTGAACATCAGCCTTGTCTCGTCGGACGTCTCGATGATCGTGCGCTGGTTCTACGGCGCAAACAGCACACCGGCCGGCTCGAACTGGGGCCACTGGAAGAACCCCGATTTCGATGCGACCATCGCGAAGATGGAAAGCGCGCCTAGCAAGGACGAATTCGACAAGTCGGTCGTCAAGCTGCATGAGATGCTCGTCGACGAGGCGCCATGGCTCTGGGTCGTGCATGATGCCAACCCGCGCGCCATGACAAAGGGCGTTCAGGGCTTCGTCAGCGCACAGAGCTGGTTTCAGGACCTGACGCGCGTATCCATCGGCAAGTGACACGCGTCCCCGACTGATAGCCGGCTGTATTTAGGGCACGGCCCGATCCTCGATCCTGCGCGATCGAGGATCGGGTGTGCAGTCCGCCGGCCGGCAAGCGAGGTTTCCTGAAGATGTGGTACTTCGTTCTACGCCGACTGCTTTATGCCGTCCCGATCCTGCTCGGCGTGTCCCTCGTCGTATTTCTGCTCATGCAGATGGTGCCGGGCGACATCATCGACATCATGATTCCGCCGGAGGCGCCGAAAGAAGTCGCGGATATGATCCGCATCCAATTCGGCCTGGATCAGCCTGTTCACATTCAGTATCTGCGCTGGCTCAAATCCATGCTGATGGGAGACCTCGGCACCTCGATCTTCACTAATCAGCCCGTTGCCGAGGAGCTGTTCAGCGCTCTCCTGAACACCCTCAAGATCGCCATACCGGCGGCGTTCCTGGGCTTCTCGCTCGGTGTTCTGCTCGGCTCTCTTGCCGCGTTCTACGGCGGCTCATGGCTCGACAAGTTGTTCTCGGGCGTCGCCATTGCCGGCGTGAGCCTGCCGCACTACTGGGTCGGCATGGTGCTCGTCGCCATCTTCGCCGTTTCCTTCAATGTGCTTCCCGGTCAGGGCATGGGGCCCGATGGCTTTCCGTGGACATGGGAGCACATCAAACACCTCATCCTGCCGGTTATCACGCTCTCGCTCATCCCCATGGGCGTGATCAGCCGGCTCGTGCGCGCCAACGTACTGGAAATCCGCTCGATGGAGTTCGTCTCCGCATTGCAGGCCAAGGGTCTCAAGGGCCCGCGCGTCCTCCTCCACATCATGAAGAACGCCGCGCCCTCCGCGCTCGCGCTCATGGGCCTGCAGTTCGGCTATCTGCTCGGCGGCTCCATTCTCGTCGAGACCGTGTTCAACTGGCCGGGATCGGGGAGCCTCCTCAATCTCGCGATCTTCCGTCGTGACATCCCGGTTCTCTCCGCGACGATCCTCGTACTGGCCACGATCTTCGTCATCATCAACATTCTGGTCGACGTGCTGCAGGCACTGATCGACCCTCGCATTCGGCGCTGAGCCCATGAGCGCGCAGGACACGATCATCGTTCCCGCCGCCGACGCGGTACGCCGCGCCGAGGCCGGCAAGAGCTACTGGGCACGCGTACGCGAGCGCCTGCTCGCCGACCGCACAACACTCACGGTGACCGTGCTGCTCGCGGTGATCGTGCTCATGGCGGTCGCGGCTCCCCTGTTCGCGACGCACGATCCCATGGCGAGTTCCGTGCTCGCGCGCCTCAAGTCACCGGGTTACAACGGGCACTGGCTCGGCACCGACGAAGTCGGCCGTGACCTCTACAGCCGCATTCTCTATGGCGGGCGCCTCTCGCTTCTCTGCGGCGTTGCGCCAGTTGCATTCGCACTTCTGATCGGCGGAAGTCTGGGCCTGCTCGCGGGCTACAGCGGCGGCATCGTCAACAGCCTGATCATGCGCAGCATGGACGTGCTCTATGCTTTTCCCTCAATCCTGCTCGCGATCGCCATCTGCGGCATGCTCGGTTCCGGGCTCGGCAACACCATCCTCGCGCTCACTGTTACGTTCATTCCGCCGATCGTGCGCATTTCCGAAACCGTAACCACGCAGGTCCGCTCAGCCGAGTTCGTCGAGGCCGCACGCGCGACCGGTGCGCGGCCCGCATCGATCATCCGCTTTCACATCCTCAACAACGTGCTCGGCCCCATTCTCGTCTACGCGACGTCGCTGATCTCGATCGCGATCATCCTGGCGGCGGGCCTGAGCTTCCTTGGGCTCGGCGTGACGCCGCCCGACGCCGAGTGGGGCCTCATGCTGAACAATCTCCGCCAGGCCATCTGGGTGAACCCGCTGGTCGCCGCGCTGCCCGGCGCGATGATCTTCATCACGTCGATGTGCTTCAACCTGATGAGCGACGGTCTGCGCACCGCCATGGACGTACGCATATGAGGTCATCACCATGAGCGCGGATGTGCTGCTCGAAGTGCACGCGCTGCGGCGCTATTTTCCGATCCGTGGCGGGCTGCTTCAACGGCAAGTCGCGACCGTGCAAGCCGTCGACGACATATCGTTCGCAGTGCGCCGCGGTGAGACGCTCGGTATCGTCGGCGAATCCGGCTGCGGCAAATCGACGACCGCTCGCCTCCTTATTCACCTCCTCGAAGCAGACGCCGGCACTATTACGCTCGAAGGCCGCGCGATCGGCGACTCGAGCGGTCTCACGGCACGTGAGTTTCGCCGTCAGGTGCAGATGGTCTTTCAGGACAGCTATTCATCGCTCAATCCCCGCTGCACCGTCGAGGATACCATCGCTTATGGCCCGACCGTTCACGGTCTCTCCTGGTCCGATGCGCGCAAGCGGGCGCGGGAGCTTCTGGGCAAGGTCGGGCTCGATCCGGAACTGTTTGCGACGCGCTATCCGCACGAGCTCTCCGGTGGCCAGCGCCAACGCGTGAACATCGCGCGCGCGCTCGCACTCGAACCGCGAGTGATCGTGCTCGACGAGCCCGTCTCCGCACTCGACAAATCCGTCGAAGCTCAGGTGCTCAACCTGCTTGTCGATCTCAAGAGCGAGCTGGGGCTGACATACGTCTTCATTTCGCACGATCTCAATGTCGTGCAGTACATCAGCGACCGCGTACTTGTGATGTACCTCGGCAAGGTCGTCGAGGTCGGTCCTGTCGAAAGCATCTACGGCAATCCGCAACACCCCTATACGCGCGCGCTGCTCGGCGCGATGCCGTCCATGGATCCCGACAATCGCGGAAAGCAAGCCACGCTGACCGGCGACCCGCCGAACCCGATCAATCCTCCGCCGGGTTGCCGCTTTCACACCCGTTGTGCCCACGCCGAGGCCTGCTGTTCCGCGCGTGAGCCGAAGCTTGCCGCCGGTACGGCTACGGGAGACCATCTCGCCGCCTGCCACATGCTGATACCCGGCTCCGGCCACAGCGCTGCATCGGCGGTCGCAGCATGATGGAGATGCCAGCATGAGCGTCACCGCAGCCACCAGAGAACTGCCGACAACCGCGACGGGCGGCGCGCCTCTCGTCCGCGTCGAGGATCTGACCGTCCGCTTCACGAGCCGCGACGCCGTCATCGATGCGGTGAACGGCGTCAGCTTCACGCTCGATGCCGGCGAGGTACTTTGCATTCTCGGCGAGTCCGGATCAGGCAAGAGCGTCACGCTGCGTGCTCTGATGCGTCTGCTGCCTCCCAAGCGCACGAAGCTCGGCGGCAAGATAAGCGTTGGCGGTAAGGACATTCTGGCTCTCGGCGAAGGCAACCTCAGCGATCTTCGCGGCGGCGAAGTCGCGATGATCTTCCAGGAGCCGATGACCTCCTTCGATCCCGTCTTCACCATCGGCACGCAGATTATGGAGACGGTGAAGCGCCACGACGGGCTGTCGGATGTCGACGCGCGAAAGCGCGCGCTCGAGCTGCTAGAAATGGTGCAGATTCCATCCCCCGCGCGACGTCTCGAGAATTACCCGCACGAGATGTCGGGCGGCATGCGTCAGCGTGCCATGATTGCGCTCGCACTCTCCTGTCGGCCCCGTCTCCTGCTTGCCGACGAGCCCACCACGGCGCTCGACGCAACTGTGCAGATCCAAATTCTACAGCTTCTGCATCGCCTCCAGCGCGAGCTCGGAATGGCGGTGCTGTTCGTCACCCACGACGTCGGTGTGGCCGTCGAGATTTCGGACCGCATTGCCGTCATGTACGCCGGTCGCTTCGTGGAGACAGGACCGCTGCGGGATATCGTGCGCACACCGCAGCATCCCTACACTCAGGGCCTGCTCGCTTCGACAGTGCATGGTGGTATGCGCGGCAAGCGCCTCGAGGCCATACCGGGCTCGCCAGTGAACCTTGCCGCGATGCCGCCAGGATGTGCTTTTGCGCCGCGTTGTCGCCATGCCGAGGCAGCCTGCACTGCCTCGCCGCCCGCCGAGACATGGATCGAGCCAACGCGCATGGTCCGCTGCATCCGCGCGTCGCCGCGCGCATGAAAAGGGCCCCCCGCGAGGGAGGGCCCCTGTATCAATCATCCCCGAACACTCAGGCGTAAAACGCCGACTCGAAGGCGTAGTAGAGGGGCAGCGATTTCTTGTCGGCGAACGGCAGAATCTGCGTGAGATACACGCCGCCGATACCGCTCTTGGGATCGATCCAATAGTACGAGTTGGCCAGACCCGCCCACATGAGACCGCCGGCCGGACGACCGGTTGGTGCTTTCTCCTCATTGATCTGGAAGCTCAACCCCCAGCTCTTCGGCAGCCCGGGGAAGAACTCCGCGTCATTCGTCAATGGCGGCATCGCCGTCTTCAGAACGGTGACGCGATTGTCGCCCATGTTGTTGCGGCTCATGAGATCGACCGTCTCCGGCTTCAGAACCTGACCGCCATTCGCCTTGCCGCGATTGAGGATCATGCGGACGAACTGCAAGTAGTCCGAAGCCGTTGAGTAAAGGCCGCCACCTCCCATCTCGAACTCAGGTTCTTGCGGGATCTCCAGCTCCATCTGCGGCTCTAAGGCATCGTCGTCACCACGCTGATGGATCTTCGCGAGCCGCGTGCGCATGTCCGGCGTGATCTTGAAGGCGGTGCTGGTCATGCCGAGCGGCGCGAAGAGATTTTTCTGCAGGTACGGGCCGAGCTTCTCACCGCTCACGGCCTCCACCATCTTACCGGCCCAGTCGATGCTGATACCGTAATGCCACTGGTCGCCCGGATCGAAGAGCAAGGGCGTTCGGAGTGCAGCATCCTGGCAGGAGATGACCCCAGGGAGGCTCATCGCTTCCTGATAGCGACCGACATCGGTATTCCACATGTCATAGCCAAACCCGGCCGTGTGCGTGAGCAGGTGGCGCAGCGTGATCGGACGACGCGGCGCACGTGTGCGCGGTTGTCCGCTGGCATCAAAGCCTTCCAGTACCTGCGCAGCACCGATCTCAGGCACGACCTTTGCTGCCGGTGCATCGAGATCGAGCTTGCCCTGCTCGACAAGCTGCATGGCACCAGCGGACGTAACCGCCTTCGTCATTGAGGCGATCCACACGACGGTGTCGGGCGTCATCGGCTCCGGCTTGCCGAGCACGCGCTTGCCGAAGGCGCCTTCGTAGATCACGTTCTCGCGGTCCGTCGCGACAGCCACGACGCCCGGTACATCTCCGGCCTCGACGGCGTCGCGCAGGGCTGCATCGATCTTCGTTTTGCGGGATGCTGGATCGGTGGGCATGGGTACTCTCCCTAGCTACAGTTGATTGTCTCCTTTTCTTTCAGTATAGCCCGGAATTGTGCAGTCGTCGCCACCCGCGCGCCAGACGACGGCACGCGACGATCAACTGCCAGGATATTCCCGCAGTCAGGAGGCCTGCAAGGTTGGGCGGCGGCGATGCCATTCCGTGTCGCGCTGATAGGCATCGGCGATCTTCAGAATGCGCCCCTCGGCAAACGGCCGGCCCACAACCTGGAAGCCGATCGGCAGACCGTCACCGTCGAACCCGCAAGGCACGCTGACGGCGGGCAGGCCCATATAGTTGATCGCCCGCGTGTTGGCGGTCAGCCTATTGAAGGCGTCGATGGCGCCCGGCGCGCCGGCATCGATATCAGTCGCAGCCAGCGTCGGTGTTTTGATGCGGATCGTCGGTGTGACAAACACATCGACCTTGTCGAACACCTCACGCCCAAGCGCGCGCAGGATCGGACCACGCCGCGATAGCGCCTCGATGTAATAGGCCGCCGGAATGGAAAGACCGGCATAGAAGCGCGCGCCGAGCGCAATCGAATAGTCCTGCGGACGCGTGCGCATCCATTGCGCATGGATCGTCGATCCCTCGACACGCGAGATCACGGCGCCATAGGTGCCCACGGCATCCATGTGCGGGATGGCAATCCGGACGACGGTAGCGCCCCGTGACGAGAGCACCTCCGCGACGGCTTCCACCGCACGAACGACATCCGGGTCGGCGTCATCGAAGAAGAAGTTCGTGGGAATGCCGATGCGCATTCCGCGGATATCGCCATCGAGCGCAGCCTCGTAGTCCGGCACTGGCTCCTTGGCCGACGTCGGATCCGCCGGATCATGTCCCGCAAGTACCTTGAGCAGGCGCGCGCAGTCTCGCGCCGTACGCGCAAGCGGCCCCACATTGTCGGCCATGAACGAGAGCGGCATGGCGCCATACCGCGAAACGCGTGTCTGCGTGGGCTTGATGCCCGTCACGCCGCACATGGACGCGGGCATACGGATAGATCCGCCCGTGTCGGAACCCAGTGCGCCAAAGATGAAGCGCGCAGCGACAGCAGCACCGGAACCTGAAGACGAGCCGCCGGGGCAGTAGTCCGTATGCCATGGATTGCGACAGTGGCCGAAGTGGACATTGTGACCGGTCGGATTCTGCGCAAACTCGGCCATATTGAGCGTGCCGAGCGTGATCGAACCAGCTGTTTCCAGGCGTGCAATCGCTGTTGACGTGTAGGTCGGCCTGAAGTCGCGCCGGACCTCGGAGCCGCACGTGGTGATCTTGCCTGCGCGGTAGTACATGTCTTTGTGCGCGAGCGGTACACCGTGCAGCGGCCCCCGCAGCCGTCCTTCCTTGCGCTCCTTGTCGAGTGCAGCAGCGGCCTCGAGAGCTTCCGCCTCTTCGAGAGCGATCACGGAGTTCAGCGCGCCGTCACCGGCCTTGAAAGCTTTGAAGGCAGCTTCGGCGAGTTCGACCGCGCTGAAATCGCCGCTGATTACGCCGTCGGCCGCTTCAACAAGTGTGAGGTGCGTGAGGGGCGCGACCGGCGCATCCACGGTATTCATAGTGCGCGCTCCTTCGTCTCCTGAAGAGCGGCCTCGAAACTCGATGGCTCATCCTCGAACTGCAACTCGCCACGCAACTTCTCGAAGCTCGCGATCAGCGCCGCCATGCCTTTCGCATAGTCGTGCCCTGCCTCGTTCGGCGGCTCGACGCCAAGCCAGCGCGCGATCTGCTCCTCGACCAGATCCTCGATCTTTTTTGCCATGCGCCCCATCTCCATCGATGCCGGGCGCTACTTTGCACCGCGATCCGAACTCACGACAAGGCTCCCATCTGACCAAATTTCCAGCGCGATTCCGGGAGCCGAGCAGCCACGTCAATGCGCTGCAGCCTATGAGCAGTCCAGTGCTGGCAACCGCTGGCCTTTCGCGAGCATCAAGCCTCGCACAGTGCCGATGCCGAGCTCCAGGCTTTCGGCAATCATGCGCGCGCGCTCGACGAAGTAGGTCGCAGCAGGTGCTGGACAGACATCGCTCGCGGTATCGGCAAACAGCGCGAGCCAGCGGTCGAAATGCGAGCCATCGATCGGCAGGGGCGCATGGGCCTGCATGGGACGGCCATGATACCGCCCCGTCATGAGCGTCACGGACGACCAGAAGGCGCACATGCGCTCGAGATGCGGCGTCCAGTCGGCGATGCGCGCGGAGAAAATCGGGCCAAGCACCTCATCCGCCCGGATGCGATCATAGAACGCGTGCACGAGCCGGTGGATCATCGCCTCGTCGATGCCCGTGCGTGCGTGCACGTCTGCGGCAAATGCGGCGCGGCGCGCCACGGCATCCCGGACCTCGTGCGGCTCGCTGCTCATATCGTCCTCTAAGTCGCAATTGCGACTCATATTCATCAAGTATAATCGGCCTTCACAATACCTATTCGCGCGCAGCGACCATGCGCCTCACGGCCTGCTTTCGCGCCCAGCGTTCTGGAGTGATCACCTTTGGCGACGCGCGTGCTTTGGCTGATATTGGGCGTGGTATCGACGGCCTGCGGCATTGCCGGCGCCATACTGCCGCTGGTGCCGACGACGCCGTTCCTACTGCTTGCCGCATTCGCCTTCGCACGCTCATCGCCGCGCCTTCATGCGTGGCTCGTAACGCATCCCCGCCTCGGACCTCCTATCGACGATTGGAACCGCTACGGCGCTATCGACCGGCGGGCAAAGATCATGGCTATTGCTGTCATGGTCGCGACGCTTGCAGTGAGTTTCGTCGCTGGGCTTTCCGGTTGGATTCTTCTCGCGCAAGCCGTCGCCATGTGCGGCGCCGCGACCTTCATCCTCACGCGCCCCGATCGCCCGCCGCCGCGCGAATGAGTGCGCTCACCGCTTGCGGTTCTGCGCATCCCAATTGCGCTCGAGATTGGCAATCAGCGCCGGGCTGAAATGGCAGAATGCCTGCTCGCGCGCATAGAGCGAGACGGCACGGCGGAAGAGGTCGATCGATTCTGCGCCTATGCGCAACGCCCGGCGATTACCGATCGCGCCGACCGCCCCGGCACTGGTAAGACCCGCGACCACGCGTTCAATACTCGCCGCCATATCCTGTGGCGCGACGATCTCGTCGCAGATGAGGCGGCCCTCCGGCGAGTCACACGGCAATCGACGCTCGTACTGAATAGCCTGGCGCGCAATGCGATCGCCGACGAAGCGCGGAAGGCGCAGATTGGCGAGCCCGGGGATGATGCCCTCCTTGCGCGCCGGCAACGTCATGAAAGCATCAGCGGCGGCAATCACATAGTCCATGACGAGAAGGATCTGGCAATGGCCGCCGATCGCAAACGTATCGACGGCAGCAACCCAAGGCTTCTCGATACCAAAGCCCGAGACATCATCGGGGAGTGCGTCCGGACGCGCCACGCCACGGAAGATCTTGTGCACATACCCAAGCTCGCGACGCGGAAACCAGATGTAGGGAATAGCACCCCGATAGAGGTGCGTGAGATTGATGCCTGCGCCGAAGATGGGGCGATCGCGATACTTTGGATGCTCGACTGGCCCGCCGCGCATGACGACGATGTCGCTCTCCGGATCCAGGATTGCGACATCGGTCGCGATCTCCATGACATCGAGCGTCGTGTCGTCTTCCGCATTGAGAAAGCGCGGATGCGCTGCGGTAAGATGGATCGTACGGCCTTGCCGCGCTAAGCGTACGGCACCAAGATCGAGCCTGCCTTCAGCAGCAAAGTGGGCCGCAGGCTCGGCGCTGTCACCGCGCGGCAGTAACATAGCGTGACAGAGGTGCGCGCCCGTGCGCTCGTCCGCGAGAACGCGCGAGATGAAGAGCCCCTGATCGATTTCGATTCCGTCCTTGCCGCGCTGGTCGAGTGCGGATTCGGCCGCTACCTCATGCCGCGGCGGGACAAGGCCCGGGACAATATTGGCTGCCAGATAGACGAGATCTTCGAGACGGACGAAGCGAGAGCAGCCTGCGGTCAGCTCATCGTAAACAGCGCACGCATTCGCCGCCAAAAAGCGATCACGCGCCGCACGCGTAGCCGAAAGAATGGCTTCCGCTGCCGCTTGCTCGGACGCATTCCGCGCCGGCTTCTTAGGTAACGCTGACAACAGGCGCGCGCCAGCCGACCAATAGGCGCCGTAAGCGTTGCGATCGGATGCAAGATCCTGCGTACCGAGTGGCTCTGACGATGTCCAATCTGCCGTGTCGCGCGATGGCAGGCCGGCAGAGGTTAGAACATCGATCACGCTCGGTCTGCTCATGGTCGCTCAGTTCCTTCTCTCGATTAGCCTTTGGATCGCTTGTCGATGACACGGCGCGCCTTGCCTTGTGACCGCTCGACCATTCCCGGAGAAACAGCCCGCACGGCGCTCGTCACGCCAACCAGCGCCTTGATGAGATGCTCGGCATGGCGCGCGAAGGCCACCTGGGTCTCAGCATCCACCTCGTTGCGCGTCTCGACGATGACTTCGAGCTCGTCGAGCTGCGCCGGACGCGAGATCTCCAGAATGTAGTGTGGCGCGAAGTCCGGCATCGTCGCGAGAACGCTCTCGATCTGCGAAGGGAAGACATTGACGCCACGAATGATGAGCATGTCGTCGCTGCGGCCTTTGATGCGCTCGACCCGCCGCATGGCGCGGCCGGTCCCGGGCAGCAGGCGCGTCAGATCGCGCGTGCGATAGCGGATAATGGGCATGGCTTCCTTGGCGAGCGAGGTGAAGACGAGCTCGCCTTCCTCACCGTCAGGAAGCACCGCGCCCGTCTCGGGATCGATGATCTCGGGCAGGAAGTGGTCCTCCCATATCGTCAAACCATCCTTGCTCGCGGCGTACTCTTGCGCGACACCCGGCCCGATGACCTCGGAGAGCCCGTAGATGTTGACGGCCTGCAGGCCCATGCGACGCTCGATTTCCTCGCGCATGCCATCCGTCCAAGGCTCGGCGCCGCAGATCGCGATACGCAGGCTCGTGTCGCGCGCACTGATGCCCCTGCGATCGAACTCGTCGGCGATGGCGAGGAGATACGATGGCGTCACCGCAATGATGTCCGGCTCGAAATCGGCGATCAGCTGAACCTGTCGCTCAGTGAAACCGCCGCCGACCGGAATGACCGTGCATCCGAGTTGCTCGGCGCCGTAGTGCAGACCGAGGCCGCCCGTGAAAAGCCCATAGCCGTACGCCACGTGGATCTTGTCGCCCGGCCGCCCGCCGGCGGCTCGGATCGAGCGCGCGACAAGACTGGCCCATGTCTGCACGTCGCCCTGCGTGTAGCCGACGACCGTCGGCTGGCCCGTGGTGCCACTCGAAGCATGAATGCGCGCGATCTTGTCCATAGGCACGGCGAACATGCCGAATGGATAATTCTGCCGCAGATCTTCCTTGGTCGTGAGCGGGAACTTGGAGAGGTCCGCGAGAGATCTCAGATCACTCGGATGAATGCCGGTGGCATCGAACTTCCGGCGGTAATGCGGGACATTGGCGTACGTCCGCGAGAGTGTTTCCTTGAGGCGTGCAAGCTGCAGGGCGCGCAATTCATCAGCGCTTGCACTTTCTATCGCATCAAATGAAACGGCATCCGCGCGCGGCAACATGGCATCGTCTCCTTCCCGGGAAAACGATTGGCCTGTTCTCCGTGCCGCAGAGCAGCGCGATAAAAGTGCTTCGCGGCAAGGGTCGGCTTGCCGCGTCGAAGCTAATCGAAAAGGGAGAGTTGTGCGATGGCTTTCACGCGACGTGAGCCTACGACGGCCACGACGCGACGGCCATCTCCGCGACGTCCAGAAGCTGCTCCTGCGTTGCGCCGCCGGAGGCCTGCACGGACATACCCTGGATGAGCGCTGAAACGTATCGGGCGAGCGCTGCCGGATTGCTCGATTGCGGAAGATCGCCCTCGGCCTTGGCGCGCTCGAAGCGCTCGGTGAGTTCTGCCTCGCCATTGCAGCGCAGCGCCGCCAGTTCGTCCTTCACGGATTGCGCCGCCTCGCCGCATGAGAACTCGCCCCGCACGACCATGCACCCCAGCGGATGGCACGGATCGGTCAAAGTTTCGGCCTTGTAACGCAAGAGCCGCCCAACGACGGCGCGCGAGGTCGGCTCGGCGAGCGCCGCGCGGTGTTCGACGGCTGGGCCCATCTCGACGTACCGCATAATCGTCCGCCGGAAGAGCTCCTCCTTGTTGCCGAAGGCGGCGTAAAGGCTCGGCCGGCTGATGCCCATGGCCTCCGTAAGATCGGACAACGAAGCGCCCTCGAATCCCTGCTGCCAGAAGACCATCATGGCCTTGTCCAGCGCCTCGTCAGGGTCGAATTCTCTCGGGCGGCCCTTGGCCACGGCACGTCCTCCTTCACATGTCAGCGAGCGATACTTCATTTCCGTACTTGATGGTACAAATAGGCGTTGACACCGCCTTTGTCACCCATTACCTACCAATCGGTACGAAATAGCCGACTAACGAGTGCGGCATGGCTTGCACCCCCATAATTGAGAAACGCTGCGCTCGCAAAAATCCGTTGGTGCAGCTCGATATTCTGCCCCCCCCCCGACTGTGGCTCCGCAGGCTCGGCCAGGCCATGACGCGGCAGGTCATTGAACGCGCGCTGCGGGCAGCCGAGAGTGCGATCGGGCTATCGACCGCAACCAAACGGTGAGCCGGACAAACTCGCGTATGATTTCGTCAAACACCTGATGCAGGCAGATTGAGAGCAAGAAGCGAGGTGGCAAATCACCTCGATGGCCCCATGAACTAAAATTATCGACCAATGTCGGCCGTGGATGGCATCGAACGTCCTAGGCTCATTGAATGGCAGACCCACTCGAAGACGAGAGATTGATCAAGAGCGAAGCGCGCCAGGAAGACGAACTGCGACGCGCAACACCATGAAACGAAAAATGACCAACGAAGCCTGAGCGACAACCAGAGCGGACAAGTTCAGAGGCAGAAATTCGAGAGCGGAACCGCCTGAGCAACGGCCGCTCTTTCAAACAAGCCTGAGACAAACAAAGAATCAGGAGATGATCATGAGCGATTCCAACATCGAAGCGCCGGAGCCTGCGCCGTCCGCAAAATTGCGGCGCCCTTGGATCTGGGGCTCGGTTTTCCTTGTCGCGGCGAGCGCAGCTACCGCCGCTGTTCTTTACACTGCAGCACCGGGGCACAGCGAAAGCCTGGCACCCATGTTGCCGCCGCCACCCCCTGTCTCGGTTGCGACGATCGAGCCTCGGCAAGCGGTGGTCTGGGACGAATTCTCCGGCCGCCTGGAGGCCGTCGACCGCGTCGACGTACGCTCGCGCGTTGCCGGCACTGTTCAGGACGTGCACTTCCGCGAAGGCGCACTGATCGAGAAAGGTGCGCGCCTCTTCACCATCGATCCGGCACCCTACGCTGCCGAAGTCGATCGCCTCGAAGCCCAGGTGGCATCCGCCGAAGCGCGCGCACTCTTCACGCGCACGGAGGCCGAACGCGCACGCCGCCTCCTCGGCAGCCCCGCCCATTCCGAGCGCGATGTGGACCAGCGCACGAACGCCTACAATGAAGCGGAGGCCACACTGCGGGCCGCCAAGGCTGCGCTTCAGGCCGCGCGCCTCAATCTCGAATATACGGAAGTCCGCGCACCGGTCGCCGGACGCGTCGGACGTCTCGAGGTCACGGTTGGAAATCTCGTTGCTGCCGGCCCGGGCGCTCCGGTGTTGACCACGCTCGTCTCGGTCAATCCGATCTACGCGAGCTTCAATGCCGATGAAGCGACAGTATCGCGCATCCTCGCGGCTCTGAGCCCTGAGGCCAATGCCGCCGCTGAAGTCGGCACGGTGAAAGTCGGAATCTCGAACCCAGCGAGCAATGGGGCGTGGACAACCGGCCGCCTCCAGCTCATCGACAATCAGGTCGACGCGACGAGTGGCACTGTTCGCCTGCGCGCCGTATTCGACAACGTCGACGGACGTCTGATACCCGGCCAGTTCGTGCGCGTGCGCATGGCTCAACCGCGGAATGAGCCGGTCGTCGCCGTGAGCGAGCGCGCCATTGGCACGGACCAGAGCAAGCGCTTCGTGATTGTCGTGGGTGACGGCAACAAGACGGCCTATCGCGAGATCACACTCGGCGCCATTGCGGATGGTCTGCGGATCGTGACCAGCGGCCTCGGTGCCGGTGAGCGTATCGTCATCAGCGGCCTGCAGCGTGTGCGACCGGGTGACGTCGTTACGCCGGAGCCCGCCAGCATGGATCGCGTGACGTCCGCCGATGCGCGGACCGACACAGTCGAGCCCAAGCCCACACAGCAATAGTGCCGCCCATCGTGATGAGCGATCCGAATCATTTCTGCTGACCGGCCCTGCGGGGAGCGGTCCAACCCTCCCTGCGAGCCAGTCATGAATATCTCCAGATTCTTCATTGATCGACCGATCTTCGCCGGCGTGCTGTCGGTGCTGATCTTCCTTGCCGGCCTTCTCGCGCTCCGCGTGATGCCAATCTCGGAGTATCCCGAGGTAGCACCGCCATCGGTTGTGGTGCGCGCGCAGTATCCGGGCGCCAACCCGAAGGTCATTGCCGAAACCGTCGCGACGCCGCTCGAAGAGCAAATCAACGGCGTCGAGGACATGCTCTACATGAGCAGCCAGGCGACGGCTGACGGCGTCATGACACTGACGGTCACCTTCCGCCTCGGCACCGATGTCGACAAGGCGCAACAGCTCGTACAGAACCGCGTAGGCCAGGCCGAGCCGCGTCTCCCGGAAGAGGTCCGCCGCATTGGCATCACGACCGTGAAAAGCTCGCCCGACCTCACCATGGTCGTGCATCTTCTTTCGCCCAATGATCGCTATGACATGACGTACCTGCGCAACTACGCGGTACTCAATGTCAGGGATCGGCTCGCGCGCATCGAAGGCGTCGGCCAAGTGCAAATCTTTGGCGGCGGCGACTATTCGATGCGTATTTGGCTGGATCCGGCCAAGACAGCCGAAGTCGGACTTTCGGCAGCAGACGTCGTCAATGAAATTCGCGCACAGAACGTGCAGGCCGCGGTCGGTGTGATCGGCGCGTCCCCAGCTCCTGCGCACATCGACCTGCAGCTCCCGGTAAATGCCCAAGGCCGTCTTCAGACGGAAGAGGACTTCGGCAACATCGTCGTCAAGGCAGGCACCAACGGCCAGATCGTGCGCTTGCGCGATATCGCTCGCATCGAGCTAGGCGCCGCCGAATATACACTGCGCGCGCTGCTCGACAACAAATCGGCGGTCGGGCTCGGCATATTCCAGGCGCCCGGCTCGAACGCACTGCAGATCTCCGAAAACGTCCGCGCTACGATGGCCGAACTCAAGCAGAACATGCCCGAAGGCGTGGACTTCGGCATTGTCTACGACCCGACGCAATTCGTTCGCGCCTCGATCGAGGCCGTCGTCATGACGCTACTCGAAGCCGTCGCTCTCGTCGTGATCGTCGTCGTACTCTTCCTGCAGACTTGGCGCGCCTCGATCATCCCGCTCGCCGCCGTGCCAGTCTCGATCGTCGGCACATTCGCGGTCATGTACGCGCTCGGATTCTCCATTAACGCGTTGACGCTCTTCGGCCTGGTGCTCGCGATCGGCATCGTCGTCGACGACGCGATCGTCGTCGTCGAGAACGTCGAACGCAACATCGAAGAAGGGCTCCCGCCGCGCGAGGCAACATACAAGGCCATGCAGGAAGTCTCGGGGCCGATCATTGCTATCGGCCTCGTGCTCGTGGCCGTGTTCGTGCCGCTCGCGTTCATCACAGGCCTCACCGGCCAGTTCTATCGTCAGTTCGCGCTGACCATCGCCATCTCTACAGTCATATCGACGATAAACTCCCTGACGCTGTCGCCAGCCCTCGCCGCATTGCTGCTCAAGGGACACGATGCGCCGAAGGACCGGCTGACGTGCTTCCTCGACATGACGCTCGGTTGGCTGTTCCGCGGCTTCAATGCTGTCTTTCATCGGGGAACGAACGCTTATACGGCCGGCGTCAAGGGTGTGCTCTCGCGCAAGGCTACGGGCTTCGGCATCTATCTCGCGTTGATCATCGCGGCCTTCGGCGTGCTCAAAGCCGTGCCGTCGGGCTTCGTGCCGGCGCAGGACAAGCAGTATCTGATCGGCTTCGCGCAGCTACCTGACGGCGCCACGCTCGACCGAACGGAAGATGTGATTCGTCGGATGAGCGAGATCGCGATGAAGCATCCAGGTGTCGAGAATGCCGTGGCCTTCCCCGGCCTTTCGATCGCCGGCTTCACCAACAGCGCGAGCGCGGGCATCGTCTTCGCCACGCTTAAGCCATTCAAGGAGCGCCGTTCGCCGGAACTCGCCGGTCCAGCCATCGCGATGCAGCTCAATCAGCAGTACGCCGGCATCAAGGATGCGTTCATCGCCATGTTCCCGCCGCCACCGGTCGCGGGCCTCGGCACGGTCGGCGGCTTCAAGCTGCAGATCGAGGATCGCGTCGGTCTCGGATACGATGAACTCGAAGCAGCCAAGAATGCGTTCCTCGCACGCGCGGCCCAGGCGCCGGAGATCACTGGTCTCTTCACGAGCTACCAGGTGAACGTGCCGCAGCTCTATGCGGAGATCGACCGGACGCGTGCGCGCCAGCTCGGCGTTGCCGTGACCGATGTGTTCGAGACCATGCAGATCTATCTCGGCTCGCTCTACGTCAATGACTTCAACCGGTTCGGCCGCACGTACTCCGTGCGCGTGCAGGCGGACGCACCGTTTCGCGCGCGCGCCGATGATATCGGCCAACTCAAGGTGCGCTCGCGAACCGGGGACATGATCCCACTTTCGGCGCTGCTCAAGGTGCAGCAGGCCGCGGGGCCCGAGCGCGCCATGCGCTACAACGGCTTCCTCTCGGCCGACATAACCGGCGGTCCGGCTCCTGGCTACTCGTCAGGTCAGGCACAGGCAGCGGCAGAACGCATCGCAGCGGAGACACTACCGAAGGGCATTGCGTTCGAGTGGACGGAGCTGACCTATCAGGAAATCCTTGCGGGCAATTCCGCCATCCTGATTTTCCCGCTTTCGGTGCTGCTCGTGTTTCTCGTACTGGCCGCACTCTACGAAAGCCTGACGCTTCCGCTGTCGATCATCATGATCGTGCCGATGGGACTTCTAGCAGCCTTGACCGGCGTGTGGATAAGCGGCGGCGACAACAATGTCTTCACGCAGATCGGCCTCGTCGTCCTTGTCGGACTATCGGCGAAGAACGCAATCCTCATGGTGGAGTTCGCGCGCGAGTTGGAGTTCGCGGGGCGCACGCCGCTGCAGGCTGCGATCGAGGCTAGTCGCCTGCGACTGAGGCCCATCCTCATGACGTCGCTCGCCTTCATCATGGGCGTGGTGCCTCTGGTGCTCTCGGTGGGTGCCGGTGCGGAAATGCGTCAGGCCATGGGCATCGCGGTATTCTCGGGCATGATCGGCGTCACGATCTTCGGCATTTTCCTGACGCCGCTCTTCTACGTGATGCTTCGCGCGCTCACGGGCAATCGGCCTCTGAAGCACGCCGGTGCGCCGCCAGCGATCGCCGATGCCCACGCACCGAGGCCGACACCAGCCGAGTAGCCGCACGCCGGGGAAACTTGAGTTCGGGGGAAGAGCGCCTTCCCCCGGACGGCAGACCCCATCGGGCTGGCGAGTTCGACCATCCTGAACCCGCTGCGGCGCATATGGCCATGCAGGCTGCACATGCCGCGACCTGCCATGGAGCAAGTGCACCCCGCCGTAACCATATAAAATATCAGAGTAATTTTTATTCGGCGCCGCGCCTGCCGATCCAAGGCGCGCGCTAAATCCCCCGCATCCCCGCCTTCTCGCTCTTGCAAATCGTTCGCAATTACACTACCTGTCTTATTGCAAATAGTTTGCACTTGCGCCTGCTTCAGCGAGCGCGAGAAATTTGAAGCCAGCGGGATCAGGGCGACAAGGCATGACGATGAGGGCGATGCGGGGGTGGCAACAAGTCGTGATGGCGGGCGTTCTTTTCGTCGCAGCTCTCGCAGCTCCCTCAGCAGTTTCGACGGCACACGCACAGCAGCAGAAGCTCAAAGTCGTTGCGACGACCAGCATGATCGCTGACGCGGTCAGACAGGTCGGCGGTGATCGCGTTGAGGTCTCCGCGCTCATGGGCGCCGGCGTCGACCCTCATACATATCGCCAGACCCGCTCCGATATCGTGGCGATGACCAAGGCAGACGTCGTGTTCTGGCACGGTCTCTACCTCGAAGCCCAGCTCGAGGCCTTCTTCGGCGACCTCGCCAAACGCAAAAAGGTCATCGCGCTTGCGGAAGCGCTGCCCAAGGAAAAACTCCACAGCAGTGCGCAATACCCCGGCCGATACGATCCGCACGTATGGATGGATCCTCAGCTTTGGAGGAGCGTGATCTCGGCAGCGCGCGACGAACTGATTAGGCTCGATCCCGAAGGCAGCACGCTATTCAAAGCCAATGCCGAACGGCATCTCGCCGAAATCGATAAGCTGACGACATACGCGCAGCAGGTTCTCGCCAAAGTGCCGGAGAAAACGCGCGTACTCATAACGGCCCACGACGCGTTCAGCTACTTCGGCCGCGCTTTTGGATACGAGGTGCTGGGCATCCAGGGCATTTCGACCGAGAGCGAAGCCGGACTGAAGCAGATCGAGGATCTCGTCCAGATCATCGCGGACAGGAAGATCGGCGCGATCTTCATCGAGTCGTCGGTGTCCGACCGCAACATCAAAGCGCTTATCGAGGGCGCCGCCGCGAAAGGCCACAAAGTGATCATCGGCGGCGAGCTCTTCTCCGATGCCATGGGGCCTCCCGGAACGTATGAAGGCACCTACATCGGCATGATCGACCACAATGTTACGGTGATTGCGCGGGCGCTCGGCGGAAGTCCGCCGGCTAGGGGGCTGAATGACCAACTAGCGGCAACGCAGAATACTCGGCGGACGGATTGACGACGCGCGCGAGGAGCATTGACATGCAGAGGGACAACTCGACCTTCTCGAGACCCAATCTCCGGGCGCAATCGCCCCGGCATGTGAGCGCCTATGAGCCCCGGACAATGACGCAACCCGTCAGTGACAGCCCACTCGCCATTTCTGGCCTCACGGTTTCTTATGGCGAGAAACCCGTGCTTTTCTCCATCGACTATGTGACGCCACCAGGGAGCATGGTGGCGATCGTCGGCCCCAATGGTGCGGGCAAGTCGACGCTTATCAAGGCAGCGCTCGGCATCGTACCGCGCATCAGCGGCGAGGTGACGGCGTTCGGCCAACCCTACGATGCGGTTCGCCATCGCATTGCCTATGTCCCACAGCGCGCGAGCGTAGACTGGGAGTTTCCGGCAACCGCGCTCGATGTCGTGATCATGGGCCTGTATCGCGAGATCGGCTTTCTGCGCTTTGCTGGCCGGCGGCATCGCCAGCGGGCGCTGGAGTGTCTCGAGCGGGTCGGCATGGCGAGCTTCGCGCATCGCCAGATCGGGCAGCTCTCGGGTGGGCAGCAGCAGCGTGTGTTTCTGGCGCGAGCGCTCGCCCAAGGCGCGGATCTTTATGTGATGGACGAGCCATTCGCCGGTGTCGACGCCGCCACCGAGCGCGCGATCGTATCCGTTCTCAAGGAGCTGAATGCGCAGGGCAGGACGATCATCTGCGTCCACCACGACCTTTCGACCGTGCGCAGCTACTTCGACCACGTGCTGCTTCTCAATGTCCGCCGAATTGCAGCGGGCCCCGTCGCGACGGCGTTCACTGCCGAGAACCTCCAGGCGACCTACGGCGGACGGTTGGCGAGTGGGCAGTTGGAGGCGCTTGCTGAAGAGGCGGCACCGGTTGCGGCGGTTCGGCATTAGCGGCGGCGCCCGATGGAAGCCTTTCTCTCTGCACTCCTACTCCAAGCCGGTTACAACACCGCGCTCGTCACCATAGGCGCCGCATTGCTCGGTGCGAGTGCCGGCGCCATCGGAACATTCGTTCTTTTGCGCAAGCGCTCGCTGGTCAGCGATGCCATCAGTCACGCGACGCTGCCGGGTCTCTGTCTCGCCTTCATCATCATGGCACTCGCCACTGGCGATGGGCGCTGGATCGCCGGCTTGATGATCGGTGCGGCGGCCAGCGCCGGCCTCGGGCTCATTCTGGTCGAATGGATCACACGCCGTACGCGTCTGACCGAGGATGCGGCGATCGGTGCCGTGCTCGCAGTCTTCTTCGGCTTCGGCATCGTGCTCCTCACCGTGATCCAATCACTCGAGACAGGCCGACAGGCAGGCATCTCCGGCTATCTCGTCGGCTCGACGGCCGGGATGCTGCGCAGCGAGGCCGAGACGATCGCCATCGCGGCATTCCTTTCAGGCGTGGCGATCTTCGCGCTGCGTCGTCCCTTCACGCTCGTCTGTTTCGACCAGGAATATGCTGCCGTCCGAGGCATCAACGTCAGGGCAACGGACCTCGCCATGATGGGCCTGCTGCTCGCGATCACCGTGATCGGGCTCAAGGTTGCAGGGCTCGTACTCATCGTCGCCTTGACCATCATTCCGCCCGTTGCCGCACGTTTCTGGACAGACCGCCCCGAGCCCATGGTGATCATCGGGGCAGGACTTGGCGCAATCGCCGCCTACGTCGGCGCCGTGATCTCCTCGCTCGATCACGGCCTTCCGACCGGTGCCCTCATCGTACTCGTCGCCTTCGCGCTCTTCATCGTCTCGCTGCTGCTGTCACCACGGCGTGGCCTGCTCGCCAGCGCATTGAAGCAGCGCGCCTTCCAGACGCTGGTGCATGAGCGGCAAGGACTGGCGGCGATTGCGCGTGGCGAAACCATCTACGATGCCTTCACGCTCAAAGTGCTGAAGCGCAAAGGCTTCATTCGAGCTGACGGCGTGGCAACGGGCACCGGGCGTGGCGCCTCAGCAGCGGTCATGCGAGACGAAGCCCGCTGGTCGCTCTACCGCAAGCTCTTTCCCGATGATGCAGCGCACGTAGCCAACCATGGCATCGCCCCGATCACCGATACTCTTCCGGCCGACATCGTCGCCGAACTCGATCGACGCCTAACCCCACACACGGTCGAGCCATGAGCAACGAATTCGTCCAGCTCTCGCTTGTGCCGATGCTTATCGGCATCTTAGCCTGCATCGCCTGCGCGCTCGTCGGCAACTTCCTTGTGTTGCGCCGGCAAAGCCTGATCGGTGACGCCGTCGCTCATGTGGCGCTTCCTGGCATCGTCGGCGCGTTTCTGATCACGGGTACGGTCGCCGCTGGTCCGATGCTCGTTGGCGCGGCGGTTGCAGCTATCGTTGCCGTGTTGCTCATCGAGCTCATCCGAAGGATTGGCAAAGTCGAGCCCGGCGCAGCCATGGGCGTCGTTTTCACAACGATGTTCGCTGCCGGCGTTCTGCTGCTCGAGCGGTCGGACACGAGCAAGGTGCACCTCGATGTCGAGCATGCCCTTTATGGCAATCTGGAAAGCCTGATCTGGCTCGCCGGCGATAGTTGGGGCTCGCTTCTCGATCCGACAGCACTGGCCGAGCTCCCGCCGCAACTGCCACGTCTTGCGATCGTCCTTCTGATTGTCGCCGCCTTCATCGTCGTGTTCTGGAAGGAACTGGTAATCGGCACGTTCGATGCGGCGTTTGCCGAGAGTATCGGTGCGCGTCCGACGCTGACGAGCTACGCGCTCATCGTCATGGTGGCGATCGCCGCGGTTGCAGCCTTCGACGCCGTCGGCTCCATCATCGTGATCGCGATGTTCATCTGTCCGCCCGCTGCCGCTCGCCTCATGACCGACCGCATGGGGCCGCAGATCGCTTGGAGTGTCATCTTTGCGGTGATCTCTGCCGTTCTCGGCTACATCCTTGCTGGTTACGGGCCGCTCTGGTTCGGCGCCCGCTCGAGCGTCAGCGCCGCAGGCATGATCGCCACGGTGTCGGGCATCGTGCTTTTTCTCTGCTGCCTGTTCGGCCCGCGGCGGCGCGGCGTGAAGGTCGCCGCCAACCGCGCCTAGTGTCCCGGTTCCGAAGTTCGCCGCACCTCGATGATCGTATCACGAGCAGATGTCTCGATCGGCATCGCGTAGCTGTGATCGCTCGATCTTACGCAGCATGAAGCAGCGACGGTCGGCAAGTTGCAGATCCACGATCTGAGTAACTCCGGGCAAGGACACCCTTCGCCCGGAGTTACTGCATCGTGGATCTCCTTACAAGCCGCTCACATCCACCACGGCGAGAGCGCAAGCTTCTCGCGCTCCTCCTCCCACGCTTCGCGATCGGCCTCGGCGTCGATCTCTGTATCGAAGGGCGGTGCGGGCCAGCCATAGACTTGCAGGAGCTGCGTGCCGAGCTTCGTCAATCCTTCCTGCCACCACGCCGCAAAGCCGCGGATTCCATCAAGCAACACACTCATGTGGCCGCCTCCATTCTGGCTTGATCCGATCCTGAAAGGGCTCTCCAGCCGCGCTTCCCGATTCTTTCGATGTCGCGCGCGGCACGTTGTGCCGCCTGCGCGCTTGCAAAGATGTGTCCGTCCAACGCATCGAACGCGCGCGCCGATGAAAAGAAGCGGAAGCCGCGCCCGCCTTCCTTGCGCACGACGATGCCGATGGTTTCACCAAGCGTATCCTCTACTGTGTAACCTTCAGACATATTTGACCGTTCGCCCGCGATAGCGGGACGCCTCTGCTGTGCGAGTTTTCGATTGGATGTTGCAGCTCACGACCTGCGCGATGCGCAGGCGAGCATTCTCTTCAGCAACAACAGCAGCAGCAGGACATGCTGCGGGTCCCAACGGACAGAGTTTGAACTTCACTTGGCAGATTGATCATTTCAGAGCTCCTATCGATCAGGAGTTCGCAAGCTCTGCTCGCGAAACCTTAGCGTTTGATCACGCGGCGCAAGTCTCTTTGCTCCAAATCACCGCGGCCGGCTCTGGCAAGGGCCGACAGTGCTAACATAAGGGGATTTCGTCTCCAACCAACGAAGTGTTTCTCAGATGCTTATGAAGCCTATCGCTGCATAGGCCGTAGTGGCGGCCGAAGGCTACCTTGAAGTCAATCCAGAAAGTGCTTGTTGGCCGGTCGCGGCAGACCGAGGTTCTCGCGCAACGTGCGTCCCTCGTACTCGTGGCGGAAGATGCCGCGCCGCTGCAGCTCGGGCACCACGCGATCGACGAAGTCTTCGAGGCCGGCCGGCAAATACGGGAACATGATATTGAAGCCGTCGCTGCCATCCTCGACGAGCCATTGCTCCATTTCGTCGGCAATGGTCTTAGGCGTTCCAACGAACGACAGGCCAGCGTATCCGCCAAAGCGCTGAGCGAGCTGGCGCACCGTCAGGTTCTCGCGCTTGGCGAGCGAGATCGCGCGTTCGCGACCACTTTTGCTGGCATTCGTTTCGGGAATATCGGGAAGCGGCCCATCCGGATCGAACTTCGTCGCATCATGCCCGATCGCGATCGAGAGCGATGCAATCGCGCTTTCGTAGTGCACGAGGCTGTCGAGATGCGCGCGCTTCGCTCGCGCCTCGTCGACCGTATCGCCGACGATCACCAATGCACCCGGGAGAATTTTCAAGTTGTCCCGCGGCCGACCCAGCACGTCCATGCGCCCCTTGACGTCGGCGTAGAAGCTCTTGCCGCCGGCCAGATTACCCGGCGCGGCGAAGATGACCTCAGCGGTTTCGGCCGCGAGCTGGCGACCTGCTTCGGACGCCCCCGCCTGCACGATCACCGGCCAACCCTGGATCGGACGCGCGACATTGAGTGGCCCGCGCACGGAGAAGTACGGGCCCTTGTGATTGAGAACGTGCATCTTCTCCGCGTCGAAATAGATGCCGCTTTCGACATCGCGGATGAAGGCATCGTCGGCCCAGCTGTCCCACAGTCCGGTGACGACATCGACGAACTCACGCCCGCGCTTGTAACGATCGCCATGCTCGACGTGCTCCTCAAGACCGAAGTTCAGCGCCGCATCAGGGTTCGAGGTGGTGACCACATTCCAGCCGGCGCGACCGCCGCTCAGGTGATCCAGTGCCGCGAAGCGACGCGCGACATGATAGGGCTCGTCGAACGTCGTCGATGCTGTTGCGATGAGACCGAGGCGTTCGGTCACGACAGCGAGCGCCGGCAGCAGGGTCGGCGGGTCGAAGGAAGTCACGGTGGCGCTTCGCTTCAGTGCCTCGATCGGCATGTTGAGCACGGCCAGGTGATCGGCCATGAAGAACGCGTCGAACTTTCCTTGCTCCAGCTTCTGAGCGAAGCGCTTCAGGTGCGCAAAATTGAAATTGGCGTCGGGCGTGCCGCCGGGATAGCGCCAAGCGGCGGTGTGAATGCTGACCGGGCGCATGAATGCGCCGAGCCGCATCTGTCGTGATCTGCTCATGCTCGCCTCGTCGGTTTGCGGGCCGTCGGCGGATGGGGCTATTCCGCTCCCTTTTGCCAGCAGCAACTATCGATCGCGACGAAGCAGAAGCAAATCACAAAAAGCGGAGAGCAAACGGGAGCTTAAGAGCGCTCGAAATGGCAATCCCACGTTCCATTGCCGCATGGAAACTACGTTTCGCCCCGGCGCTCGGAAATAGCACGCGCTCCTCACACCAAAGCACACGGCGCGAGGTTAACGGCGAGCGATCGGGCGCCTCCACGGCAAGCATTTGACGGTCCGATGACGCGGCGTTCACGCCAGCGCGGGCTAATCGATCTCGAACGGTGAGTGACACGGGCTTCCCTCCAGCGAGAGTGAGCGAACCGCAATGTCCACGAAAGCCCTTCCTATACTTTTACTTTTGGTCATCGTCGCGTGCTTCGCCTCTCTTCCCGCCGGAGCCGCAGGAGGCAACCGTTGCCCCGCTTCCGAGCATGCAATTGTCGTTAGCGGGGCCAACGAAGACGAAAGCGTACTCATCCGCGCCGGTGCGCAGCAGGCGTTGGATCTCCTCGCTCGTTGCAGGATCACCCCACGAGAAACCATCGACATTCGCGTCGAGGAGGGAGTACGCCATCCCTTGGCTGGGCTGATTTTCGGTTACTACGATCTCGAGGCGCGGCACATCGTGCTCGCGCACCTCCCCAGCATCCCGGCTTTGATGCAAGGAACACCCTACGAAGGCATTCCGCACCGAGATTTCTTTCAGAGCCTGGCTGTCCACGAGGTCGTGCACAGCGTGATGCATCAGAACATGAAACAGAGCGCACAGAACCAGGCTTCGTACGAATATCCGGCCTATGCTCTGCAGATCGCGTCGCTTCCGGTCGAGGCGCGGGCACTCTTCCTGAAGGCGTTCGACAGCGAGCGGATCCGGAAAGCGGCGCCCTTCAGCGACACCATCCTCTCGTTCGCCCCCTACTTCTTCGCCGCGCGCGCCTACGAGCACTTTGTCGGCTCACCTGACGGCTGCGAGCGGCTCCGCACGATCATGACTAGCGAATGAGGGCTGCGAGGAAAGCTGGCGCCTCCCCCGTCGCCGTTTCGGAGATCGGGCTCAAACTTGCCGCCCGAAAGCCGATTTCCGGATGAGGGTGACCGCGCCACGCGGCGCCCGAAATGAGAAGGGAGCCTGCGGCATCGCCGTGGCTCCCTTCTTGCGTCAGATCGCGGTGACCGTGCTAGCGATCGCGGAGCTCACCGAGCAGCGGTGTGATGCGGCGGAATGCAACGCGCCGGTTCTGCCGCTCAGCAGCCTCGGTCTGTATCTTGAGATGCTGCTCGCCATAGCCCTGCGTGACGAGGTTCTCGACCGGCACGCCGAACTCGTAAACGAGAATATCGGCGACCGACTCTGCACGCCGATCGGACAGCGTCAGATTGTCCTCATCAGATCCGACGGCATCCGTATGTCCTTCGATGAGGAACATTTCGGCTTCGTTGCGCTCCAACATCCGTTGAACGATGCGCGCCAGACGTGCGAGCTTCGGATACTGGTCCTGCGCCACCTCGAACGAACCGAACTCGAAGTTCACCGTATCGAGATCGATGCGGCGCATGTAGTCGCGCAGCGTACCGCTGTAGCGAATCTCGTCGAGCGAGTAGCCCCGCTCGAGACGACCGACCGGCGGCGCCGACAGTGCCTCGTAGAGATCCTCATCCGAAGCCTCATCATAATCCACGATGTATCGATCGCGCGGAATGGTGACCGGCGGCGGCGCGAGGGCCAAGCCGACGCCAACCCCTAGGGCCCCAATGCCCACGCCAATGCCAACATTGCGATAGAAGCGACGGTTGTCGATGAAGACCACCTCGCGTCCGCCACGGTCACGGCGCCAACGGCGCAGAATACGGCCGTTCCGGTCGACTTCCGTGTAGACGCGCGAGCCATCGGGGCGTTCGAAATATGTCTCACGACGTCCTTCGCCCAAATCCCGCGAGCGGGCGTTCGGGCTGAAGCGCTCGAATGCACGGCCTTCGTCGCGCCGGATCACCATCCGCCCCTGATCGCGAATGATAACGCGGTTGCCCGGCTCCTCGATCACGCGTCGGCCACCTTCGACGCGCTCGACGCGGCCCTTCTTGACCTCGTCAAGCCGCTCAGGCCCCGAACGTGGCGGTCGCTGCCAGCGGCCCTCTCTCTGCCCATCGCCACCACCAAAGCGCGGCGGCCCTTCCGGCGGACGCCCATCGCGCTCGCGCCCCGGCCCTCCACGATCAGGTCCGGCGTCACGACGCTCGCGGGTTTGATCCGACTGCTCGGGCCGCGCCTGATCAGGGCCGCGACCGCGCCGTCCATCGTCATCGCGACGCTCGTCGCGTTGCGGCGCAACTTGGCGCTGCTGCTCCGCCCCGCCTTTCGGACCACCCGGGGGCAGACCACGCCCAACATCCGGCCGTCCCTGCGGCTCTGTTTGCCGAGGTGGCGCAACCTGACGCTGCTCCCGTGACTCACCTTTAGGTCCGCCTGGAGGCGCCGTGCGCCCAGACTCCGGACGCTGTGGCGGCGTCTGAGGCTGAACCTGCTTGGGCTGGGGCGACGGCTGCGACTGCGGAGCCGCGCGCTCGCGCCGCTCATCACGCCCGGGTCGCTCGCCGCGATCCTGGCGCCCGCGCTGGTCTTGTTGCGGTGCGGCCCGCTCCTGCTGCTGCGGCGCAGCTCGATCGCCCGAGCGGGCGGGACCACGATCTCCACCGCGATCCGATGGCCGCTCCTGAGGACGCTGCTGTGGCCTTTCCTCGCGCTTCTGCTCGCGCTTGCGGCGATCCTTATCGTCATCTTTATCCTGCGACCGCTGAGCGTGCGCCGCCGGCGCAACCGGCCCACCGGCGAGTCCGATCCAACTCGTCCCCGCAAGCGCGGCGGTCATCGCCAGCGGCAGCAGCTTCGAACCCTTGGTACGTCGTGTCATTGCGTTTCCGCCTCTGTGCATATGCCGACTGTCGCAACGCGGAACATTCCGTGTCGGCAGCTTCCGTCGTCACGCGGCTACGGACAAAAAGTGTCGGAGACATGACCTTCTGGCGTCGTGATCCCCCTAAGCGCCGAGCCCATTCGGAACAACTCTCTTCACATGATGTGCGTTCCGCCTCGCTCCGCTGCGCGCGAGTTGGCGTTTGACGCCACCAGATCACGAGGACACGATGCTAACTGACAGCCATTCAGGGGAAACGCAGCCATGGGCAAAACAAAGTTCGGCATCTTCAGTCTCAGTCAGGTTCCGGACCTTAATCGGGTCGTCGATGCCTTCGACGAGGATCTTGGCTATTTCGAGCGCGCCGAGGAGCTGGGCTTCGACAGCGTCTGGATCGCCGAGCATCTCTTCTCGACCTATGGCCTCGTCACTTCGACGCAGGTCTATGCCGCCGCGATCGCCCAGCGCACGAAACGCGTGCGCATCGGCATGGCGGTCTGCGCCATACCCTTCAATCATCCCCTGCGCACGGCCTCCGACTACGCGCTCGTCGATGTCCTCTCGCATGGCCGGCTCGATTTTGGCGTCGGCCGGGCCTACCAGCCGCACGAGTTCGTCGGTCTCGGCCTGCCGATGGATCAGAGCCGCGCGATGCTCGCCGAAGGCCTCGACATCGTGCTGAAGTCCTGGACGCAGGAGAAGGTCTCTTACAAGGGCAAGTACTGGACCATCCCCGAACCCGTGGAAGTATTACCCAAGCCCGTCCAGAAGCCGCACCCGCCCGTGTATCAGGCGACCATCAGCCCGGAAAGCTTCGAGCAGGCGGCGCGCGGCGGGTTCAATCTCCAGATGGCCTCGCCCTTCACCTACCGCACGTACCGCGAGACGTGGATGGACGAGCTCGAGAAGAGTTGCCGTCACTACGATGCGATCTGCCATGAGCTCGGCAAGGATCCCGCAAAGGCCGAGCGCATGATCCTGCTGCCATTCTTTGTCCACGAAGACGCCGCCAAGGCGCGTGAGATCTACAAGCCGCACGTCGAATGGTTCTACGCCAAGGTCACAGCAAACCAGCTCGCAGGCGCACCGCAGTCCGGCGAGGTCAAGGGCTATGAGCTGACCATGCGCGAAGGCAAACGAACGCGCGAGATGGGCTACCTATCCTTCGACAAGCTCGTCGAGTACGGGGCATGCATTGCAGATGATCCAGCAGGCTGTATCGCCAAGCTCAAGGACATGAAGCGCCGATTCGGCATCACAGAGTTCGCTCTCTGGCTCAACATCGGCGGCATCGACAAGGCACACGTCGAGCGCGCCATGAAGCTCATCGCCGAGGAGGTCATGCCCCATGTCTAGGCTGGCATCCGCCTATTGATTGGCGATACTCATACCGTAGACATAGTACGCGGCGACCACCACAAGCGCTGGAATGATCGCGACGTGCAGGAACTCCAGCGCGCTAACCAGCCAGCGCCGCGCGGCAATAACCGGATTGATCCTGAGCACCGTGATCGCGATCATGATGCTCACCATCATGTAGTCGAACACGAAAATTCGATCCGAGAGCGTCGCCGTGTCGGAATCGAGCTTCGGCAGCGAGATATACAGCGCCACCGCCGAGAGCAGCGCGGTCACTTGGATCGCCACGATCGAGTCGAAGCGCGACATGGGAATGAAGATGGAGAGATAAGCGATACCCAGTATGAAACCGAGCGGCACGACCACGCGGAGGAAATAATCGGTCGTCTCGCGCCGCATCTGCCAGACGAAGCTCGCCTTGTAGAACGGCGCAACGCTCGCTTCATGCGTGAAGGAGTCGATCACCGGCACGAAGTCTTCATCATAACCCACATAATGCGCGACAGGCGCCCAGTTCTCCGTGATGACGCGTGCGTCGCGCAGTGACACGGGGGGCGGCTGGACGATGAAGGCCGCATCGCTGCGGCGCGGCTGGACTTCGATGGAGAAACTCTGCGTGTCGAAGGGGTATGTTTCCAGCCGCGGCTCGAAAAGGAATCTCCCGACGACCTTGTAGACTTTCATCGATGCTGGATAGATGCGATCACTGGCACCGCCGTGCAGGGGCTCGATCGTGAGCTGGCGGCCATGCGTGCGCGGGTCGATATAGGCGTTCGCAAAGTCGATTTCGCCGATGTCGACTTCGGCATTGTCGTGTAGCGACAGATAGAACTCCGCAAAGTACGTCTTCTCGTTATCGTCGACGTAATGCGCCTTGACGAGGTCGATGTCCATATAGAGCGTCTGGATGCGCCGGAACGTACCGTCGCGCGCGCGCCGGAATTGAACAGGCGCGAGCTGCAGGCGTCCGAGGGAGCGCGGCAGGATCATGATGAAGGGTGTGCGCGCGGCCGTGCGCGTCGTCGGATCGAAAGACCAGTTCTCGAATGTCCCACGGAAGGCGCCGCGCCCGACAGCGTAGGCTGTCGCGATCCGCGACACGGCCGCTGCACGCAATGTTTGAACATCGGCGCTGCGGTCAGCTCCCCGCAAGACACCGGCGATCAGTGAGATCATGTCCGCGTATCGAACACCCGTGGCGATCGCACGCATGTTCGCCGTCTCGAAGGGATCGCGTATGCCACGGACCTCGGGGCGTTCCTCGCATTCGCCCTTCGCCCAACCCGGCGCGCGCGCGTTCTTACGCCCCTCGAAAATCCAGGGATTGGACGGGGAAAGCACGGCAAGCTTACGCAGGCGGCCATTGTAGAGTTCGGGCAGATTGTCCCAGGTAAGCTGATAGATCGGACTCGGATAAGCCAACGTCACTCTGCCGGGCAGCGCGTCGATGCGCCCGCCGACAAACATGGCCGGCGTCACGCCTGCAGCCTGCAGCGCGCCGATGACGTCGCCACTCGCGCGCGATCCGACCCCAAGATAGATGAAGTCCGGCTGACGCTGGACGAGGTCGGCCACCATCGAGCCCAGCTCTCCCGCGTCTGGTTTGCCATCGACAAGCTTGATGCGGTGATCGCCACCGGTTGGATCGCCGATCAGACCGATGAGGCTCTCACGCAATGCTTCGCTGAAAACGGAGCCTGAGGTACCGATGAATGCCGGCCGCTTGAAGCCCATGCTGCGCATGAACGCGGCGATCACGGGCGCCCGCTCTTCGTCCTGCGACGCACGCGTGGTGAAGACGTTCGGATGGCCGGCGAAGAGAGCGCTGACCGAGATTTCTGACAGGAACGGGATGCTGCTTCGGCGGATATCTTCACCGAGCGCTTCGAACACGGCCTTGGCACGTGCCGAATTGCCGAGGCCGATCATGCCGATCATGTTGCGGTCGGCGAGGACGGCACGCATGTTGGTGATGGCCTTGGCATCGTTGCGCTCGTCGTCGAAGATCTTGATCGCGATCGGACGGCCGGCGACGCCGCCACGCTGATTGATGCGCGCCTGCTCGTCGGCCGCGAGACGGCGAATCGCGGCGAGATCACCCGGATCATGGCAGAGGTCGTCACGCGGAGGGCTGACGAACAGCGCGACGTGGTAGGGCGGCCCCTGGGCGGCCTCCGCCTCTTTGATGGCTCTGGCTGAATCCGTCGAGCCGGCGATCCAGAATGCTGCCAGCAGCGCCATCAGGACAGTGCGCCCCAACTCGCCCAGAAACCAGGCGGCACGTCCGCCGGCAGCAGCCACGCTCATGTCGCCACTCAATGACTGAACTATTCGAAATATCCCCGCTCACCTGACGGCAAGCAGTCCCACGTGCACGTCGCAGCCCCCGCGCGCCCGTGCTGCGCGCATCTTACCCCATAAGCGGTTGGCTGCCACCGCCCGTTGCGGGCGGTCGATTTCCATGCCGATAGCTGATGCCCCCATGCGACAGGTGCGGTTTGAACCGTCCGGCAGTTCAGCTTACTGTCACGCGGCGCCCGTCCGCCGATCGGGGTTATTGCGGGCGCTTTTCATGCGATGGAGCGAACTAGGCCGATGTCGAGCGAAATGAACGGGGCGGAAAGCCTAGTGCGAACACTGATTGCAGGCGACGTGACCGTCTGCTTCACAAATCCAGGCACGTCGGAAATGCACTTCGTGGCCGCACTCGACAAAGTGCCGGGGATGCGTTGTGTGCTGGGCCTCTTCGAGGGCGTCGTAACCGGCGCGGCGGACGGCTACTACCGCATGCTGGACAAGCCGGCCTCGACCCTTCTGCACCTTGGACCGGGCCTCGCCAACGGTCTTGCCAACCTTCACAACGCCAAGAAGGCGAGCTCCGGCATCGTCAACATCGTCGGAGATCACGCGACCTATCACCTCACATATGACGCCCCGCTCACCTCCGACATCGAGGGTGTCGCCGGACCGATGTCGCACTGGGTGAAGACATCTCCGACTTCGGAAGGCATCGCTGCCGATGGTGCACTCGCCATCGAGGCCGCGCGCCAGACGCCGGGACAGATCGCGACACTCATCCTGCCGGCCGACACCGCATGGGGTCCTGCCAGCGGCATTGCCGAAACGGCACCGCGCACGGCGCCTCCCAAAATATCGAGCGATGCCGTGAAAGCGGCAGCCGAGATGCTGCGCAAGAGCCCCAAGGCGACGCTTCTCATGGGTGGCGCTGCCCTGCGCGAGCGTCCGCTCGAACTCGCAGGCCGCATTGCCGCCAAGACCGGCTGCGGCATTCTCACCGAAGGCGCCAACACACGCCTCGAGCGCGGCGCCGGTCGCGTGCAGGTCAATCGCATTCCTTACGTCGTCGATCAGGCGCTCAAGGTCATGGAGGCGGCTGGCAACCTCGTGCTCGTCGGCGCGCGCGCCCCCGTTGCCTTCTTCGCCTATCCGAACAAGCCGAGCCTCCTCACGCCAAAGGAGACTCAAACAACGCTGCTCGCCAGCATCGAAGAAGACATGGAGGCTGCCCTCGAGGCGCTGGCCATCGAGCTTGATGCACTCAACACCCCGCCAGCCGGGGTTGCAGCACCGCGCCGTCCCGCACTACCGACCGGCCCGATTGGCCCCGGGCCAATCGCTTCGATCCTCGGCGCCAAGATCCCCGAGAATGCCATCGTGGTCGATGAGAGCGTGACGACGGGACGCGAGTTCTTCCCCGAAACCGCGGGCGCGCCGCCCCATAGCTGGATCAACAATCGTGGCGGCTCGATCGGCTATGCCTTGCCGGTCGCGATTGGCGCCGCCGTTGCCTGCCCAGATCGCAAGGTCATGGCGCTCGTCGGCGACGGCAGTGCCATGTACACGATACAGTCGCTGTGGACGATGGCGCGCGAGGGCCTCGACGTCACAGTGCTCATCTTCGCGAACGGCACCTACAATATCCTGCGCGGCGAGCTGACCAACGTCGGCGTACGCAATCCGGGACCACGTGCCGTGAACATGCTGACGATCGGCAATCCCACCATCGACTGGGTTCATATGGCCAAGAGCATGGGCGTCGAAGCATCGCGCGCGACGGATTGCACGCAGCTCGCAAAGGCGATCGACGCCGGCCTCGCATCAAAGGGGCCGTACCTGATCGAAGTCGCACTCTGAAATGCGATGAGCCGCGACATGATCGCGGCTCACGTATCGTGATCGGAGAGAATGTGCAGGAGAGCCGGTCGGCAGCGACCGGCTCTTTCGCATACTACTTGCGATAGGCCGAGACGACGGCCTTGCCCTCGTCCGATGCCTTCTTCAGCCAGTCCTCGGTGAGCTGATCGCCGATCTTCTTGAGGCCATCCTTCAGCTCCGCGCTCGGCGGCAGAACTTTCATACCGTTCTTGGCGAGCTGCTCGTTGTACCAGGTGGCCTTCTCGGGCGCGATCTTCCAGCCACGCTCCTCCGCCGCCTTCGCGACCTTCAGGATCGCATCCTGCTGGTCCTTCGGCAAACCATTGAATGCCGCCTTGTTGACGAAGGTGACGTTCTTCGGGATCCAACCCTGGACGTCATAGAAGTGAGTCATCGTCTCCCACGCCTTGCTGTCGTAGCCCGTCGAGCCCGACGTCATGAAGGCGTTGACCGTTCCGGTTGCAAGAGCCTGCGGCAACTCCGCGGCCTGGACCGTCACGGGCTGGCCACCGACGAGCTCCGCGATGCGCGTCGTACCAACGTTATAGGCGCGGAACTTGAGGCCCTTCATGTCAGCAGTGCTGTTGAACTCCTTCTTGGAGTACACACCCTGCGGTCCCCACGGCACAGCATAGAGAACCTTGATCCCTTGGCCGTCGAGCTTCTTCTCGATCGCAGCGCGCTGCGCTTCCCAAAGCTTCTTCGACTCGGCGTAGCTCGAGGCGAGGAAGGGAATGGTGTCGAGTCCGAAGACCGAGTCCTCGTTCTCGTGGATCGAGATCAACACCTCGCCCATCTGCGCCTGACCGGTTGCGACAGCGCGCTTGATCTCGGGCGCTTTGAAGAGCGACGCCCCCGGGTGCACCGTGATCTCGAGCTTGCCGCCCGTCGCCTTCTTCACTTCCTCGGCGAACCAGACGAGGTTCTCGGTGTGATAGTTGGTCGGTGGATATGCAGCAGGAAGGTTCCATTTCGTCTGCGCTGACGCGGCGGTCGCTGTGGCAGCGACAACGACAGTAGCGGCTAGCATTGATTTGAATGTCATCATCCACTCACTCCGTTTGGCTCTTCAGGTAGTCGGCGCGCCATCAAGCCGGGAAGATCAGTCTCGGCAAGAACAACGCAATTTGCGGGAAAGCGTAGATAATCACCACCGCGACGATCAGCAGCAAAAAGAAGGGTAGGGCGGCGTAGGCTACCGTCCAGCTGTCCCTGCCACTCATAGACTGCAAGACGAACAGATTGAACCCGACAGGTGGCGACACCTGCGCCATTTCCACGACGAGAACGACGAAAATGCCGAACCAGATGAGATCGAATCCGGCCTTTTGCACCAAGGGTAGAACGATCGCCATCGTCAGGACGATCATCGAGATCCCATCGAGAAACATGCCAAGCACGATATAGAACAGCGTCAGACATGCGATAAGCATACCCGGGCTGAGGTTCATCCGGGCCACTGCCTCGGCGATAGCGGCCGGAATCTGCGTATATGCCATCGCCGCTGACATGAATGCGGCGCCCGCGAGAATGAGCATGATCATCGCGGTCGTTCGCGTCGCGCCCATGACGCTCGCCCAGAAGGACTGCAGCGTCAACGAGCCCTGCAACCAGGCGATAATCAGAGCGCCTGCGACACCCCAGGCTGCACATTCCGTTGCTGTCGCCGTGCCCGATATCAGCGCGCCAAACACGAAAAGAACGAGCAGGAGCGTCGGGAATAGGTTTGCCGTCTCCCTCACGGCGCGCCGAAGTCCAATCCATGGCTCCGCCGGAGGTTGCTTGGACGGATTGACCAGAGCTGCTATCGCGATGTAGCCGCAGTAGAGGAGCATGACGACTCCGCCTGGCAGAAAGCCCGCCAGGAACATCTGCAGGAGCGATACCTCTGCCTGCACGGCATATACGATCATGATGATCGATGGCGGGATCAGCAGCCCGAGCGTTCCTGATCCGGCAAGCGATCCGATCGTCAACTTCTCATCGTACCCGCGTCTCGTGAGCTCGGGCATGGCGATCTTTCCGATCGTAGCGCAGGTCGCTGCGGACGATCCGGAAACCATCCCGAAGATACCGCACGCGAGTACATTGACGTGCAGGAGGCCGCCTGGAAGCCGCCCCACCCAGGGCGAAAGTCCTCGAAAGAGTTCTTCGGAAAGCCGCGTTCGAAAGAGTATCTCACCCATCCAGACGAAGAGCGGCAGCGCCGCAAGCGTCCATGAGGCGCTCGCACTCCAGATGGTTGTCGCCATGACGGCCGTCATCGGCACGTTGGGGACGAAGTACATCGCCGCGATGCCGCTGAGGATAAGCGCCAAGCCCACCCACACGCCGAGGATCAGAGCGAAGCCCAATACGAGCAGCAGCGCGAATGCAATTTGAACCAGCTCGAGCTGCATCGTTACAGATTCCCCGATGCGGCACGCTCGACGATCTCTTCTTTTGTCTTCGGCGGCGGCTTCGAATAGCGAGGGTAGCCGCCCGTCGCGACATTGTAGAGCTCGTCAAGAAAAGCAACCAGAAGGATCGCCGAGCCGGCGGAGAAGCCAAGCTGAGGGATCCAGAGCGGGACGGACACCACGCCACTCGAGAGATCATTCAAGAGCCAGCTGTCGTAGGTCATCGTTACCGCGGCCCAAGTCAGTGAGCTAACGATCGCCGTTCCGATCGTCAGAGCGATCAATTCCATCACCTGTCGCGATCGTCCGCTCAGGCGCTCGATCACCAAACCCATCCGTATCAGCTCGGATGACTTGAAGGTGTGCGCGAGCGCAAGGAACGCCATGGCGACCAGGGACCACGCGGTGAAGTCGTCACCGGACTGCACATTGACGCCGACCTGCCGTCCAAGCGAGAGCGCCATCATCAGCAGGAAGATCGCGATCAGAAAGAGACCGGCGAGATAGCCGGCGGCGAGATAGAGACCGTCAAGGGCGCGCCGTAGCATTGGTCACCCTATTCCAGCGCCCGGCCCTGAAGACCTGGCGCGCATCCATGCGCAATAAATCAACGTCTTGGCTCCCCTCGGCTTTCACATCGCAGCAAGCACGCTTAGTGCCCGCCGGATGGAAAGTCGCGCTCAAATTGGCATCGGCCTGCCTAAGTGTCTATCAGTTTGAAAGCCGTATGCACGGCTGTCGCTCAACACGGGCGCGCCAGCTCTCGCGCCGCTCGGCCACCGCCGGATGCGCTTGGCGGCCATCCATCGCGGCACGATTTCCCATCGGCAACGGAAAGTCGGCAATCGGATTCCTCAGCCCCGAGATTGCGAAACAAATGCGACCTACTCACGGTCATGGGGAATGATTTTCCATTCTTATTTCCATAAGGCGGTGTTAGTAGTTTATTTTTCCATTATTCTGCATCGCACGACTAACGGAGCGTGTGATGCAGACAAGTGCTATGGCCGCCATCGAGCCGATCCCCACCGAAGACGAAGATAAGATCCTGAAGATCCATATTTATCTGGCCGACGGCAGCCATTTCCAGCGGGAGGCTATCGCCGGCCTGCGCCTTCTCGACCTGCTGCGCATGTACGGCTTTCCTGTGAGAGCCGAGTGCGGCGGCGCCTGCGTCTGCGGTACCTGCCACATCCGCGTGCCGGCACATTGGCAACACGCGCTTTCCCCGCCCACCGACGAAGAGCTGGCCAAGCTCGACGACATCCCCACGGCGGACGAGAACTCACGTCTCGCCTGCCAGATCGAAACGACAGACGAGATGGACGGCTTCGAGTTCCAGATCGAGCCCGACAGCCTCGTGCAGACCTATTGGGTGGCGGGGTGAGGCTATGGCGACATTTCCGATCTTTGTGGAGGTCGGCGCCGCCGCACCTCTCGTCGTCGGTGGCGGCCATCTGGCTCTGAGCAAGGTGCGCCTGCTGCTCAAGCGCGCCGAGCGTGTGACAGTTGCAGCCGCAGCGCGTGTCGAAGGCTTCCAGCCACTGATTGACGAAGGGCGCATCGAGTGCATCGACCCGGCTATTCTATGGGAAACACTCCCCGGACGGCCGCTCATGATCTCGGCGACGGAGGACGATGGCGAGGACGCGCGCCTGTCGGAGCTGGCGCGATCGTTTGGTGTCCCAGTCAACGTGCCGGACCGGCAGCATCTTTCGACATACGCACTGGGGGCGATCGTCGATCGCGGCACCGTAACAGTTGCGATCGGCACCGAAGGCGCGGCCCCCGTCCTGGCGACGCGACTGCGCTCGACGATCGAACAGGAGCTGCATCCGCGCATCGGTCGCCTTGCCGATATCGCACGCGAGTATCGAGATGACGTTGCGGAAGCGATTGCACCGGGTGCCGCTCGCCGCGCGTTCTGGGATCGCGTATTCGGCGGCGAAGCTGCCAATGCCATTCTCGATGGCGACGAAGCCGTCGGCCGCGCCTCAATCGACGCTGAGCTCACCGGGGCTGCCGCACAATCCGCACCGACTGGTCGCGTGATCCTCGTCGGCGCCGGTCCCGGCGATCCCGATCTTCTGACGCTGAAGGCGGTGCGCGCACTCAAGTCCGCCGACGTGATCGTACATGATGGTCTCATGGGCGAAGGCGTGCTCGATCATGCGCGCCGCGAAGCTCAACTCATATCAGTTGCGAAGGCGAAAGGCCGCCATTCGAAGACGCAAGCGGAGATCAATGCCCTCCTCGTCACTCTCGCACGCGAGGGAAAGACGGTCGCACGTCTCAAGGGCGGCGATCCCTCGATCTTCGGTCGCGGCGGTGAGGAAATCGAGTTGCTGCGCGCGTCGGATATCCCCATCGAGGTGATCCCCGGCATCACGGCGGCGACGGCAGCCGCTGCATCATTGCAGATCCCGCTCACGCATCGCGATCTCTCGCGCTCGGTAACATTCATTTCCGGCCACGCTGCCGGCGACGGAGTGCCAGAGTTCGATCAGATCGACCTCTCTGCACTCGCCCAGAGAGGCGCGACGCTTGCGGTCTACATGGGGCTTTCGACTTCCGGCGTGCTTGTACGCACGTTGATCGATGCCGGTTGGTCGCGCGCCATGCCTGTGATCGTCGCATCGCGCATTTCGCACGCAGGTGAGCGGCGGATCGCCACCACGCTCGATGTGCTCGCCAATCCCGCAACCAAACTTGATCTGACTGGCCCCGCGCTGCTGATCATCGGCGAAGTTGCGGGCCTCGATGCGTCGGGCGCGATCGAGCGGCTCTTTGAACACGCCGCACCTCCACATTTCAACGAGGTTGCCTATGCCTAGTGTCGTAACCGCCAACGTGCTGCGAACGGGCGCAATCGTCTACCTCAAGGACGACGGTGCGTGGGTCGAGGCCCTCGCCGATGCCTCGCCCGCCATCGACGCAGAGGCGCGCGCCGCGCTGGAAAAGCTCGCACTTACTGCCGTCGAGCGGAATGAAGTGACAGCCGTCTACGCATTCGACGTCACCATCGTCGATGGCCGGCCGGCCCCACTCTCCGTGCGTGAGCGAATTCGCGCCGCCGGCACACCGACAGTCTGAAGGAAAGCTCCCGATGTACCGCTATGACGAGTTCGACCATGGCTTCGTCGCCGAGCGTGCGAAGCAATTCCGCGGGCAGGTGACGCGCCGCCTCGCAGGCGATCTGACGGAGGAGCAGTTCAAACCACTCCGGCTGCAGAATGGGCTCTACCTGCAGCTTCATGCCTACATGCTGCGCATTGCGATACCCTATGGCGTACTTTCGGCGCGCCAGCTCCGACAACTCGCGCTGATCGCGCGCCGGTGGGATCGCGGTTTCGGACACTTCACGACACGGCAGAACATCCAGTTCAACTGGACGAAGCTCGAGGACGCGCCGGACATCCTGGATGCCCTCGCCGAGGTCGAGATGCACGCCATCCAGACGAGCGGGAACTGCATCCGAAATGTTACCGCAGATCCGTATGCCGGCGTGGCGATCGACGAGATCGAGGACCCGCGCGTGTGGGCCGAGGTTCTGCGCCAGTGGTCCACGATCCACCCCGAGTTCACCTTCCTGCCGAGGAAATTCAAGGTCGCGATCACTGGCGCGGCGGAAGATCGAGCGGCAATACTTTTTCACGATATCGGGCTCCGGATCGTGAAAGGCCCCGATGGCGCGACGGGCTTCCGCGTGTATGTCGGCGGTGGGCAGGGGCGCACGCCATACGTCGCGCAGGAAATCGCGCGCTTTGTTCCCCGCGCGCGCCTGCTGTCGTATCTCGAAGCTGTCATGCGGGTGTACAATCTGCACGGGCGCCGCGACAACATCTACAAGGCGCGCATCAAGATCCTCGTCAATGCGCTCGGCATCGACGAGTTCCGCCGACAGGTCGAAGCCGAATGGGCAACACTCGATGCGCCATCGATCGATCTTCCGGAGTCGGAGTTCGCGCGCATCGCCGCCTATTTCGCGCCGCGCAAGCTGAAGCCGCGGCCGCAGAAGGATGCCGGACACGAGGCGCGGCGCGCAACGGATCCGGCTTTTGCACGATGGGTGCGCACCAACGTGCTGCCGCATCGCGTGCCCGGCTATGCGATCGTCAACATATCGTTCAAGGAGCCGGGCAAAGTCCCCGGCGATGCTACGGCAGAGCAAATGGAGGCGGTTGCAGCGCTCGCCGAGGAATATGGTCACGACGAGATCCGCGTCAGCTATCAGCAGAACCTCGTTCTGCCGACGGTCGCCATCAGTGATCTCGCGCGCATCTACGATGCGTTGGTCAAGCATCGCCTCGCCACAGCGAATACCGAGTTGATCACGGACATCATCGCCTGCCCCGGCCTCGACTACTGCAATCTCGCCAATGCGCGTTCAATTCCGATCGCTCAGGAGATCGCGCAGCGCTTTACCGATCGTGCCCGCGCCGAGGCGATTGGGCCGCTGCGCCTCAACATCTCGGGCTGCATCAACGCCTGCGGACATCATCACGCGGGCAACATCGGCATTCTCGGCGTCGATAAGAAAGGTACCGAGCACTACCAAATCACGCTCGGCGGCAGCCCCAAGGATGATGCCGAGGTCGGTGACATCATCGGCCCGAGCTTCACGGCCGATGCCGTGCCAGATGCCATCGAGAAGATCGTGGATACATATCTGGGCCTACGCCGGGACGCGACGGAGACGTTCGTCGCCGCCTATCGACGTGTCGGCAAGACGCCATTCCGCGAGGCGCTCTATGGCCCTGAGGCAACGCGACGCGGCAGTAGCGGCAAGGAGGCGGGACATGTCTGAACCCGCTCCGCTCTTGAGCCCGCTGAAGCCCAAAACCACTGAGCCTCGCCTGTGGACCGGCGAGACGTTCATCGCCGATTCCTGGCAGGCGCTCGACGACGATGCGCCTTTCCCGATTGGCGGCCATGCGATCGTCTCGCTCGCACGCTGGCGGGCCGAACAGGCAACGCTCGCAGCATTCGGCGTCCCGATCGGCATCATCGTGCAGTCTTCAGAAACCATCGACACCGAGACCGACGATCTCGCTCGGATCTCGGTCGTTGCGCTGGCTTTCCCGAAGTTCACTGACGGGCGCGCGTACTCTGCAGCGCGGCGCCTGCGGGAAATCGGCTATGCGGGCGAAATCCGCGCGACCGGCGATGTGCTGCTGGATCAGCTACCGCTCATGCTGCGCGCGGGATTCTCGGCTTTCGAAATCACGAACGCTGCCACCATTCGCGCGCTTGAAGCGGCGCCGCTCCCAGCAATGTCGCGCGTGTACCAGGCAGGCGCCGAGGTCGCGGATCACGGCTGGCGCCCGCGTCGCGGATCGGCGCGATCGCCTTCTCGGCACTAGCGGGGGCTCTGACATGAACTTCCAGCAACTGCGTATCATCCGCGAGACCGTGCGGCAGAACTTCAACCTGACCGAGGTCGCCGGCGCGCTCTACACATCGCAGTCCGGCGTCAGCAAGCACATTCGCGATCTCGAGGGCGAGCTCGGCGTCGAGCTCTTCATCCGTCGCGGCAAGCGTCTCCTAGGCCTTACAGAGCCCGGCAAGGAGCTTGCCGTCATCGTCGATCGCATGCTTGTCGATGCCGCGAACATCAAGAAGCTCAGCCAGCAGTACGCCGACCAGGACGAAGGCAAGCTCACCATCGCGACGACGCATACGCAGGCACGCTACGCGCTGACCGGCGTCGTCCAGGAGTTCGTCAAAGCCTTTCCAAAGGTGCACCTCGCGCTCCACCAAGGCAGCCCGCCGGAGATCGCCGACATGCTGCTCAGCGGTCAGGCCGAGATCGGCATTGCGACGGAAACCCTCGCCCTCACGCCGCAGCTCGCGACATTTCCCTACTACACCTGGCATCACGGCGTCGTGGTTCCCAAGGGACATGAGCTGGAGCACGCGAATCCGCTCACGCTTGAGGCCATCGCCGAGCACCCCATTGTCACCTATCACGACGGTTTCACGGGGCGCGGCAACATCGACAAGGCCTTCCACGAGGCCTGCCTGTCGCCCGATATCGTCATGTCCGCAATGGATACCAATGTCCTGAAGACCTATGTCGGGCTCGGGCTCGGCGTCGGCATCATTGCGGCGATGGCTTTCGATGCCAAACGCGATGCGCCCTTGCGGCTCCTCCCCGCCGAAAATCTCTTTCCGCCCAATACGACATGGATCGCCGTGCGTCGGGGCAGCTACCTGCGCCGCTATGCGTACCGCTTCATCGAGCTGTGCGCCCCCGCGCTGACCGAGGTGACGGTCCGCAAGGGATCAGCGCCGCCAGCCGAAGTCGTTAGCGCAAAGTAAAGCAGCGCATCAGCCAGATGCGCGTGGCGCGCGACAGGTCGCCTGGACAGCGCTTCGAGCGCGTTTCGCTGTCACAAACGGGTAAATAAGCGATAGTTTTTATTCAATGTTAGCATCTCCCCCCATAGCCTCGCTCCCAACATAAAAGCACCCTCTGAGGGAGAGGGCGCGCTCGTTCGCGTTGGGGCCGTAGTTATGCGCGTTATATCTTGTATTCTCACCGAGCATGACCTGCGTTTGGTGCTCCTCTCCGCATTGGTTGTCGTCAGCGGCAGCTGGCTTGCACTCGGCCTCTTCCGCCGGGCAGAAGAGAAGCACGGCGCGCAGAGACATGGTTGGATATTCCTCGCGGCCGTTGCAGCTGGCGCCTCGGTATGGTGCACACACTTCATCGCCATGCTGGCGTTCGACGTCCGCGTTCCGATCACGTTCGAGCCGCTTCTGACCATCGGCTCCCTGCTCATTGCCATTGTCGGCTGCGGTGTCGGCTTCGACGTCGCGCTCCGGGAAGGCAGAGCGCCCTCTCCCGCAGCAGGCGGAACCATACTCGGTCTGTCCGTAGCAGCGATGCACTACACCGGCATGATGGGCTATCGGATCGACGGTATTGTGGACTGGAGCGCCGGCTATATTGCCGCGTCCATCGCAATGGCCGCGATTCTTTCTGCGATTGCGCTTCATCAGGCCGTACGTCGCCCGTGGGCGTTCTCGCGCTACACGGCTATCGCACTCTTTGTCCTCGCGGTCGTATCTCTCCATTTCACAGGCATGGCGGCGCTATCCGTCACCCCCTTCATAACCGACACCGCGCTGGCCAACCCTAACGTTGTGATGACGATGGGCATCGCCGTTGCCTGCGTAGGCCTCATCATCGCCAGCACGGGCTTCGCCGCCTACATCATCGACGCCAAGGCGAGCGAGGATATGGCGGAGCGCCTGCATCACATGGCGTGCAATGATGCACTGACGGGGTTGCCCAATCGTGCCGGATTCGCGGCCCATCTTGGTCACGCGCTCGAATTGGCCAAAGCCGAAGGCAGCCGCCTGGCTGTCATCAGCATCGATCTCGATCGCTTCAAGGAGATCAACGATCTCCGTGGCCTCGAAGCGGGCGATGCCGCCCTTAGGATCATCGGCCAGCGGCTGAGCGAGCTCGTTCGAGAAGGCGAATACGTTGCTCGCACTGGCGGCGACGAGTTCACGACCGTGAAGCGCTTCAGCGAGCAGGGCGACCTTCTCGATTTCGTTGCACGCCTTGAAGGGGTGCTTTTCACGCCGATCAACATCGGCGACTTCCAGACGGTGACGGGTGCGAGTCTCGGCGTCGCGGTCTATCCGGAGGACGGCGAGACACAGGAGCGGCTCGTCAACAACTCAGAGCTTGCGATGTACCGCGCCATCAACGACGTGACACGCGCGACCTGCTTCTACGAAGCGCACATGGACGAAGCCTCGCGCGCGCGCCACTTACTCGGCCAGGACCTGCGCCATGCCATCGAGCGCAATGAACTTGAGCTCTACTATCAGGTGCAGACCTCCGTTTCATCCGGCGAGATCTGCGGCTACGAGGCCCTGCTGCGCTGGCGCCATCCCGTACACGGCATGGTCTCACCGGCTGAATTCATTCCCATTGCCGAAGAGACCGGCGCGATCATCTCGATCGGAGAGTGGGTGCTGCGTACGGCCTGCCGCGAGGCCGCCGGCTGGAGCGTTCCGCACAAGGTCGCCGTCAACCTCTCGCCGGTCCAATTCGTGAATGCCGACCTCGCGCGACTTGTCCACGAAGTGCTGCTGCAGACCGACCTTTCGCCGAGCCGGCTCGAGCTCGAGATCACAGAATCGACGATCATTGCCGATAAAGCGCGCACGCTTCACATTCTCCGTCAGATCAAGGCGCTTGGCGTTACGATTGCGATCGACGATTTCGGGACGGGCTATTCTTCGCTTTCCACACTGCGGGAGTTCCCCTTCGACAAGATCAAGCTTGACCGCTCCTTCATGAACGAAGTGGAGCACAGCCAGCAGGCCAAAGCCGTGGTCCGCGCTGTGCTCAGCCTCGGCAAGACGCTCGAGATCAAGGTGCTGGCCGAGGGCGTGGAGACAGCGCACCAACTCGCCATCCTGCGTACGGAAGGATGCGACGAGGCACAGGGATACTTGCTCGGCAAACCACAACCGATCGCGCAGATCCTCGCCGCCCTGGCCAATGTCGGAAACAGCAATGCCGAGCCAATCGCAATCGCGGCCCCCCGGAGCAAGCGGCAACGGCAAGCCGGCTAGCTATTAGCCCACCCTGCGCTGGCCTTGATGCATCTCAAGGGCGCTGCGCGACGCCTGAATGCGGTTGCTGGAAGGAGAGCGTCAGTCCAACGGCCAGACTCTGCACAAGACACAACGGCGCGACCATGGTCCGCAGGGCCGCTTCGGGCATATCCGGGATCTCGAAAACCACTTCCGCGCCGTTGACGATCGGACTGAGCAGGCTGTCCGTCACGCCGATCACCGGCACGCCGCGCGCCACGAACTCAGGCACAAGCTGGACGGTCTCGGGATTGTAGGGCCTGAAGCTGATGGCGATCATCACGTCCCTGCGCGTCGCCGTGAGGACGTGATCCGCGAGCACATTGCCGAGCCCGTCGAGCAGGACCGCGCGACGCCCGAGACGGCGAAGAACGTAAGTCAGATGCGCGGCCACCGGAAACGATCCACCGAGACCTAAGACATAGACTGTGGCTGCGCGCCCCATCAGATCTATAGCGCGCGCGAGGTCGTCCTCGCGGACACTCACCTGCAGATTCTCGAGTGACGCTGTCCCCTCCGACGCAAACCGCTCGAGCAGCTCATGTGGGCCGTGGCTGTCGCGAAAGCGCCCATCGCGCCGCAATCCATCGATGCGCTCGCGGTAGCTCGGCACAGCACCGGCGACGAGACGCGTTCGAAAGACCTGCTGCAGCTCCGTGAAACCCCCATAGCCCATGGCATGGGCGAACCGCACGATCGCCGACGGCTGAACTTTGGCGCGCGCCGCGACCTCGGCAACGGTCCCAAGCGCCATGTCGGTTGGGTGATCGAGCGCGAACTCCGCGATCAATCTTAGGCGATCGGAAAGCCCCGGATACCGCTGCGCGATCTCTTCGCGCAACGAATCATAGGCGCTGAGTGGCGCCGATTTTCCTCGCTGTCCCGCAGCCTTGACCGACTTCCTCACAGGTGCTCCAAGATTCGAGCGGAAGATACGTTTATTTCACTTCACAAGCGCCATGGAATGATTATTCTATGCCTGAATGAAGAGCTGCCGTCAAACATGCGAGCAGCCATGTTCAGTGGAGGAAACGATGAAAAAGAACGGCAAGCCCGGGCAAGGCCCGTCCCGGCGTTCGATTCTGAAGGGCAGCCTGATGACGGCGTCCCTTGCGGGCGTCGGCGCCTTCTACGGTCCCTGGCATCACAACCACGCTTATGCGCAAGGCAAGAAGCCGATCAAGCTCGGCCTCACGAACGATGCAGGCGGCCAGTTTGGCAACAGCGGACAGGACGAGCATCGCGCCATCCGCATGGTCATCGACGAGTGGAATGCCAAGGGCGGCGTGCTGGGCCGCAAAATCGAGTGGGTTACCGCCGATACGGAATCGAGTCCGGCGGCCGGCACGCGCATCGCCGAGCGCTTCATCACGCGTGAGGATTGTCCGATCCTGATCGGCGCGCTGCACTCGGGCGTCGCCAACGCCATCACTCAGGTTGCCAACAAGTACGGCACCATTTTCCTGAATACGAACTCTTCCGCGCCGAGTGAGGCGGGCGAGAACTGCAGCCGCATCAAGTTCGTCTGGGACGGCAACGGCACGAATTTCTCCAAGGCCGCGGTCGCCAATGCCGTGAAGTCGATCGGCAAGAATTGGCTGCTGCTCACCAACGACTACGTCTGGGGGCACTCGACGGCGGCAGCCACCAAGGCGCTCATCGAAGCCAACGGTGGCAAGATCATCGACAACCTGCTCGTGCCGCAGAACACGCGCGACTTCACGTCGTATCTGCTCAAGATCCAGCAGATCAAACCGCAGGTCGTCGGCACTGCCATTGCGGGCGACGACAACAAAGCACTGCGCGAGCAGATCACGCAGCTCAAGCTTGATCAGGCCGGTGGTCCCGCCTGGATCAACAATCAGCAGGACTGGCCGGATGTCTGGGGATCGCCTCAGAGTCTGTTCGGTGTGTTCGGCACGACGTGGTACCACAAGCTCGACCTTCCAGGCGTCCCCGAGTTCGTGAAGAAGTGGCAGGACGCCAATAAAACCGGACCGATTCCGGTGCCCGGCAACGTCTCCTACAATGGCTACATGGCGACGCAGGAGCTGTTCCGCGCCATCGAGCGCGCTGGATCGACGAACAACATCGCGATCATCAAGGCGCTCGAGGGGCACAAAATGTCGGCTAAAGATCGGATGCAGCACTTCGATGCCTACATCGATGCCAACACGCATCAGGTCCAGCAGACCATCTACCTTGCACGCAAGAACGAGAAGCCCGTCGACAACACGGATCATTTCCAGATCATGAGCTGGGTCGAGCCGAAGGATGCTCTCGACGACGCCGCCCCTGGGAAGTGCAAGCTCGTCCCGTACGATAAAGTCCCGTCCGTGGATGCATGATTGTGACGAGCGGGGTGGCACGCGCCACCTCGCTCGCCTCACTGCACGAAGCGTACCCGATCCGCGTAGCGTGATGACACGCGCGACGATCTTGCGCTGACCTGAGCAACCCATCAAGAGCAGCAGCCGCGTGTTCGATCTTCTTCCTCATCTGCTCAACGGGCTCGTGCTCGGTTTGCTCCTCGCGCTGATAGCCCTCGGCTTCATGCTGATCGTCGGGCTGATGGAGCAGATCAATCTTGCGCACGGCTCGCTCTTTGCGCTCGGCGCTTATCTCGCGCTTACGCTGACAGGGCCCAATCCGCCGCTTCCATCGGATCTTGCCGCGCTCTGGCTTCAGGTCCCGCTCGGATGGCGCTATGGCATCGCGCTGATCGTCGCGCCGTGCCTAGCGGGCATTGTCGGCATCGCAGTTGAGTTCTGCATGCGGCGCACATACGGCAAGGATCCGCTCTACGGCTTATTGCTCACCTTCGGTGTCGCCCTCGTACTCGAAGAAGTTCTTCGCCTGACGTGGGGCACGCGGGATCATGTGCTTCCGATCCCGCAAGCCATGAGCGGCGGCTTCATCTTCGGCGATCTCATCTGGTCAACCTATCGCTTCTATGCTGCGGGCATGGCTGCGATCGTCATCGGTCTCGTCTGGCTGCTCATCGAGAAGACACCCTATGGCGCCATGATCAAGGCCGGTGCGCATGACAGCGAGATGGTGCGCGCGCTCGGCGTGAACCTTTCGAAGCTGCGGCTCGGCGTTTTCGTGCTGGGGACCATGCTCGCGGCATTCGCAGGCATCGTCGTCGCGCCGATCTGGGGCATTCGTCCGCACATGGGTGTGGACGCCGTCGTGCCAGCCTTCCTGATCATCGTGCTCGGGGGCGTAGGCAGCTTCTGGGGAGCCGTGATCGCCAGCCTGCTGGTCGGTCTCGCGGTCGGCGTTTCGGGCGCGTACGCATCGGAATGGTCGCTGCTCTCGATGTACCTGTTGCTGGTCGCCGTCGTGTCCTTCCGGGCGCGCGGTCTCTTCGGCAAGAAGAGCATGCTGGAGGTTTGAGAGAAAGATGACCGGCACGTCGAGCGACGCGCGCCTGATTACGCCCACCATGCTTTTCGCCTGGCTGGTGCTGGCAACAGTACCGCTATGGATCAGCAAGGTCGGTCTCTATCCGTATATCGGTGTCGAGATCCTGATCTGGTCGATCTACGCACTCGCGTTCAACCTCGTGCTGGGCGTGTCGGGATTGCCGTCGTTTGGGCACGGCGCCTTCTTTGGCATCGGCGCTTATGCCTTCGGCCTCACGCAGTTCAATGTCGCCGCCAATCTCTGGGTCTGCCTCGTAGGCGCCACGCTCGGCGGCGCACTTGCGGGCCTTCTCGTCGGGCTCTTCATTGCGCATCGGCGCGGCATTTACTTCGCGCTGCTGACGATCGCCTTCGGTCAGATCTTCTGGACCATATCGGTGAAGTCCCACAGCATTACGGGCGGTGAGGATGGCCTCCTCAACATCGTCAGGCTGCCGGCGAACCTCGGCCTCGTCACGTTCGATATCTCCGACAACGACTCGCTCTACTATTTCGTCCTCGCAGTCTTCGCGGTTGTCACTGTCGTGCTATGGCGCCTCGTGAACTCGCCTTACGGCCGCCTGCTCTCGGCCATACGCCAGAGCGAGGTACGTACCGCACATCTCGGCTATAATGTCTGGCTCTACAAACTCAGCGTCATCGTCATCTCCGCGGGCTTCTCGGGCTTTGCTGGCGGCCTCTTCGCCATGGCCCAGCGCTCCGCCTTTCCTGACGTGATGAATCTCGCGCAATCAGGTCTCGTCGTGATGATGACGCTGGTCGGTGGCGGACTCGTGAGCTTCTGGGGACCTGTGGTCGGCGTCATCGTCTTCCTGACGGCGCGCGATGTCATCGGCGCCATGACGAATGCCTGGATGCTGTACTTCGGGACGATGTTCGTCCTATTGGTACTCTTCCGGCCGGAGGGCATTGCGGGCGCATTCAAGCTGCTCGTCGAGCGCTGGAAGGCGCGCAGCGCGACGCCATCTCTCAGCTCTGCACCACGGAGCGGCTGATGGCACTCGTCGAAGCAGAGGGCGTGCATGTGCGCTTCGGGGATCGCGTGGTCCTCGAGGAGATCAACCTGTCCATCAATGAGGGCGAACTTCATGGCATCATGGGGCCGAATGGCGCCGGCAAGACCACCTTCTTCAACACGCTGACCGGACGCGTGAAGCCGAGCCGCGGACGTATCCGCCTCAATGGAGAAGACGTCGCTGGTCTCAGTCCGCACACTATTGCACGCAAAGGCCTCGCGCGCTCCTTCCAGATCATGACGCTCTTCAATGATTTCACCGCGCAAGAGAACGTCATGGTGGCCTTGCCGGCCTTTCGCGCGCGTGGCTTCGACGTGCGCCGCGCCGTCGCCGGCGATGCAGGTCTTTCCGACGAGGCCAACGAGGTGCTCGCGTCCGTCGGACTCGCAGGCAAAGCGGGCGTATCCGCGAAGCTCCTCTCTTATGGCGAGCGGCGCGCGCTCGAGATCGCGGTAGCATTGGCCCAGCGCCCGCGCGTGCTGTGCCTCGACGAACCGACCTCGGGCCTCGGCACGGACGGCACGCTTCGCCTTGCCGAGCTGATCGCAAGCCTCAAGGGCAAGCTGACGATTGTCGCGGTCGAGCACGACATGCGCTTTCTGTTCTCGCTGGCAGACCGCATTTCCGTCATTCACTGGGGACAGGTCGTCGCGCGCGGGACGCCTTGCGAGTTACAGGAGAACGCTTGGGTTAAGCGTTCGAATCTCGGGAGCTTCGAATGATCCTCGAAGTCCAGGGCATCGATACATTCTACGGCGAGACGCAAGCGCTCTACGGCGTATCGCTCGCTGTCGCCAAGGGAGAAGTACTCGCGCTGCTCGGTGCCAATGGTGCGGGCAAGACGACCACCATCCGCTCGATCCTCGGCCTCACACGTCCGCGCCGCGGCTCCGTTCATTTCAACGGTGCGGATGTTACTCGCGCACCGACGCATGAGATCGCGCGCGCGGGCATCTGCTGGGTGCCGGATGACCGGCGGCTCTGCCCGACACTCACGGTCGCGAAGAATCTCCGCATTGGCATCAAGCGGACGCCGTTCCGGGCTTGGACGATCAACGAGACCTTCTCCATTTTCTCACCGCTCGAATACCTCATGCATCGCGAGGCCGAGAATCTTTCCGGCGGCGAGATGCAGATGGTCTCCATCGCGCGCGCACTGCTCGGCTCACCCGGCCTCGTGCTATTCGACGAGCCGAGCCAAGGTCTCGCTCCGAAAATCGTCTCGGATGTGCTTGCGACAGTGCGCCGCCTCAAGACAGAAGGCATCGCCGCGATCGTCGTCGAGCAGAATGCTGAGATCGCTCTCTCCGTGGCGGATCGCGCTGTCGTCCTCGATCGGGGCACGGTCGCCTGGGCCGGCGATGCCGCAACGCTGCGCGATGACGGCGCCCTTCGCCAGCACCTGCTCGGAGTGTGATCATGACGCCCGCTTCAAGCACGCCGCTGATCGCGCTCCAGAAGCTGCAGAAGGTCTACACGCGCGGGCTCATCGCACGTCAGCAGACCTTCAAACTCGAGGCGGATCTCACGATCGAACGACCGGGCATCGTCGGCGTTGTCGGCCCCAATGGCGCCGGCAAGACAACGCTCTTCGAGATGATGACCGGTTCGAATGCGCCGACGAGCGGTCGCGTCCTCGTCGCTGGTACCGACATTCATCGCGTCAAATATGCCGAGCGCGATCGGCTCGCCATTCATTATCACCAGTCCTATCAGGTGCGCCGCTTTCGCAAGCTGGTGCCGTCGATCTTTCTCGCGCCGTCACCGGTCGAGCGTCCGGTCGTGCACCTTTTCGACGAGCCTCAATTCAACACACAGGACGGCTACATCGGCTTCATGCTCGACTTCTTCCATAAGCTGCGCGCGGAGGGACGTCTCGTGATCCTATGTCTCCATCCGACGGCGAGCTACCACCTGGAGATTCTCAACGAGATCGCCGAGCGTTTCCTGTTCGTGGCCGGCGGAACGGTGACCGAGATTCCGGACTTCCAGTCTCTCGTCGCGGAAAAGCGCATGCGCACCTATCTCGGCCCGGAGATGACGCGGGCGGCCGAAGCTCTGATCTGAGATCGAGCGCGCCGCGTCACAACCTCAAAATCTACCGCCCCGATTGTAGCTGCCAACGAGCTGGTTGTAGTCGCGCGTCAGTCTGGCCGGAGACCCCTCGACCATCCAGCCGCCGCCCGCGTCCAGCATCATCTTGTCGCCCTGGCTGTATGGCACCTTGTCGCGAACGCGGCGCATGAGCTGCTTCGCTGTCGTCAGAAAAGACTTCGACGCATTGACGAAACTCGAGCCGATCTTGTTTCCCTTGTTTTCCTCGGCAAATGTTTCGGTCGCCTTGACGATCGCCTCGTAGTCCTCAAGGGCCTTCGTTATCGCGGCAATATCGGGCTTGGCGGTCGATTGAACGCGCATGAGGCGCTTAGCGCTCAGCATCACGGCCTCGATGTGATAGCGCTCCTTGATGCCTTCGGTCCGCTCGATCTCGGCGATCCGTTGCGCAGCCATGACATCCTGCAACTCGTCGATGCTCGTGCGCAGCTTCTGATCGGCCGACGCGAACGCATCCCACGCTGCAATCAGGCGAGGATGCATGGCCCGCCCCTTGGCCATCTTGTCGTCCTTGTAGTTTTCCTGCGTGTAATAATCGTCGGCTTCCTTTAGCAGGCCTTCGAGAATGCCAACGGCCTCGGCATAGTTCGACGCCGCTGTCTCGAGCATCGGATCACGCGGCTCCATCGCGTTCGCCTGCTCAACCTTCTTCTTGCAGTCGGTGGTGTCGTAGATGGTGTAGAGGCCGTAGATGATGCGCTCTTTGCCGGTCGGCCCGTTCTTGCTGACCCAGCTGAAATAGCGCCGGCGCGAATCGTAGGAGCGCTCCGAGAGGCGGTTGATGCAGCCGATATAAGCGTTCAGCTTCTTATTGATTGCGGGGTCCTGCGCCTTTGCCGGGACAGTCGCAGCAGTCACGATCAGCAGACCTGCACCAAGGGCCAGAACGAGCGCAAAGGCAGATTTCATCACCACCCTCCTTAAGCGGAGCCCATCATCATCGGATCGAGCGAACGCTGAATTGTCTGTTCCTTATCCTCCACGAGGCGCGTTTTTGTATCTCCCTACCGCAACATGGTTTCATGGATCGTATTCTTCTGGTGCAACGAAGGCACATGTCGGTGCGTATCCTCCGCGATGACCTTCTTATGTCCCCAGTTTGCGTTCTAGTTGTATTGGTGCGATTCGCTCGTATCGCTCACACCCAACTCTGAAACCATTCAGGAAAGGTGCTCCATGAGGATTTCATCGATCCTTCGCGCGGCGCTCATCGCGCTCGTCGCCATCTTCGGCGTTTCGCGTGCCGCCCATGCCGAAAGCGGCTCTGTCTCGCTGACGATTTACAAAGCAGGCTGGATTATCGGCGGCTCGGGCGGGGGCGGCTCGCTCTACTTCCGCGGCAGGCATTACCCGCTCTCTGTCGGCGGGATCGACTATGGCCTCGTCTTCGGCGGCTCAAAAACTGTCCTGCGTGGGCGCGTGAGCAATATCAGGCGGCCGTCGGATGTTGCAGGCGTGTACGGCGCGGCCGGCGCTGGCCTCGCAGTCGGACGTGGCGCGCGCGCCATCATACTGACGAACCAAAAGGGTGCCGTGCTCGAGTTGTCGGGGCGCCAGGTCGGCCTGATGGCCAACGCGGATCTAAGCGGGCTTGCGATCTCCTTGAAGTAGGCCCGACGACCAGCCTGAACTACGCAACAAACTGCGGATGCCCCGTTGTCCGGCGCATCCGCTGGCATTCAATCTCTACTCTCTGCTACGATCGCTCATCGCGCAGGGTGCCTCGCGCTATTTGGCCTCCGCACAATCGCGAAGAATCTGCAGCTGTGCTTCGCTGAAGTATTCGATCCTGCGGTTCGCATTGCGATGCGACAAGTGCAGGCAAAGGTCGGCCGCTATGGTCCGCGTGTAGTCGCGCGTAACCTCGTTGACCTCCTCCTGTTCCAGATAGCGCCGATTCTCGCTGACGAATTCGAGTGCCGCGCGAGGGCTCTTGAACAGCAATCCAGTGAGAAGCGATCGCCGCTCGGATGGCGTCATCTCACTTATCGCCAGCGATCCGAGCGTGAAATTCATCCACTTCTCAGAGTCTTCACTCCGCTTCACGGCCATTTCTATGAGTGCTCTCATCTCATTGGGAGTGAACATGCCCTGCAGCTTGTCCTTCGACAATTTGGCTTGGGTAAAATCACCATAGTCGGCATCGGCCAGCACCTTCTGCATGAGTTTATCACGCAGCTCGGCCGAAAAATTCAAGTTAGTAAGCGCCATCAAGGCATACGATGCCTTTGCGTTCACAATCCCCCGTATGGCGTCCTGCTGGGTCTCGGACGGCAGGCGCTCGCCGAAGAGTTCCAGCGCGCGAACCGCGACACCCGGGCCGGATGAAAAGGCCTCGCGCATGCGCGGAGCCAGCTGGGCAAGCTCGGAGTCGGTGATACGTAGTGCGACCGCATGATCGAGCAGTGCTGCGATACTCGCCTCGTCGATCGCCTTGGCACGCAGTGCGCGGCGCTGCTCGGATTTCAACCGGACGACTTTGGCGACGATGGCGGCGGCTTCGTTGCCGCTCTCAGGAGAGGTCATGATGCGCGTGATCAGCTCGGCGAGCTGATCGTCCGTCAGCCAGTAAGGCTTCTGCGCCACCTGGGAAATCTGCGAGATCGAGTCCGCACACTCCAGAAGCGCCGCAAAAACCTGATCCCGGTCGACGAGCGGGGCGTCGGATTGCGTCAGCAGTCGCATCAAAGTCGGCGCGTGCTTTTCCTGCACTGCTTCCTTCTCGCTATAGAACTTGCTCCAGGTTGCGCCGAGCGCCATCGCCTCGTTCTGGGGTACCAAGGTCATCTTGATAGGGCACGCCGACTGATCTCCGACCGTGGCCCGGCAGATCTTCTCGAGCACCACTTTGCGCGCGCCTTCGTCGTCGATGAGCGCAATTCTCGATGCGCGGGGCCGTTTGGCTTCCTCTTGCAGTATGGCAATAGCGGCGTTCGAGATTGGATCGAGCAGGTCATCCTGATGACTGCGTGTCGCAATGTACGGCTCGGCGTAGCGGTAATTCAGAAGGAGAGAATTTGTCGCCACAACACCGGAGGTGTTGTGCACGATCCTAATGCGAGGGTTGTTGGTGAGGAGCCAGACATCATATCCCGGTTGCCGCGTCACATCGCTTGCAAGTCGCACATGCCCGTCCCGATCTATGAGCGCTGTGGTGTGCTGTACCTGGACCGCGGAAGCCCACATCGGTACATAGAACCACGTCACCAAGAGGGTCAGCCACGCGGAAGTGGCGATCATCCTGTCGTCGTACGGCGAAAAGGCGAGCCTGATCAGAATAGCAAGCGAAGCGGACGTCAGGATAATCGGCCAAAAGCTGCCCGATATCGCCAGCCAGACGCTACCGCTCCAGCGGAGGTAGTAGGCAGCGCCAAGCCCAAGGAGGCAGGGGAGTGCCCCATAAATGATGGCTCGTGCTGTTCTACTCTGCCACCTCGGCGCGCGCTTCATTTCTCGACCCTTTCGGCAAGGGCTTGGAGCCGGCGCGCAATGATACGCCTTTCAATTGATCAGTGCGAGCCGCGATCCCTTGTGCAAAAGTCACCGTGATTGATTGTTATTTTGCAGGTCGTGGCATAGCAGGATGACTCTTCATGGCTGATCAGCGCGGATTGACGCCAGAGGAAGCCGTCGAGCGGCTGGAGCGAGATCACGCTGCGGCGTGCAAAGCGCTGCGCGGGGCACTCGCACGATATGTGACGGACCGCACCATTCCGACGACCGACGAACGAGCCGCATTTCGCTACCCCGAGCTACGGGTGAACTGGCAGTTAGGCAAGCCGGTGCCCTTCACGCGCCGGGCCTGGGCAAAGTTCCAGGCGCCAGGCCTCTACGCCACCACCATTACGCAGCCAGCTTTCTTCCGCGGCTATCTGCTCGAGCAGTTGCGGCCGCTTGTCGACGAGTTCGGCGCCCACATTGACGTCGGTGTGAGCGATCAGGAGATCCCCTATCCCTTCGTGACCGAAGCCGGCGATGAGTTCGTTCATGGCGGCCTATCTGTCGCCGAGCTCGCACGGTACTTCCCTACACCGCTGCTCTCGAATGTCGGCGACGAGATTGCCGATGGGCTGTGGCGCTTCGAGGTGGGGCGGCCGCGCCCGCTCGCGCTCTTTGACGCCGTTCGTGTCGATTTCTCGTTGCGCCGCCTCGCGCACTATACCGGCACCGATTGGCGCGCGATCCAGCCTTGGATCCTCTTCACCAACTACCAGCGCTACGTCGATCAGTTCGTGGACTGGAGCCTCGGGGAGCTCAACCGGGCAGCCAGCCCTTACACAGAACTCACGTTACCGGGTGGAAGTGTCGTTCGCCGCGGCGTCGACGTGGATGCCTCAATCGCTCTCGCCGCAGCTGCGCCTTGGCATCGATACCAGATGCCCGCCTACAATCTCGCGCGTGCCGATGGCCAGGGCGGCATCACGCTCGTCAACATCGGCGTCGGTCCGTCGAATGCCAAGACCGCCACGGACCATCTCGCAGTGCTGAGGCCGCACTGCTGGCTGATGATCGGCCACTGCGGCGGACTGCGGCAGTCTCAGACTATCGGCGACTACGTGCTCGCGCACGGTTATCTGCGGCGAGACAGCATTCTGGATGATCTGGTACCGCCCGAAATCCCGGTGCCAGCTCTTGCCGAGGTTCAGGTTGCCTTGCAGGAGGCCGCCGAGCAGGTCACCGGCGAGCACGGTGAGGCCTTGAAGCGGCGACTGCGCACGGGCACCGTCGTGAGCTATGCCGACCGCAACTGGGAGCTGCGCTGGTCACAGGAGCGCCGCCGCATCAATCTCGGCCGGGCCATCGCCGTCGATATGGAGAGTTCGGCGCTCGCTACTCAGGGCTATCGCCTGCGCGTGCCGTACGGCACTCTCCTATGCGTCTCAGACAAGCCGCTCCATGGTGAGATCAAACTGCCGGGCGCCGCAACCGGCTTCTATCAGCGCGCAGTTGGCGAGCATCTCAAGATTGGGCTTGCCGCGATCGACCTCTTGCGCAGCCAGCTCAGCTCGCTGCATTCGCGCAAGTTGCGCAGCTTCGATGAACCGCCGTTCCGGTAGTTCGGTCGCGTTTCGTGCCCAGGCCGCACCAACCATTGCGGCCGGAGGGCAGGATCCGTCACTGAGCCGTGGGTGTCAGCATGCGCTCGGGCTTTGGACGCGAACCGAGATAGTCATGCTGAAAGAGACACATCCGCGTGACGTCACGGTACTGGCCGTTGATGAAGAACTCCTGTCGCAGCACGCCTTCGACCTGAAAGCCGAGCGTCTCATAGATATGAATAGCCTTCGTGTTCTCCTTGTCGACGACGAGATAGATTTTGTGGAGGTTTAGCACACCGAAGCCATAGTCCATCGCGAGTTCCGTCGCGCGTTTTGCGAGACCTTTACCCTGGTGATCGGGGGCGACGATGATCTGAAACTCCGCTCGACGATGAACGTGATCGATTTCGACCAGCTCGACGAGGCCCGCATTCTTATCTTCGCAAACCACCACGAAGCGGCGCTCGGTCTGGTCGTGGATATGCTCGTCGTAGAGCGCCGCCAGCTCGACGAAAGTCTCGTAAGGCTCCTCGAACCAGTAGCGCATGACGTTGGCGTTGTTGTCCATCTGGTGCACGAAATGCAGGTCCTCGCGCTCCAGCGGGCGCAACACGACTTTTCGTTCTGGGGGCATGATTGCGTCCTATGAGGCTGTCTCGATCCGGCGGAAGCATACAGGTTCGCATGACGATCGCCACCGGTGGCCGGTTCCGGATCGGCGTGCCCAGCCTTGGACCGTCTCACGTGCGCGTCGACGTGCAGGCGGAACTTTGTGGCTCGCGCCTAGCGGCGACAGCCTCACGAAACTGTGGTTGTAGTTGATCGCGCGCATTGCCCTGCATTGTTGGGAATTGGTCGCAACAACGCTAAGCTACAGCGCAATGTGCCGTCCAAGCTATCGGCCGATCACCGGTACGCTCGTTAGAGGTCTCTGCATGGCTACTGTCCTGCTCAATCGCCGCAACCTTCTCGCCGCAGGAGGTTCCGTTCTTGCAACTGGAGCTTCCGGGCTCCTGTTGCCCGCCCGCGCGCAAGGGCTCCCACCGACCGCATCGATGCGGGGCGGAGCCAACAACTACCGTCCGGGCGCGCCGATCGTGGAGCGCATTGGAGGCGGGGGCTTCTGGATGACGGGCACCGTGCGCCGTGCGGGGGACGGTGCACCACTTGCAGGACAACGCATTCAAATCTGGGCACATACGACCGAAGGGCACGAGCGCGACCAGCGGAGTCATGGGGCCACGCTTACCGACACGAATGGCGTGTTCCGCCTCGAGATGCCGCAGATCGTCCCCGCTTTCGGCCAACCGCATGGTCATCTCGCCTATGACAGCGGTGCATTCCAAACCGTATTTCTGCGCCCGCTGATGCCAAGCGCAAAAGCCACCAGCCTCGAGGCGCACTTCGTCCTCCAGCCGGCGTGATCGAGCTGGCTTCAAAGAAGATGCGGTTGGCGCGGGCGTCTCTGATCTGGGCCGGCCTCGCGGTGGCTTTCGGCGTACCTATCGCCATTGCGGCGGCGAGTCCGCTGCTCGCTTGGCGCGACCCTGTCTACATCGTGGCCGGGTTTGCAGGCGTTGTGGCACTTGGGCTCATCCTCATTCAGCCCCTGCTGATTGGCGGCTACTTGCCGGGATTCCCGCCTCTTCAAGAGCGGCGCCTGCATCGCTGGATCGGAGGACTGCTCGTGGTGGCGGTCGTGGTCCACGTCGGAGGTCTTTGGATCACCAGTCCGCCGGATGTGATTGACGCCCTTCTCTTCACATCGCCGACACCGTTCTCCGACTGGGGTGTGATCGCCATGTGGGCAGTCTTCGCCGTCGCGCTTCTGGCTGCATTCCGCCGGCGATTGCGCCTCAGCCCGCGAACGTGGCGCCTCGCTCATACAATCCTCGCGGTGATGATTGTCGTGGGAAGCGTGGTCCATGCTGTGCTGATCGAGGGGACTATGGGGACAATGTCGAAGTTGGCCCTGTGCGCGCTGGTGCTCGCGGCAACCATGAAAGTGATGGCGGACCTACGCGTATGGGCAAAGAGATCGACGCCGCGCTGAGGGACCAGCGCTCGCATCGACGTGGATCAGTTTGGCCGGTGCCTCGAGCAGCCGACTAGGATGGTGCCCTCAGCGGCAACTTCTGCGCAGCTCTCGCGACGACCTCGCCTCGCCGCTTGAGCACGCCTTCGACATAAGAGTGGAACTCGCTGACCACCGCAAGTGGAGCAGTATCCGGCGCACCGGCGGGCCGCCGGGAATGCAGATTACATCCAGCTTGGGACAGTCGGCGAATGTCTTGCTCGACAGGATCTCGAGGCCGACGTCACTGACGACCGGCTGGAGATCCTTCCAGATGAGATGGACGTCGGCGTTCGGCAGGCGCGCCAGGACCTCGAACGGTCCCGTCAGGTCGAGCTTGTCCGCGGTGCGGTCGAGCACGAGACCTCAGCCCCCTCGAAGCCATGTACTGGCGCCCTAACTTACATCTTCTAACACGTGAGACCTCGCCCGGCGCCTGACAACTGCGCAGCACGACCACCATGACCTGTCTGTCTCGACCCTGCACGTGCATCTGAACCATGATGTCTGGAGGTGACCGTGCTTGGGGGATCTATCGAGAAGGTTCGTGGTTTCGTCGACTCCGTCATCAGCCAGCGCGGCGTTCGCCATGGTCATGTAATGCCGGTTGGACCGGCACGTGCGCCCGCCGGCGCGCATCGCGACAAGCGATAGTGCACATTCATGTGGCAAACGTCGGAGCAAAAATCCGGCACCTCGCCCAATATGCAGGCAGACTCTCAGATAACCACTCCGTATGAGCTTTCACCTATTTCTTCTTACGATTTCGCATGACATGACTCGCCGATGAAGCGGCCGCAATGCGCGCGGCAGGCGACCATTGGGGGTTCTGCGCCATGCATCTCGTTCCTCATGAAGTGGATAAGCTCAATCTGGTCGCGATCGGCCTTCTTGCGCAACGTCGGCTCGCGCGCGGCTTGCGTCTCAACTATCCCGAGGCCATCGCGCTGATCTCCACAGTGCTCCTCGAGCTCATGCGCGACGGCCAGCACTCTGTGCCGGAGCTGATGGCGCTCGGTGGTAAAATTCTCGGGCGTCGCGAGGTGCAGCCGGGCGTCCCTCAGATGATCGGCGAGATCCATGTTGAGGGGACATTCCCTGACGGCACCAAGCTCGTCGCTGTCCGATCTCCTGTGAGCGCAGCGACGGGCGATCTGAAGCTTGCCCTCTACGGCAGCTTCCTGCCCTTGCCTGATCCGTCCCTCTTCAAGAGCGCCGAGGATGAGAACGCCGGTGTGATCACCACGGCGGATGGCGCACTCGTGCTCAACGACGGCCGCGAGGTCGCAACCATCAGTGCGACCAATACCGATACGCGCCCCATCCAGGTTGGCAGTCATTTCCACTTCGTGGAAGCCAATCCACGCCTGGAGTTCGACCGTAAGGCCGCCTACGGCAAGCGCCTGGACATTCCTGCCGGCACGGCCATCCGCTTCGAGGCGGGAGAGACCAAGACGGTGACGCTGGTCGAGATCGCCGGCAACAAGGTCATTCGCGGCGGCAACAATCTCGCAGATGGCGCCGTCGGCACGAGCAACCGCAAGACCGCGCTAGAACGCTTCGAGGCGCTCACTGGCAGCAGCAAGGCGTAAGGGGGAACCGCGACCATGGCTTATGAAATCAAGCGGAACGACTACGCGACGCTGTTTGGCCCGACGACTGGCGACAAGGTGCAGCTCGGCGATACGTGCCTCATCGCGGAGGTCGAGAAGGACTTCACCGTCTACGGCGACGAATGCGTCTTTGGTGCCGGCAAGGTGATCCGGGACGGCATGGGACAAGCAGCCGGCGTGGATTCGAGCATCGCGCTCGACTGCGTCATCACCAATGTCCTGATCATCGACTACAAAGGCATCGTGAAGGCCGATGTCGGTATCAAGAACGGCCATATTGCCGGCATCGGTAAGGCCGGCAATCCCGACGTGATGGCGGGTGTCGATCCTGACCTCGTCATCGGCGTCAACACCGAGGTCATTGCCGGAGAGGGTCTCATCCTGACTGCCGGCGGCGTCGACACGCACTTCCACTACATCTGTCCACCGCAGCCGTTCACGGCAATTGCAAGCGGCATCACCACGCTAGTCGGCGGCGGCACCGGACCGGCGACAGGATCCCTCGCCACCACCTGCACGCCGAATCCCACCTATCTGCGCCTGATGATGCAGGCCACCGACCAAATCCCGGTCAACTTCGTCTTCACGGGTCGCGGCAACTCCTCGAAGCCCGACGGCATGAAGGAACAGATCCTGGCCGGCGCCGGCGGGCTGAAGCTGCACGAGGATTGGGGGACGACGCCCGCCGCCATCGACACCTGCCTCGCCATGGCGGATGACTATGACGTACAGGTCACCATCCATACGGACACGATCAATGAGTCCTGCACGGTCGAAGACTCGATCAAGGCGTTTGGCGGCCGCACCATCCATACCTATCACAGTGAGGGCGCCGGCGGTGGCCATGCGCCGGACCTGATGCGTGTCTGCTCGGAGCCGAACATCCTCACCAGCTCGACGAGCCCGACCAATCCCTACACGATCAACACCGTGGCCGAGCATCTCGACATGCTCATGGTGTGCCACCATCTGGACAAGAACATCCCCGAGGACGTGGCGTTCGCTGCGAGTCGTATTCGCGCTGAGACCATCGCGGCTGAGGGTGTGATGCACGACCTCGGCGCCATCTCGATGATGACTTCGGATAGTCAAGCGATGGGCCGGGCAGGCGAGGTCATCACACGGACTTGGCAGATCGCCGATCAGATGAAGCGCCAGCGCGGCAAGCTGCCGGAGGACGTGTCAGGCAATGACAACTTCCGCATCAAGCGCTACGTGGCGAAGTACACGATCAATGGAGCGATCGCCCATGGCATGAGCCATCTCATCGGCTCGGTTGAAAAGGGTAAGTTCGCCGACCTTGTTCTGTGGAAGCCGGCGTTCTTCGGGGCGCGGCCGGAGATGGTCCTCAAGGGCGGCTTCATTGCGTTTGCCCAGATCGGTGATGCCAATGCCTCCATTCCGACGCCGCAGCCACTCTACATGCGGCCGATGTTTGCTGCGACCGGTGCGGGTGTCCGCGGGACATCGATCCTTTTCGTCAGCGAGGCCTCGTTGTCGGAAGGGCAGGTGAAGGGTTATGGCCTGAGTAAGCGGCTAGAAGCGGTGCGCAAGTGCCGTGGACTCAGCAAGGCCGACATGAAGCTCAACGATGCTCTGCCCAGCATCGCCGTTGACCCGAAGACGTATCAGGTGACCGCCGACGGGGAGCTGATTAGCTGCAAGCCAGCGTCGAGGCTGCCACTCGCACAGAGGTACAATTTGTTTTGAGGGGCCTGAAGAAAACCATACTGGCAAAATTGGCGATGTAACTGTTGCTCGGCTACTCGACGATCGGGAGCACGGCTTGGCACTTCGGTATCAAGGCCGATAACACTGCGATTGCCGAGAAATCTACGTCGGCCCTCAACGCTATTCCCCAAGCAGGTCGGTGTCGCGGCGGGCGTCATGCACTGACTTTTTCCCGACCTCGAACACGTCAAGGCCCCCTCGTGGCCACGGCTGGAGTCCTGCACCTGATCATGATCGCCTGCCATTCCATGCGCTCTCAGATTGTTCCGGACGCGCGCAGGCGTTCGACATCGCGATGCGACAGTTCGAGAAGATCCTGCAGGACCGCGCTCGTGTGCTCCCCAAGCGTCGGCGGTGGGCTGTAGCCGTTCAGTGGCGTGCTGCTCATCTGCACGGGGTTCTTGATCCCTTTGACGATCCCGGCCGTGGTATGCGGCATCTCCACGATCATGTCCCGTGCGCGCAACACATCGCTCTCGCACACTTCGCCCACGCTGCGAATTGCGCCGCACGGAATGCCGAGCGCCTCAAGACGCGTGCGCCAGGCATCTCGCGTCGCCGAGCGCATGATCGTGCGCACGATAGGGACGAGCTCGGCGCGATGACGCACACGGTCGGCAGCTTTGGCATACCGGGCGTCCTCAGCGAGGTCCGTGCGCCCCACGACCTGGCAAAAACGCCGCCAGTGCTCGTCATTGGCAACGCCGAGATTGAGCCAGCCATCTGCCACTTCGAACGTCTCGTAGGGCACAATGGTCGGGTGTTCGTTGCCACGGCGGCGCGGAGATTGGCCAGTTGCAAAGTAGATGCTCGCCGTGAATGTCAGCAGGGATGCCACTGCCTCGTACATGGAGACATGGACATATTGGCCTTCACCCGTGCGCCCGCGCACGAGGAGGGCCGCCAGAATGCCCTGGGTCAGCGTCAATCCCGATGCGAGGTCGGCGACCGAGGTGCCAATCTTGTGCGGTGCTCCGTCGACCGGCCCCGTCAAGTCCATGATCCCGGCTTCACCCTGCACGATCACATCGTAGCCGGGGCGCGTGCGCTCTGGGCCACTGTCGCCGAAGCCGGAGATCGACGCGTAGATCAGGCTCGGCCGACGCTCACGCACGGCCGCGTAGGCGAAGCCGAGCCGCTCCATCGCGCCAGGCCGGAAGTTCTCGGCCAACACATCGGATTTCTCGATGAGCTTCCACAGCAGCTCTTTTCCGTCAGATGATTTCAGATCGAGCGTGACGCTCTTCTTGTTGCGATTGACGGAAAGGAAGTAGGCGGCCTGATCGCCTTGGAAAGGCGGGCCGAAGGCGCGCGTGTCATCGCCTTCACCGGGGCGCTCGATTTTGATCACCTCCGCGCCGAGATCGCCGAGCTGCATGGTGCAGTACGGACCCGAGACGACGCGGGTGAGGTCGAGAACGCGGATGCCATCGAGCGGACGCATGGCCTACCTCAGCACAGTGCTTGAGCCAGTTCGGCGAAATTCGCCGCGATGAGATCTGCCTGATGCGGCGTCTCTCCGAACGGGCGTTTGCGGCGATCGATGAACGCCGTGCGCATGCCGTAGGATTTCGCGCCGATGCAGTCGAAGGCGTGATTGGCTACGAACAGGCAGCTCGACCGATCGAGCCCGGTCAACTCCTCGGCCTTGGCGTAGGTCTTCCAATGAGGCTTGAAGTATCCGGCCTCCTCGACCGAAATGACCTGATCGAAGGGGAAGCCGATATGTGGGCCGGCTGCCTTCAGCATGTCGCGGTCGCCGTTCGAGAGAATGACGAGCTTGTATCCTGCGCCACGCAGGCGCTCGAGCGCGGCGATGACATCCGGGAACGGCTTCAGCTTCTCGATCTCGGAGACCAGCCAGCGCACCTCGTCCTGCGTGTAGGCGAAGCCGCAGCGGTCCATGACGTACGACACCGCGCGGTGTCCGATCTGCCGGTAGGGTGTGTGCCCGCGATCGCAGAGGGCATCGATCATCGAGTTCTCGAAGTGCGTACGGCGCCACCACGTGACGAACTGATGTGGATTACCTTCCCACCCCTTCTTTATTAAAAAAGGGGTAGCGATCTCGGTCAGCCCTTTCTGCATGTCGACGATGGTGCCGTACTGGTCGAACACCAGCGCCTTCACCTCGCGCTTCAAGACCTCGATGCGTTCCATTTGAGGCTCCATTCAAGTTAGACGCGTCCTTCTTGGCAGACGCCAATAAATCTCCCAAATAGATTGTTTGTATGCCATCATCCATCATATGGATAATGCTGCCAAAGTGCCGGCGGCAGTATCGATCACCGGGACGGACCACACGTGGCCAATCTTCGTAACGTCGATCTCAATCTTCTTGTCGTGCTCGACGCGCTCCTGCGCGAACGGCACGTCACGCGGGCGGCGCGGAGCGTGGGTCTGTCTCAACCCGCTATGAGCAGCGCGCTCGCGAGGCTCCGGAACGTGTTCAAGGACGAACTGCTGGTTCGTACCGCCACCGGAATGCAACCGACGCCGCGCGCTGAAACACTGATCGAGCCGCTACGGCAAACGATCGGCCAGATCGAGCGCGTGCTCGAGCCCGACGAGGGATTTGAAGCCGCCAAATCGGAACGACGCTTCGCCATCCGACTTTCAGACCTTCTGAGCTACCTTCTGTTGCCGAGCCTGATGACGGAGATCACCCGGACTGCGCCGAGGATCAGTCTCGACGTCAGGCATCTGTCCCCCATGCAGACCATCGACGCTCTTGAACGGGACGAGATCGATATCGCCGTCAGCATGGGTCTCGAGCATACGGGAACGATCAACCGGCAAGTGCTCTTCAAAGACCGGATGGTCGCTGTCATGAGCAACACACATCCATTGGCGAACGGAAGACTAACGCTCAAGCGCTTCCTTTCGACACGACACCTCAAGGTATCAATGGCACCGACGGATATCCGGTTTGCGGATGATGTCCTGTCGAAATCGAATACGGAACGGGATGTGGCCCTCAATGTGCCGCACTGGCTGCTCGTGCCACATGTTCTCGCGACGACAGACTATGTGGCGGTGATGCCCGGCGCCTTCGCAGCCGCCGTCGGGGATAAAGCACTGGTTGTCCGCGACATGCCTTTCGCCTCGAAGCCTTTTGATTGGTGCCTCTACTGGCACCGGCGGCAGGAGGAGAATCCTGCCAACAGGTGGCTTCGGCAACGCACCGTGCAAGCGGGGCTCGCGATCGAGGCGAGCAGATCACGCTCGTTGTCCTGATTTGTGCCGCCACCGCGCCCGGGCAATCACGAGCGCAGCGCGGAACTAGCGTTGCGTTTCACCGCTGCGCCGGCTTCGTACCAGGGGCGGGTTTTGTTGACGATCTTCACCACGCTCAGCATCACGGCACCTCGATCAGGACGCCGACAACGGTCTCGGCACCCTTGCAGTCGGCGGCGCTAGGGGCACCGCCGACTGCGTCCGGTCTCAGGGGGCTGATGTCGGAGGATAAGATGCCGATCTTCTCCACGGCTTCGATCGCGTCGTCGACCTCAATACGATGCGAATGCACGCAGCGTGCACGGCGCCCGTTGTGGCCCGAGCGTTGAAACTCTGCCTATCTCGGTGTCTGCTTTTTCTCGCGCTTAGTATTCTTGCGACCTTCGTAGGAGAAATGCCGTGCCGGTACGGGCAGGTTGTGGCCTTTACCCTTGCGTTTGCGCATAAGTTCACTCCGTTAGCATTACGGCTGATCGCTTCACCTCGTCGTCAACCGGGCGGTGGGCACCGGCTTCGGGGAGGAAGGCGAAAGCCTGTTGGTGATGTCAGGGGGACGCCGGGCTGACGCGTTGCTGGCTCCAAACTGAGGCGGAGCTGCTATCCCAGCGGGCGAATGTTCGTCCTTTGGCAATGGACGCAGGCCAAACCCACCGCGATCAACGAGCAGTTGCGCGGTAGCTTGCGCCCATCGTTGTCGCAAAGTGAGCCGCAGCTCGACCGTCGCTAGCGCACTCTATGCGTCAGCGCAGGGAGCCAACTATGTGCTGAGGATACCCGGGAAGAAGTCGATCGCCGCCCTGACTAGAGCGCAGCACGGCCCGCCCGGGCCAAGACATGCTTGATCCAGCGGCGCGGGACAACGGTGGTGCAAGGATGCGACATGAAATTCAACATAAGCCGGCTCTATCTTAAGTCAAGCTAAGGGCGGAATGTGCGACGAAGATCACCTATGATGTCTTGGTGCATAGGTTACGCCTTCGGTGACGCGCGACGAGCTTCGCTCCCCTTGCGCAAGCCTCATCCGCCGAACCTGAGGTACGCTCTCCACCTTGATCGCCAGAAGTGCGCAATATCTTTGGAAGCAGTCTCTACGCAGCCCGTAGGCTTGATTTTCTGTTCAGCGGCACCATATACGTTACATGTCACAGCTCCGACTTCCCTTGTCGCCGCGCTCAGCCAAGCATGACTTGGCCCGAGGCGGACTCGCGTCTGTTTAACAAACGCCGCAGGAAGTTCCGCTCGGGTGCCCCCTACACACTGATGGTTTCAATGTGTGCGCGCGCAGTGCGTGCGCTGGAGGTCGAGCTGTGACTGTTGGTTATCCAAGTGCGATATGCGCTGGCTGTAAACGTCGATTGCCGCGAGCCGCTGCTCGTTGCCCCTGGTGTCAATGGCGGGTCGGTATTTTAGTTGCGGCCGGTGGCAGCGCGCCCCCGACATCCCGGCATAATTCCCACCGTGATGGCATCATTCATAACCCCCGCTCCGCAATCGCAAAAGGAGGTCGACAATGACACGGACTCCGACGGATTCCCGGAAATCGCCCACCATCATCATCAACGAAGTCGAGTATGATCGCCTGACGAGCCTCGCCGAGAGAGCAGTAAGCAGCGCACCGGACGCAACAAGCATTCTCCGCGCAGAATTGCGCCGGGCGATCGTTGTCCCCGTCAACAAAGTGCCCTCCAGCGTCGTCCGCATGGGCTCACGGGTCGAGTTCACCTTCGATGGCGGCCATCCGCGCGATGTCGCGTTGGTTTACCCTGGAGAGGCGAACATCTCGGAGGGTAGAGTTTCGATCCTTACGCCTATCGGGGCTGCCCTCATTGGCCTTGCGAATGGGCAGTCGATCAGATGGAAAGCGAATGATGGCCGCCTTCACAAACTGACTGTGCTGCGTGTCGCGCCGCCGGATGCCGGGCCTGCAGCATCCCAAGGAGCCGCGATGAATGTCGTCGATTTCCTGCCGCGATCCGCACGCCTCAGCAGCAATGCTCCCGACGATCCAGACGGTGACGATCCTGGACCTCGGGCGGCTTGATTACCCGGCTGCGCGATGCAGTTGGCAAAGTGCTCGATCACGTCGCTTGTCGCCGCGTCGGTAGTCACAGCCCCGGTCAATCGTATGGCCGACGCTCCAGGCGTCCGGCTTCGTAAACCTATGTAGGAGGTCCGAGATGCTCAATCGATCTAAAGAACTGGCTGAGGAATTCGGTACCCTTAGCAGCGAGAGAGACAGCGAGGAGAAAACCCGCTCCTGCCTGATTTGCCGCAGGGATTTTCCAAGCGCCTGGGCAGGCGAGAGGGTCTGCCGTAGCTGCAAGAGCACGTCGGCCTGGCGGAGCGGGATCGCGTAGCACGGCATACGCGACTTGGCGGCACAAGAGACATGGCGGCACAAGAGATGATCGGTATTTTCCAGGAGCTATCATTACGAACTATGGAGGCGTGCATGACATCGAGAATGGATATAACGGGCCGATTGATCGCTGCTGGTCGTGCCTTGGTTGAGGTCGGCCGTGAAGATTTCGCGAAAGCCGCAGGGCTGTCGGTCGACACCCTCGCGCTTCTAGAGGCTGGGGGAAGCGCCTGGGTCCAATCTCAGAGTGACGCCGAAGCCATCCTTCGAGCGTTCGACACGTTCGGCGTTGTAATCGTCGATGAGGGTGGTGGCTTAGGAGCAGGCGTGCGGCTCAAGTTCACGCGGCAGGATGTGAAACAGCTCGTCAGATTGGAAACGGAAGGTGGCATCATCAGACCTGATGATGCGCCATGATCGCGTTCGCTCGCGGAACAAGGGTCGGTGCGGCTGGAAACGGGCTGAGTTCGAATATGACATTCCGCTCGCGGACGCTCGCGAGCTTATGAAGAACCATTGTGGTGGCAGGATCATCGAGAAGACGCGGTACCTTGTGCCCTATGGCGGGTTCACCTGGGAAATCGATGTATACGGCGGCGAGCTTGCCGGAGTCGCTATCGCTGAAATTGAGCTACCCGATATGCGAACCGAATTCGCCCGCCCTGACTGGCTTGGCACCGAAGTGACTGGAGATGAGAATTACCGCAAGCTCAATCTCTATAACTCAGCCGGGCGTGTGTGAGCTGACCTTGCTTAGTTGCGGCCTGCAGCAAGAGGGCAGGCGAGTACCGAGAGATTCCGGCCGTCAAAGCGCCTGGATCGGACGGTCCGCACGCAACCTTGACCGGCCGCGCGCGTTTGTCCGATATCGCGCGCGCGTGCGATCTGTCAGAGAGTACGACCTGTCACGGAAGTCGCGTAAGGTGTTTGGATGCTTCGGTTCCTAGTTGTCTTCGCGACGCTTACGAGCGTTGCGCAATCTGCAGCCGCGCAAGACCGCATGGACTGGATGCCTTGGAACAAGCCAGGGTATGCTGCGCCGTCATACGATCGGCCAGCGTCTCAAGAGCGCGCGCCGCCGCCCAAGCGTCGCCTCGCGATTGACCGGGCGCCCGCGCTTCTCAAGGGAGGCCCACGCCCCGCGATAGCCTCGGTTCCGCCGGAGCACGTAGCGTTCAACAGCGACTATGCATCCGGTACCATTGTAATCGATACGTCCGGCCGCAGGCTCTACCTCGTGCAATCCTCGACGGAGGCGCTCGTCTACCCCATCTCCGTTGGTCGTGAGGGGTTCGCCTGGACCGGGACCGAAAGCATCAGCCGCGTGGCGGCGTGGCCCGACTGGCGCCCGCCGGCCGAGATGCGCGAGCGCGACCCGCGCCTGCCCGAGAGGATGACGGGAGGTATTCGCAATCCACTCGGTGCGAAGGCCCTCTATCTCGGCAACACGCTCTATCGAATTCACGGCACGGACAATGAGCGCACCATTGGCCGAGCCTCCTCGTCGGGGTGCTTTCGGATGCGCAACGGCCACGTTGTCGATTTGGCGGAACGTGTCGGCATTGGCACGACGGTTGTCGTTCTCAAGCAACTTCCGCAAAACGTTGCGGGATTGGACACCACGCAAGCCACAATGACGCCGAGACCGCAGTAGGCGTATTGAGACCCATGTCGATGCACCACCTTTCCCACCCGGCGACCAAATCCAAGCTGGCGGCCCGATCCCGTGTCGGTGCTTTCAACAGTGGAGTGGCATCAAGAACTCTTTTCGCAGGGATATCCTCAAGCGCAGCGTAGGGGGCTCAGCGTAGGGGTCGCAGCGACCGCTGCCGGGTGGTCCATTATCGGGACGGCGCACGCCCAAGTGAAAGAGGAAGCCGGAACTGATCCCCTGCAGATCACGCGCAAGGGCATCAACAAGGATCTCGAGGTCATCAACATCGACCTTCTGGAGGCGCAGGCGAAGGCCGCGCTGTCCGAGGGCGTCTACGTATTCATCGCGAACGGCAACGGTGACCAGTGGACGCTGCGCGAGAACCGGCGCGCCTTCGGCGACTACGTCTTCACACCACGTCGGATGGGCGCGGCATGGACATCGCCAAGGCGCTGGCACTCGGCGCGAACGCCGTCGCTATCGGACGCCCTGTGTGGTGATCGCTTGCACTCGGCGGTGCTGGCGGCGTCGCCGGAGTGATGGATTACTTCAACCGGGAACTGGTGAATACGACGCTGCACCTTGGAGCGCAGAGCATTGTCAAGCTCGGCCGCGAGCACGTCACCAGAGCACCGGGGTAGCCGCTGATACGCGGTGACGCGACGGGCGCAGTGATCTTGGATCGAGGCTCGATCGTAATATCGATTCAAACGACCAGGAGTGCCGATCCGCTGCGCACCTCGTTATAGAGGTGAATGATGTCTTGGGGCAGCAGGCGGACACAGCCACTGGACACCGCTTGACCAACTGTTCGCTCATCCGGATTCCCGTGTATGCGGTAGAGCGTATCCGTGTTGCCTTGATGAATGTAGAGCGTGCGCGGCCCGAGCGGGTTACTAGGCCCCGGTGCCATGCCATGACGGTACTTCTCCAGCTCCGGCTCTCTTGAGATCATGTCGGAAGGCGGAGTCCATCTGGGCCATTCGCGCTTGTACGCAATGTGTGCCTTGCCCGACCACCCGAATCCGGCACGGCCAATGCCAACGCCATAGCGCGTTGCGATGCCTCCGTCCTTGACGTGATAGAGAAATCGCTTCTGCGTATCGACAAAAACAGTTCCGGGCGCTTCGCCAGTCGGATCCGTCACGTCCTGACGCCAATAACGTTCCGGGACCAACTCGACGCGAGACGCGCGAACGGGAAACGGCTCGTCTGAGACAGCAGCGTACATTGCCCGGACGTGCGGCGGCACCTCCCGAGGCTCAGCGCTGCCTTTCAGATCAGCATTGCCATCAATAATTGGGATGGCCTCAATGGAGGCACATCCTGCCACCGGCAAAGCCACAAAAGTGATCCCCCCAGCAAGAAACTGCCGACGTCCAATCTCTGCGCGAGTCATTCCGTCGATCTCATAATCTTATCTCGCCTCCGATTTGCGGCGATTGGTATCTCGGTGCTGCTCCGAGATTGGAGAATTGCACCGAAGCGCCCGTCCAAGTCTCTCACCGACCACCAGCTGGACATGAAGCAGCCCGCCAAACGGCGTCGAAGTGGACGCGCGAACTGGCGGGCTGCAACGCTCGCTTCTAGCGATCAGCCTTACCCATTTCCCCGACTGGCTTTACCGCATTTCCAAACAAGGGGGAGGCGCGGAGTGCCGCACTCTGCCTTGGGGCAGGCGGCACGTCGCCGCATATTGCCTATCGATAGACAAGTCCGCCGTCGATCAACGGCGCCTGCCCCGTCATGTAGTCTGCGTCCGGACCCGCCAGGAACGAAACGAATGCGGCGACATCTTCCGGCGTCTGCGCCCGCCCCAAGGCGATGCCCTTCACATACTTCTCATAGGTTGCCCCGACCGGGGCGCCCGTGATCTCGGCAAACCGCTTGTCGATCTCGACCCACATGTCGGTTCCTACGATGCCGGGGCAGTAGGCGTTCACGGTGATCCCATCTCTGGCGAATTCCTTGGCCGCAGCTTGGGTCAGGGCGCGCACGGCAAATTTGGTTGCCGAATAGACGCCGAGCATCGCGAAGCCGTCATGCCCCGCAATCGAGGAAGCGCTGATGATCTTACCCTTCTGCTTTCGCGCTTTGAACTTCTTGGCCGCCGCCTGGATACCCCACAGCACGCCCTCGACGTTGACTTTGAGAATCTTCTCCACCTCTTCAGGCATGACATCGGACAATGGCTGCACCTGCGCGATGCCGGCGTTGTTGACCATCACATCGAACCCACCCAGTTCCTTTTCAGCGTGATCGACCGCGGCATAGACATCGTCCCGCTTTGTGACATCCGCTTTGAAGATGGTTGTCTTACGACCGGCGGCCCTGACCTCATCGGCCACGGATTTCATCTTCTCGTCATTGACATCCACGATCGCGATGTCAGCGCCATCGCGCGCGAGGCGCAGTGCAATCGCACGACCGATGCCCTGGCCAGCGCCTGTTACGAGCGCTATTTTTCCAGCGATTTGCATATTCGTCTCCTGACTTGGATGGCTCCTCGATGAATAGGATGATTGCACCGAGGAACCTTTGTTGAGGATCCGTTGTGGCATTTGGCGAACCGTCCACTTGACGGGAGGTAAGTGGCGGCGCCCATTGTGCCGACTAGGAAGCGTGCTTGTTCACCCAGGCGACATATCGATCCATCCAGCCTTGCAGAAACTTGCGGCTCGCGGCGCCAACGCTGCCATCACCTTCGAACAGGTCGTCCTTCATCTGGAGGAAGACTTCAGGCTGGCCGAGCGTCGGCATGTCGAGATAGGCGAGAATATTGCGCAGATGCTGTTGCGCGAGCGAAGTCCCGATGGCGCCGACGGATATGCCGATCACGCCGGCTGGCTTACCCGCCCATGCACTCTGGCCATAAGGGCGCGAGGCATGATCGATGGCGTTCTTGAGCACACCGGGAATGGAACGATTGTACTCGGGCGTAACGAAGAGAACGCCGTCCGCCGCCGCGATCTCGGACTTGAGCCGTTTCACCTGCGATGCCTGATCGGCATCATCGTCCTGATTATAGAGCGGCAGGTCGCCGATCTCGACAGTGCTGAATGTGAAGCCTGCCGGTGCAAGTTTCGTAAGCGCGTCAGCGAGCCTGCTGTTGAAGCTCTCACGGCGCAGGCTGCCGACGATGACAGCGATCTTCTTGTTTTTCACGATGTCCTCCTTCGATGGCTTTAGCAACGGCTCTGAACTCGGAGCTGATGGCTCTAGCTTCGTTTCAGCAGCACAACATTACCCCAGGGATCGGCAGCTTCGATCGCATCGCCACGTCGCCTGGCTCCGACGGCGAGGAGCCGTTCCGCCGATGCGTCGAAGGTGTCGGAATCGGCCGCTACGAGCTCGAACGAGGCGAGACCGGTCGTGGTTCCTGAGCGCTTCGGAGCATTGCGGCTGCGCCAGATGTTGGTCGCGACATGGTGGTGATAGCCGCCGGTAGCGTAGAATGCGGCGCCGGGGTAATGGCTGGTGACGTCGAGACCAAGAACGTCACGATAGAACATCTCGGCTTCTGGAATACCGCCTACGCGCAGATGAACGTGGCCGACGACGGTGCCGCGCGACACACGTGTCACATCGGGGTGATCACGCCCTGCTGCTTGAATAAGCCCCTCCACGTCGAGTGGATCCGTCGACATGAGAACCTTGCCATGCTTCCAACGCCAGATGTCGCGGGGACGATCGGCGTATATTTCGATGCCGTTGCCCTCCGGATCCTTGAGATAGAGCGCCTCGCTCACCTTATGGTCCGAGGCGCCATCCAACCGAACGCCCGACTTGACCGCGCGACGCAGCCAGCCGGCGAGATCCGCCCGCGTGGGCAAGAGAAAGGCGGTGTGAAAGAGGCCGGCGAAACCGATAGGCTCGTGGTCAACGTCACGCTGGCGGAGAACGAGCAGCACTGAGCGGCCGTCGCCAAAGTGCGCGGTGTCGCGCTCGCCCCCCATGCGATGTAGTCCAATGGCTTCTTCATAGAAGCGGCCAACGGCCTCGAGATTGCGAACGTTGAGCGTTACCGCGCCGGGTGCAAGCAGCGCGGATGGAGCATCGAGCTGGATCGCAAGATTTGAGGACATAGGAGCCTCCAAAAGACGGTTCATGGAACGAACGGACGTCGCGCCACTCCCTCCGGCACCGTCTCGATCGGCTGGCCGGCGCACGGGATCGTTGTGTTTCATTGATTGATATGTGTTCGATAGTTCAGTTTGATAACGGCCCAATCAATGATAATACCTCATACCTATAGTGTGAGATGAGATATGCTTGATCGCGTCACCGGAATGCAGGTCTTTGCCCGCGTCGCGGCCCTCGGCAGCCTGTCGGCGGCAGCGCGAGCGCTCGGCATGTCCCAGACCATGGCCACAAAGCACATGGCGGCCATAGAGGAGCGGCTTGGAGCCAGGCTCTTGCACCGGACAACGCGGCGGATCAGCCTGACGGAGGCCGGTCGCAACTATCTGGAGGCGGTCGAGCGGATTCTATCGGAGATCGACGATGCGGATGCAGCGGCGTCAGCCGAGACAACACAGGTGCGCGGCACATTGCGCCTCAATGCGCCCGTGTCATTCGGTATACGCGAGATTGCGCCACGACTTCCCGGGCTAGCGGCACAACATCCGGCGCTCACGATCGACCTCGGCCTCAACGATCGGCAGGTGGACCTCATCGAGGAAGGATGGGATCTCGCCATCCGCATCGGGTCGCTCGAGAATTCGTCACTGGCCGCCCGCCGTCTTGCGCCGTGTCGCACGGTCGTATGCGCGGCACCGTCGTACATCGCCGCGCGTGGCCGTCCGCGAACGATCGCCGATCTGAAGAAGCACACGTGCCTTGGCTACACGCTGTCACGCGTCGTTGGTGCCGATCGCTGGACGTTCGGCCGCGACGGCAAGGCCGTGGTCACCATCAAGGGGACTCTCAGTGCCAACAACGGCGACGCCCTGGTAGCAGCGGCCATCGCCGGGCAGGGCATCGTCTACCAACCGACATTTCTGGTGGCGCGCGAGATCCGCGCCGGATTGTTGACCCCGCTGAAGCTCGATCATGATCCGATCGAACTCGGTGGTGTTTATGCCATCTACCCTGCGGACCGGCGTCCTCCTGCCAAGGTCCGCGCAACGATTGATTTTCTGGCGGCGCGCCTGGGGCCGGTGCCGCCTTGGGATTGACTACAAAGCTGCGCTCACACCGACCAGATGCTGGCGGATAGCGGTCCGGCTCCAACTTAATTCCTGGTCTCGCGAGCAGGGGCAGACCAAATCGTCGCCATTCCTTGACTACTCGACGGCCGACGGGGCACTCCACTGCTCGCCTCGTCTCGCTCATTCAAACGCGTCGGATCATCGGCGCTCGAACCGCGTTGCCATCAAAGTGGTTTCGTGCGGGCCAAGCCGTAACAGATCAACCCCGGCCAACGGATGGCCTGCGACGAGGTGTTAACAGAGCAAGCAAGACTCCGGTCAGCGTGAGGGCCATCGCTACGACCTCCCGCGAACCGAGCGGCTCTCCAAGAACGAGTGCAGCCAACACAGTGCCGACCAGTGGCACCAGCAGTGTGCCCATCGACGCCACCACCGGTGACAAGTGCCGGAGTGCCTCGAACCACATGATGAAGCAGAGGCCCATCGGGACAAGGACCATGTAGATCATCGCCCAGAAGCCGGGCACATCGAGCGCGAACAAGCGCGGCTTCTCAATGGTGATGCCCAAAATCAGCAGTGGCAAGCAGCCAAGAATCAGCTGCCAGGAAATCGAGGCAAACGGCGGTAGTGGCAGCGACCTCGAATTGAGGACGGCGCCGGCCGCGAACAGGATCGCGGAGCTAAGCGCGAAGGCCATACCCGGCAGCTTGCCCATGTCAATTGAAACGACGTTGGGACCAAACAGCACGATGATACCGGAGAACCCCAGGGCAAGCGCGAGAAAACCTCGCAAATTGGGCTGCTCACCTTGCACGCCCCACGCGATCAACGTCGACCAGATGGGCATCGTGAAGACAAGAAGCGTCGCTTCGCTGACCGTCAGCCAGACAAGGCTGATAGCCGCAAGCCCCATCCAGGCGAACACGTTTGTCAGCGCTGCGAAACCGAGGCGTGGCCATGCGCCCGGAGGTACCGCCAGCCGCTCACCTCGATAGTTCGCCAGCGCCGCCAATAGCAGTGCGGCAATGACTCCGGCCAGCCCGCGACAGAACATGGGCGTCCATGTCTGCAGAACGATCTTCGTGCCAACCCAGCCACTCGCCCAGCCAAGCGTGGTCGCAATCAGGGCCACCACGCCCCGGCTAGTGACGGTCATTTTGTTGCCCTGAGGAAAATATCCGCAATCCATGCCTCGAATAGCTTGACGTGTCCCGCCGCGGACCGCGCGTCCGTATATGAAGCGTCTCGAAAATCGTCAATCGACCAACGCCAGCGGCGGGAGAGCAGGTCAGTCCTCCAAATAGAAGTCTTGTGATCGCCAAACTCGCCTCTACGATCGGCGCCAAGAACAAGCATGAAGTGGGGAAGCGTTATGGACGGGGGCTCCGGTGCCGACGGCAAAGCGTCAGCCAGCATTGAGACCACAGCATCTTGGCGGACCGCTTGGTACGTCCTTGCAGTTCTGACGATTGCCTACGGATCGCCACTGCTCCTGGTAGTTGGGTTGAAGCCAATTCAGGAAGCGCTGAACACAGACCGCTCTTTCGTATCTCTGATCATCGCGCTTGTCTGGATTGGCACGGGCTTGGGCGGCATCCTGATGGGGTGGCTCGCCGATCGCATTGGCATTCGCACCATCGTCGCATTCGGCGTTTGCATGACCGCTGCTGGGCTCGCACTCGCTTCACTCGGTTCGATTTGGGCACTCTTTGCCGGCCACATCCTGATGGGCCTTTTTGGCAATAGCGCAATCCATCCCCCGCTGCTGATTTACATCAGTCGATGGTTCGATCGCCGCCGCGGAACGGCAATCGCTCTCATCTCTTCGGGGCAGTATTTCGCAGGCGTCGTCTGGCCTGCGCTTTTTGAGCGGGCCTTTTCGAGCATCGGATGGCAAGCGCTCATGATGGGATACGGCATTCTGGTGTTGGTGGTTCTGTTGCCGGCGGCACTTCTACTCAAGCCCGTTCCCGCTCCGTCACGAATTGCAACTGCCGCCGCGACTCCGGAACGACAATTCGGTGGGATGCCGCCTAATGTGGTGCAGGTGCTCATGTGTGCAGCCGCCTTCTTCTGTTGTATTCCGATGGCTCTGCCGCAGGCACATCTGGTCGCCTTCTGTACCGATATCGGCATTTCACCAGCCCGTGGCGCGACCATGCTGTCGGTCATGCTCGCAGCCGCTTTTCTGGCCCGGCAGGCCTGGGGCGCACTGGCCGATCGCATTGGCGGCCTCGGCACGGTTCTGGCGGGCTCGATCTTGCAGGCGATGGCGATTGTGGCCTTCTCTCTTACGCAAGATGAAGCTGGCCTGTTCGTTGTCGCCGCCGCCTACGGCCTCGGTTTCGCCGGCATCATTCCGGCTTACTCTGTTGCCGTGCGTGACGTGTTTCCATCATCGGAAGCGTCGTGGAGGATGCCGCTCACGCTGTTTGCAGGTATGAGCGGCATGGCCGTCGGTAGTTGGTTGGCGGGCCTGCTCTACGACCAATTCGGCACGTACGCGCCGGCATTCATGACAGGCATCATCTTCAACATCGCCAACGTGCTGGTGATTGGATTTCTTGTGCTGCGCTTGCCGAGAGCTCGGCCGTAAGCATTGACGGCTCTCCTCGATGCATCTCTCTTGCCGCCTACTCGACCGGCCGGCAAACGAACGCCCCGCGCATCGCGACGAGAATGATCCCCAACACGAACAGACCGATCATAGTAATGACCTCCAGATGCCACCTGGCCCGCTCAATGGGTAGCGCTCCGAGATGATCGTTCGTCACTTCAGGGTATTTGCGCGTTCGCGTGGAACGCGCCAGAGATACCACGCAGCCACAGTCCTATGCGGCGCCCAGGCCTTGCCGATCTCGCGCAATACGTCCCGACGCTCGGCGTTGTGCAGCGCTGGTTCGTCAAGCACCGGCTTGGCCTCTGATCTGGCCGTCAGCGGCATCGGCGTAGGGACGCTCCTCATGCCACCGCTGGCGACATGGCGTATAGCCCATCTCGAATGGCGCGATGCCTATCTCGCCCTTGGCGTACTGCGGATTGGCCCTCGATCTCGGGACCGTTCTGATGTCGGCCAGGATGTGGATGTCGACGTCCCTTAACAGCTCAGTGAACTCTCCGATGCTCCGGTTCGAATGGCCGATCGTGAAGAAGGGGATGCCGCCATCCATCATGCATACTCGAGGGCGCTACCCTTGTGAGCCGCGATATGATCCGTCTTGTCGCTCGTGATTTCGTATTGTGGATCGTTCTCCGGCGCGTGGTGCGTGTAACCCTTGAAGACGAAGTCCGAGGTGTGAACGGCAATGATCCTGCCGGTCACGTGGCCTGCCTCGGAATTCCATCTGACGTGGTCGCCAATCTTGAACCGCTTAGTCATCTCAGGGATTCCTCATTACAGGCCGCTACGATCGATCCCATGTGTGGACGGCATCCTGTTGGCAAGGACTTTTTGACTTGTCACGCCGTGCTGATCGGTAGCGCCCATGTGTACGGACTTTCTGCTCGGCGCGAACACCGATGCGCGTGCCATCCGCAAGATCAGCTCCCGATCGAAAGCACGCGCTCGAGGCGCCCTGGGATCGATGGGTTTTGCCGATCTCGGTGGTCGACCGCTTACTGCATGACTTGCCTTCAGCCCTCTCCAACCTCCTAAGCTGACCTGCAGATAGAGCGCGGCTGCGATCGCGTCCAGATTCTGGCGAGAGCGTAGGGCGGATAAATGCCGACCTTCTTTTTTTCGGCTATCTCCCGAGCCGAGCCCCTCGATCCGCATGAGAAGGCAATTTTCGCCCCCCCAGAACGAGTGCCGTTGCGCACATTGATCAGACTGTCTCGAGCTGCCCAACTAAAGCGCGGCCTCGCGAAAACACAATGGGCTTTGTCCTATTTCGACATGAGCTCGGGGAGGAACAAACTGATCTGGGGAAAGGCAAGCAGCACAGCCAAGCACACCAGAAGTACCAGCAGGAATGGCAGGGACGCGCGCACCACACGAGTGATAGGTACGCCCATGATACCGCTCGTCACATACAGGGAGATGCCGAACGGTGGCGTGATCTGGGCGATCTGCATACTCAGGACCAGGATCACGTTCATGTAGATCAGGTTCACGTCAGCAGCGATCAGGGCAGGCAGCACCACCGGCACGGTCAAGTACATGATGGGCAGGGGGTCGAGGAACATCCCCATGATGAGCCAAAGCAGGGTGATCATCAGAACGAGCTCCATGGGCGACAAGCCGGAGCCGATCGTCCAGGCGGCGACTTCCTGCGGCAGGCGCGCGAAAGCCAGTGGTGATGTGAAGAGTAGCGCTCCCGCTACGAGCAAAAAGATCATCGAGCTGTTGCTGACCGCGCCCTTCACCGCCTGATGATAGAAATTGTGCCAGGTGATGCCTCGATAAACGAAGGCTGCAATCAGCAAACCATAGACGCAAGAGACCGCAGCCGCTTCAGTGGGTGTGAAGACCCCGCCGTAGATACCGCCCAACACGATGATCGGCATGAATATGGCCGGGAGTGCCTTTATTGTCGCCTGACCGCACTGTGCCCAGCTCTGACGCGTCTGCTGATCACGCTGGTACTTGCGGCTGAGTAGCATTCCCGTGACGCCGAGCGCGAGGCCGATCAGAATGCCAGGAACAATACCGGCGATAAAGAGCAGGCCTGCGTTCTGCTGAGCGAGCGCGCCGTAGAGGATCATGATGATACTGGGGGGGATCATCTGCCCGAGCGTGCTGCTCACGGAGAGCAGGCCGGCGATGAACTCCTTGCTGTAGCCGGCGCGCACCATCGGCGGCGTGGCAAGCGCGGCGACGCCGGCAAGCGTCGCTGTCGTCGACCCGGTGATCGCTGCGTAGACCATACAGGTGAGCACGGTCGTAAACGCCATCCCGCCCTTGATGTGGCCGACGTAACTGTCGACTGCGTCGTAGATGTATCGGGCAGGGCCACAGTAGGCCATGATATTGCCGGCGAGCAGGAAGAACGGTACCGCGAGCAGCACGAAGCTGTCTATGCTGCCGAACATCGTCATCGGCACACTGACTGCGGGCATCGCCATGAAGAAGAACGTCAGGAAGATGGCGCTCACGGTCAGTGCGATCCAGATCGGCAGTCCCGCGAGCACCAGTCCGGCCAAAATGCCGATGCCAACTCCCAGCACAGCGTGTTCTCCCCATTTGTGTCGATTTATTGCGCGTTTCGGTCCGCGCCATTGTTGCAAGCAGGCTCGCCGGCCTATTGCTCGGGTTGCGTGCGCGCCTCTGGCGCGGGCGCGCGCATTGCCTGGATTGCAGCGATCATTCCGACGAGACTGAACAGCACCAGTATGGCCATGCCGAGCGGTACGATGCTGTAGGGTAGCCACTGCGGGAACTGCAGCGAGGCGGTAAGCACGCCGTACTCAAAGGTCTGCAGCGCAAGTTCCGCGCCCCAGGCAAAGATCGCGCCGCCAACGATGAAGGCTGCGAGGTTCACGGCGAAGAGATGTAATTGCTGACGTGCGCCGGTGAGGCCTGTAACGAGTAAGTCGAGCGCTACATGCCCCTTATTGCGTAGAACAGGCCCCGCAACGATGAAGGCCGCGAACAGGGCGAGATAGCGTGCAGCTTCCTCAATCCATTCTAGCGAGAAGCTGAAGACATACCGCATAATGACAGCGGCGAAAGCCAAGCCGACACTGGCAAGCATGGCCAGCCCAGAGACGAAGAAGAGTATTTTCTCGAGGACATCCATAGAGCGCTGTAGCACGGCGCTTGCTCTCCACAGTGATCGGGCCGGCGCACTGGTATGCGCCGACCCGAAGCGGGTTCGCCCAAAAGATCAACGCTTGATCTCGATGCCCTCACCGAGCTTCTTGACCTGATCGACCATCGTCTGGCCATCGGCCCCGACCGCCTTGACAAAGCGCTCGACGGCCGCGTCACGCACCTTGCCGGCGAAGTTCTCCATCTCCTCGGGGCTCAACCAGCTGATCTTCACATTGTAGGGTGCTGCCTGCATTTCTTTGATGTAGCGGATCTCAAGCTCGTCGACCGCTTTCGCAGCGTAAGCCTGAGTTTCAGGGATGGCTTTGGTCTCGATGATCTCCTGAAGATCCTTCGGCAGGCTATTCCACCAGCGCAAGCTTGCGAGGAATGGCAGCCCGTAGCCGGCATAGAACGGCAGAGTCATGAACTTCGTGTGCCAGCGCGCGTCGTGGTAATGGACCGGCGTGGTCACGAGACCGTCCACAACGCCCTGCTGTAGTGCGACGGGCACTTCCGCCCCCGCAACGGTCATCGGTGAAGCGCCGAGGTTGCGGATGTACAGCTCCCCCATCAAACCACCGGGATGGCGGATGCGCAGGCCCTTCAGGTCGTCGAGTTTCTCAACGGCGCGGACGTTGTTGCCGACGACCATGAAGCCGTTGAGCGTCGGAATGTGACCTAGCCGCTTCAAACCCTTTCCGGCTTGCCGCTTGGCGAGAATGTCCTGGATGGTCTTGTCATTCATGACGCGGCGCATGTGCTCGCCCTGACCAGGCGCCACCTTGAGCAGGAATGGAATGTTCCAGATTGCTTCGCCTGGATCGACGCCCTCGACGATGCCGCTGATGTTATAGGTGGCGTCAACCGTTCCGGTTTGTACCATCGTCACTTCTTGGCTGATCCCGCCGAGCTCGGCATTCGGATGGATCGTGACTGCTAGGCGGCCGCCGGTGAGCTCCTCGACCTTCTGCTTGAAGAAGGCCATGTTGCGTCCGTGCTGAGTGTGCTCCGGATAGGCGTGTGCGATGCGCATTTTGCTCTGCGCCGCGGCACCCTGCGTCATCAGGTTCGCGGCCAACAAGGCGGCGGCTCCGGCGGCAATTGTCCCGCGAAGGGATCTTGGATCGATGAAACGGGTCACGAGCATCTCCCTGGTCTTTCTGTTTTGATCAAATGACAGCTGACGTTAGCCCGTCACCTGTGAGTGGTGGCAGCAGAGCTGTGGCAGAACTGCGAGATTGATTTGGAGGCGCGGTCGCGCTCCACCGCCGGAAGATTTCAACTTCTATCCGTGGCCTCTTTCCGGAGGCTTCAACGGCGATGACCGCGAGCTTACCCGCCAGGCGCATGAGGTCCCTCCTCCCGATTTTCTTTTTTGTTGGAGCCGCCTCAATGGGCGGCCCGGCAACGGACTGCACGTCCATCAATTCAGTATTCTGAACGCATCAGTCAAAAGTGTGGACAGGGTGTCCAAGCTGCCTCGCCTGTTCCGATACGTCAACCGCGGAATCGCGGGATCAGATATCGCTTAGATACTTTTTGACCGCAGCCTTCATGATCTTTGCCGTTTTCGGCCTGCGGTCCAAGCAGCGGGAGACTGGTCCAGCCACCACGAGCGACAACCGCCGCTGCCCAATAGGTAGCGATAGACTGACGCCGGCGAGGTCGGCGATGTACTCGGAGTTGCTCTGGTGATAACCGCGCTTGACCGCCTCGAGGATCTCGGCTTCGACGGCAGCGGCGTTGGCGGGGCTCGTCTTCGAATAGCGATCGAAACTAATTTTCTTGTAGAGAGCGCGCCGCTCCTGCGGTGTGTATTGGGCAAGCAGAGCGCGCCCTGCGGAGCTCGCCTGGATCGGCACGAGCGTACCGACCTGGGCGAAATAACGCAGCGGGTGCTTCGACTCGATTACATAAAGCATGATGACGGACGTGCCAGCGACTGATCCTACGGCGGTTGTCTCGCCCGTCTGGAGAGCGATGTCGGCGACCGCATCGCACACGGCTTCGGGGAGAGGTTCGGCCTCGCCGACTGCTTGGGCGACCGCCAGCCAGCGCGGGCTCGGATAGTATCCGCGCCTAGCCGTCGGCTCGTAGAGATAGCCCCTGTCCGCCAGCGTCCCAACGATGTTGAACGTGCTCGATCGCGGCCATTCGAGGTCATCGGCGATCTGCGCGAGAGTCGACGGCTTCCTGCGCTTAGCAAAGTACTCCATCAACTCGAGGACGTTGGCCACTTGCTTGACGAGCATTTCCCCTCACTCCATCCAGCGCGAGGCCTGCCGCCTGGCCGCCGACCTGCATTCAGACACTGAGCGATAGAAATCACAAGCGTGAATAATCACACCCGGAGACGAGGGCGTTTGATTGAACTGACGGCATTATCCCCAGCCAGTGCGAGTATCATCTCAAGATGACACTTGCTGCAGAGTACCTCTACTCGGCTGCCGCCCGACGCCCGGAAAGAACCAAGACCGCCAACGTCGCGCTCCCCAGAGTGAGCCCCAGGAGGTCGGTGTACGTTTCAGGGATCAGCATCATGAACCCGGCGAAGCCAATCACAATGCGCGACCAGATTGGCAGATTCCCGATCCGGTAGAAGTAACCTTCGAATGCCGCAGCCAGGAGAAGCACCGCACCGATAGCGGTCGCGGAAACCTGCAATACCTGCAACAACGGCCCCTTCAGGATCAAAGCTGGCTGCAGAACGAACAGCATCGGGAGCACGAACAGCAGACAACCAATGCGGATAGCCTTGAAGCCGACGGCCATCGCGTCTGCTTTGGCAATCGACGCCGCAGCGATCGCCGCCAGCGCCACCGGTGGCGTGATGAAGGACACGAGCCCCCAGTAGAAGACGTACAGATGCACAGCCATTGGATCGAGCCCCAGGCTGATCAACGCTGGCGCAACTGTGATCGCGACGAAGATATAGCAAGCCGAGGCCGTCATCCCCATGCCGAGGATGAAGCTCGTGATAGCGCCGGTGACGAGCAGAAGGAAAACGTTGTTGCCGGCATACTGCACGAGTTCGCGTGAGAACGAGTTCGCGACGCCCGTAATCGAAAGCGCGCCGATAATGAGACCTATGCCGGCAATCAAACCGACGATCTGGGCAATGGACTGGCCGACATCCACGACGAGGCCTGCAAAGCGTTTGGCTGTGAAGCCGATCGTGCGGGCTCTCGCAACAGCCACAAGCACGAGGAAAAGCGAAACCCAGAAGGGCGCTTCGCCTTCAAGGCGCCAGACCAGCAGCAGGACGGTAAGACCGATAATTGCGGCGATGTAGTACCACCCACCGGCAAGGGTCGCCATGAGCGGCGGAACCTCGTGCGCTTCGACGCCACGAAGGCCATTCCGCCCCGCGTAGAAATCGGTCTGCACGAATAGAGCAAAATAGAAGAGCAACGCGGGCAAGAATGCCGCGATGACGACCTCTGCGTATGGAACGTTCAGAAAGTTGGCCATGATGAAGGCGGCTGCCCCCATCACTGGCGGCATGAGCGCACCGCCGGTCGAGGCGCAAGCTTCGACCGCACCAGCATAGACCGGCGGGTAGCCGCAGCGCTTCATGGTCGGAATGGTGAGCGTTCCGGTCGTCAAGACGTTCGAGGTCGGGCTACCAGACAGCATCCCGAACAAGCCCGACGAGATGATTGCGACCTTCGCGGGGCCACCGCGGGACGTTCCCAACAATGCCGAGGCGAACTCCATGAAAAACGCCCCGCCCCCCGTGGTCGACAAAACCACGCCGAACACGAGGAAGCCGATCAGGGTGTCGGCGACAACCTGCATGGGTATGCCGATCAGACTCTCGAGGCCGTAGACATGTTCATTTAGAGTCTGGGCAAGATCGAGCTGAACGCCCCATAGGAAGCCCGGCATGTAGCCGGCGTAGAGAGGAAATGACGCAAACACGAGGCAGAAGATGAAAAGGATCATCTCGCCGGTGCGGCGCAGTCCCTCGAGAACAAGAACAACGACGGCGCCTGCGACGATGGTTGCATGGAGCGGTCCAGTCGTATTCCAACCGGCGTCGATGATCGCCTGAGCTCGCATGGCGATCCAGATGGTGAGGCAAAGCAGCGCCGCGGCACACATCCAGTCGTACCACGGAACAGGGCCATGCCATGGCTTGCGCACTGGATAGACCAGGAAGCCGATCGCACCGAAAATGCCGATCATCAGGTAGTAGTAGGCGGTGCTGATCGGCCTGAAGCCGGCGAATCCGAGGTTGAAGACTTGATTGATGGAGAGGAACAGTCCGACGACGGTCAGAGCAAACGTTACCCAGAAAGCCGCCCCGACGAGTCGGGCCGAGCGCGCCTCGGGATCTTCCATGATCTCAGCAGTCGTCTGCCCTTCAGTCGCCATTCAGATCACCCCCTGAAATCACTTTGCATCGCGCCCGCAGCCTTGAGGGCTCGAGAGATGGTAGTCCGCTGCTGCTCAAAGGAGCGCGGGCGCGCCAGTACCTGACGCGCCCGCTACAATGCGGGAGAACTAGAGAGCCTTGAGTATCTCTGCGCGACGCGGCATCCACATCTCCTGGAGCTTTGCCGCATCTGCGCCACTGGCCGCAGGCTCCTTCATCATGACTGCCCAAGCCTCGCGCAGCAGCTTGTGCCGCTTGACGATGCCGTCCTGCCACTTCTGGTGCTCAGGCGTCCATACGTTCTTCTCTTTTAGGAGCCTGATGGCTCCGTCGTGGAATGGCGCGTCTTTCGGGAAGCTGCCGGAGTTCTTGACCTCCCAACGCTCCATGATCGGTGACGCAGCCTTATAGGTGTCGTAGGTGTCCACGATCGCCTTGGTGACGGCGTAAACTTCCTCTTCCTTTGCGTCTCCATAGACGGTGATCATCGGGTACTTGTAGCCCATGACCGTCTTCGGATTCTCCTTGGATACGCCCGAGCCGAACGTCTCGGAGTAGGGAGCTGCAAGCGGTATGGCGCGCTGGATCTTGCTCCACAGCTCCTTGTCGGTTTCCGGCAGCTCAATCCAGTCGATACCGTAGGAACTTGCTTCGAGCTCACGCAGCGACACTGTCGTCAAAGCTGCGCCTGCGGCGTCTGCGCGGCCCTCTATGAGGGCTTTCAATGACGCGCCATAGCTTGGGAACTCAATGACCTGCATATCCTTGTAAGATATGCCGCCAGCCTCGAGAATGGGCTCGATCTTCGCGTTGACAGAGGTATTGGCTTTGGCAATCGCGTAACGCTTGCCCTTGAGATCCTGCAGCGTTTTAATGCCGCTGGTCTTGGTCACGCAAATCGAAAGCGAGTTCATGCGTCCGAGCAAGCAGCGCAGGTCTTGCGGACCCCAATTTGGCGCAGCGTATTCATAAAGCCCTTCGGCAGCAAAGAAGACTTCCGTCGCGAGCCATCCGTGCGATACACGACGCTCCTTGACCGGCTGGATGCGCCCAATCGAAGTGCCCGAAGGCTGCAAACGAACGCGCGTGCCGTAGGCCTTGCCCAGTGCGTCCGCGATTGCAGAGGCCTCGACATAGCCCGACGCGCCGACGTCATAGACGCTCCAGATCATCGTGGAGGGCAAGCCGGGCGCCGACTGTGCCTGTGCAGCGACCATGTCCGGCAGCAACCCCGCGCCTAGAGCAGCGCCCATGCCACCGAGATAGGTCCTGCGATCAATCTCCATTTTTTCGTCTCCTCCTTGGTAAAGATTATGCGCTGATTGCATCCAGTCTTGCCCCCTTGAACCATCTTGGGCACACAAGTTCAAGTCGGCGGTGTGCCTGAGAAGGTTCCGCTGGCAATCGTAGTCTAGTACAATCGCGACTGTCGTCGCGTCGCACTTCTGTCAGCTTGCCGGGCGTTTGGCATGTCATGGTCAGGGCGGCGACCGGACGCTCATCGTCAGCAATCCATCGCCCTTCTGCTATCCGCCGACAATCGACCACACATTTGGTTGCTGAGAATCCACCGAGAGACTCTGGGCATGTCGACTAGTGCCGTAAGCGAACATTGATCTTCTGCGAGCCTCTCAGCTGCCGCCCATCACCGTGAATGTCGACAATACCTCGGTAACCGGGCATCACCTCTCCAATGCCCTGGGCCAGGAGTGGAAGTCACATTCCAACAAGCCAACTCTCCGCGCGATCAGGGCTTGCCCCTATGCACCCCCGAGGAAAATCGGCGACGATCTGAGGATCGTCACCTTGTCCATGTGATCCAGCGCTATGAACCGAAGGCAGATGATGGCTGTGATGGCGGATGCCGTGCCTGCTGTCGGGACCTTATCAACGTTGACCGCCTCGCCCGCATCTGAATTGTTGTTAAAGCTCCGCCCGAAACTACGTAAGTCTTGATTCTGAATGATGTTCGAAAATACGGACTACGCGAGAGCGTGCCGATGGGGGCAACTTGAAAATCGCACGCGCAACAATATTGTCCGCGCTTGTATTGGCTTTTCCGGCAGCCGCTCAAGCTCAATCGACCGAGGCGAACTGGCAGGGCTTTTATGCTGGCCTGACCGTCGGTGGCACGTGGGGCCGAATCTCCGATACCGGCATCACTTCGGCCACGACGTTTGTCAATCCCGCGCAGCTTTTCGCGCCCGACCACGCGGCGAGCTACGTAGCCGCGTTGCCCAGCGCATTGCCGGGAAATTCGCCTTCCGGCGTCATGGCTGGAGGCAAGCTTGGGTACAATTTCCGGATTTCACCTCAGGTCGTCGTAGGCCTCGAGGCCGATTTGCAGGGCACGGCCCTCGATTCGCAAGCCTTGTTCGAGGCCGCGACCCAAACCCTTTCTCTTCAGACGCTAACCTCTACGGTGCGGATCGATCAGTCGCTCGACTATATCGGCACGCTGCGTGGCCGCCTGGGCTGGCTCGTCATGCCCTCGGTGCTCGTGTATGCCACGGGTGGCTTGGCCTACGCCAACATCCAGACCAGCACCTTCATCGAGCAGACGAACACTAACCCATTTCTCGCCGATGCGAGTGCCCGGCACCGCTCGTCGGATATGCGCTTCGGCTGGACCCTCGGCGCCGGCATCGAGGCGATGCTAGGCGCAAGGTGGAGTATCAACGGCGAATATCTCTACTACGATCTCGGCTCCAGGAATTTCAGCGCCGGCGAGATTGCCCCTTTGTTAGCTGGAGGGCTCGGTGCAGGCACGCCCATACACGTGAATGACGTGAGCATTTCGACACGCTTCGAAGGACATATCGGCCGGATCGGGTTGAGCTACCATTTCGACTAGCGTGCGGGCGCTTACAGGCGGCCCAAAACTGGATGCCGTCACACTGTGGACCTTTCGACTGGTACGACTCGCTGCATTCGGTTCGGCGACTCTGGCACCGTCGCCTTCACCGATGGCGACAACTGGTAGGTTTAGGCGTCGGGACGCGCAGGCGCTTAAAGTTCACGAATATTCCCAGGGCAGTAAGTAGGGGCGCTTCTGACCTCACGCAGGAGCGTGACGAGGGAACGCGCCTCCGCCACAGCTACGTTCGGCATGGCGTCCGCTTCGGGCCAGGAGCAGACAGTGGCCTCGTGCAAAACTCGACGGATTGATTTTATTGACGCACACTGCAACGGCTACACTCGGAGAGGAATGATGGAGAGTGCCGTACGCAAGCTATTCGAGCGATACGCGAACTTTTTCAATCGGTCCCTCGGCGGCGATGTGGACATGGAGGAGGTCTCATCACTGTATACTTCCGAGTTCATAGGCGCCGCACCTGCCGGGGTAAAGACCGGAAAGAATGACGAGCAATTCAAGCAAATCCTGGCGCAAGGTTATGCGCACTATCGTGCGATAGGGACGAAGGAAATGCGAATACGCAATGTCGTCCTCTCCCCGATAGACGAACATCATTGCGTCGCCCATGTTACGTGGACAGCAGTCTATGCCCGCAAGGATCAGCCGGACGTAGCGATAGATTTCGATGTTCACTATCTCGTTCAGAAGTTGGACGGGGAACCGAAAGTCTTCGGTTGGGTATCAGGCGACGAGCAGACGCTACTGAGAGAGCATGGCATCATTTGAGTGCCGCGCTGCCTACCCTTTGCCAATCGTCTGTCTGACCTCAAAATGACGGCTATGGGTCTTGGTTGTGTGAGAACGCGACGAAGGGGTCTGCGGCTGGCGGTCTACCAAGCAGTTAGCGTCTGCATCGGGTTCATGAGCATTTTCGTGCGATTTCGGCTCACAAGCAATCCTGAGTGCGC
>JAEZRM010000141.1 GCA_023412805.1 Pseudomonadota bacterium | reverse complement strand
CCGCAGAAACCCGATGATCTGCTCCGTCGTGTATCGCTTCCGTGCCATTCCATCTTCTCCTCGATCGAGGTTGGAATAGCCGGATTCGCTCACTCAGACCGGAGCCACTTCAGGGGAGCAGACCAATACCAATAACCCCCGCAGGCTTGCCGGCCCAGGCGCTATGGCCGTAGGGCCGCGATGCGTGATCGAGCGCATCTTCAGAACGCCCGTATGGATCGATTGTATTCGGACGTCACAACGAGAATGCCCTTCGCGGCAGCAATCTCCGATTTGAGCCGCTTTACCTGAGGCGCTTGGTTGGCGTCATCATTTTGATTGTACAGGGTCATCGATCCTCAGCTCCTTGAAGGCAAAGTCCGAGGGCGCAAGCTTCGTCAGTCCATGAGCGAGCTTGCGGTTCAGTGGGTCCCGGCAAAAACTGCGGACGACGAGTGCGATGTCGAGGCTCATACGACTATCCTTCGATGATGAGGCGCGGGTACGGGGAGTACTGAGGCCGGCGGGCTGGGGGGAAGGCGCCCGCGGGGCCTATGACCGCTTCCAGAGGGCGTTCAGCGGTCATGCTGCTAACTCGGTCGGAGCAGCGAGTGGTTCCTCGGCAGAGTCCTTTCGGTAAGCTTTTAGGAAGTTCGTTTTTCCGTGGTCTTGCCGTCGAATTCTTCACGCGCCTTGATTGCTTCATCTTTTGTGGCAGCCACGTATCCGTCGCGATGATGAGGCGGGCCGTAGATCGTATACAGCTTGAGGGGCTTTTCGCCGGCGTTCTTGATGTTGTACCTGGAGCAATCGACATCAGAACGAGCTGAAGATGTTCGCCGGTGTAAACGACACGGCGGAAATGACTATTGTCTTCAGTAGCGTTTTCGATGTGGTCGATGAAGCCTTCCATGTCCCACTGCCATTCTTTTTCAGCCCAGCGTCCGAGGCGCGTTCCATCGCGCTCAACGTTAGCTCGCGTGCCGGTTTTTCTCGAACCTGTGCACGGCACCACCGGCTCGAGCCCGCTCCATGGCCCGCTCAACACATTCGAGAAGCACCATAGTCGGCGCTGGCTTTGCCAACACCGATATGGATGGGTCGGCGATTGCCAGGCTGGAGGCCGTGTACATCACAATTGGGACGCCACGGGGGACAAGGACGTCGCACAGGCTTTGCGCCGTCTGATCGCCGAGAGCGAAGTCAATGACCGCGCCATCGAACGTTTGTCCGTCCACGAGAAAGAGGGCTTCGTCAACGGACCCGGCGATCTCCACTGCCGCACCCGCATCTTCGAGTGCCGAGGAGATGTCCACCACGAGGATGATCGAGCTTGTGAGATTTAGGTGTCGCATTTCGCGTGCCTTGGCGTGGCTAAGCGCAAGTACCTCAGGCGACGCCGACTTCTTGGTGAGCCGTAGGCCAGTTTGGCGGTCGATCTTCTCGAGCACTCAACAAAATGCGGATCGACGATAAGAGCCGAGCACGGTGAGCAGTCGTGCTGGTGGATCTGCCGTACCGGTCGGGACGATGTCCCCATTGGCAGAAAGTGAAGACGGCTACGTGGCGGGCCGCCAATGCTGACCGAGGAGAGCGCTTTAAGCGGCGGCATTAAGCACGTCTTGAGTCCGACCGGATACGTATTCGCCAACTCGGAACAAATCCCCACAGATTGCGTTCTTGAGGCCAGTCTCCAGTCGCTTAGACGTGCGGGTCGACTAACGCAGCCATAATGAGGATCATCCGATGCGCGACTTCGTCGTACCTTTTGTTCGGCTCGTTGGCGCGCACGTCGTCCTTATCGGCATCGCATTGCAGATGTACGCGATGGGGCAGTAACGCCAAGCTTTCCGCTCAGCGGCAGCATTCCGCTCCGACAAAAATAAATCAGGTGGTATCTTTGAGGCGTTGAAGAAAACTCACGATCGTACCGACCGCATAGGGCTTCTCAATCCAGCCGTAGGGCATTGCCGGCTCCGCTCGACGGCGAGATTCTTCATCTGAGTGGGCGCTCGTGAACACCGAGCGAATGCCATATAAGCGATAGATCTCCAGGGCGGCATCGATCCCATCGCGGTCGCCTAGCAGTCGGATATCCATGAGAACGACGGCCGGTGCGTGCGCGGAGACCAAAGCAATTGCCTCATCAGCGGTTACTGCTACGGCAGCTACTTTGTATCCCGCATCGGTGAGGGCCGCCTCCAAATCCATCGCGATGAGAAAATCATCCTCGACTATGAGCACAACGTCGCCCTGCGATGACACCTTCTCCGCTCCAATCCCATCGTCGCGCATGTTGAGTATGATCGGAGCCCTGACCGGTGATGCTGTGATCTCGGGCAGCCGCGTCGTGTCAAGTCGGTCAAAAATCATCAGGTTTTCACCGGAAATCGCAAAGTTACGCGGGTGCGGGGCCTTCGGGTGATCGTGAGGTTGCCGGCAACCTGCCGGGCTATCCCTCCGATAAGCTGGATGCCGGATGAAGATTTACGCACGCTCTCCAGATCAAAGCCTGGTCCATCGTCTTCAACCGAAAGTACCAAATCTCCCTCCGATTGCTGAAGCGATACCCGTACCTCTGCTTCATTTATGCCCCGTGCTCCATGCTTGACGGCATTGGTGAGCAGTTCATTTAAGATCAGCGCGAGCGGCATCGCGATGTCGTTGTTGAGCTCGATGGATGCCGCTTCATGCGTCAAAGTCACCGCCGCTGGGAACGTCTGGCGCGCCGCGTCGCAAACCTCCTTCACAAGCCGGTCTGATGCGAACAACTGCCCGCCGGATTGCCCGTATAGGACCCGCTGGGCCGACGCGAGAGCTGCGACGCGGGCCGATGCCTCCTCCAAGCTCAACCGCGCCTCCGAGCTTGAGGCCCGACGTGCTGAGCGCGCAAGCAGGGCCTGGAGCATCTGCATGTTGTTTTTCACACGATGGTTCAGCTCGTGGAGGAGAAGCCGTTGTTGCGTTTCGGCCTCCTTCCTCTGGCTTATATCGACGAGCATGTTGATAGCACCGACAATCTTGCCGGAGCTGTCGCGCAGAGGTGTTGGATAGGGAATGAATGGGACCCGTGTACCGTCAGGTCGCTCTGCCACCGCCTCTACGCCGCGGACCGGCCGGCCCTCCCTGAGAGAGAGCGCCATCGGACATTCATCGTGCGGCAGAGGCTCCCCGCTTGGTTTGAAGAGTTTCCAGCTTACGCAAAATCTGTCAACGCCGAGAGCGGGTCGTCGACCGGAGAACTCAACCGCGGCATCATTGAAGTAGGTCAGCCTCCCGTCGGCATCCGTTGTGTAGATGGCAGCCGGAATTGCCGATAAGAGATCGTGCAGCCGCTGCTCGCTTTCCCGCAGGCTGCGTTCGGCCGCCTTTTGCCCCGAAATATCACGGGCGATTTTTGAAGCGCCCACGATGCGACCTGCACTGTCGCGGATCGGGGATATCGTCAGCGATACGTCGATGAGCGCGCCATCACGCCGTTTGCGAACGGTCTCGAATGGATCGACCCGCTCGCCTCTGCGGATTCGGGCCAGGATATTGGGCTCTTCATCCAGACGATCCGGCGGTATAACCATTGTGATCGGCTTTCCGACCGCTTCTGCGACTGTGTAGCCGAACAATCGTTCAGCCCCCGCGTTCCAGCTCGTGATAATCGCATTTGTGTCCTTGCTTACGATCGCGTCCCAGGACGATTCCACGATGGCGGCCAGATGCTGCGCCGAGTGCTGCGAATGCAGCCTCTCCAGGCTGAAACTCACGTGCCGAGCTATGGTCCGGGCCGTGTCTATCTCGGCCCGCGAGAAGGAATGGGGCTCATCGTAGTAGACCATGAACTTTCCGAGCAGGCGGTCTTGGCTTTCGATGGGAATGAATGCCAGTGCCCGGATACCCTCCTGCAATACCGCGCCCTTAAGATCGTCGGCCAGACCCGATGCGACAACATCGTCTATGCAGATAGGGCGAGCATCAGCGGTGCCCGCATCCCATGGAGAATGTCCCTCTACCGCCTCCATGTAAGTACGGGAGAGTCCTCGCGCCATCTCGAAGCGCATCACCCCTTGCGCATCTAACAGCAGCACAGACGCGCGCGAGCATTGAAGGGACCGGCGGATTGCATCGATAGCGGCCGAGTATACTTCGTCCGGCGCACCGACCCTCTGCAGGGTGGCCGTCAGCGTATGAAGTGCGGTCTGGCTCTTGCTGAAGCTTTCCAGCCGCTTCTCGGATGCCTTCCGTGGGCTGATGTCGCGCACGATCCAGAAAGCGCTCTGGTGGGTTCCTTGCGTATCCTTAACGCCCCGAGAGCTGATGCTTACCCAGCGGTGCTCCCCGTTTTCGGGGCTCAATCGAAGCTCGAGCTCATAATGATCGAGGTGACCGGCCAGCTGCTGCTCGAACAGGGAAATTAGCGCTTCACGGTCATCGCCGTGTATCAGGTCGAAGACCGTTTTGTGTTCGGGAGCGGCCTGGAAAATATCCCGAAGATGCGCATTGAGGCGGCGCAACTTCCCGTCCCGCCCGACCTCCGCGATGCCAATCCTTGCATTGTCATAAGCCTCGGCGAGCCAACGCATATGCTCGCGCGGGGGGCCATTGGTCTCATGAAAGCAATTTATTGCGCCTATGACAGCTCCCGCCTCATCTCGTACGGGTTCGATGTGGATCTCGGCCCAGACTTCGGAACCGTCCGGGCGCTGGACGCGCGCTTCTGCACCGCGTATCGGTGTGCCGGTACGAAGCACCTCGGCCATGGGGGTCTCTTCGGGCGGTATCCGCCGCTCACCCGCGAACACGGTATACGCGCCACAGTATAGCTCGTGGGGGTCCCCCACCCGTGGCGTTCGTCCCCACAGTCGGCAGGCGCGTTCGTTGAACCAAAGAATCCGACCATCGGCGGCGCACGCGTATATGGCGATCGGGAGCGCCTCCAGGAAGTGCTCGGGTGGGACGAGAAGGCTCATCGCGCTTGCCGGAAGGGCCGCCAGATCCTCGGGGCGGCCTGCTAACCTCTGGGAATTCACGACTGCCCCCACATTGCTCGCTGCCATCCGGCTAAGAACGTACGGCAGAGGACAAGGTTCCATCGGTTGTATTTGCTGTATCTACGCAAGTTCGCACCGAGCTTGAGAGACCGGCCTTCTTTCCTGATAAAACTGGTGCACGTGTGTTCGCTGAGTTGAGCCCGCGCCGCCTCTTTCAAACAAGCATCAGCCCGGAGCTGGAATGACGCCCGATAACAATCGAGCAACCGCGCATGTTACATTACGCCGCTCGCTCACCTTCTGGCCGCTCCTCCTCTACGGGCTCGCTGTCATCGTCGGCGCCGGCATCTTCGTTGCGATCGCATCGGTCATCGGACGTGTCGGCCCGGCCGCACCGCTGTCATTCTTGCTTGCTGGGATTACGGCCGGCCTTACCGGCTTGTGCTTCGCGGAACTGGCGAGTCGCTTTCCGGAAGCTGCCGGGGCAGCTGCCTTCGTCAAGGAAGGCTTCAGCTCCGACCGGGCCGCACAGATCACCGGCGTAGCCCTCACGCTCGCGGTTGCGGTCGCCGCAGCCTCCATTGCAAGCGGCGCGGTCTATTATCTCTCCGTCTTCATCCACTTGCCGCCGTCAGCCCTCATAGCCTTGTTGGTCGTCGCCTTCACTGTGCTCGCAATCGCTGGAGTGCGTGAGAGCGTCCACTTCGCGGCTGCTATCGGTACTGTTGAGATCCTGGGCCTCGTCATGGCCGCCTGGATGGGCTTTCTCGCCGCGCCAAGCTTCGATGTCGGGAGCATGTTGCCCACGAGCCCAGCAGCTTGGCAGGGCGTCGTTGCCGGTGCCTTCATTGCATTCTTTGCCTTCATCGGCTTCGAAAGCCTGGTCAATATGTCTGAGGAGACCAAGGATCCGCACCGCACGGTGACGTATGCCATTCTCGGCGCTATCGCCGTGAGCACACTTCTCTATGTCGTCGTGGCGACATTGCTCGTGTTTTCAGGCCGGGGCGGCGCGAACCCGCTGCTCGACTTGTTCAAGGGTCCGTATGCGAGCCTGTTTGCCGCTGTGGGCGCATTGGCCGTAGCTAACGGCGTCCTGGTCGAGATCATGATGCTGGCGCGGCTGTTCTACGGCATGGCTCGACGTCGCCAGTTGCCTGCCACACTCGGCCGCGTCAACCCGCGAACCCAGACGCCCATCGCAGCCACGGTCCTAGCGGGAGTTATCGTGCTGGTAACGGCCTTGATCCTACCGTTCAGCTGTTGGCTCTTGCGAACGCCTTGACGCTCGGGATTTTCGCGGCCGTCGACATCGCCCTCTGGCGCATTCAGAGGCTGAGACCGGCCGGCGAGGGCGTCTTCACTGTCCCATGCTGGGTGCCGCTGGCCGGAGCCGCGCTTTCGGTTGGAATGATCGCGGCGGCGGTCGTGGCCTAGTGAAATCCGACGCAGATGCCGTTGACTGGCTATCGTAGTTGATCGGCGATGAGATGCCACGGGATCTCGCGGCGCATGGCGGCGGACTGGGCGGACATGTTGGCAGGGGCAGCGAGGGCGGCAGCGCTGGCGCGCTCTACAATCGCTGGGCTGAGCCGAATGAGGCCCTATCGACTCTCGTTCCGAACATATCCGGGAGCGTGCGGTGCCAGTGAGTCTATATAGGCAAGAAGTGCACGGACATCCGATGCCGCCATCGAAAACATCGGCATTTCATCGTGACCGGCAATCACACCGAGCTCTCGCGCATCGACCAACATCGGGATTGGGAATCGCGTGTACAATTGCCTGATGACGATCGCGTGAGACGGGATATCGTCGTGCGTTATGGCATGGCAATGCGAGTATTTCTCGTTCGTAAATTGAACCCCCTCTTAAGTGCGTGGTTTTCAGGTCGGGCAGGACACACTGCGAGGTCGTCGCGGCGGCTGACTCGGCACGAGGATCTCGCCGATGGATTCAGTCGTCTCGCGGAGCGCGCCGCGTCGTTCCAGAAATGATTGGCCAGTAGGGGTCCGCTTAAAAGCTCACGCGTCGTTTCTCCTTTCGCATTTCAACGCGGATTCCGGTCGGGTGTTCCGTCAGGTGCCGTAGAGGTCGATGAAGGCTAGGATGCCTGCGTAATCTCGGCGCCGAAGAGCAGAATTTGCGAGGAGTAGTAGACCCAGATCAGCAGTACGACGACCGAGGCAGCGGCGCCGTAAGTCGACTCGAGTCCTTGCGAACTCACGTACCAGGCAATGGCCGATTTACCGACGTTGAACATGAGGGCGGTTACAAACCCGCCCAGCCAGACGTCGCTCCAGTGCAGATGTTTATCCGGAAGCCATTTGAACAGCATCGAGAACAGGAGCGTGAGAAGCGCCAGCGAAACTCCGAAATTTACGACGAAGAGTAGAACAGTTTCTCCGGCCGAGGCTTCACGGTCGCATCGAACACGCGATCAAGTGCCCGGTGGGTGAAACTGGCTTTAGCCAGCCCCTGTGTGAACTCACCGGCTACTTTCCGAAGGACATAGCAAATGACCTCCAAACGCGAACTGATCGCTCCGAAGGGCGACAAGCGCTACATCCGACGCGACGAGGGCGGGCGCATCAACGAAAGCGATGACGTAGGCCGCTCTCTGGCTGCTGACCGCCGTAAGAAGGCAAAGACGGTCGCCAAGCCAGGGCATGGCGACAAAGGCGACCGCAAGCGCTAACCGGTGATCACCGCTCAGGCTTCAGATTGAGCAGCGCGCGCTTGCTGCCGTCCATCGCAAATGGCACCGAATTGTGCATATGGGTGATTTTCCATTGCCCGTGTTCGCGGCGGAAGCACGCCGTGTTGCGGAACCAGAGGTCGGATTTCTCTCCGCTGGTTCGCGTTCCCGTCATGTGTTGAAGGCCGTACGCGTAAGGCGACAGCCTCGCCTAGCGCAATCTTGAGGCCGTGCGACTTTGAAGCGATTGGGCTCTGCCATGTAGCGAACCACTGCTCGAGACGAGACTGATCGTGAGCTGTTTCCGGCCCGTGCTGCAGGGGCGGGTCCAGATCAAAGTTCACCGCATCAGGAGAGAAGCATTTGATTGCCCGCGCGACGTCCTTGTCGTGCAGCGCACGAGTGAAATCATCAAGTAGCGTTCGGATTTGATGCTCATCTGTCCGCATGCCACTGTTCTTTTCCTGGTGCTGGATTCCCAGCGATGACCCAAGGACGTTTGGCGAGGCGCAATACCGACACCGATCGTGCGAAAATTCAGTTTGCAGCGCACAGGGAATGGGCGGCCGACACGAGCGTTCCGCCTATTCCGCGCCACAGGCTGCGCCATGACGAAGCCGGCTAAGCGGTCTTCTACGCACCGCTCGTCCGCCCGTTTCCACGCCCGAGTGCTTCAGGGCGCCAAGCCGGCGCCATTCCGAGGATTCATCAAACCGCAGCTCGCCACTCTCCGAGAGACGGTGCCGTCCGGGGCGGACTGGCTGCACGAGATCAAGTTCGACGGCTATCGCGTGCAAGGTCACCTCATTGAGGGGAAGCCGGCACTGATAACCCGCAATGGGCACGACTGGACCGGCCGCATGAAATCACTCGCATCGGCGCTTGAACGCCTGCCCGCGAACAATCTCGTGGTCGATGGCGAGGTCATTGTGCCCGATAGGAAGGGCGCCAGCGACTTCGATGCACTCGAGATCGCCATGGGACCGCGCGGGCGATCCGCCGACATGCTGTTCTATCTGTTCGATCTCCTCCACCTCGACGGCTTCGATCTGCGCGCGGCGCCGCTCCTCGATAGCAAGCGGGTTCTCAAGGAACTGCTGAGCGGCGTCGGAGCCCCAATCCTCTTCTCGGACCGCATGGCGGAGGACGGGGCGAAGATGTTCGAGCACGCCTGCGAGATGGGGCTAGAGGGCGTCATCTCGAAGCGAATGGACGCGCCTTATCGATCCGGCCGAAATGAGAGCTGGATCAAGGTGAAGTGCGTCAAGCGGGAGACCTTCGTCATTGTCGGCTACACACCCGACGGCACAGGCCTTGTTGCCGCTCTACATTTGGCGCGCAAGGAAGGTCGCGATCTCAAATACGTGGGCAAGGTCGGCACGGGTTGGAACATGAAGCAGAGCGCCGAGCTCCAGCAGAGGCTCGAGGCGATCCAAGTCGATCGACCGCCAGTGGTCGTGCCCGGCCGTCCGAAGGCGGTATGGGTGCAGCCGCGGCTGAAGGCCGATGTAGAGTATCGAACGATTACGACGGCCGGCCTGCTGCGGCACGCGGTGTGGAAGCGAAATGGATAGACCAGTGCCTCGCATCGCGCTGATCCGTAAGGACGCGCTGTTAAGCTTGAACACTCGGTCGGCGCAAGGGATACTCGGGGTGTCAAATCCTGCATCATCGATTGATCCATTCATGCGGACAGCGATCAGTAAAGTCAGCCATATAGAGAGCTTGCTCCCTCTGTTGCCTGGTCCGTCGCAACCTCTCGTGGTGCGTTACGGGGTCTCCGCATTGCTGAGCGCCTGCAGCCTCGGGATCTTTGCCGCGATGGAGGTGCAAAGTGGCTTTATCGGCCTATATATTCTCCTTCCCGCAATCTTTCTCTCTGGCATGTTGTTCGATCGCGGTAGCGGGTTTTTCGCCACCGGCGTGGCCGTAGCTGGCGTTCTACTGATACTGCGCCCGCAGTGGCCGTCTCCCCTAACCCTTCCGATCATCTTGTTCGTCTTCATAGCGTTTGCTTTCGCTATTCTCGCTGAGGCTCTTCGCAAAGAGATGGAGAGAGCCGTCGCCTCAGAACGCTCTAAGACGCTCTTGCTTCAGGAAGTTGCGCACAGGACCAAGAACAATCTCGCGATGCTGAGCGCGATGGTGCGCCTGCAATCCCGCACACTCGGCCAAGAGGCCTCGGCGGCTCTTGAGACGACGTCTCAACGCATCCAGACGATGGCCGAGGTCTACGATCACCTGATGCTGCGCGATCAAACAAAGATTGTCGATCTCAAAGAGTACATAGGTGATATCGTCCGACGTCTGCTTGCGTTGAGCGGCGACAAACCGGTGGGACTACGCTGCGAACTGGATGAAGTCTACGCTCATAGCGAGATTGCTGTTCCCATCGCAATCATCATCAACGAGTTGGTGACGAACAGCATCAAGTACGGCTTCGTCGATGATCGGGTAGGCCAAATCCTGATAAAGCTTCAGGCAAACGACGACCTGGTTCTCACGGTCACCGATAATGGCATCGGTTTGCCCTCGCCCGAGCAGACAACAAAAGGTGTCGGTTCAAAAGTCGTCGCGCTGCTAGCGCAGCAGTTGAATGGCACAATCTCCTACGAGCCCGCGAACCCGGGCTGCCGCGTAATTCTGAGAATGCCGAAGCCAACGATTTAGGCGCCATCGCTGCTGATGGACTGAAGCAACGCTTTTGACAAGTTGGAGTTGCCTCAAGGCATGGTGTCCTTTTGGCGCTTCGCACCAGCAGCAGGTTGCAGGCACTTGAGCGCATCGGGCGCGAAGAATTACAGTCCGCTCTGCTTCCGCAAGCGTCATGGTGCGGTCGACGCAAAGGCTCACCTGCCAAACGCTACTGGTTCGATCAACATGTCCGCTCGCCTGATCGCCTTGCCTCGAAATCCAGCGAACTCAACTTTGAACGCCTTCGACCTTCAGCGCGCGCTTGAAGCAGCATCGAATGGCTGCTAACTGGCCGGGAACAGGCCGTCAGCCGTTAACGTTTCCCAACATGGCCGTTTCAGCACAAGCCCGCGCCTTCGCCGTGCAAAGACACGGCGCTCAGTATTCCGATGAGCCCTACGTGGTGCATCTCGATGCCGTCGTGCGGCTGTTGAAGGAGCATGGCATCGACGACGAGAGCGTTCTTGCGGCTGCTTTCCTGCACGACACCGTCGAAGATACGCCCGTCACTATGCAGGAGATCATCGAGCAGTTCGGCGATGAGGTGGCCGAGCTTGTGTACTGGCTCAGCGATGCCGAAACCCGCAATCGCAAGTCGCGCATGAAAATGGTCACATGGCGCCTCGCTCTGGCGCCCTGGAACGCCAAGCTCATCAAGCTCGCCGATATCATCGACAACACCCGCAACATTGCCGAGCACGACCCCGACTTCGCACCCGTGTTCATGCGCGAGAAGCGCGCCGTGCTCGCCGCCATGGTGCAGATCGAAGGTGACAAGATCACCAACCATGCCCTCTATCAGCAGGCCGCCGCTCATGGCGTCACCTAGAACCGTCTGATGCCAGTCCGCGTCAGTTCGACCCGAGCTGCCTCCCTATTGGCCTCGGCTTTGCGTAGCATCGCGTGCGGATGGTGGGTCGGCCAGTCCGAGCCTTTGCGGTTCTCAATCAACTTCTTCAGCATGTCTGCATGGGCCGCCGCTTCATTGAATTTGCGATGAATGGCGCCTAGTCGCGAGTGTCCTCGTACTCCATGTCGCAATCCCGGTCGCAGCGTTGCTACCAGCGACGCCAGCTCGGAAAGCCGCGTTCCGGAATAAGGAGGGAATTACGGGCCAACCGGCGGCGGCGCAGGCTTGCTCAAAGGCAGTTTGGGAGGCGCATGAACCCGCGCCGCCGCCTATCTTATGCGGCCGGTACAGCCTTCAGCCAACGCGCCTTGCGCAACGCCGCGAGCGCCGCCCGCTTTTCGGCTTCCGCTTGCTTCAGCTTGCCGAGCAGCTGCGTGCAGTCGAACGCGTGCACTTGTCGTGACTGAATGAGGTGGGCGAGCTCCTCGGCGCGGTCGTACGCCGCGTCGAAACGCTGATGCAAGTGCTCGACCGGGCACAGGATCTCCGCCGTCACGGAGCGAGCTGCTGGTGGTGCTGTTTGATAGTCGCTGATGTCGTGGGACTGAACGCTCGACCGGGCCATTTCTATAACCTCTTGCTTGGGGGATAACCGCCCGATGAACGCGCCTTCATGCAGCCGGTTCCCCTACCGAAGCATGAAATTCACCACGTTGATTTGAGAGCTCTAAGAGCCCGACGGCCGCTCCAGTTTGGCGAGCTCGAGCATCAGCTCGACCCGCCGCTGGCCGATGTCCATGGCGTGGTGCTGGAGCAGCCGGAAGTCGGCGTCTTCCTCGCCCGTTCGTGCCCGCGCAACCAGATTGATGGCCTCCTGCAGCCATTCCCACTCGCGACCTACTTCCTCCTCCCTCGCGCGTATGATCTCTGCACGCTCCATTACGCCCCTCGTCCTGTCGATGTTCTGGGCCGTTCCAACCATGTTGCCGTTCCCATGAGCGTATCGAGCCTGAGATATCTCGCGACTAACATTTGTTAAGCTGCTGAATCATCGGTCGATTGTTTCGTCGTGCCTCCGGCCCATTTCACTTGCCGATAAGTCCGACATGAGCAATTGTCGCTGGGCCGCCATATTGCGGGGGTGACTAACGTTTCCATTTCAGTTTGATGCCGGGGCGCGCGGGCAAGGTTTCGGCTTGGCCCGCGCGTTCCTTTATCCCCGCCGCCGCGCTGCGGTATGTTCACTATATGTTCCTGCCGCGCTATGCACGCGGGATGTCCTTCCGAGCCCGCTTCCCATCGCCTTGGTTCTACGAAGAGCACCACAACCGCATCGCGGTGCGCGATGCCTACGGCGAGGCGCTGCTCACCATACATTTCCAGTTCATCGAGCATCCCGGCAAACGCGGCGCCAAGTTCCCGCAAATGAACTGGGCCTATGCGCGCTCGCTCGCGCTCGGTGCAGATGGGTAATCGTGCCGGAAGTTGGGCTCAGCTGACGGCCAAGACGCCTGCGGAGCTGAAGACGCAGGCCATCGCAGCTTTGCGCTCGGTAGCTCTTCTCGTCGACTCCAAGGCCGGCACCGATTCACAGGCTTTCAAGATGTGACTGCACGGAATTGCGGAGCGTGTCGCCGGTGCGTCTAAGGAAGGTGGCTTTCTTGGATTCGGTGGCGTGGCAGTAAGCGATGCCGAGAAAGCAACGCTGTCAGAAGTATCGGGTGCTCTCAAAGTTTAAAGGCGCGCATCGTCGGGCGCCGGGTCGTCCGGATCGCCCTCGCCCTGGATCTGAGCCGTCATCGGGCGGGCATGACCATCTTCCGATGCCGTCTAGTCCGATCGTCATGGTCATATCAGATTTGAGCGCTTTCCAGAACTTCTCCTTGAGCTCAGTAGGTGTCGGCATAGGATGCTCCTCCTGCCGACTCAATGAGGCGTGAAAGATAAGGTTCCGGATCCGCATTCCATCGCGGCCGTGCAGCTACAGCAGAGCGCGCCGACGATGTCCTTGTAGACTGCGAAGCAAAAAGCTTTCCTGAACCAAATGCCGGCCGCAGCAGCGCCTGCTTCTACAATAGTTCGACCGCCGCGCCGGCGTCGGAGACTGAGTATCCAGTATATTGGGGGGGACCGGTCAAGTGGCCGCACTGGAGGCAGCCGGTCCTTTTTGAGTAACGGGATTGACGAGTTGCAACTGCCGATCCGCGTGCTGGCGCCCTAGAATGAAGAAAAAGCGTCCTCCCAGATTTCAGATAAGTTCGTCTATCCAGTTTCGAGCGTACGGGCCTTGGCGAGATCGCGTACGAATAAGTCGTACTCGCGCCGTCGACTTTCTTCGTCCGGCAGGCGCAGCAGGTACGATGGATGCACGGTGATGAAGCCGGCTTGATCTCCAAAATCGAAGGCGCCGCGAGACCGCGTGATGGGCATCGCCTTTCCGGTAAGAGCGAGGACGGCGGTACTGCCAAGGGCTACGACAATCCTGGGCCTTACCAATTCCAGTTCCTTCATCAGCCACCATCGGTAATGCTTCACTTCGCCAGTTGTCGGCTTTTTGTGAAGGCGCCGCTTCCCGCGCTCCTCGAACTTGAAGTGTTTGACCGCATTTGTGACGTAGCATTCGGCGCGGTTGATCTTCGCTTCTTCGAGTGCTCGATCAAAGAGCTGACCGGCAGGGCCGACAAACGGACGGCCCTGCACGTCCTCCTGATCTCCGGGTTGCTCCCCGACAAAAGCCAAAGCAGGTTCTACAGGCCCTTCGCCGAGAACAGCACGCTTGCCACCTGTAACGAATGGTTCCGACCGCGAAATGATGGCGTTCAAGGCAGCCAACGATTTGACCTCACCATCGAGCATTGTCATCAGCGCCCTGTCAGGGTTGCGCTTGATCGGCGACTGCGCCTCCGTCGCGATCATTGCTTCAACGCGCGAGCCAGCTTTTCGCAGCATGCCAGGGATGGCCATGGTTTCAGGCATGTTGTGCCAGTATCTGCGCGGCATCTCCTTCCGCATCTGGTCAATGTTGACGCGCGCCGGGTTGAATGCGCATTGAAAGTAGACGTACCATGCGTCCTCGATCGCGCCAGCGGTGGGCGCATCACGGCGGTCTCCGGCCGGTCCTGAGGTCAAGCTTTCTCGATCCCAGTGCAGCGAACCCTTCGGCGTCAGAATGCTCCAATCCATGGACGGGTATCGCTTCACGAAGAATTCTGCCGTCGCCTCCAGGATAAAGTGCTCGGGCTCGAACCATGCGATGAAGCGCTCGCTCCCCTGGCTCTCGACGCGACGAAAGCGCAGGAAAGCATGCATCTTGTGGATGTCGCGGCGAACAGCCTTCGCCATCTGGTTCAGCCGATGAACGAGGGGATCGCTGTGCACTTCGAGCAGCGCGCGTTCACCCTGCACGACCCGCCACACGAGCCGGTACAGCAACGCGTACCGTTGCGGATCGCTGTGACAGACGACGAGATCGATCAAGCTCGCTGCCTCGCGTGGAATGCTGACCGGAGGCGCGGTGGCGACGTCGTCGCCAGAAAAAAGCAACGGTTCGGCTGCAATTTGCCAATCCACATTGTCTGGAGCAACTTGCGTGGCAATTGCGGCGCGTAGCCCCGAACGAAATCCTTTGAAATCGACACCGTCACAGAGGCTGACGACGAACCTTGTCATCACAGCAGGCTCAGCTGCTTCGGCGGCGCGATCCGCGAGCGCAGATCCAAGCGGTCCGTCGTACCGCCAGGATGATGGTCCGCGGTAATGAGGAATGGGGCGGCGCGCTTGAACGACGATGTGAGGCGACGAACATCATCTGCCCGCAGTGTCGTGTGGCGCCGCGCGGCTACGATCTTGTCAACGGCTCTTTTCCCGAGCCCGGGCACGCGAAGCAAAAGCTCGCGCGCCCCTTTGTTGACATCGACCGGGAAGGTACCACGGTTCTTGAGAGCCCACGCAAGCTTCGGGTCAATGCTGAGATCCAACATTCCGGCTTCGCCGCTGGACGTCATCTCATCCACCGTGAAGCCATAGAACCGAAGAAGCCAGTCGGCTTGATAGAGGCGATGTTCGCGCGCGAGCGGCGGCGGTCGTGGTGGCAGAACACGGCTTGCCTGCTCTATTGGGGAGAAAGCAGAGTAGTAGATGCGCTTGAGTTTGTAGCTGCCGTACAGCCTCGCGCTGGCCTTCAGTACGTCAGCACCGTTGGTATCATCCGCGCCAATGATGATCTGTGTGCTCTGACCGGCAGGCGAAAACCGGCGACGCTCCTCATGCGCTTCCTGAATGCGCTCCCTCATCTGCCCCATAGCGCGCTCGATCCGGGAGCCGTTCTTCTCCGGCGCTAAGCGCTCGAGGCTGGTATGGGTCGGTAGCTCCATATTGATCGAGAGCCGATCCGCCCAAAGCCCTGCTTGCTCGACGAGCCAAGGGTTCGCTTCTGGGATGGTCTTTAGATGGATGTAGCCAGCAAACCCGTGATCCTGCCGCAACTTCTTCGCGACGAGCATGAGCTGTTCCATCGTGTAGTCCGGCGATTGGATGATGCCGGAGGAAAGAAATAATCCCTCGATACAATTTCGCTTGTAGAATTCGACTGTGAGCGTCGCGACCTCTTCCACCGTAAAGCGAGCCCGTGCGACGTTCGATGAGCGTCGATTTATGCAGTACGCGCAATCGAACAGGCAGTAGTTCGTCAGCAGAATTTTGAGCAAAGAGACGCATCGCCCGTCGGGTGTGTAAGCGTGACAAATGCCGGCGCCAGTCGTCGAGCCGAGACCATTTTTTGCAGCTGATCGCTTAGGAGCGACGCATCGTATTTCGCGGCATCAGCCAGTACTTTCAGCTTGTCGACCACGGTGACGATCTTAGCATCCTCCTTAGATCTGATCTTGTTCACTATATGTTCGCGTCCACAAGTCAAGTCAATACCCAAAGTGCGACGTTGCCACGCCAGCTCGTCTGTCCAGTTATCGCGAGTACCTTCAGGGGGCAAGGTCACTGGGTATCAACGGGGCGAACGGTGAACAAATGAATGGACGGGGGACGCACACTGTTAGTCGCGCGCCCGTCCGCCACGTCTAATGCTGGGGATGAAGGCTTAAATTCACAATGATTGGACCGATCATCTGCCAGCCATCGTCGATGGCCGAGCAGGCGGCGAACTCATCGGCGACGGCGAAGGCTCTACACGCTGCCAGCGGCCATACGGCGCGGCCGGGTGGCCCCATGCCCGCCCGCATCAACTTGGCGCACATCAAATGGCAGCTTCAACTCATTCGGAAAGCGCTCGCTATTGGCGGTGACCCTCATGCTTACAAACGCTTCATTTCTCACGAGTGGCGTCGATCCCGCGCAGGCTCAGGCAACGTACGCACGGTCAACCGTAAAGCTTGTCGTCGGCTTCCCTGCAGGTACTGCACCGGACACTCTTGCGCGCTTGCTCGCGGATCGCCTTCAGCCAGTACTGGGCCGGCCGGTTGTCATCGAGTCGGCGGTTGGTGCCGGCGGCAATATCGCGGCAAGCCGCACGGCACGGGCCGAGCCAGATGGGCACACATTGCTCCTAAGCGGCAATGCGGCTCTAGTTACAAACCAGGGGCTATACGAAAAGCTGACGTTCGACCCAGCAAGGGATTTCGTTCTGATATCGCAGGTCGCAATCACGCCAAATGTGCTCGTCGTTCACCCGAACATTCCGGCCGCGTCAGTTGCCGATCTGATCGCCTATGCCAAGGCTAAGCCAGACGAATTGACCTACGCTCACGTCGGGATCGGTACGTCATTGCACCTGGCGGCAGAGCTGCTCAAGCAGTCGTCGGGTACTCTCTTGGCGCCTGTTACCGCCGTGGCCTCTCCGGCACTGGTTCGGGCGGCCGGGGCGGCGGTGGCTCCATTGGTTTCCCAGGCATGGGATCGCGAATAGGCTCGGATATTGGCTCGGGAGGCTTTTCGATCGGTGGCGACGGGTCTGGTGGACGGCTCACTTTGATATCCGCGACAGAATGCGCTCACGGCCGAGCTTTGCCAGCTCCGCGTGAGCAAGTTTCGCCTCCTCGTCTACCTGCTCCAGCGTACGCCACAGCGCCGTGAAATCCTCGCCGCTCGCTCGCCGGATCGCGATTAGATTCTTCAATCCGCGCACCCGAGCCGACGCTTCATTGAAACGCCGATGAAGGCGCTGCGCCGGGGTCAGGCGCTCTTCTTCAAGGGCCTCGATCATCTTGTTTCCTCGCTGGGAAAGCAGACCATCCTTAGAACCTCTCGCTACGAGTTATGCGCTCGGTAACGCGGGCGTATGCGGCAGGTTCCGTGATGCGCGATAGGCGTCCGCAATTCCGTGAGGAGCCCAGCGAGCTTCCCGTGCCAAGTATCAATCAGCCAGTTGCGCGCGCCCGCGTGCAATGCAGGCCGGCTGACTCTCGCAGCGTGGCAGCGCGATAGCGTAGTCGGCGGCAGCTATCGAAAATCCCGCGTCTTGACCTTGATGGTGTCGAGGTGAAGATCGCGGATGTAGATATCGCGTGTGCGCAACCCCTTGGGAGGTAGGCCGCGCGGATCAGGCGTCGATGAGCCGTGGTGGAACTCGTCGCCGCGGCCATGCGGCAGCGGAAAGGCGCCGTCCCGCTCGCCGACGCTGGCGAGCTCGGCCGACAGGTCGGTGAGGCCCTGAGCGACAAGATGAACGACCTCTCCCTCACGCTGGACGCGCCCGCGCACGGCGATCATGCCGGCTGACAGAATGATGCGGCGGTTCTTCTCAAACGTTTGCGGCCAAACGACCAGATTGGCGATCCCGCTCTCGTCCTCAAGGGTAATGAACATGACGCCCTTGGCGCTGCCCGGCCGCTGGCGGACGAGCACGATCCCGGCCGCCTCGAGCCAGCGGCCATCGCGGGCTTCCATCGCCTCCTGACACGTCACGATGCGCCGACGACGCAAATCCTCGCGCAGGAATGAGACTGGATGGCTGCGGAGCGAAAGCCCGACATGGCCGTAGTCCTCGACCACTTCGCCGCCGGCCGTCAACGGCCGCAGCGATACTCGTGGCTCTCTGATCTCAGGAACATTCTCGGCCTCCCGCGCTGAGGCTGCCGCGAACAACGGCAGCGGCTCGTCGCGCAGCGCCTTGATGGCCCATAGAGCCTCACGGCGGACCAAGCCGAAAGGTGGCCGAAAGCCGTCCGCCTCTGCAATCTGGGTCAGCGCTTCGACTGGGACGCCTACGCGGCGCCAAAGATCATCAACTGAAGCGAACGGCTGGTCGGCGCGCCCTGCAACAATCGCGGCGCCATGCGCATTTGCGAGGCCCTTGACCATACGTAGGCCGAGCCGGACGGCAAAGCATCTGTCGTCGTCGGTCGGCTCCAGCGTGCAGTCCCACCGAGAGGCGTTGGCACACACTGGCCGGATTTCAACTCCGTGATCACGAGCGTCGCGCACGATTTGGGCCGGCGCGTAAAAACCCATAGGCTGGCTGTTCAGCAAGGCCGCGCAGAACACGTCGGGATGCCAGCATTTGAGCCATGCGCTGGCATAGGCAATCAGTGCAAAAGAGGCTGCGTGGCTTTCGGGAAATCCGTAAGAGCCGAAACCCTCGAGTTGGCTGAACGTCTTTTCCGCGAACCCTCGCTCGTAGCCTTTATCGACCATGCCTCCGATCAGCTTGTCCTTGAAGGCTGAAACGCCGCCAGTGAATTTGAAGGTGGCCATGGACTTGCGGAGCATGTCGGCTTCGCCAGGTGTGAAGCCCGCGCATTCGATCGCGACCCTCATCGCTTGCTCCTGAAAGAGCGGTACGCCGAGGGTCTTGCCGAGCACCTTTTCGAGCTCAGGCGTGGGATAGTGGACTGGCTCCAACCCCGCGCGCCGGCGCAGATAAGGATGGACCATGTCGCCCTGGATTGGTCCGGGCCGAACGATCGCGACCTGAACGACGAGATCATAATAGGTCCGGGGTTTAAGACGCGGCAGCATGGACATCTGCGCGCGACTCTCGATTTGGAATGTGCCGAGCGTATCGGCCTTGCGGATCATCGCGTAGGTGCGCGGATCCTCGGCCGGGATCGACGCCAGATCGAGATGGATGCCCTTGTGCTCGGTTAAGAGATCGAGGCCCTTTTTCATGCAGGTCAGCATGCCGAGGGCGAGCACGTCGACCTTCATGAACTTCAGCGCGTCGATATCGTCCTTGTCCCATTCAATCACTTGACGGTCGACCATCGCGGCCGGCTCGATCGGCACGAGGTCGTCGAGCCGGTCATGGGTCAGGACGAAACCGCCCGGATGCTGTGACAGGTGGCGCGGCGCGCCATGGAGCTGGCGGGCGAGATCGAGCGTCAGCCGCAGTCGCCTGTCACTCATGTTGAGGTTCAGTTCTTCGACATGGCGTTGCTCGACGCCCTCCTTCGACCAGGCCCAGAGCTGCGAGGACAATGTCCCGATCAGGTCCTCGGGCAAGCCGAGCGCCTTGCCCACGTCGCGCAGGGCGCCTTTCGAGCGGTAGCGGATGACGGTCGAGCACAAGGCCGCATGGTCGCGCCCATAGGTCTCGAACACCCACTGCATGACGATCTCGCGTCGCTCATGTTCGAAATCAACGTCGATGTCGGGCGGTTCGCGCCGCTCCTCACTCACGAAGCGTTCGAACAGGAGGTCGCTGCGACCCGGGTCAATCGAAGTGATGCCGAGGACATAGCAGACGGCCGAGTTAGCGGCCGATCCGCGTCCCTGGCATAGAATGTCCTTCGAGCGGGCGAAGCGGACGATGGAGTTCACTGTCAGGAAGTATGGCGCGTAGTCAAGCTTCTCGATCAGTCGCAGCTCGTGTCGGAGCGCGGCGGTTACGCTGTCGGGCACGCCCTCCGGATAGCGCTCGGCCGCTCCCTCCCAAGTGAGTTTCGCCAACGTCTCTTGCGGCGTGAGCGCCGGATCATCGCGTTCTTCGGGATACTGGTAGGCGAGCTCGTCCAGGCTGAAGCGACAACGGTCGGCGATCTGGAGCGTGCGGGCGAGCGCCTCGGGATAGCGGCTGAACAGCCGGTGCATTTCATCAGCCGGCTTGAGGTAGCGGTCAGCGTGCCGCTCGCGCAGATCGCCGAGTGCGTCGATGGTGACGTTGTGACGGATACATGTCACCACATCCTGAAGGATGCGGCGGCCAGGCCCATCGAACAGGACGTCGTTCGTCACCACGGTCGGCACGCGCAACTGGGTGGCGAGATTCGCCAGCTCGTGCAGTCGAAGCTGGTCGTTAGGCCGGCGCCGCAAGGTCAGTGCGAGATGGGCTCTATCCCCGAATGCGTCGCGCAGACGGCGGAGCTGGAGCCCGCACTCGTCATCGGCGAGGTCGGGAACGAGGACGGCGATCAGCCCTTCACCATAGGCCACGAGATCTAGCCATTCGAGGATACACTTGGCCTTGCCGCCGCGCTTCTTGCCGAGCGACAGCAGCCGGCAAAGCCGTGAATAGGACGGACGATCGATCGGGTAGACGAGCACCGACAGTCCGTCTGCGAGATCGAGCCGGCAGCCGACGATCAGCCGTACGCCGGTCGTCTTGGCGGCCTCATGGGCGCGAACGATGCCAGCGAGCGAATTGCGATCGACGACGGCAAGCGCCTCGATACGAACCAGCGCCGCCCGGGCGAACAGCTCTTCGCAGGACGACGCGCCGCGCAGAAAGCTGAAGTGCGAGGTCACCTGCAGTTCGACATAGCGTGGCTGGCTCATCCGAATACGCCGTGGATGAACCACCGGTGGGAGCCTGTGGCCGTGTCCTCGCCGTCGCCGGCGCGGTAGAGCCAGAAGCGCTCACCTGCGTCGTCCTCAACCCGGAAATAGTCGCGCACGGCTACAAGCTCGGCGTCGCGCTTCCACCATTCACCAAAAACACGCTCCGGTCCGTCGCCGCGGCGTAGGCGGCGCCGCACGCCGCGCCAAGTGAAGGAGACCGGCGGATGGTCCGGCAGCAGGGCTACGGTCTCCACCGGCTCGGGGCGCGGCAATAGCCGCGACGGACGTGGCCAATGGCTGGGCCAAGTCGCTCCCGTATCGGCAGCCATGGCCGGGATACGGCAGACGGACCGCTCGGGGACGTCGCTTGCCACAGGCGCCAAGCGGTAAAGGGCACGCTCGCCGACCCGATTCATCAGCGTGTCGATGAGATCGGAGACGTCGGTAGCGCCCTCTTCGATCGAGGAGCTGACGGTCTGTTTTCGCTCGAGGGGTTCGGCAGCGCTCGCGGCCAACGTCATAACTTCGATGCCGAAACCGGGCTCGATGGTCGCTATCTTGTCGCAAAGCAAGCGGGTCAAGCGCTTCACATCGCGAACGGGCGTGGCCATGCCGACGCGCACCGCTTGGGGACGGTTGTCGACGCGGTGGCAGATGAGGTCGAGCCGGCGCGCGCCCAGACCGCCCTCCTCCAGCCGCTTGCAGAGCTGGGCGACGAGCTTGGCGATATAGCGGGCGATGGTTTCCGCGGCGGCGATTGGCTCGGCGAAAGGGCGGCGAACCTCGACGAGGTCGTCCGGCCGGATCGTTTCGATCGGCTCGGCCAAGTGGCCGAAGGCCTGGTCTAGTCGACGGCCAATTTCCGGGCCGAAGCGCAGGCTGAGCGGCGCGCGCGGTTGTGCGACGAGGTCGCCGATCGTCTCGAAGCCAAGGGTTCTGAGGGAGGCGACGACACCGGAGGGAATGCGCAGCGCCGAGAGCGGTAACACCTCCAGCAGCCCAATGCCGTGCCCGGACGGCGCGATCATGATCGCGCCGCTTGTATATCGCGCCAGAGCGTGGGCCGCCCCCCAGGTGTCGGCGATCGCGCCCTTGGCGGCGATCCCGGACATGGCGAGCCGCCCGATGAGGCCGTCGAGCATGGCTTGTTCGCCGCGGTGAAGATGATCGGCGCCGGTCGTGTCGATGACGACGCCGTCTGGCGGGTCGGGAGAGACGATCGGCGCAAAGCGCAGGAGCCACACGGCGAGGCGGTCCAGCGCCTGGGCATCGCCGAGCGGCTCCGCGTCCTGCACGACGAGACCGGGCACGAGAACCTGCGCCTTGGTGGCAGGCATGCCGACACGAAGGCCGGCGGCCTGGGCGGCAGCGTCCGCTGCCAGCACAACATGCCTGTTCCTGTCGCGCCCAATCAAAACGAGGGGTGCCTCAGGCGGAGGCGCCGCGTCGCCATTCGCCCGCCGCACCCGGTCGGTCGGCCACGTCGGCAGGAAGAGCGAGACGACCCGTGCCATCGCACGCCTCCAGTTCAAAATCCGCACTTTCGCCTGCCCGGGCGCGGATCAATTCAACCAGCCAGCGATGCCGGCCAATGCCGGGCACCGGTAACGGCGTCGAGGGCATTACGGAAACACGCCAGCGCGTCGTTGCGGCCGTAGCCTGGCCGAAATCGGTGGTATTCGTCTGGCGTCTCCAGCGTCTGAGCGCTATGCCGACCGATCCTGTACCCTCGGCGGCAAGCTGCAGGCGCCGCGAAGCTGTCATGGAAAGGCGGGCGATTTCGGCTACGACAGCACCAAGCCCGCCATGCCGCAGACCTTCTTCCATGCAAGCGAGTACGGTCGCGTCGTCACCCGCCTCGACATAGATAACCCGATCGGGAGCGAGGCCGGCTTGAGCGATCGCGGGCGCGAAGAGGTCCGGCCGCGTAATGCACCACAAGATCCTGCCTTGAGTGCGTGCGGCGATACCGGCGGTGAAGAGTGCCGCGGCCGCCCCGTCAATGGCGCCGTTCCCGCCACCGGCGACTTCATGAAGCGCGCCAAGAGCGAGCCCACCGTCCGGAAGCCGTGCATCCACCTCGGCAATTCCGAACGGAAGGACCGATTTCACGCGTCGGCTTCGACTGCCGATCCTTTCAATCTGCGCGCGCAAGGACGCGATGGTAAGCGAGGACTGCACGTTGAGATACTGCTCTTCCGACGGATATCAAAGTTCCTTATTTGTTCTCAATTATGCCGTCGAGTCAAGGTTGCTTCACTGCACGCGTACGCGTGGGGGCCACAGCGCCTTCTGCAAGTGGGCGCCATGCGGGGAAACCGCCCCATGATGCACGAGGCAGGTGACGGGGAAAGCCGCTCCCGTTATCCATTGCCCTTCCACAAAGCGTGCCGGAGCAGCCCTGCTCCAGTGATCGCACGATACTCGACTGCAGCCTTAGTTTGCGGCTGCACCCATACTGATTTCCACGTCCGGCGCGGCACCGCCACCAGTGGCTGGTCCACTTCTATCGCCTCGAGATTCTGACGCAGCTTGGCGCTCTGCTCCATGCTCCAACCGGTGCCTACTTTACCGACATAAGTGAGCTCGCGGCCTTCCTTGCGTGCCAGATGGAGGGAGGCCACGAGGCCATTGCGTTCAGGCGTGTATCCAATGATCACGAAGGTCTCGCGCGTCACGCACTTCACCTTGATCCAGCTCTCGCCTCGCCCCGATCGGTAGGGCGCCTCCGCTCGCTTTGAGATGACACCCTCAAGGCCCATTTCGCAGGCGTGCTGAAACATCTTCTGGCCGTCCTCAACCATGTGATCGGAGTAAACGGTAGGAGGCCCGACACCTCGAAGCAGCTCCTTAAGCACACTCTTGCGATCCATGAGCGGAGCGGCGCGAAGATCAAAGCCGTCGAGGTGCATGATGTCGAAGAGATAGTACAGCATGTCCGCAGACCGCCGCGGGGGCCCATGGCGATCTCGAGCGCGTCAAAGTCGCTGGCGCCCTTCCCGTCGGGGACGATCACCTCTCCATCGACGACCAAATGATTGGCCGGCAGACGCTCCAGCGCCAGGGCGAGTGACTTCATGCGTGAGGTCCAGTCATGGCCTCCACGCGTGACTAGTGCCGGCCGCCCCTCGACGAGATGACCTTGGAGGCGATAACCGTCGAACTTGATCTCGTGGATCCAGTCGAGGCGGATCGGCTTTGCCGTCAGGCGCTGCCAGCTGCGGTTTCACGAAACCTGGGAAAGGCGCCGGCTCGGCTTCTGAGAATGCGCGAGCGATGAAACGTGCTGGCGATCTGTGCGTGGACGTTCGCTTGCCAGGTGTAGCCATGCGGCCTATTGCGACGTACCCTCAGGATTCGAGCCATCGCGCCAGACATAAAATCCGTTTGCCTCCAAGCCTCTCAGCACTGGCTCCGGAGCGATGTGCACGGGCATGGCCTCACGAACTCCAAGCGAGAACTGCCCTTGATGGGCCCACCCACTCTCCGCTCCCTTGCTGGGCAAGTTCCCGCCTTCAGGATCGCGACTGACCGCATAGGTCTCAGGATCGTCGCGACTGACAAACAGAAACGCTGGCGTCGCGTCTTCATCGCCAGACGAGAGGATCATGTGGGATGCATCTCTCATAATGTGGGGCCTTGCCTAGAGGATTGCCCGGCGACGAGCTTCTGGAGTGGCGTACGAAAAGTTCACCCCCCGGGCTTCGACCGCTGCTGGGGTGCGATCTTAGGATTCCAACGCAGGCTCAATCAGCGAGTTCCGCCCCGGCCTCCAACTTACTTCATCCGCAGCTGAGCGCCGCCTGATGAGGCGACCGGCTGTCGATCGTTGAGCCACTCAATTCGCCTCTTCGTCGTGTGCCCATTCCGCGTTGCTACGTCTTGAGGCGGGGCGACGCGACACGACAGCAATGTGACGGAATGGACGAAGTGCCCGCCAACGCCGAGCTCAAAACTAACGGTATGTTTCGTGGCGCGTATCGCTCTCGGCGCTGCCTCGTGCCTGTCGAAGAGGTCCCCCCCGATCCAGCGGATCTCATCTTGCCTTTCGCGAGCGACCTCATGAAAATCTGGCCGGTCTCGACGCGCGTGAACAACGTGCGCAACCAAGAGGCTGACCTGCTCGACCCGATCTAGCCCGAAGAGCCCGGGCTACTTTGAGGTAGGCCAGCGAGGTCCAGGCTATCCGTGGCCACGCTATCCGTGAGAGTTAAGGCCTCTGTCAAACACTTCGTGCGCGCTACTTCGAAATAGACGACTTCGCTTTCTGAGTGCCTTGATCCTGCGGAGGCTTCCTATCCGTCCCCTGCTTTCTCGCGAGATCGTTGTTCTCCTTCTCACCGCTTTCCGGCTTGCCAGTCTGAGCGTCATGCCCTGGCGCGTGGCTCGATTCGGCTGGAGCCGTCGTAGGGGGCTGCTGCTTACCATCGGTCTGAGCGAACGCAATACCGCTGGAAGCAAAGCTGCGGCGATGATCGGATGAAGCTTCATGTGTGGGCTCGCCCTAGTTGCAGTTGATCGAGAGAACGCGGCGGCCAACGTAGCGTTCCATAGAGGCCGTTATGGCTGGCCCGTCACTGCATTACGGCAGGCGAGTGATACCTTGTGAATGCGCGTGAAGTTCATTCTGCCCGGGGGGCGAGTTGGCTCTCGGGTTACCGCGCCTACAGAGGAGCGTCCACCTGGCTAGAGCGTCGGCTTCGGCATTCTTAGCACCACGTGGCAGCCCGGGTTTGCAGGCCCGTAGGACAGTGTACCGTTCAGCTGCTGCGCTAGCAGGGCGACGACTTTGGAGCCGACACCCATGGTTATCTGCTCTGGCGGGGGCATGCCAACGCCATTATCAGAGACCGTCAACACTAGGTCATTGCCTACGTAAAGCTTGATCTGGATTTGTCCCGCCCGACCATCGGCAAAGCCATACTTGAAGCTGTTCGTCACCAACTCATTGATGATGATAGCGATGGGAACAGCGATCTCACTGTGAGCGTATACTTCGTCCAACTCGCAACGTAGGGCCACCGGCTTGTCGCCGCTCAGCGCAAGCAGTCGTCGAGCAGACCTCGGCCATCGTTTGAATACGCTGCGACGTCGTTTCCAGAGCCGCCGACGCTTCCGGCCCGAGCGTACGAGATTGCAGACGGACCATCGCACTTAGCATCGCGAGGTTGTTCTTTGTCCGGTGGGCTACCTCCTGAAGCAAGAGCGTCTTGGAGCGTTCTGCAGCGACGGCTCTTTCCATCTCTTTGCGAAGAACCTCAGCGGGAATTGCGGCAGCAAGCGCAATGAAGACAAACAGCATAATTGGGAGGGTCAGGGGAGACGGCCACTGTGGGCGCAATATCAGCAGAACACCCGCGACCATTAGGCCGGTGGCGAAAAAACCGCTACCGCGATCGAATAACATGCCCGAGAGAAAGACGGCGGGGAGAAGAATATAAAGGCCGATGAACCCGCTTTGTGCCTCCATGGCGGCAAAGATGCCGAGGCTACAAAGGCTCAGGCATGTGGTGACGCCGTAACGCACCACGAGAGGCTGTGACGGCGCAGGCAACACAGGGAGCAGGTTCTCAAGATGGCTCACTTTGCTTATGGCTGTGCGCATCTATGCATCCACCGATATGGCAATGGGCCTCCTTGATTATTTCTCGGGAAAAGACGTGTGTTCAAGCTTAACATTGGTCCCCGATCGAACGCCCAAGGTCCTGAAAGAGCCCAGAGCACAACAGCCATTGTGGAAGCAATAATCGCGGTCGTACGTTGGGAGACAGAGCTGCGTCTGACACGTCACGCCCGCATTTGTAGACTACTGCAATCGGGATGACCTATTCGAGCGTAGCGGGGTGACGCGGGGATATCGCATCGGCGCGGGCCGAGCTCGAAGCCTTGCTGGCGTTGCTTGAGAGTGCCGAGACGGCGGTCAAGGTCGGGGCTGACACTGTTGGGGAAATCAGCCAACGCGCGGCAGCGCTCGCGAGCGCAATCGACGCGGAACGTGGCGCGGTGACGGCGGTGAAAGCCACTTTCGATTAAAACTGAGCGAAACCGTACTAACATTCGCAAACCTTTTGCTCGGGGTGTTGTTAAGACAACAGAAGGCGACATCCCCCGTCGTCGCGTAATTGCCGGTCTCTTCCCTCAGACCGGGTTTCATCAGCCCGGCTCGCCTCCCCCCGGCGGGCCGGGTTTTGTCATGCGTGTAATGCACGGAAGCGTACAGGGTTGGCTCTCGGCGCAACGCGTTGAGCGGCTACACTCCGTCAACCGGCGCGGCCACTTCTGTCATGTCGCATGCTCGGCCCGGCGGGTATGCCTCCACAGTCCCGCCGGGTCCCTGGTCGGGCCGCGTTATTCCGATAATTTCGCTCGGATTTCTCCGCGCCGTAGCAGCGTGTTGGGCATCTTGACGGCGGCGAATGTCTTTCAATATTTTTCGCGTTACCAACATCCACTCTCAGGGAAGGGGCCATGAAGGCACGAGCTATTCTAGAGGGCGCCGCATACGGCCCCGAGGTTTTGAAGGTCTTGGGCACAGCATTCGATGAGGCCTGGGCGGAAGTCGAAGGCAGGTTCTTGCCGCACCAGCAGGCAATGGCGCGGGAGATCCTCGCGAGGGCGTTGACCTCGATGGCGCGCATGGACAGCGACGACGTAGCGATGCTGAAGAATGCGAGCGTTCGCGTTCTCCGCGATGCCTACGCGCAGCGGTTCAAGAGCGGCGGCTCTGGACAGAGCGGCACAGACGGGTGAGGATTCAGGGGCAAGGAAAGCACCCAGACTGGAAGTCCACATAGCTCTGAAGCCGATGCCGTGCCCACGCCGCGCGTGACACGACGCGGCTTGCGTACATGCCCAAGGCCTACACGGACTGGAAGCGCGAGTTTATCCGCGCGTTACCGCGCCAATCGTTTGATAAGCTTTTGGATGGCCCTCTCAAGCTGTTTTGCAGATTCGAGATAGGCATACCGCCTAGCTACTCCAAAAAGGAACGTACGGAGCCGGCAGCGGGCTCTTGATGGCTGCGCGCGGACGTGGGCAACTTCATCAAGTCGGTCGCCGGATGCGCTGACTGAACTCGGCATGCGGCACGACGACAGTCAGGTCGTCGAGATGCGCGGCACGAAGCACTACGAGCTTGCGGATGGTATCAAAGTGGAAATTCGGAGAGCCGGATGATGGACACGTGCGAAGGTGTCCATCTCTCGGCGGTCGCGCCGGGATCGAACGCGTCTTTCAATATCCCTGACTTGATGCGCGAACGCGCTCGCCGCGCGCTTGTTCCCAATAGCATGGCGACCGCGACATCATACAGGGAAGCATGAGGGGACGCGGTCGCCTGTCCGGAGGGAGCCATCAGCACCACCGAAACGAAACGCGGTGCCGATGGGGGGACCGGCACCGCGCCTTGGAGCAATGACCTAATGAATATTAGGTGCCGCTCAAGGGGAGAGCGGCGGCGCTGAGGTCTAAACAACAGGCGCGGTTTCATCAATCACAAATGCGAAGGCTTAGGACGGACGCGCGTCCCCCGACAGCACGTCAGTCCCTTCGCGCGGTCTTCCCAAAGTGCGGGCGCCGCAGCGTGCAGCTAGGTTAATGGACGTGGGCTGACGACGCCCTATCAAATGATTGGGCAGGCCATTACAAATTGTCTCAGCGAGGCCGATGCCACACGCGGCTGCCGTACATCGTCCCTGCCGGGAAAGAGCGGCGGCGGCCAAGAATCCGCCGCCTCGAGGCCAAGGGAGCTGAGCCGATAAGTTCGACACAGGGCAAACCGAAGCCCTCACAGCGCCGTTCCTGTTGATGTCGGTACGCTACCGTGCACAGGGACACGCAAGACCCTGATTGCCGGGAACGAGGCCGATGACATTGCGTTCATCCGCTGGTTGCCAAGCAAGAGGTTGAATGAAATGGCCCAGTCCAGAGTGCATGTTACCGAGCGGTTCGCCTCCACACCATCCGAGAAACTGCCCGCGCCGAGCAAGCGCTTGACGACAGCAGATGTTGTCAGTCCCATCGAGCACCTCCAGCAGCGCTTCGACGTAGCGTTCGACCGCGCCGACGAGCTCGTCGCACTACTTAAGGCTCGCCAAGCGCGTGGCATCGACAGCACGGCCTTGCAGGGCAAGCTGCAACAGGCGGAAGCCGACAAGCGCGCCGCCCTCTCTGCCCTGCGCAAGGTGCGCTGGATGAAGGTCAACCCATCGGCGTGAGATTGGCGGCGGCAGGCGCCATGCACCGGCGCTTTAACGAGGCCGCCGGAGATGCTGCGCAGTTACCAACCGCGAGGGTTCAGAGTGCCGACCAAGCACCTGCACGCGATGCTGGCGAAGGCCGAAGCGGACAGGGTGGAGCGCGTGACGAGCTGACAAGGCAGGCGTCACGCGCTTCTAGCCACTGCATGCGAGCACGGCGCATATGTCGGATAGCAAGTTTGCTCATGGGTTCTCGGCCTTCCAAATGCCGGAGACTTCCCAGCACGTCACTTTGAAAGTGAATACTGCCGCTTTCACATACTCGCGTTTTACCCACTTTTAAAAATAAGACCCCGCGAGGGTCAGGAATTAGCGATTAGCGATTACTCGCTCTGCCGAGCAGTCTCGACATTAATGCTTACAGGGTCACAGCCGTTGCCACCGCGTGTCTGCGGCAGGTCGTCGTTGTCACCAGTTAAAGGACGATGGGTCAGCGCCTCCAAAGCCTTTCGCATCGGGAACGGCAGCTCGTCCGGTGCGACGTATATCTGCCGGAGCTTCTTGCCGAGCAGTTTGATGTGCGTCTTGTCCATGCGCCTGAAACATATCATCCCGAGGTACGGTTCCGTACACCTGTGTGCGTGTATTTACACGCCGTTAGCTTGTTGATTCGCCGAGTTCAGAATGTCCAAACACGACTATTTGGAGTGGTTGGAATGGTTGTCTCGAACACTGTGCCCATGCCTGCCCATCATCATGCGACCCGAAGGCTTGCTCGAACGAAAAGGCGACCCCGGTGCTGCGCGGCTTGGCCATGCTGGCTACTTTTCCGGTGAGATCCCATCAATCGCAACGGCACTTCAGGGGCGCCAGCAAATTCGATACGCTCAACATCGCTATGGGACCGCGAGGGCGATCTGCCGACATCCTCTACCTCGACCGGTTCGAAAAGCGAGCTGCTGCGCTCCTCGATCGCAAACGCATTCTCATGGAGCTGCTCAGCGGCATCGGAGCGCCAATTTGTTCTCCCGAACCACATGGAGGTGACGGGGCAAAATTATTTGAGCACGCCTGCGAGATGGGCTGGCGGGCGTGGTCTCAAAGCGTCAGGACGCGTCTTATCAAATCCACCTCAATCAACTTCTGCTTATGCATTCGGCTGGAAGCAACCGTTAACGTTTGCGCGTGACTTCGGATTGATCTTGATTGCGGGCATATCGGGGGATTTCACTATCGGCCCGCTATGCTGTGGTCGATGTCCGCAAATGGGATGTCGCACCTTTGTGCGGCGCGCCGCGCGAACAGGTGTGTTCGTCTCCTTCTGGCCCATAGCTACTCTGGGAAGTAGTGGCAGACGTGGCAATCGCGTCGAGCGATCGGCAGGGCGCCTGCGGGATCTGAGACGCTGAAACATGCCTTGCCGCGACGGTCGCTGCGAATACACGTCGCAATGTCAAGCGAGGTAATGAGCTCGCTAGCAGAACATCGCGAACAAACGACGCTACTTGCGAGCCGACAAAAACGTGTTGATCTTGGCCGCCGCTATGGAGGCGTGACCTGAGGCTACCGAAATTTGGTCAAGCGCTTCCACGACATCACCGGCCGCGAAGAGCCCGCTTACTGACGTCTCCTGATGTTTGTCTACGATAATGCACTGGTCTTCAGTGCAGTTCGCCCCGGCCATACGGGCGAGTTCGGATCGGATTTTGCTGCCAAATGCCGGATAAACAACATCGAAAGGCGTAGATCGGCCATTCACCTCGATGATCGCTTTCTTGCTCGAGAACCGGATTGCGAGAACGCTGGCATCGAAAAGTTCGATCCCGCTTTCCATCAGCCAGTCTTGATCGTCGTCTGAAATGGGAGACTGAGCGTACACCGTGAGGCGATCGGTGTAACGCCTCAGAAAGCGCGCTTTTTCCACGCTGCGCGCACCCGTTCCAACAACAGCCACACTGAGGCCGGTTGCCTCGAAGGCATCGCATACAGGGCATAAGCGTAGAACTTGGTTCGCCACGGCGTCCTTGATGTCCCAACCGGAAGGAATGACATCTTCGACGCCGGTTGCTAGCAGCACGATACTCGCCATCAGGGGCGTTCCATCGGCCAAGTCTATATGGAAGGTATGATCCTTTCGAATATTCGTTACCGTACCGTCCATAATTTCTGCGCCGTGCATCCTGGCCTGCGTCGTCATGAGTTGAAGTAAGTGCCGACCGTTCACCCCGTCCGAAAAGCCAAGCGTATTGCGGCTGCAAGAAATCCATGCGGCGCGACTCTCTCCCCCGTCGACGACCCGCACCCGGCGGCGATATCGGGCGAGATAGAGGGCCGCCACGAGGCCCGCTGGACCCCCTCCCACGATGACGCAGTCTATGGGGCCTTCTGGCATCGATCCCTAATCCGTACGACCGCTTGGCGATGGTGGTTGCCTAGTAACGGGCGGCGGGAAGGAACGTTGCGACGGAGCGGCCTTTTACGTAAAGCCCCCGCTTCATTTGCGTCGGCCCATGCAGCACTCGATGGGATTGGCGGACACCATTGAACACAAGGATGGAAGCTTGATAAATTCGGCGAGGGGCAACCCAGATTTCTTCACGCGCCTCGCGCACATGTTCGGCGAGTGGCGCGACGCGCACGCCGCAGGTACTACGCAATCGTCTCGACGTTGTTGGAGGCTCCATCGAGTTCGACAACGACATGGTGGCGCTACCGCACCTTCACGGCATCGGGGGAGACTTCGTGTGCCGCAAACCATTGCACGTCGCATGCCCGCAGCTACGCAGCATCGGTGCCTCGACTGATGAGCGCCTAACCGAACACTATTGGCGGCAATAAAACATGTGCACGCGCGCCGAGATCATCAACCAAGCGTCACTCCGCGAGGTGGGTGGCGACAGTGGCTGCCGGCTGGCCACAACCCTGATCCAACATGGTCTCGGGGAGGACTAAGGAAGGCCGCAATCCGGCCGGAACTTCAAAGGCGAGGCAGTGTTATGCGGCCATGGCCACCCAATCTCGCCTGCATGTCGATAAAGCGCCGTGGGGGCTTGCTTACGCCTGGTTGGGCATTGGCATCATGTGGGTCTTCTGGATCTGTTTCGTCGTTTTTCTATCGTCACCGGGCAAGTTGAGAGAGGTCTGGCCGCTACCCACAGTCGATCGCGGCGGCTTCGTAAGCAATCCGTGGGGTGCAGTCACCATCGACGCTGCCCTCATAGCTTTGTTCAGCTTGCAGCATTCTCTCATGGCGCGTCCGTGGTTCAAGGCGACCGTGATGGGGCGGCTGCCACCGGCGTTTGAACGCTGCACGTACGTCCATGTGGCCAACATCTGCCTGTTTGCCCTCATCATCCTTTGGCAGCCCCTCCCCTACCCGATTTGGGACGTGGGCAAGGGTCTATGGCGCGACGTGATGTGGGGGCTGTTTGCCCTAGGTTGGCTGACGCTATTTGTAGGTGCGTTCTCGTTCGGCATCTTTGAACTACTCGGCCTGAAGCAGATGCGAGCATGGTATCAAGGGCGGCGCGAATGTCCGTTCGAGCTCAAGACCGGGCGCATCTATCGATGGCTAAGCCACCCCATGTATGTCGGTGTCCTGCTTGGCGTTTGGGCAACGCCGCAGATGACAGCCGGGCATCTACTGCTGGCCGTCGGGTTTACCGCATACGTGCTCATAGCGATGCGCTACGAAGAGCGCGACCTCGTACAGCGTTATGGTGCACGCTACGATCGATGGCGTCAGTCTTCTTAGCCGAGCCCGGCGGGCTTAGATGAAAATCGCCACCTTCAACATCAACAACATCAACAACCGACTTGCGAACCTGCTGCGCTGGCTCGAAGCGGCAGAGCCCGACGTTGTCTGTCTGCAAGAGCTCAAGTGCGCCCACGAGGCGTATCCGGAGGCAGCATTACTTGCCGCCGGCTATCATTCGGCGTGGCTGGGGCAAAGAACCTGGAATGGCGTCGCTATCCTCTCGCGCAGTGCGGAGCCTGTCTTAACCCGCACCTCATTGCCGGGAGACGCGCAGGACAAGCAGGCGCGCTACATCGAGGCCGCAATCGCTGGCGTTATCATCGGCTGCTTGTACCTTCCAAACGGCAATCCCCAGCCTGGCGTGAAATTCGACTACAAACTCGCCTGGTTCCAGAGACTTTCTAAACATGCGCGGAGTCTTCTTGATGCGGGTGTCCCGGTCGTGCTTGCCGGAGACTACAATGTGGCTCCCACGCCTTTGGACATCTATCCAACCACGTCATGGGATGACGATGCGCTGGTGCACCCCAAGAGCCGAGCAGCCTACGCGCGTCTTGTGAAACAGGGGTGGACCGATGCCATACGCGAGACCCACGGCGATGCGCGCATTTATACATTCTGGCACTACATGCGAAATCGATGGGCGCGGGATGCTGGCCTTCGCCTGGACCATCTCCTTGTGAGTCCAGGGCTGAAGGTGAAAGACGCCGGCGTGGACCGTGATGTACGGGGGGAACGCGGCGCAAGCGATCATGCGCCCGCGTGGGCTGAGATAACCCTGCCGAGTAAGCGACGGCCCGCGAAACGCTGATTTTCGGAACGGACAGCCGAACCCGCGAGTTGCTGGAAACACCAGCGAGCGGACGGTTCATGGGCAAGCTTTCAGACATCCTCATTAGCTCAGCGGTCTCCGGCACGGCGGCTAGCGCCGTCAGCGCCGCTGTTTTAAGTTTTCTCGCAAAGCTCGAGGGGGCGTCTCCCGTACAGCCGATCAATGCCACGAGCCACTGGCTGCACGGCGAGAGGGCCGGCGCGATTAAAGAGGTGGATGGAGAGCACACCGCCGTCGGCCTTGCGACGCACCAAGGGGCGTGCGTGTTCTGGGCCACGCTCTTCGAAACCATCCGGTCAGCAAAGCCTGATGCCCGCCCGGCCATCATTGCAAGAGACGCAGCCACTGTCGCTACCGTGGCGGCCATCGTGGACTATGGCCTTATGCCACGGCGACTGACGCCGGGCTGGGAAGGGCCTTTGCCCATCCGTTCCGTAGCTGGAGGGTTCGCAGGTCTTGCGCTTGGTCTAGCGGTGGGAGGACTCATCACGCAGCGTATGCAGCGATAGATGATGGGCACCGATAAGCAATCGAGCGGTCGAGAAGAGCTCAACGAAGCCTACGATCGGCTTGAACATGAGGTTCCCGATAGGGTCGCCAAAATCCTGAGGTGGCTGCGAGATCCCGAGGCGCGCACCGTCCGTCTCACGGTCGGTGTTCTCCTCATTATCTTAAGCTTCTTCTGGTTCTTGCCCATCATCGGTCTTGAGTTTCTGCCGATTGGCCTCCTCCTCGTTGCCCACGATATTCCGTTTCTTCGAAAGCCGGTGGCGCGGAGCTTCATTTGGCTGGATCGCAAATGGGTGGCTTTGAGGAGATGGTGGGCCAAGCGGCAGAAATCACCTGAGGTCATCCGCGATGAACGCGCCGGAGACGTCGAGAGCAAGAATAAGCTTGTGACGGCCTCCGATAAGGACGGACGCCTGCAGTAAACTCAATGGCGCCGCCGATGAGTTCCGCCGTTCCAACCTGACTTGGTAGGATTTGTAGGGCGCGACCGGCCAGTTACTGGAAACTTTTATGCACCGGGGCGTTCCGCTCTGTAGCAACACGAGGAACTCGACATGCCAGCCACCAGCACCAAAGATGAGCACGCCGCAGGCGGACAATCTTCCGAAGGACTTGTCGAAAAGGCCTCTGGCGCCATTAAAGACTTGGCCGATCAAACCGCCGAAATCGCGGATCGAGCGATCGATCAAGGCCGCGAGTTGGGCGCCAAGGCACAGCAAGCACCGACAGCGCTGCGCGAAGCCGTAGACACGTCCCTCAACAATCAACCGATGGCAACTTTGGCTGTCGCAGCCGCATTGGGCTTTGTGCTCGGCGCCCTTTGGAAGTCATAGCGGCCGGAGGTTGAGATGTTTGGGAAGCTCTTCAGCCACCTGACATCGGGTATCACCAACGCGGTGACCAAGTACGCATTGCGTGTGTCAGTCGCCGTCCCCTTTGTCCTCGCCATGGCTTACGGGCTGGCGGCGCTCACGACGGTCTTGATTGCGAGTTACGGTTATCGCGACGCTTATCTCATGATGACCGGGGGCCTCGCTGCCGTTGGCCTCCTTTCCGGAATTCTCGTCTGGGTCAAGGAACGACGCGCGGAAGCCGAGGAGAAGGCGCAGGACGTAAATTCACGAACGACGGCGGCATTGGCCGTCACGGCGGCGAAGACTGCTAAAGAGTTTCCTGCTGCGGTTACTGGGGGCGCGAGCGACGCAAAGTCCAGCATCGCGGGCCTGGGCGATCTGGCAATCCGCAACTGGCCAGTGGTCGTTGCCGGGAGCCTGCTTCTACTCATCCTCGGGGCGCCGAGCGGTCCCGCCGACAGGCGTCGGTGGCGATAATTCACACGGATGCGGGGTCGACGGCGGCTTTGTAGCGACCCGATTTTTGCAGCTTGGCAAATTCATCTGAAAGCTCTCGTATCTCCTCGTCAGTGCAGTGTTCGAGATCGATAAGGCGATCGCGGGCGTTCTTGCTGCTGTGGATGAGTTCATCAAGCTTCAGCTGCAGTGCGCGGTTATCGCGGTTCTGAGTATGCTGTATGAGGAAAACCGCGAGGAATGTGAGCACCGTTGTGCCGGTATTTATGATGAGCTGCCACGTATCGGAGTAGTGGAACCAAGGCCCAGAAAGAGCCCAGAGCATAACAGCGAGGGTTGAGACAATGAACGCGGTGGCCGACCCCATGCCCTCCGCCGCCTTGTTGGCCAACCAATTAAAGCTGGACGATACGGGGTGAGGCTTGCGATCAGGCATCTATGCCTCCGTCTCCAACGCCTCCAGCGCCAGAGTGAGCGCCTGGGACAGAACCTCGCCGCGCACACGGCCGGAAGATTGCTCGGCGACCTGTAACGTCCGGTGAAGCATTCGTCCGCCCCGGATCAACACGGCGAGATGCGTTAGCCCAACCGGATTGCCATCGTCATCAGGTTTCGGACCGCCGACGCACGTTACCGCTATCGCAAGCGTGGCGACGTTGCATTTGGCCAGCGCGCCTTCCGCCATCGCCGTCGCAACCTCCTTGCTCACCGCTGAACAGGCATCGAGGAGGGAACGAGGAATCGCAAGGACGTCCTTTTTGCAGGCTTCGGCATAGGTCACGAACCCGCCGAGCACGACGTCTCCGGCGCCGGGCGTGTCAGCAAGAAGCGTGCAGAGCGATCCCGCCGTGCAGGACTCTGCTGTAATAATCTTGGCCGCCTTCGCCCGCGCTGCTCTCACAACGCGGGCAGACAGGTCGGTGATCGCGATGTCGTGCGACATTCCGCTAAGCTCGCTTTTCGGTCGAACCGCCCTTGCGCCGCGTTGCGGATGACTTGGTGTCGGCGCTGTCCGCGTCGAGGTTGATTTCCGAGACCGCAAGCTTGCTGAGCTTCAAATCGGTCTGCTTCTCCTCTTCGAGAGTGGTCTGCAGAAGTTTGACCGCGTCTTTCATGCCGAGCTTGTCTGCCCAGGCCGCCAATGTCCCGTAGCGGGCAATCTCGTAGTGTTCCACAGCCTGAGCGGCCGCCAGCATGCCGGCGTCTCGGACCGTGTCGTCATCGGCTTCTTGCATGATCTCGGACGCCTCTTCGGCCAGGCCATCGATGGCAGGGCATCTCTTTCCTCGTGCAGACTTTCCGATGAGCTCGAAGATCTGCTCCAGCCGTCCGACCTGCTCTTCGGTCTGCTCGACGTGCTCCTCAAACGCCGTCCGCAGTTTTTCGGAGGACGCCTTTCTCGCCATCTTGGGCAGGTTCTTCAGGATGGCTTTCTCAGCGTAGTAGACGTCGCGAAGGGTCTCTTCGAACAACTTTTCCAGATTTTCCATGGCAGTACTCCAGGTTGGGTCACCCGGAACGCGGAACAAAATCGCGTTGCTCCGCGACGCTACCGATTTTCCTTGATGCGACGTCGTCGCATGGCAAGTACCGCTGCGCCTAAGGCGGCGCCCCAAACGATATGAGAGGCGACCATCATGGCATTCCGTTGTGCGGGCTGTTGAGATGCCGGCGGCATAAGACCGGTCAGTGGCACCCAGCCCAAATAGCTTGCCGCCCAGACGCCCAACCCAAACATCACGCCGGAGGTGATGCCGGGCGAGACGTGCTTATGTGACGTGGCCGCGCCGTACAGGGCGCCGGTTGCTGCGCCAAAAGCAAAATGGGCGGCGAGCGCGCGATGGGGCCCCTCCAACGTGGCGGATGGCCGGTGGCAAGCGGCTCATGACACCATCCGTGATGGTGGCAAGGCGTAACGCTGAGACGGTGGGAGCCGGCGATGAAGGCGCACCATCGCTGCCGTCATGGGCACTGTCGCAAGAAATCCAGCGACACCACCCGCAAGGGCCGAGGCCAATGTATCCGGCTGCTTTGCGGTCACTCCCATAACGTCCACTTGCCCCCTCAGACAGGCTCGCTTTGACCAAGGACATGCGTGACCTCAGCGCCAAAAAGAAGGATCTGCGCTGAATAATAAATCCAGATGAGGAGGACGACGAGGGAAGCGGCTGCCCCATACGTCGACTCGAGTCCCTGCGTGCCGATGTACCAGGAGATGGCAGTCTTACCGAGATTGAACAAAAGTGCTGTGACCGCGCCACCCGTCCATGCGTCACGCCAGGCAACGTCCGCGTCCGGGAACCACTTGAACAGCATCGCAAAGAGTGCGGACAGGACCGCGAGCGAGATCGCGAAGTTCAGAAGCTGCCAGAGTAAGCTTTCGCCCGCGCCCAACCAGCTCGAGAAACCGGACAAGGTCGTGTTGATGACCAGAGAAACCGCCAGAAGGAACCCAAGGCCGAGGATGCCTGCAAAAGAGATGAGGTATGTGCGCAGGTAGTCCCAGACACCGGTGTGCTCGGGCTCCTTCGTTTCCCAAATGGTGTTTAGCGCATCCTTGAGCTGCACCACCACGCCGAGCGCGGCGGCAAGAAGAAGAAGAATGCCAACCATGGCTGCGATTGTCCCGCCGGTTTGCGAGCCCGCACCCTGTAGCATCGCTTCCACAGCTTGGCTGCCGGCGGGACCAAGCAGTTCTCGAAGCTGGCTATTGAGCGCGCTCGCTACCGCCTCGCGCCCGAAGAAAAGGCCCGCGATGCTGACGACGATCAGAAGAAGCGGACCGAGGGAAAAGACGGAGTAGTATGCCAGTGCCGCGCCGAGCCGCGCGTCGCGATGACGAAGCCAATCGTTGCCGGCCGTGACGAGCACGGTCCACATACGCGTCACCCTTCCTTGTACTCACTTAAAGGGGCGAATGCCGGGCCGTTCAAGGCCGTGCCATCCGGCGCAAACTGAGAGCCATGACATGGACAATCCCAGCACCCTTCGAAGCTGTTCCAGTGAACATGGCATCCAAGATGCGAGCAAGCAGCCGAGCGCAGGTAAAGTTCTCCGTCCGAAGACCGATACGCAGCAACCTTCTGCAGTCCTTTACGGACGATGGCGCCGTGTCCTGGTTGCAGCTGCTCCCAGGAGTCGAGTTCACCCGGTCCAACGAACTCCGCGTAGTTCTTGGCAGCCGTCAGATTCTCGCTGACGAAAGTGCCGAGGGATTTTAGCGGTTTGCGCGCAGGGTCGTAGACATGCGTCCAGGGCGAACTGCCCTCGAGGATCAGGTCGCTGATAAGCATGCCGGCCACGGCGCCGTGCGTTATGCCTTGACCGGAGTCACCCGTGACGATGAAGGTTCGCTTGTCGCCGGGATTGACGCCAATGAATGCGCAGTAGTCGATCGTGTCCTGGATCTGGCCGGACCAGCGGTGCAACTCCTTGCCAAGTTCCGGCAGGAGATTGCGCATCCAGGCCGTGAGCGCAAGAAAGCGTGCGTCCGCATCGTCGGCTTCGCCCGACTTATGATCAGCCCCGCCCACGATGAGAACGTCATTGCGGGCGGTCCAGGGCTGGAGGCGCACGTAGTGGTAAGCTTCGAGCGTATCCCAATAGAGACCATCAGCGAGCTTGCCTTGGGGCAGAGCGAACGCCATAGCGTAAGTGCGGTAAGGCGCCTGCTTGCTATGAATGGCGTACTTGTCGTTGATGGGCGAGTTGGTGGCAATGACCGCATGTTCCCCAGTGAGGGTGTAAGCGCCCGCCTTGATACGAACTTCGCTATCGCTCTCTTCGACGGCATTGACGGTGGTGTCAGCGAAAAGCTGTCCGCCATGAGCGCGGACACCCCTTGCGAGCCCGCGAAGATATTTGAGGGGGTGGAATGTCGCTTGTTTCGGATAGAAAAGTGCCGGCGTGTTGGCCTGACCCGCGAACGGAACGCCCTTGCCGCGCTTTACCGCCATGCCGACCTTTCTGGTCGCCTCGAATTCTTTGTCGATGAACTCTTCGTCCATGCCTTGTGCGAGGAAGAGGTGACCGTCGACCCGCCGGAAGTCGCAGGAAATCTCGAGTTCTTTCTGGTTCGTTTCGATGCGGTCGATCGAAGCGGCCTGGCTTTCGAACCATGCCCGCGCGGTCTCCTCGCCGCGTCGGCTAACGAGCTTATCAAAGCCGTCGTCACACTGCGCGGTGAGATGCGCCGTCGTTCGCGACGTCATGCCCATCCCGATCGGACCGCGATCGACCACCGCGACGCTCTTCCCGGCCTTGGCCAGTTCATACGCGGTCGAAAGGCCGGCAATGCCCGAGCCGACCACGACGACGTCGGCGGTCACGTCCCCTGCAAGAGGTGAAGCGTCATAGACGCTCGTCGACATCCATAGAGACTTGCTGCGCTCACTGCTCACGTTCATCGAGCTGCTCCGGGTCGCAGGGTGCGGACGGCCGGGGCCGTATCTGGAGATGAATGTATTGCCTGAGCTCGTCACGCGCCTCATCCAGGGCCCGTACAGCGTGGAGAAGGTGGAAGTGACGGCCGGTCCGTTTGAACTCGTCGAGTTCGGTGGCGAGTATTTGGAGACTTGGCAGGCGATGCATTGGATTGGGTCGCGCGGGGTCTTGCTGAGTTGTCATGATGCCCTCTTGCGTTTTGTCTTGGCTGAAGCTTTTCGCGCGGCCGTCTTCTTCGTCCTTGCACGGTTCGTCCTGCGAGCCGTCGTTCGGACACTCGGCTTGCCGGCGGCGCGCTTGTTCACGACCTTGTCGCCGAGCGTACCCAGACGCTCGTTAGCCGCGATTTCCTCCGCCAGATTTTCACGAAGAATGTCCGCAAAGTCGTTGCGGCCCATCTCGACCGCCCAGGCGATCAGTGACTGGTAACGTGTGATCTCATAATGCTCCACAGCCTGGGCAGATCCGATGATGGCGGCATCGAGAACACGCGTGTCGGAGACCTCTCCGACCATCGAATCGCCCTCGCTGATGAGGCCGTTTATGCCGGGACATTTCGTGCCCTTGGGCTTCTCCTCGCGCATCTCGAAAATTTGCTGAAGACGGGCGATCTGCCCTTCCGTCTCTTTGAGATGGTCCTTCAGGCCGCGCTGCAGCTGAGGATTGGTGGCTGCGTCGATGAGGCTGGGAAGTGCCTTAACGATCTGGTTCTCGGCGTAGTAGATGTCCTGCAGGCCATGGAGGAAGAGGTCATCAAAAGTCGCGATGTCTTTGCTGAATAAGCCCATGGCACGCTCCATCGGTTGGTGTCGGCCAAATGCTCAAGGTGGACAAGCAGTTCCCTGGGCGCGGTGGCGTCAGGCGATCGCCAGTGAGGGCTTCGCGATCATCAGCCAGAATATTCCGAGGACAGCGCCGAAAGCCGGAAATCCGAACGCGAACCACCACCAGAACAGCCGGTGATATTCCGGCGGGAGGTCCGCGCCGGCGATCTCGGCCTGTATAGCCAGATCCCGCATCCGCATCTGCATCCAGACGACGGGAATCCAGAAGGCACCCGTGAGCAGATAAAGCAGGATCGAGAGCAGCAGCCAACCTTCCCAGAGCGACCAGCCCATGTACCAGGCCAGGGCAATGCCTGTTATCGGCTGGAGAACAACGGCAGTGGCCGTGAACAGGAAATCCGCCACGACGACAATCCGGGCGATGGCGGCCACGACGGACGTCCTGCGCGTGAAGTGCCCGAGCAGCATGAAAAAGGCTATGCCGGCGCCGGTTCCGAGTAGCACCGACGCGCCGATGACATGAAGATACTTGAGGAGGAGATACGTCACTACCGATCCTCGAGAATCGCAAGGGCAACCGCGTTGAGAGCCAGCACGGGCCAGATTTTAAGCATGGGGCCGAGAGGGTCGATCCAGAGGCGAGGCACGAGCCAGGTACCAATAAAAACGTAGGCAAGGGACAGCGCGAACGCAGCGTATAGGGCGGGCCGCGTCGTTTTTCGGAATGCAATCCCGACGCCAATGGCGAGATCGGCCAGCGCGCCGGCAATCACGGTCGCTGACGCCGCATGCCCGGTAACGCCGCCCTCATTCATGAGCGCGATGCCGGTTTGCCAGCCGGGTCCGAGCGACATGAAAGCTGTCGCGATCCAAAACACTGAAAACACCGTGAATACCGCCGGCTTCAGCAAGTAGAGCTTCGCAAACCACTTCTCCTGGATGCTCGCGGGTGTCGCCATCAACGAGGCACGCAAAGGCGCGGGCCTGATGCCTGTCATGGCAGTCCAGGGTTCCGGGTCTCCCATAGCCCCGCGTCCTATCTCCAGAAAAGCCGTTGTTCTTGCAGGAGGCCGCCAGCCCAGCCAGCCAGCGAAATCTCCCATGGCGAATATCGTACGAAGCATGAAGCGGGGGAGCTTAATGCGCTGCACTGGTCCAAAGCCGAGCCATTCACGGTATTGAGCGACAATGTCCTCAAAGCTCAGCCTTTCCGGTCCTGCGAGCTCGAGCGCTACGCGCGTCAGCGCACCAGGCTGCAAGAAGAAGCGGACCGTTGCGACCACATCGGAAAGCTGCACAACCTGAATTCTGCCCGCTTCGGGAAGCTCGGGAAGCACCGGCAGCGCCGCAAGGCCGCGAAACAGCGCGCTTCCGCCATAGGCACTCGGGCCCACAACGACAGATGGGCGAAGGATGATCCAATTCAGGCTAGAGGCTACGAGCGCCGCGTCTCCTTGAGCTTTGCTCCGGGAGAAGCGGGTCGGGGTCGCCCGGTCCATGCCAATGGCGGAGAAGTGGATGATGATGCGAACGCCCGACGCCTCGCACGCGCGAAAAAGCTCTGCCGGACCGTCGGCATGGGCGGCCGTGGTTGAGTCCTGCCCGCCATCCTGAAGAACGCCGACACTATTTATCACCGCGTCGACGTTGGCGAGGTGAGGCAGCCAATCCTGAGACCGCGCGACCCGCATGTCGATCGCAATCGATCCCGCGCTTAGCGTTGACGGGCGTCGGGTGGCCCTTACTAACGTGTGGCCGTCATGAGCGAGCGCCGCGCACAAGGCGGAACCGATCAAACCGTTCGCCCCGGTAACGAGAATGCGCATTTGGCCGCCGCTAAGGTTTCATGACGACCTTTATGCAGCCATCTTCCTTGTCGCGGAAGGTTTTGTAGAGCGAAGGTCCATCTTCGAGCTTCGCGCGGTGCGTTATCACGAACGAAGGATCGATCTCGCCGGATTGCACCCGTTCCAGCAGCGGCGCGAGATAACGATGAGTGTGCGTCTGGCCCGTCTTCATCGTGAGCGCCTTATTCATGAAAGCGCCGAACGGGATCTGATCGACCAAGCCGACATAGACGCCAGGCACCGAAACAGTCCCACCCTTCCGGCAGCACATGATGATCTCGCGCAGCACGCTCGGGCGGTCGGTACCCAGGTACAGGCTCGTTTTCACCTTATCCACCACCGAGCCAATTGCGCCGCCCACGTGGGCTTCCGTTCCCACAGCGTCGATGCAGCGATCAGGACCACGGCCCTTCGTCATTTCCTGAAGGCGCTCGTAGACATCTTCCTCGTCGAAATTGATCGTCTCGGCACGGCCGTGAACCCTGGCCATCTCAAGACGCTCTGGCACGCGGTCGATAGCAATGACGCGGCCGGCGCCAAGCATCCAGGCGCTTTGAATCGTGAACTGTGCGACCGGCCCACATCCCCAGACGGCGACGGTGTCGCCCTTCTCAATCTCCGCGTTCTCGGCAGCCATGTAGCCGGTGGGAAAGATATCGGAGAGGAAGAGCACTTGCTCGTCCGATACGCCGTCCGGAACCTTGATCGGACCCACATCAGCGTAGGGGACGCGAATATATTCGGCCTGGCCGCCCGCGAAGCCTCCCATCATGTGCGAGTAGCCGAACAACCCCGACGGTGAATGCCCCATGACCTTGGCGGCCTGCTCGCGGTTCGGGTTCGATCGATCGCAGAGCGACCAAAGTTCTTTTTTGCAAAAGTAACAATCGCCGCAGGCGATGTTGAACGGGATGACCACGCGATCACCCTTTTTGAGCTTGCTGTTGCCTTTGCCGACGTCGACGACTTCGCCCATGGTCTCATGGCCGAGCACGTCGCCGGACTCCATCGTCGGCATATAGCCGTCGTAGAGATGGAGATCCGAGCCGCAAATGGCGCACGCGGTCACCTTGATGATCGCGTCGCGTTCATCCTCGATCTTTGGGTCGGGTACGGTTTCGCACCGAACATCGCCCTTGCCGTGCCAACACAATGCTTTCATCGGTGGTGTCCTTCATTGTTTCGCTGACCCGGGTGCTGCGCTGCGCCGATGCTGCTCGGCGAGCAGGGACGCCGGCGTAACGTTGGCGATCGCCGATTGCAGTTTGTTCTGCCATCCGCTCACAACGTCGCCTTCGCCGTTCATCATGGCTTTAAAGCCAGTGGCGGCAACGTCTGCAGGGCTGTCCTTCTTGCCTTGGCCGACTTTGGTGTCGAGCATGTCCGCGCGCTCGAAGAAGTCGGTCTCGGTGGCCCCGGGCATGAGGCACGTCACCGTCACGCCGTGCTCGGCAATTTCGGCGCGCAGCGCGAAGGAAAAGGAGTCGAGAAAAGCTTTGCTCGCGTTGTAAACGGCTTGATAAGTGCCGGGGATGAAGCCGGCGATCGAGCCAACGATAAGGATTTTCCCCTGCCCCCGCGCGCGCATTCGCTGACCAAGGCGATGCAGGAGATAGACGGTGCCGGTGATGTTCGTATCCACGACATGCCGGATGTCGGCGAAGTCCTGGTCAAGAAAGCCCTTGCCGAGCCCGCGGCCGGCATTCGCCAGCAGCGCGTCAACATCGCGGTTGCCGACGAGTTCGCAGAGCTTGTCGACGCCTGCGAGGGTCGCAAGATCTGCCTGGACCGCGTCTACCCTCGCGCCCAGCTTCTCAAAATCCGAGGACGCCGCATGTATTTCGGGCTCGTCGGCGACGATGACTAGATCAAACCCTTCGTTCGCGCAGCACTTCGCCAGTTCGTAACCGATACCTGTGGAGGCGCCGGTGACAATTGCGAGTGGTTTGGATGTCGGCACGGGGGAACCTCCAACGCAGCCGGTTTTATGGCGGAACGGCGTCCTGACGCAGACGTTCCGTCAAAACCCTGGACAAGCTTGTCAGAAACGCGAACCATCGGAACGCCGCCATGCCACTCCTGCCCGCCCTGATTGGCAACGCTCTCGTATCCGGCACGGTAGCGGGCGCCGTCCGCGCGGTAGTGCTTGCGGTCCTGGCCTAGGCGGAGGGCGCGGCTGCTGTCCAGCCGATCAACGCGACAAGCCACTGGCTGCACGGCGAATCGGCGGGCGACGTCAAGGATATCGACGTCAAGCATCCAGCGACCGGCTTTGCCACTCATTTCGGGGCCTGCGTCTTCTGGGCGATAATTGTTCGACACCCTGCGGGCGTACGACAATGATGCAAGTGCGCCGCGCATCATGCGCGACGCCGCCGCCGTTTCGACGATCACGGCCACCGCTGATTACGCCCTTGTGCCGAAGCGCCTGACGCCAGGCTGGGAAGTCCGCTGTCGATTCGATCGGTAGCGGGCGGCCGGGCTGGCCTTAGGCCTCGCCATCGCCGGCCTTCTTACGAGGTCGCGGCGCTCGTTCTGAGATAGTCGCGAGAAAGCGCAGTTTACGACCTGCCCATCTAGGGCCGGCGAAATCGATGCCAATGCGCTTGGTCGCATAAACGCGGCGCAACTTCTGGCCCTCCTCGATCCATAGACCTGCGGTTTTTCCTTGCGGCAAACCATTGAGGTCCAAGGTGAGTGCCAGCGCCTTTCCAAGCCTGCCGGGCCCGTGCACATTTCCCGCGCTGCGTATCAATACCGCCGATCCCCCGCCATCCGGTCCGGCAACGATGTTTAGCATCAGGTGCAGACCGTAGACGAGGTAGATGTAAAGCGTGCCGGGCGGCCCGAACATGATCTCGGTTCTCGCGGTCCGTCCCCGCGCTGAATGGCAGGCAAGATCGTGCGGGCCGAGATATGCTTCCGTCTCGGTGATAACAAAGCGCTTTTCCTCGCAGTCAAATCGCCGCACGAGCGCCGCGCCCAGCAACTCGCGCGCAAGGACCTGCGCGGGCCGCGCGAAAAATTCGGGCGGGAGGAATTCTCGGGGGTTAGGTGTGCCGCTCATCGCTGGAACCGCGTCCGGCGCGGCCCCGGAGTTTGAAGTAAGTGATGCAGGCTAGCAGTGCCAGGCTTACTGCGTTCGCAGCCATGATGACGAGATCGCCGCGAAGAACCCCGTAGACAATCCAAAGGGCAAGTCCCGAGCTCAACAGGAGCAGCATCTTCAGCGACAAGTCTTCAGCCTTGCCGGTCTCCCACACTTTCTTGAGTTGGGGGACGTTGGCGACCGTGGTGCAGAACGCGGCCGCCCCGCCAATGAACGTCTCGAGTGACACGGTCAGGCCGCCTTGCGGGCGCGCTTCTTGCGCTTGCGCGCAGGGGCCGTCTTCTTGCTGTCGGGCTTGCCTTTGAGCGCGGCGGCCTTCCGGCCTTTGACGCTCTGGCGCAGGGCTTCCATGAGATCGATCACGTTGCCGCGGTCTTCCCTTTCGGCCGGCATCTCGATGGTCTTTCCCGAGGCCTTGCGCTTCAAAAGCTTGCGCAGGGCGAGTTCGTACTCGTCCTTGAACTTTGACGCATCGAACCGGCCCGCCTTGCTGTCAAGGATATGACTTGCGAGTTCGATCATGTCCTTGTTGACGCGCGGGCGCGAAATACTTTTGAAGAACTCGCCCTCGTCTCGCACCTCGTAGTCGTAGCGCAGTGTCGTCCCCAGCATTCCCTTGCCCCACGGCTCGACCGCAAGGATATGCTCGCGGTTCGCGAAGACAATTCGCGCAAGAGCCACCCTCCCCTTATCCTTCATCGCATCGCGGATGACGGCGAACGCCTCTTCGCCGCCTTTTCCTTCGGGGACGATGTAATAGGGGCGCTCGTAGTAGCGTTTGTCGATGTCTTCCTGCGGCACGAATTTGTCGATGTCGATCGTGTGCCTGCTCTCGACCTCGACCGCTTCGAGTTCTTCCGGTTTGATCTCGATGTATCTGCCGTTGGGGAGTTCGTAGCCGCGCCCCTTATCGTCCTTATCGACGACCTTTCCGGTTTCTTCATCGACCATTTGCTGGCGCAGGCGATTGCCAGTCTTGCGGTTGATCTGGTGGAAGTTCGTCTTGTCGGACTGTGATGATGCCGGATAGAGCGCAACCGGGCAGGTCACGAGCGAGAGCTTAAGATAACCCTTCCAGTACGCGCGGCGGGCGGCCATTTGAGTCCTCCTGAGGTTTCCCGCAAACGCTAAGAGGATGATTTCGTTCCGCCTTCGGCGGAACGGAAGACGCCGCCCGCCCGTTAGCTGCACACGGGAAAATACGTGAGCGTCATGGCAAAGAGTAAACTCGCCCTCTACCAGCAGAAGCGGGATTTCGCAAAGACGGCCGAGCCGAGCGGCAATCAGCAGGTGGCGTCGTCCGACTACCCGCGCTTTGTCATTCATAAGCACGCCGCGACGCGGCTTCACTACGATCTCCGGCTGGAAGTCGACGGTGTGTTCAAGTCTTGGGCCGTGACAAAAGGCCCGTCGCTCGATCCCGGCGACAAGCGCCTTGCCGTCGAAACCGAGGACCATCCGCTCGACTACGGCGATTTCGAAGGCACAATCCCCAAAGGCGAGTACGGCGGCGGCACGGTCATGCTTTGGGACCGCGGCTTTTGGGCGACCGACGGCGACGCGCTGAAAGCGCTGCGCAAGGGCGAACTGCGATTTACGCTGGTCGGAGAGAAACTTCAGGGCAGCTGGGTTCTCGTGCGGCTGCGAAAGGACCGCGAAGGCGGGAAGCGCACGAACTGGCTGCTCATCAAGCGCCACGATGGTTACGAGAAAGATGGCGGCGAAGATATTCTGGCGCAGGATCACTCTGTCGCCTCAGGACGTGGCCTCGATCAAATCGCGGCGGGCAAAGGCCGCAAGCCCAGGCCCTTCATGCTTGGCAAGGCGAGCAGCATCAAAGCGGATGCTGTCTGGCACTCGAAACGCAGCGGCGCGAAAGCCGCGCCGGCACCGCAAGGCCGGGGGCCCAAACCGATTATGAGACCGGGCAAGAACGCGTCCATGCCGCCCTTCATGCCGCCGCAGCTCTGCAAGAGTGTCAGCCGACCGCCTTCCGGTCAGAATTGGGTTCATGAGGTCAAGTTTGATGGCTACCGCATGCAGCTGCGCGTCGAAGACGGCGCGGGCACGATGCGTACGCGAAAGGGCCTCGACTGGACTCCGAAATTCGAAGCGATCGCGCAAGCCGCATCGAACTTGCCCGCCTGCTTGATCGACGGCGAGGTCGTGGCGCTCGACCACAACGGCGCGCCGGACTTCTCCGCGCTACAGGCAGCACTGTCGGAGAGCCGCTCGCGCGATCTCATCTATTTCGTATTTGATCTCCTCTTTGAAGCCGGCAAGGATTTGCGCTCTCTTCCGCTGCTGCAGCGTAAGGAGCGTCTAGCAGCGCTACTCGCGCGCAGAGGACCGCATCACCGCCAGATCAAGTATGTCGAGCATCTTGCAGAACCCGGCGATGCCGTCCTTAAATCCGCGTGCAATCTCCAGCTTGAGGGCATCATCTCAAAGCGCGGCGATGCGCCCTACCGGTCGGGACGCACGGAAACCTGGATGAAATCCAAGTGCCGCGCGGGGCACGAAGTCGTCGTCGGCGGCTGGAGCGGCAGCGCGACGAACCTGCGATCTCTCGTCGTCGGCGTCTATCGTGGCGATCACCTTGTCCATACTGGCCGCGTCGGGACAGGGTTCAACTCCCGCAATGCCAGCGGCATTCTCAAGCAGCTCCGTGCGCTTACGACAAATAAGAGCCCGTTCGGGGGTAAGGACGCGCCGCGAAAGGGCAAGGACTGGACGTGGGTCCAGCCTAAGCTTGTCGCCGAGATCGAGTTCGCGGGCTTCACCGGTGACGGCATGGTGCGGCAGGCCGCCTTCAAAGGCTTGCGCGAGGATAAGCCATCTGGCGAGGTTAGAGCCGAAGTCCCGACGCCACCGAAGGTCGCAGAGCTGTCCACGCCTGCGCCGCGTGCAAGCCGTGTGAAAGGCGGCAGCGAAGTCGTGACGGGCGTTGTCATCTCAAAGCCAGACAAGCCGCTCTGGCCCGCGCCCGATAACCTGACCAAGCTCGATCTGGCCCGCTACCTTGAAAAGGTCGGGCCGTGGATGCTAACGCATATCAAGGGCCGTCCCTGCTCGATCATCCGCGCGCCGGATGGCATCAACGGCGAGCGCTTTTTCCAGCGCCATGAAATGCGGGGGATGTCGAACCTGATCTCGGTCGCGCGCGTAGAAGGCGATCGAAAGCCATACATCCAGATCGACCGCGTCGAAGGCTTGATTGCGGCGGCGCAGATCGCTGCTATCGAATTCCATCCGTGGAACAACCAGCCGGGCAAGCTGACCGTGCCAGGACGCCTCGTCTTCGATCTCGACCCTGCGCCGGAACTGACCTTCAACGACGTCATCGCCGCCGCCAAGGAGATGAAGGAACGTCTCGAGGCGCTAGGACTCATGACATTCTGCAAGACGACGGGCGGCAAAGGCCTCCATGTCGTCACGCCGCTGGCCGTTCGCGAGAAAGACGGGCTTGGCTGGGACGAGGCCAAGAGCTTTGCTCAGGCAGTTTGCGCCGCCATGGCGCAGGACAGTCCTGACAAGTACTTGATCAACATGTCGAAGGCAAAACGCGTTGGCAGGATTTTTCTCGACTATCTGCGCAACGACCGGATGTCGACGGCCGTTGCGCCGCTCTCGCCGCGAATGCGCCCGGGGGCGACTGTCTCGATGCCGCTGCACTGGAGCCAGGTCCGCGCCGGGCTCGATCCGAAGCGGTTCACAATGGCAACGGCGCCAACCCTGCTCCTTAAGGGGGAGCCTTGGGCGGACTACTGCGACAGCGAAGTTCCGCTCAAAGGCGCGATCCAAAAGTTTATCAAGAGCAAATAGCCATGCACCTCATTGAAATCTTGCTGCCGCTGCAAGATGAAGGCGGCAGTGCGTTTCCGGCGGAAAATTATGAGCGGCTCGCGCATGAGCTCACCGAGCGCTTTGGCGGAGTCACGAGCTTTTCGCGTTCTCCGGCCGAAGGACGTTGGAGCAAGAACGGCGCGACCGAGCATGACGACATAGTCGTTCTGGAGGTCATGGCCGATCAGATAGATAGAGCATGGTGGTCGGCGCTGCGTAAGCGCCTCATGCGCGAATTCAAACAGGATGACATAGTCATTCGCAGCCACTTAACTGAACTGCTGAGCTGATCACTCGCCGTCGCGATAATGAAGGAGAAGCGCTTAATCCCGCATCGGGCGGAAGTGCGGCCAGCGCACGCCCTCTTGATAACGGGAATCTGGGCGGTGTCGGGCAGTGCATGGGTCGCCGACGACTACAGCTCAGAAGTAAACCGGCTAGGCTCCTCAAGACCAGTTTGCCGACGGCGTGCACAATCCGCCGGCGAACCTGCCGAGCCCTTGACACTCGGTTCGGTGTGGTGTCGAGCCCGGTCACTCGGGATGGCTCCGGTCTTTCTCACGGCTTGAGTTCACTGCTTTGGAATTACGCCGCAAGCTATGCGGCCTTTCCCGCCACCGCTTTCGGGCTTGTCGCTGTAGTTGTCGCCGCCCTCGTGGATCACCAAGGCGCGGCCAGCAATGTCGGACATTTTTAAATTTGGAGCTTCGACAGTCTGGTTGATGCCTTTGCCAGTGGCGTTCAGTGCCGGCAGGTCTCCGCGGTGCCCTTTACCTTTTGGGCCCATATGGGATTTCGTATGGCCGGGATCGTAGTGCTCTCCAGCCGCGATACCCGCGGTCATCTTCCCGTCCTTCATCGCCGGACCACAATCCCCCTTCTCGTGGACGTGAAAACCGCGCTTTCCTTGCGGCACGCCGGTCACTGCGATCCTGAACGACACGCCGCCCTTCTTGGTCTCTGCCAGAGAAGCGGTGCCGATCTTTTCACCTACCCCCTTGTCGGAGATGCGATTGATATCAAAGGTCACTTGTTGGGCTAACGCGATACCAGAGGCCACGACGAGCGCCCCCGTCGAGAGAGCGACTTTCGACAATATACGCATGGAACATCTCCACAGAGAGATCGCGCCTCTTCCGGTAACAAGACTGAGAACTAAAGGTTCCTCGTGCCGTTTGAGCTTTGTGCGCTATCCGCATCATGTCGCGTGAAAATGCACAACTGAGAAGAGAAGGCCGATCCACCACGCTCACGCCAGTTAGCGGATTTCCGCTGTGGGTCTTGGTTGTGTGAGAACGCGACGAAGGGGTCTGCGGCTGGCGGTCTACCAAGCAGTTAGCGTCTGCATCGGGTTCATGAGCATTTTCGTGCGATTTCGGCTCACAAGCAATCCTGAGTGCGC
>JAEZRM010000072.1 GCA_023412805.1 Pseudomonadota bacterium | reverse complement strand
CCCCCCCCCCCCCCGGGCGGGGGGGGGGGGGGCGCGGGGGCCCCCCCGCGGCACATGCTAACGTCAGCGATTGTGCCGCCCCTCATCCTAACCTTCTCCCCGTGAAGAACGGGGAGAAGGGACCTGTAGCGCTCGGGGCTTGCTCCAGACCATTAAAAGCGGGTGAGTTCGGGAGAGCGTCCCTCCCGATAGAGCGCGAGCGTCATGCCGGAGGCATGCCAGAGGCATGGTCTCGCTCGCGGCGGAGCCGCGAACTACACCCCCGCCATCTTCATCTTGACGTTACGGAAGGTGGTCTTCACGCGGCGGACGGTGCCTGTCGCTGAGCGCATGACGAGCGTTTCGGTCTCGGCGAAGTCGCCGCGGAAGTGCACGCCTTCCAGGATCGAGCCGCTGGTCACGCCCGTCGCGGAGAAGATCACGTCGCCGGATGCCATCTCCTGCATGGAGAACTTCCGGTTGATGTCGGGAATGCCCATCTTCGCCGCGCGCTCGACTTCCTCGCGGTTCGAGGGTTTCAAACGGCCCTGCATCTGCCCACCGATGCAGCGGAGCGCAGCCGCTGCAAGCACGCCTTCGGGCGCGCCACCAGAACCGAGATAGATGTCAACGCCCGTCTGCTGCGGATCGGTGCACCAGATGACACCCGCGATGTCACCATCGGGAATGAGGCGGATGCCGGCGCCGACTTTGCGCACGGCCTCGATGATCTCGGAATGGCGTGGGCGGTCGAGAATGCAGGCGCTGATCTGGTCCACGGGCACGCCTTTGGCCTTGGCGAGCTTTTCGAGCTGCTCGGCGATCGGCGTATCGAGATCGATGATGCCTTCGGGATAGCCGGGACCGATGGCGATCTTGTCCATGTACATGTCGGGCGCGTGGAGCAGACCGCCGCGCTCGGAGATCGCGATCACCGCGAGCGAGTTCGGCATGTCCTTGGCGCAAATGGTCGTGCCCTCGAGGGGATCGACGGCGATGTCGACCTCCGGCCCGTCGCCCATACCGACTTCCTCGCCGATGTAGAGCATCGGCGCTTCGTCCATCTCGCCTTCGCCGATCACGACCTTGCCGCGGATGTGGATCTTGCCGAGTTCCTTGCGCATGGCATCGACGGCGGCCTTGTCGGCGCCTTTGGCATTGCCCATGCCGCGGAAGCGGGCCGAAGCAATGGCCGCAGCCTCGGTGACGCGCGCGACCTCGACCACGAGCACGCGGTCCAGCCCTGCACTCTTCCCCTTGTCCTGCGACATCTGCGGCCCTCCGATCGGCAATTGCACGGCCCGGCGGCCCGTGCGCGCGCCAGCTCCTGATTGGCCGGCAAGAGGCGTCTATACGCTAGGCGCCCGCAACAATGAAGCAGCTTCGATGCCATTGCTGCGGCGCACAATCGGAGGCACGTCCAAGTCGGTAAAGCAGATCTGATGTCCGGACATGAATCTGGCGCCGGCAGCGGCGGGCGTTTACTCTGCGAAGCTGCAACTCACGAGATCGAGGACACGTCTCCATGCGACAGATGGCGCTGATCGGATTTCTTCAGGCGCAGAACTGCTCGAACTTCGCCGCCTCCTGGCGCCACCCGGAGTCGCGCACGGATTTCATGTCGCCCGATTTCTATCGCCACATCGGCAAGGTGCTCGAGGCTGGCAAGTTCCAGCTCGCCTTTTTCGATGACCGGCTCGGCATGCCGGAGTTTCATGGCGGGCGTTACACGGAGGCCGTCGAGAACGGCATTCGCTGCGTGAAGATGGATCCCGTGGCCTGCATGATGGCCATGGGCATGGCGACCGAGCGGCTCGGCCTCGGCGCGACCTACTCGACAACGTACTACGAGCCCTTCCACGTCGCGCGCATGTTCGCGACGCTCGACCTCATGACCAACGGGCGCGCGGGCTGGAACATCGTCACGTCGCTCAACGACATCGAGGCGCGCAACATGGGGCGCGACGACGTCGCAGAGCATGACGAGCGCTACGACAAAGCCGACGAGTTCATGCAGGTCGTGCTCGGTCACTGGGATACCTGGGCGGACGATGCGCTGATCGTCGATAAGACGACGGGCCGTTTCGCTGATGCCTCGAAGGTGCATCGGCTCGACTACAAGGGCGAGAGCTTCAAGTCGCGCGGACCATTCACGGTACCGCGCTCGGCGCAAGGCCATCCGCTGCTCATCCAGGCGGGTCAGAGCGGTCGCGGCAAGCGCTTCGCTTCCGAATGGGGCGAGATGATCTTCACGTACACGCCGAGCCTCGAAGTCGGCAAAAAGGAATACGCGGAATTGAAGGCGCTGTGCGCCGCGACCGGCCGCGATCCGAACAGCATGTTGATCGGCGCGCTCGTGCATCCCGTCGTCGCCGAGACGAAGATGGAAGCCGAGGATAAGCGCGCGGCTCTCGACAAGCTGCCGCTCGAGGTGGACAGCCTCATGCTGCTCTCGGAGGCCTTGAACTTCGACTTCGGCTCGAAGCCGCTCGACGAGCCGCTGACGGACGAGGACATTGCGTCCATGAGCGGCCTGCAGACCATCCGCGATCGCGTGCTCAAGGCTGCGGGAACGAAGAACCCGACGATCCGCGATTTCATCCGCATCAGCGGCCGCGGGCGGCTCAACAATCCCTGGGTCGGCGGGCCCAAGGAAGTGGCCGACATGTTCGAAGAGTATTTCACCGGACCGGCGTGTGACGGCTTTGTCGTCGGCGCAACGAGCGTGCCGGGTACGTACGAGGACTTCGTGCGCTTCGTGGTGCCGGAGCTGCAGAAGCGCGGGCTCTACCACAAGGACTATCGCGGCGCGACGCTGCGTGAGAACCTCGGCCTTGCGCGCCCGGAAGTCGGCGCGTGGCGGAATGTGAAGCGTGGACTCGTGTGATGATCGAGAAATTCGCCAAACCAGGCCGCACGGTACCGAGCGAATTTCTCGATCTGAATCACACGAGCAGAACCAATTCTAGTGTCCCTTTTGATTCCGAAGTTCGCTCGGGACACCAGCATCGAGGGCTGGCGAACTTCGGAATCGGGACACTAGCATGAGTATGGAGCGTTCGGAGCTGGTGCAGGCTGTCGAGCACGCGCTCGCGGGCGAGTGGGAGGCGGCGCACGCGATCGTCCAGAGCGACGAAAGCGATCCGACCTCGTGCTGGATACATGCCGTGCTTCACAAAATGGAGCCCGATGAGAGCAACAGCCGCTACTGGTACCGGCGCGCGGGCAAGGCGTACGAAGCGTATCCGGATGGCCGCCAGGAGCTGATCGCGATCAAGGCCGCGCTGACGTACTGATCAAACCAACAAGAGCAGAACCGGAGGAACACCCATGGCAGTGACGGTTTTCATGGTGCGCGCGACGATCACGGCGGCGCAAGAAGCGGCCTTCAACAAGTGGTACGACGAGGAGCATGTGCCGCAGGTGCTGCGCTACAACGGCGCTGTCAGCGGACGGCGCTACAAGCGCATCATGGGCGAAGACAAATACGATTACATGGCCATCTACGAGTTCAAGGACGAGGCGACGTTCGCGGCATTCCAGGCCTCGGGGTACCTGAAGGAGCTGCGTGCCGATTACGACAAGCACTTCGGCACAGTGTCCGACCGCGCCGGCACGGGCTGGGTGCAGGTCTTTCCGTGATTGAATTGATCAGCTGAAGAATCGAGCGGGCGCGATGATTCCCGCCCGTTTGCGCGTCAGAGACCGCGCATGATGCATCCGAGCAGCAGGATGACGTGCGAGAGCAGCAGGAACCAGAATTCATTGCCCTGCACGACCGGGATCTGCGCGCCGAAGAATTGCACCATGAGCACGCAGACTGTCAGAACGATCGACAGAATGAAGGTGATAATGCCCGGTGCTTTCAGAACCATGATGGTGTTCCCCATTCCGACACGCGCGCGCCGAGGCAGCGCCAATCGCTGCATGATCAACACGATTCGGCCGACCTTGTGACCCCCTCGACGCAACTTTTGCAGAGCGGTGTGGCACGCGAATAGCTGAATCGCGCCATGGGCTTAGGCGCGGTGGTGCAGGCGCTGCACCTCAGGGTTTTGCTGCGTACCGGAAACCCGTTCCAGTCGCGACGACCTCGACGGCGCCGTTCGTGATCACGGGATGGCTGAGGCGAACAGCGAGCACACCGTCATAGCCCTGCTCGGCAGCACGCGCTTTGAGGGATTCGAGTGCGCGCGCGATGGTCATGTCGACGAGCTGCTCATAGCGCGTCATGTGGCCGCCGATGGTGTTGATGACGGCTTCGCGCATGTCGCGCACGATGTTGGCGCCGCTGACGGCAACGGCATAGACAAGATCGCCCGTCACAAACTCGGCGTCGTCGATCCTGTCGGTGGTCACGAGGCGCATTGGAGCTCCGGTCACGATTTGCCGTTCTGCGCGATCACAATGCGCGTGCGGCGGCCGAAGATGAGGCGCCACAGCATGAGCAGCACGATCAGCAGAGTAAAGCCGAACACGCTGATTGCGATCGGATAGCGCGCCCAGAGCAGCAGCGGACTGATGCGCCCGTCGCGCACGGAGCGCACGTCCTCGGCAAAGACGAAGAAGTCGAAGATCGCATCGGAGCGCGCGATCACAGCGACGGCTTCAGCCTGATCGCGGCTCGCGAGGATCGCCGGCTGCACGCCGGAAACCGTGAAGGCGGACATGCGTGCAGGGGCGAGCCCGACGACGGCGAGCAGGCGCTGCGCCGCGGCCGGCTCGAGCGTGTTCATGTAGCGCGAGAGCGACTTGAGATCGGTCTCGGGAAGTGCGCGCGCGAGGCGATTGAGATCGCGCGGCGGCAGTTCGAGCAGCGGCTCGCGCTCGGCACGCGTCAGACTCGCGAGGCGATTGATGGCAACGCGATCCTCGAGCACGAGCAGGCGGGACAACGCCACTTTGCTCATCTCGTCCGGCGGACCCAGGCGATGCAGCTCATAGGCTACGACCTCCGGCAGCTTGTCGTCCGCCAGCGCCCACCACTTGAAGCCTGTCTCCAGCGAGCGCGTATCGCGCGAAATGGCGATAGCTTCAGCGGGCATAGTCTCGATGGCGCGGTGAAGTGTGCCATCACCGAGACGCCGCGTCAGCGCGGGTTCGCCCTCTCCGGCGAGCACGAGGGCAACAACCTCGTCGAGACGCGGCAGCTTGGCCGGCGTCACCGTATCGAGAAAGCGACGGAAGCGGTCATCCTTCTCCGCAAGCTCCAGCACTTTGGCGTGCGCGCGGCGGAACTCGCGCCAGATCTCGGTCACGCGATCGGCAGCCGTACCCGCGATCTCGCGCGTGTGCTCGTTGATCTGCTCGCCGATGACCTTGGCCAGCTCCGCCTGCACCTTGTCGCGCGTTTCCGTGCTCTTCATCTCGCTGGAGATGATCGGCAGCACGCCGTGGCGGAACTCCCAGATATCCTTGGCGATGAGCGCGATGCCGATGCCGCCTGCGACGACACCCACAATGCGGCTGAGGATGGCGCCGACCACGCGCTGGCCGACGCTCATGGCCATGCGCGAGAGCTGGCGGCGCACGATGAGCAGCACCGTACCGGTCAAGCCTTCGCTGCCCTGGATGAGTACCTGTCCCGTGGAAACGCTTGCGCTCGCCTTGGACGGGTCGATGGTGAACTCACGTCCCGTGTCACGGCTTACCGAGCGCGCCACCATGCCGCCATAGCGCGGGCCGAGGAAGGCCTGCATGCATTGGGCAACCGGCTCGGCGGCGGCACTGAGACCCTGCTCCATGCGGCGGCCGACTTCATTGCCGACGGCACTGGCGACGCCGAGGATGGCCTTCTGCATGGCATCGGAACGGAACACGCGCTCGGAGGTCGTCGTCGCGAGTTTCTGTGCCGTCTCCTGGAAGGCGATCGAGCCGATCAGCTCCGTCCAGCTCGATTCCTCGCGCACTTCACCGATGGCGACATCCACCTGGCGCCAGAGCACGTCATCGACATTGCCGCGCCGCCAGGCCTCGCGCACGATCGGCGCGTAATCGAGATCGGCGAGACTCTTGGTCAGTGCATCCTGCGTGACGCGTGCGACGGCCGCGCGGAAAGTGGCCTCGTCGCCGGCCTGGCACTGCTCATACTCCGCGCGGGACATCGGTGCGCCTTGCGGAGACGTCGAAGGGGCGGCCGAGGGAGGGGATGGTGTCTGCGCCGCATTCTGTCCGGGCTGGGCCTGAAGCCTGGGCGCGGGCAAAGCCGGAGCGAGCAACGCCGCAACCACCGCCGCGACCGTCGCGCGACGGCACCAGCCGATAGGCTGGAAGCACGCTCTGCTGATTGCCGGGATTTGCCGTTCGCTCACGTTTCCGCCGCCGCTCGCGCCAGTCCCACGGGATGGCCACAGCCAAAAGGCCGCTGCACGCAATCGTGCGGCGGACTTGGTTAACCTCTCCCCTTATATAGCGACCCCACTGTGGGTGAACAGTGGCGCGCTCGACGACGAAACGTCAGTGCCCCGATTTTTGTTTCTTCATATCGAAGAAGGCTTTGATGGCTGCCTGGGGCTCGCCGGTCGTATAGGCGTCAGAAATCGCGTCAATACCGGCGTAGACACCCTCATCGACCGAGACGCGCTCCCAGCGGTTCATGAGCGCCTTCTGATTGCGCACGGCCTTTGGCGTCGCGCGTCCGATAAGGCCGAGCCAGTGCTCCACGGCCGCGTCGATCTCGGCGGCCGGCACGACCTTCTGAACGAAGCCCATGGCGCGCGCCTCCACGGCGCCGAATGTCTCGCCGGTGATCAGGATCTCGCGCGTCTTGCCCCAGCCGATGAGGCCCGGCAGCAGCGCGGCCTCGATTACGGACGGCAGCCCCATATGCACCTCGGGCATGCCGTAGATGGCGTTGTCGGAGGACACGCGCATGTCGCAGCTCGCGGCCACTTCGAGCCCGGCGCCAAGGCAGAAGCCATTCACGCGGCCGATGACTGGCACCGGACAATCGCGGATGGCGAGGCAGGCCTTATGCAGGCGCGTAATGAAGAGGCGGACAGTATCGGGATCGGCTGCGCCGAGCTCGCGCAGATCCGCGCCGCCGATGAAGGCCTTGTCGCCGGCGCCGGTCAGAATGATGGCGCGAAGTTCCGCATCCTCGGAGAGCTTCTCGAATGTCTGCCGGAGGGTAATAATGGTCGGGCTGGCGAGGCAGTTGAGGCGCCGCTGGTTGTCGATCGTGACAGTCGCGACGCGCCCGCTCGGGCGCTCCTCAGTCTTCACATGCACGGCGGCTTCGGTCATTGTAGAGGGCTCCTGCGTGTCTGAAGCCGCACATATGGCAGAAGCCGCGATGCCACTCCAGAACCGTGTCACCCCGGACAGCTCGATCATCGCCAGTGCGGCGCGCGGCACCGTCATGGGCAATCGCGGCGGCGCCATACACCGCCCCGATCGCACGCTCGGCCCCCGCCGATGGGCAAGCCGGCAATGGATCTGTTGCCGGCTCGAATTCAATGGCCGCCGCCGCGCGCTCATGCAGCCGGGCCGTTACACGGAGCTGTTTTTCCTCGACGAGGCCACAGCGCTCGCGGCGGGGCACCGCCCCTGCGGCGAATGCCGGCGACAGGATTTTCTGTGGTTCGCGAAGCTCTGGGCGGAGGTCCATGGCGGCGGCGCGGGCCGGGCCATGGCCGACGAGATGGATGCCGTCCTTCACACCGAACGCCTGACGCCCGAGCGTGACAAGCGTACCTACTACACGAACGTCGATGCACTCCCCGGCGGCACGTTCATCCGCTGGCAGGGCGCACCGCATCTCCTGCTCGCCGGCTGGCTGCTGCCTTGGGACTTTACGGGCTATGGTCCGCCGATCGAGCGGCCGGCCGCAGCGATGGTTGAAGTGCTCACCCCGCCCTCGATCGTCGCCGTACTTTCGGCCGGTTTCTGCCCCTCACTCCACCCGACGGCGCACGCCGTCGATTGAGGTCGGCGCCACGCCGTTGCCTAGGTCGCCTCGGGGGAAATTATGACACGCTCGTCGTTGGGGCGCACACTGGGGCGCGCCTACTGGATTCTCGGCCTCGTGCTGGCCATATCGCTGACCGCGAAACTCGCCAATCACATTCCGGGGCTCGCGGGCTCACCCGCCGAGCGCGTGCTCGGGAGCCTCTACGATTATCTGAAGGATATGGCGCTGGTGCTGGTGACCGTCGTTGCGGCCTACCTTGCGAATGTCTTCCAGAAGCGCGCGATCTTCCTCAATGCGCTCAAGGAGGAATGGCGCAACATCGTCAAAGCCAAGTCGGCGCTCTATACGTTCACCCGGCGCGAGAACCCCACACAGGACGAATACTACGCGGCGTTCTGCATGATCTCGGAATCGCTCGACAACATGCGGGCTGTGTACGCGAACGTTGGCGAGAACCGCCGCCAGATCGGGCTCTACCCTTACGCACCGCTGCACGACATGCGCCGGGCACTGCAGTCGATCAAGCCCCGCCCCGAGCGCGATATCACTGTCGAGGATCGTGACCTCGCATGTGATGCCATCCTGCAGTCGTTCTACGCGCTGCGCGAAACCTTTCTCGAGGAGCTGGATCTTGAGGCGCCCGACAATCCGCTCCTCATTCACAACGGGCGCCGCATGAAGAAACCCGGCGCACCCGGCTGGGCGAAGCGGCGCCAGACCCGCCAGCATCGGCATCAGGATCGCGTCGCGCCGGCGGATGCGCGCATCACCTCATTCCTGACGGCGCTCTACGACAAGGAACAGACGACAGCGAAGCCATGGCGCGAGGTGGAGAAAAGACCCGTGCCTGTCGCGGCCGAGACGCGTCCGTCTGCCGCCGATGCCGCGGCCCAGACCTGACCTGCGATCAGCGCGCCGGTGTCGAATAGATCGGCGTGATCCGCTGGACCGGCTTCGGCCGGCTTTCCTGGGCCGGGGCTTCCAGAGCCGCGAAGGCCGCGTTGATGCGCCGTGACATGCCCTCGATATAGGCTCTGACCTCGTCCGGCAGGTCGGCATTGGCATAGCGGTCGGGATGATAAGCCTTGGCGTGGCGCAGGTACGCCGCGCGCACATCCTCGTAGGGCGCGCCGAGAGGCAGCCCCAGGACAGCATGGGGATCGAAACCGTCCGCATCGCGCATCCGCGCGAGGCTCTGGCCGCGGCCGGGGCTAATCAGGCGCACACCGCCGATCGCGTGCTTGGCGAGATAACGGCGCGGGCCGTCGAACTCCTCGAACTCGACGAACGGCGCCGCCGCATTGAGCACGTCCGCCAACGAGCGCCCTTGCGGAACCGCGAGGCGGCCCTTGATCTCGGAGCCGTCCGTCAAGGTCAGCGCGACGGAAATGCCCGCGATCGCGACCTCGCCTTGCCCACTATCGACTCTGCTGCGCTCGAACATAATGAATGTCCAATTTCTGTCTCAAATACGGGCACCGGGGACGGGCCTGCCTCGGACCTCGCAAGAAGCGTGCAAGACTTCCTCAACCGTCGTCGGGAGATGCCCCCAGAAGCCCCGCGACCTGTGTGCGCGACCTGCTCGCTCCAGACAATCTCCGGTTGAATTTGCCATTAACAGCGGCTGTACACGCCTCTTAATAATTGCGAGCGCTGGTGGACAAGCTGTCGATTACTCTTTGGGGATAAGCTCTTGATCGTGCTGTTGCCGATGAGATCGTGGACGTGTCCGCAATCACACACCCGCGAGCGTTCGATCGCTAAGGGGCCTGAAACAATTAACAATAGATTACGAATCGCCTACCGCTGATATCTGAGAGAAGTGCCATGTTGTTGTCGCGTTGCCTGTCGGCCTGTTCGGCGGCCTGTGCAAAAACTCGATGTCTAGCGGCGACACCGAGTGTGCATAAGTCGAACGTGGTCCGTACCCGTTCAGATCGAATGCCAATGTTGCTGCGAATTCGGCCGGACCCGGCCTCAACGGTTCCGGAGCTCACCAAGACGCAGACGACCGGAGATCACTTTGTGCAGTGGCTCCTGGGGGCAATGAACGGCCCGGCTTGAACCTCTCGGTGTTTTTGACCGCTCGGCCGGCACCCTGTGCCCGCGTAGGCTGGCCCCAAAACGTAGGGGGCATTTGAAACCGATGAGACACGTTCTAGGTATCCTAGGCGTGCTTGCAGCAGGCGTATTGCTTGCTGTTTCCGCCGCCATGAACTGGCGCTTCGGATACAGTCTGGGGACGACTGAATTCGACGGGTTGATCTACGGAGCGGCCAGTGCCGCTGCAGACTGCCTGAAAGCGCTCATACCCTTCTTCCTATTTGCAGCCGTACGTAACCGCATGTGGTCCCAGGCGGCCGCAGCAGCGGTGGTGGGGGTGGTTGTCACCGCCTACTCACTGACGTCGGCACTCGGGCACGCAGCCCTGAACCGGCTCGACACGACTGGGCAGCGCGCCCAGCAGACGGCCGTCTATCAGGACATGCGCTCCGACGTGAAGCGGATGGAGGAACAGGTCGGCTGGATTCCCCAGCATCGCCCTGCCGCCACCGTATCCAGTGAGATGGATGGTCTGAAGAACCAGATCTACTGGAGCCGCACGAAAGGCTGCACGGCCGTCAACGGCAGGTACAATCGCGATTTCTGCCAGCAGTTCCATACGCTCTCGGCAGAGCATGCGAATGCCGTCCAGGCCGCCGATCTCAGCAAGAAGATTATGGAGGTGAAGGCTCAGCTCGCAAAAGCCGGCGACACTCATACCGCGCTCACGGAAGCCGATCCGCAGGCAGCCATGCTTGCCAAGATCGGTGGCCTAGTGTTCGCGGATCTGAAGGTCGACGACGTCCAGATGGCGCTGACAATCTTCATTGCGCTTCTGCTGGAAGTCGGCTCGGGCTTTGGCATGTACATCGCCTTCAGCCAGTGGCGCCTGCATGATGCCTTGCACAACCCGAAGGTGGCCTCGGCCGCTTCGGTTGGCCAGGCTGCAGTCGCCCAGGTTGCGGTTACTCGGCCACTCGATGTCCAGGTGCAGGCCCCGGTTGCGACACCCGTCGCCGCTCAGGTCACCGCCACTCCGGCCATCGCCATCGCGGCACCTGCCGCGGAACCGACAGCACCCGTCATCCAGGCCATCGCGGCCGCGCCGCCGGCTCCTGCTGTCATTACGCCACCGGCCGCAACGGCCAACGACAACACCGATCGGGCACTTCCCGTCCAGCGTATGGTTGCCCCTGAAAGCGACGTCGAACGCTTCCACAAGGAGAAAGTCGAAGCCGAAGAAGGTGCAACGATCACTGCAGTCGAACTCTATGACAACTACTGCCAGTGGTGTGAGGAGCAGGACAAGGAGCCCTTGGCGCTCCCGACTTTCAGCCGTGATTTCGGTGAACTGAAGAGCATCAAGAAAGCGAAGATCGCTGGCCGCGTCCGTTACATCGGAATTGCGGTTCGGGGTGCCACAAGCCTAGCGGAGGATACGAAGCCGCAGGTCCCAATCACCCGCGCTGCTTAGGGCAGCTTCTTCGAACGAAAAAGGGTCGCTTCGGCGGCCCTTTTTTTATTTGCCGCGGGCTGCTGGAAAGGGGTGCTTCGCAACCAATCCGCGGTGCCATGCCCGCGGCGGCCATGCAGACAGCTTGGAGTGCGTGGCCGCGGTTTTTTAAGGACGGCCTACCGGCCGGCGCGCGGTCGCGCGCTCAGGAAGAAATGCTATCGCCTTCCGCTGTCATCCCTTGCTCGCGGCAACCTCAACCACTCGCGCTTCCGAGGCACGCCTTCGGGCAACGCGGTGCGCGGCCGAGTAGATGGCCGAGGGCGCGCCCATTCGATTGCGAGCAGATGTGGCGCAGGAAAGCCTGATCATCGACCGCGTAGCGCGGCACCTTGCATGATTTCTCGATGGTGCGCTCCGCATCCGACCAGAGCGTCGTGACGAGGTGCTTGACGTCAGGGCGGTGCAGGCCGGCCCACGTGCGCGGATCATCCTTCTCCGCCAAGGCCACATACGCCATGAGGAAGCTCATCATGGCCGACATGCCGTCGCGGTGGCCGAGATAGCTGTCGCGCGGCGCCATGGACTGCGTTTGGATGGCCGTGTTCAGGTCGTGGATGTACGAATTGAATTCATCCAGCAGATACGTGAAATCGTCCGCCGAGGAAGCGCCGCCTGGCAGTAGGTACGTGCGCACGAAGTCGTCGGACTGTTTGAACTGACCGGCAATACGACCAGGCCGCGCGAATTTCTCCGTCGCCGCGATGCGCGCGATCTGGCCGCCATCGACCAACGGGAAAGCATCAAGCTGCTCGGTCAGCATGTGCACGGCCTCGTGCACGGCGGTGGTCAGCCCGCGCTGGCGCTCGTCGCAGAGGATCCACGTCGTGAACATGCGCTTGTCGTCGAGACGCTCATAAATGCGATAGCCCGTCGCCGAGTAACGCTTGAGCTGCTCGAGAGCTTCCTCGCGGCAATGCGCGTTGCGGGATTCGTTCTTGGACGCGCTGGTGCCGTCACCGTTGTCGGCCCGCCATGTGCTGCCATCGGCGCTGGAGACGACCATCGGGATCACGACATTGCGCGGCGTGCTGCGCGGTGGTGTCGCGTCCGCCGACGTCGCATTGACGGGGATGAGGCTCGCACCAACGGGCGCGATTGCGGCCGGCGTCACCTGCTGGATGCTGACGGCCGCAACCTGCTGTTGCGGCGCGCTCTCGAATTCATGTGGGACGGTACGCGCGAGGATGGACGCCGGCGGCGTCGCAAGGCGGGGTGTCTCGACGAGTTGGGCGACGCGGCGCTTGATTTCGGCAGGTGTGTGCGGCCCGAGAGCCGGATGCGCGCGAATGCGACGCGCGGATTCCGCAAAATGGCCGGTGCGTGTCGGCGCTACGGCGACGGCTGCGCTTTCGAGCGCGCCGAGCTTCGATGGACGATCCTGAACGCCCTCGAGAATAGTGTCCTTGCAGCCAGCCACGAGCATCGCTGCGAGCAGCGCGACGCACGCCGACACCGGCACGATCATACGCCTGAACATGAATGATCCCCCGTGAGCGAATACGGAAGTGTTGTATGGCCGTTCGTCCGCCGCATGGCCGAAAGAGGGCGATCCGGCGGCAATTCGTCGATGCCTCTGCCGACCGCGAGCGGCCGGATTTCAGCGGCGGGCACCGGACCGCTCGATGAGTATGCGGTCCGTGCGAGCGGCAAAGCCGAGGTGGCGGCGCGCCAGCTCCTCGACGTAATCGAGATCGGCATCGGCCCCCTCGCCGGTGCCACCGAGGAGCGCGAGCTCGCGCTCCAGGCGGGCGCGCACGGTCTCGAGAGTTCCGATCTCGCGCTCCAACGTCGTGGAACGCTCGATCAGACGCGCTCTTGTCTCGAGACCGTGCCTGCCTTTGATCGTGTGATAGCCGAAGTAGACCGTCAGCCCACCGCAGAGAAGCAACACCGACACCTGCCGCTTGCTGACCATCAGGCCATCTAACCTCTTGGTACTCAGCGTGGCCCGGATCGACGCGAAACCGGATCGCGGCCACGAGAGCTACTCTAGGCAGGCAGCGTTAAGTGAGGGTAAAGCGCTGGCTCAAGTCGCGGCAGAAGTTGCTGCACTTTGGTCGCAGGCGAGCATTTATTGCGATCGTGCCCGCGTCAGAAGCGCAGGAGCGCGTTGAGCGTCGCGTAGAAGTCGCTGTCGTGGCCATTGTCCGCGCGGCCGCCCGAGAATGAGACCTCTCCCGCAGACCACTCGTAGCGAACGAACGCGCCGTAGCGGGTGGTTTCATCACGTCGGTCGTATTTCTCACATCGCACCCGACACAGCTCGAAGATCGGCGTGGTCGTCCCACGGTCCGAACGCCACTGCGCAGCTTCGGGACCTATTGAAATCTGTGGCGTCAGGCGGTAGCCGACGCGCGCGCGTCCGCCGAATTCATTCGGCTCGCTCGTCCAACCAACGTCAATCTGCAGGAATGCATTCGGGCCGAAGTTGTACCAGCTTTCAAGCACGACGCGCCCGCCCGTAAGTACGCCCGGAGAGTCTTCATCGACCTCGTCGAGCAGATACTTCTCGTTCGCAAAGACGGCACCGGCAAAGGCCTTGAGAGTCAGCTCACCGAATTGAGCCTGATAGCCCAGCAATACATCCGCATATGAGCCCGTTCGCAGACGTCGTACGCGCCGGTATCCACCTTGGGTCTGATTACCGGTGTCCGAGACCCAGACGGTCTGCCGCCGCGCATATTCCCAATACCCAGCCCCGGCTCTGAGCCGCCAGCCATCCTCGCGAATGCTTTTGGGAACGCCCGCGATCAGACCCGAGAGCGCGACAGTTGTATTGGCGTAGGCCGACCAGACATGGCCGCCGATCTCGCCGCCGCCGGAAACCTCGACCGTGGGCGGCTCATCCGCGCACGCAGGAGCCATGGCAAAAGCCGCTGCCGCTAGCCAGCAGCTAACGCACAGCAGGACACGCAGCATCAACGCTGCCGCACCACTTGGGAGCTCACGCAGCACTACACACGCCCTCGGCCGCAACTGCGGCACGCGCCCCGCACATCAACGCCACATCAATTTTGCAGAACGCTGTTTACCAAAATGAAATAGGAATCCTGTCCGCGTCAATCTGAAATTCGGGCCTACGGACGATGACCCGTCGCTTTCGCCTTTCTGGCGCGCCGCGTCTAAATCCCGGACAAGCGGCGCCCGAGGACGCGCGCGCCCCCATGTGCTATGGCGCGCGCCATGATCGACGATGACACCACCACGCATGATCTCGAGCTGCGCTCGTTCGGACGCCGGCGCGGGCGCAAGCTGTCGAGTCGCCAGGAGCGCCTGCTTGCTGAGTTGGGCCCGCGCGTGCAGCCGGACCTCTCCACGCCCGCGCCAGATCAGGCGACGGCGCTCTTCGACACGCCCGTGACGCAGGTCTGGCTGGAGATCGGTTTCGGTGGCGCCGAGCATCTGATCTGGCAGGCTCGCCATCATCCGCATGTGGGGATCATCGGCTGCGAGCCCTTCGAGGAGGGCGTCGTCAAGGCCCTCACGCTCATCGAGGACGAGCAGCTGGCCAACATCCGCGTGCACCCGGATGATGTGCGCCCGCTGCTCCGCTGGTTGCCGGCACGATCGCTCGATCGCGCCTTCATTCTCTTTCCTGATCCATGGCCCAAGGCGCGGCACCGCAAGCGCCGCCTCGTCGGCACACCCTTGCTCGATCAGCTCGCCCGCGTCCTGAAGCCCGGCGCCGAGCTGCGTCTTGGAACCGATATCGGCGATTACGCGCGTACGATGCTCGCGGCGCTCATGCCTCATCCTGCTTTTCGTTGGACCGCGACCTGCGCGGCCGATTGGCGCCATCGCCCCGAGGACTGGCCACAAACACGCTACGAAGCCAAGGCACTCCGCGAAGGCCGACGCTGCACGTATTTGCGCTTTGTGCGGGTCGGCGAGATTGCTCGCCAAGACGTCGAGAGCTAGGCGGCCTTCAAGGACATGGATTCGAGCACAGCCAGCACCTCTGCCACGTCGTTCTCAGCGTCTATGGGCATGACGCCGACAACGGAGTTGAGGTCGCTGACATACCCTCTGATCTGCTGGCGAAGACAGCTATTGATACGATCGGGCGCGACGCCCGCTCGCGCAAGGTCAGCGGTCGTCGTCTCGCGTTTAGGAAATCGGTACAGAAGATTCTCGACGAAGTATCCGCCCGTGATTGTCTCTGCCGATGAGTACCAGGAGCTGAACCGGCGCACGACGCAAATGCCCAAGAGCTTAGGTCCGACGCCGGCTGCCGCCAGCCGGCGGATCACGACGATGTTTTCCGCCGTCCGCTGAAGCACAGGAGTCGACAACGCGTTGAACCAATCGGCGGGCTCGTAGCTCGCGCCGACTTGAAACGGCTCGCCGCCGAGCACCGCAGAACGCATGGGCGCTCTCGGGTGAATGCAGTGCTGCTTCCCGTCGACTGAATGCAGAATCTTCATTCTGATTTTGGGAATGTACAACGCCCAGTTCCCAAGCGAAATCGGCAACTGCCGGCCTTCCAGTCGACACTCGCTCCGAGAAAGCATCAGCTCGTCGTAAACGTGAGCGTATCCGAGGCTCACAAGAATTGTCCTTTGATCAGGACATTCTTCCTACCCCCCACAGTCCGAATTTCGGTCTCGCTCTCAACCGTGAAGCCCACTTGGGAAAAAAGCGCGACGACCTCATCTCGTGTGTGCAGGTGGAAGATGCCTTTGTCCCGAAAACCCAAACGCGACTTCAAATTGTTCGCGTACACTTCGGCGCGCGTCATGAAAGCGCCCCAGACGGACAAAGAAGGGGCCAGATATGTGATCATGATGATCGCGTGCGCTATTTTTGCGCGCCTAGCCTTCGCGAGTACCCCGCCAACATCGGAAAGCGGAATCCAGTTCAGAAAGTTGGTAATGATCAGCCATGTCGCTCCTGTGGGGAACGACTCTGGACCAATGGCGCTTTGTTGAACGATGCTAACGGGAATGCCTGCGGCATCAGCCTTCGCCTTTGCGATTTCAAGCATATCCGCAGAAGCATCCAGGAGCGTCGGCTTCAAACCGCGTTCCGTGTAGATGCCCAGCCACCGTCCGGTTCCGGCAGCAACATCGAGAATGGAAGAGCCGGTGGGGATCGCACGCAGAATCGGCTCAATGATTGCGGCCTCTCGACGCCAGCGCTCTTTATTCGCTCGCCGTTGATCGTATTCCGCTGCGCAGCTTCCCGTATAGACCTGATCAATGACCTTCATCAACGCTTGCTCCAAGACGGCCTAAGTCCACGCCTCGCAAAGACGCAAACAGCCTGAGAACAACGATTCCCGCGATTCGAACCCGGCCCCACGGGAGGCTGGATTCATACTCCCGCTCAGCCTGCCGAACTAGAGATTTGGCGACGTTATGAGATCAAAATCATCAGACGTGATGCGCAATCACCAAGTGTCGTTGGCAGCAATCACCCCTTCTCGTGCTTGTCGGCGATCATGCGGTCGAGGAGGCGCACACCCCAGCCGGAAGCCCAGCCCTGGTTCAGCTCGTCCTTCGTGGAATCCATCGCCGTGCCGGCAATATCGAGATGCGCCCAGGGTGTGTCCTTCACGAAGCGCTGGATGAACTGCGCCGCCGTGATCGCGCCGCCGAAGCGCCCGCCGATGTTTTTCATGTCGGCATTCTTGCTGTCGATGAGTTTGTCGTAGGCCTTGCCGAGCGGCATCCGCCAGACCTTCTCGCCGGTCGCTAAGCCGGCTTCGGTGATGTCGGCCGCGAGCTTGTCGTCATTCGCGAAGAGACCCGCGTGCTCCTTGCCGAGCGCGACCATGATTGCGCCCGTCAACGTTGCGAGATCGACCATGAGGCGCGGCTTGAAGCGCTCCTGTGCGTACCAGACCACGTCGGCAAGCACGAGGCGGCCTTCCGCATCCGTATTCAGCACCTCGATGGTCTGACCTGACATGGAGGTCACGATATCGCCCGGTCGCTGCGCGCCACCGGACACCATGTTCTCGACGAGGCCGATGACGCCGATCACATTCGCCGCGGCCTTGCGTGCCGCAAGCGCCTTCATGAGGCCGACGACGCAGGCAGCGCCTCCCATGTCGCCCTTCATATCCTCCATGCCGCCAGCCGGCTTCATCGAGAGACCGCCACTGTCGAACACCACGCCCTTGCCGATGATGCAAACCGGCTTCGTGCGCTTGGATTTTGCGCCGTGCCATTGCATGACGACGACGCGCGCGGGGCGCGTGCTGCCCTGGGCGACACCGAGCAGCGCGCCCATGCCGAGCTTATCGAGCGCATCGGGCTCCAGCACCTCGACCTCGACGCCGAGCGATGAAAGCTCTGCCGCGCGATCGGCGAACTCGACGGGGCCGAGCGCGTTGGCCGGCTCATTGACGAGATCGCGCGCAGTGAACACGCCTTCGGCCACCGCGAGCTTGTCCGCGAACGCCTTCTCCGCCGCGCGCGGATCCTTGCAGTGGATGTAGAGGACGTTCGCCTTTTCCTCGGGCTCGCCATCGCCATTGTTGTTCTCGCGCGCGGGCCGCGTGCGGTATTTGCGGAAGTTGTAGCTCCTCAGTAGGGCGCCATAGGCCAGCAGCGCAGCAAGCTCGTCCGCTGAAGGCGCACCCTTCTCCGGCGCCTCGGCGAAAAGGCTCGCGGCGGGCGCCTTGCGTGCGTGGATGGCCGCATACGCCGCGGACCCTGCGCGCATCCAATCGAGATCACCCGCCGGCTCACTCTCCACCGTGCCGATCATGTGCAGGCGGGTCGCCTCCAGCTTCTCGGGCGAGAGAATTTCGATCGAGCTGCGCGCCTTGGCCTTGAACTCTGCCGCTTTGGCGGCGCGGGTCAGCGCACCACCCGACTTCTGATCAAGTGCCTTCAATGCCGGCGGCATGCTCAGATCCTGCCCGACGAGCGCGGCGATGACCGGGTTCGTGGCCGCATCGAGGGCGACAAAGCGGATCTCGGGACGTTGGGACATCGAGGCACTACTCCTGGATCACGGAACGAGGCTTTGGCCGAGCTATAGGGGGCCGCCGCTGCCCTCCGCAAGTTTTCCGAGACCTGGGCAGTCCGTACCCGCATGGCATCCGTGCGCAATTCGGCAACCCCGCCCCTTCAATCCACGTCCCTCGGGCCCGCCGACATTGGCAGGGGGCCAGAATCGCCCTCATGGTGTCATGAGCAACGAACCTTCTCGCGCCGCCGGACGCCACGCATGTCTTTGTTCGCCCTTCAGATGCCATCAGCACCTTCATGGGATGCTGACGAGGCTTTCGGACGGGCGCAGGCCATCCTCGAGACGACATTCGGCTACCGCGCCTTCCGCTCGCACCAGGAGAGCGCGATCCGGGCCCTGCTCGGCGGGCGCGACGCCTTCGTCCTCATGCCGACGGGTGGCGGCAAGTCGCTCTGCTATCAGATCCCGGCGCTCGTCCGTCCCGGCATAGCGGTCGTCGTTTCGCCGCTGATCGCTCTCATGCAGGATCAGGTCGACGCGCTGAAGTCGCTCGGCGTGAATGCAGCCTTCCTGAACTCCTCGCTTTCCTGGGCCGAGCAAATCGAGATCGAGAAGGCCGTGCGCGCCGGCGTCCGCGACCTGATCTATGTCGCGCCCGAGCGCCTCGTGCAGCCACGTCTCCTGGAGCTTCTCGCCTCGACCGATGTTGCCCTCTTCGCCATCGACGAGGCGCACTGCGTCTCGCAGTGGGGGCACGATTTCCGCCCCGAATATCGCCAGCTCCGCATTCTCGCCGATCGCTTTCCGAATGTGCCGCGCATCGCGCTCACCGCAACAGCCGACGAGAAGACGCGCGCGGAGATCGTGCGCGAGCTGGCCCTCGAAAAGGCCGAGAAGCTCGTCGCGAGCTTCGATCGCCCGAACATCCGCTACCGCATTGCCGAGACGGGCAGCATGGGCGCGCGCGAGCGGCTCTGGCGCTTCATTGCCGAGGAGCACGCAGGCAATGCCGGCATCGTCTATTGCCTGAGCCGCAAGCAGGTCGAGGAAACCGCCGACTGGCTGACGTCGAAAGGACGCACGGCGCTCGCCTATCATGCAGGCCTACCGCCGGAAGTACGCCGCTCCGTTCAGCAGCGCTTTCTCGCCGAGGATGGGCTCATTGTCGTTGCGACCATCGCCTTCGGGATGGGCATCGACAAACCGGACGTGCGCTTCGTCGCGCATTTGAGCCTGCCGAAATCCATCGAGGCCTACTATCAGGAAACGGGCCGCGCGGGACGCGACGGCGAGCCCGCCGATGCCTGGATGGCCTATGGCCTCGGCGACATCATCACACAGCGCCAGTGGATCGCGCAGTCCGAAGCCGGCGAGCAGCACAAGGCCGTGCAGCGCACGAAGCTCGATGCGCTGATCGCACTCGCCGAAGCCGCGAGCTGCCGCCGCCAGCTTCTGCTCGCCTACTTCAACGAACAGCGCACGGAGCCCTGCGGCAACTGTGACAACTGCCTCGAGCCGCCGGATTGCATCGACGGCACCGTACTTGCGCAGAAGGCGCTCTCGACGGTCTACCGCACGGATCAACGCTTCGGTGTCGGTTACGTCGTCGACGTGCTGACGGGCAAGGTGGACGAGCGCATCGTGCGCAATCATCACGACAAGCTCTCCGTCTTCGGCATTGGCCGCGATATCGATGGCGCGCAATGGCGCGGCATTCTCCGCCAGCTCGTCGCTGCGGGGCACCTCGTCGCCGACGATGAAGGTCACGGCACGCTCGCACTCTCCGAGAGCGCCCGCATTGTGCTGCGCGGCGAAGCGCCCTTCATGGTGCGCAAGCAGTCCGCGAGCTCCCGGACGCGCAGCGAGGGCCGCAAGCGGGCATCGCGGCGTAATGCCGCCGTGCCGGGCCTGCAGGAGAACGAGGTCGAGCTTTACCGGACGCTGCGCGAAGTCCGCGGGCAGCTCGCGCGCGAGGCCAACGTGCCGCCCTACATCGTCTGCCACGACCGCTCGCTGATCGACATGGTGCGCTTGAAACCGCGCACCCGCGACGAGCTTAAGCTCGTCCACGGCATGGGCGATGCGCGTGTGACACGTTATGGCGGCGCTTTTCTGGAGGCCCTGAGCGGCACCGCAAAAGCCTCGTAGCCACCCCCACCCGAGCCGCTGCAAGCCACTTTGCCACGTTTTCAGTTGGCATTTTCGTGCCGCGATGCTAGCGGGCGCGCTGAGGTTGTCGTGCACCAGGGCGCGACTTTCATTGACGGGTGTGCTCGTGCTGTTTCCGACCGATCTCACGTCCTTCCTCGAACTGATCCGCCAGAACCACGACGCCATCTACGGATTGATGTTTGCATATGCGACGTCGCACAGCCTGCTGCTCGCGATGTTTGCGGGTTATGCCGCGCACGCTGGGGCGCTGAATCTCGGCACATTGATCATCGTCTGCTGGATCGGCAGCTTTGTCGGCGACGTGATCCGCTTCTGGATCGGGCGACGCTTCGGAATAGGCTGGCTTGCTTCCTATCCCCGACTGCACCGCGGCCTCCACACGGCGGCGCTCCTCGCGGCCCGCCACCATATCTGGATGATCCTCATTCATCGCTATCCGCACGGCATCCGCGGCCTCGCCGGCTTTGCCTACGGCGTGTCGTCGCTTTCCTGGGCGAGCTTTCTCGTCATGAATTTCATCGCAGCGGGGATCTGGTCCGTCGCCGTCGTCTATGCGGGCTATGCGTTCGGCGAGGTCTCGGAGAAATTCATGAGCCAGGCCTCATCGGGCCTCGGCGCATTCATGCTGATCGCTTTCCTTGCACTTTCATGGGTTCTCAGCCGGCGGCTCGAGCGGGCCATGGAGCGCACGTGATATCGTAGCGTCCACGCTTCGCGAACCGCCGCCAAATGCACGAAAGCCGCCCAACCGGGCGGCTTTCGCATTCGTCATAGCGGCGTTCGTACCTTAGCGCAGCATCTTGTACGGCAGCCAGGTGATGAGCTCAGGGAAGACCATCATCAGCACCAGGGCGAGGAACTGCAAGGCAATGAACGGTATGACCGCCTTGTAGATGTCGAGCATCGTGACACCCTTCGGCGCGACGCTGCGCATGTAGAAGAGGTTGAAGCCGAACGGCGGTGTCAGAAATGCCATCTCCATGTTCACCACGAACAGGACGCCGAACCACACGGGATCGAAGCCCATCTGCACGACGATCGGGAAGAAGAGCGGCACAGTCAGCAGCATGATGCCGATCGGATCGAGGAAGCAGCCCATGATGATCCAGATGATCTGCATCCCAATGATCGTGCCCCACTTTCCACCTGGGATCAGGGAAAGTGCGTCCTTCACAAGCTGATCTGCGCCCACAGCCGCATAGAGCGCTGTGAACATGGAGGCCGCGAATACGATCCACATGACCATACAGGTCAGGCGCAGCGTGATGAGCGAGGACTCCTTCAGAGCGGTCCACGAGAGTTTGCCGTATGCCAGCGCGCACAGGATCGAGCCGGCCGCACCAATGCCCGCCGCCTCACTCGGCGTCGCAACACCGCCAACGATGGAGCCCAGCACCACCGCTACGAGCATGATCGGCAGGATCACCGCTTTGAGAGAGGCCATTTTCTCCGGCCACGTCGCACGCTCGGCAACCGGCAGCGCCGGCCCCATCTCCGGCCAGATCGCGCAGGCGATCAGGATGTACAGAATGAAGAGCACCACGATAACGAGACCGGCCGTAATACCGCCCATGAAGAGCATGCCGACCGACACGTTCGCGTAGAGACCGAGCACAATCATCAACACGCTGGGCGGGATCAATACGCCCAATGCGCCGCCGCCTGCGATCGAGCCAATACTGAGGCCCTTGCTGTACTTAGCCGCAAGCATCGAGGGTAGCGCCACAAGGCCCATCGTGACGGTCGCCGCACCACTCACACCGACGAGCGCAGCGAAGATCGTGCACACGAGAATGGTGCCGACGGCGAGGCCTCCGTTGATGCCGCCGAACCACTTTTTCATCATGTCGTAGAGGTCGTGGGCGAGGCCCGACCTTTCCAACATGCTGCCCATGAAGATGAACATGGGAATGGCGAGCAGGACGAAACTAGTCGCCGTGCTGAACGTCTTGATACCCAGCGCGTAAAGTGCTTCTGGTCCCCAGAGGAAGTAGGTTCCAATGATGGCCGCGCTGCCCAGCGAGAAGACCAGCGGCAGACCGGCCGCCATGAGCAGGAGGAACGATCCAAACAGGAGGATCGTGACGACTTCGATGCTCATTGATGGACCTCCGGCGCCTCGAGGACCGCATCCTCCGGCAGTAAGGGCGTATTCGTGAAAGCCATGTGCAGATCGCGCACAACACGTGCGATGGCCTGCAGCAGAAGAAGTCCAGCGCCGATGGGAAGCGAGACCATCACCGGAAAGAGCGGCGGGCTCCAGTCAGAGGACGCGCGCTGCCCGGTTTCGAGGGCCTCCTTCGCCATGATGTACGTCTGCTCGAAAAGAACCCAGCAGAACAGCAGCATGAAGCCTGCGGTGCAGAGGTCGATGATCGCCTTGCCGCGCGGCGAATAGCGCGAGTAGATGATGTCCATCGCAACGTGATCGCGCTTAAGCAGCGTGTAGCCGCCACCTAGCATCACGTAGGCGGCGAAGATGAAGCTGATCATCTCGTTGCCCCACGTCGTGGGCGCCTTCATCACGTAACGGAGAAACACCTCGTAACAGACGAGGCCGATCAGCCCGAGAAGCGAGATGGCGGCGAAGTATCCGAATGCGCCATTCAGCTTGTCGATCAGGCGTACGACTGCGCGTACCAAGTTCATGGGGAACCCTCAGGTGGCTCGCAGCACCGAATAGCTCCGGGACTACCCATAGGGCGGCCCCGGAGCCATCACGGATCACAGGAACGGTTTGGCTAGATATTCGAGGGACGCTTGCGGAACAGGTCGCGCGTTTCGAAGATGATTTTCAGCACCTTCTGCGTCGGCTCGTCCTTGGTCTGCATCTTCTCGAGCGCTTCGTTGGCCGTCTTCTCGTAGTACTCGACGTCGGCCGGCGGCAGCGAGTTGAACTTCACACCGGCGTCCTTCATGAGCTGAACGGTCTTGGCGCTCTCCGCCGTCGAGGTCGTTGCACGCTCGACTGCGTAGATGCGCGTGACCATGTTCATGACCTCCTGAAGGTCCTTCGGCAGGCGATTGAATGCCCGCTGGTTCATGAACATGTCTTCCATGTCGAAGGCGATCATGGACGGCCCGAGATAGAACTTCGCCGGCTCGTGGATCTTGTACTGGTAGAAGCCAGCAGGCGAGCCCCAGTTCGAAGCGTCGATCACGCCCGTCGAGAGGGCGGTGTACTGCTCCTCGCCCGGGATCGTGACGATGCTCGCGCCCTTGCTCTTGAGCACTTCGGCACCGAGGCCGAAGCTACGGATCTTCACGCCCTTGAAGTCGTCGAGCGTCTTGAGCTCCTGACGGGACATCGTGGCGCCCCACTCATCGGAGTAGACCGGGCCGAGGAAATGCGTGCCGTGCTTTGCGAAGGACTCGCGCACGACATCCAGAAGGCCGGTCTCGTTCCAGAGATAGTCGTAGTGATCGAGCGTCTTGAAGGCGCCGGGAATGCCCCACGTCCAGAGCGTGAAGGGGATCTTGCCGCGCCAGTAGGGCTGCGCGCCATAACCGATCTCGACCACGCCTTTGCCGACGGCGTCGAGCATTTCGAACGTGGGCACGAGCGCGCCCGGGGGGAACGCCTGGATCTGGATGCGACCGTTCGACAGCTCGTTGACGCGCTTGATGTAGCGCGGAATGAGCTGCTCCCACTCGACCGTGCCCGGACCGAGAAAGGACTGCATGCGGAAGCGGAATTCGGCCTTCTGGGCGTGTGCTTTGGTTGGCAGGCTGGCGATGGCGGCCAGCGATGCGCCTGTGAGACCTGCTCTAACTACGTCGCGGCGGCGAATTTTGGCGCCACCGACTGCGCCAACAACGCGATCATCGATATCCTTGGACACGATGCATCTCCTCCTGGGGGTTGTGTTGCCACTGGCCACTCGCGCGGCCCGAGAACGGCGTTGCGTTCCCATCCCCTCCCTTCACTCAAGTCGTATAGCGATTTCCTCCTACGGATCAATCTATTGCTGGCACCTGCAAGCCTCCATTCCACCGATAGGTGACTTCAGGTGCGTGGAAATGCCCCGCGCGACACGGCAACTTCGGAGGCGAAATCCGAGCACGATCAGGCACATTGGGTGCACGATCACGTCCCGGATATCTTTCAGGATTTCAGGTTTTTGCAGGCCTCGACAGCTTCCTCAGCGCCCCTTGCGCTTGGCCGTCGTGCGCGTCGAGTAGCGCGCATTACCGAGGCCGGTCCCGATCGTGAGGATGCCCCAGTGCTTGCGCTTCTGGGCCCGCGGCAGATGGCTCAAGCCCTGCACGACGGCGTCATTGTGCATCACGATCATGGTCTCGTGATCGCCGATCGTTGGAATGCTTTCAGTGACCGCAGCGGGAAAGTTGAAACGGCTGCTCTCCCAATTACCGGGCAGATTCTGCGCGCCGCGCGCGATACTGCCGTCCGCCTCGATGACACCGGGGCAGCCGATGCCAACGACCGGCGCCAGGGAAAGCTTCTCCTTCTTCGCGCTCTTGATCAGCGACTGCAGCAGTTCCGCCAGATGCTCGATGGTCTCGGTGCGCGAGACTTTCTCGTCGGCATGACGCCATAGGTGCGATTCGGCAATGCGTGCCGCTGACAGATCCTTCGCCTTGCCGAGACGCAACTCCACAATACCCGCGCGGATGTTCGTGCCACCGACATCGACAGCCAGGATCGCATCATAGCCATCCAGCATCCAGGCCGGCAGGAGATGCGCCGCGCCGATCAGCCCAGCCTCGTCGGGATGATGCTGGATCAGCTCCAGATCGACATCGAGACCATCGGCTTTGAGAAGGGCGCCCGCACGTCCGATCGCCAGTTCGCCGATCCGGCTCGCGCGAAAGCCGCCGCCGAAAACGATGGCTTCCGTACCGGCCCACGTCTTGTGCTTGAGGAAGCGGCGAAGGACCGTGAAGAGAGCCTGCGCATAGTCCTCGATGGCACTGAGCACGATACCCGAGGCCTCGACCGATCCGCTGGCAAGCAACTCGTCGAGCTGTTTCTTGCTGATCTCCGCCGTTTTGGTATCGCCGAGCGGGTCCTCTCCCGACACCGCTTTGTGATGCTTGCGCCAGCCGTCGAGGGCCTCGCGGAAGGCATCCCGGCGCGCCTTGTCGCCAAGGAAGCCGTCGGAATCTTCGAGCTCCAGGTTGTAGCTGTCGACCGTGACGCTCGGGAGCGTGGCGGCTCCGTGCGTCGGAAGCGTCGGACGATCGGCAGTTTCGGCCATCAGGGAGCTCGGAAAATTGGGGGTTTGCGTGGCCGCTCTCGACCAGGCACGGCATGACCGCCGCATATTAACGAACAAGCATATCGCCCGGTTCCCCGCGCGGGACCGTTCGGAAAGGTACGGTTGCGGAGGATGCGGCGGCTCTAGGAGCGCCGAACGCCGAGCGCTGCCGGCAGGGATCCGGACACGCGGCCCGATGACACGAGCTCGCGACGCACCACGCACAACATCAGGCCCGACACGACAAGGGTCGTAATGGAGATGTGCGTCGTCATGGCCACGGAACGCGCAAAGAGCGGCAGAAGAAAGCCCGCCAGCAGGAGCAGCCGCTCCCAGGGCAGGAAGCCCTCCCGCATTGCCCGCGCGAACAGCCAGGCCAGCGGCACCGCGAGCATCGTCAGGTCATAGTCGAGTACGAACGGCGTCGCGAGTGGCGTTGCGCAGACGAAGGCGGCACCATTGGCAGGGCCGGCGCCGCAACGGCGCACGATCCACAATGCACCAACGGCAAGTGCGAACATCACGAGCTGGCCGGCGATGGCGAGCTCGCTGCTTCCACCCACCAGACGGATCGCGGCGAAGGCGCTCTGCAGTTTGGCGAAGCTCACGAGTTCCTGCGAGAGCACGGCGCGCGCAACCTCGGAGGTTTCGAAGAACGCCTGCCATGCCGACACGCCGAAGATCAGCAGCGAAAGCAGGCATAGGCCTGTCGCGCTGAGCGCAGCCGCGATGATGCTCCGCCAGTTCCCCGCCATGAGCAGAAAGATCGGCACCAGGATCGCGAGATGCGGCTTGATGATCAGCGCGCCGAACAGCGCGCCTGCCAACCACGGACGACGCTCGTGAATGAGCGCGCCAGTGCCGAGCAGTGCCGCGGTCAGAAATCCATTCTGGCCATGGCCTACATTCGAGAGCACGGCTGGGAATGCCACGATCGGAAAGCCAGCCAACATCGATGCCGCCGGCTGCGCGCAGCCACGCGCGGACCATCTGCGCCCATGCGAAGCCCGTTCCCGCAAGCCACACCAGCAAAGACATGCCGTAGGGCAAGAGCGCCAGCGGCAGGCACGCCAGCAGGTACGGCGGCGGATAGAAGAAGGCGGCATACTTGATGCCGGGACCAAAGGCGACGACCTGGGCAGCGTAATGGGCGGCGAGGTTCCACACGCTCGCCGGCTCCCCTCGGAGCGCGATCTCGGAGGCCGTCCAGAAGCTGGCGAAATCGGTACCGAGAACCTTACCCGTCGGATCGAGCCCGCCACGCGACAGAGCGACGTACGCGACCATGACAAGTGCCGAGATGGCGGCCAGCATGACCAGAAAAGCACGCACGCGCGAGGCGTCCAGCCACTCGGCCTCTCGGAGCACAGGCAGGACGGTCTGGCGGGCGTAGCTCATGGCAGCCTCGTAAAGGGGTGCCCGAGTAGAACCGACCCCGGTTAAAATATGATTTGGCAGGCCCGTAGAGGGCCCCGGAGGGCACATTGACCGCTTGCCACCCCCTCCCCCGGCAGGCCATAACCGGCCCGCTTTTCACCAGGATCGCTGAACGATGATCGAGCTCCAACCCCGCGTCTTCTCCGGCATGCAGCCTACGGGCAGCCTGCACCTCGGCAACTATCTCGGCGCCCTCATCAACTGGGTGTCCATGCAGAAGACGCACGAGTGCATCTATTGCGTCGTGGATCTGCACGCGATCACTGCCGACTGGCTGGAACCCGAGGAACTGCGCCAGTCGATCCGCCGCGCGGCCGCGGCCTACATCGCCTGCGGCATCGATCCCACGAAAAGCATCCTCTTCAACCAGAGCCAGGTGCACCAGCACGCGGAGCTTGCCTGGATCTTCAATTGCGTGGCCCGTCTCGGCTGGCTGAACCGCATGACGCAGTTCAAGGAGAAGGCTGGCAAGGACCGCGAGAACGCCTCGGTCGGCCTCTATGCCTATCCGAACCTCATGGCGGCGGACATTCTCGTCTACCGCGGCACACACGTGCCCGTCGGCGAGGACCAGAAGCAGCACCTCGAGCTTTCCCGCGACATCGCGCAGAAATTCAACAACGACTGGCGCGAAACGATCGTCGCAAAGGGTTATGCGGATGGGCTTTTCTTTCCACAGCCCGAGCCGATCATTCTCGGTCCGGCCACGCGCGTCATGAGCCTGCGCGACGGCACGAAGAAGATGTCGAAGTCGGATCCCTCCGACCTGTCCCGCATCAACCTGACGGATGATGCGGACGCGATCGCGCGCAAGATCCAGCGGGCGAAGACGGACCCCGACGCGCTCCCATCCGAGCCGAAGGGGCTCGACAACCGGCCCGAAGCCGACAACCTGACCGGCATCTACGCGGCGCTGGCGGGCTCGACGCAGGAAGCGGTTCTGAAGGAATTCGGCGGCGGCCAGTTCTCGACCTTCAAGAAGTCGTTGGCCGATCTGGCCGTGGCCAAGCTCGCACCGATCACGTCCGAGATGACGCGGCTTTCGGCCGATCCGGCCGAGATCGACCGCATTCTGGCCGATGGCGCCCGCCGCGCGCGCGCCGTTGCCCAACCAATCATGGATGAGGTCAAGGACATCGTCGGCTTCGTCCGTTCGTGATAGGATCGCTTCGGGCGAGGTGAGCCAAGGCGCGCGGAGGACTTCGCGCGCCCCCCAGCAAGGCAGGTCACTCCATGGCCAAGCAGAGACGCGTCTTCGAGCAGGGACACCACAGGAAATTCCTCGTGGTGGTCGACGAGACGCCGGAAGTCGAGTCCGCGCTCTATTACGCGGCGCTCCGCATCTCGCATACGAGCGGCAAGCTGCTGCTCCTCTACGTCATCGAGCCGCAGGAGTATCAGCACTGGGCCGGCATCCGGCAGGTGCAGCTCGAAGAGGAAACGAACAAGGCCAAGGCCCTCTTCCGTCTCATGCGCCGGAAGCTCAACAATGCGGGTTTCGAAGCGCTGGAGCACGAGGAAGTCATCCTCGAAGGCAATAAGTCCGAGCAGATCGTGAAGGCCATCGAGGACGACGAGGATATTGCCATTCTCGTTCTCGGGGCCTCGATCGATCCCAAGGGGCCTGGCCCCCTCGTCTCGGCCATCGGCTCGGGTCCCATGGCCGGCAATTTCCTCGTGCCGATCACCATCGTGCCGGGCAATCTCTCTCTCGAAGACCTCAAGGCCTTTGCCTGACGCCGGCGGCCGCGCTCTACGAAGCGAATTTCGGCGTGAGCGGAGCCCCCCTTCCTGAGCACGCAGTCGCTCCAGAGGAGCGCCCCTTTGGGGCGACGTGCCGGCCCAAGGGCCGCCCCCGCGGAGCCGATGAGCGGAGCGAATTTCGGCGTGAGCGCTATAAACAGTTGATCCAGGGACATTCCGCCCCCAAATGGATATCCAGAGAGTCGGGTTTGACGCGCCGCCCCTGCTAGACTAGAAACATTCCAAGATATCCGGCCGCCACGGCCCGTCGCTGTCCCACCCGATGGGGCCGCGAAGAAGCGAGAGGACGACCATGTTCATCCAGACAGAGCCGACCCCTAACCCGGCCACCCTCAAGTTCATTCCGGGCAAGTCCGTCCTCGCCGACGGCACCGCCGACTACCGCGACCTGGACGAGGCCGACGGCTCGCCGCTCGCCCGCCGCCTGTTCGCCATCGACGGCGTGCGCGGCGTATTCCTGGGCTCGGACTTCATCTCCGTGACCAAGGGCGATGGCGAGTGGCAGCACCTCAAGCCCGCGATCCTCGGCGCGATCATGGAGCACTACATGTCCGGCGCTCCGGTCATGGAAGGCGGCGAGGACGGCGAGGCCCTCCCGGGCGGCGACTACGATCCGGCCGATGAGGAGACGGTCAAGGCCATCAAGGAGCTGCTCGACACGCGCGTGCGTCCGGCCGTCGCCAACGACGGTGGCGACATCACGTTCCACGGCTTCCGTGAGGGCATCGTCTATCTGCACATGCGCGGTGCCTGCGCGGGCTGCCCGAGCTCGACGGCGACACTGCGCGGCGGCATCGAGCGCCTGCTGCAGCATTTCCTGCCGGAAGTGCAGGAAGTGCGGCCGATCTGATCTTCAAGGCATTCGATACCAGGAAACGCCCCGTTCAGCGGGGCGTTTTTCGTTCAGCTCGCTCTGAAAAATAAACGATGCACTTTTCGATGCCGGCGCCGCATGATGCCGGGCAGCAAACCGCTCACGACCAAGGAGCCCTTTTCATGGCCTCATCGATCGACGCCGCCGCTCTCGACCAGCTCTTCCGCACGGCGCGCACGCACAACAAGTTCCTCGACAAGGAGGTGCCGGACAGCCTGCTCAATCAGGTGGTCGAGTTGGCCCAGCTCGGACCGACTAGCGCCAATTGCCAACCGGCGCGCATCGTGTTCGTGAAGACGCCCGAGGCCAAGGCGCGGCTCAAGCCCTTCCTCTCCGAAGGCAATCGCGACAAGACCATGTCCGCACCGGTGTGTGCGATCTTTGGCCACGATCTCGAATTCTACGAGAACCTGCCGCGCACCTTCCCGCACAATCAGGCCGCCAAAAGCTGGTTCACCAGCAATGAGGCATTCGCCCAGGCGACCGCCTTCCGAAATGGCTCGCTGCAGGGCGCCTACTTCATCTTCGCCGCGCGCGCGCTCGGTCTCGATACGGGCCCCATGTCCGGCTACGATCAGGCCGGTGTCGACAAGGAATTCTTCCCCGAGGGCAAGATCAAATCCAACTTCCTGATCAACCTCGGCTACGGCGAGCCCTCCGCGCTCATGGGCCGCCTGCCGCGGCTGGCGTTCGACGAGGTCGCCAAGATCATCTAGAGTGGCCGCATGGCTATTCTTGCCTTCGACACCTGCCTCGGGGCCGTCTCCGTAGCCGTGCACACGCGTGCGGCAAACGGCGACGTCTTCATTCGCGAGTCCTACGAAGCGCGCCAGACAGGCCACGCCGAGCGCTTGATGCCGATGATCGCCGAAGTCATGGCGGCGGCAGGGCGCTCTTTCGCGGACATCGAGCGCTTTGCCGTGACGATCGGCCCCGGCACGTTCACGGGTGTGCGTGTCGGCGTCGCGGCCGCGCGCGCCTTCGCACTCGCCGCCAAGCGTCCCGTGGTCGGCATCAGCAGCCTCGAGGTCATGGCCGCGCGCGGGCGACATCTGCTCGGCGCAGCGGCTGCGGACCGCACGCTTCTCGTCGCCGTGGATGCGCGCCGAGGCGCTCTCTACTGCGCGCTGCATGGGCCGGCCGATCAACCTGCCGACAGTACGCCCGCTCTGCTCACGGGCGACGAGGCCGCCGCTCTTGCCTGCGCGCACAATGCCATCGTCATCGGCTCGGGCGCGGCACTCGTCGCCGAGGCGGCAGGGACAGCCATCGAGACGGCGCTTCCAGTCATCGAGCCGCACGCGCGCTTTCTCGCCCAGATCGCTGCATCACGCGAGCCGAGCGCGAGCATCAGTCCGCTCTATCTGCGCGCACCCGACGTAAAGCCGCAACCCCAGCCCATCGCGAGGCGTCCATGAGCAAGCGTCCCGCGATCCCGCCTGTCAGCTTGCTGTGGGCCGCCCCGGAGGACTCGCGCGCCATTGCCACGATGCACGCCACGCTTTTCCCGACGGCATGGGACAGCGACGCCATCCAGGCGCTGATCGAGCATCCCGCATCGCTGGCACTCGTCGCGGTGCGGCCCGGCCGCGAGATACTCGGCTTCATCATTGCCCAGATAGCCGCCGACGAGGCGGAGATCCTCACGGTGGGCGTCGCACGGGACCAGCAAGGACGCGGCATCGGCCGCCAGCTCGTCGAGGGCGCGGCGCGCGCAGCGAAACGCTCCGACGCACGGCGGCTCTTCCTCGATGTCGCCGACAGCAACGCTGCAGCCCGCGCGTTGTATGACTCCTGCGACTTTGAAGAGATCGGCCGCCGCAAGGCTTACTACACGCTCCCCGGCGGCGCGCGCGAAGATGCGCTGCTGCTCGCCCGCGATCTTTCGACGGCATGAGCGATACGCCGGGCAACGTGCCCGCACATCTGCGCGATGCGATCCTCGCGGCGTTTCCGGAGCTGGCCGGCGCGCAGCTCGAAGCGCTGGGCGAAGGTTGGCATTCCACCGCCATCGGCGCCGACGATCGGCTCGTCTTCAAGTTTCCGCGTCATGAGATCGCGCGAGCCGCGCTCATCAAGGAAGCAGCGCTGCTCGCCGTCGTGCGTCCGGCTTTGACACTGCCGGTACCGGATATGCGCATTCACGAAGGCCCGCCGCTTTTCTCGAGCCATCAGAAGATTCACGGCGAGCACCTCCTCAGTGCGGACTACGCCGCCCTCCCCGACACGGCACGCGATCGTCTCGCCACCGAGATCGCTCAGTTCTACGCCGAGCTTCATCGCCTTCCGGTCGATCGAATGACTGCATCCGGCGCCATGCCAATCGCACCATGGCAGAGTCCGGCCGCCATGCGGTCTGCGGCGCTTCCGGCCCTGCCGGTCGAACTGAGGCGCGACGCCGCCGTCATCATCTCCGCCTACGAGCAACTGCCCGCGGATCCGCTCGGCACGGTCTATGGTTTCTTCGATGGCCACGGGTGGAACATGGCCTTCGATCACAGCGCGCAGCACCTGAACGGCATCTTCGATTTTGCCGACTCGGGCTTTGGGGCCCGCCACCAGGAATTCATTTACACCAACCTGATTTCGCCCGATCTCACGGAACGGGTTGTCCGGGCATACGAGGCGTGCACAGGTCTCACACTCGACCGCGCGCGCATTGCAACCCTCACGGGCGCGCACCGCCTTTCGGAGTTGGCCGAACTGGCTGACGATCCCACCCATGCACCGACGATGGTCCAGGCCGCCGTCGAATGGCTGTCTCATAGCCGGTTGCGCGGATGACAACGCCGACACGGCGTCCTATCGTGCGCTCCATGCCCAATGACAGACGACACCCTGGAGGAAAGCCCATGATCAATGAGCTGCGTATCTACACGCTCAAGGCCGGCTCGGCGCCGGAAGTCGCGAAGAATTCCGGCACCGTCGCGCGTGCCATCCGCGGCGACAACTACGGCAAGCTCGAAGGCTACTGGCTCACCGAGATCGGCGCGCTCAACCAGGTCGTGCATCTGTGGACGTACGAGAGCCTCAACGACCGCGCCCGCCTGCGCGCGGAGCTGCAGAAGAATAAGCGCTGGACGGAGGAATACATCCCGCTGATCCGTCCCTATCTCGTGCGCCAGGACATCCGCCTGCTCAATCCGATCATTCCGCTGCGCGCCCCCGCGACGAGCGGCAATGTTTACGAGCTGCGCTACTACCGCACGTCCCCCGGCGGCCAGAAGCCCTGGCTCGACGCCTTCACCGGGGCACTCGAAGTGCGCGAGAAGTATTCCAAGATCGCCGGCCTTTGGACGACCGAAGCTGGCCAGCCGAACGAGGTCATGCATCTCTGGGCCTATCCCGATCTCAATGCCCGTACAAAGGCACGCGGCGATGCGGTGAAGGATCCCGGCTGGCAGGCCTTCCTGAAGACCGGCGGCCCGCTGCTCGACGAGATGAACAACCTCATCATGCTTCCGAGCGCGCACTCTCCCGTGCAGTAAATTGGATCCTGCCGCAGGTGCATTTGCCTGCGGCACATCCGAAGCGATCTCTCACACGCTGTTCGCCGGCGCTTCGACGCGCCATAGATCAGCGTGGAAACGCAGCGTGATCACGAGCACCATGGCGAGCCCGAAGAGCGCATAGCCGAAGATCGTCGTGGAAAACCCGACCCGCTCGATGAACCATCCCGCGGCGAGAATGCCGATCGGCAGGCTGTAGATCGCCAGAATGCGCACACCCATGACGCGCCCCGCCACAGCCGGCGCCGCGGCACGCAGGATGAGCACCACCATCGCAATCATGCAGTGGCTCTGTGCAAGCCCGGCGAGCACGAGAAGCGCTGCCGCGCCGTAAAGCGTCGGCATGAACGCACATATGGCGAGCATGGCATACCACGCACCTGCCGCGCCGAGCATGAGCCGTGCGAGCGGCATTCGGCGGCTCATGGCCGAGAAGGTCAGCGATCCGATCAGGGCACCCGAAGCGAAGCTCGCCACCAGCAGGGCGAGGCCACGCTCGTCGGACTGAAATACTTCGCGTGCCGCGTAGGGGAGCAGGCCGTTGGTGAGCGGAAATGCCGTCAGGTTGGCGAGGAGCGCGAGCCACATGGCGGCACGCAGCACCGGACGCGCCCAGACATACGCCACACCCTCCTTGAGCTCATGCCAGAAGGCGTTGCGCGGCTTCAGAAGCGCGGGAGCCGCATCGCTACTGACCTCAGCGACCGGCGCGCTGCGTTTGGCGGCGAGCGTCAGGCCCACACCGAGGGCGTAAAGAACTATGATCAGCACATACGTCGGCGCAATGCCGAGCGCCGCGAACAGCCCCGCGCCCGCGAGTGCGCCCGCTATGCGCGCGGTATCGATGGTCGTGCGTTCAAGCGCCATGGCGCCGCTCAGGAGCTCACGCGGGAGCCTCCCGGCCATGAACGCGCTGCGGACGGCCAGATCCGAAGGCCGCACGAGACCGTTCAGAAATGCCAGAACGAGCACCACTTTCGGACTCAAATTATCGGAGATCGCAAAGGCCAGCAGACCTGCTGCGAGCACCATGTACCACGAGCGCATGAGCGCAAGCGTGTTGCCATGCCCAATACGGTCCGCCACGACGCCGAGAAGAGGCGCACACAATGTCCCGAAATACAGGAAGGACGCAAAGACCGTGAGCTGAACCACCGATCCGGTCTGCACCAGAACGTACCAGCCGAGAATGAGCGTCTCCATCTCGAGCGCCCACACGGTGATAAGCGCCGCAGGCCATTGGAAACGGAACGTCCGTTCTTGGAAAGGAGCCAGCCAGGAGGAATGCATTCCGAATGCCCGATCTCGTAGCGTCGCAGCGCGGCATGAGCGGGGAGACCGGCAGTGCCGAAGGTTCGGGGCCGAGGAATCAATGCTCACGATTGATCAGGCTATCAGCGCCGGGACAGTGTCAAAACCCGGTCATCGTGCAGTGCGGGATGAACCCGCCCACTTCGATCGAGCGCGCGACTGTCACACAACTGAAATGCAAATATGCGCGATCGGGCAGCCGGCTATGGCAAGCGGGGGGCAGGCACGCGCATGAGTGACGTTCAAAACAGCATGGCCGGGCGGCCGAGCTTCGCCGAAGCGCTCGGTGTGTGGGCGCGCATTGGCCTGATCTCGTTCGGCGGTCCGGCTGGCCAGATCGCCCTGATGCATCGAATGCTCGTCGATGAGCGCAAATGGATCGACGAGCGGTCGTATCTCCAGGCGCTCAATTTCTGCATGCTGCTCCCCGGCCCCGAGGCCATGCAGCTCGCGACCTATGTCGGCTGGCGGATGCACGGGACGATCGGCGGTCTCGCCGCGGGCCTGCTGTTCGTCCTGCCCGGTGCGCTGATCATCCTCGCGCTGGCGGCACTCTATGCGATGTTCGGCACGTTGCCGCTCGCCACGGCACTTCTGACCGGCATCAAGGCTGCGGTGCTGGCGATCGTCGTCGAGGCGCTCATCCGTATCGCGCGGCGCGGCTTGACGGCTTCCGACCACCGCTGGCTCGCCGCCCTGGCGTTCATTGCGATCTTTTTCTTCGCCGTGCCCTTCCCGCTGATCGTTCTCGCCGCCGCGCTCTACGGCTTCGCGACCGGCGCAGGTCTCACCGATCAGAGCGCACGCGCCGCACCGACGGTCAGTCTCGCGGACACACTGCGCACGACGATCATCTGGCTCGTCGTCTGGATCGTACCTCTCGCCGTCCTGGCCATGATCCTCGGCGGCGCGCACGTCACGTCGCAACTCGGCCTGCTCTTCTCGAAGCTCGCCGTCGTGAGCTTCGGCGGCGCCTATGCCGTCCTCGCCTATCTCGCGCAGGATATGGTTCAGCACTTCGGCTGGATGACCGCCGGTGAGATGGTCGATGCACTCGGCTTTGCCGAAACCACACCCGGGCCGCTCATCCTCGTCACCGAATTCGCCGGCTTTCTGGCTGCCTACCGGCACGGTGGTGGATCGCCGCTGCTCATGGGCACACTCGGTGCCTTCGTGGCGCTGTGGGCGACGTTCGCACCGTGCTTCCTCTGGATTTTCGTCGGCGCACCTTACATCGAGCGCATCAATGCCGAGCCGCGGCTCAGGGCGGCCCTTGCCGCCGTTACCGCGGCCGTCGTCGGCGTGATCCTCAACCTGACGGTCTGGTTCGCGCTCAACGTGCTCTGCCGCGAGAGCACCACGACATGGCTCGGACCTCTACGTCTCTATCTGCCCGAGCCTGCAAGCCTCGACTGGGTCGCCCTGATCCTGACGGGCGTCGCGTTCGTGCTGCTCTTCTGGATGCATCGCGGCATCATGACGTCGCTCGCGATCTGCGGCGCGCTCGGCGTCGGCTGGCATCTGCTGGCGGGCTGAGGGGCGATCAGGTGCTGGCGTCGGGCACGCAGGGCTCTCGGCTCGGCATCCACGACGTATTGTTCTCGACGATGTCGCAGCGTGTGAGAACGGTGCCGACATGTGTCTTCATGCACACGATCTCGCCGAGCCGGTAGGAATTGCCGTTGAACCGGCAGCGGCACGGAATGGTCCGCCCCCAGCCGTCGATGAGCGCGTGATATTGGGAAGTCGGCCAGTTGGCAGGCGGCAGCCCCTCGGGCGCGTCCGCCCCATGCACCGGCCACGCCGTCAGCAAGGCCAGCACGCCGAACCCAGCACCAGCCAGAAAACCGCGACTCGCGCGCGACAAATGCTCTGTGCCGTTCATAAACGTGCGCATGACATTGGCACTCCGCCACGGTTCTGTGGCAAACATGCAGGCTGCCGGCATGCAACGAGGACCACGGCGAATGCCCGACAACAATCTGCGACGCAATGCTCTAGATTACCACGAGGCGGACCCTCCCGGAAAGATCGCCATCCACGCGACCAAACCGGTGGCCAACCAGAACGATCTGGGCCTCGCCTACTCGCCGGGCGTCGCCTTTGCCTGCCAGGCCATTGCCGAGGACCCCGCCGCCGTCTCCCGCTACACCGCACGTGGCAACCTGGTCGGCGTCATCACGAACGGTACCGCCGTGCTCGGGCTCGGCAATATCGGGCCGCTCGCCTCCAAGCCGGTCATGGAGGGCAAGGCCGTCCTCTTCAAGAAATTCGCCGGTATCGACGTTTACGACATCGAGGTGGCCGAGACCGAGGTCCAGCCCTTCGTCGAGGCCGTGGCGCGGCTCGAGCCGACCTTCGGCGGCATCAACCTCGAGGACATCAAGGCGCCGGAGTGCTTCGAGATCGAGCGCCAGCTCCAGGCGCGCATGAACATCCCGGTCTTTCATGACGACCAGCACGGCACGGCAATCGTGGTTGCGGCCGGCATCCTCAATGGACTGAAGCTGGTCGGCAAGGAGCTCGGCGAGGTCAAGATCGTCTGCTCGGGCGCGGGGGCTGCGGCGCTCGCCTGCCTCGGGCTCCTGTGCGTGCTCGGCGCCAAGCGCGAAAACATCTGGGTCGCCGATATCGAGGGCGTGGTCTACGAGGGCCGCAAGGCGCTCATGGACCCCTACAAGGCCATCTACGCCCAGAAGACCGACAAGCGGACACTGGCCGAGGCCATGGCCGGCGCCGACGTCTTCCTCGGCCTTTCGGCCGCCGGCATCGTGAGCCGCGAGATGGTCGCGTCGATGGCCGCGAAGCCGCTCGTCTTCGCGCTCGCCAATCCCAATCCGGAAATCATGCCGGAGGACGTGAAGGCCGTGCGCGATGACGCCATCATCGCTTCAGGGCGCACGGACTACCCGAACCAGATCAACAACGTGCTCTGCTTTCCGTTCGTGTTTCGTGGCGCCCTCGATGTCGGCGCGACGACGATCAATGCCGAGATGAAGGCGGCCGCCGTCACAGCACTCGCACGGCTCGCCGAGAGCGAAGCCTCCGATATCGTGCTCGCCGCCTACGGCGCCGAGACATTCCTCTTCGGGCCCGACTACATTCTGCCAAAGCCATTCGATCCGCGCCTCATCATCGAGATCGCGCCGGCCGTCGCAAAGGCGGCGATGGATTCGGGGGTCGCGACGCGGCCGATCGCCGATTTCGACACCTATCGCGAGAAGCTCAGCGGCTTCGTCTTCCGTTCGGGTTTCGTCATGAAGCCGATCATGGATGCCGCCAAGGCCGCATCACAGGATGCGCGCAAGCGTCTCGCCTTTGCGGAAGGCGATCATCCCTATGTGCTGCAGGCCGCACAGCAGCTCGTCGCCGAGGGCATTGCTCATCCGATTCTCATCGGCCGGCGCGACGACATCCGCCGCATGATGACCCACCTCGGGCTGCGCCTTAAGGTCGGCGTCGACGTGGACATCGTCGATCCCGAGACCGACCCGCGCATGGCCGTACTCACCGACGAGTATCATCGTCTCGTCGAGCGGCGCGGCGTCTCGCCCTCACATGCGCAGCGCGTGGTGCGCAATGGCTCGACGGTGCTCGCGGGCCTCCTGCTCCGGCGCGGCGATGCCGATGCCATGATCTGCGGTGCGGTCGGGCGCTATCTCACGCAACTCCGGCACGTGTCGGAAGTCGTCGGCCTCAGGCCCGGCGCGCGCGGCTTCGCCACGCTCTCGGCAATGATCCTGCCCTCGGGCCCGCTCTTCATGGCCGACACGTACGTGTCCTATGATCCCTCGCCCGAGCAGATCGCCGAGATCACGCGCCTTGCAGCAGCGGAAGTGCGCCGCTTTGGGATCGAGCCCAAGGTAGCGCTCCTCTCGCACTCCAATTTTGGCTCGGAGAACACAGCTTCCGCGCGCAAAATGCGCCACGTGCTCAATCTCGTGCGTGAGTGGGAGCCCGATCTGGAGGTCGAAGGCGAGATGCACGCAGATGCGGCGCTGTCTGCCTTCATTCGCGAGGAGATCTTCCCGAACTCCGCCCTCAATGGTGCCGCGAACCTGCTCATCATGCCGAGCCTCGATGCGGCCAACATCGCCTTCAACCTGCTCAAAGTGGTCTCGGGCAGCGTGGCTGTGGGACCGATCCTGCTCGGCGCGGCGCGGCCGGCGCACATCGTGACGCCGTCGATCACCGTGCGCGGTCTTCTGAACATGTCCGCAATCGCCGTCGTCGACGCCGTGCGGCGCGGCGCGACCTAACACCCAAGGACAAGAAAATGCTGCTCAACGACCGAATTGCGATCGTCACGGGCGCCGGACAAGGCATCGGCGAAGCCTGTGCGCTCAGGCTCGCGCGCGAGGGCGCCAAGGTCGTCGTCGCCGATGTGAACGCTGAAGCAGGCAATGCCGTCACGGAAAGCATTCGCAAGAGCGGCGGTGTTGCCGACTTCGTCGACTGCGACGTGTCGGAGAAGCTCGACGTACACAATCTGATCGCCAAGGCGCTCGAGACGCACGGGCGCATCGACGTGCTCGTGAACAACGCCGGCATCGTCGATGATGCGCCCTTCCTCGATCTTCCCATCGAAGAGTTCGATCGCATTCTGGGCGTGAACCTCAAAGGTGCCTTCCTCGCGGGGCAGGCCGCGGCACGGCAGATGGTGAAGCAGGGCCCGCGCACGGAAGGCGGTACGGCCGGCGCAATCGTGAACATGAGCTCGGTGAATGCGGTGTTCGCGCTGCCCGATCACGTCGCGTATTCGGTTTCGAAGGGCGGTCTCGCACAGCTCACGAAAGCGATGGCGATAGCGCTCGCGCCGCAGGGTATTCGCGTGAACGCCGTCGGCCCCGGTACGATCCAGACGCCGCTGCTAGCAGGCGTCGTGAAGGACGAGGCATTCCGCAAGAAGGTTCTCTCGCGCACGCCCATGGGCCGCGTCGGCCAGCCAGAGGAGATTGCGGCGATCGTCGCGTGGCTCGCGAGTGACGAGGCGAGCTACGTCACGGGCACCACGGTCTACGCCGATGGCGGCCGCCTACCGCTCAACTACGTGATGCCCGAAAAGTCATAAAAAGCGGGGGGTTCCGGGGGTGTCCCCCGGACGGGTTACAGGGCGGTAGCCCTGTTCGCGCTGGAAGCGCGACCTACTGCCCGGGAGTGGACTGCGCTCGGCTGTGCAGCAGCCAAAGCACGAGCAGCGCGCCGAAGGCGAAGATCGAAACCACCAACGCCAGCCACAGCACAGTATGAGGACCGGCAGCGGTGAGAATGGCCGCGAAGATCGGCGGTGCAGCGGCGAAGGAGAGATTCAGCGGGACGGCGAGCTGCGATGATGCGCGCGCATAAGCGCCTGAGGGAAAAATCTGCAGCGGCAGCGTCGCGCGGGCGACGGACGTGATGCCGCTCGCAATACCGTAGAGCGTGGCAAAAAGCATGGCGCCGGCAAAGCTGGTGCTCAGCAGAAGCACGAGGAAGCTCAGCGGAAACAGGGCCGCCCCGGCAAGACCTGTGACGAAACTCGACCAGCGCCGGCCGCCGATAAAGTCGACCATGCGCCCTGCCCATTGCGCAATTCCGATAAAGGCTGCGGCCGCCAACGCGCTGGCATGATCGAGGCCGCCGGTCTCGAACAGGATGATGATGGTCAGCGCAAAACCCCAGGTGACGAAGCCGTTCGCGGCAAAGCTCATGGCGAGCAAGGCGAAGCGTGGCCGGTCGATTGCGGCGGGCTCGGCCGTGGTCTTCGCGGCAGATTTCTCCTTCGGCCTGCGGGCAAGCATGGTCCAATGCAGCAGCGTGCACACGAGCAGCATGAGGGCGGCATAGAGCAGTGTCGTCGCGCGCCAGCCCCATTGGGCCTGCAGAAGCGCCGTCAAAGGCCAGACGATGGTCGACGTGAGCCCACCGGCGAGAATCAGCACACCGAGCGCCTCGCGCGCTTTCTCGCCGGCGATCTCAGCGACGGCGATTTGTGCGGGCGTCGTCAGCATGCCGGCACCGGCAAGGCCGATCATGATCCACGCCACGGCATAGCTCACCGGGCCCTGCGCGAATGCCATGACCAGTAGGCCGGCCGCACCGAGGGGCGATCCCAAGACCATGACGGGCCGTGCACCATGACGTTCGAAGATGGTGCTCAGCGGCCAGGCCGCCATCGCCATGACGACAAGCATGACCGTCGGGCCGGCCATGATCATGGGGAGCGCCATGCTGAGATCGCTCGCCATGGCGGGCCCCGTGACCGCGGGCAGCCAGAACGTCGCGCCCCAGCCAATGAGCTGGGTCACCGACAGAGCAGCAACGGCACGGACTGTGGGCGAGCGATACGGCATCGGGGAGACGGCGCTATGCCTGCTCGTTGAAAGGTCTACGTCTCCGCCGCAAACACGAGCGCGCGCTGCGGATCGATCTCGATGCCGATGTCGCGGCCGCGCTCCGGCACTTCGCTCTCGTGGACCATGGCCTTGATCGGCGCATCGAAGCCCTGCACGGCCATCTCGACGAGCGCAGCATCGCCCAGAAAGCGCACGTGACGCGCCCGCGCGGGATGGCCTTGTCCTTCGGGCAGGAGCTTGATCGCGCGCTGGCGGATGCAGAGTACGGCCTTGGCGCCATCGGCAATGGCGGGCGCGGGAAATGTGCCGAGCGGTGTCACGAGAACGCCGCCCGCGACCGGCCATGCGATCTCGTTGATCTCGGAGAAAAGGCGAGCCACGAAAAGATCGACCGGCTGGCGATAGAGATCTTCGGCGCGCCCGAGCTGAACGATGCGCCCTGCGCGCATGACGGCGATCCTATCACCAAGCCGCATGGCCTCTTCGGGGTGATGCGTGACGATCATGCTGGTTGCGCGCGTCTCACGCAGGAGCTCCAGCGTGCCCTCCTGCAGGCGCTCGCGGAGTTGGATGTCGAGACCGGAAAAAGGCTCGTCCATGAGCATGACGGCAGGTCGCGGCACCAGCGCGCGCGCGAGCGCCACACGCTGCTGCTCGCCGCCCGAAAGAATGTGCGGATGCTGGTCGGCATAGTGTTCGAGGCCGACACGCGCCAGAAGCGCCAGTGCTTCGCGCCGTGCTTCGGCCGAGGGAAGCTGTCGCAAGCCAAAGGCGACGTTGTCGAGAATGGTCAGGTGCGGGAAGAGCGCGAAGTCCTGGAACATGAGCCCGACATTGCGCTCTTCCGGCGGCACGAAGCGCTCAGGACCGGCGACCTCCTGGTCGTTGATGAGCACGCGTCCACGCGTCGGCCGCTCGATGCCGGCCGCGATGCGCAGCAGCGTCGTCTTTCCGCAGCCCGAAGGTCCGAGAAGGCAGACAACCTCGCCCGGCGCGATATCGAGGCTGACGCCCGCCAGCGCGGGCACGTCATCGAAGTTGCGCTCGATCGCCTCGAAGGTCAGACGCGCGGCGAAAGTCGTGGCGGCACGCATGGCGCCGTGCCCCGCATCAGTCGCGGCAGCCCCTTTGCCGGTCTGTGCGCGCGGCCCAACTCGTCCAAGCAGTGTCTTGAAGACCAACCGTCACCTCGATCGGCCGCAGTCTGGAGGAATTCTAAGTGAGCACCCTCATGTGCGGTCCTTCTCGCCCATATCGCCTTCCTCATCGTCCGGCAAGTCGAGGTCCATTTCTTCCTGCGCCGCATCGGCGTCGTCCTCGAGCGGCAGCTCATCCGGCATGAGCGCGGCGACATCGGTCGGCTCGGGCACCTTGAAGTCCGGCGGCAGGTTGGCATCGAGAAGCCCCGCCCCCTTGAGCTCCTGCAGGCCCGGCAGATCCTTGACCGTGTCGAGATTGAAGTGATCGAGGAACGTCTCGGTCGTTCCATAGGTGATGGGCTTGCCGGGTGCACGGCGACGCCCACGCGGGCGTATCCAGCCTGTTTCCAGCAGTACGTCGAGCGTGCCCTTGGACGTTTGAACGCCGCGGATCTCCTCGATCTCGGCGCGCGTCACTGGCTGATGGTAGGCGATGATGGCGAGCGTCTCCAGCGCAGCCTTGGAGAGCTTGCGCTCTTCCTTCGCATGCTTCTCGAGCAGGAAGGAGAGATCGTCGGCCGTGCGGAAGGCCCACTTGCCGGCGACGCGCACGAGATTGATGCCGCGCGAGGCATAGAAGCCCTGCAGCTCGGTGAGCAGCGCATTGACGTCGTCGCCCTCGGCGAGATGACCGCCAAGATGCTGCACGTCGAGCGGCTCGGAGGCCGCGAACAGCAGCGCTTCGAGCACGCGCAGCTTCTCGCGCCGGTCGGCGGACGGCAAAGCGGAGATGTTCGCCGGCAGCGGGCGCAATGGCGGCCCGGTGCGCTCCGATTGAGACGGGCGCAGTTCGCCTGTGTCAGAACCCTGTTCTCGTTTCTCGTTACTCGTCATCTCACTGTCCGGTGCGATACTCAGCTTGGGTGGAACCATGTCTCGCCCTCGTTTCTCGCAGGTATACGTCTCCGCGGCCTACTCCGTTCACCCGGCGCTCACGCGCTCCCATTCCGCACCTGCCTCTTTGCGTCGGATGTAGAGCGGCGCGAATGGGCCGGCCTGTCGGATCTCGATATGACCTTCGCGCGCCATTTCGAGCGTGGCGCCGAACGAACTCGCGAGCGCGGTGCGGCCAAGCTCCGGCGACGGCAGGAACTGCTCGAGAAAGAAATCGAGCTGCACCCATGACCCGGCTGCCCGCCCGACCAGTGTCTCCAAGCGCTGACGTGCATCCTTGATCGACCACACGGTGCGTTTCTTCACGACATGCGCGCGCTTGATGGTCGTGCGCGTGCGCTGCTCGGCATAGGCCTTGAGCAAGTCGTAGATCTCGGCCGAATGCTCGCGCGTGCGGATGGTTCTGACGCCCTCGGGCATACCGCGCGGGAAGATATCGCGATCGAGGCGCTTGCGCGTCAGAAGCTGCGCGGCGGCATTGCGCATGGCTTCGAGCCGCATGAGACGGAAGGCGAGGCGCGCGGCGAGTTCCTCACCTGACGGGCCATCGTCCGCGGTCTGCTCGCGCGGAATGAGCAGGCGCGACTTCAGAAAGGCGAGCCATGCCGCCATCACCAAATAGTCGGCCGCGAGTTCGAGCCGCAGCTTCTGCGCTTCGCGGATGTAGTCGAGGTACTGGGTGACGAGCTTGTTGATCGATATGCGCGCGAGATCGACTTTCTGTGTTCGCGCCAGAGCCAGCAGCAGATCCAGCGGCCCTTCGAAGCCTTCGAGGTCGACGACGAAGGCTTCCTCGGGCGCGGGCGTGTCCCCGCGCTCCGGATCGCCCCATTCCTCGGGGCTTGCACTCGCTTCGCCCGTGCCGCCGTCCATCATGGCCGTCGTTTGACACCCTTGCGGGCAAGCTGGGTTATCCAGCCCTTATCCACAGGCAGCATTAGCTGATTCATGCCGTGACGGACAGCGCGCGCGAAATCGCGGCTTCGGCGAGTTGTGGCTCGAAGGGCTCATGATGTTGCAGAACGGCCAGTGCGGTAGCAAGACGCGTCCGCGAACATCCTGAAATAACAGGGCTCTCCGCTGCGACGTCCTCCATCTCGCTCATGATGCCATTGCAATGGAGCACCAGATCCGAGCCGGCGGCCAGCACGGCCCTCGTACGGTCCCGGAGCGGCCCGCCGAGCGCTTTCATGCTGACATCGTCGCTCATGAGGAGGCCGCCGAAGCCGATGGCGCCGCGGATGATGTCACGGGTGATAGACGGCGATGTGCTCGCCGGATGCTCCCCGTCGAGATCCGTGAACAGCACGTGCGCGGTCATGGCAGCGGGTAGATGCGACAGAGCGTGAAACGCCGCGAAGTCCGTCGTCTCGAGCGTCGCGCGCGGCGTGTCCACGACCGGCAGATCATGATGGCTGTCGGCTCCCGCGCGACCATGTCCGGGAATGTGCTTGATCACGGGCAGCACGCCGCCCGCCGTCAGTCCCGCAGCAACCTCCGCACCGAGCGCCACAACCTGCTGCACGGTCGCGCCGTAAGCGCGGTTGCCGATGACATCGTGCGCGCCGGGAACAGGCACATCGAGCACGGGGGCGCAGTTCGTGTTGATGCCGAGCGCGCGGAGGTCTTCAGCATTCTGCCGGCTCACGAGAAAGGCGAGGCGGCCGGCCTCGGCGGGGTCGCTGGTATAGAGCGCGCCGAACGCCGCAGCCGGCGGCAGCGCGCGGCCGAGCGGCGGGCGCAGGCGCTGCACGCGGCCACCCTCCTGGTCGATCAGAACCAGCGTGTCAGCGCTGCCGATGGCATTCAGGGCGTCGTCGATCAGGCGCTTGATCTGCTCATGCGCGACGCAGTTGCGCGCGAAGAGGATGACGCCAGCCGGTCGCGTCGACGCGAGAAAAGATCGCTCGGCTTCGAGCAGTGTCGGCCCGGCAAGCCCGGTGATGAACGCGCTCGGCATGAGAACTCCTGGATTCATCTTCGCGCCTTCGGCGCGAGGGGGCTTCATGGTCGCGCCGTTGGCGCGAGAGGGGCTGCCGCCCCGTCAACCCCGCATCGCGCTGAAAGCGCGTGTCTTCGACGCGACGGACACCCCCGAAACCCCGGTCTTTTATGACGTGTAGAGGCTTGCGGGAAAGCGCGGAGAAGTTCATCGCACCGAAGCCCACCGGTTCGCATGGCCGTCGCGAGCATAGCACTACGGAGTGTTGCGAAGCACCCTTTCCCAGCAGCCCGCGGCAAGTATCAGTAAGGCGCGACCCAGCAAGAACCGTAGCCCTGTGACTTGAGCTCGCTGCAGACAGTGCTCGCTGCCTGACGAGAGCCGGGCGGGCCGACGACAGCCCTGAACCAGACACCCTTCTCGCCGAGATTGGCCTCGCGGACATCGGCAGCACGCCCCTGAAGAACGCCAGCGTACCTCTGCTGGATATCCGCCAGAGACTTCAGCGCATCCATATGCGTTTGCCGGGAGGCCAGAACCGCAACATAGCCCGCTGCCGTTGCACTGGGTGCAGACGTCGCGGCTGCTGGTGGCGGCGTCCGTGCTGCCTGCTTCTGCGTCGGCACAGGTCGCCTCGGCTCGACATCGACGCGCGGCGGCGGAGCCGCTACTGCAGGCGCGGGCGCAAGCGGCGGCGCCTCGATCGCTGATGCAGCCGGAGCCGCAGCGACGCGCCTAGGCGGCGCCGCGGGCGGTGGTGCTTCGACCGGCATGGCAGCACGCGGCGGCGGCGCCGGGGGCGCAAATTCGCGCTGTGGCGGTGGCGTGCGCGGCGACAGACCGTCGACAAGCAAGCCCGGCACGCCACTCGACGGCGGTCTGGCTGCTGGCGGTGCCTCGCCACTGGTGCCAATCGTTCCGTCGCGATTGACGACAAGGGTCGGGACACGGCGAGGACCGTCGGCCGACTCGCGCTCAGGCGCCGGCGGCTGGATGGAGACGGGCACAGGGCGCGGCCCGTTGCGGTCCTCGGTGAGGCGGTTCAGGAATTTCTTGTCCGTGTGGGCGATCTGCTTGCCACCGGGCTCGGTCGGCTGTGCCTTGGCAGGCGCGCTGTCGGCGCGCAGGATCGGCAGCTTGCCGCTCGAACCGCCGCCACCGGTCATGGCCTTGTAGCCGTAGGCGAGGCCACCACCGAGCACGATCGCGCCGACCAAGGCACCGACCACGACAATGGCGCGCGGGCCCCGGCGTGTGGGTTCGGGCTCCTCGGCGTAGTCGTCCTCGTAGTAGGCGTCGTCGGGATGTCCTTGTGCACCGGGCTGCACGGCCGCGTAGGGATCCGCGCCACCGGGCCGATAGGGATCGTCGTAGGCATAGCCATCGTCGTGGCCGTAGTGATCCTGCTGCTGCGGGGCATAACCATGCTGCTGCTGACCGTAGTAGCCGGCATCGTGTTCGGCACCGGGCGCGCCTGCGTATCCGCCCTGGGAGGGGAAGCCGCCCGGCAGAGGACGCCCATAAGGATCGTGGTGGGGATCGTGATGCCCTTGGTGCCCTTGATGATGGTGGCCCTGGTTGCCGAAGGACGGCGCCGCATAGGGCTGCTCTTCGGGCTCACCGAACGGCGGGCGCCCATAGGCACTCTGCGGCTGAGCACGGCCCGGAGGTGGCGCGAACGGCTCGAAGCGCGAGGCGAGACTGGCGTCGGGCCTGAGCGCGCTGAAGATGTCCCGCGATGCGGGCGCACCCCCGTCGTGCTCGTCGTGCTGATGCGGATAAGCGCTGTCGTAGCCCTGCGCAGGTTGAGCCGGATCATGCGCGGCGTTCGGCGACCTCAGGTGCGCACCTGCGCCCTTAGGAAGCATATTGTTCTGCCGTGCCATCGAGATACCCCCTTCAGGTTTCCCGCTGTGCCGGAGCTGCCCGCGCGTCGATCAACCCGCTCTAATTCCTGCCGCGTAAACCGCGATTCATCTCGTCGAATCGCAGGCTAGCGCATTTCGGTCGGAGCGTGCACCCCGAGGATGGCTAGCCCAGTCGCGATTACCTGTGAACAAGCCCCCACGAGAGCAAGGCGCGCAGCGGTCAGCTTCCGGTCATTCGCCTGGATAAATCTTAAATGTGGCGAATCATTGCCTCGCGTCCATTGCGCGTGAAATGCGGACGCCAAATCAGAGAGATAGAAGGCTATGCGATGCGGTTCGTGCGCCCGTGCCGCGCCTTCTGCCGTGCGCGGAAAAAGAGCGAGCCGCCGCAGCAGATCGAGTTCGCCGTCGTCGGTCAGCAGGGACATGTCGGCGCCCGTCACATCGGGGTCGGTCGGGCCGAGGTTCGGGAACGCCTCCGCCGCATTGCGAAAGATCGAATAGGCCCGCGCGTGCGCGTACTGCACATAGAACACGGGATTGTCCTTCGACTTCTCGACGACCTTCGCCAGATCGAAGTCGAGCGCCGCATCGTTTTTGCGATAGAGCATCATGAAGCGGATCGGATCGCTGCCGACCTCGTCGACGACCTCGCGCAGCGTGACGAACGTGCCGGCACGCTTCGACATCTTCACCGGCTCGCCGCCGCGAAGCAGCTTAACGAGCTGGCAGACCTTGATATCGAGATCGGCGTCGCCGCCCGAGAGAGCCGCGACCGCCGCCTTCATGCGCTTGATGTACCCGGTGTGATCGGCGCCGAACACGTTGATCAGATGCCGGTACCCGCGCGCCAGCTTGTCATGGTGGTAGGCCATGTCGCCGGCGAAATAGGTGTAGCTGCCATCCGACTTCATGAGCGCGCGGTCGACATCGTCGCCGAAGTCCGTCGCCTTGAAGAGCGTCTGCTCGCGATCTTCCCACTCGTCGTCGTCGTGGCCCTTGGGCTTTTCGAGACGCCCCTCGAACACGAGACCTTTTGCTCTCAGCTCCGCAATGGTCGCCGCGATGTCGTCCTTGCCGCCTTCGGTCATGGCGCGCTCGGAGAAAAACACCTCGTGACGGATGTCGAGCGCCGCCAGATCCTCCTTGATCATGACGAGCATCATCTCGATGGCCTTGGCGCGCACGACCGGCAGCCAGGCGCTCTCGTCGTTCGCCTTCCTGAGCAGCGCGTCGCCGTGCTCCTTGGCGAGCGCGGCACCGACAGGCTTCAGGTAGTCGCCCGGATAGAGACCGGCCGGAATCTCCCCGATGTCCTGGCCGAGCGCCTCGCGGTAGCGCAGGAAAGCCGAGCGTGCGAGCACGTCCACCTGCGCACCCGCATCATTGACGTAGTATTCGCGCGTGACCGCATAGCCCGCAAAGTCGAGCAGGTTCGCGAGCGAGTCGCCGAACACGGCGCCACGCCCATGCCCGACGTGCATCGGACCTGTGGGGTTCGCCGACACGTACTCGATGAGCAGCTTCTCGCCCTTGCCCATGTTCGACGCGCCGTAGCGAGCACCCGCCGCGCGCACGTCCCTCACCACCGACTGCCAGCGTTCGGGCGCAAGTGAGATATTCACGAAGCCCGGTCCGGCCACCTCGACCTTCACATAGCCGGGCAGGCCCGAAAGCTCGCCGACGAGCGCATCGGCAATGTCGCGCGGCTTCATGCGCGCGGGCTTCGCCAGCACCATGGCGGCGTTCGTTGCGAGATCGCCGTGGCGCGGATCCTTGGTCGGCTCCACCTCGACGGCGCCAAGCGCAAGCGCGGCCGGCAGGCGGCCCGCCTGCTGCAGCCTCTTCAATGCGTCGGCGATCTGCGCCTCGACCTCGGCGAGCACGGTCATGATGATTCCTCGGATGGGGCGACGCCCGGGCTTCGGCAGGCGCCTTCTGCCCGCGTCATAGCATGGCGGCAGCTAATGCAAATCAATGGTGTCGTCAAACAGACGCGCATATTCGGCGAGCGCGAAGCGGTCCGTCATCCCGGCGATGAAGTCGGCCACGCGGCGGGCCCGTCCGGCCGGATCGAGGCCCAGAATTCTTTCCCCGCGCCCACCAGGCAGGTCGCCAGGGCTCGTCATGTAGCGATCGAAGAGGGCCGCGACCACCTGCTCGGCCTTGTGCATGACGCGCATGACCCGCGGGGCCCGGTAGACGCGATCGAACAGGAATTTCTTCAGAGCATCGAGCGCGGCCCGCTGATCGTCCGGGAAAGCCACGACGGAGATGCCGGCATTGCGGATGCCGTCGGCACTGGTGATCCCGAGCCCCGCAATGCGTGCGCGTGTCTCCTTCACGACCTCATCGACCATGACCGTAATCATGCGCCGGTTCACTTCGTAGAAGAGGCGGCGGTCACGATCGATTTCGCTGCGCGCAAGCGTCGTGCCGTCGAGCACCGAGCGCGCGGCCTTGACGAAAGGGCCCGCCATGGGTGCCGCTTCCAGGTCAGCAAGACTGATGAGACCGGCACGGAGCGCATCGTCAATGTCGTGGTTCGTATAGGCGATATCGTCGGCGATGGCGGCAACCTGCGCCTCGGCCGGCGCGAAGCGATCCAGCTCTAGGGCCCGCGTGAGCCCCAGCGCACCGATGAGATCGAGAAGCTCGCGATTGCGCCCGGCGGCGTTCGGCGGCGCGTGCGGTCCGATGACGGGGCCATTGTGCTTGGCGAGGCCTTCAAGCGCTTCGAACGTCAAGTTGAGCCCGTCGAAATGCGCGTAGCGGCGCTCGAGCGTCGTGACCATGCGCAGGCTGTGCGCGTTGTGATCGAACCCGCCCCAGTCGCGCATGGCGGCATCCAGGGCCCGCTCGCCCGCATGACCAAAGGGCGGGTGTCCCACGTCGTGCGCAAGCGACAGGGCCTCGGCCAGATCCTCGTCCAGTTCGAGTTGCCGGGCCATCGAGCGCGCGATCTGCGCGACTTCGAGCGAGTGGGTCAGGCGCGTGCGGAAATGATCGCCTTCGTGATGGAGAAAGACCTGCGTCTTGTATGTGAGACGCCGGAAGGCGGTCGCGTGCACAATGCGATCGCGGTCACGCTGAAAGGGCGTCCGGTATGTACAGGGCGGCTCGATTGCGGCCCGGCCACGGCTCTGGCTCGCATCAAGGGCCCAGGCTGCGACGGGGCGCGCGCCCGGACGGCGGGGGTTCGTGCCCCCTGCCGACCCTGCCTGCTCGCGAATGTCGCCCTTATCCACCTGCGGCCCCTGGCTCTCCGGTCAGCCGGCCCGATGCATGGCTGCCGCTCGATTCGCTCTATGATAGAACGACAGCCGCCGTTTGACATCGCGGAGGCAATTCCTATTTACTTATCAAGTATCCGCGTCGAGTCCGGTTGATATCCCGGCTTCCAGGAACGCGCGAGGAGCCCCTTTATGACGATGGTCGAGGATCGCCCACGAGTTGGATTGACCGAGCGTGCCGCCCAGCGGATCGCCGAGATCGTGGCCGGCGAGCCCGGCGCCGAAGCTCTGCGCGTGAGCGTCGAAGGCGGTGGCTGCTCAGGCTTCCAGTACAAGTTCGATCTCGTCTCGGGGCGTGAGCCCGATGATCTCGTCATCGAGCGCGCAGGCGCGGTCGTGCTGATCGACGAAATGTCGGTCGGCTACATGGAAGGCTCCGAGATCGACTTCGTCGACGAGTTGATCGGCGCTTCCTTCAAGATCCAGAACCCCCAAGCCACCGCCGCGTGCGGCTGCGGCACGAGCTTCTCGATCTGATCACCACCACCCTTGCTGCACCCCAGCAGCTCAAGGCTGCTGGGTTTCGAGCCCCATGGCGCGGCGGTAGACCGTCTGGTTCACGCTATGGCCGAGGCGCTCCTGGAGTGCGCCCACGTAGGTGTTGATCGTGTCGCCTTGTAGCTGGCGCGACAGCTCCTGGCGCAATTTCGATATCTGCTCCGGCGTCGCGGCGGGCGGATCCACAATGGCACGCACCACGATGATGGTTCGTGATTTTCCATCGGCACTCTCGACAGACGCGGCGGCACCGCGTCCCAGCGCGAATGCCTGCTGCACGGCCGCGCGAGTCAAACCATCCGGCTGCTGGTTACGCGTCGCCGGCTGCGCGAGCTTGACCTCGAGACCGAGTTCCTTGGCGATATCTTCGAGCGCCTCACCCTTGTCGACACGCTCCACGATCTTCTGCCCGGCCGCGTTGAGTGCGGTGCGGCGCTCGGCTTCTATCCAGGCCATCTTTACAGCTTCCTGAACTTCCTCAAATGGCTTCTGGCGCTCGGCCGTGACGCCGGCCACGTCGACCCAGGCATAACCACCGTCCGTCAGCTCGATCGCTTCGCGGTCGAGGCCGCTGCCGCCCTCGAAGGCCGAGCCGAGAATGCGCGCGGCATCGGGATGCTCGAGTGCCGGCTTGCCCTCGGGCGTCATGCCCTGTCTGTCGGTCGCTTCGATCTCGACGAAATTCACCTTCAGCCGCTCGGCGACCTCCATGAGGCTAGAGCCGCCTGCACGCGCGTCATCGACGCGGTCGTGCAGATCCTGCATCTCGCGATTGACCCGCTCGCCGGCAATGCGGTCGCGGAGCTGATCCTTGACCTCATCGAACGTGCTTTGCTTGCCGGGGGTGACGTCTGCGACGCGCACGATCACCGTCGAGAACGTGCCCGTCACCGGCTCGGAGAATTGCCCCTTCTCGAGCTTGAAAGCGGCGTCGGCAATGGCCGCGTCGATCATCTCCGACTTGGCGAGGGAGCCGAGATCGATGTCGCTTTCCTTGAGCTCGAGGCCTTTCAGGCCTTCCTCGAACGACGGCGCAGCCTTGAGCGCTGCATGAGCCTTCTCGGCGGCGGCGCGGTCGGGGAACGAGATCTGCTGGATGTGCCGGCGCTCCGGCGTCGCGAAAGTGTCCTTCTCGCGCTCGTAGAGGGCCTTCATCTCCTCGTCGCTGACGGCGACCTGCTTGCGCACCTCGGCATCGGTCAACAGGATGAGCGGGACTTTCCGAAACTCAGGCGCAACGAAGCGGCGCTTGTTCTGCTCGTAGTACGCCTTGAGCTTTTCCTCGTCCGGTGCCTCGACCTTGCCAGCGACCTCGGGATCGAGCGTCATGTGCGCGATGGTGCGCGTCTCGCCCTGATAACGGTGAAGCGTCTGGATGAGATAATCCGGCGGCACATTGCCGCCGGCGAGCGTCTCGGTGAGCTGCTCGCGCACTTCCTCCGCACGGCGCTCGGCGAAATAGCGCCCCTCGGTAAGATTGTTCTGCCGCAGGATCTCGGTGTAGGCGTCGCGATCGAACTGACCGCCGACGCCGCGGAACACCGGATCATTGCGGATGGCATCGGCAATCGTCGCATCCGACAGATAGAGGCCGAGTTCCTGCGCGTGCGTATCGATGGCGGCGGTGCCGACGAGGCGCGCGATGACGCGCTGGTCGATGCCGAGCTGGCGCGCCTGATCGATCGTGAGGCGGCGACCGAACTGACGCGCTAGTGCACTGATCTCGACCTGCAGCGCCTGCTGGAACTGATCCTGCGAGATTTCTGTCTTCCCGACCCGCGCGAGCGAGGTCTGTGCGCGTCCCTGGAAGACGTCGGCGATGCCCCACACGGCAAAGGCTATCACGAGAAGGCCGATCAGCGCCTGGATGAATATGCCTTTGACGCCGCGTCTCAGTGCTTCCAGCATATTCTCGTCAACCCTTTGCTGATGCATGGCGCCGCTCGGCGGGCGCTCGATTTGATGTCCATATAGGCCGTGTGCGCGAGGGCGTCCACATTCCCGCTCGTGGCCCGCTGTGAACGGACAGGGATTTCGTTGCGTCTCAAATGCTTGTGAGAGCACCGAAAGCTGCTGTCGGCCGAGGGTTGAAACTGCGGGAGCCGCACGATAGGCATGGCGCGACATAAGAATTGCGCAGGGCGGTTCGGCAGGGCGAGGAAAACATGACCGGAAGTGCGATCAGGCCGCTCGTGGCCGGCAATTGGAAAATGAACGGGCTCGCGGCCTCCCTCGCCGAGGCCGACGCCATGGCGAAAGGCCTCTCGAACGAAGCCGCCGATGTCCTCATCTGTCCGCCCGCGACACTGGTCGCCGGATTTGCCACTGCGCTCACCGGATCGCGTATCGCCGTCGGCGGACAGGACTGCCACGCCAAGGCCAGCGGCGCGCATACTGGTGATATCGCGGCGGAAATGCTGAAGGACGCGGGCGCAAACGCCGTGATCGTTGGCCACTCGGAGCGCCGCACCGACCATCTCGAAAGCGATGCCCTCGTGAAGAGCAAGGCCGAAGCCGCCCACCGTGCGGGGCTCGTCGCCATCGTCTGCGTCGGCGAGACGGCGGCCGAGCGCCAGTCCGGCCAGACTTTGACGGTGGTCGCGCGTCAGCTCGCCGGTTCACTCCCCGAGAGCTGCCGCGCCGCCGACACGATCATCGCCTACGAGCCCGTATGGGCCATCGGCACGGGTCTGACACCGACCGTGGCGGATGTCGCCGAGGTGCATGGCGCGATCCGTGCCGCGCTCGCGGCGCGCTTCGGCGGCGAGGGCCAGGGGATGCGCATCCTTTATGGCGGATCGGTCAAGGCATCGAATGCCAAGGAGCTGATGAGCGTCCCGAACGTGAATGGCGCCCTGGTCGGTGGCGCCAGCCTGAAGGCGGCGGATTTCCTCGGGATTCTTGCCGCCTACGCTTGAAGTTGCAGGTGCGGGGTACGTGAGAATGACTGTGCGTCCATCGAGCCTTGGGGCGGCGATCGCTCTGATGCTCGCCGTTCCGGTTTTGGCGATCACGCCCGTTGCTGCCGTGCCGCTCGATGGCGAGGTTTGCAAAAATCTGCAGGCTCAACTCGATACCTTGCGCAGCGAAGGCGCGACGGCGGACATGGCACGGGGGCCGGAGTGGGCGCGGGCCAATCTGCCGCTCGAACGCCTCCAGCGCATCGGGACCTATATTGAGGTCGAAGAGCAGCTCAATTTCCGCTGTGGTCTCGCGCGCATCACTCTGCCGACCACCATCGAGGGCGGCGAGGAAGAGCTGCCCGGCCCTGGCGAGGCGGTCATCGAAGGCACCGGCAGCTCGATTGCGCTACCGCAGAGGGCTCCAGGCCGCCCGGCCGCCGCCGCTGCCGTGACGACAGTGCCGAAGGGTGCGGCTCCCAAGGCACCCGCTGCCAAAGCACCCGCAACCAAGCCCGCGCCCCAAAAGCAGCCCGCGAAGGCCGCCCCCCCGAAAAAGGCACCGGCGCAGAACCAGAACAAGAGCCAGAAGAAGCAGCCAAAGACCGACGACGCCTATCGCCCACCTCGTCCCATCACGAGCGAGGGCAACTGGGCGCCGGTGATCAGGCAGTAGGGCCGCAATCGGCCGCATGGGAGGTGGTGGCAGTCCGCGCCGACATGGTGTAGACCACCCCGGAGATTTGGGGCCCCTACCTCTGCTTACCATATGAGGTTCGGGGACCTCCGGCGCTCCAGGCGCGATAACGAGGCATTTAATGGCAACCGTTCTGCTCGTCATACATCTGATGATAGCCGCTGCACTCTGCGCGGTCGTCCTGCTGCAGCGCTCGGAAGGCGGCGCGCTCGGGATCGGCGGCGGTGGCGGCGGAGCCGGCGGCTTCATGACCGGCCGCGGCACCGCGAACATGCTGACCCGCGTCACCGCAGGCCTCGCCGCAGCATTCTTCGTCACTTCGATCAGTCTGACGCTCTTTGCCCAGCAGAGCCGGCGCGCGGTCTCCCCGCTCGATCGGCCCGCAGCAACGGCACCTGCCGTTCCGGGCACGGGAACGCCTGCCGCTCCGGCAACGGGCGGTCCGGCTCCCGCGGGTGGCGGCGGACTGCTCGACAGCCTCCAGCAGGGTCGCCAGACCCTTCCCCAGGTGCCGGCAAACCGCTAACCGAGATTGCCGTTACGTCGTCACGGCCACCTGCGGTCGTAACTGTTTGATGTGAGCTGTGGATGGATTGGGCCGGTGTCATGAACGCCGGCCCGAATCGTGTGGAAAGCGAGTAAGGTGGAGGCCCATGGCGCGGTACATCTTCATTACCGGCGGCGTGGTCTCCTCGCTCGGCAAAGGGCTGGCTTCAGCGGCCCTTGGAGCACTCCTACAGGCCCGTGGCTATCGAGTTCGGCTCAGAAAGCTGGACCCCTACCTCAATGTCGATCCGGGCACGATGAGCCCGTATCAGCATGGCGAGGTCTTCGTTACTGACGACGGCGCCGAGACCGATCTCGATCTCGGCCACTACGAGCGTTTCACGGGTGTGCCGGCCCGCAAGACCGACAACATCACCACCGGGCGCATCTATCAGGACATCCTCGCCCGCGAGCGGCGCGGCGATTACCTCGGCGGCACCGTCCAGGTCATCCCGCACGTCACCGATGCGATCAAAAGCTTTGTCGTCTCCGGCAACGACGACGTCGACTTCGTCCTCGTCGAGATCGGCGGCACGGTCGGCGACATCGAGGGGCTGCCGTTTTTCGAGGCCATCCGCCAGCTCGGCAACGAGTTGCCGCGCGGGCACTCGGTCTACATCCATCTGACGCTCATGCCGTTCATTCCCTCGGCCGGCGAGCTCAAGACCAAGCCGACCCAGCACTCCGTAAAGGAGTTGCGCTCGATCGGTATCCAGCCTGATATCCTGCTCTGCCGCAGCGACCGCGAAGTGCCGCCCTCCGAGCGGCGCAAGATCGCGCTCTTCTGTAACGTGCGCGAGAGCGCCGTCATCCAGGCGCTCGACGTCGCTTCCATCTATGATGTGCCGCTCGCCTATCACCGCGAGGGGCTCGATCGCGAAGTGCTCGCCGCCTTCGGCATCGATGGCGCACCGGCACCGCGCCTCGATCAGTGGGAGAGCATCTCGCACACGATCGCCAACCCCGAAGGCAGCGTGACCATCGCCATCGTCGGCAAGTACACAGGCCTCAAGGATGCCTACAAATCGCTGATCGAAGCGCTCGTTCATGGCGGCATTGCCAACAAGGTCGCCGTGAAGCTCGAGTGGATCGAGAGCGAGGTGTTCGAGCATCAGGATCCCACGCCCTACCTAGAAGGCGTGCACGGCATTCTGGTGCCGGGCGGCTTCGGCGAGCGCGGTTCCGAGGGCAAGATTCTTGCCGCCAAGTTTGCACGTGAGCGTGGCGTTCCCTATTTCGGCATCTGCTTCGGCATGCAGATGGCCTGCATCGAGGCCACGCGCAGCCTCGTCGGAATCAAGGAGGCGAGCTCCACCGAGTTTGGCGCAACCGAGCAGCCGGTCGTCGGCCTGATGACGGAATGGATGCGCGGAAACGAGCTCGAGCAGCGCCGATCCGGCGGCGACCTCGGCGGTACCATGCGGCTCGGCGCCTTCGAGGCCCAGCTCGCCGAAGGCAGCCGCATTGCCCGCATCTACGGCTCGACGGACATCCACGAGCGCCATCGCCACCGCTACGAGGTCAACACGCGCTACCGCGAGCGCCTCGAAGCCGTCGGCCTGCGCTTTGCCGGCATGTCTCCCGACGGGCTGCTGCCCGAAACGGTCGAGATCCCGGACCATCCCTGGTTCGTCGGCGTCCAGTACCATCCCGAGCTGAAATCCCGCCCCTTCGAGCCTCATCCGCTCTTCGCGAGCTTCATCGGTGCCGCGATCGAGCAGAGCAGGTTGGTTTGATTTTTGCCGCTGTTTTCTTGGAGGACGGCCTACCGGCCGGCGCGCGGTCGCGCGCTCAGGAAGGGGTGCTGACGTGCGCTGAAGGCGGAAGAGTTCTCTCAGACGAGCGTTATCCCGAGAGCGGAATGCGGACAGCGAGGCTGTAGACTATGCTTGCCGACCTGACGCTCGCGCAGATTGCAATCGTCGCCGTGACGGCCTTCTTCGCGCAGATCGTCGGCGGGCTCGCGGGCTATGGCACGGGCCTCATCATGCCGCTGGTGCTCGTGCCGCTGGTCGGCGCACCGGCCGTCGTGCCGATCATCGCGCTCAGCGCCATCATCACGAACGCAACGCGCGTCGCCGCCTTCCGCGAGTCGCTCGACCTCAAGAAGGCATTGATCGCGACGATCGCGGCGCTCCCCTTCGCGCTCTTCACCGCCTGGGGGTACACTCAGCTCACCAGTCGCGGCACCGCGATCTTCATTGGCATCATGCTCATCGTGCTCGTACCGCTGAGGCGCTTCTTCGAGCACATCAAACTGCGCCTCGACGACAAAGGCCTCGCCATCGCCTCGACAGGCTATGGCCTCATCTCCGGCGGCAGTGCGGGAAGCGGCGTTATCCTGCTCTCGCTGCTCATGGCATCCGGGCTCACCGGCACGCAGGTCATCGCGACCGATGCCATGGTCTCGTTCCTGCTCTGCATCTTCAGGACGGGCGTGTTCGCGGGCTTCGGCGCACTCGATGGAAAGCTTGTGGTGCTCGCCCTGCTCATCGGTCTCATGGCAACGCCCGGCACACTGACGGCGAAGTGGATGGTGCGGCGCTTTTCAGCGCGCGTACACACGATCATTCTCGAAACCGGCATCCTCTTCGGCGGCAGCATGATCATCTGGCGGGCGCTCGAGGGGTGAGACGCTTTTCGCGCTTTCAGCGCGAGTGGGCTGCCGCCCACACCCGCTCGGGGAGACCCCGAACCCCCTCCTTTTTATAAATTGGAGTGAGCCGCAAACTCGACAGATCCCGTCTCCCCGTCCTACACGGGAAGAGAGGATTGCGGTGCGCTCGCCGCGCACTCCAAGTCAATAAAAAGGAGGGGGTCCGGGGTCTCCCCGGTTGGGGCCAGGGGCGAATGCCCCGTCGCGCCGCAGGCGCGAGCCGGCCGCGGCAAACGGAAAGCAATCCGCGTGCTCGCCGCAGGCCAGCAGCCCGCGGCAAGTAAGCTAATTATGCATCGACTTGGCGATCTCTTCCGTCATCTTCTTCGCGTCGCCGAGCAGCATCATCGTGTTGTCGCGATAGAAGAGCGGATTGTCGATGCCGGCATAGCCGCTCGCAAGCGAGCGCTTGTTGAACATCACGGTGCCAGCCTTCCAGACCTGCAGCACGGGCATGCCGTAGATCGGTGAGGTCTTGTCTTCCTCGGCTGCAGGGTTCGTGACGTCATTGGCGCCGATGACATAGGCGATGTCGGCCTGCGCGAACTCCGAGTTAATGTCCTCGAGTTCGAACACTTCGTCGTAGGGCACGTTGGCTTCCGCGAGCAGCACGTTCATGTGGCCCGGCATGCGGCCCGCAACCGGATGGATCGCGTACTTCACTTCGACGCCGGCCGCCTTGAGCGTATCCGCCATCTCGCGCAGTGCGTGCTGTGCCTGGGCGACCGCCATGCCATAGCCCGGCACGATGATGACCTTGCCCGCATTCTTCATGAGGAAGGCCGCATCCTCGGCCGAGCCGAGCTTGACCGGACGCTGCTCTGCTCCCTCGCCGCCAGCAGGGCCGGCAACCTCGCCACCGAAACCGCCCGCGATCACGGACAGGAAGGCACGGTTCATGCCCTTGCACATGATGTAGGAGAGGATCGCGCCAGACGAACCGACCAGCGCGCCCGTGATGATGAGCGCGACGTTACCGACCGTGAAGCCGATGCCGGCTGCGGCCCAGCCCGAGTACGAGTTGAGCATCGACACGACGACGGGCATGTCCGCGCCGCCGATGGGGATGATGAGAAGGACGCCGAAAGCGAGCGACAGGATCGTGATCAGCCAGAAGAGCCACGACGAGCCGCCCGATTGCGTGAACTGGTAGATGAGGAAGATCAGCAGCAGGCCGAGTGCGCCATTGATGACGTGGCGCATGGGCAGCAGAATGGGCTTGCCCGACATGCGGCCCGAGAGTTTCGCGAAGGCAATGACCGAGCCGGTGAACGTGATCGCGCCGATCGCGACGCCGAGCGACATCTCGACGAGGCTCGAGGCGAAGATGTAGCCCGTGCCGTCGGAGATACCGAAGGCCGTCGGCGCGTAGAGTGCAGCGGCGGCGACGAAGACGGCGGCGAGGCCGACCAGCGAGTGAAACGCCGCGACCAGCTCCGGCATCATGGTCATCGGAATGGTGCGCGCGGTATACGCGCCGATGGCGCCGCCGATGCCGATGCCGGCGATGATCAGGAACCACGTGAAGACGCTGTCGGTCGATTGCAGCAGGGCGAGCGTCGTTACGATCGCGATACCCATGCCGACCATGCCGAACATATTGCCCGAGCGTGATGTCTCCGGGCTCGAAAGGCCACGCAGCGCAAGGATGAACAGCACGCCCGAGGCGAGATAGAGCAGCGCGGCGGCGTTGGCACTCATGGTTTCATCCTGCTCAGGAACGTCATCAAGCGGCTGGGAACGGGAAGCTCGGCAAGCGCTTTCTCAGCAGCTTGCCGGAGTTCGGCATCATCGGCTTCGTAGGTGCTGTTCGGATCGCGGAGCGCGGGGTCCGGACAATAAGCTTCAACGACGAAGAAGAGCGTTTCGATCGCGCGCGGGGCGGGCACGTGGTCGCGATCGGCGGCGTGCCAGAGCTCGAAGAAGCGATCGTGGAACGCCCGCTCATCCATGCGGCGCCCGACGAAATCGCGAACGAGCATATGCCAGCGCGCATCGCTCACTTCTTCTCCTTCTTCTTGTACATCGCGAGCATGCGCTGCGTGACAAGGAAGCCGCCGAAAATATTGATGGAGGCCATGATCAGGGCGAGGAATCCGAACAGCTTGGCGAGAACCGAACCGGACTCCATGAAGCTCACGCCGACCGCCAGCAGCGCGCCGACGACGATCACCGAGGAGATTGCATTGGTGACACTCATCAATGGCGTGTGCAGGGCCGGCGTCACGCTCCACACGACATAGTAGCCGACGAAGATCGCAACGACGAACACCATGAGCTGGTAGACGAACGGGCTCACCTCGGCGCCACCGGCAGCGAGTGCCGGCATCGTCGTCAGCGCGAGCAGCGCGGGTGTCCACGCAAGGGCAGGGCGCATCATCTCAGGCTCCCTTCGGCTGCAGGCTCGGGTGCACGATCTGGCCGCCCTTGGCGACCAGCGTGCCCTTCATGACCTCGTCCTCCCAGTCGACTTTCAGGGTCTTCTCCTTCTTGTCGATCATGAGCTCGAGGAAGGTCAGGAGGTTCTTGGCATAGAGGCTCGAAGCGTTGACGGGCACCTGGCCGGCCAGATTGAGCGTGCCGTCGATACGCACGCCACCGTGCTCGACGATCTCGCCGGGCTTCGTCAGCTCGCAGTTGCCGCCGCGCTCGGCCGCAAGATCGATGATCACCGCGCCGGGCTTCATGCTCTCCACCATAGCGCGCGTGATGAGCCGCGGCGCCGGACGGCCCGGAATCAGCGCGGTCGTGATGACGATGTCCTGCGCCTTGATGTGACCGGCGACGAGTTCCGTCTGCTTCTGCTGATAGGCTTCCGACATCGGCTTGGCGTAGCCAGCGGCCGTCTGCGCCTGCTTGAATTCCTCGTCCTCGACGGCAATGAACTTCGCGCCGAGCGAGGCGACCTGCTCCTTGGTAGCGGGCCGCACGTCGGTCGCCGAGACGATGGCACCGAGGCGCCGCGCCGTCGCGATGGCCTGTAGGCCGGCAACGCCGACGCCCATGATGAAGGCTTTGCCCGCGGGTACGGTGCCGGCAGCCGTCATCATCATCGGCACGGCCTGCTCGAACATCGCCGCCGCATTCACCACTGCCTTGTAACCCGCGAGGTTCGCCTGGCTCGACAGCACGTCCATGGACTGCGCGCGGGTGATGCGCGGCATGAACTCCATGGAAAAAAGCGTGGCGCCGGTCGCGGCGAGCGCATCGAGACCCGGACGGTCGTCCGTCGGGCTCAGCATGGCGGCGACGATGCCGCCTGGCGCGAGCCCGCGCACTTCCTCGGGCGACGGACGGCGCACCTTGAGCAGGATATCGGCACCTTCGACGGCGGCGGCCGCATCGGCTGCGATCTCGGCGCCCTGCGCCTTGTATGTCTCATCGGAGAAGCGCGAGCGCGCACCGCTGCCAGCCGCCACGCGCACCTTGCAACCGAGTGCGACGAGCTTGCGCACGGTCTCCGGTGAGATGGCGACGCGCGTTTCGTCAGGCGCCTCCGGCGTAACCGCAACGGTCACCATTGCGTCGCGTCCTTCGTAGGATGGAAGTTCAGGGACTGGCGCGACCACGCTCGATCGATGCGCAGCGCGTTCGGCGAGAGAGTACCCGGTCTACACCAGGAAGATGGCCATGCCGACCAGGATGAGCACGACGAGAACGGTCAGAACGACGGTGCCCTTGATAAAGCCGTTGTACGTCCGGACGTGCTCGCGATAGTCCATCTCGGGATGGCCACCGGTCGTATCGATGCTCATTGAGGATCCCCTGCCGCTGCCTGAATTACGCCGTTCTCACTACCCGATGCCATCCAGCGCATCAAGCTTGGGTTTTCGTCCATAAGTTGCAGGCTCAGCGCGTCAAGCCGCGCGCGCCATGCGAGCCGCCGCGCCCCAGGCGGCAATCGCTTCGATATCGGGCGGTGAGCCATTGCGCAGCACGCGCTGGCCATCGCTGCTGGCGGCGAATGCAAGAACGCGGGCGGAGAGGTCGGCGGGCTCGGCGGCGGCGAGACTTTCCGCATCCCGGAAGCCGGCGCCGACGATGAGTTGCGCGTGCGTCCCCCGCAGGTTCGGCACGGCCATCACGAGGCCGCTCTGGTCCTGCCAGTCGCGGATGGTCTCGGCCGTGATGTGGCGGACACCAATAAGCTCGGCGAGCGTCTCAGGATCGGCGTCCATGAGATCGCCGACGGTCTTCACACCTTCCGCGATGAGGCGGTCTGCCGTCTTGGGGCCGATCGACGGCGCGTCGACAACGTCCTGACCGCGTGTGAGGTAAAACCTCGGCTCGCGCGATGCGACTTCGCCTATACTGGGCCCAATACTTGGCACCGAGCCCGTACGCGTGCGCTCGTGCTCACCGAGGCGCGCAACGAGGCTCGCTCCGTCCTTCACACTGACCTCTTCAGCAACCGGGACGACCGGCGTGACAGCAGGCCCGGCTGGCTTGGCCACGATGGGTACGGACGCAACCGGCGGTGCTGCCTTGGCGGCGGCGCGCGCCTCGGCCTGCGCGGCCACGCGGCGGGCAGCCTCCTCCAGAGCGCGCTTGCGGTTCTCCTCGCGCAGTCGCTCGGCGCGCTCGATCGAAGTCTCGGGCGGCGCCTTGCCATGATAGGGAAAGGCCTTGGCAGGCGGGAGTTGTTCGATCTTTGCGAGCACTTCCTGAGCATAGGCCGCGCGCACGGACCGGTCGTCCTCGGGCAGATGCTCCTCGACTTTGCCCGTCGCCTGCAGCTCGTCATACATGCGCTCGACGAGGCGGCGGTCGGCAGCATCGGCGAGTTGCTTCTGCAGGACGCGGACCGGCACCTTGAGTGTTGCAAGGACCGTATCGAGCGTCAGGCTGACCTCGGGTGGCTCCACCGCGGCCTCGTCGATCGCCCGCTGCAGGACCAGTCCGAACGTCGTGGCCGCATGGACGATGAGACCGGCAACCAGATCCTGAGCGACCTCGTCGAGGCCTGCCGGCGGATCGACGACACCGCGCTTGAAATCGTAGTGCGCGATGAGACGCTCGTAGTGCGCATTGGCGATGAGCGCGCCATCGCAGACCAGCATCTCGAGCCAGTTGTCCGCTTGGCCGAGCACGACCAGCGGCTCAGGCAGCGTCGTGCCGAGCTTCCACAGCGCATCGTACGAGCGATTGATGCTCCACTCGACGGCGCGATGAATGTCATTCTCGCCCTGTGACTGGCCGGTGTGAAAGGGATGCAGCGGATCCGTCAGGTAGTGGCTCATCACGCCTGCGGCGTAAGCCGCCGTCGGCCAGTCCTGCTGGCGCAGCGCCGTGACGACGTGGCCGTACCAGTTGCGCACCTTCGGCGGCGCACCGCCCCAGAAATTATCGCGCGGATGCAGGACGTGGTTCTTGAAGTCCTTGAAGCTGTCGTCGGGCGCCTTCGACCCGACCATGAACAGCTCGGCGTGCTTCAAAAAGACGCAGCGCCAAGCATCTGCATGAGGTCCGTGCAGATGGCGCAGACCATCGAGCGCGAGCTTGTGGTGCGTACCCCGCGCATGGGCGGCATAGAGCACGCGAAAGAGCGTATTCATCGTCGCCTCCGGCGATAGGCAAGGTAGTGGCCGGCACGCTAAGGCGAGTCGTGCTGCACGCGAAGAGCGCCCCGCGCAGGGAGGTGTGGTCAAATCAGCCGGGCCCTGCTCACATGGCGCCGTTGCCGATACGCAACGCGGGGATGCCGGGCTTCATGGACAGCGTCTGGATCTGGGCAAGCGTGGGCGCGGCCTTCTTTCAGGCCTTGCGCTATGCGGGGCTCAAGGTGCTGAACCAGCGTCTGTCGACGCAGGTCACGACCTATGTCCGCATTCTGTTCACGCTGCCGCTGCTGGCCGCCTACCTCGTCGGCATTCTGTGGTGGACAGGCGAACCGCTCCCACCGCTCAGCCAGGGGCTTGTGCTCTACAGCGCCATTGCGGCCATCTGCCAGTTCGTCGGGACGGTGCTCGTCGTGCGCCTCTTCCAGCTCGGCAACTTCGCCGTCGCGACGCTGATCATCAAGGCCGACGTGATCATGACGGCGCTCATCGGCACCGCCTTCTTCTCGGAGGTGATCACCCCCATCGGCTGGGTGGCGATTGTCGTGACCATGCTCGGGGTGATTGTGATCTCCTCCCGCCGCTCGCCTGCGCCCGCGCCTACCGCATCAGCAGGCGGCACCAGCTCCGCGGCTGCACCGGCACTGCTCGGGCTCTCGTCGGCGCTCGTTTACGCCCTCTCATACCTATGCCTGCGCGAGGGTATTCTCGCGATCGATCCGGCCGTCGGCACCCTCGTACGCGCCGCCTATGCCGTGCTCGTGATGGCGACCCTCTCGGCACTCATGGTGGGCGCCTACCTGCTGATGCGCGAGCCGCGCGAACTCGTGCGGATGTTCGCGTTCCCGAAGCTCTGCTGGTTCATCGGCACGACAAGCGCGCTCGGTTCCATCGGATGGTTCATCGCGACCGCGCTGACGAACGCCTCGTACGTCGCCGCCGTCGCGCAGGTGCAGATCGTGTTCACGCTGCTACTGTCGGTGTTTTATTTTGGCGAACGAATCCGCGCGCTCGAGATCGCCGGAATCGCTATCATCGTGGCGGGCCTCGCATTATTCCGGATAGCATGATTCAGACATCGGAAATGGGGGTGCGGCGTATCGAGTTGCAGGCGAGACGGCGCTTGACTTCAATGCCCCTGTGACTAAATTGCGACCGAACAAGACCCTGGATTAGAACGCGTCGAAGAGACCGAAATGGCCAAGCCCGCAACGCTCAAGATCAAGCTGCTCAGCACCGCAGGGACCGGCTTCTTCTATGTGACCAAGAAGAACCCGCGCACCTCGACCGAGAAGATCTCCTTCAAGAAGTACGACCCGATCGCGCGCAAGCACGTCGAGTTCAAGGAAACCAAAATCAAGTAGGAGACGCCTGCCGTTCGTGCGTCCCGCACGGCGATTTTCTGCGGGCTCGCTCATTAACCACGATTGAGTAATCACAGAACAGACGTCGGTCGGATGCCGGCGCTGATCGGAGATGTATTGGTTTCGGCGCGAGAGGGGTCCGGCCTGTGACTATTCTCGGCAGCGGGGTACGAAGACCGAGAGGTCACAGGCCGGCACTGTACCAAGCAGACAACCAAAGAGGGCGTTGGTTCGCTGCCTGGCCAACCGATCAGCGTTTCATGGCATCTTCGAGGAGGCCACTCCTGCCATAGTCGCTGATCGCCTCATTGGGATTAGGAGATGCGGCGGACCTAATCCCAAGAGTTCTATGAAGCTTCTTCCCCCTCTTGACCCTGATGACGGCCGCAGCCCGGCGGCGTGGGTCTTGTGCGAATAGAATCAGCAGTCTGAATGACGGACTGCAGACAAAATCTACGCCAAGAGAATGGCAGATTTCCGGCAGCCACGCAATGTCAAGATGGGAAATGCGCGGTGAACGGTAGGTACGAAATTTTATGTTGATAAATCATCGGAGCGACCCATTGGCCTAGGTCGGTTTCCGGAACTATGTGGCTCTGCCGCCTCGATTTTTGCGACCGGAGAGAGCAATTGTGACCACCGCGTGCGGGCGCCACAATGCAGGGTCATCGGGCGCTACGGCGAGCTTCCAATCCTCTTAATTGAACGCGTGCAGCCCGCAACGTATCCCGCTCACTTGACGCCTGTCAGTGTCGCGGCTGCCCGCAATGCCACGCACCGGCGAAATCTTCGCGTGGCGTGCACGTCCTAATCGTCCGTGGAAAAAATGCGCGAGCGATGCGGCGTCGGGGCACGACGCGCCCGAATACCGCCAAAGAAGCGGGTTCAATAGTCATTACGCGAAGTGTCATCGACGCTCCGAGGCGTTGGACGCGTACAGCAACGCTCTTGAGCGGTACTGCGTGACCATCCAGCGGCCGATGTGCAGCAAAAGATCCACCGGGGCAGAGTGGGAGAGAGAGGGATGTCCAATGCGTTGTAGTTTCAGTTTCTGCGTAACCCGTATTGCCTTGGCGCTGGCCATTGCGGGGACCATGGCCTTCGCCGCTCCCACAAGCTCGAGCGCTCAGACAGGGGCGCCTACGAAGGGACAGCGCCTCGGACCGCTCGATCAGATGCGCGCGCAAATCAACGAGAATGTCGTCACCATCGTTTCAGGCAATCCGAACGGCGGCTACCTGGGAATTGCCTACGACATCGCCGCTGTCACCGACGACGGCGACAATCTGCGCGTGCTGCCGATCGTCGGCAAGGGCGCGGCCCAGAACGTTCGCGATATCCTTTTTCTCAGGGGTATCGACATGGGCCTCGTCAACACGGTCACCCTGAGCCATTTCAAGGACGACCCTCAGCTCGGGCCGCACGTCACACGCAACATGGTCTACATCACCCGGCTGTTCGAGGATGAGTTGCACATCCTCGTGCGCCCGGAAATCAAATCGCTCAAGGATCTCGAAGGCAAGCCCGTCAACTTCAGTGACAAGGGAAGCGGCGCGCAGCTAGCCGCGCAGCGCATGTTTGCAGCCCATGAAATGAAAGTGACGGAAGTCAACATGGGCCAGGGCGATGCCATCGAGCGCATGAAGCGTGGCGAGGTGTACGCGACGATCTGCACGTGCCTCAAACCGCTGAGGCCGTATGCGACCGTTCCGAAGGAGCTCGGCTTCCGCCTCCTGCCCGTCGCCTATGAGGGTCATTTCCTCGAGGACTACCTGCCGGCCGAGTTCACGCACGCCGACTACCCGAACTTGATCCCCGAAGGCGAGAAGGTCGAAGGCGTTGCCGTGCCGACCCTGCTCATGGCGTTCAACTGGACTGGCGATCATGGGCGCTATCAGCGTCTTGCCAAGTTCGTCGACGCGTTCTTCACGAAGTTCCCGGAAATCCAGAAGCCGCCGCGCCATCCGCGGTGGAAGAACGTCAATCTCGCAGCGACCATCGACGGATGGACGCGCTTCCCGCCGGCTCAGGAGTGGCTCGATCGCGTTGCAGCGGGGAGACCGTTACCGACGACGACCGGAAGCGCAACGCAGCCCGCTGGCGAGACCAATGCCGCGATGAGCGAAGCACTGTTCAAGGAGTTTATGGAATGGCGCCGCAAACGCGGCAGTAATTGAGCCGAAGATCCGCCGCAAAGAGCGACCGCGCCGCCGAATCCGGCGGCGCCCTATTCCTGGATCATCGCACGGCCCTGCTCGACGTGAATGGCGACGTCGAGCCCCTCCGCACCGCCGCCAACACGCGCGCCGCGCACGGCCGATGCCTCTCGCGCATCGCATCCGATCGCGACGCGCACATGCCGGTCCGTCGTGCAGATGCCGTTGGCCGGATCAAAGGCAATCCAGCCGAGACGCGGCACGTGCACTTCGGCCCAGGCGTGACCGGCCTCCTGATCGATGCGGTCCGTCCGCAGTAAGTAGCCGCTGACATAGCGCGCGGGATGGCCGAGTGCGCGCGCGGCCGCGAGCAGAATATGCGTGAAGTCCTGGCAGATGCCGCGCTTCGCGTCGAAAGCATCGCCGGCAGTCGTATCGTGGCTCGTGGCGCCGATCACGAAGGTCATGGCTTTGTGAATGCCGCGATTGAGCGCATGGAGTGTCGCCAGCGCATCGCCGCCTTGCCCCGCCGAGGTCTCGCGCGCAAAGCGCCGGAGCGAAGGAGTGAGCCGCGTGAGGGCCGTCTCGCGCAGGAAAAGGCGCGCCGGCTGCCGCTCCACGGCGCCGCGCATGAACCCATTCGTGTCGCGCGTATCGACCTCACCTTCGATGGTGATGGTGGCCTGTGTGAGTGGCCCGTGGAGGAAGACGAGATGCGTGATGTTGCCGTACGCATCCTCGCTGCGATCGAGCCGTGCATCCGCATCGACCGCAACGCGCCAGGATCGGATGAACTGCCCTTCGTGCGGGCGCGGCGTCAGACGAAGGAGCTGCAGCGCGTCGCTCGCGGGTTCGTCGTAGGTGTAGCGCGTCTCGTGCCGGACTTTGATGCGCATGGCGAGGTACCGGCTATGAGAGGTACTGCTGGGTGATCGCGGCCCCCAGCCGGTTGTTGTCCTCGATGAACTCGACCAGGAACTCGTGCAGACCCGATTGGAAGATCTGATCCATGTCGGCATTCTGGAGGCGCGCCGTGGTCGAACGTGCAATGTGCTGCGCGGGCCCCTGGCGGCCATAAGCCTCCGCGATCTGATCGAGATAGTCGTTGAGCTCCAGATAGCAGGAAATGAGAGAGCGCGGCTGCTCGGGCCTCAGAATGAGGAAGTCTGCGACGAGCCACGGCTTGACGTTCTCGCGGTACACCCAGTGATAGGACGTGAGCGCGTTGACGCTTCTAAGGATCGACGACCACTGGAAATAGTCGAGCCCGCCGCCGACGGGCTCTTTCTCGGGAAGCAGCACGTGGTACTTCACGTCGAGCAGACGCGCCATGTTGTCGGCCCGCTCGGTGAACGTGCCGAGGCGCTGGAACCAGTACTGGTCGGAACGCAGCATGGTGCGGTAAGCGGCGCCGTCGAAACGCAGCGACATCTGCTGCACGCGCTGGAGAAACTGCGTCAGCGCCGACTGCGAGATGCCGTCGAACTCGATGCCGCGCATCTCGTTCCAGCCCTCGTTCAGGATCTCCCACATCTCGCTCGTGATGGCCGTGCGCACCGCGCGGGCATTCGAGCGGGCGGTTTCGACGCACGCCTTGATCGAGCTCGGATTGGTCGGTGAATCGACGATGTAGCGGATCACGTTCTCCCGCGTCGCGCCGTCCGGATAGTGTTCCTTGAAGGACTCCGCGCAGGCTGCCGTCGCGATCGCCGACTCCCACTCGTTCGAGGCCCCTGCATAGGCGGACGGCAGCGCCGCGAGACGCTGCGCCACATGCAGAATGCGCGCGAGGTTCTCCGCGCGCTCGGTGTAGCGTGAGAGCCAGTAGAGATTATCCGCCATTCGAGAAAGCATCAGGTCTCCACCACCCAGGTATCCTTCGTACCCCCACCCTGGGAGGAATTCACCACCAGCGATCCCTCCTTGAGCGCAACACGTGTGAGGCCACCCGGCACACACCGCACCCCATCGGCCCCGCAGAGCACATAAGGGCGCAGATCCACATGCCGCGGCGCCAACCCGGAGTCGACGAAGCACGGCACGGTCGAGAGCGCGAGCGTCGGCTGGGCGATGAAGTCGTCGGGATGCGCCTTGAGCTTGGCGGCGAAGGCATCGCGCTCGGCCTTGGTCGCGTGCGGCCCGACGAGCATGCCATAGCCGCCCGAGCCATTGACCTCCTTCACGACGAGCTCATGGAGCCGCGAGAGGACGTAGCGCAGTGCCTCCGGCTCACGGCAGCGGTGCGTCGGCACGTTGGAGAGGAGCGGCTTCTCGCCGAGGTAGAATTCGACGATCTCGGGCATGTAGCTGTAGATGGCCTTGTCGTCACCGACGCCCGTGCCGATCGCGTTGGAAATCGTGACATTCCCGGCCTTGTAGGCCGACATGAGGCCGGGCACGCCGAGCATGGAGCCCGGATTGAAGGCGATCGGATCGATGAAATCGTCGTCGATGCGCCGGTAGATGACATCCACGCGGCGCGGCCCTTCGGTCGTGCGCATATAGACGATGTTGTCGCGCACGAGCAGATCGCGGCCCTCGACCAGCTCGACTCCCATCTTGTCGGCCAGGAACGAATGCTCGTAGTAGGCCGAGTTGAAGGGCCCCGGCGTCAACAGCACGACCGTCGGATCCTTCGACGCCGAGCGCGGCGCCAGCGAGCGCAGGGTTTCCAGCAGCGCGTCGGGATAGTTGTCGACGGGCGCAACACGCAGCGAGCCGAACAGCTCCGGCATGAGCCGCATCATGGCCTCGCGGTTCTCCAGCATGTAGGAGACGCCGGACGGCGTGCGCGCATTGTCCTCGAGCACACAGAACGTGTCGGCATCCACGCGGACGATATCGATACCGGCAATATGAACGTGAATGCCACCCGGCGGCGTGAAGTGCGTCATCTCGGGCTGGAAGGCCGGGTTCTGCAGGATCAGCTCCTCGGGCACGATCCCCGCCGCGACGATCTCGCGACCGTTGTAGCTGTCCGCGATGAAAGCATTGAGAGCCTTCATCCGTTGTTCCAGCCCGCGCACGAGCCGCTGCCATTCGGCGGAAGTCAGCACGCGCGGCACGATGTCGAAGGGGATGAGCCGCTCCGTACCCTGGTTGTCACCGTAGACGTTGAAGGTGATGCCGATGCGGCGGAAGAAATGCTCGGCTTCGAGCTTGCGATTGACGAGCAGTTCGCGCGGCGCCTGCTTCAGCCAGTCGGAAATCGCCTCGTATCCTGCACGCACGCCCCCATCAGGTACATTCATCTCGTCGAAGAATGCGGCAACAGGGGCAGCAGACATGGGCTCTCCTTATGCGCGGACGGGGCACATCGAAGGATATTAGAGTCGGCCGCCGCGCAATTGAAGCGTTTACTGATTGGGCAATTGCCAACTTATCGGGCGACGGACGAAACGGAGCCGCGCGAGTTGCTGCCGAATTGGGCAGCCGAACGGGCAGGCTTCCTACTTCAATCGTCGCGCTGTTTGATCGGGCTGCCGTCATCCGCGCCGGCTATCAGGGCTGACGTGTCCGGCCGCGGGACTGACGACGCTCGGGTTGCACGCGCTGCTCTTTCCAGCGATCATCGTCAAGCCGATGCAGCCCACAAAATTGTGGAAACGCAGCACTCGTGCTATCTTTGATTCGCACGCGTCTCGACCGCGTATCCTGGTCCTGGTGCATCGGATGTTCCCGCATCCGACATTAATGATCCTCGATACCCCAGCGCCCACCGATCCCCGTCGGTGGGCGCAAATCGTTTGCGCGGCCGACAGCAATCTGGCTTGGTTGATTGGGCGAATTCAGAGCCGAAAATAGAAACGGCCCGCCATGGGACGGGCCTAAGGCCTTGATTTCGATGGAGTGGGCTTCGATGGAGCGGGCGATGGGATTCGAACCCACGACCCCAACCTTGGCAAGGTTGTGCTCTACCCCTGAGCTACACCCGCATCCAATCGAGAGCGACCGCCCGGGGGCGATCGAGGGCCACCTTATGGCGCAAACACCAAGGGAATGCAAGCCGCTCAACCGCGGTCGTTGCCGACCGCCATCCGGCAGGTGCCCGCCGGCTTCCGGCCCCCTCAAACCGCACAGATATAGCTCACTGTTCGAATGCGCCGCTCCTGCAGATTGCGCACCTGATTGCGCGTCATCGCCGGGAAATCATCGCCGAGAAATGTGCGGAAGGTCAGTGGCGGCACCCCGCCCTGCTTCATGCGCTCAGCCATGGTCTCGAACCAGCGCTGACCCTCCTCTGTGCTGTCAGTGACGCTCAGAATCTTGAAACCCGCGCCAGCCAGCAAGATCTGCATGTCGTCCGGCGTCGCGAGATGGCTGATGGAAGGCTCCCGCGCCCAGGGAACCGGATACAGCACGTCGCCCCCTTCACCCTGCAGGATATCGTAGATGCCGAACAGGCCGCCGGGCTTCAGCACCCGGCGTGCCTCGGCATACATGCGGTCCTTGGCGGCAATGTTCATGGCGACGTGAATGGTCAGCGCGGCATCGAAGGCGCCGTCGGCGAAGGGCAGCCGGGTGGCGTCACCGACCTGGAATTCCACCCTGTCGCTCAGCCCGACCCATTTGCTAAGCGCCGTCGCGGCCTCGCAGAATGCGGGCGTGAGGTCGATGCCCGTCACGTGGCAGCCGTAGGTCTCGGCGAGCGTCCGAGCCGGGCCGCCGAGACCACTGCCGAGATCGAGGACACGCGTTCCGGCCGTCAGGCTCAAGCCATCGGCGAGTTCCAAGGTCGCCTTGCGCCCGCGGATATGGAACTCGTCGATCGCGCCGAGATCGGCTGTCGTGAGCGCGCCAATATCCTTGCCGCTCTCGCGAAGCTTCTCGGCGATGGCGTCGGACAGGTTCTGCGTCGCAGTGTAATGGCTCGCGACTTCGTTCGTCATGGGTTTGCTCCGGCTGCCGCGTGACGGCCACCTTAGCATTCTGGCGACGTGCGCGCCTCTACTTCCCCCACTTCGCCCAATACGCGCCGAACAACGCCTCCTCTGAGGGCTTGTCCTCGGGGATGGTCATGACGAGGTGCGTGATGTTGACGAAATTGCGCCAGGAAAGATTGTCGGAGAAAGCATTCGCCTGCCATGTGCCGCAGCCCATGGTGAGCGTAAACGGGAGCGCATTGTTGAAGCCGCCGCCATTGCCGAACGTGTGCGCCTGATTGACGAGCACACGCACGACGTCCGTATCGGCTGCAAGCTCACGCGCATGATCCATATTCTTCGTGTGGATGCCGCAGGAGTGCCCACGCCCTTGATAGTCGAGGATGTCCTTCACGAGCCGCTTAGCATCCGCGAAATCCTTGGCGCGGTAGATCGTGAGCACGAGCGAGAGTTTCTCACCAGACAGCGGATGCGCCTTGCCGATGCCCGTTTCCTCGGCCATGACGAACTTGCAGCCCTTCGCACGCGATGAAAGCTCGAACACCTCGACGAGCCGCTCGGGGCCTTGCGCGATCACGGCGCGATTGAGCTTGCCGTCGAGCCAAAGGCGGTCGACGATGCGCGAGCGCTCGGCCTTGTCGGCCATGTACCCGCCGTGCTTCTCCAGAGCCTGGATGGCTGCGTCATACACATCATCGACGATGACGACGGCGTTCTCAGATGAGCACGACGTCGCGTTGTCGAACGTCTTCGACTGCATGATGAGGTCGGCGGCGGAATCGAGATCGGCACTCGAGTCGATGATGACGGGCGCATTGCCGAGACCGACGCCGAGCGCGGGCTTGCCGGACTTGTAAGCGGCCTTCACGTTCGCCTGGCTGCCCGTCGCGACGACGAGATCGGACAGCTCCATGAGCCGCGTCGTCATCTCGCGCGAGACCGGGCTCGGCAGCATCTGCACGAGGTCCGCGGGAAGGCCGATGCGCAAAAGCTCAGCCCGCATGCCGGCCACTGACGCCTCGGTTGCAGCCCAGGCGTTCGGCGGCGGCGCGATGACGATCGCATTGCCGCCCTTGAGCGCCATCATGGCTTTGTTGACGGGCGTCGCCTGCGGGTTCGTCGAGGGCGTGATCGCGGCGACGACACCGACGGGCTTCGCCCACTTCACGAGACCCTTCTCGGGGATCTCCTCGATGATGCCCGTGGACTTTGCACGCAGCAGATCGCGTAGCGTGCCGAAGGTCTTGCGCTGGTTCTTGATGACCTTGCTCTCGACATTGCCGATGCCGGTCACCTCGACGGCCAGTTCCGCATAGCGGCGCGCGGTCTCGGGCTTGTAGATGGACCACGCAAGCGCGGTCACGGCCTCGTCGATGCGGGGCTGGCCCTCGCGCGCGATCTCGGCAGCGAAGGCCGTCATAGCGGCGCGCGCGCGCCGGATGAGCTCGGGTACGGGATCGGCGGCCGAGCTCTCGGCTGGCTTGCGGGCTGGCGTATCCTGCATGGCGTCCCTCGTTTGGCGTTTTGTGGCGGCTGGCGGCCTGCTGTTATGTTGTCGCCTATTCGGCCATGAATTGACAGGCTGCGCGCCGGCATGTCAAACCGCGAGACGAAACGTCCTGGTGAGTGAGACGCTGCATTGCGCACCGCACAGCTTGGCGCCGGCCCGGATGTCCGCAAAGATAGTCCATTGCCAAAGATCCAGGAGCAGCCGCCATGACCAAGATGACGACCGAAGAGGCCTTCGTGAAGGTGCTCCAGATGCATGGCATCGAGCACGCCTTCGGCATCATCGGGTCGGCCTTCATGCCGATTTCCGACCTCTTCCCCAAGGCTGGGATCACTTTCTGGGACGTCGCCAACGAGATGAACGGCGGCTTCATGTGCGACGGCTACACGCGCGCGTCGGGCAAGATCGCCATGTGCATCGCGCAGAACGGCCCCGGCATCACGAACTTCGTCACGCCGGTCAAAACGGCCTACTGGAACCACACGCCCATGCTGCTGGTCACCCCGCAGGCGGCCAACAAGACCATCGGCCAGGGCGGCTTCCAGGAAGTGGAGCAGATGGCGCTGTTCCGCGACATGGTCTGCTATCAGGAAGAGGTTCGCGATCCCTCGCGCGTGGCCGAAGTGCTGAACCGGGTGATCCTGAAAGCCAAGCGCCTTTCGGCACCAGCGCAGATCAACCTTCCGCGCGACTACTGGACCCAGGTCATCGACATCAACCTCCCGGCCGTTGTCGAGTTCGAACGGCCAGCCGGCGGCGCCGAAGCGATCGCGGAAGCCGCCAAGCTGCTTTCGGACGCGAAGTTCCCGGTCATTCTCTCGGGCGCGGGCGTCGTCATCGGCGGCGCCATTGCGGACTGCAAGGCGCTCGCCGAAAAGCTCGATGCGCCGGTCTGCAGCGGCTACCAGCACAATGACAGCTTCCCCGGCAGCCATCCGCTCGCCGTCGGCCCGCTCGGCTACAACGGCTCGAAGGCCGCCATGGAGCTGATCTCAAAGGCGGATGTCGTGCTCGCCCTCGGCACGCGCCTCAATCCCTTCTCGACACTGCCCGGCTACGGCATCGACTACTGGCCGAAGGACGCCAAGATCATCCAGGTCGATATCAACCCGGATCGCATCGGGCTCACCAAGCCCATCGCCGTCGGCATCGTCGGCGACGCCAAGCAGGTCGCGCGCCAGATCCTCGGCAAACTCACGCCGACGGCCGGCAACAACGGGCGCGACGCACGCAAGGCACTCGTCCATCAGACCAAGTCGGCGTGGCTGCAGACGCTTTCGGGAATGGACCACGAGGACGACGATCCCGGCACGACCTGGAACGACCGCGCCCGCAAGCGCGACCCGAACCGCCTCTCGCCGCGTCAGGCCTGGCGCGCCGTTCAGGCGGGCCTGCCGAAGGACGCCATCATCTCGACGGACATCGGCAACAACTGCGCCATCGGCAATGCCTATCCAACCTTCGAGCAGGGCCGGAAGTATCTGGCGCCCGGCCTGTTCGGTCCCTGCGGCTACGGCTTCCCCGCGATCATCGGCGCGAAGATCGGCTGCCCGGATACGCCGGTCGTCGGTTTTGCCGGTGATGGCGCCTTCGGCATCTCCATGAGCGAGATGGGCTCGATCGGACGCAAGGAATATCCCGGCATCACCATGGTCGTGTTCCGCAACTACCAGTGGGGCGCGGAGAAGCGCAACACGACGCTCTGGTACGACGACAACTTCGTCGGCACGGAGCTGCATCCGGAGCTCAGCTACGCGAAGGTGGCTGAAGGCTGCGGCCTCAAGGGCGTCGTCGCACGCACGCAGGACGAGTTGAAGACGGCAATCGCAGAGTCGTGCGAAGCCCAGAAGAAGGGCGTCACCACTTTCATCGAGGTGATTCTCAATCAGGAACTCGGCGAGCCCTTCCGCCGCGATGCCATGAAGAAGCCGGTCGTCGTCGCCGGCATCAAGAGCGAGGACTTCCGTCCGCAAAAGGTGGATTGAGAGTCTTTGCTTTGCCGCGGGCCGCTGGGAAGAGGTGCTTCGCAACCATTGCGTAGTGCTATGCCCGCGGCGACCATGCGGACAGCGATCGCCTAAGGCACCTCACTTCCCCCTCTCCCTGCTCTTGCGGGGAGAGGCCACGCCTCTGGTGCTTTCAGCACGACGTGAGGGGCGGCGGCATACGCAAACGTCGGCGCAAGCTCCCGTCCTCATCCTAACCTTCTCCCCGTAAACACGGGAAGAAGGGACCTGTCGTGCTCGCCGCTTGCTCCAAGTCCATAAAAAACGAGGATGCGGGGGTGTCCCCCGCTCGGGTGCAGGGGTCATGCCGAAGGCATGCCAGAGGCATGGGGCCCTGCTCGCGCCAAAGGCGCGATCCCACGCGGACCTACGTCTTCGGCTTACGATCGCCCGCCTGCAGATGGCGGCCGCTGTCGAGCAGCTCGGCGGTGTATTCCTCGTACGTCACGCCGGCTGCTTCCGCCCGTTTCAGGCGGAACATCATAATGCTGTAGGGCGGGTTCTTCCACGCCTCGCGGTGCGCCTTGCGCCAGCGATAGGCGACGAACGCATCGTTGACGGGCGGATCGAGTGGCGGACCGCCATTGTGTCCGATCGTCGGAAGACCCGGAACGAGCCCCCACTTGATGATCTCGGGCGGCGGACGCCTCAGCCCCGCGACGAATGGGGGACGTGGCCCCTTACCCCAGCCTCGATCGTAACGGTCGCCCATGTGCCGTACCCGGGCCTGCGATTCCAAGTCCTGACCTATCGAAACGGAACCATGCGCACCGTTAGGTCGCCAGCCTGAACTCAAGGCGTCCTGCCGACGTTTTAGGCAGACTGCGGGGCCTGGCACAGGCCCCCGCCTTCAATGATTCAGAGCGCGTTAAGCATCGCCATCTACAATCTATGATTGCAGAATACGATATTATGCAGTCTTAGGATGAGCCGGATGCCGGTCCTAGAGTTTCCCGCACTGTTTGTGAACGGCGGCTTCAGCGCGCTCCCGCTTGGCGATCCCGCACCTCGGCTCAGGGGGAGATTCCGGGCTGGGCGCGTCAGCGCACGACGCCTCAAGTCCCGCCGGCGTCCGCGCCGGCCTGCACTGGACCTCGATGTGCTCACCATGAGCGGCGCACATCGAGCCACGCTCGTGTCCCTCACCCTTTATGGCGCCACTCTCGCGAGTGAATCCCGCCTGAGACGCCGTGAGGTGGTGGCCCTGCGCTTGCCGAACGGCACGCGCGTAAATGCTCGCGTGCACTGGCGGCTCGGTCGCCGGAACGGCATCATCTTCATCAACCCGGTCGCAGACTTCGCGCACCTTCTGCGCGCCTGTCAGAAAGCCCGGAAGCTGTGCGGCTTGATCCGTTCGCGTCGAGCTGCTTCGGGCGCCCGCCCCCACCAGCAAAGCCTCGCCCATCGCTGGCATTCGGCCTTCGTGGGCACGCAACGTCTCGGCCGCCAGCTTCTGCGCTGGTGCCGCAGCTTGTGACGCCTGTCTCGGGCACGCACCGCCATACTTTCCTCGCGAAATCCTGATCGACCGCAGCTTGCATTCCGTGGTGGGCAACGCTTTAGCTGCGCCGTGCGGCGGAGATATCGAGGAAGGAGATCGGCGAGTGACTGGATCCCTGCGCCTGCCAGTGCTCATCACCCTGCTTCTGGCAGCGGTGCTCGTGACGCTCACGGTCAGCAACCTCGCGGCCCAGACAGCGACCTACCGCCTGGACAAGGACTACACCGCGATCAACTTCTCCTGGTCGCACGTCGGTCTCTCGCGCCAATCCGCGCGCCTGACGGGCGCCGAGGGGCGTGTCACGTTCGATCCGGCCAACCCCGACACCAGCACCATCGACGTCACGATGAAGGCGGCGAACATCACGACGGGCATTCGCGACTTCGACCTCCTCATCAAATCGCCCGACTACTTCAATGCCGCGCAATTCCCGCTGATCATGTTCAAGTCGACGGCGATCCGCCCGCTGAGCGACAAAACGGGACAGGTGATGGGGGATCTGACGATCAAGGGCATCACGCGCCAGGTCGCACTCAATGTCGTATGGAATTTCTCCGGCGAGCATCCGCTCGCAAAGGTCAATCCGAATTACCTCGACCGGCATGTTGCGGGCTTCTCGGCGACGGCGGTGCTGCGCCGCTCCGACTGGGATCTTTCGCTCGCCATTCCATTCGTCTCGGACGAAATTCGCCTCAACATCGAGACCGAGTTGATCATGAGCGAGTAAGGTTCGCTCTGGGATTTGGCAGCCGCGACAGAGGAGGCCGCCCATGAAAGCCCGCTTCGAGCAGCTCGCGGCCTACAATCGCTGGGCCAATGCTCGCCTATACGAGACCGCGCTCGCGCTGTCGGATGACGACTACCGGCGCGACGTCGGGGCGTTCTTCAGAAGCCTGCACGGCACGCTCAACCACCTGATGGTCGGCGACCGCATTTGGATGAAGCGGCTGACGGGCGAAGGCGAGGCGCCGGATCGCGTTGACGCCATCATCTCCGAGGATCGCCGCCAACTGGCACTGATGCGCGCCGACGAAGACGATCGGATCATCCGCTTCATTGCGACGCTCGATGATGCGGCACTTGCTGGCACGCTGCAGTACGCGACGACCTCGGGCAAAGCCTTCGAGCAGATGCGTGCCGACGTGCTCTCGCATTTCTTCAATCACCAGACGCATCATCGCGGCCAAGCACATACGATCCTTTCGATCGTGACGGGCGCGGAGCCGCCGTCGCTAGACTTACTGCAGATGCAGCGTGGCGTCGCGGCGCCTGATTTGCACGCGTTGGCGGGGTAAGCGCGACACAACCTTCCCTAATAGAGGCGCCCCGACACATCGTGCCGGGGCGCCATTTTAAATTTGAATCGCGTGATCCGTTCGCGCTTACCAGCCGAACAATCCACCGCTGCCGTCACCGCCGACCTTGAAGTTCAGTCGCGCATAGACGGCGTGGATGGCATCCACGTCCACGCGCGTGCTGCTCGCGAACGAGCCGGACCCGACGTTCGTCACATCGATGGTCGTCACGCCGCTGTGCGTCTTCGCGCCGAGATCGATATAGTTGTACTCGACGCCGAAGGTCACATTCGGATTGATCATGTACTCGAAGCCGCCGCCGACAACCCAGCCATGGTGACGGGCATCGGAGCGGCTCGCGCCACCACCGCTCGCTTGCGCACACGTGAAGAGAACGCAACCCGTGACATCGACGCCGGTCATGCTCGAATGGCTCACCTCCGCAGAAGCGTAACCACCCTTGACGTAGCCAAGCCAACGGTCCGACGCAAAACCGATCCGCCCGGTTGCGGTGAAGATTTCGCCGACTTTGGTCGAGTTCGTCGTTTCGCCATCCCACGTCGCGCCGAGAAGCGGCGGCAACCCGACCACGCCATCGAAGGCGCTCGTCGAGGAGCCCCGCAGACGACCGCCCGTGAACGAGGCCTCGACACCCAGCACAAGCCCGCCGAACTGCCTCTGCAGACCGACGTGGCCACCAGCGAGAAAGCCGTCCATGTCATGGCTACTGGAGTCGGGAATGCCGATCACATCGACGAGAGCCTGAAGGCCCCCTGGGCCGGCGAGTTCGCTCGCGGACTTCGTCCAGCCTCCACCGCCGTGAATGCCGAGATAAAGACCGGACCAGTCGACGCGGACACCTGCGGGCTCGTCCTTCAAGCTGCCGGCCTGTGCCGACAATGCGAGCATCGAACAACCAACCACGGCCGCAGACAATGCGGCCCCTACGCTACGCAACATTACATCCCCCAACGCATACAAACGCCATACACTCACGAAGTGTTAACACTTCATCCGCGCGGCACGACGCCTTGAAGCTGTTACGTAGAGTGTTTCAAACCTAGCGTGACATTGAAGTCACGATCCATGATGCAGCGCAGCATCACATTGCTTTGAAATTGCTTCGAAAACTTGGAGTGTGAGGAGAAGCGCTCCAAACGTGCGGTCGAACAGCCGGCGGCTCTAAACGCCCAGATCCTTCCGCACGGCGAACACCTCCATGATGCGCGCGCCCTTGTGCGGGCCGTCGACGACGAACTGCCAGCGGCCCTCGGAGTAGGTGTCGCAGAGCTTCACGCCCTTGACGAGCACCCAGTGCCCTTCGCGGCCCTTGTGAACGGCGAGGATGTAGTGCGCCCAGGCGCTCCGCGGCTTCTGCATCCAGGTCCAGAGGCTCGGGCGCTCCTTGCGCTCGAGATGCATGTAGCTCTCGACCATATCCATGCGATAGCCGAAGTGCGCCAATGCAGCGGCGACCTCTTCGTTGTCCGTACCCTTGATGATCGGCTTGCGATGGGTAGGAATGTTGCGGAAGGTGCGGATCTCATCTTCCATCCGGCTGATCGGATAGCCCGTAATGGCCGCGAGCACATAGGGCCCGCAGAACGCAATGCGGCCGGTGTCGTTCGTGACCTCGTTGAGGCCGGAGGTCAGGTGTGCACTGGTCATGACTAAAACCCGCAACGAAAGCGGTATGGTTAACAAAATCTTTCCATCAAACTCCTAACGAAGTCTTAACGCGCGGCGCGGGGGCGCCTCGCCAACAACAGGAAACGCTGACAATGGCAGGCAAGGACAAGGCAGGATCGAAGAACGGCAAGAGCAAGGATGCGGCGAAATCGGGCGTGCCGCAGAAGGGCTTTCTGCAGGGGCTCGCCAACTACGGCGACGCGGATTTCTCGATCTACATGCGCCGCGCCTTCGCACGCTCGCAGGGCTTCTCCATGGATGAGCTTGCGCGTCCCGTCGTCGGCATCGCGAACACGTACAGCCGCTTCAATCCCTGCCATCGTCACTTTCCCGAGCTGGTCGACGCCATCAAGCGCGGCGTGGCTTCGGCCGGCGGTCTCGCACTCGAGTTCCCGACCATCTCGCTGCACGAGTCGACGCTCACGCCGAACTCCATGAAGTTCCGCAACCTCATGGCCATGGACACCGAGGAGATGATCCGCGCGCAGCCCATGGATTCGGTGGTGCTCATGGGCGGTTGTGACAAGACTGTGCCGGCTCAGCTCATGGGGGCCGCGAGCGCGAACAAACCCGCCATCCAGCTCATTGGCGGTCCGCAGATGACGGGGCGCTGGCGCGAGCATCGCGTCGGGGCCTGCACGGACTGCCGCAAATTCTGGATGGAGTATCGCGCCGGCCGCATGGGCAAGACCGAGATCGAGGAGGCCGAGGGCCGCCTCGTCACGACAGCAGGCACGTGCGCCGTCATGGGTACGGCTTCCACCATGGCCGCGATCGCCGAAGCGCTCGGCATGACGCTGCCCGGCACCGCCGCTATCCCCGCCGTGCATGCAGACCGCATTCGTGCGGCTGAAGCGACCGGCGTGCAGGCCGTCGCCCTCGCGCGTGGGGAGCTGACGCCGAGCAGGATCATCACGCAGAAATCCATCGAGAATGCCGCGCGCGTGCTGCTTGCACTCGGCGGCTCGACGAACGGTGTCGTCCATCTCGCAGCCATCGCGGGACGCGTCGGTGCGAGGCTCGATCTCGAGCGCTTCAACGAGCTTTCCGATACGACGCCTGTCCTGGCCGCCGTGAAGCCCGTCGGCAACGAGCACTACATGGAGGACTTCTTCGCGGCCGGTGGCATCGGCGCCGTGTTGCGGGAACTCAAGGACCGGCTCAATCTCGACTGCATGACCATCACGGGCGAAACGCTCGGCGAACGCCTCGCCGCGGAGGAAGGTATCTGGGTCGACCGCCGCGTGATCAAACCGATCGGCGAGCCCATCGAGCCGCAGGGTGGTCTCGTCGCGTTGTTTGGCTCGCTCGCGCCGAAGGGCGCCATCATCAAGCGCTCGGCCGCCACGCCCGAGCTTTTCGAGCGCACGGGCCGCGCGGTCGTCTTCACTTCGCTGGCGGATCTCTCCGCGCGCATCGATGCGCCGGATCTCGATGTCACCGCAGACGACTTCCTCATTCTGCAGAATGCCGGGCCGAGTTCGCCCGCCGGAATGCCCGAAGCGGGTTTTCTGCCCATTCCGAAGAAGCTACTCGCGGCGGGCGTGAAGGATATGGTGCGCATCTCGGACGCCCGCATGTCCGGCACGGCTTACGGCACGATCGTGCTGCACGTTGCACCGGAGGCGGCTGCCGGCGGTCCACTCGCACTCGTGCGCACGGGCGACAAGATCAAGCTGTCGGTAAAGAACCGTACGATCGATCTGCTCGTCTATGAGGCGGAACTCGCCAAGCGGCGCAAGGCTTGGGAGCAGGAGAAAAAGCCGACCGCACCGCGCGGCTACGATCGCCTCTTCCGCGAGCGCGTGCTGCAGGCGCCGGAGGGATGTGACTTCGACTTCCTCGCGCCCGGAGAGTAGATCGCGCCTTCGGCGCAACGGGCTGTTTTATAGTTGCGCGCCTCTGGCG
>JAEZRM010000065.1 GCA_023412805.1 Pseudomonadota bacterium | reverse complement strand
CCCTAACCCTCTCCCCGCGTGCGGGGAGAGGGGACTGCGTCGCGAAGCGATCGTCGTCCTCAGCTCGCGATGCGCCCGCCATCCTTGCGGCGGATGACGAGCACGCTCGGGCGCGGCGGCATGTTCGGCTCGAAGTCCGGCCAGCGCGTCGCGGGATCCTCGAATGTGGACGCCCGGCCGAAGGGTTTCCATTCGCGCGCGCCATCCATGCCGGGATGCTGCACGGCAAGGAAGAGCGTCCCGCCATCGGGCGTAAACGTCGGCCCGCATATTTCCGCGCCAATGGGCCCGCGAAAGAAGAGACGCGAACGGCCGCGCAGGTGGCCTTCCGTATCGACGGCATAGAGACCATCGGCCTTGCCTGTCCGTGGCCAGCCGGAGCCCTGATCCGTCGAGACCCAAAGGCGCCCATCGGCATCGAAGGCACAATTGTCGGGACAGGCGAACCAGCCATCGCGGCTCGTCGCTGGATTCCAACGCGCGCCGACCTCGGCAATGGTCGGATCACCGCACACGATGAGAAGATCCCAGGTGAACTGCGCCGCGGTGTGATCGCCATCCCGCGGCGTCATCTCGATGATATGGCCGGACCTGTTCTCTTCGCGCGGGTTGGCAGCGTCGACCTGCTCGGTCGTGCGCCGCGCATTGTTCGTGAGCATCGCGTAGACCTTTCCCGTGCGCCGATTCGGCTCGACGTCTTCGGGACGATCCATGGGCGTGGCCTTGAGCAGATCCGCCGCGAGGCGGGCGTCGATCACCACATCTGCCTGGGAGTGGAAGCCGTTCTCTGGCGTCAGCGGACCTTCGCCGAAAATGAGCGGCAGCCAGATGAGCGTGCCATCCTCGTCATAGCGCGCGACGGACAGCGTGCCTTCGGACAGTAGCCGCATGTTGTGCGCGCGATCGTTCTCGCGATAGCGCTCGCGGCTGACAAAACGATAGATGTACTCGAAGCGCGCGTCGTCGCCGGAGTAGAGCACAACGCGGCCGTCCTTGTTGATGATGCACTCGGCACCTTCGTGGCTGAAACGCCCGAGGGCCGTGTGCTTGACCGGCGTCGATGTCGGATCGCTCGGATCGATCTCGACGATCCAGCCGAAGCGATTCGGTTCGTTCGGCTCCTTGTCGATGTTGAAGCGCGTATCGTAGCGCCCCCAGCTGTACCACGTGCTCGGAATGCGATAGCGCGCGCGGCTGCGCTTCTCAGGACCTTCGGGCGCAGGCTGATCCTTTGGCCTGTCCGACATGAAGTAGCCGTGGAAATTCTCCTCGGCCGTGAGGTACGTGCCCCAGGGTGTGTAACCGCCCGCGCAGTTGTTGAACGTGCCGAGGACCCGAAGACCTGCGGGATCGGCGGACGTTCGCACGCGCGCATGGCCGGCTGCTGGGCCGTCGAACGTCATGGGCGTAGATGCCGTGATGCGGCGGTTGGATTTGCCTTCGAGGAGGGGACGCCAGCGCTCACCTTCGCGCATAAGCTCGACCACGGTCACGCCGTGCGCGGCCATCTCGACGGCGACATGCGCCTCGGTGATCTGCGAGAAGTCCGAGCGCGTGACGCGCTTGATCCCGGCGAACATGACCTCGGGATCGACGTACTCGTGATTGACGCACAGCAGGCCACGATCACCCGCGTTGCCGAGCGGGAAGAAGGCGACGTAGTCGTTGTTGTAGCCGAAGCGTCGTGCCTGCTCCTCGCCCGTCAGCTTGCGCGGATCGAAGGGTGCCATACCGGGAAAGAGCGCATCACCCCAGCGGAGCAGGACGTCCGCCGAATAGCCCTCGGCGACGTGATGGCGCTCGTCGAGGCCCGCCGCAAGCTCGCTAAAGTTGGCGGACGAGAGCGTCTCTGCATGTGCGGCAGTGGAACCGCCCCCAGCACCGAACAGTGCGGTCGCTGCGGTGACGCCGAGGCTACCCCGGAGAAAATCACGGCGGCTGAAGCGGCGCGCGATTACGGCTCCGATGCTGCGATCCGTATCTGGATTGACGGGAATGTCGTCGGCTGCCTCGCAGGCCGCAGACTTGCTTTCGTAGGTGTCATCGTCGTGCATCGTGCTGTCCCGCGTAGTCAGGCCGGCGGCGGCCCCGATCAGGATGACTGAGCTATGGCACGGGATTTGTGACAGCGGCGCAAATTCCCCTCTCCTGCACGCGAAGAGAGGGGCGCGTGTCGCCGACTATTCGATAGGCACCGCGACGAAACGCAGCTCGCCCTTGGCATCCTCGACCCGCAGCAGCACAGCCTTGCGGCCAGCCTTGCGTATTTTTTCGATGCCGGCTGCAACGTCGGCCACGGAGGCGACCGCGTCCGGTCCGGCTTCGACGATGACGTCACCGACCTTGATGCCGCGTTTGGCTGCGGGGCTCTGAGGGTCGACTTCCGTCACCACGACGCCTTTCGTCTTGGCATCGAGGCCGTGCTGCTTGCGCAGGTCGTCATCGAGCGGCGCCAGCGCAAGACCGATCAGCCGTCCGCTCTGCGGTGGTGTGCTATCAATCGGTGGCTTCTGCTGCGCGGCTTCATCCTCCATGAGGCGCGCAACAGTCACCTTGAGGGTACGGCGCTCGCCTTTGCGCAGAACTTCGACATCGACTGTCTTGCCGACGGGCGTCTGCGAGACGAGGCGCGGCAGACCGCGCGTTGTCGTGACCTCGCGGCCATCGAAGCGCACGACCACGTCACCGGCTTCGATGCCTGCCTTCTGTGCCGGGCTGTCGGCCGTGACCGAGGAAATGAGCGCGCCGGAGTTCTCCTTGACGCCAAGCGTCTCGGCGACGTCCTCCGTGATGCTCTTGATGCGCACGCCGAGCCAGCCGCGCCGCGTCTCACCGAATTGGCGGAGCTGCTCCACCACGGACAAGGCCGCGTCGGAAGGCACGGCGAAGCTGATGCCGACCGAACCGCCTGTCGGCGAGATGATCGCCGTGTTCACGCCGATGACCATGCCGTCCATGTTGAAGAGCGGTCCGCCCGAATTGCCCTTGTTGATGGAGGCATCCGTCTGCAGATACTCGTCATAGGGCCCCGAGCTGATATCGCGCTGCTTCGCTGAGATGATGCCGACGGTCACCGATCCTCCGAGCCCGAAGGGATTGCCGATCGCCATGACCCAGTCGCCGACCTTGAGGTCGTTCGAGCTGCCGAAAGCAACCTCGGGAAGTGGCTTCTTCGGTGTCACCTTGAGCAGCGCGAGATCGGTCTTGGTGTCCTTGCCGACCACGCGGTCGACCTTGAGCTTCGAGCCGTCGTGGAAGTTGATGACGATCTCGTCGGCACCCTCGATGACGTGGTTGTTCGTGACGATCAGACCTTCGCGCCCGTCGATGATGAAACCGGAGCCGAGCGAGGAGACCTTTCGGCCATCATCCGGCTTGCCCTTGCGGTCGAAGAAATCCTCGAAGAACTGCTCGAAGGGCGAGCCCTTGGGAACCGAGGGAAGCGGCACGCCGCTCTGCTTGCCCTTCACGCTCTGGCTGGTCGAGATGTTGACGACCGCATTGATCAGGCGTTCCGCGAGCGGCGCGACCGATTGCGGCCCGCTCCGAGCGGTCGCCTCGATGACCGGTACGACGACGGTCATGACCAGCGCGCCGAGCAGGCCGACGGAGAGGCGGCGAAGCGTCGTGCTTCGCGCAGTACGGCGGCGGGCTTCACTCATCGACGTGACCAGCATGGTCGTTCTTGCCTCGCAGTTGATCGCACGACTGAATTTCCCGCATCGCTGAGCGCGGCGGGCTATCCGTTGATGCCTGAAACATCCATCCCGCCGGATCTGCTACCTGTCAACGTCCGCACGGCTTCAGTGCGGTCACAAGCGCGTTGATCCCCATTCGGATGGCATTTTGCCGGGTATCTGGGCACGCACTTGCGTCAACTTGGGGGCAGCGGGCTGCCGGGAAGGGGTGCTATCGCCTTCTGGCGGCGTGCTACGCCCGCGGCGGCCATGCAGAGAGCATCCAGCTCCTCCCAGTTCTTGCCTGAGCCAGCCACGCCCCCATATGCCACCAAGATCAGCTCCAGTGGCTATGGGAGTACCGAATGTCCAAACGCGACGCGATTTTTCCTGAAGGGCGCCATGCGCTTTACGAGAAGCACCGCTATTCGGCGGCTATACGATCCGGCGATCTGCTTTTTGTCTCTGGGCAGGTCGGCAGCCGTCCCGATGGCTCGCCGGAGCCGGACTACGAGAAGCAGGTCCAGCTTGCTTTCGATAATCTCGCCGCCGTGCTGAAGGCAGCGGGCTGCACGTTCGATGATATCGTGGACGTGACGATCTTCATGACGGATCCGGAGAACCAGCTGGAAACCGTCTTGCCTGTGCGCAACAAAGCCTTCGGGGACCCGCCCTATACGAACATCACGGCGGTCGGCGTCAATTGGCTTGCGGGCTTCGACTTCGAGATCAAAGTGATCGCGCGCATTCCTGCAGCGAATTGAGCGGCGCGAACAACTCATAAAAAGCGGGTGGGTTCGGGAGGGTGTCCCCTCCCGATTGGGGTGTGGGGACTTAGTCCCCACTCGCGAAGCGACTACTCAGCTCGATACACCACCCGCGAGCGTCGGCACGTCGAACGGCAGGAAGCCGTAATGGCGGAGCCAGCGCATGTCCGCGTTGAACATGTCGCGCAGATCGGGAATGCCGTACTTGAGCATGGTGATGCGATCGAGGCCCATGCCGAAGGCAAAGCCCTGATACTTCTCGGGATCGAGCCCGCACGCGCGGATCACGTTAGGGTGCACCATGCCCGAGCCGAGGATTTCGAGCCAGCGGCCCGGCTTGCCGATCGCAGCGGCATCGACGTCCACTTCCATGGATGGTTCGGTGAAGGGGAAGTGCGAAGCGCGGAAGCGCATTTTCACTTCGTCCACCTCGAAGAAGGCCTTGCAGAACTCCTCGAGGCACCACTTCAGATGACCGAGGTGCGTTTCCTCGTCGATGACGAGGCCTTCGATCTGATGGAACATCGGCGTATGCGTCTGGTCGCTGTCGGAGCGATAGACGCGGCCCGGCGCGATGATGCGGATGGGCGGCTTCTGGCTCAGCATCGTGCGGATCTGCACGGGGCTCGTGTGCGTGCGTAGAACCATGCGTGAGCCATCGGCGCGCGGGCTCAGGTAGAACGTGTCGTGCTCCTGGCGCGCGGGATGTTCGGGCGGGATGTTGAGCTTGGTGAAGTTGAGATCGTCGGTTTCGATATCCGGGCCTTCGGCGACGGCGAAACCCATGTCGGCGAAGATTTCCGTGACCTCGTCCCAGACCTGGCTGACGGGATGAATGCGGCCCTCGGCCTGGGGCCCGAGCCGCACTGGCAGCGTGACGTCGGCGCGCTCATTGGCGAGGCGTGCTGACAGTGCTGCTTCCTCGAGCACGGCCTTGCGGCTCTCGAGGGCATCGGCAACCTTGGTCTTGAGCTGATTGACCGCCGCGCCGAAGGATTTGCGCTCCTCGGGCGCCATCTTGCCGAGCTGACTCATCAGCTCGGACACGCGGCCCTTCTTGCCGAGCGCGCCGATGCGCACCTGCTCGATGGCGCCGAGGTTATCGGCGCGCGAGATCTCGCCGATCAGCTCGGCTTCGAGGGTGTTGAGGTCGGCGGTCATGGCGAGCCTCGTGCTGTTGAGCTAACGAGACTTACGCGGCCTTCGCAGCGCCTTGGGCGACGGCCGACTGCGCCTGCTCGACGAGCGCCTTGAAGCCTGCCGGGTCCTTCACCGCGACATCGGCCAGCACCTTGCGGTCTACGAGGATACCGGCGACCGACAGACCATGGATGAAGTTGCCGTAGGTCATGCCGTGCTCGCGGGCGGCGGCATTGATGCGCTGGATCCAGAGCGCGCGGAACGTGCGCTTCTTGCGCTTGCGATCGCGATAGCCGTACTGCAGGGCCTTCTCGACAGCCTGCTTGGCGATGCGGATCGTGTTCTTGCGCCGGCCATAGTAGCCTTTGGCGGCGTTCAGGACTTTGCGGTGCTTTGCGTGAGCGGTCACGCCACGCTTGACGCGGGCCATGGGAATTCTCCTTGAGCTTCAGGATCTTGGATTGGACAGCGGCTGACAAAGGGTCAGCGGTGATAGGGCATGTACTTCTTGACGATGCCGGCGTCGCTGTCGTTGAGGGTCATGGTGCCACGGGCCGAGCGGATGAACTTGGCCGTCCGCTTGATCATGCCGTGACGCTTGCCCTGGGCCGCGGCAAGAACCTTGCCCGTACCCGTGATCTTGAAGCGCTTCTTGGCGCCGCTCTTGGTCTTCATCTTGGGCATTTGGCTCTCCACTGTATTGATTCTACGCGAATTTCTTCGCGCGAGCCCGCGAAATGCAGGCGATGATGCAAAGCATCGAAAGCCGCCACGGCATGCCCCGCCGGGCGGCTCGAACGAGCGGGGTTATAGTTGAGGCCCGCCAGCCTAGCAAGTGTCTCAAGCAAGTGCCGAGCCCGAGGCTGCGCTGATCGAGTGCAACCAGCCTTGAGCTGATCGTCTTATGCCGTTAACCCTGGCCGCCGGCTTTGCGGGGTGCAAGTCGGGCCGGCGCCCTGCGCGACGGTCACGAGCGCATGAACGACACGGAAAGAAATCAAGAAATGTTCAATCTGGCGCTGCGCCAGCGCCTTCGGGAGATTACCGCCGCCAAGTTCCGCGAACGCTTACTGATCTTCGGGCCGGTTCTGGCCCTGATCGTCGCGAGCTTCTGGTTTGCTTCACTCTTCGTCCAGCAGGCGCCGCCGAGCCGCATTGCGATCGCGACGGGCGGCCTTTCCGGCGCCTACTACGCCTATGGCGAGCAGTACGCCGGCATTCTGGCACAGTCGCGCGTCGGCCTCGATGTCGAGGCGACGGCGGGCTCGGCCGCAAACGTGGCGCTGCTGAAGAACCCCGCCGCGGGCGTGCAAGTGGCACTTCTCCAGGGCGGCACGACGAATCGCCAGGAAAGCCCGGAGCTGCGTTCGCTCGGGCGGCTCTATCTCGAGCCCATGTGGATCTTCTACCGCGGCGAGGCGACCCTCGACCGCCTCACGGACATCCGCGGCAAGCGCATCATCGTCGGCGGCGAGGGCAGCGGTACGCGCGCGCTCGCGCTCCGATTGCTCGCCCTCAACGGCATCGACGACAAGGCCGCGACGTTCATCACCTCGCCGGCGCAAGAAGGAGCCGACATGCTCGTGCGTGGCGAGGCCGATGTCGCATTCTTCACGTCGGGGCCAAACGCGACGCTCATCCAGGAGCTGCTGCGCGCGCCGGGCGTGCGCCTCATGAGCCTCACGCACGCCGAGGCCTACACGCGCAACCTGCGCTATCTCACGCGCATCGTGCTGCCGAAGGGCGCAATCGATCTCGCGACGAACCAGCCGCCGGCCGACGTCGAGATGGTGGCGCCCGTTGCCGTGCTCGCCGCCCACCAGGATCTGCACCCCGCGCTCGTCGCGCTGCTCGTCGAGGCGGCGAAGACCGTCCACGCGCCGGGCGGGCTCTTTCATGAGGTGGGCGAGTTTCCCAAGGCGCAGGATCCCGAGCTTGAAATGTCGGCGGATGCCGAGCGCGCCTACCGCGCCGGGCCGAACTGGCTGAACCGCACGCTCCCCTTCTGGTTCGCGAACTGGATCGAGCGCATGACCGTGCTGCTGCTGCCGCTCATCGGTGTGATGATCCCGCTGGTGAAGGGCGTGCCGGCGCTCTATCGCTGGCAGATCCGCCGCCGCCTCATCTACTGGTATGGGCGTCTCAAGGCGCTGGAGGCCGTGCTCGCCGAGCGCTCGGCCCCGCAGGATATCGAGCTGCACCGCGCCGAGCTCGACGTGATCGACGAGGCCGTGCGCAACATCCCCCTGCCGATCTGGTTCGCGGACCAGTATTACATTTTGCGATCCGCCATCGATCTCGTGGGGCAGAGGTTGGATGGGGTTGGGAGAGGGCGGCGGGGTGCGGAGGTGAGGGCGGCGGAGTAGGGGGCTCACGCCATGATCGCGCGGGCGATGCTCAGGAAGGCGATCATGCCGAGCAACGCGCGCGACGCGTGCGAGTATTCCCAGATATCGCGGAGCCGGGTCCAGTCGCCGCTGATCTCGACGGGGAAGAGCGAGAAGAACAGCCCGCCGAGTCCTTGCAGGTTCATGTCGCGCGTCCAGGCGGCATTCACGGGCTGCGTGACAAACCAGAAGACGAGCTGCATCCCGACGAGACAGCCGAGCGCCAGCACCGCCCACCACAAGCGCACGCCCGGCAGCGGCGTGAGGATCAACAGCGTGAGGACAGCGAGCGCGCCGAGCGGCTCCGCAATGCCGCCGATCGTGAAGCCCGGATAGTAGATCTGCTGAACGGCCAGATAGGTCTCGCGGTCGAGCCGCATTTTACCCGGCAGCTCCGCGACGTGCGCGAGCGACAGCGCCATGGCGATGCCAACCAGCAGCAGGCAGGCGAGTGGAAAGACGCGGGACATGGCAGTCTCCGGTCGTTGCTGCGCGCGCAGGGGCGGGCGCGATCACGAGCAACGGGCGGAGGAGGGGAGGGGTTCCGGGGGGCGTGATGACAACATTTGCGGCAGCTTGGTCCTTGGCCCAATCCCATCCAGGGTTTGCCGGTAGGCCTTACTCGACACGAGCGCCGAATTGCACTCTTAAGAAATCAATTGTTTTTGGATCGCGCAGCTTGCAGACGATGTTTTGGTTGGCGAACATGCCATCCATTCGCTTCGCATCAATCGCAGCTGTAGTTTTCTGCCAATCGACGCCGACCAAGTACTCGGCCATCTTTGGGTCGTTCTGATTGTGACCTAGGTTAGGCTGCGCTAGTGATTGCTCCAAAATTGAGCCCGTACCTATTAAGAAGTCCCGGGCCATGATGGCGGGGGCGATGACGCGTCCGTAGCCTACGTAGCCTGCTCCTCTAAGATACGCGACGATTGGATCACCTGGCTGAAGACGCTGTAATGGTTTGGACCACTTTTCTCCGCCGCCTGCGGAGACAAATCCATAGCGCCTCATGTCTTCCCACGCTCGATGCGGTCCTTCGCCGATATTCACATACCATAGGCCGCTCCAGGGAGCCTGCACTCGCGTTTCCGACCTTTCAATCACTTCCTGTTGATCGAGCAGCCAATCGGTAGCGAGCATTAGGTCGCCATTCTCATCGAAGACAGAAAAGAATGCAGTGTTAATGGCAATATCGTGCTCTTCCGAGAGATAGCGGACGATACGTTGTGATGAGGCGTCGAATGAACTGGCTACGATGACCATCGTATGAGTTTCGTTCAGTGTTTGAGGAAGCGCACTGTCAAAACGCATACGAAAGGCGCTTTCCAGCCCATTCTTGAGATGATCTTGTGCAATCTCGTGCACGTCCCGCGTCGATAGCGTCGAAATCCAGCTCGCATAGTCCAGGATTTGCGCGACGATCTCGCGTGGTGTTCTGTCCCTTTTGAGTTCTACAATGACGAGATTTCCTTCTGGATCCATTCCAAGTAGATCGATGCGGCCGCCGAATTCGGTGACTAGCTGGCGTCCTATAACAAGGATATCCAGGCCGAGGAGGTCTGGCTGCCTCGCAAGCCAATCCTCAATCATGTTTTCATTGGCTATTCGGCCACGCGGTATCGGAATGAGGCTTCCATCAGACAGACGATAAAGTTGCACTGCGGCGATCCCTTTAATATCTGAGCTGCCGTGATGGGCCGCTATCTACGGCCTCAGGGCGCGAAATTATTAATTGGTCTCTTTGCCGTATCTCCAAGTGTGGGCTGAATCCGCCTAGCAAAACTCTATAGGCGCCACCCCTACCTCCGCCCCCCAAAGATCGACTTGATGATTGCGTTCTTCACTTGCGTCACGATCGACCGCATCACCGAGCGGCCGACGTCGCGGGTGATCTGCTCGCCCATGGAGCGGCCGCCGCGCGGGCCGCGGCCGAAAATCGTCTTGCCGAGATCGCCAGCCCAGCCGCCGCTGTTCGCCTCCTGCGCTGCCTTCTCCGCTTCGGCCGCTGCAGCCTCGGCGCGCTTCTGCAGCATCTCATAGGCGCTCTCGCGGTCGACCGCGTCCTCGTACTTGCCCTGAACGGGGCTGCCGTCGACGAGCTTCTGGCGCTCGGCCACGGTGATCGGCCCCATGCGGCCCGAAGGCGGGCGGATGAGCGTCCGCTGTACCATGGAAGGCTCGCCCTTGTTGTGCAGCACGGAAACCAGCGCCTCGCCGACTTTCAGCTCCTGAATGACGCGCTCGACGTCGAGCGCGGGATTGGGCCGGAAGGTCTCGGCGGCGGCGCGAATGCCGCGCTGCTCCTGCGGCGTGAAGGCGCGCAGCGCGTGCTGCACGCGATTGCCGAGCTGGGCCGAGACGGCATTCGGCACGTCGCGCGGGTTCTGCGTCACGTAGTAGACGCCGACACCCTTCGAGCGGATGAGCCGCGTGACGCGCTCGATCTGTTCGAGCAGGGCCTTCGGAGCCTCATTGAAGAGCAGATGCGCCTCGTCGAAGAAAAAGACGAGCTTTGGCTTTTCCGGATCGCCGATTTCAGGCAGCTCGTTGAACAGCTCCGAGAGCATCCACAGCAGGAACGTCGCGTAGAGGCGCGGCGTGTTCATGAGCTTGTCGGCGGCGAGCAGATTGACGATGCCGCGGCCGTTCGGCGCCGTGCGGATGAAGTCCTTGATGTCGAGGGCGGGCTCGCCGAAGAAATGGTTCGCGCCCTGCTCTTCCAGCACGAGCAGGCGGCGCTGCACGGCGCCCGCCGAGGTCGCGGAGACATTGCCGTATTTGGTCTGCAGCTCTTTCCCGCGCGTCGCCACGTTGGCAATCATGGCACGCAGGTCCTTGAGGTCGAGCAGCGGCAGGTTCTCGTCCTGGGCGACGCGGAACATGATGTTCATCACGCCTTCCTGCACCTCATTGAGCTCCATGAGGCGCGAGAGCAGCAGCGGGCCCATGTCCTGCACGGTCGTGCGGATGGGGTGGCCCTGCTCGCCGAAGATATCCCAGAAGACGATCGGCGAGGCGTGGTTCTCGTAGTCCTCGAGCCCGATCTCCTCGGCGCGCTTCAGCAGGAAATCCTTGGGCTCGCCCTTCATGGAGATGCCCGAGAGATCGCCCTTGATGTCGGCGGCGAACACGGGAACGCCCGCGGCCGAGAAGCCTTCGGCGAGAACTTGGAGCGTCACGGTCTTGCCCGTGCCGGTGGCGCCGGTGACGAGGCCGTGGCGATTGGCGAGCTTGAGCTCCAGGCATTCCGCCCCACCGCCCTGCTCCGCATTGCTCTGGCCGATGAAGATCAGCCCTTCCTCGAGTTTGGCAGCAGCACTCGTCATGCCCGTATCTCCCGCCCCTTGGCCGTACGGCCGTCCACGGCCGATTCGCTTCGCCAGCATGGCCCATACCCTGATTGCACGGGCTTTTTGGCAATGCAACGCAGGGTGACGCGCGGCGTCGCCCGCGCGTGTGAATTGGCGGGATTCGTGTGGCCGATTAAGCCCCGGTGCGAGGAAAGTGTACTGCTTCGATGCGGTTGCCGTCCGGATCGCGGATGAAGGCGCCGAAGTAGGTGGTCATGGCAGCTTGGCGAGGACCTGGCGAGCCGTCGCACGTGCCGCCAGCGGCCAGTGCGGCTTCATGAAAAGCTGTGACAGCTTCGGGGCTCGGTGCCCGAAGTGCGACATGTGCGCCCGTGTCGGCGGCAATGGGTGCCATCTCGGGGCGCGCATTGAGCCAGAGCTCGGGATAGCGCTTCCCGAAGCCGATGGTTTTCGGCCGCTCGACGAGGCGCGTCAGCTGCAGTGGCGCGAGGATGCCGGCATAAAAGACAGCGCTTCGTTGGAGGTCGCGGACGGCAATGGAAATATGGTCGATCATGAGGGCGGCGCCCGTTCAGCGGTGGCGCAGATCGGATAGTGCGTGGTCGAGAGCACCGGCGAGATCGCGCCGCTCATCGTCGGTGAGGAAGCTGCCGAGGGCATAGTGCTGGCCGTGCGAGCGCAGGTAGAGACGGTTGGCACCATCCTCGCGCTCGGCGAGGTGGGGACGGGCCCAATACGGATTGAGCGCGATCTCCTCTCGGTTTCCATTGGGGTCGACGCGCGTGAGCTTGAGGTCGGCGGGCGTGATCTCCACGACCTCGAACCTGCGGCCGGCGCGATAGTTGAGCTTGAAGGCGCAATAGATCATCAGCGCGTCGAGGCCGAAAAAGCCCATGACCGGCCAAGCGCCCATGGCGAGAAAACTCATGCCCGCGACGAAGCTCACGACGCCGATAAAACTCATGAGGATGATAAAGCCGCGCGGAGAGAGTGAGCGATGCGGCGTCAGCACGGCGCAAAAACCGCGTGGTTGCCGCTCACCGCCCTCTTGCCTATGGGGGGGATTCTCGTCCATCACAACGCGACCCGCACTCGATACGCTCATCCCGGAATCCTAATCCACCATGGCCCGTCCTGCAAAGTCATCGGTTGCCCGGTCCGGCGCAGGAAAGCTGCTCTCCCATGTAAAACCCGAGGGTGACGGGGCGCGTTCCCTGCTGCGGCGGCGCGGTGGCCGGGTCGATGCGGCGACCGTAAACGAGATATTCCGGCGATTTGAGGCCGCCAATCCCCAGCCCGAGGGCGAGCTCGAATACGTCAATCCATTCACGCTGCTAGTAGCAGTTGTGCTGTCGGCCCAGGCCACGGACGCGGGCGTGAACAAGGCGACGCGGGCCCTGTTCAAGGCCGCCGACACCCCGGAGCAGATGGTGGCGCTCGGCGAGGAGCGCGTACGGGAGTTCATCAAGACCATAGGGCTCTACCGCAACAAGGCCAAGAACGTCATTGCCTTGAGCGAGCAGCTCATTGCCGGGCATGGTGGCGCGGTGCCGCATGATCGAGAGGCGCTCGAGAGCCTGCCGGGCGTCGGGCGAAAGACCGCGAACGTCGTGCTCAACATCGCTTTCGGTGAACCGACCATGGCCGTCGATACGCACGTCTTCCGCGTCTCGAACCGTCTCGGTATCGCACCGGGCAAGACGCCGCTCGCGGTCGAAGAAGGTCTCATGAAGCGCATCCCGCGGCAGTACCTGCAGCACGCCCATCACTGGCTCATCCTGCACGGACGCTACGTGTGCAAGGCGCAGCGTCCACGCTGCGAAGCGTGCATCATCAGCGATCTCTGCACGGCGCCGGACCGCATATTGCCGGTCACGCCGCCGGCTCAGGTATGATCATGGCATCGCCCACTCGTCCCGCCGTTCGTGGTCCTGCCGATGCGCCGACATCGGTGGTGATGCAGGCGCTCGATGCCATCGAGGTCGGCGCACAGCCACTCGTCATCGATGAAAGCTCGGGCCAGCTTGCGGCGACCCTGCATACGCGCGGTGCAGAGCCGCAGGTGTGGAGCCGGTTTGCGGCGCATGGCGACACGGGAACGCCATGGCCGGCAGTCGCGGATGCCACATCGGCTTTCGTGCGATTGGGCAAGGACAAGCGCGCGCTGACCATGGCACTGCACGCAGCGGCGAGCATGATACCGCCGGGTGCTGCGATGGTGCTCTTCGGCGCGAACGCGGAGGGCGTGAAGTCAGCGGGGAAAACACTCGACGAGGTTGCCAAAGACGTTGTCACCGTCGATACCCGCCGGCATTCGCGCGTGTTCGCCGGACGGCGTCGGGCGACCATTCCAGGGCTGCGATCGACGCTCGACGCATGGCGCGAGGTAAATGAAATCACGTTGAATGGCCGCGCGCGTCCTTGGGTCGGCTATCCCGGCGTATTCGCAGGCGGCGTGCTCGATGCGGGCACAGCGCTGCTGCTCGAACATTTGCCGGCGTTTAAGGTCGGCAGTGTCGTGCTCGATATGGGCTGCGGCAGCGGCATCATTGGCGCGGCCGCGCGCGAGCGCCTGAAGGACGGCGCTGTCGATCTCGTGGATAGCGATGCCGTCGCCATCGAAGCCGCGCGCGAGAACGTGCCGGCGGCGACGATCATTTGCGGCGATGGTCTCGGGGCTGCACCGCGTACGCGATACGATGCCATTCTTTCGAACCCGCCGATCCATGAGGGCGTCGAGGAAAGCCTCGCCTTCCTGCAGCGCCTGATCGCGGATGCACCTGCGCGACTGCAGCCCAATGGTGTATTGCAGGTCGTCATCCAGAGCCGCATTCGCGCGCTGCCCTGGTTCGAGGCGGCCTTCAAGGAAGTGACGATTGTCGCCCAGGATCGGCGCTTTCAGATCATCCGCGGCATAGCTGGCAGCGTTGCGAAGGCTAGCCGTCGAGGCGCACGTTGATGCCGGCAGCCGCCATGTGCTGCTTGGCCTGACCGATCGTGTACGTGCCGAAGTGGAAGATCGACGCGGCGAGCACGGCGCTCGCGTGGCCATCTTTCACGCCATCCACGAGATGATCGAGATTGCCGACGCCGCCAGAGGCGATCACGGGCACAGTCACGGCATCGGCAATCGTCCGCGTGAGCGCGATGTCGAAACCCGCCTTGGTGCCGTCGCGGTCCATGGACGTGAGCAGGATCTCGCCGGCGCCAAGCGCGACGACCTCGCGCGCATACTCCACGGCATCGATGCCGGTCGGCTTGCGTCCGCCGTGCGTGAATATCTCCCAGCGATCGGCCTCGCCCGTGCCCGACACCTTCTTCGCGTCGATGGCGACGACGATGCACTGCGCGCCGAACTTGTCTGCGCCCTCGCCGACGAAGGCGCGCCGGTTCACCGCCGCCGTATTGATCGAAACCTTGTCCGCGCCCGCCGTGAGCAGGCGCCGGATGTCATCGACCGTGCGCACGCCACCGCCGACCGTGAGCGGCATGAAACAGCGCTCGGCCGTACGCTCGACGATGTCGAAGATGGTCTCGCGGTTGTCGGAGCTTGCGGTGATGTCGAGAAAGCAGAGCTCGTCCGCGCCTGCGGCGTCGTAAGCCGCAGCGGCTTCGACAGGGTCGCCGGCGTCGATCAGATCGACGAAGTTGACGCCTTTGACGACGCGGCCGTCCTTGACGTCGAGGCAGGGAATGATGCGGGTCTTGAGCATAGGGAACTCGTACGATTGCGCCCCGCCGGCATAGCACTTCTTTCCGACAGCCGGCGGTCTAAAGCTAGTGCAACTTATCCGGCGGCGCGCCGTCACGTGTCACTTCGGCCTCGTCGCCATCCTCGTCGGCGTCGCTGTCGCCGCCCGGTACGACATACGTCTCCGACATCCAGCGCGCCAGATCGATATCGGCGCAGCGCTTTGAGCAGAAGGGCCGAAAGGCGGGGTCGATCGGCGCGCCGCAGATCGGACATCGGCCACCTTTAGGTTTGTTCTCGCTCATTCGATCTCGCGCTCGCCGGCTTTCAGCCAGTTGAAATGCAGCGGGAAGCCCTCGCTCGTCAGGAGGCCCGTGACCTCCGTCAGCGGCAGGCCGACGACGTTCGTATACGAGCCGACGATCTTCTGCACGAAGCAGCCGGCGAGGCCCTGGATCGCGTATCCGCCCGCCTTGCCGCGCCACTCGCGCGAGGCGATGTAGCTCTGGATGTCCTCCGTCGAGAGACGCCGGAAGCGCACGCGCGTATCGACGACCTTGAGCCGCACGCGGTCATCGGGTGTGATCAAGCAAAGACCAGTGAGCACACGATGCGCGCGCCCCGAGAGGAGCTTCAAGCAGGCCAGCGCCTCTTCGATATCCTTGGGTTTGACCAGAATGCGCCGTCCGACCGCAACGACCGTGTCCGCCGCCAGGATGTGCGCGTCGGCGAGATCCGCATCGTTGCCGATGAGATCGCGTGCCGCCTCGGCCTTGGCGCGGGAGAGGCGCGTCACCAGCGTGCGCGGCATTTCCCCTTTGCGGGGCGTTTCGTCGATCGAGGCGGGGCGCAGCGCATCGGGTTCGATGCCCACTTGCGAGAGCAGCATGAGCCGGCGCGGGCTGGCGCTTGCCAGCACGAGGCGCGGCTTTACCGCCGCCCGCTGACCCTGCGGCTTGTTGCGGGCGCGCTGGCGGCGCAGCGTCTCGCGTTGCGGAGCGAGTGTGCTGCCGAGCAGAGAGAACAGCCCTGATTTCGTTGTCGCCATCGTTCGAAGAATCCGCGTTGCCCGACACCATGGCCACGGTGGACCGTTGAAATCAAGCGGGTGTGGTTTGTTTGGGACGGCCTAACGGCCGGCGCGCGGTTGCGCGCTCATGAAGTGATGCTATGCCGGGCTCGCCATGCAGCGGGGCTCTCGATATCGTGACTCCGCCACGAGTGGGGCTCGCCCCACACCCCAATCGGCGGACACCTCCGAATCCCCGTCTTTTTGAGACTGGGAGCTTGCGGCGAAGGAAATCGTCATAAAGGCGGGGTGTCCCTTCCGGTGGGGCGCGGGGCGAGCCCCGCTCGCGCCGCAGGCGCGAAAGGCCCTCAGCGCCCGGCAATGCGGGCGAAGATTCTCATCCAGCCGCCTGCAGCAGCTTCGCTCGCCGGCGGCAAGCGATAGATGACCTGCGCCGCCTCGCGTTCGAGCCGCCAGGTCGTGCAGTCGATTTCTTGCCGGCGCGCAATGCTGAACGTGCGCATGCGACCGTTCGGAGTGAAGCCGAGCTTGGTCAGAATGTGCGCCGATGCGGGATTGTCGATGAAGTTGGCCGACGTGAGCGCCTCGAGGTTGCCCGCGGTAAAACCATAGGTCACCACGGCGCGCGAGGCTTCCGTCGCGAAGCCGTGATCCCAGTAGTCCTGCCCGAGCCAGAAGCCCAACTCGCCAACGCGCGTGCGGTGGCAAAAGTAGCCGACGCCGCCGATGAGCTGACCCTCATATTCTACCGCGAAGCGCACCTCGCCGCGTGCCTGCCGCAGCCAGCGCCGGCACTGCCAGATGTACAGCGGGTGGGGAATGTCGCTCGTCATGCGGGCAACGGCGAGGTTGCCCGCAAGCGCGACGAAGCGGCTCGCATCACCGAGCCGGAAGGGCCGGAGCGTCAATCGCGCGGTATTGAGCACGGGAGTCTGCGCCATGGCCGACCCGCTCGAGATGCTTGCCCCGGTGCGGGCTTATTCCGCGGCCTCGACCTTATCGGGGATGACCGAGATATAGGTCCGCTTGTTGCTCTTGATCGCGAACGAGACCGTACCCTCGATGACGGCGAAGATGGTGTGATCCGTGCCCATGCCGACGCCGGTACCGGGGTGCCACTTCGTGCCGCGCTGGCGGCAGAGGATGTTGCCCGAGATGACGCGCTCGCCACCGAACTTCTTGACGCCGAGGCGCCGGCCGGCGGTGTCGCGGCCGTTGCGGGACGAGCCGCCTGCTTTTTTCTGTGCCATGACTTAAGTCTCCTCTGTGCTACGCCGATCGCGCATTGCGTTCCGCCCGAAGGCGGGGCCGCGCGCTCAGGCGCCGATGATCTCGGTGATCTTGACGATCGTCAGGTCCTGACGGTGACCGCGCTTGCGGCGCGAATTCTTGCGGCGGCGCTTCTTGAAGGCGATGACCTTCGGCCCGCGCGTCTGCTCGACGACCTCGGCCTTGACGAGCGCGCCCGAAACCAGCGGCGCGCCGATCTTGACGCTGTCGCCACCGACCATGAGAACTTCGCCGAATTCGATCTTGTCGCCGGGCTCGCCAGTCAGCTTCTCGATGGTCAGGACGTCGTCGGCCGCCACGCGGTACTGCTTGCCGCCGGTCTTGATGACTGCGTACATCTTTGTAATCCTTATGTTATCCGCGTCCTTCGGCGGATCCGGCGGGTGCCGGATCGCTTTGTCGCCCGGTCTCGACCCCGGCGGGGGTGAACGGGCAGGCCTCAAACAGCGCATGAGCGCGGCGGCCGGTCGGCCCCGCGCGATGCCGTCTTATGTTGGACCCCGCTCGCACTGTCAACTTAAAGGTGGTTTAAGCGGCGTCCGACCTTCAGGGAGCGCGCCAAATGGATAGAGCGAAGTCGCCCGCTATTGGGAAGCCAATGCCGATACCTGGACCCGTCACAGCCGCGCTGGATACGACGTTTACCGCGATGCCCTGAACACGCCGGCCTTCCTGTCCATCCTGCCGCCGATCGATGGCCTCGAAGGGCTCGATATCGGGTGCGGCGAGGGCACGAACACGCGCCGGCTCGCGATGCGCGGCGGCCGGATGCGCGCGGTCGACATCGCGCCGACCTTCATCGCGCACGCGCGCGCCAAGGAGACGGCGGCCCCACTCGGCATCGATTTTCAGATCGGCGACGGCATGGCGCTGCCGTTCGCCGATGCCTCGTTCGATTTTGCGACGTCGTTCATGGCGCTCATGGATATGCCGGACCAAGACCTCGCCTTCCGCGAGGCCGCGCGCGTCCTGCGGCCTGGCGGCTTCTTCCAGTTCTCGATCCTGCATCCGTGCTTCGTGCCCCCTCAGAGGCGGAATGTGCGTGACGCCGAAGGCCGACCGCATGCCGTGGAAGTCGCGCGCTACTTCGACGAGACCAATGGTGAGGTCGAGACGTGGTGGTTCGGGAGCGTGCCCGCCGAGGAGCGCGCGAAGGTCGCGCCCTTCCGCGTGCCGCGCTTTCATCGAACGCTCAGCACATGGGTGGATTTCGTCGTCGCGGCCGGGCTAACTATCGAGAAATTTGCCGAGCCGCGCGCCGACATCGAAACGGCCAACGCCCAGCCGGAAGTGGCCGACACCCGCGTCGCGCCGATCTTCCTGATCATGCGCGTGCGGAAGCCAACGGTGACCTAGAGCTTTTTGCCATAGACGATGAAGCCGCCATTGACGGCGACCTTGTCGTAGAGCGTGCGCGCGGCCGCGTTCGTCTCGTGCGTCAGCCAGTACAGATGGGCGCTGCCAGTGCGGCGGGCCTCCGCATGGACAGCTTCGATCAGCGCCCGCCCAACGCCTTTGCCCCGCGCGGCCTCACTCGTGAAGAGGTCATTGAGGTAGCAGTACGGCGCAATCTGCGTCGTCATGCGATGGAACAGATAGTGGGCAAGTCCGAGGAGGTTTCCGTCCTGTTCGGCGACCAGCGCGTGCACAGGCTCATAATGGTCGAAGAAGCGCTGCCAGGTCGTGCGCGTGATCTCCGGATCGAGCGCTGTCGGGCCCGAGCGCCCGTAGAATGCGTTATAGCCGTCCCAGAGCGGGAGCCATTGATCGTAGTCCTCCCGCCGGACGGGGCGAACGATCACTTCGGCCATGGCGGGCGGTCTCGCGGATGCGACTGAGTGATCAGCGCGTCGGGACAGGATGCTCGCCGCGGTAGTCGTAGAAGCCGCGCTGGGTCTTGCGGCCGAGCCAGCCCGCCTCGACGTACTTCACGAGCAGCGGACAAGGGCGATACTTCGTGTCCGCGAGGCCCTCATAAAGAACCTGCATGACCGAGAGGCACGTATCGAGGCCGATGAAGTCGGCGAGCTCGAGCGGGCCCATGGGATGGTTCGCGCCGAGGCGCATGGCCTTGTCGATGGCTTCGACGCCGCCGACACCCTCATAAAGCGTGTAGATGGCCTCGTTGATCATCGGCAGCAGAATGCGGTTGACGATGAAGGCGGGGAAATCTTCCGATACCGCGATCGTCTTGCCGAGGCTTTCCACGAACTGGCGCGCGCGCGAGAACGTCTCGTCCTCGGTGGCGATGCCGCGAATGAGCTCGACGAGCTGCATCACCGGCACCGGGTTCATGAAGTGCATCCCGATAAAGCGCTCGGGACGGTCGGTCGAGGCGCCGAGGCGCGTGATCGAGATCGAGGACGTGTTGCTCGCGAGCATGGCGTCCTTCTTGAGGTGCGGACAGAGCTCGGCGAAGATCTTGCGCTTGACGCTTTCGTCCTCGGTCGCGGCTTCTACGACGAGGTCGGCGTCGCCGAGCTCCGTAAAGCTCTGCGCGAGGCCGATACGCTTGAGGGAGGCCTTCATGTCGGCCTCCGTGACGAGGCCGCGCGTGACTTGCCGCGTCAGATTCTTCTCGATCGTGCCGACGGCCTTCTCGAGAGCTTCCTTCTTGAGGTCGTTGATCACCACGTTGTAGCCCGCGAGGGCGATAACGTGCGCGATCCCGCTTCCCATCTGGCCGGCACCAATGATGCCGACCTTCCTGACGAAGGTGACGGGCGGCGCGGCGGTGACTTTTTTCGTCTTCACGGCAGTGTCCATGTCGCCCGTTCCTTCGCGTATCAGATCATCGGCCGGATTTGGCGAGCTCGGCTTCGAGCTCCGGCAGCAACTGGAAGAGATCGCCGACGAGGCCGTAGTCGGCGACCTGGAAGATCGGCGCTTCCGCATCTTTGTTGATGGCGACGATGACCTTGCTGTCCTTCATGCCGGCGAGATGCTGGATCGCTCCGGAAATGCCGACGGCGATGTAGAGCTCCGGGGCGACGACCTTGCCGGTCTGGCCGACCTGGAAATCGTTCGGCACGAAGCCCGCGTCCACGGCCGCGCGCGAGGCGCCCATGGCCGCGCCGAGCTTGTCGGCGACGGGCTCGATGTACTTCTTGAAGTTCTCGCCCGACTGCATGCCGCGCCCGCCCGAGATGACGATGCGCGCCGACGTGAGCTCGGGACGATCCGACTTCGAAAGCTCGGCCTTGTCGAAGGTCGAGATGCCGGCGGCGGCCGGTGCGTCGATCTTCTCGATAGCCGCAGAGCCACCCGCACCGACGGCCTGGAACGAGGCCGTACGCACGGTGATGACCTTCTTCGCCTCGTCCGACTGCACGGTCTGGATGGCGTTGCCCGCGTAGATGGGGCGCTCGAACGTGTCGGCCGAGACGACCTTCGTCACATCCGAGAGCTGCATGACATCGAGCATGGCGGCGACGCGCGGCAGCACATTCTTGCCCGAGGCCGTCGCCGGCGCGAGCAGGGCATCGTAGTTCGCCATGAGCGGCACGATGAGCGCCGACATTTCCTCGGCGAGCTGGTTGGCGAGCTGCGGCGCGTCAGCGACAAGCACCTTCGTCGCGCCATCGAGCTTGGCCGCGGCTTCCGCGACGGCGCCGCAGTTGCTGCCCGCGACGAGCACGTGCACATCGCTGCCGAGCGCCTTCGCAGCACTCATGGCCTTGGCGGTGGCGCTGCCGAGTGCGCTGTTGTTGTGATCGGCAACAAGAAGAACAGCCATTAGAGCACTCCCGCCTCATCCTTGAGCTTCGCCACCAACTCGGCGACGCTGCCGACCTTCACGCCGGCCTTGCGGCCCGCAGGTTCGGTCGTCTTCAGCACCTTGAGCCGTGGGGTGACATCGACGCCGAAGTCGGCGGGCTTCTTCGTGTCGAGCGGCTTCTTCTTCGCCTTCATGATGTTTGGCAGCGAAGCGTAACGCGGCTCGTTGAGGCGCAGGTCCGTCGTCACGATAGCCGGCATGTTGAGCTTGATGCTCTCGAGGCCGCCGTCGACCTCGCGCGTGACGAGAAGTGTTTCGCCCTCGATCGCGACCTTCGAGGCGAACGTGCCCTGCGGCCAGCCGAGCAGTGCGGCGAGCATCTGGCCCGTCTGGTTGCTGTCGTCGTCGATGGCCTGCTTGCCGAGAATGACCAGCCCGGGCTGCTCCGCTTCGACGATGCCCTTGAGAAGCTTGGCGACGGCAAGCGGCTCGACGACCTCATCACCGGTCTCGACGAGGATGCCGCGGTCGGCGCCCATGGCGAGCGCGGTGCGGATCGTCTCCTGCGCCTTCGCCGGCCCGATAGAGACGGCGACGATTTCCGTGACTGCGCCCTTTTCCTTGAGGCGGATTGCCTCTTCGACGGCGATCTCGTCGAACGGGTTCATCGACATTTTGACGTTGGCGAGCTCGACGCCCGAGCCATCCGCCTTGACCCTGATCTTCACGTTGTAGTCGACGACCCGCTTAACGGGCACCAGCACTTTCATAGATACGGCGCTCCCCAGACCTTAGGAAAATCGGCTCCGAAACGGCATAACGGAAGCGCGCACCCGCTGTGGTGCGCCGATCCGATTGCGCAGTGGTTCAATGCGGTTCCGCCACTTGGCCGGGAGGCCTGCGAATGTCCGCACAAAGCCGTGATTTCGGCCTCTCGCAGATGCGAAATAAGACTAGGTCGTGTCAATTTGCAAGTCAATCGTGCGACAGTTTGTCGTGTTATTGGGCAGCGTCTGTCATGCGCCGCGCGCACAGCCATAAGAACCTGTTCCTACGATAGAAGAGGATTTGCGCGCAGGCTCGTCTGGCGCCTAGTCTTCAGGCAGCATCGTCGGTTATCGATGCCGCTGCAGATGATCTTCGTTGACGTTCAGGGAACACGATATGTCGAGTACGAGTGGGGCAATTGGCGGCAACAATCAGGTGGCCGCAGGTGCCCTCGGGGACGTGCTCGTGCTCGACCTCACGCAGATGCTGGCGGGGCCGTTCGTGACCATGATGCTCGCCGATCAGGGCGCGCGCGTTATCAAAATCGAGCCGCCGGGGGGCGATGCGACGCGTCTCTTCGGGCCATTTGCCGAGGGGCAGGTCGGCGTGCCGGATGGCGGCTACGGCGGCTATTTCGGCTCCACGAACCGCAACAAGGAATCCATTGTCCTCGACCTCAAATCCGAGGCGGGACGCGAGGTTCTGAAGCGGCTCGTCACGGAGGCCGACATTCTCGTCGAGAACTTCCGCGCCGGTGTGATGGAGCGGCTGGGTCTCGGCTACGAGACGCTTGCCGGAATCAATCCGCGCCTCGTCTACGGCACCATTCGCGGCTTCGGCGATCCTCGCTCCGGGCGCAGTCCTTATGCCGCGTGGCCGGCCTACGATATCGTCGCGCAAGCCATGGGCGGCATCATCGCGATCACCTCGCCGACACCCGGCGGACCGCCGACCAAGATCGGCCCGGGCGTGGGCGATCTCATTCCGGCCATGCAGTGCGCATTCGGCATCCTGGCGGCGCTGCACCATGCGCGCGCGACGGGGCGTGGGCAGTTCGTCGACGTTGCCATGGTGGATGGCGTGCTGGCGGCCTGCGAGCGGCCGGTATTCCAGTATTCCTACGATGGTGTCTCGCCCGGGCCTGAAGGCAACAGCCATCCGCTCCTTTGCCCGTATGGGTTGTTTCCGGCAAAGGACGGCTGGGTGGCGATCGGTTGTCCGCATGACGAGTTCTGGCGCCTGCTCGTGAAGACGATTGGCCGGCCGGAGCTGGCGGACGATCCGCGCTATCGCCTCACGCGCGACCGCCTCGACAGGCGGGCCGAGGTCGAGGGGCTGGTGACGGACTGGACCTCGGCGCGCACCAAGGCTGAAATCACCGAAGTGCTCGGCGGCAAGATCCCGTTCGGGCCCGTGCGCAGCTTCGACGAGATTTTCGACGACCCGCATATTGCCGCGCGCGGTATGCTGGCTGAGGTCGAACTGCCGGGCATTGCGGATCGCACATTCAAGGTGGCAGGCCCGGCCGTGAAGCTCTCCGAAACGCCGGGCGGTGTGCGCACACGCGCGCCGATGACTGGCGAGCACACGGCGAAGGTGCTGGCAGAGTTCGGCTTCAGCGAAGCAGAGATTGCGAAGCTCAGCTCATCGCGCGCGGAAAAGTAAGCGTTCAGGTTGAACGCGCGCGCGGGTGGGCGAGGTCATAAACCTTGAGCAAGCGCTCGCGGTCGACTTCGGTATAGACCTGCGTCGTCGAGAGCGACGCGTGCCCCAGCAACTCCTGAATCTGCCGGAGATCGGCGCCTGCCGACAGAAGGTGCGTTGCGAAGGAGTGGCGCAGCGCGTGCGGTGTTGCCGTTTCGGGGAGGCCGAGCGCGCCGCGCAGGCGCTCCATAAGCAGCTGGATGATGCGCGGCGATAGCGGGCCGCCCTTGGCGCCGCGGAACATGTGCTCATCCTTCTCGAGCGGGAACGGACAAAGCTCGACGTAGCGCGCGACTGCCTGCTGGATGGCCGGCAGGATCGGCACCAGCCGTTCCTTGCCGCCTTTGCCGGTAATGCGCAGCGCCTCGCGGCCCGGCATGGGCGCGTCTGCGAGCGTCAGGCTAAGTGCCTCCGAGATGCGCAGGCCGGCGCCGTAGAGCAGCAGCAACACGGCAAGGTCGCGGGCCCGCACCCAATCGAGATCAGCGGCCATGTCGGCTTCGACGACATGAGCAGCCTTGGTGACCGTCAGCGGACGCGGCAGTCCGCGCGCGACGCGCGGCGAGCCGACCTTGAGAATAGCGTGGTTTTTGAGGGACCGGTTCGCCTCCAGCCAGCGGAAGAACTGCCGGAAGGATGACATGGCGCGCGCGAGCGAGCGGTTTTCGACACCGAGGCGCCGTCTGCTGGCGAGGAAGGCGCGGAAAGCCGGCGGGTCCAGGCGGCGGATGTCGGCAAGCGTCGGCTGGTGCCCCAGGCGCTGGGCGAGCCAGGCGCAGAGCTGGCGCCAATCGCGCTCATAGGCTTCGATCGTATTCGTGCTCGCGGCGCGCGCGACGAGATGCGTGCGCCAGCGTCCGAGCGCTGCGGCGAGATCCTCCGCGATGGCAACGTCGTCGCTTTCCAGCATGGCGCGCGGGTCCGGTCACTCCGGCTCGTTCATTCGCTGTGCTATTGAGGGCTCGGCTGCTTCGGTTAACAAATACTTAAAACATGGCGAGCGTGATGGGTGGAACCGGAGCCGGCATAACTATCGGGCCGGCCCTGACCTTCGGCACCAACGCCGGCCGCCCTCTGTCGGGGAAAGCCTGATGCGTACCCGCTAACAAGTTGCTTTCCGCCACATTTTTGCCAATCCAGCCGCCACCTTGCGGATCGGGGACAGCCAACGTATGTTGCGCTGCGATGCCAGTGTACCCGCGCGACCCCAGTCATGGTTCAAGTCGCGGTTCATGTGCTGGAGTAATCTGCGCGTTTGCCGCGCGTTGTCCCGCGGACTCCATACGGTCAATCGTATGCCTATAGCTACTCTCGATCCGGCCGCTCTCGGGCGCCTTCATGGCGTTGCCGATGGCGCGCGTGTCGTGGTTGCGATGTCAGGCGGCGTTGACAGCTCCGTTGCCGCCGCCCTCGCAAAAGCGGCTGGCTATGACGTCGTCGGCATCACGCTGCAGCTCTATGATCATGGCGCGGCGACTGGGCGAAAGGGTGCTTGCTGCGCCGGCCAGGATATTCATGATGCGCGCCGCGTCGCCGAGCACCTGGGCATTGCGCACTACGTCCTCGACTACGAGCGCCAGTTCCGCGAGGCGGTGATCGCGCCGTTCGCGGAGAGCTATCTCGCCGGCGAGACACCCATCCCGTGCGTGTCGTGCAATCAGAACATCAAGTTCTCGGGCCTGCTCGATACCGCCCGCGAGATCGGCGCATCGGCGCTGATCACCGGCCACTACGTCGACTGGGGCAACGTCCAGGGCCGGGCGGCGCTCTTCCGGCCCGTCGATCTCGGCCGCGACCAGAGCTATTTCCTTTTCGCGACGACGCGCGAGGAACTCGCTTTCCTGCGCTTTCCTCTCGGCGCCCTGCAGAAGGCGGAGGTGCGTGAGCTTGCCCGCGCGCTCGATCTGCCGGTCTCCGAGAAAGCTGACAGCCAGGACATCTGCTTCGTGCCGACCGGTCGCTATAGCGATGTCATCGAGCGACTGAAGCCCGAAGCGGCGACACCGGGAAACATCGTTCATGTCGATGGACGGGTGCTCGGGCGCCACGACGGTATCATCGGTTTCACGGTCGGCCAGCGCCGCGGTCTCGGTGTGACGGGCCGCGATCCACTGTACGTCGTTCGGCTCGATGCAGCACGTGCAGAGGTGGTCGTCGGACCCCGAGACAGCTTGCGTGTGCGCACGATTATGCTTAAAGACGTGAATTGGCTCGGGGACGAGCCGGCCGATAGCGGGGGCGTCGTGCGTGAACGTATCCATGCGCGCGTGCGTTCATCACAAGAGCCGTTGTCGGCGGTTCTCACGCTCGAAGGGCGAGCGGCAGCGGTTGTTCTGGACGACGGAGAGTTCGGGGTGGCTCCGGGTCAGGCGTGCGTCTTCTATTCAACCGATACGGTGGCGCGCGTGCTCGGTGGCGGCTGGATCACTGCGACCTCTTCCGACATAGACGAATTGGGCTCCAATGCCGCGTCAGGGGCAGTGGGCTCTCGTGCCAGTGCAGGTGCTGCAGTGGCTGCTGGACCCGGCGAATGAGGGCGGCGGGCGTTCAGCTCGCATGAGATGCATTGACGAGGATTGACGTCGATGTTGCGTTCGGAGAATGGGCAGGGAACGTCGGGAATGCAGAACAGTACAGCCGGGCGCACGGCAACAACTCAGATGGATGAGGCGACTGTAAGGTTGGCCTATCGTCGCTGGGCGCCCGTCTACGACAACACCTTCGGTCGCTTCACGACAGAAGGCCGCCGACACTCCGTTGAGTTCATCAACCAGCGTCAGGGCAAGGTGCTCGAGGTGGGTGTCGGTACGGGCCTCTCGCTTCCCGACTATGGCCGTCATCTCGAGATCGTCGGCATCGACCTTTCGCCCGAGATGCTTGACAAGGCGCGCGAGAAGGTCGCCGAGGAGGGCCTGAACAACGTCACCGGCCTTCACGAGATGGATGCGAGCGAGCTCACGTTTCCGACGGGCTCATTCGATACCGTCGTCGCCATGTACGTGATGACTGTTGTCCCGGACCCAGAGAAGGTCATGCGCGAGCTGGCGCGCGTCTGCAAGGTCGGCGGCGAAGTCATCCTGGTGAATCATTTCAGCCAGGAAGAGGGCGTGCGCGGCTGGGTCGAGCGCCGCATGGCGCCGTTCGCCGACAAGCTCGGCTGGCACCCGGTGTTCGACGTCGATCGCGTCCTGGTCTGTGACAACCTGAAGCTGCTCGGCCGGCGTGCGCTGCGCCCGTGGGGCCTCTTCACGATGCTGCGCTTCGAGAAGATGCGCGAAGTCGTGCAGGTCGCAGCGGAATAAGTCAAAAAAAAACGGGGGTTCGGGGGTGTTCCCCCGAGCGGGGTGAAGGGGCGGCAGCCCCTCTCGCGCCTGGGGCGCGATTTCGAGCAACAGCGTTGGTCAGCTTCTATTGACAGTCGTTGTGCGCCATCCTTATACGGGGGCGCTGGTTATGGCGGGATAGCTCAGGTGGTTAGAGCGAAGGTCTCATAATCCTTAGGTCGGCGGTTCAAGTCCGCCTCCCGCTACCATCATTGTCACCGACACAGCGCGCGTGCTCCGGCCTTTTGCCCATCCGGACCCTAATGTAGCCCTAATGAGACGTTAACGAAGCGGCATCGCGCCGTTGCGTTCGTCTCATTGCCGTGCGTGAGCGTCTTTCCGCACCAGGGAGCCCGATGGGCCATGCCCGAGCCGCATTTCTCCACGTTGAGCGACGACCTCCCGCGCACCTTGCGCCGCGCGCGCGACGAACGCGACGCCCGCGAGCGTGAGGCCAACGGGGAGCGCTTTCCCTCTTCGCTCAAGGCGGCGATGGCCGCGGCATCCGACAGCGCGCGCTTATCGGCGCCGGTGGAGCAACTGCCCGCGGCGGATGGCGTGACCGTCACCCGCCTCAGTGTGCCTTTCAAGAATCTGGTCGCCTTCTTCATGAAGGCGGTGTTTGCAGCGCTGCCCGCATTGCTCGTGCTGATGGTCGTTCTGTGGACGATCGGTGAAGTGCTTCAGCGCTACTTCCCCTGGCTTCTGAAGATGCGCATCGTCATTCAGTTCCCCGGCTGAGCGCGCGAACGGGCCCTGGCACCCGCAAATATCTGTGAGGGAACGCCCCTCGTTCGCTCGTGGTTTGCCCGTTAGGTGAGCAAACTCAAGGAGAGAGCGAATGAACAAATTTGCAATTGCAGCGATCGTGTTCGGCCTCGGCATGGGCCCGGCGTTTGCGCAGACAGGCGTCCCCGGAAACGAGTCCAAGCCGGCTGGCCAGGAAACCAACCGCGCCGACTGCTTGGAGAACTTCAGAACAGCTGATGCCAACGGGGACGGTACGCTAAGCGTAGCGGAAGCCGAGAACGCCAAACAGGTCGTTCCGACGCAGCTTGCGCTCGCCGGGCCGATCAGCGAGAGCGAGTTCATGACCGCGTGCCTTGCGCAGGTGCCCAAGGGCGGCTGAGTTCGATCGCGCCAGTTCGTCTGCTGATTTTTGCCTCGTCTCAACGGTACTTACGTTGAGGCGAGGCAGCTCGCCGTGCGCGTAGTCGTGTACCGCATCTGCCGCGCGTTAAGGGTTCATCCCGATTGAAGCCCATCCAACGCATCGCTACGTCCATCGCGTGCGAAGTGACCTCTTATATTTTATGAGGAGATGAAGATGCGTAGGATGGCAACGGTTATGGCAGCGATCGGCATTTGTACTTCGTCGGCATTTGCTCAGACACCGAGAAATGAAATTCCACCCGCTGGTGAGCAGAATTCGCGCGCTGACTGTCAGGCGCAGTTCCGATTTGCGGACAAGGACGCCAACGGCGTGCTCAGCCCGGCCGAGGCGGAGAGCGGTCAGAAAGTCATCCCGACCGACCTCGCATTGACGGGGCCGATCACGATGAATGAGTTCATGGATGCGTGCGTGGCCCAGATTCCCAAAGGCGGCTGAGACTGCAGAAATCTAGGACCTATGCAGGATGCGCCCTGCAACCGCATCCAGTTTCGCGACCAACGCAGGATCGCGCGCATCTGGCGGCGTGATAATTGCGCTTTCGAGCGCGCGATCCGAGCCGATCGGACATGGTGGGTGTTCGCGGGGAAACGTACGGCAGAGCCGCGTGATGATCCGCTGTGCCTTGCTCACGTTCGCCATGAGCACCTTGATGATATCTGCGACGTCCACCTCGCGGTAATCGTCGTGCCAGCAATCGTAGTCCGTGACCATGGCGAGTGTCGCGTAACAGATCTCCGCTTCGCGTGCGAGTTTCGCCTCCGGCATGTTCGTCATGCCGATCACATCACAGCCCCATGATCGATAGAGATTCGATTCAGCGCGCGTCGAGAACTGCGGGCCTTCCATGGCGAGGTACGTGCCGCCACGGGTGACCGCAATGCCTTCGGCCTCAGCCGCCTTCCAGATTTCGTCGGCGAGCGCCGGGCTCACCGGATCGGCGACGGACACATGCGCGACGCAGCCCGTGCCGAAGAAGGATTTCTCTCTCGCGAATGTGCGGTCGATGAACTGGTCCACCAGCACGAAGTGACCGGGCGGATATTCTTCCTTGAGAGAGCCGCAGGCCGATATCGAGATGAGATCCGTGACGCCCGCCCGCTTCAGGCAGTCGATATTGGCGCGGTAGTTGATCTCCGTCGGCGGCACACGATGGCCGCGTCCATGTCGCGGCAGGAACCGGATCGGCAAACCCTCCACCTCCGCGAAGAGAATGGCATCCGACGCGACGCCCCAGGGACTCGCGATCAGCTCCCAGTGCGGGTTCTGGAAATCCGGCAAGTCGTAGTGTCCGCTGCCGCCGATGAATCCAAGAACGGTCTTCGCCATCGCGTCTTCTCTTCCCTCGGCCGAATTTTGGGGCCCCAAATAGAATGCGGCGGCCCGAGAGCCGCCGCAGTATCGCTTCGCGCGCAGCAGGCTGAGAGCCTGCAATCAGCTTAGGCTACTTGCAGAGCGTCGCGAAAGCCTTGCACTCCGAGCCGAGCCCGCCCTTGCCGCACTTGAAGCGAACCTTGCTCACTTTGTAGCCCGGAGCCGTGCCGATCTTCTGGCCGGCCGACATGAACTGCGCCCAGCTACCCCAGTCGGTCGCCTGAAGCACGGCTTCCCATGCCTGGAACTTCGCGCCGGCCTCGGTCGTGTTCGTGCCCTGGCCGCCCTTGTTGACGCACTGGGCCGAAGCCACTGACGCCATGCCGAGCGACAATGCAGCCGCCATCGCCGCCGCGGCGATCCCACTACGAATCGTGCCCATAGTCGTCTTCCCCTGTCAGAGTAATCGGGTCGCCATTCACAGCCCACCGGCGCCCGATTCGGGAATTATATCCGTACGCGCGGCCGATCGCAGGTGCGCGCGGGCAACAGGGCACCTGTCATCAGAGCGTGAACCCGCCGTCCACAAGAAAGGCCTGGCCCGTCGTGAAGGCGGCTTCGTCGCTCGCCAGATAGATCGCGATCGAGGCAATCTCCTCGGCCGTGCCGAGGCGGCCCATGGGCTGGCGGTCGATGAACATCTGGCGGACTTCATCCTGCGGCTTTCCGAGCGCCTGGGCCTGCGCGGCGATGCGCGCATCGAGCGAAGGGGACTGCACCGTGCCTGGGCAGATGGCATTGCAGCGAACGCCCTTGCGAATGAAATCCGCCGCGACCGACTTCGTGAGGCCGATCACCGCCGCTTTCGTGGCGCCGTAGACATAGCGGTTGATCACGCCGCGCGGGGAACCCGCCGCCGAGGCGATATTGACGATCGAGCCGCCGCCCCTAGCGAGCATGGCAGGGAGGAACGCCGAGATCGTGCGGTGCATGGACTTCACATTGAGGTCGAAGGAAAAGTCCCAATCGCCTTCCGAGCACTCGAGCACCGTGCCATGCGCGACGAACCCCGCAGCATTGAAGAGGATGTCGACGGCGCCGAATTCCTTGGCCAGCGCGTTCACGGCGGCGGTATCGCGCACGTCGAGCTTGCGCGTCTCTGCGATGCCTTCACGCTTCAGTTTCTCGAGGGCACCGGCATCGAGGTCGGTCGCGATCACGCGGGCGCCTTCGCGCGCGAAGGCCAGCGCGGTGGCGCGCCCGATACCCGCGCCCGAAGCCGTACAGAAGGCAGTCTTGCCGCTCAAGCGCCCGGTCATGTCGTTCTCCCTGTGGATGGCAATAGGCTTGTTGTGAGCGCGAGCTTAGAGCCTCGGCCGCCACGGTGGAACTGCCGCGCGCGCCGCCCTCAACGAATGGTTTCGCCGGGATACACGCCCCAGAGCTTGGCTTGCTCGACATAGCCGCGGAAGTCGCCGACCGAGATCTGGCACCAGCGGCCGTCGCAGCGCCGTATGCCGCAGATGACACCGGGCTCGAGCAGGGCGAGCTGGCGGGCGGATGTCGAATCCTCATCGAAGAGCGGCACCGGTTTGGCCGCGCCGCTCGTGCGCTGCTCCCCGGTCGCCCAGGCCATGATCACGCCGGTGCGTCGCGCTGATAGCAGGGCGTGCGCAACCCAGCCGACGCTGCCATCCTGGTCGCGCACCTGGCGCCAGTTCTCGTGCTCCTCCAGCACCTCGACCGGAAGCCCGACCCGGTTGAACACCCATAGAATCTTGTGATCCGTCCCGGGGCCCTGGCGCACCTGCACACGGTCGGACTTGAGGCTCACAAAACGCGGGAGCGGCAGGCCAGTGAGTCCGATACCGGCAGGCTGCCGGCTCTGCGCGAGGAGGGGCGTTATGAGCGCCGCGCCGAGGGCGAGCGCCAGCACTGCAACCGCAGGGCCATGGCGCCTTCGCGTGCGGGGCTGGAGTGAAATGGCCGCCAAGTCGCTGCCTCGTAGATCCCTGATGCCGCCCAACAGTCCGCGGCGGCTCGAACGGCGGTGCCTATGCGATTCGCACCGTCGATGCGACGCGGCTCGCGGCTGTGATCTGTAACATATCCAAGAATGCGGCCGGATCATTGTCTGGGAGCGGAACGATCGCGGGTTGCGGTCCGGGGCGCTCGCGAGTACCACTCTGGCCAGAAAGCCGGCTGCGCCCCGCGCGGGCGCCCGGTTGCGTGCGTGCTCATACAGCTCAGGGTGGCCCGTGGCCGGTCATAATCTTCCTTCCACCATCATGTCCATGTTCGTTCCGGTGCATCGGGACGGCTGGAAGTTTCTCGCGATCGGCGTCGTGCTGGCGCTGCTCTTCCTCATGATCTGGCCGCCGCTCGGCTGGCTGCTCGTCGTCATCTCGGCCTGGATCGCCTACTTCTTTCGCGACCCCGATCGCGTCACGCCCTTGCGCGAAGGCCTCGTGATCGCGCCTGCCGATGGGCGGATCTCGGCGATCGAGCGCGTCGTGCCGCCGCCCGAGCTCGGTTTCGGTATCGGTGAGCGTCAACGCATCTCGATCTTCCTCTCGGTCTTCGATGTGCACATCAACCGGTCGCCGGTGGCGGGCCGCATCAGCCGCTCCGTCTATGTGCCGGGCGCCTTCCTCAATGCCGCGCTCGACAAAGCCAGTGCCGACAACGAGCGACGCGCGATTGTGATCACGACAGGAGCGGGCGAGGAGATTGGCTGCGTCCAGATTGCCGGCCTGATCGCGCGCCGCATCGTCACCTTCAAGGACGAAGGGGACATGGTCGGCGTCGGCGAGCGCTTCGGTCTGATCCGTTTCGGTAGCCGCGCGGATGTTTATCTGCCCGAGGGCAAGACGGCGCTCGTCTCGGTCGGTCAGCGCGCTGTCGCTGGCGAAACTGTGCTCGCGGATCTCACGTCCGGCGAAGCCGAGCGGGAAGCGCGGTTGGGCTAATCGATTGATCGCGGCGCCGCTGCGCGAGCGAGGCTGCCGCCTCGCGCTCCGCATCGTGCCGAAGGCGCGTGTCTTTGACACGACGGACACCCCCGGACCCCCGTCTTTTATGAGTTTGGCGCTCGCGGCAGCGGTCGCCCTACCTTTCGCATGGCAGCACACTTCATGAGCGCGCGACTGCGCGTCGGCCGGTAGGCCGCGCTGGAGCCCATGAGCGCGCGACTGCGCGCCGGCCGGTAGGCTGTCCCTGAGAAAAAGCTGCCCGCGACATAGTCGATTGCTCTCCGCATGGCCGCCGCGGGCATAGCATGACGGCAAGGTTGCGATAGCACCATCTTCCCAGCAGACCGCGGCACTGCAATTAAGACAAAGCCGCGTAGATCATCGTGAAGCCCGCCAGCACCATCATGGCTTCGAGAATGCCGGCGTAGTGGCGCGCGTCGAGGCGCATGACGATGGCCTTCGCGAACCACGAGCCGATCATGAGCGAGGCGCCGACGATCAGCCCGCGCGCGATCGTCTCCCAGGGCAAGATGCCGTACGTGCGGAAGACGAGCGATTTGACGAGGCTCACGGCGCCCGAACCGACGGCCTCTGTCGAGATATACGCGCCCTTGGTGAGACCATAGGCGAGGAAGAAGGGCGTGTTGAGCGGGCCTGTGGACGCCACGAGGCCGGTGAGAAAGCCGATACAGGCGCCAACCAGCGCCAGTCCCAAGAGGTTCACCGAGAAGCCGCGTCTCATGAGCCAGCGGCGCACCGGTACGACGGCGATCAGGAAGATGCCGAGCGCGACTTCGACCATGCGCGCGTCGAGCGCGATGAGCGTGCGTGCACCGAGCGCGGCTGCTGGGATTGCCGTTGCGCAGTAGGCGGCATTGGCGCGCCAGTCCACTTCGCGCCACCAGATGGCGACGCGCATCCAGTTCGCGAGGACGCTCGCAATGGCCATGATCGGGACGGCTTCCTTCGGGCCGAAGGCGAAGACGAGCACGGGCATCATGAGAATGGAGGCACCGAAGCCCACGACACCGCCGATCACGCCACCGATCAGCCCGAACACGAGTATGAGCAGCCAGATCATGCAGGGCTCGGCAAGGCGGGCGCGCACGCGTGTGCACGGCGCGGGTGTGGGCGGAAAGGGATGGCAGGTGCCACCGGAGGCGGCGAACGAAGCTACGCCGAGTCCGCCCGCTGGGTCCAGTTTTCTGGCAGCGCTACCTCCGGTCGCTCTCTGCGAGGCGGCGCTCGATGAAGAGTGAGTAGCGCGACATGCCGAAGCAGAAGATCCAGAAGACCAGTCCTGCGAAGATGTAGCCGGTCATGGCGGTCGACGGCGAGAACCAGTTCGCATCGGACTGGTTGAGCTGCACGATGCCGAGCAGGTCGAAGATGCCGATGATGAGGACGAGACTCGTGTCCTTGAAGAGACCGATGAAGGTGTTCACGATGCCCGGAATGACGAGCTTCAACGCCTGCGGCAGAACGATGAGGCCCATCTTCTGCGCGTAGGTGAGGCCGAGCGCGTCGGCGGCCTCGAACTGGCCGCGCGGAATGGCCTGCAGTCCGCCGCGGATCACCTCCGCAAGATAGGCGGCTGCGAACAGCGCCACCATGATCAGCGCGCGCAGCAGTTTGTCGATGGTCATGCCTTCGGGCAGGAACAGTGGCAGCATCACCGAAGCCATGAACAGCACGGTAATGAGGGGCACGCCGCGCACGAGCTCGATGAAGGCAACGGATACCCACCGCACGATCGGCATGCGCGAGCGCCGGCCGAGGGCCAGGAGAATGCCGAGCGGGAAGGCTCCCGCAATGCCGACGCTGGCGACGACGAGCGTCACGAGCAGGCCGCCCCACAGCTCCGTCGGGATATAGGGGAGACCGAAGTAGCCGCCAGAGAGGAGAAGGAAGGCCGCGATGGGAAAGAACACGATCATATAGATCGTATTGAAGAGCTTGAAGGGAACGCGCGGAATCATCAGCGGCACGAGGCCGATGACCGCGAGCACGTACGTGAGATCGACGCGCCAGCGCTGCGGCTCGGGATAGCGGCCGTACATGAACTGGCTGAATTTCGCCTCGATGAACGGCCAGCAGGCGCCGGCACCCGGCCACGAGCAGTCCTTGCCGCTGGTGCCGTCCCATGTCGCGTTGGTAATGGTCCAGTGCACGGCGCCACTGACCGCGCTCCAGATGATCCAGACTCCGACGAGGGTCAGGACCGCGTTCGTCGGGCTCGAGAACAGGTTTTTGCGCAGCCAGCCGATGACGCCGACTTCACTGCGGGGCGGGCGCATTTCCGATGTCGTGCTCGTCATGGCGGCCCCCCTATCTCTCGACGAGCGCGATGTGCTTGTTGAACCAGTTCATGAACGCCGACGTGATCAGGCTGATCGTCAGGAACACGAGCATGGTGAGCAGAATGACCTCCACCGCCTGACCGGTCTGATTGAGCACGGTGCCGGTGAAGACGCTGACGAAGTCCGGATAGCCGATCGCGACCGCGAGCGAGGAGTTCTTCGTCAGGTTGAGGTATTGGCTGGTCAGCGGCGGGATGATGATGCGCAGCGCCTGTGGAAGAATGACGAGCCGCATGGTGAGGCCGCTCGAGAGGCCGAGGGCATTCGCCGCCTCGCGCTGACCACGCGGCACGCCTGCAATGCCGGCGCGAACGATCTCGGCAATAAAGCTCGCCGTGTAGGTGGAGAGCCCGACCACGAGTGCCATGAGTTCCGGCTGAACGGCGATGCCGCCCTGGAAGTTGAAGCCGCGCAGGGCTGGATACTCGAAGCTCAGCGGCTGGCCGAGCGCGATGTAGACCGCGCCCGGCAGCAGCAGGATGAGCGCGAGCGTGGTCCACAGAACCGGGAAGCGCTCGCCTGTCTCGCGCTGGCGGCGCTTCGCCCACATTGCGACGGCGAACGAAGCCACGATGCCGATGGCGAGCGCGATCAACACCGCGCCGAAGCCCTCGCCGGGAACGGGCGCCGGCAGATAGAGACCGCGCACGTTGAGTGAGGCGCCAAAGGGAAGCGAGAAGCTCTGGCGCGGTCCGGGCAGATTTTTCAGGACGGCGAAGTACCAGAAGAAGAGCTGCAGCAGCAGCGGCAGGTTGCGGAGGATCTCGACATAGGCGCCGCAGATGCGCGCGATCAGCCAGTTCGAGGACAGGCGCCCGATGCCGACGAGAAATCCGAGAATGGTCGCGAAGACGATGCCGATCGCGGCAACCAGCAGCGTATTGAGTAGACCGGCCCAGAAGGCCTGGCCGTACGTCGATTGGTTATTATAGGCGATCAGCGATTGGGAGATGTCGAAGCCGGAGGTGCGGTCCCAGAAGCCGAAGCCCGAAGCGATGTTCTGGCGCGCGAGGTTATCGCTGACGTTGCTGGCGATGGTCCAGAAAGCAAAGATCAGCCCGGCCGCGAGGAGGATCTGGTAGATGGCCTGACGGAACTCTGGCCGATAGAGCAGGTTCGGTTTCGAGGGCGGTGCAATCGGCCCAGGTCCTGGCCTGTTCGCTGTTGCCGTCATGACCGCTGAGTTCCCCCTCCGAATGGATGTATCCGGTGCGTGCAGCTGTCAGTAGACGACCGCACGCACCGGCTCGTTCGATCGTGCGTCAGCGGATGGGGGGGGCGTACTGCAGACCGCCTTTGGTCCAGAGGTTGTTCTGGCCGCGGGCGATGTTAATGCGCGAGCCGGAGCCGACGTTCTTCTCGAAGACCTCGCCGTAGTTCCCGACCTGCTTGATGATCTGGTAGGCCCAGTCGGCACCGAGGCCGATACCCTTGCCGAACTCACCTTCCTTGCCGAGGATGCGGCGGATGTCCGGGTTGGTCGAGTTCCCCATCTCGTCGACGTTAGCCTTCGTGATGCCCGCCTCCTCGGCGTTCAGCATGGCGAAGTGCACCCACTTCACGATCGTGAACCACTGGCTGTCGCCCTGGCGCACGGAGGGGCCAAGGGGTTCCTTGGAGATGATCTCGGGGAGCACGATATGCTCATCGGGCTGCTGAAGCTGGAGGCGCTGGGCATAGAGGCCCGAGGCATCGGTCGTGTACACGTCGCAGCGGCCGGCCTGATAGGCGGTCAGCGTCTCGTCGGCCTTCTCGAACACGACGGGCTTGTACTCGAGCTTGTTCACGCGGAAGAAGTCGGCGAGGTTGAGCTCGGTCGTCGTGCCGGTCTGCACGCACACGGTGGCGCCGCTGAGCTCCAGCCCGCTCTTCACACCGAGCGACTTCTTCACCATCAGGCCCTGGCCGTCGTAGTAGTTGACGCCGACGAAGCTGAGGCCGAGCGAGCTATCGCGTCCCAATGTCCAGGTCGTGTTGCGGCTGAGCACGTCGATCTCGCCCGACTGCAGCGCCGTGAAGCGCTCTTTAGCGGTCGTCGGCACGAAGCGCACTTTCGTCGCATCGCCGAGCACGGCTGCAGCGACGGCGCGGCAGAAATCGACGTCGAGACCGGTCCAGTTGCCTTTGTCATCGGGAGCCGAGAAGCCGGCGAGGCCCACGTTCACGCCGCACGACAGCGTGCCTTGCTTCTTGACCTTGTCGAGGGTCTGGGCGCTCGCCACACCGGCAGTGGTGAGTGCAACAGCGGCGGCCGTTGCGATCAGCTTGGTCGCTCGTTTCATGAGGTTTCCCTTTTCCATACTATTGGTAACGGCTTCTGTTCTGCCGGGCGTCCGGCCTTGCGTTGGGCGCCGGCGTTCCCCGATGCGGCCGAGCCGCATCAGTGATTGAGGATCTGACTGAGAAAGTGCTTCGTGCGATCGGACTTGGGATTGGCGAAGAATTCCTCGGGCGGCGCCATTTCGACGATCTCGCCGCGATCCATGAAGATCACGCGGTCGGCCACGGACCGCGCAAAGGCCATTTCGTGCGTCACGCACATCATGGTCATGCCCGAGTTCGCGAGCTCGATCATGACGTCGAGCACTTCCTTGATCATCTCGGGATCGAGAGCCGACGTCGGCTCGTCGAAGAGCATGATATTCGGGTTCATGCAGAGCGCGCGGGCGATGGCGACACGCTGCTGCTGGCCGCCCGAAAGCTGGCCGGGATACTTGAGCGCCTGTTCGGGAATCTTCACGCGCTCGAGGTACATGCGCGCCGTCTTCTCGGCCTCCGCGCGGGATTTTTTCTTCACCCAGACAGGGGCGAGGCAGAGATTGTCGAGGATCGTCAGATGGGGGAACAGATTGAAGGATTGAAAGACCATGCCGACTTCGGCACGGATTCTGTCGATGTTCCGGAGATCGTTGGTGAGTTCCGTGCCGTCGACGACGATCTGGCCTTGCTGGTGCTCTTCAAGCCGGTTGATGCAGCGGATCAGCGTGGATTTGCCGGAGCCAGAGGGGCCGCAGATGACGATCTTCTCGCCTTCCCGCACCGTGAGGTTGATGTCGCGCAGGACATGAAACTCACCGTACCACTTGTGCACCCCATTCAGAACAATCGCACCGGCCGCGCCGTGAGGACGACGGGCCTGCTGCCTGGCTTCAGCCATGGCTACTCCCTGCACACTGTTGAACCGGATCGGCCAGCGAACGGATCGCCGTCCAGTTTCTCTACCGTGTCGGAAGTATGACGGAAGATTGTCGATGAGGCAACGCTGCCTCGGCGCCGGTTAATCTGGCACCATTGCCTGCAGTTGAGGCGGCGAGGGAGTTCTTATTCTCAACAGTACAGAATTTATGCTGAGCGCGGCATGTAAAGAATGATCATTGCGCCTGTCACGGCAACACCAGCGCCGATGAGATCCCAGCGATCGGGACCACGTCCTTCGACGGTCCACAGCCACAGGAGTGACGCGGCGATATAGATGCCGCCGTACACGGCATAGGCACGTCCGGCGAAGTCGACATCGACCCGCGTCAGGAGCCAGCCGAACAGGACGAGCGCGAGCACGCCGGGAGCGAGCCACCACGCCGAAGCGCCGAGGCGCGTAACGGCCCAGAGGGCGAAGCAGCCGGCGATCTCGGCAATTGCGGCAGCGATGTACAGAGCGAGTGTTTTCATGCCCCATTGTTGCCCTCAAAAACTCCTCGAATCCAATTAGTTCTAGAATCGTTAACCATGTGTTGCCGGGGCGCAACGATATGGCTTCGATGCGCCACTTTAGAGCCACAAAGTGCCGACACGGTCATCTCGGTCCCGCACTGAAATGCGGGATCCAGAGCATGTGCAGGATCATGCCGGGACGTGCGGTTCGAGCGAGTGGCCCGCCGGGTTGCGGTCCCAAATAAGTGCCCAGAATGAGGCGCTCGCAGTGATGTTGAGAGCGGCGCTTGGTGGCGTGAGCTTCCGGATTTGATCGCCTGCGAGGCTCGGTCCCTGCTGGCGGAAAGGACGAAGTTGTCTCTCGAGCTGACGTCTTGTCGGATGCGGACATGGGCAGGCGCCATCGCGCTTGGGCTTGCTGTGCTCGTGGCGCCACCGTCCGCCATCCCGGCGGACGCGAGAGATCCGGCCGTGACATTCGTCAGTCCCGCCGCAGCCCTGGAGCAGGGCATCAATGCCTATCGCGGCGGCTATGTCGAGTTCGCCATTCCGGCTCTGCGATATGCTGCGAACAAGGGCGAGTTCATTGCCCAGTACATGCTTGCGGCCATCCTTTCCGACAACTCGGGGCCGCATACCGATCATGCCGAAGCCTTCCGGCTGCTGCGCCAGATCGTCGTCAGCAACGTCAATGTCGATCCTGACGACGACCCGCGCGCGCCGTATGTCTCCAAGGCGCTGCTGTCGTTCGGCGAGTATCTGAACCGAGGCGTACCTGAGCTGAACATGGCGCCCAATCCGGCTATGGCGCTTCGTTATATCGAGCACGCGGCCAAATTCTTCGGCAATCGCGATGCGCAGTTCGAGCTCGCGAAGATGCTGATCAGCGGCGAGGGCGGCCGCAGGGACGACGGGCTCGCGCTGCATTTCCTTTCCACGCTCGTTCAGGGGGGCCATGCGGGCGCGCAAGCCTTCCTCGCCAATCAATACTGGCGCGGACAGACCGTCGAGAAGGATGAAGCACGCGCGCTGGCGCTCGCCGAACTGGCCGTCCGGGGCGCGTCTCCGAACGACCACCTGTGGATTGACGACATCTATCAGAACATCTACTGCGGCATGAACGAGCCGGGCCGCAGGGAAGCACGCCCGCTGGTCAAGCGCTGGGCGCAGTTCTTCGACTTCGGCCGCGCTTTCCGCCAGACTGAGGAGAGCCGCGCCGAGATCGTGCCGACGCGCACGTGCGGAGACGGCAAACCTATTCAGCTTCTCGATGAGCTGCGCGGACCGGGTACCCTGCAAATTCAGCAGGATGGTACGCTGACGGCGAGTCCGATCAAGCCGGGCGTCGATCAGAACAGCGTCCGCGATGTCGGTGCGCCTGGGCGTCGCTGAGCGCGCGCCTCAAGCGGCGAGTTCCACCCAAGCCGGCACATGATCCGACGGCTTTTCCCAGCCGCGCGTGAAACGGTCGACGCCGGCAGCGCTCAAGCGATCGGCTGCCTGCGGTGAAAGCAGAAGATGGTCGATGCGGATGCCATCGTCCTTCTGCCAAGAGCCAGCCTGATAATCCCAAAAGGTGTAGACGCCCGCGCCAGGATGGCAGGCGCGCACACTATCCGTGAGGCCCAGTCCGATGAGGCGGCGGAAGGCTGCGCGCGATTCCGGTTGAAAGAGCGCGTCTCCCGTCCAGGCTTCGGGCCGGCGAGCATCGGCGGGGGTCGGGATCACGTTGTAATCGCCTGCGAGCACCATCGGTTCTTCGAGGGTCAGGCGGGTGCGCACGTAGGTTTCGAACGCCGACATCCACGTGAGCTTGTAGGTGAACTTGTCCGTTCCGATGGGGTTGCCGTTGGGAAGATAAAGGCAGCCCACCCGGCAGATGCCCGCGTCTCCGGTCACGAGGGCTTCGATGTAGCGCGATTGTCCCGTGTCTGGCTCGCCGGGAAAGCCGGTGACGACGTCTTCAAGCGGGAGCTTGGAGAGTATTGCAACGCCGTTGAAGCCCTTCTGGCCGTGCACGACGCACTGATAGCCGGCCTCGGCGATCCGATCGGCCGGGAAGCCTTCGGTAACGCTCTTGATCTCCTGAAGGCAGGCGACGTCGGGCTCGGTCTCGCGGAGCCAGGTTAGTAGGCCGTCCAGCCGGGCTTTGACGCCGTTGATATTCCAGGTCGCAATCCGCATGGGGCCTCTCAAGTCTCCGTTCACCGCGTCGGAGGGCAGGGAGGGTGCCGACCCGCGTCGTAACTCTCTATTTACCGTGCAGGGCTAGTATGCCGGTCTGCCGAAGTGGCAGCGTGGCCGTTCACGTTTTCGACGATCGACATCGAGGCCGCTCGTGACGATTTCATACTACGGTGATGAAGCCCGCGCACCCATCCCGGCATCAGGGTTCATGACCTCTCTGATGCTGGCGAATGCCGTTGTCGCGATGACTGTCCTCTTTGCGTGGACGGCCGTCTCGCTCTACATCGTGGAGCCCGTTGCCTGGGCAACCTGGATGCCCGTTCGTCGTGGCACGACCTTCGAAGATCTCTTCGAGTATCCATTCGTCTTGCTCTGGCTCATGCCTGCGGCGGGTATTGCCGGTGCCTGGGCGTCCCTGAAGTTTGGCCGGCGTGCCCTCGCGCTGACCTGTGTCGCCCTGCCGCTGGCGCTCCTGAGCTTCATCTTCGGCTGGTATCATCTCGCGCCTCCGAACTATCTCTGATCGTCTTACCGGGCACCGGAGCCCGCTGCCGTCCTATGCAGGGCGCGCGCGCGGCTCATCTGTCATGGGCGCGGTGCAAGTGCTTCCCTCGGGATCGTTCTGCCACTAGGTTGCCCCCGACTATGCCTGTTTACGGGCCTGTCGCCACGCCTGACGTCACCGGGGAACGAACCTAGATGCCGCCTGCTCCTGCCTCTTTTGTCGAGGTCGAGCCGTCGCTCGACGCGTTTTCGGCTACCTACCGGCAGGGCCGCCCGCAACTCGTGTGGACACGCCTCGTCGCCGACCTCGAAACGCCTGTCTCGGCCATGCTCAAGCTGGCGGATGGCCGGCCGCTGAGTTTTCTTCTCGAGTCCGTCGAGGGAGGTGAGGTTCGCGGCCGCTACTCGATCATCGGCCTGGAGCCCGATACGGTCTGGCGCGCCTTCGGTGATCGCGCGGAAATCAACCGGAGCCCGCGCGAGACACCCGACGTATTCGAACCGGAGACCGCGCCGACACTCGCATCGCTGCGCGCCCTCCTGGAACGCTCGCGCATCGAGACGCCGCCGAACCTCCCGCCCATGGCGGCCGGCGTGTTCGGCTATTTCGGTTACGACAATGTGCGGCTGGTCGAGCACCTGCCCAAAGTGCCGCCCGACAAGCTCGGTGTGCCGGATGCTATCCTGGTGCGTCCGACCGTGATGGTCATCTTCGATGCCGTGAAGGACGAGATGACGCTGGTCTCGCCCGTTTATCCGGAGGCGGGCGGCGATCCGGCCAAGGCCTATGAAGCTGCGCAACATCGGCTCGCCAATGTGATCGCGGGCCTCGATGCGCCGCTTCCGCATCATGCGCTCGCGGGCTTCGATCCGCTCGAGGCGCCCGAGCCGGTGTCGAACACCTCGCCTGCCGAGTACCGAGCCATGGTCGGGCGCTGCAAGGAATACATCGCCGCCGGCGATGCCTTCCAGATCGTCGTTTCGCAGCGCTTCTCCGCGCCGTTCACGCTGCCGCCCTTTGCGCTTTACCGGGCACTCCGGCGCACGAACCCCTCGCCGTTTCTTTTTCATCTCGACTTCGGTGACTTCGCGCTCGTCGGCTCGTCGCCGGAAATCCTCGTCCGCGTGCGCGATGGGCGCGTCACGCTCCGTCCGCTCGCCGGTACGCGCCCGCGCGGTGCAACGCCCGAAGCAGATGCGGCGCTGGAGCGCGAGCTCGTCAATGATCCCAAGGAGCGGGCCGAGCATCTCATGCTGCTCGATCTCGGGCGCAACGATGTCGGGCGCGTTGCGAAGATCGGCTCGGTCTCGGTCGCATCGAGCTTCGATGTCGAGCGCTACAGCCAGGTCATGCATCTTTCCTCGACCGTGCATGGTGAGATCGATCCCAAACACGATGCGATCGACGCGTTGATGGCGGGCTTTCCCGCCGGCACGCTTTCGGGTGCGCCCAAGGTGCGCGCCATGGAAATCATCGACGAGCTGGAGAAGGAAAAGCGCGGGCCATATGCCGGCTGCGTCGGCTATTTTGCTGCTGACGGCAACATGGATACGTGCATCGTGTTGCGCACGGCGATCGTCAAGGATGGGCGCATGTACGTGCAGGCGGGTGCCGGTGTCGTCGCCGACAGCGATGCCGAAGCCGAGCAGATGGAATGCGTCTACAAGGCCCGCGCCCTCTTCCGCGCCGCCGACGAGGCCGTGCGCTTCGCAGAGAAAGCGCGTCGCGGTAATCGCTGAAGGCGCCCTGTCCACCGCGCGTCACACCCCAACGAGGATGAACATCCCATGCCCGGCCCGCTCGACGGCATTCGTATTCTCGACCTGACCGCTGTCGTGTCCGGTCCCTTCGCCACGCTGCATCTCGCCGACATGGGCGCCGATGTCGTCAAGATCGAGCCGCCCGAAGGCGACATCATGCGCAACCCCGGCACGCCCCCGACCAAGGGCATGGGGCCGATCTTTCTCGCGGCCAACCGCAACAAGAAATCCGTCTGCCTCGACCTCAAGCGTCCCGAGGCCGTCGAGGTCGTGAAGCGCCTCGCTGCCAGCGCCGATGTCTTCGTGCACAACAACCGCCCGCAGGCCATCGAGCGCCTGGGTCTCGGCTATGACGATGTCCGCGCCGTCAATCCCGAGATCGTCTATGCCTATTGTCTCGGCTACAAGCGCTCCGGCCCTTATGGCGCCAAGCCCGCCTATGACGATCTCGTGCAGGGCGCGAGCGGCGCCTCCATGCTCACGGCGCGCGCATCCGGCGGCGAGCCGCGCTTCATGCCGAGCCTTATCGTCGACAAGACCACCGGTCTGCATCTTGCCATGGCCATCCTCGCGGCCATCGTGCACCGCCAGCGTACGGGCAAGGGGCAGCTCGTCGAAGTGCCGATGTTAGAGACCATCACCGCCTTCTGGATGACCGAGCACCTTTACGATGCAACTTATGAGCCCCCGCGCGGCCAGATCGGCTATCCGCGCCTCTTGAGTCCGCATCGCCGTCCCTCGCAATCCAAGGACGGCTATGTCTGCATTCTCATCGTGACCGACAGGCACTGGAACGCGTTCTGTACCGGGCTCGGTCGTGAGGATCTGCGAACCGATCCGCGCATCGCGACCACTGCGGCGCGGGCGAACAACCAGCACGTCGTGCAGCAAATCGTGAACGATCTCGCGCCGAGCCGCACGACTGCAGAATGGCTCACATTCTGCGACGCACACGACATCCCCGCCATGCCCGTCAACGATCTCGACGGCGTTCTCGATGACCCGCATCTAAATGCGACGGGCTTCTTCACCACGCGCGAGCATCCAACCGAGGGCCCTGTGCGCACGATCGCGAGCCCGTTCGGATTCTCCGAGACGCCGGTTGATTTCCGCCATCATGCGGGCTTTCTCGGCGCCGATGGCCCCGACGTCCTCGGCGCGGCCGGCTACAGCGCTGCCGAGATCGCCGATCTCGAAGCGTGCGGCGCAATGAAAGTCGTGCGCCGAGCGACTAAGTCATAAAAAGACGGGGGGGCCGGGGGTGTCCGTTGTGTCGAAGACACGCGCTTTCAGCGCGACGCGGGTTGCAGGGCGGCAGCCCTGTTCGCGCCTTTGGCGCGAGCGAGACTAGGTCTCGCGCTCTACCGGGAGGGACACCCTCCCGGACCCACCCGCCTTTATGACTTTCTTTTGCTTGATTGGTGCGCCGTTCTCGTGTCCCGTGCTCGCCGCGATCGTATCGAGGAGTACGCATCATGGCCGATGATGGAAGCTATGTAAGTATCGAGCGCGGGCTTGGGCCTGATGGACGCGTCGCGCTCGTGCGGTTCGATCGCGGCGACGGCATCAACGCGCTCTCGCCGGTGGCCATGCGGCAGCTTCGCGAAGCCGCGCGCTCCTTCGAGGACGACATCGAGACGTCGGTCGTCGTGCTCACGGGAAATGCGCAGGCCTTCTCGGCAGGATTCGATCTCAAGGACGGCGAGCGCAAGGCCATGGCCGGCGAGGGGCTCGGCGCGCTGAGGCGCTCGATCGCGATCGGCCCGCGCATGTGCCGCGCATGGTACGAGATGGAGCAGGTGACGATCGCGGCGATCGAGGGCTTCTGCATTGGCGGCGGTGTTGCGCTGGCGGTCTCGCTCGATTTTCGTGTGACGGCGCGCGGCGCGCATTTCCGCATTCCCGAGGTGGACCTCGGCATGAACATGAGCTGGGGATCTATTCCGCGGATGCTGCAACTCATGGGGCCCGCGCGCACGAAGCAGGCCGTCATGCTGGCCTCCGAGCGCATTTACGCCGAGCAGGCTTATGAATGGGGCCTCACGGAACACCTCGCGGAGAATGGCAGCGCGCTGACTGCGGCAATGGCACTCGCTGGACGTCTGGCGGCCGAGCCACCACTTCCCGTCAAGATGACTAAGATGACCGTCAACCGGCTCTCCGGCGCACTCGACGATGTCGCGAGCCACATGGATCTCGACCAGTTCATGCTGACGACCACGAGCGAGGACAGCGCCGAGGGTATTGCCGCCTTCCTCGAGCGGCGGCCGGCGCGTTTCCGGGGACGCTGATCGGATGAGCATGGCAGGTGTGACAAAGATCCTCCTGTACATGGCGCTCGCCTACTTGGCGATCGTTGCGGTCGCGTACTTCGCGCAGCGCAAGTTCACGTACTTCCCCAACGCATCGCGCGTGGCGCCTGCCGCGGCGGGCCTCGAGGGCTTTCGCGAGGTGGAGCTTCCGACGCCCGACGGCCAGCGCGTCATCGCGTGGTCGACGCCCGCGCCGCCGGGAGCGCCGACCATTCTCTATTTTCACGGTAATGGCGGCGGGCTTGCGAACCGCGCCGGGCGCTTTGGCCGCTATCAGCAGGCGGGCTTCGGCCTCTTCGTGATGTCTTATCGCGGCTACAGCGGCAGCACCGACAGTCCGACCGAAGCGCACAATATTGCCGATGCGCGCCTTGCCTATGACTACCTCATCAAGCAGGGGCTCAAGCCGTCGGACATCTTCCTCTACGGCGAGTCGCTCGGCTCGGGCGTCGCGGTGCAACTCGCGGCGACGGTGCCGGTTGCGGGCGTCATCCTCGATGCGCCCTACACGTCGATCGTCGAGGTTGGCGCCAAAGCCTATCCGATCCTGCCACTGCGCTGGTTGATGGTCGACCGCTACGAGAGCGACAAGCACATTGCCTCGATCAACGCGCCGCTTCTGATCCTGCACGGTGCGCGCGATCAGGTCATCCCGCTAGAAATGGGTCAGCGGATGCATGCGCTGGCCCGCGAGCCGAAGAAGATCGTTGTCTTTCCCGAGGGGCGCCATATCGATCTCGACAGCTATGGCGGGGTCGATGTCGTGAAGGCGTGGATCGGTGAAGTCAGGCGCTAGGTGTGGAGCCCCACGCCTCGCGATGATTGGAGCAATCTTAAGCAATCCGATATCGTCTTGATGCAACGCTTTTGCACTCTGGCGCATTAGGTACGCTGGCGGGAAGGGCAACGGGGCACTCGCATATGACGATCGAGATCGTACTCGTCCTTCTGATTTCCCTATCGGCGATCGTTCTGTTCGCCACCGAAAAACTCCGCATGGATGCGGTGGCACTGCTGGTGCTGACGAGCCTCGCGGTGCTGGGGCTGGTCAACGTCGAGCAGGCAGTAAGCGGCTTCAGCAGTCAGGCCACGATTACCGTCGCGGCGATGTTCGTCCTCGCGGCGGGGCTTCAGAAAAGCGGCGCGCTCTCGGGCATTGGCCGGATGCTGAGCCGTACGAAGCAGCCATGGCTGTTCCTGCTGACGCTCTTCGGTGTGCTCGCAGTCGTCGCGCCCTTCGTGAACAATACGGCTGTCGTTGCCGTCTTCATGCCCATCGTCATCTCGGCGACCGCCGCCATCGGGATTTCGGCGTCGAAGGCGTTGATACCGTTGTCGTATGTTTCGCAGATGGCCGGCGTTTGCACCTTGGTCGGCACGTCGACGAACCTGCTGGTCAACTCCATGGCCAAGGACCTGGGGCATCCGGGCTTCAGCATGTTCGAGTTCACGCCTCTCGGCCTCATCTGCATGGCGGCGGGCTGTCTCTATCTTCTGACGATCGGCTATTGGCTGCTGCCGGACAAGCGTACCTCCGAGCTCGTCGAGAACTATGAGCTCGGCAAATACATTACCGAGCTGCGCGTCATGCCCGAGTCGTCGCTGATCGGCACGTCGGTCGGAGAAGCCAAGCTCGGCGAGGAACACGGCGTGTTCGTGCTCGAGCTGCTGAGGGGCGATGAAAAAGTATGGTCGCCACGCGCGCAGATCCTGGAGGAGGGCGACGTACTGCTCGCACGCGGCGACTGGTCGAAACTCGATGATCTGAGGAAGAATACCGGGCTGGAGATCGAGCCTGAATTCAAGCTGCGCGCGCGCCAGTTCCGGGAAGCCGATCAGGTTCTCACGGAGGTGATGATCGCGCCGAATTCGCGCATCGCGGGCAGCAGCCTAGCGACGTTGGATATCCGCTGGCAGCACAATGCCACGGTGCTCGCGATCCATCGCCGCGGTCAGATTCTCCGCGAGAAACTGAAGGACGTGACGCTCAACGTCGGCGACATCCTGCTGATGATCACGCCGGAAACGGAGATGGCGGGGCTGCGCCGGGACGCAAACGTGATCGTCATGACCGAACGTGAGGCCAGCAAATCCCACAGTTGGAGCGCGCAGATCGCGCTCCTGATCATGGTTATGGTGATTGGCGTGTCGGCGATCGGTTGGGTGCCGATCGTGATTACATCCGTTCTCGGTGCCGTTGCGATGGTGCTGACCGGATGTCTCAAGGCCGATGAAGTCTACGAGGCGATTGATTGGCGCATTATCATGCTCCTCGCCGGCCTGATGCCTCTAGGTATCGCCATGAGCCAGACGGGCGCCGCGGCCTTTCTCGTCGAGCACACCATCGGGCAGGTTCGCGAGCTTGGACCTTTCGTCGTGCTCGCCGTCATGTATCTCGTCGCGCTACTGCTGTCCGAAATCATGAGCAATGCGGCTGCGGCCGTGCTGCTCACGCCCATCGGGATGTCTCTCGCGAAGCTGCTGGGCGTCGATCCGACACCCTTCCTCATCGCGGTAACCTTCGCGGCTTCGACGAGTTTTGCCACGCCAGTGGGATATCAGACCAATACGATGGTCTACAGCGCGGGCGGCTACCGATTTGTCGATTTCATCAAAGTCGGCTTGCCGCTCAACCTCATTTTCTGGCTGCTGGGTGTGATCTTCATTCCCGTCTTCTGGCCCTTTTAGCCCATTTTCACCTGATTCCGTGCCCTTCGTGCCACACGTCCGATGGGACGTGGATAGCTGGCGCCTCGTCGTTTGGCCGCTGCCCCAAAGATGCTAGAGGGAGCAGGGTTAACGCACGGAGGGAAGTATGTCCGGGAAGCCTTTTACCGCGCTCCTCTTGCGCGTCTCCGCTGTTACGACGGCGGTTGTTCTCGCAGTGTCTGCCGCGCCGCTCTGGGCCGCGGAGTTCACCTATAACGAGAAGACCAACCAGGACATGGCGCGCCGGCTCGACATGCCGGTCTATCTCGCCGTGCCGGCGAGCGCCCGGCTGACGCTGCCCAAGAACATAAACACGACGGATCGGCTCATCGACTTCAAGCATCCCGATGCCAAGGGTGCGCAGGGGGATGTCGGCCTGCGCCTGATCGTGGCGAAGCGCTCCGGCTTCGGTGCGCGCATGGCCAAGAGCGGCCTCATCCAGACCGGCGACATCATCCTCACGTTCCGGCCTGAGTGGGGCGGTGGTGGTGCCTATCCAAATATTCAGATGGGCATCAGCCACACCGGCATCGCCTATGTACGGGACGGCGTCGCGCGGCAGCTCGATATTCCGCTCAATGCCGAGTATCTCGGCGGAAATTACGCAGGCAACTTCGACAGCGAACATTATCGCACGCTCAAGTTCATTCACATCATCAGGCCGCGCGGTCTGACGGATGCGCAGCGCGCCGCGATCCTCGCCTGGGCGATGCGGATCAACCAGCAAGCCAAGAAGATCTATCCCGCGCAGATCAGCTTCAACGACGACTACAACGCGCCGAAATACAAGTCGGGCCGTCCGCTCGACTTCGTGCAGCATCTTGCACGCCTCGGCCTCGGGCAGAGCCCGGCTGGGCAGACGAGCATGTTCTGCTCGGAGTTCGTGTGGTCCATCCTCGCGCTGAGGAATTGCGATCCCGCCAAGACGGGCGACAGCTTCAAGCAGAGCCGCATTCCGTCCTGCGTCTCGCCGCTCATGGAGCCATTGCCTGCGACGGGCACCTTCATGTCGACTCGCACGACGCGGGCCAAGGTCGGCCTCGGCGAGGGGCCCCTCCTTGTGGTCGACGCCATGAAGTTGCCGGCAGACAAGCGCGACCCGCTGCTGGAGTCGATCTTCGTCGAGGATCCGAAAGCTCTGGCGAAGATGTCATCCGGCCATCAGACCGTCGCGAAGGAGATGGAGCCGCGCTTCACGCCGCTGAAGGACTACTACAAGAACGCGGCAGCAGGCGGATGGCGGCGCGCACAGACATTGGTCGCCAGTGCGGCCTTCCGGACGCAAGTGCCCGACAACTATTCACCGACTTCCTACCTTATCAACACGCTGCTGCCGCGTACGAACAACAATCGCAAGTTAGACTACGTGGCGACCGTGATGTTCGAGTAGTGACCGATCAGCGGGCGATCCATCGAGCGGTCGCCCGCATTGCTTTTTCCATGACTGGATAAAACACACATGCGGGCTGGCTTTCAGGTGGACCGTCGCACGTTGATGCTGGGTGCTGCGGCCGCTGTGACCATCTCTCCCATCGCTGCGCTGCGCGCTGGTGACAGCAGCACGATCCCGATCGGCGATATGCACGCGCATCTGTTCTTCGGGATCAGCCGCCAGCCGGCTTCGGTGCGCCCGCTCGGCAAGCTCATGGGCGAGGGCAACGCGACACTTGTCTCGTGGTCGCTCGTCGGAGATCAGCCCTGGATCCGCCCGACACGTCAGGGTCTGCGCCAGAAAGGTGCGCCGAAGTCCGGCGCCGCCACGAAGTGGTTCAAGGAGGAGATTGCGCGCGCTCGCAAGCACGCCGCCGATCAGAAGATCAAGATCGCCACGACGCCGGCGGATCTCGACCTCGCGCTCAAGGGTGAGCCGCACGTCGTGCTCTCGGTCGAGGGCGCGAGTTTTCTCGACGATGGCATCGAGGGTCTCAAGGTGGCGCACGAACTTGGTGTGCGTCATATCCAGCTCGTACATTTCGTCCGCAATACGATCGGCGATTTTCAGACCGAGCCGCCGCAGCACGGTGGCCTCACGGACTTCGGTCGCAAGGTCATCGAGGAATGCAACCGACTCGGCATTCTCGTCGACCTCGCGCACAGCACGCGCGCCGCCGTCGAGCACACGCTTGCGGTGGCGAAGGCGCCGCTCGTGTGGTCGCACAGCTCCGTGAGCAAGAAGAGTGCGGCAGGCAAGCCACGATCGATGTTTCAGGTGCGCCAACTCGATTTCGACCAAGCCAAGCAGATCGCTGCAAAAGGCGGCGTCGTCGGTCTCTGGGCGCTGCGATCGGACGTCGGGGCGACCGTCGAGGCTTACGGTGATCGCCTGATCGAGATGGCCGGCTGGCTCGGCGATGACCACGTCGCCTTTGGAACGGACATGAACGCACTCGGCAACTCGCCCATCTCCAGCTATGCGGACCTGCGCCGCGTCGTGCGCCATCTCGAGCGCAAGCTCGCGGCAGATCGCGTGCGCAAGATCGCGATAGGCAATTACGCCCGCGTGCTGCGAGAGGTTATGGAAGCGGCAAAAGCATAGCTCGTCGCTGCAGTTGCGCAGCGTGCGGATCACGAAGGGCTGATACCCTCCTGGCCCGCGCGACTTGACCTCCTTGAGCCTTCTCTTGAGTATGCCCGCCTGGATAGTCCGCAGCAGGCGCGGAACTTCGCGCCGTGAGCGACATTTTCGGCCAATGCATGGACGCGTAAGTTCGCGCGCACCACAACAACACGAGTATGGGAGAAAGGCACCAAGTGGAGAAAATCCATATCGAATTCACGCTGTTCTCGGCGTTCTATTCGCCGCTGATTTCGGTCATGTCGGGCGGCTTCCTGAAGGAGGAAGGGCTCGATGCCTCATGGTCGGTGGCACCGCCGGGCGTATCGGCCATCAAGTCGCTCGAGGAAGGCAAGGCCCAAGTCATCCAGACCGCGCCGAGCCAGGCTTTCACCTCGCTTGCCAAGGGTGAGAAGCCGCTTGCGGTCCATTTCGCTCAGATCAACGAGATGGACGGTTTTTTCATCAACGGACGCGAGCCTGATCCGAACTTCAACTGGAAGAAGCTTGAAGGCGCCGAGGTCGTCATGTTCGGCGGGGGACAGCCGCTCGCCATGTTCAAGTATGCCTGCCACAAGGCGGGTATCGACTTCAGCAAGATCAAGGCGATTACGCCGGGTGGTGCCGGCGATATCGACAAGGCTTTCCGCGCAGGTCAGGGCCAGTACGTGCAGCAGCAGGGCCCCTTCCCGCAGCAGCTCGAATTCGACGGCGTCGGCCCCATCGTGGCGGAGGTCGGCCCGAAGATCGGTCCGGTCGCATTTTCGAGTCTCGCGTCGACGCGCGAATGGCTCGCGACTGATACGGCCAAGGCCTTCACGCGCGCTTACGCCAAGACACGCAAATACATGCTTGCGACACCGGCGGCGGAAATTGCTCGCGCGGAGAAATCGTACTTCCCGAAGATCGACGAGGACGTGCTCGCGCGCTGCATCGCCTCGTATCAGAAGCTCGGCTGCTGGACGCCGCATGTCGAGATCACGCGACCCGCTTTTGAAGTCGCGCTCGACGTTTTCGAGCACTTCGGTACGCTGAAGGAGCGCTACGCTTACGAGCAGGTTTGTGCGGCACCACCTGCTACGACGTGAGTTCAAGAGGCAGTGAGGAGGAAGGGACTATGGCGACAGAGATCGAGGCGATCGAGAAGGTGATCTGGACCTATTTCGACGGCTTGCACGAGGGCGACGTCAGCAAGCTCGGGCAGGCTTTCCATGAGGGTAGTCACCTCTATTCGGTGACCGACGGCAAGGTGAGCGATCTTCCGCGCGAGAAGTGGTTCGAGATGGTCAAGAGCCGTCCGTCGGCCAAGTCCAAAGGGCTGAAGCGGACCGACCGCATAGTCTCGATCGACTTCGCGGGGCCGGAAACGGCACACGTGAAGGTCGAGTGCTCGATCCATCCGCGGTACTTCACGGATTACCTGCAGCTGTTGAAGCTCAATGGCGGCTGGCAGATCGTCTCGAAGACTTTCCGCGCGGATGTGCGCGAGTAGCGCGCCCCGGCGGCGGTTGGACGCCGGTTGACGATCGTATGGGACGCAAGGGGCGGGGAGACCTGCCCCTTTGCCTTTGCAACTTTGCGTAGGCGCTCGGAGCGCTGGTGCTCGAAATTAACTTTGTCGCACCCCTGCGCTTCCTTCAGTCGCGGGTGTGGCCCCTTATTTGCGAGAAAACCATGGTAACCGAACGTGAATTGCGAGCCTAGGCGGCTTGCTTGTAGCTCAGCTACAACACTCACGTCGGCCGATTCGCGGGGCAAGAGAAAACCGTATGTGCGGCATCGTTGGAATTCTGGGCGAAAAGCCCGTTGCAAATGAACTCGTGGACGCGCTGCGGCGCCTCGAGTATCGCGGCTATGACTCGGCCGGCGTCGCGACGGTGGAGAACGGTCATCTCGACCGCCGGCGGGCGGAGGGTAAGCTGCGCAACCTCGCGGAGCGTCTGACGCGCCAGCCGCTCAAGGGGCGTGCGGGCATCGGCCATACGCGCTGGGCGACGCATGGCGCACCGAACGAACAGAACGCCCATCCGCACATGACCGACAAAGTCTCGGTCGTGCACAACGGCATCATCGAGAACTTCCGCGAGATCAAGGAAGAGCTCGCGCGCGAAGGTGCGACGTTCAGCTCGGAGACGGACACGGAGGTTGTTGCCCATCTCATCACGCTCGAGATGCGGCGCGGCGCCGATCCGGTCACGGCAACAGGTATCGCCCTCAAGAAGCTCCGCGGCGCGTTCGCGCTCGCGATCATCTTCGCTGGTCACGACGACCTCATGATCGGTGCGCGCGAGGGAAGTCCGCTCGCGGTCGGTCACGGCGAAGGCGAGATGTATCTCGGATCGGACGCGATCGCGCTCGCGCCCTTCACCGATCGCATCACGTATCTCGAGGAAGGCGACTGGGTTGTCCTCCATCGCGGCGGCGCCGAGTTCCGCGACCGCCATGATCGCGTTGTCAAACGGAAGTCCATCACGTCGGCGGCGTCCGGCTTCCTGGTCGACAAGGGCAATCACAAGCACTTCATGCTCAAGGAGATCCACGAGCAGCCCGAAGTGATTTCCCACACGCTGACGAACTACATCGATCTCGTCGCGGGCGAGGTGGCATTTCCCGACCTCGGCATCGATCTCGCAACGATCCCGCGCGTGACGATCTCCGCGTGCGGCACGGCCTATCTCGCAGGCCACGTCGCGAAGTACTGGCTCGAGCGCTATGCCCGCATACCTGTCGAGATCGATGTGGCGTCGGAAATGCGCTACCGCGAGGCGCCGATGCCGCCGGGTGGCGTCGCGCTCTTCATTTCGCAGTCGGGAGAGACGGCGGATACGCTCGCGACGCTGCGCTACTGCAAAGCACAGGGCCAGCGCATTCTCTCGGTCGTCAACGTGCGCACGTCGACGATCGCGCGCGAGAGCGACGCGGTGCTGCCGACGCTTGCGGGCCCCGAGATCGGTGTGGCCTCGACCAAGGCCTTTACCTGCCAGCTCGCCACGCTTGCTTGCTTCGCGTTGGCGATCGGCCGGGCGCGCGGCACCATCTCGCGCGATATGGAGCACGAGCTCATCCAGGCCCTGACGGAAGTGCCGCGTCATATGGTCGGCCTGCTGCGCGAGGAGCAGCAGTACGAGGAGATGGCGCCCTGGCTCTCCAAGGCGCGCGATGTCCTTTATCTCGGCCGCGGAACGGCCTTCCCGATTGCGATGGAAGGTGCGCTGAAGCTCAAGGAGATTTCGTACATCCACGCCGAGGGCTATGCCGCCGGCGAGATGAAGCACGGTCCCATTGCACTCATCGACGAGAATGTGCCCGTGGTGGTCGTTGCGCCGGAAGATGATCTCTTCGAGAAGACCGTCTCGAATATGCAGGAGGTTGCGGCACGCGGTGGCCAGATCGTCCTGGTCTCCGATGCGAATTCCGAGAAGGTCGGGTGCCGTGTCGCGACGCATCTGAGTGTGCCGAGCGTCCATCCTTTTGCCGCGCCGCTTGTCTATGCCCTCCCCATGCAACTCATCGCCTATCACACGGCGACATTCATGGGTACGGACGTGGATCAGCCGCGTAATCTTGCCAAGTCGGTCACGGTGGAATAGGCGCGGCAAGCGGGGAAAAGTCGCGTCATACAATTGCCTGGGAAATAGATTTGTCTTAACTGAACAAAAGATGCGCGAGTCGGACCGGAACGAGGGGGTCCCGGAGACACGTTATGAGCACGAGCCTGCATAGGATCGCGCTGTCGTTGGCAGTAGCAGTCGCATGCACCATCGGGGGGATCGATGGTGCGGACGCCCAGCGTGCGCCCTCGAAGGGAGCCGCGAAGGGCGCCTCAGCCACGAATGAGACCGATCGGGCACTCGACGGTGCCGCCAAGGCAATCGATGCCGGTAATGCCGACGCCGCGATGAGCGCGCTCGAGGGCATTCTTTCTCGCGGCGGTCTCTCCAACAATCATATGGCGCGCGCGCTCTATCTGCGCGGCCTTGCCCATCGCAAGAAAGGGCGCCAGGCGCAGGCCATAGCCGATCTCACGAGCGCTGTCTGGCTCAAGGACGGTCTGAGCGAGACCGACCGCAACGCGGCACTGGCCGCGCGGAGCGAGGCTTCGCGTGAAGTTGGTGTCGCCGCGCCTTCGGCGAGCGGGGGCAACACGGCATCAGCACCCTCGACGCCGGCACGTACGGAGACTGCACCCCGGGCGCGCGTAGCTGCGCCGCGCTCCACTGGCGATAGCCTGTCCGAAGCTGGCTTCCCGCGACGTGCATTTTCGACGCCCGCTCCGGCGGCGAGCGCGGATACGCCTGCCAATAGCGCTTCCCCGTTTTCGGGCCCCGCGACATCGAGTTGGCAAAGCGGGACAACGGTCGATGCCAACGAGCGCCGTCAGGCACCTCAACCGCGCCAGCAAGCGAGGGCTGAGCCGCCGCCGCGTTCTGCTGCGCCGGCAAATCCCCCCTCGTCAGGCGGTGGGTTCGGGTCGTTCTTCTCAGGCCTGTTCACGGGCAATTCCGCCGCGACGCAGGCCCCGCAGGGTGATGCAGGCGGCAGCGCCCAGTGGCGGCCTCGAACAGAACCGTCGGCGACGCCCGAGCAGAGGACCGCCAAAGCGGCCGAGCCTAAAGCGCCCGTCAAGACGGCCAAAGTTGCCGAGCCCACCAGGGCGCGCAAGGGCGAGACGCAGATTGCGACGAGCGCCATCGCGAGTGGCGCTTACAAGCTCCAGATTGCGACGGTGCGCAGCCGCAAGGAGGCCGATACGGTCGCCGCAAAAGTGCGCCAGGATTATTCGAGCGCCATCGGTCAGCGGCAGCTCGAAGTCGACGAGACCGTCTTCGGCGGCATGGGTAAGTTCTACCGCGTGCGCCTCGGGCCTTATGCCAATGTGAGCGAGCCGAAGGCGCTCTGCGATCAGCTCCGACCCAAGGGCTACGACTGTCTCGTCGTCACGAACTGAAGATCTCCCGGCTCACTCTATCGCCTGCTTCAAGATTCGCCGCTCAGGGATCTCTTCCCTGCACCGGTCCGGCAGCTAGGCCGACAACGTCAAGCGCGCCGGCGTGGGATGCGTGCGCAAGGCGGCGGGCGCGCCGCAGTGCTATTCTTTGCCGTCGGCGTTGCACGCGTTTTCCGATACGGCGATAGAATTTCCTCAGCATCGACAGGCCCGCAGCGGGAAAGCCGATCATGATGCGCTTGATATAAAGCAGCCAGAGGGGGTCGCTGAGAAGGCTCTTCGGCGTCAATCCCGTGGCCCGTCCCCAGTAGCTATCGAACATTTCGGGCTGCAGCATTTCTAAGGACGCGAAATCCGAAGTGTCACCGGGCTTGCGCTCGTACACATCCTCGAGGTCGACAATCTTGATGGTGCGGGAGTTCTCGACGATGAGGTTGTGTGGGCGGAAGTCAGGAAGAACATAGCCGTGCTCGAAGAAGGTCTTGGCGCTATGAAAGGCTTTGCGGAGGGCCGGAACGGGAATGGGCAGCCACCGGGCTAGAGGCGATCGCCGGTCAGCGTAGTAGGGTGTGACGATGAAGTTCGGTCCGCTCTCGATGACCGGCGGCACTACATCGGAAGAAATTTGACCGAGCGCAGTGAGTGCGGCGAGTTCGCGCTCGAAATAGGGTTCCTTTCCAGGACGGAAGCGCTTGCGCACCGCGAGAGTGCCGTCCTTGCTGCGGATGACCTCCACGAGCGCGCGCCGCCCGCTCCTGTCGAGTCGGCGCACAACCTTGCCCGGCAGATCTACGGCAGCAGTGAGACGGACCGCGTGCTCGAGGATGGTGGCGCACTCCTCCGGAAAGAGCAGATCGAGATGGCGTACCGCCTCGGCGGCATTGTCGGATGAGTGTACGGCATTGAACTGCCGCGCAGGGGCAAGCTCGGTGTTCGCCAAGTCGCGAATACGATCCTTGGTGGCAAAGACGCGCTGGTTGTCGGCGCCGGGATGATGTGCCTTCAGGCGCCGGCTGGGTGAAATCGGAAAGACATCGAGCGCGGCGATGGCCGCAGCAGGGCGCCCGCCCGAGGTGGCCCATGGTCCACGCCCCCAGTTGCCGCCCCGTATCTGGCGTTCGCAGGCCTCCTGCCGTGCACCTGAGAGGCGCGAGACCGCCAGGATATTGAAACCCTCCTCACTAAGTAGATTGCAGATGCTGTCGAGAGCCCCCTCGCGATCGAGAGCGCTCTCGCGCACAATGAAAACGGCAAGCCCATCGACGACGGCGCGATGCTCGTGTCCGACCATGGCGCGGGAGCGAATCCAGAGATCATCCGGCAGCACGCGTTGCATGAAATCAACAGGTGGGCGCCAGCCGGCGCGCGCGAGTTCATCGTCGAGCGCGTTCATCTCGATGTCGACTGCGATACCATTCACATCGGCCAACTCGCGCAAGATCTCTACATAGTCATGCTCCGGCGAGCCGTTGGACGTGATGCCCGCTCCCGCGACCGGCAGGCAGGAGCGCAAGCCCTTGTGATAAAGGGCGTGGAAGGCGAGGCTATAGAAGTGATCGCGAGCGGAGGGCACCATGGCGCCTGAGGCATGGCGCTGCGCACGCTCCAGAATGCCCTTGGCCAGATGCGGCGGGTAATACGCCACACCGCGGTAGCTGCTGCCTGAAAGGCCAGACATGCTGTAGACATCACAGCGGATCAAGCGCGTGTTGCCAAAAACGCGCGCACTCACGGGCCGCGCCATGAGCAGACCTCGAACCTTCTCGACGTCCTCGTCATGCACCAGAATATCGATATCCTCACCCGGCTGGATGTGAGGAAGTGTGTCGAACCAGCGCAGCACGACGTAGCGGCATTCTGCTGCGCGCAAGGTCTCGAGGAAGCTCTCCGGTGAAGTTCTGAGAAAGCGGCGCGCCGATCGTCGGCCGGAGCTGGGCATGAAAATATCCGTCAGGCACGAGCTGGGTTGGCCGAACGCTATCACATAACTGTCATCAGATTGTCTTCGAATTGTCACGCAGCACAGGCACTTCCGCCGTGCGGATAGGACCGCCGCTCGGACGGCAATATGTCAGTTGGAGCCCTCAGCGCTGCAGGCGCGCGGCCTGCGGGCAGAGATCGAAGGCGCGGATCAAGGCTGCCTCACGGGACGGGAACGCATCGCCAAGGCGGGAGCCGCCAAGCGCATGGGTCTCGATGAAACTCGCGGCGAGTTCCTCCTCCTGGCCATCGATGACCTGAAGCGCCGTCAGGTGCAGCTCCTCGCCGACGACCGTCTGAATGAGCACATTGCGGCTGCCACCATAACTCGCCGTCCACACCTTGCACGCACGCGGGCGTTCTGCTGGCGTCGGCGCCTCTGCGAGCGGCCGGACCGACGCTTGCTGCGTGCGTGCCTGCGGTGCGGCGGCCGTTGCTGCCGTACGAACATTGCTGGCGCGCGTCGGCTCATCGTCGTCGTTCACGACGAGTGTTTCGTCGGCGGGAAGGGCGCGGCCGCGCGGCATGGCGCGCGATGTCCGCGAAGATTGGGCGGCTGCGGGCGGCGGCGCGCCACTGGCCTGCGCCGTTCTCGCCGGCGTTGCGCGCGATGGGCTCGCGGCGACCTGCATCTCCGGCTCGCCATCACAGAACTGCGCACGGTAGCGTTCGGCAATCGCCGAGATCGTGTTGGCATACTTCCGGTCGACCGCCCAGCGGCCAGCGAGATCGCGCCAAGTCACGGGGCGCCCGAGCGCGCGCGACAACTCGACGACCTTCTCCTGCACCATGCGGGTGCGCGGCGCGACGGGGCGCTCGACGATTTCGCCCGAATAGGCGACGAGGTGCTGGATTTGGGCGAGAACACCAGTCGAGACATCGCGATAGCGGTCACCGGGTACGCCACCGCCGGTCGCACCGATGCCGGCGAAATTGTTCTGGCTCGGGCGCACATCACCCCACCTTCCGTTCGGCGCGCGGTACGTGAGGAAGTTTGTCTCGATCAGCATCTGATAAAAGGCATAGTCCCAACGCACGCGATAGCGATCGCCATGGGCTTTGTAGTAACGAGCGATGGTCTTGAACTGCGGCGCGAGCCGCTTGTTGCGCTGCTCGAGGTAGCGCATCAGCCGCTCGGGCGTCACACACGCAGGCACACTGTTGCGCTCATGCGTACGTAGCTCCGGAAGGGCGTGCGCAGGCGCGGTCGCGGCGATCGTCAGCGTGAGCGCGGCCGGCAGACCCAGCAGAATGGCGAGCGATGTTCGTAGCCCCGTCGTGGAGCGCGTGTGTGCGCGCATGCGCGTAATGACCCCCGTCATCCAATCTTTGAACGGTCGCGCGGCTTCTGACGTCCGCTCCCCCACCGACCGCTCCCTCGATCTCGCAGGCCTTCGCTCTCAGCCTTCGGGGCAGAGTTCGAATGCCTTTTCCAGCGCCTGAATCTGACTTGTAAACGTGCTCTCGATATGGCCGCCCTTGGCGTATGCGGCGATGTAGGCGGCGGCTTCGCGCTTCTCCGCGCCCTCGTTGACGTCGAGCACGGTGTAGCTAATGCCCTCGGCTGTCAGCGCCTTGATCAGGATGGCCTTGGTGCCGCCGTAGCTCGCCGTCCACACGCGGCACGACGCTGCGGCTGCTGGAGGTGCGGGTGGCGCCGGCGGTGGCTGAGTCATGCTCTTGAGCATGCCGCCGACGGTCGAAGCGGCCTGCATGAGGGGCGACAGCGGCGAAGCCGTCTCGCTCGGCGCGCTACCCGATGGCAGTGCATTCGCGCGGGCTCCGGCGCCAAGTGATGCGGTCTCGATGCTCGGCGCCGATGCGGCTGGAGCTTCGCCTTCCGTAGCGAGCGCGCCGAGGCCTGCGCCGCCGAGGCTGCTGCGGCGGGTCTCACCACGCGCGTGCGCTTCTTCCACTGCGCGCTGGGCCAGTTCGCGGCCCGAAACGGTCGGACGCTGCGATGTGCGCTGGGCGGCCGCTTCTTCCGATTGTGCGAGCGGCCGAGCGCGTGCCGTGTCGCGCTGTTGCGCGGGCCGGGCTTCGGCGAGAAGCTCGGGCGCTGGATCTGGCGTATTGCAGAAATGCTCGGCGAAGATCTCGGCGTGCTTGGCGATCATCGAGCCGTAAGCTTTGGAGTTCGCCCATTTCTGTGCGAGATGAGCATAAGTCATCGGGCCCTTGATGCGGTCGCGCCAGCTATCGAGCACCTTCCATTCGATGACTTTCTGCGTGCGCTCGGCGACCGGCGCCTCGATGGGCTCGCCGGAGTACATGAGCACGTGTTGGAGATGGGCGAGAACGCCGGTCGAAACATCGGCGAAGCTTTCACCCGCAACGCCGCGGCCGGTGGATCCAAGGCCAGCGAAATTGTTCTGGCTCGGGCGGACGTTACCGCGCCGGCCTTTCTCACGCTCGAACGTCAGATAGCCCGTCTCGACGACCATCTGGAAGAAGGCATAGTCCCAACGAAGCCCAAGCGCTTCGCCGTGGCGCATGTATTCGACGGCGATTTTCTGGTGCTCGGGCGAGAGCCGCGGGTTGCGGTCCTTGACGAAGGCCATGAGGCGGCCGGGCGTCACGCACTCCGGCACGGCATTCATCGCCGTGGTTTTGATGGGAGGCAGGCTCTCTGCAGCAAGACCTGTGGCCGGCAGGAGCATAACGGTGGCGAGAACGCCAACAGACGCACGAAACGACATACGACACCCAACTCAGCTACGCGACCGACAAACAAACCGGAACGCGACGCAACACCCCCGACACTACGCCCAAGATTTTCCCATTAATCTTAACAGGCGCTGAGTTAATGGAGCGTTACCCGAAGGCTCACGCTGACCATGTCCGGATAATTGTCGGAGGTTTGCGGCACGAGTTGGGGCGGTACGGGGAGGAATTGTGGCGACGTCGACGTATTCGCCGTGCCGCAATCAAACATTGAGTAGGATAATGACTCCGACGACAACAAGCGCGACGCCGAGGCCTTCGCGCGACGCAAGACCTTGCTTGAACATGCTGCGGGCCACGATCTGCGCGAAAAAGATCTCGACGAGTGCGAGCGTGCGGACCTTTGCGGCGCTCTCGAGCGCGAAGGCGAGGAACCACATCTGCGATGCAAAAGCGCCCATGAAGCCGGCGAGCACAGATGGCCGCCACGCGCGGAAGATCGCCATGAGGCGGTCGCGCTCGAAGAGCCAGAGATACGCGGTCAGCACCGCTGTCTGCATGACGAGGCCGACGGCGAGGGTCGTCGTCGCGGCAACGACGAAGTTCGGATGCTCGAGGGCGAGGATGCCGCCGCGATAGCCGATCGCCGAGATGCCGAACACGGCGCCTGCGGCGAGGCCGAGCAGTGCAGGTTGCCAGCCGCCGTCGGCGACCGCTGCGGCCTGATCCTTGGGCCAGGACATGATCAGCACCCCGGCGCAGGCGATGAGGATCGCGATGATGAGGGGAATGCTCACGGCATCGCCGAGAAAGATGAGCCCGAAGAGCGCGACGTGCACCGGCTCGATCTTGATCAGCGCGGTCGTCACGACGAACGACTTCTGCTTCAAGGCCGCGAGCAGCATGGCCGTCGCCGCGATCTGCGCGCCGGCGCCGAGGATCGTCCAAATGATCATCTGGCTGTTGAGGACCGGGAAGCCGTAACCCGTAGCGGTCAGCACGCCGGTCAGGAAGATGAGCGCGAACGGCAGCCCGAACAGAAAGCGCACGTGCGTCGCGCCGACCGTGCCGAGCGTCGCCGTCAGCTCTTTCTGCATGGCATTGCGCAGCGTCTGGCCGAATGCCGCCACTACGGTGAAAACCGCCCACAGCCCGATCGACACTTGAAGAGCCTCTCGCTTTTACTTTCCGCCCGCGCCCGCAGATGAGAGACACAGCTCTGGTCGTCCGGGCGTGGCGCGGGCTGCCATGCCATCGGCTGCTTGGATCCGGTCTGAGGCTAGTGGCACGTCCCCGGCCGTCGAGACATGACCATAGCAGGGCCGGCCTGCAGCACCAGCAGCGGAAGATGCAAACGAGGAAGGTTTGCCGGGCGGTTGCTCTTTAGCCCTCGAGGCGCCAGGAACGATCGGCCATGCGGCAGGCGATGCCTTCCGTGCGGGCTGAATTCAGGCCCGCGGTCAGGCTGACGACGATATGGCGGCAGACGCGGCCCTGAGCGTCCTTGAAGGATGTCGTAGGGCTGATGATGCCGGAGAGGCGACCATGGCGCTGGTGCCAGACGTAGGAGGCGCCATCGCCGATCTCGCTCAGCGCGAGGTGCACGGCTTCGAGTGCCGCGATCTCGTCGCCGACGTCCAGGCGTGGCAAAGGCGTGAGCGGGGAAGAATCGGCGAATTTGGGCCGCGGCCAGGGTCTTGAATGTTCGCTGTCGGGGCAGGTGCAGGTGGCTGCGTCGGGCTGCTTCAGCGGCAGTGCCTTGTCTGTCGCGTGGACGAGGGCCGGAGCCAGAAACAGAGCGCTGCCGAGTAGGGCACTGGACAACATTGCCAGCGCGATCGCCAGCGGGCCGGGGAATGGACGCATGGTACGGAACTCGACTAGAGGTTACGCAAGCGATCCGTAATGACGGAACGAACCGTCGCACCTTGCCGTGTCTTGGTTAAGGCGGCGTTGACGTACGTGCCACACTTGCTGTGGAAAGTTGCCTGCCGGTGGCAGGCGGAACAGGTTGGGTCATGTCGAGCACTCATGAGCATAAGCTGGCGGCGGCCGGCGACTTCACGGCGGCGGACGAGCCCTTTGCGCTCTTTGCCGATTGGCTGCGCGATGCCGAGGCGAGCGAGCCCAATGACCCCAATGCCATGGCGCTGGCGACCGTCGACGCCGACGGACTGCCGAACGTCCGCATGGTCCTGCTCAAGGGTGTGGACGGGGCTGATGCAACTCCACGTGGCTTCGTCTTCTATACGAACCTCGAAAGCGCCAAGGGCCGCGAACTCGCGGCAACACCGAAGGCGGCGCTCTGCTTCCACTGGAAGAGCTTGAGGCGCCAGGTTCGCGTGCGCGGTCCGGTGTCGGCCGTCAGCGGTGAGGATGCCGATGCTTATTTCGCCTCGCGCGCGCGGGGAAGCCGGCTCGGCGCCTGGGCGAGCGCCCAGTCACGCCCGCTCGAAAGCCGCTTCGCGCTCGAAAAGGCCGTGGCCACGGTGACAGCGCGCTATCCGATCGGGGAGATCCCGCGTCCGCAGCACTGGTCGGGCTTCCGCATCACGCCGCTCGAGATCGAGTTCTGGCACGATCGCCCGTTCCGCCTGCACGACCGGCTGGTGTTCCGCCGTGGCGATGCCGCGGCACTGTGGGAGAAGCAGCGGCTGTACCCGTAGGGTGTCGCCTCCCGTGTTTCTCAGTACCTGAGCCTCAGCTTCGAGCGGAAGGGGCCGATGATATCGGAAAAATCATCGGTCCAGGGCCTGAGCCCGCGCGCATCCAGCTCGAGATTTGTCTCGAGCTTGCGGAAGGGCTCGAGGGTCTCATCGCTCTTGGCGACGACGACGACCGTCGAACTCGTCTGAGCATAGGTGCCGTCCGCTTCGTCGTCCGACACGATGACGGCCTTTGCGCCCTTGACGAGCGGGAGCGTGGCGGCGACCACGCCGTCGAGGTCGAGATAGCGGTTCGAGACGTGCAGCACGAATGCGCCCGTCGGCTTGATCTTCGACATGAAGAGGCTGAGCGCCTCCGCTGTCATCAGGTGCACGGGCACGGCATCCGATGAGAAGGCATCGACGATGATCAGATCGAAGCTGCCGTCGGCTTCCTTGCCCATGGTGAGGCGGGCGTCGCCGAGCACGACATCGGCGTTGGGCTGGCAGCGCGAGAGGAAGGAGAAGTTGTCGGGATTGGTGGCGATCGAGACCATGAGCGGATCGATCTCGAAGAAGCGCCACTGTTCGCCGGGCTTTGCGAGGCAGGAGAGCGAGCCGGCGCCTAGACCGATCACACCGTAGCGTCCGCGCAGCGGCTCGCTGCCGGCGGGTGTGGTCGCTTCGAGGGCCGCGCCGATCAGGCTTACCGACTGCGCCATCGGGCTCTTCGGATAGTAATATGTGCCGGGGATAGGGCGCTCCTTGATCTCGTCGCCCTTCTCATCGCGTACACGCTGGGCGCCATGGAGCGTCGTGCCGTGCATAAGGATGTTGAAATCGCCCGCCGAGCCGACGCGATAGACGCCGAAGTAGCTGCGCTCGGCCTCGCCGCGCCTCACGCCCGAGGGATAGAGGACGATCGCCGCGAACATCATGAGCGCCATGACGAGTTGGCGCGGCGGCGATTTCCAGAACAGCAGCAGGCCGACCGCGAATACCGCAACGATGGCGGCTGTCAAACCGTACTGGCCGTAATTCAGCTCAAACGTCGACGCCAGCCAGGGGATCCAGATCAGCGCCAGAATGCCGGTGGCAATGAGCAGCCACATGACCAGCAGCTCATCGCGATCCTTCCATGAGATCGACAGGGCGCGCGGGCGGCAGGCCATGGAGAGTGCGAGCAACAGCGGATACTCGAAAATCTCCGGGAAGATCTTGGGGGCTATCAACGCTGCAAAGAGGCCGCCGAGCACCCCGCCGAGCGACATCCAGAGATAGAATTCGGTGAGATAGGCCGCACGCGGCCGCGCTTCATAGAGCGTGCGATGTGCGACCATCGCGGACGTGAAAAAGACTGCGACACCAGTGCTGGCCGTCAGGAACCAGCCTTCCTTGACCGTCTGCGAGAGGACGAGCAGCGCAACGATCACCGAAGCCAGATGCGCAACGAGCAGGATCGGCATCGAGATCAGCGATCGCTCGCGGAAGACGAGCACGAAGGTCAGAAGATACAGCGCAAGCGGCAGCACCCAGATAAGGGGCGCCGAGGCGACGTCCGTCGATACATGCGTCGTGAAGGCTGTGAGCAGCGCAGAGGGTACGAGTGCGAGGCCGACCCAGGAGAGGCGCGAAGACCATGCGGGCGGCGGCCCCGCATCCTCCGCCGGCTCTAAGCCCGTCGCGACATCGCCCGCGCCACGGCCCGCGCGTACCGCGATATAGGATACGGCCAGTAGAGCGACGAGCACCATGAAGCCGATCGTCCAGATACCGCTCAGTGCGTTGAGGCCGAAAGCCGGCTCGAGCAGCACAGGATAGCTCAGCAAAGCAATGAGACTGCCGAGGTTGCTCGCCGCATAGAGAAAGTACGGATCACGTCCGTGCGGATGGCCGGTCGCTGCGAACCACGCCTGCAGCAGCGGTGCGTTGGCGGCGACGGCGAAAAACGGCAGACCGACGGCAACCGTGAACAGGCCCAGCTGCCAGAAATAGGGCTCGCCGGTCGGCGGCTCCGACCATCCCGCCGGGAGTCCGATAGGGAGCACGACAAAAGCAAGGAGACACACCGCGAGATGGACGAAGCCGCTCGCGCGTGCGCCGATCAGGCGGATGATGAGATGCGCATAGCAGTAGCCGGCGAGGAGCGCGCCTTGGAAGAAGCAGAGCGCAACTGCCCACACGGATGGCGATCCGCCGAGCACGGGCAGCACCATCTTGGCGAACATCGGCTGGATCGAGAACAGCAGCAGTGCTGAGACGAACGTCGTCAGCGTAAAGAGCCAAAGGATGCCCGGCCCGGCGGTACCGGCTGGATCTGCGACACTCGGCGCTGCGGCTGGACCTTCGGCGGTCGCGGGACCATTCACCGGGCCACTTTGATCCTGCATCGTCACCAGCTCCACATATCTGCGGCGCGAACGGCCCCCATGGCCTGGCCCGCGCCGCTGTTCTCGTGCATTCGATAGATGGCTTTCGTCAGGCCGTCACCGTCTCGCCGACTTTTGGCACCGCGACGTTGTGCCCGGCCATGGCCTCGACGAACTTCGAGGCGTCGGGGTCGAGCATCCCCGGGAACGTAGCGTAGTGGCAGGGCAGGATCGTCTTGAAGGAGAAGAACTTCTTGCACGCGAACGCCGCCCGCTTGCCGCCCATCGTGAAGCGGTCGCCGATCGGCACGATACCGATATCAGGCTTATGGAACTCGGCGATCAAACTCATGCCGCCGAACATGTCAGTGTCGCCCATGTGATAGAGGGTCTTGCCTTCCTTGGCAGTGACGACGATGCCATTGGGATTGCCGAGATAAACGCCACCGCTCGAAGACGAATGCAGCGCGTCGACCAGCGTCAGCTCGAAGTCCTCGAAGGCGACGCTGCCGCCCGTATTGCCGGGCTGCAGCTTTTCCGCGCCCTTCGATGCAACGTGCATGGCCAGCTCGTAGTTGGCGAACAGCGCGGCGCCATTGCGCTTGCAGATCTCGCCGGCATCGCCGATGTGGTCGTCATGCCCATGTGTGAGGGCGACGTGGGTCACGCCATCGACTGCCTTGTCCCAGGCAATTCCGGACTTCTCGAACGTCGGGTTTCCCTTCAGAAAGGGGTCGATCAGCAGCACACTGCTTCCAGTTTCGACGCGGAAGCACGAATGTCCAAACCATGTGATCTTCATTGAGCCGTTCACTCCTTTGGGGGAACCTGTACCCGATTCCGGGTCAGCTTTGAGGCCTCGGCGGGCCTGTCGTCACCTTTGAAGTGCAGGTATAAGGCCCGAATGACAAGCGATAAACCCCCCGTTGCTGACGCTTGCGTGAAGGCCAAGGCGCCTGTCGCGACGATCCTCGATGTCGAGGCCTTCGCGGCCGCGCTGCCCGCTGGCGCGCGCCTCATCGGCATCGATGTGGGCACGAAGACGCTCGGTCTCGCGCTGTCCGACCTCTCGCGCACGATTGCGAGCGGACTCGAAACGATACGTCGTACCAAGTTCAAGGCCGATGCCGAGCGCCTCGTCGCGCTTGTGCGCGAGCATAAAATTGCCGGCCTCGTCATCGGTCTGCCGATTGGTCTCGATGGTTCAGTCGGGCCACGTGCGCAGGCATCGCGCTCGTTCGCGCGATTGATCGGGCCCCTGACCAATGTGCCCGTTCTCATGTGGGATGAGCGCCTCACCACCGCCGAAGCCGAGCGCCTGCTGATCGAGGCCGATGCGTCGCGTAAGCGCCGCGCCGAGGTTATCGACAAGATGGCGGCGACGCTGATTCTCCAGGGCGCGCTCGACCGAATGCGTGCACTGCGGCTATCGGGACAATAGCGTGTCATGCCGGGTCCGATCCTCATCGCGGGGCCGACGGCTTCGGGAAAATCGGCCCTGGCGCTGGAGATGGCGCTTCGGCATGGCGGCGCGATCATCAATGCCGACTCCATGCAGGTTTATCGTGAGCTGCGCATTCTGACCGCACGCCCGACGCCGGACGAGGAGGCTCAGGCCCCGCATCGTCTGTTCGGCCATGTCAGTGTGCGGGATGCCTATTCGGTCGGCCGCTGGCTCGATGATGTCGCCGAGGCGCTCGCGTGGTGTACGGACGCCGGTCGCCGGCCGGTCATCGTCGGTGGGACGGGGCTCTATTTCAAGGCGCTGCTGGAAGGCCTGGCGCCTGTGCCGCCGGTCGATCCGGAGATCCGCATCCACTGGCGGCGCGAAGCTGGTCTCCGTGCGGCCGTACAGCTCCACACCGTGCTCGCCGAACGTGATCCGGAAATGGCCGCTCGCCTCGGTCCGGGGGATACGCAGCGCATCGTCCGTGCGCTGGAGGTCATCGACAGCACAGGTATTTCGCTTGCTGAATGGCAGCGGCGGCCGGGCGTACCTCTCGTCCGCGAAGCCGATGCGGAGTGCTACGTCATTCGGCGCCCCCGCGCCGAGGTGCGCCATCGGGTCGACAGAAGGTTCGACGCAATGGTCGCGGAGGGGGCCTTGGATGAGGCGCGCGCGATTGCGGTGCTCGATCTCGATCCCGAGCTTCCCGCAGCCCGCGCTCACGGCCTGCGCCCACTTCTAAGTCATCTGAGGGGTGAGATCGATCTTGCAGCGGCAATCGAAGCGGGAAAGCTCGAAACCCGTCAATACGTCAAACGCCAGGAAATCTGGATCAGACGTAATATGATTGCGTGGACGTCCATATAATCGCAACATTGAAACTATTTTATGCCATATAGAGCCACATAAATCGAATTCGCTTGACCGTGCTGCCACTTGAGATCAAAGACGCGCCTACATCCGAAGCTCGCCTGCTCGCGTGAGCGGCCCTCGTGGCCGATCGCAGCATTATGGCGTGCTTCGTGGCGAAGCAAAGGGGAGCCTCATGGCACGCACGATGACCGGCGCCGAAATGGTGATCAAGGTTCTGGCCGAGCAGGGAGTCGACTTCGTATTCGGCTATCCGGGCGGTGCCGTGCTGCCCATTTACGACGAGCTTTTCCAGCAGGAGCAGGTGAAGCACATCCTCGTTCGCCAGGAGGGTGGCGCCGTCCATGCTGCCGAGGGCTATGCGCGTTCGACCGGCAAGGTCGGCGTCGTGCTCGTCACCTCGGGCCCTGGCGCGACCAATGCCGTCACCGGGCTCACGGATGCCCTGATGGATTCGATTCCCGTCGTCTGTCTCACGGGGCAGGTGCCGACGCACCTCATCGGCAATGACGCCTTCCAGGAGTGCGACACGATCGGCATCACGCGCCCCTGCACCAAGCACAACTGGCTGGTGAAGGACGTCAACGATCTCGCCCGCATCCTGCATGAAGCGTTCTATATCGCGAAGAGCGGCCGTCCCGGTCCTGTCGTCGTCGACATTCCCAAGGACGTGCAGTTCGCGACCGGCACGTACGTCTCGGCCTCGAACACGCCGATCGCACACAAGAGCTACCGGCCGAAGCTCAAGGGCGACCAGCCGGCCATCCAGCGCGCCGTCGAGCTGATGGCCGCCGCCAAGAAGCCTATGTTTTACACGGGCGGTGGTGTCATCAATTCCGGCCCCAAGGCGAGCCAGCTCCTGCGTGAGCTCGTCCGCCAGACGGGCTTCCCGATCACGTCGACGCTCATGGGCCTCGGTGCCTATCCGGCGTCCGACAAGCAGTGGCTCGGCATGCTCGGCATGCACGGCACGTACGAATCCAACATGGCGATGCACGATTGCGATCTGCTGATCAACATCGGCGCCCGCTTCGACGACCGCATCACGGGCCGCACCGATGCCTTCTCGCCCGGCAGTCGCAAGATCCACATCGATATCGATCCCTCCTCGATCAACAAGAATATCAAGGTGGATGTGCCGATTGTCGGTGATTGCGCCTATGTGCTCGAGGACATGATCCGCGCCTGGCGCGGCCTCGCGGCGACGCCCGAGAAGAGCGCGCTCAAGGGCTGGTGGAAGCAGATCGATCAGTGGCGTGCCGTCAACAGCCTCAAGTACAAGTCGCAGGCTGACGTGATCATGCCGCAGCTCGCGCTGGAGCGACTGCAGGCGCACATCAAGGACCGCGACGTCTATATCTCGACGGAAGTCGGCCAGCACCAGATGTGGGCGGCGCAGTTCCTGAAGTTCGACGAGCCGAACCGTTGGCTGACGAGCGGCGGCCTCGGCACCATGGGCTATGGGCTCCCGGCCGCGATCGGCGCGCAGATCGCGCATCCGAAGGCGCTTTGCATCGACGTTGCCGGTGACGCCTCGATCCTCATGAACATCCAGGAGATGGCGACGGCCGTGCAGTACCGTCTGCCGGTCAAGATCTTCATCCTGAACAATCAGTATATGGGTATGGTGCGCCAGTGGCAGCAGCTCCTGCACGGTAACCGCTACTCCGAGAGCTACACGGAAGCGCTGCCGGACTTCGTCAAGCTCGCGGAAGCCTACGGCGGCGTCGGCATGCGCTGTGATCATCCCTCTGAGCTCGATGATGCCATCAAGGCCATGATCGCCGTGAAGGACAAGCCGGTCATCTTCGACTGTCGTGTTGCCGCGCTTGCCAACTGCTTCCCGATGATCCCCTCGGGCAAGGCGCACAATCAGATGCTGCTCGGCGAGGACATCTCGGCGGAGGAGATCGACAAGGCCATCGGCAAGGAAGGCAAGGTACTGGTGTAAGCGCTGCGCGCGCGAGCATTGAACCGGCTGCTCACTCACGCCTTCGGCGGATGTCATGATGCCTTCGCACACACTGCAGCACTACGCGCAGCATGATCTGCTGACGCATCCAGCGGGTCTCGCATCTCTCTACGATGCGCTGCCCGCCGGTGCGCCGGCGCTCTGCGATATCATGTCAGGGCTGATCATCCATACGTCCTGGGCAGACAAGTATGGCATTTCTTCAGGAACGCCACTGCCGCGTGAGACCAAGCCGGTGGCTGATCGCCTCGCCGAGATCCAGCAGCGCTTCGGCGGTTCGCTGATAGCCCATCGCGCACCGACGCAGCGCCCGTTCGGTACCTGCCGGGATTTTGCGCTGCTCATGTGCAGCGCGCTGCGCCATCGCGCGATCCCGGCACGCGTGCGCTGTGGATTTGCGACGTACTTCGCCGGCCGCCGCTTCGCCGATCACTGGATCTGCGAGTACTGGATCGCGGAACAGCAGAGATGGGCTGCTGCCGATGCTCAGATCGACGCACTTCAGCGCGAGCATCTGGCAATCGCCTTCGATACAGCGGACCTGCCGAGCGGCGCGTTCGTTCCCGCGCCCATGGCGTGGGTGCTGGCGCGCTCAGGAGATGCTGCGCCCCATGACTTCGGGCACGGCGACGCGGATGGTCTCTGGTTTCTGAGCCTCAATCTGCATCGCGACCTGCTGGCTCTCGCCAACCGTCATATGTCGGCTTGGGATTCGTGGCGCAGTGCCGATGACGAGAGCAAGCGTATCTCGCGCGATGACCTCGTTGCTTGCGATCGTCTTGCTGCTGACGTGATCGCGGCTGTGGCATCGGGCAACGTCGTGGCGCTGGAGAAACTGGCGAAAGGCAGGCTGACGCCGCCGTGGCATTTGAGTTCGCGTAATCGACTGGAGGGGCGCGCGCATTGATGCGCGGTCTCGTGTGGGAAGATATCATGCACCTCTACATCGCCAACAAGCTCTATTCGTCCTGGTCGCTCAGGCCGTGGATCCTGATGACCGCCCTCGACATCCCGTTCGAGGAAACGGTCATTCCGATGTACTTTCCGGATTCGAAGGCGCGGATGCTCGATGTCTCACCGACGGGCAAGATGCCCTGCCTTGTTGATGGGGATGTCACGATCTGGGAAAGCCTCGCCATCATGGAGTATCTCCATGAGCGCCTTCCGCAGAAAAGTGTGTGGCCTGCCGACGTGAAGGCGCGCGCACACGCCCGCGCAGTCGGCAATGAGATGCACGCCGGCTTTCAGGCCCTCCGCGGCGCGTGCCCGATGAACCTTTCCAAGCGTTTCGCGCCACGCGATCTCGGCTCCGATGTTGCCGACAACGTGCGGCGCCTCGAGGGCCTGTGGGCTGACGCGCGCCGCCGCTTCGGCGCGGACGGGCAATTTCTCTACGGCGCGTTCGGCGCTGCTGATGCGATGTTCGCGCCCGTCGTGACGCGCCTCGATACGTATCAGGTGCCCGTCTCGTCGGAGACGCGGCGCTACATGGACGCGGTGCTCTCGCACCCGGCATTCGTGAAGTGGCGGACCGAAGCTCTCGCGGAGCCCTGGACCATCGACCACTACGAAGAAGGCTGGACGCCCGTCGAGACTTTTCATTCGGGTGCCGCGCGCACCGATCATCCCCGCCACAAAGCCTAACGGCACAGGATATTCGCCATGTCAGAGAAAGGCACCGGCTCCGCCTACTTCCTCGAGGAGCGCAAGGACGCCAGCGAGCGGCACACATTTTCCATCCTGGTCGACAACGAGCCGGGCGTGCTGGCGCGCATCGCCTCGCTCTTCTCCGGGCGCGGCTACAATATCGAGAGCCTGACTGTCTCCGAGACAGACGAGGCGCGACGCCTCTCGCGCTTCACCGTCGTCACGACCGGCACCCCGATGGTGCTGACGCAGATCCGCAATCAGCTCGATCGACTGGTGCCGGTGCACAGCGTCACCGACCTCACTGTCGGCGGTCAGCCCATCGAGCGTGAACTCGCGCTGGTCAAAGTGGCGGGCAAGGGCGAGAAGCGCATCGAAGCCTTGCGACTTGCCGAAATTTTCCGCGCGAGCGTCGTCGATACCTCGACCGAGCATTTCGTATTCGAGATCACCGGCAAGTCGTCGAAGATCGAGCAGTTCATCTCGATCATGCGCGAGCTGGGTCTCGTGGAAGTTTCGCGCACGGGTATCGCGGCCATGGCGCGCGGCGCGCAGGGGCTTGCTGATCAGAAGTGATAACGGCGCGGAGCGGCGCGCCGAAGAGTGAGCCCGTGACCAGCGGGCTCGCACACATAGCGCGCGCGCTCTTCATGGACGCGGCTTAATCCACAACACGCTCCGTCAAGCACGTGGGTATTCCACTCGCGCGCTAGCGCTGCGCCATCTTCCGCCGCAGTTTTGCGGGCACGCGCCTCAGATTGCTTTCATGTTCTGCGACCGGCCTTGAGCAACGCCGCCTGATGGGCGTGGCGCGGGATCGGCTTTGCGTTGGGCCACGAGTGCGGTTCGGTGCGCACGCCGTCGCCGCGCGAGCGCGCGCCTCTTGCACTCGTTAAGAACTCGTGCCACCATTTCAACTAATAACATAGCTTTTCAAATAATGAAAAGAGCGTTGGAGGAACGGAAATGAGGAAGGCATTACTCGCAGCCGCGGGCGCCGCGGTGTTGTCACTTGCGTCGGCTCATGCTGAAGCCGCTGACATCAAGATTGGGATGCCGATGATCCTGTCGGGTCCGGGCGCACTGTTCGGCGAGCCGGCGCTCAAAGGCGCTCAGATGGCCGTCGAAGAGATCAACGCAAAGGGTGGCGTGCTCGGACGCAAGCTCCAACTCATCCACAAGGACAGCAAAGGGAATCCGGACGAGGCCGTTCGCGTGGCCCGTGAAATGATCCTGAAGGACGAGGTCGACTTCCTTGTCGGCACCTTCACGGGCGCGGAGGGCCCCGCCGTCTCGCCGATCGCCAAGGAGAACAAGATCGTCTTCATTGCGCCGGTCTCGAAGCCGGATGCGCTGACGGCGCCGAAGAACCTGCATCCCTATCTCTTCCGGACGGCGACGACGACGACCATCGAAGGTCGCTCGGCCGCTGAGCTCATCGCCAAGCTGCCGGTGAAGCGCATCGCGACCATCAGCCCGGACTATGCCTATGGCCAGGAGGTCACGGCCGCGTTCGTCGCGCATCTGAAGAAGATCAAGCCGGAGATGGAGATCGTCGACCAGCAGTGGCCGAAGCTCGGCGAGGCGGACTACACGCCCTTCATCAATGCGCAGCTTGCAAAGCAGCCGGACGCCGTTTTCAGCTCGCTCTGGGGCGGCCACTTCGTGACCTTCATCAAGCAGGCGACGCCGCTCGGCTACTTCAAGCGGATCAACAACAATTTCGTTGCCGGCGGCGAGGCAGGTTCGATCGAATCCGCGAAGGCCATCGGCGATGACTATCCCCTGGGCATCTGGGGCAACTCATACGACGCCTTTAACTGGGACGGTCCTCCCGCGCACAAGGAGTTCATCGAGCGCCTGAAGAAGTACACGGGCCAGGAGCAGCCCTCGTCGTGGCCGTCGGTCGGCTACATTGCGGTGCAGGTGCTCGCCGAAGGCATTCGCAAGGCCAACAGCACGAAGTCGGACGATGTCGCGAAGGCGCTCCCGGGCCTCACGGTCGATACGCCGATCGGAAAGCAGACCATCAGCCCGAAGAACCACTCGGCCAATCGTGGCCAGTTCTGGGGCAAGATGGTGAAGGATCCGCGCTACGCCTTCGCGGTGATGGAGAAGCCGATCTATCTCGATCCAACACCCTTCCTGGATTGAGCCCTCTGTGAAGAAGTCAGCCGATCGGGCACCTGCCCGGGAAGGGTCCGCGGTCAAGACGGTAGCGAAGGTGCTCGATCTGCTCGAGCACGTCGCTGCCGCCGGACGACCGGTATCCGTCTCCGAACTCGCCGCCACGACCGGCTTCAACGTGAGCACGGCACACCGTCTCATGCAGACGCTCGCACGACGCAACTATGTCGAGCAGGATCCGTCGACTCGCGCTTATGCGCTTGGGCCGCGGCTTCTCGAACTCGGTTCTGCTTACACGCGCAGCCTCGATCTCATCGGTGCGGCGCGCCCGCGCATCGAAGAACTCAGGGATCTTGCCGGCGAAACCGTCCACCTCGCCATTCTGAGCGAGCGCGATGTCGTCGAGATCTGTACGGCTGCCGGCAAGCAGGCCGTCACCGTTTCCATGGGCACGGGGCGGCGTGACCCCGCCCATTGCACGGCGACTGGAAAGGTACTGCTCGCTTCGTTGAGCGAGGGTGAGATCGAACGCTTCTTTGCCGCCGGCCCGCTCCTTGCGGCAACGCCCAAAAGCATCACGAGTCGAAAGGCTTTCATCGCCGAGCTGAAGCGCGTGCGCGAGGCTGGCTATGCCATGGATGACGAGGAGCTGTGCGCCGATGTCTGCTGCCTCGGCGTGCCGATCCTCAATCGTTCGGGGCGGCCTGCGGCGGCGCTCAGCCTCGCCATGCCGAAGGCGCGTTTCCGCGCGGGCAATGTCGAGAACTTCGTGAAAATGTTGCGCGACAGCTCGGCGCGGATCTCGAGCGCGCTCGCTCTCTCCGGAGCGGACTGATGCTCGAGCCATCATTCCTCTTCGGGCAGTTCGTCGGCGGTCTCAGTATCGCGATGTTCCTCTTTCTGATCGCGTCGGGCCTCGCGCTGATCTTCGGTGTCTTGCGCATTCTGAACTTCGCGCATGGCTCGTTCTACATGATCGGCGCCTATCTCGCCTGGCAGATCGTGCACATTCTCGATGCCAAGACGGGCGGCTCATTCTGGCTCGCTGTTCTTGGTGCGGCGACGGCCGTGGCGATCCTCGGAGCCGCGATCGAGCGCTTTCTGCTGCGGCCGCTCTATGGGCGCGAGGAACTGTATCAGCTCTTGTTCACGTACGCGCTCGTGCTCGTCCTGGCGGATGCTGCCAAGATCATCTGGGGGACGCAGCAGCTCTCCGTGTCGCGCCCACCAAGCCTTGCAGGCGCGAGCACGATCTTCGGCGCCGTCGTGCCGCACTACAACCTTTTCATCATGGCGCTCGGGCCGATGGTCGCCGCGCTCGTCTGGTTCATTCTGCATAGAACGCACATGGGCAGGATGGTGCGCGCAGCCGCACTCGATCGCGAGATGCTCGGCGCGCTCGGCGCCGATGTCGGCCGCCTCTACACGGCGATGTTCGCCTTCGGCTCCTTCCTCGCAGGTCTCGCCGGCGCGCTCGTGACGCCGATCAAGACCGTAAATCCCGGCATGGATGTCGAGATCATCGTCGAAGCGTTTATCGTCATTGTCATTGGCGGGCTCGGATCGCTCTGGGGCGCGTTCTTCGGCGCGCTCATCTACGGCCAGTTCCTGTCTTTCGGCATCCTCATCTTTCCGCGCTTCTCGATCTTCTCCGTCTTCGCGCTGATGGCGATCATTCTGGTCATCCGGCCGTGGGGCCTCTTCGGAAAGCCTCTATCACGATGACCACGCGCCTCCCTCGCACGATCCCCTGGATGACAATCGCGTTCGTGGCGGCGTTGTTCATTCCAATTCTCGGCACGCGCTTCTACACGTCCGTCGCGACGGACGTGCTCATCCTTGGCCTCTTTGCAACGAGCTTGAACCTGCTGCTGGGCACTACGGGGCTTGTCTCCTTCGGTCATGCTGCGTACTTCGCGATTGGCGCTTATGTCTGCGCGATCGCCATGAAGACCTTCGAAGCGCCGTTCCTGCTGGCGCTGCCGCTCGCAGGGTTCGCAGCCGGCGCTGCGGCACTCGTGTTTGGGTACTTCTGTGTGCGCCTGACGAAGATCTACTTCGCAATGCTCACGCTCGCTTTCGCGCAGATCGTGTGGGCCATCTGCTTCAAGTGGAACGATGTGACAGGCGGTGAGCAGGGCTTCAATAACGTGCCCTATCCCGATCTGGCATGGATGGAGGCCATTCCAGGCCTTTCGAGCATGCGCATCGGCGAGCTGTACTTCTATGTGACGCTCGCCATCGTGTGCCTCTGTCTTTACGTGCTACGGCGCATCACGAACTCGCCGTTCGGTCGCATCCTCACGACCATCCGCGAGAATCCCGAGCGTGCGGAGTTTGTCGGCATCGACGTCAGGCGCTTCGAGCTTGCGGCCTTCGTTATTGCAGGACTGTTCGCCGGTCTCGCGGGCGCACTGTTCGGCATTTTCAACCGTGGTGTCTTTCCGGACTTTGGCTACTGGGCCAAGTCTGCGGAAGTGCTCATCATGGTAATCCTCGGCGGCATGGGGCAGTTCTTCGGGCCGCTCGTCGGGGCGTTCACGCTCGTCGTGCTCAACCAGCAGATCACTTCCTACACCGAGTACTGGCCGCTCGTTCTCGGTCTTCTGCTCATCGTCCTGCTCTATGCCTTTCCGGCTGGCCTGCTCGGGACGATGGCCGATCTCGTGAAAGCCTTGCGAGGTCGCCGGGATGCTTGAGATCTCCGCCCTGCGCAAATCTTTCGACGGCTTCGTCGCGACGGCCGACGTGAGCCTATCCGTGGCGCGGAGCGAGATTGCTGCTGTCATCGGTCCCAATGGCGCGGGCAAATCGACGCTTTTCAACCTGATCACGGGGCACATCCGTCCGGACACAGGCAGCGTGCACCTCGAAGGTCGCGACATCACAGGTGCCGCACCGCATGCCATATGCCGAATGGGAATGGGTCGCTCTTTCCAGCGTGCCAATATCTTCCCGAAGCTCACCGTGTTCGAGAATGTCCAGGCGGCGCTGATCGCGCATCGGCGTGCGGCGACGGACCTTTGGTCTGTCTCGCGCGACATATTCCGCGACGAGACGCACCAGCTTCTTGCGTCCCTCGGCCTTGGACCACAGGCTGAGGTCACGGGTGGAACGCTTTCCTATGGTAATCAGAAGCAGCTCGAACTCGGCATCGCGCTGGCAGGCGAGCCTAAGATACTGCTGCTCGACGAGCCGACAGCGGGCATGTCCTCCGTCGAGACCGCGGAGACTATCGCACTGCTCCAGCGTATTGCATCCGAGCGGGAGCTCACGCTCCTCTTCACCGAGCACGACATGGACGTGGTGTTCGCCATCGCCCACAAGATCGCGGTGCTGCATCAAGGCCGGATCATAGCTGTCGGCCCGCCAAACGAGGTGCGTGTCGATCCGGAGGTGCGCCGTGTTTATCTCGGAGAGCAACACGCATGACCGCGCCGCTGCTCGATGTCCGCGACATTCACACGTCCTACGGACGCTCGCGTGCTCTCTTCGGTGTGTCGTTGACTGTTCCGAATGGCGCCTGTGTCTGCCTGCTTGGGCGTAATGGCGTCGGGAAGACAACGACCATGCGCTCGATCATGGGGCTGACTCCGGCTTCGAGCGGACAGATCATCTGGAAAGGTGAGGACATCACGCATCGCCGACCGTTCGAAATCGCGCGTGCGGGCATCGGCTTCGTCCCTGAGGATCGGCGCATCTTCGCGGATCTGAGCGTGCTGGAAAATCTCGAAGTTGGCGGCAGGGCCGCAGCGCGGCCGGGGCTATGGTCGGTGGAAGCCGTCTTCGATCTCTTTCCGAAGCTGCGGGAGCTTTCCGGACGGCGCGGCGGCTTTCTCTCTGGCGGCGAGCAGCAGATGCTGACCATCGGTCGGACGCTCATGGGCAATCCCGAGCTGCTGCTGCTCGACGAACCCTCCGAGGGACTTGCGCCGCTCGTCGTCGAAGCCCTGCTCGAACAGGTCGGCAGACTGAAGTCGCAAGGCCTTACAATTCTTCTCGCGGAGCAGGGCTTGCACTTCTCGCTGGCGCTCGCGGACCACGTCTATGTGCTGCAGAAGGGCGCCGTGCGATACTCCGGTCCCTCGTCTGCACTTCGGGACGATCCAAAACTGCGCGACGATCTTCTTGGTCTCGCCGCGCCGGTCGACTGAGGTTCTCCAACAAGCTTCATCAAAGGAGGAAGACATGCCCTTCGTCAGCATTCGCATCCTGAACGGCCACTCGCAGGAACGAAAGGACAAGATTTCGGCCCGCGTCACGGAGGCGATCAGTGAGGTCGCGGAGCTTCCCAAGGAGGCCATCTGGGTGGTGTTCGAGGAGATCACCGCAGATGACTGGTACGTCGGTGCAAAAACCGTAACCGAGCTCAAGAAAGCGGCGGCCAAGCGATGAGTGTCGAAATCCGTCACCCCGCCTTCGAGACCGTTGTCGGCTCGTCGGTTGAGTTCGAGCAGTTGGGGACCGGCTTCCTTTTCACGGAGGGGCCGCTCTGGCATCCGCGCGATCGCTATCTGCTCTTTAGCGATATGCCGGGCGATATCATTCGGCGCTGGTCGGCGCACGATGGTATCCAGACTTTCCGCTCGCCCTGCAACAAGTCGAACGGTCTCACATGGGACCGCCAGGGGCGACTGCTCGCCTGCGAGCATGCTTCGAGCCGCGTGTCGCGGACGGAAGCAGATGGCACGATCAGCACCGTCGCCTCACACTATCAGGGGCGGGAGCTGAACAGCCCCAATGACATCGTAGTCGCGAGCGATGGGGCCATCTACTTCTCGGATCCGACGTACGGCCGCATGGACTACTACGGGCTGAAACGCGACGTCGTGCTTGGTTTTCGCGGTGTCTATCGCGTCGCGCCCGAAGGCGGGCCGCCGCAGCTTCTCGCCGACGATTTCGGGCAACCGAACGGTCTTTGCTTTTCGCTCGACGAGCGCCGCCTCTTCATCAACGATACGGAACGCGGTCATATCCGCGTCTTCGACCGCAAGGTGGACGGTACGCTGACCGATGCCGGTATCTGGGCCGAGACGAAAGGCGAAGGCAACGGCGCCCCTGATGGCATGAAGATCGACAGCGCGGGAAATCTCTACTCGTGCGGTCCGGGCGGCCTGCACGTGTTCGCTCCCTCCGGAGATTGCCTCGGCGTTATCCGGACACCGGAAGTTGCTGCAAACTTCTGTTGGGGTGACGATGATCTGCGGAGCATCTTCATCACGGCGTCGACGTCACTCTATCGCATCAGATTGAAGACGCCGGGGCGATCGGCGTATCCGGCCTAGCAGCCTCACAATCGGACGAATGTGATCGGCGATGCCACGAGCGTCGCTGATCACATACGTTCGGTGCAAGTCCCAGTGCGGTCGCGTCGCGTATCCGGGTATTTCCTGATACGCGGCCAGGTGACGTTGGCGCAGCATGAGGTGCGCTCGCGTCTCCTTGGTAGTGGCTCCGCACGGATTGATAATGGAACTCGTCGCCGATCTCGCCGCACGCAGTGTGCTCCTGTTCGGCCTGATTCTATTCGTGAGCCAGGAGATAGCGCATCGGCTAGGCTTTGCCATCGGCGCGCGACATCGTGCGGAAGCGGGTTCGAACGCCGTCGATGGTGTGGCACTGATCGTCAACAGTCTCCTGGCGCTGCTCGCGTTCACGCTCGCGATGACGCTTTCATATGGAAGTGCGCGTCTTGCCGAACGTCGAACCGGCGCCTTGACCGAGACGAACGCCATAAGCACGGCGTGGCTGCGAGCTGAGGCAATCGGTCATCCGCTTGGGCGCGAAACGGCGGATCTTCTCAAGGAGTACGGAAGTCTGCGTCGGGACTACGTCGTGCAGTTGCGGCACTCCGCGGCGCTCGATGGCATCAACGATCGCAGCACGCAGTTGCAGTCGGAGATATGGACGCGCATCTCGGCGATCGTGCGCGAGAGGCCTGACGACGTCACATCCTCGCTGATGGAATCGGTCAATCAGGCCTTTGATGCCGGTGCCGCAGAGCGTTTCGCTATAGAGGCAACCTTCCCGGCTGAGTTGTTCTGGCTGCTGGTCGGGATGATCTTGGTTTCAATGCTGGCATTCGGATATCAACTCGGCTTGAGCGCACATCGGCTGCGCGCCCTCACGAGCGTACTCATTGCCGTATGGACGGCAGTGCTTGTGGTCATTCTCGAACTGAACGCTCCTAGGGTCGCGGGCGCCCGCGCCACCACTGCCGCGTACGACTGGATGCTGCAGAGTATGAAAGCAATTCAGCGCAGGGACACTGTGTCCAGTCCGGCACCGAAGGCAGATCTTGAGGCGCTGCGCCCCGGTGGACAGTAGCGACGTGCCGGCCGCGCGTCAGGTGAGCTGGTTCGCGCTGCTCGCGGTCTGCTGCGGTATCTGTAGTTCACAGGCAGCGGCAGGCTTTTGCGGGCATGGTGATGCGTGGCACATGGATATGAGGGTATCGACGTATGTCGACAACCCGGATGTTTTCCGCTCTCAGCTCCGGCCCCGTTTCTCGTACCGCATTTCGTATGTCTGCGTGCGCGTTGGGTCCAGGCCGAGGAAGCGCGCTGAATTTGCTGGGCCTCGGTCCCTCATGCTTCGAGGCCACACCATGAGAGGATCAGGCGCTCATAGATCGTAGCAGCTTCCTCGATGCGCGCACACTCGCACCATTCATCCGTCTGGTGCGCCATGTGCGTCGGGCCAGGACCGAGGATGACAGTGGGCACGCCGCCAAGCGCAGGCGTGAGCGCTGAGGCGTCCGTGAAGTACGGCGCGGCCTCGACCACGGGCGTCGTACCCGAGACAGCCTGATAGATCTTGAATACGTCGCGCATCCACGGATGCTCGGGATCGGTCCACACACTCTCGACGTCGACTCTACGATCGAGTGTGACCTCCGGACCGAGATAGCTGCCGAGCTGCTCGAGGAGATGCGCATGACGCATGCCCGGTAGCGTTCTCAGATCGATGCCGATCTCCGCGCGATCGGGTACCGAGTTGACATTCAAGCCGCCATGGAATGTGCCGACGTTCAATGTCGGCGCGCCCATGACCGCGTGCCGCGCAATGTTGAAGTCGAAGGTCTCCAGGCGCGAAACGGCGCGCGCGGCTGCGTAGACGGCATTGACGCCCTTGTCGGGCATTGAGCCGTGGGCCGTCACGCCGCGCGTTGCCGCCTTCAGCCAGAGCGCGCCCTTGTGGCCGCAGAATGGGCGGTTGTCCGACGGTTCCGCGACGACAAGCGCGCCCGCCTCGCCGCGCATGCCGCGCTCAGCGAGAACGAACGCGCCTTCGCTGCCTGTTTCCTCGCCGGCCGTAATATAGAGGATCACACCGGGTGTCCCTTCGAGGCGCGGCGCCAGCTTCATCGCTGCGATGACGAATGCGGCGACGCCGCTCTTCATGTCGGAAGCGCCACGCCCCCAAAGACGCCCGTCCTTGATGAGGCCCTCATGCGGCGGCACGGTCCATTCCTGAGCGCCGAGCGGGACCGTATCCGTATGTCCTGTGAATGCGATCGGGAGCTTCTCACCATTGCCGCCGAGCCGGGCGATCAGATTCGGGCGCCCTTCGGCGAGTGGAACTTCCTCGCATTGGAAGCCCGCATCCGAGAGAAGGCGCCTCAGGTGCTCAGTGCACGCCGCCTCCTGACCCGGAGGATTGATCGTATCGAAGCGGATCAGTTCAGCAGCCAGATCCACGGCACTTGTCGTCATCTGTCGGTCCCTCCGTGAAGGCGCGGATGCAAGTCGGAGCACTCTTACCGGATCGCCGTCACATGAACCATAGCAGGCCGGGCTCCGGGGCCATCCTTCGAAAGCACTATCGGCGCTGGGCGAGATGCCGCGCGTCGGGCGCCGCCTTGTGCTCCAGCGCGCGGAGTATGGTCGCGTTCATGAGATACGCGCTCATGATCGCGATCAGCTCCATGAGGCCCTTCTCGCCATAGCGTGCGCGCACCGCGTTGAATGTCTCATCACTGACGGCCGGTGTTTCCAGCAACTCGCGGCCGAACTGGATGATCAGGGCTTCGTCGGCCGTGAGACCATCCAGCGGACCATAGGTGTCGACGACATCGATGGCTTCCCGGCGCGTACCGGCGGCAAGTCCGAGCTTCACGTGCGCATTCCAGATGTAGTCCGCGTTGGCCGCCCGGGCTGCCGTGCAGATGGCGAGCTCCGACTCGGCCTGCGTCAGTGATGTATGGTTCCGGAGATGGTCCAGGAGATCCGAAAGCCGCACGCCAGCCTGACCCGCATAGGAGAGGTAGGTGCTCGGCGGCGGGCTGCTCTTCCGCGTTGCGAGGATGTGTCGGACGGCGGCTCGCGTCTCCTCGCTGAAGGCATCGGTGTCGGTTGGGAAAGGCAAGCGCGGCATCGTCGGACTCCTTTGGCTGGCGGCACTTGGCTGTGCCGGTTATGTTTCCTCATCCAACCACTGCTCGAGCAACAGCGTCGGCACAGCAAGGATATCACGCAGATGAACGTATCAGGGAAGAAGGCGCTTGTTTTCGGCGGAACGTCGGGGATCGGTCTCGCAGCATCGAAGCAACTTGCGGCGCTGGGGGCAAGCGTCGTCGCGATCAGCCGCGATCCGACCCGCGCGGGTGATGTTCCGAAGGGGATCACACTCGAGAAATGCGATGTGCTGGATCGCGATGCGTTGAGCGCACTTTTCAAGAAGCTCGCGCCTTTCGATATTCTCGTCAGCGCGGCGACCGGTGGCACGCGTGCGCGGGGGACATTCCTCGAAATGGACATGGACGGCTTCCAGGCTTCATTCGCGAAGCTCTGGGGCTATGCCAACGTCCTGCAGCTCGGGACGCCGCACTTGAGTGCGGACGGCACCATCGTCTTGGTCAGCGGGTCGCCGGCGCGCAAAACAAAGCCTGGACAGGTCGCGATCGGGACCGTTGGGGGCGCGGTCGAAGCATTGGTGCGGGCCGTCGCGCCCGAAATCGCCCCGCGTCGACTGAATGTCGTCTCGCCTGGTACGATCGATACGCCGATGTCTTCGCTGAAGGGTGTGGAGCGCGAAGAGTCTTATCGCAAGCAGACGGCCAAGAACCTCATTCCGCGCGCCGGTACGGCCGACGAGGTCGCGCAGGGCATCCTATTCGTCATCCAGAACGATTTCGTCACCGGTACGACGGTCGATGTGGATGGCGGCTGGCTGCTGTCCTGAACGGCCGGAACCATTCGCGCCTCATCAAGTTCTACAGCGAGGATAATAGCGCCACCCGGCGCTAGCCCTCTGCTAGAGAGACGAACTTGATGAGCGAAACTGCCTACTGTGGGCCGGCGCCCGTGCCGTCCACACTTTGGGCAAGTTGGAACACGGACCCATATTTGCTGCTGGCGTTGTTGGCGTTGGCAATTTTTGTTGTGCGCGCCAGCAATGGTTCTCGCCAGTCGCATATCGCCCTTGGCGGCGCGATGCTCGCGCTGTTCGCGGCTTTCATCTCTCCTCTATGTGCGCTTGCAAGCGCCATCTTCTCAGCCCGCGTCGCCCATCACGTCCTCATGATTGCCGTTGCGGCCCCGTTGCTCGCACTTGCCGCGCCGCGCCCGCGCCTGCCGATCAAGGTGCCGTTGCCGGCACTCGCAGCTTTCCATGCCCTGATCGTTTGGTTCTGGCACGCGCCGGCTCCCTACGACTGGGCGCTCTCGGGCACAGCCTCCTATTGGCTGATGGAAATCAGCCTCTTGCTATCGGCGATTTGGTTATGGAGCGAAGTATTGGCGCTCGGCGGGCGACCGGGAGCTTCTCTCTCCGCATTGCTCGCCACCATCGTTCAAATGGGCCTGCTCGGTGCCATCCTGACATTTGCTCGCACACCTCTCTACGCAGCGCATGCCGGCACGACCGCACCGTTTGGTCTCACCCAGCTCGAGGATCAGCAACTCGCCGGCCTTATCATGTGGGTGCCCGCTGCCATCCCGTATCTGCTGGCAGCCGCCTTCATCGTTGCGCGCCTGCTGCCACGCCGGAGCGAGTCCGAAGTCCTGGAGCGCGATACATGATTGCGCTCGTCAAGTTCATTCATATCGCGGCGATCGCAGTATGGGCTGCGGGGCTCGTATCAATTCCGGCCTTTCACAGGCAGCTCGGGCTGTTGCGTACCGCGCGGCCGGACATTCCTTTGCACGACGAGAAGGTCCAGCAAGCGCAGAAGGCCGTCCGACTGACGTACGTCGGTATCGTATCGCCTGCGGCCTTCATCGCGGTCGCCAGCGGTATCGTACTGATCTTCCAGCGCGGCATTGCCATGCCGTGGTTTTCCCTGAAACTCAGCCTCGTCGTAGGCCTCGTCATTGCGCACACGTTCGCCGGATTGACCCTGGTGCGTCTGTTCGAGCAGTCGGCGGGCTATCCGGTTTGGCGATACGTCGGCGCGACCAGCAGCGCAGTCGCGCTCGCTACCGCGATCATTGCCCTGACGCTTGCCAAGCCTGAGCTGAGTGGAGACTTCCTGCCAGCGGCAATGCATGAGCCCGGCGCACTCAAGCGCCTCGTGGAGAGCATCAATCCTTGGCAGAGACCATGAGGCCGATGCCGTGATGGAAGATCAGCTTGCCGCCATGCCATCCCGCGAGGCCCGTGACGATCGTCGCAAGTGTGGACAGCAGAAGGCCGTGCGGGAGCACCGCATCGGGCTGCAGCATGCGGATCAGCCAGTTGGCGCCGGCAACGGCGAGCAGCATCATGGCGGCGATGGCGTGCGCCCAGCTCGCCGCGCGCTTGCGAATGCCGGGCACCAGGAGCAGTTCGAGCGTACCGACGATGCTCGCGAACACGCCGGTCGCGAAGGCAAAGCCCGCCGACCACAGACCGACGCGCACCCAAAATGGATCGGCCGTCCACCAGTAGAAGACGTCCACGCCGAGCGTCGCGATGACGAGTGCGATCGGAAAATGCACGCTCATCGCGTGGATCGGATGCCCTGCGACAGCGACGGCCGAACTTACGTCGAGCTGATTGATGTCGGCTGTGATCGGACTTTGCTCCAGATCCGCCGGTGCTGTCTCACTCTTCGCCGTGTCTGCCATCCGCACGCCTCCGCATATGTAAGCGCGTCACGGTGGAAACTGTTCCCGCTGCTCGCCGCCGTGGCCGGTCTCGCCGGCTGCTCGGGTGATCTTTCGACACTCGAACCTGCCGGTCCCGTTGCCAGCTCAGTCGCACGTCTGTGGTGGGTGATGCTCGCTGGCGCCGTCCTGCTGTTTGTTCTCGTCATGGCGCTGTTCATTCTCACGATGCTCCGTCCGGGATTCGGGCGGGCCGTTGCCCCGCACAGATGGATTGTTCTCGGCGGCCTCGTGCTTCCTGTGCCGGTACTCGTGCCGCTGCTCGCCTACTCCTTTGCCCAGGGCGAGCGCTTGCTTCTCGTTGGAGACGCGGAGGCAAAGCCCGTGCGCATCGAGGCGCGGGCGCGAATGTGGCAGTGGGAGTTCATCTATCTCGATCAGCAGGGTTTGCCATCGACCATCGATACGCTGCATATGCCGGCGGGTGTTCCGGTCGAGATCACGGCGACGAGCGACGACATCATTCACAGCTTCTGGGTGCCGCGTCTCGCCGGCAAGATCGACGCCATTCCCGGGCACGCCCCACGCCTGCGACTCCTTGCGGACACGCCCGGCACCTATCGCGGCGCGTGCGCAGAATTCTGTGGCGTAGGGCACACAGCGATGTACTTCACCGTGCACGTCCATGCGCAGCAGGCGTTCGCGCGCATCATTGCCGAGACCGCAGGTTCCGGAGCAAAGCCATGAATGCTCCTGATCGCCGGATATCACCGGTTCAACTCCACAAATCCCTGTCGGCGGTCTGGGATTCGGGGCGCGGCTTCCAACGGCTCGCCGCCGTCAATCACACCGTGCTCGGTCGTCGCTTCATCATCACGGCCTTCGTATTCTTTGCGATAGGCGGTGGGCTCGGCATGTTGATCCGGGCGCAGCTCGCCACATCCGGCAGCGCATTCATGGGCGGAGAGCTGTACGCGCAGATCTTCACCATGCACGGCACGATCATGATGTTTCTCTTCGCGATCCCGCTCTTCGAGGGATTTGCGATCTATCTGCTGCCGAAGATTCTCGGCGCTCGCGATTTCGCTTTTCCGCGTCTCTCGGCCTACGGCTATTGGTGTTATCTCTTCGGCGGAACCATGTTGATCGCCGGACTTCTCGCCGGCGTTGCGCCGGACTCCGGCTGGTTCATGTATACGCCGCTCTCCTCGCGGACATACTCTCCGGGCATCAATGCTGACCTCTGGCTGCTCGGCGTCACCTTCGTCGAGATATCGGCCATTTGCGCAGCGGTCGAGATCGCCGTCAGCCTTCTCAAGGTTCGCGCGCCCGGCATGTCACTCGACCGGCTGCCCATCTTCGCTTGGTACATGCTCGTCGTTGCGGTCATGATGCTGATCGGCTTCCCGCCGTTGATCCTCGGCTCCATCCTGCTCGAGGCCGAGCGCGCCTTCGGCCTTCCGTTCTTCGATCCGACGCGCGGTGGCGACCCGCTGCTGTGGCAGCACCTTTTCTGGCTTTTCGGTCACCCCGAGGTCTACATCATCTTCCTGCCCGCAGCGGGCCTGATCTCGACGTTTCTGCCCGTGTTCGCGGGGCGACCGCTCGTTGGGTACACAGCCGTCGTCGTCGCCGTCATCTCCATGGCGTTCCTGTCGTTCGGCCTATGGGTGCACCATATGTACGCCATAGGCATACCGCACCTGGCGCAGAGCTTCTTTGCTGCGGCCAGCGTACTGGTGGCCGTGCCAACGGCGGTACAGATTTTTGCGTGGCTGGCCACGCTCGCGCATGGGCGGCCACGCTTCTCGATCCCCATGCTCTATCTGTTCGGTATGTTCTTCGTATTCGTGATCGGCGGCCTCACAGGCGTCATGCTCGCGATCGTCCCCTTCAATCTGCAGGCACACGATACGCATTTCGTCGTCGCGCATTTGCACTACGTGCTCATTGGCGGCTTCGTGCTTCCGATGATAGGGGCCGCGTACCATTGGCTGCCGCACACCACAGGACGTCAACCATCGCGCTACGTTTCCGTGATCGCCTTCTGGATGATCTTTGCGGGATTTAATCTAACGTTCCTGGTCATGCACCTGACCGGGCTCAAGGGCATGCCGCGCCGTGTGCATACTTATCTACCGGACTATGGATGGGAGATGCTGAACCTTCTCTCCTCGGTCGGCAGCTTCATCATGGCAGTCGGCTTTGCCATGGCTGTGCTCGATCTGCTTCTGCTCATGCGGTATGCGCCCCGCAGTCGCCGTAATCCGTGGAATGCCGCGACGCTCGAATGGGCGATGCCTCTTCCGCCGCCAGCCTACAATTTTGCGTCGCTTCCGGAGGTGGATCGGCGCGCGGATATGCTGGAGCCTGGAAAGCTCGCTGCCGATCTGGCGGGCGGAAGTGGCTATCTCGGATTCGTGCGGCGCGGCCAGATGGAGACACTCGGCGTCGATATGGTCACGGGGCGCGTCGATCAGGTTCTCGTGCTGCCGCAGCGAACCTTCCTGCCTCTTGTTACTGCAATCGCGACTGCTGCGTTCTTTGTCGCCATGCTGTTCAAGCTCTACTGGCTGGCGCTCGTTGTCCTGTTGGTGGTTGTCGGTTGCTTTCTGTTTTGGACGAACGACACGGGATTGTGGAAGGACACAGGGCCCGTCACCATCGGACGAGGGGAAGCAGCGCCTTATCATTCGGAATGCGATGATGCACCCTCGTGGTGGGCCATGGCCTTCACCCTCGCCGCAAACGCCACGCTGTATATTTCCCTGCTGTTCGGCGGCCTGTTCCTATGGGTGTCGGCGCCGGGCTGGCCACCACCTGATCTTCCCGCGCTCGGCATTGTTCTGCCTGTGATAGCTGTTGCTGCAGCTCTCTCTGCGATGGCTGCAGGACGGCGAGCCGTCCATGCGGCAGGCCGAGAACCGTACGCGCATCTGACTGGCTGCGGAATCGCGCACGCAATGGCATCGATCACGCTTCTGGCTATTGCGCTGACAGGTGTGACAGGCATTACGAGCCACGCGTTGGCGGCGACCCTATTCGTCATTCTGATCTACACTGCCGCGCATCATGCCCTCGGCGTGGTGTTCGCACTGTTTGGGCTCGCGCGTGTAAGAACCCGGCGCGTATCGGCCTTGCGTACACTCGATCTGCGCATTGGCCGGCAATGGCATGACTACTGCGCCGTCGCAACGATCCTCGGCCTGCTTTTCGCGTTCGGCCTCGTCGGACTTGCCGCATCGGGGGTGTCCCGATGAGCCGCGCACGCTCGGGATATGGCGCACTCCTGCTCATCGGCGCAGGCTTCGCCGCATGGAGCGCCATCTTCGTGATCATGTATGGCGCACAGGCGGTCGGCTGCCGGCTTGACTGGGGAAGCATTCAGATCACGAGCACGCTCAATCTTCAGCGCCTGACACAGATCGTGCTCTACATAATCGGTCTCGCAGTGACGCTTGGACTTTGGATGCGGCTCAGAAGCCCTGCCGAAACTCCAGTAGTCTCCGCGACCCATCGGTTCACTCGAAAAGTTTCTGCGTGGGGTGGGCTTGCAGCCCTGGGGGCCGTTGCCTTCAGTTTTGCAGGAGCCCTGTGGCTCACCGCCTGCTGAGCACGCCGATCGACGCGCGTGCTGAAGCACCGAGCGCTCGTGCGAGGCGCGGCACTCCAACACGAAAACGCATTAGGTGTTTAGTTGAAGCGGCGCTTGGCTTCTTCTGCCTTCTGCGAAAGACAAATTTCGCCGTCCTTGACCTCATCGACCTCTGAAAGTTCGATGTACTGATGCTTGCCGTGGGCAGCGGGATCGTTTTTGGTCAATTTAATGCGATCACCTTCGACGCGGTCGACGGTGCCGACGTGCTGGCCGTCCGAACCTACGATCTTCATGTGCTCGCGGATTTCAGATGCACTGATTGCCATGACTTGCTCCTTTGTAACGCAGTTGCGTGTTCAACTAACTCGTGTGTGAGCCTGCTCGTTCCCGCGACGCGGAGCGCGTAAAAATCTGAACATTAGAATGTCGTGAGCTATGGGGTCTGCTGACTGCCACGCGGAGGGGCGGCGGCCATTCGCGTGACACAGCTATCGCAAAAGACGCGGTCTTTGTGGCCCTTATTCCGCCGCAGCCCGATGCGCGCGCGCAAGCTGAACCAGCGCATCGTCGGCCACGGGCTCGATCGGCGTGAAGTCACGATGTGCGATGAACTCCGGGCGTGTCGGCGTGCGGATGTAGTTCGAAACCGCATTGAGCGTCAGATAGACGATCTTGCGCGGATAGGGCGTGATGTTGCCGGCAGAGCCGTGCACGAGATTACCGTGGAACATGAGCATGCTGCCGGGCTTGCCGGTGGGTGCGACGATGCCGCCTTGCTTCACGAGGCGCGTCACTGTCTCTTCGTCGAGCGTCCACAGCGGATAGGACGTCGTCCCGCGATCGTGCTCGGCTTGCAGATCACCGGCGTTCTGGCTGCGCGGAACCAGCATGAGCGGCCCGTTGATCGGCATCACCTCGTCGAGGAACACGGAGATGTTCATTGCGCGCGGCTCGGGCATACCATCGTCGCGCTTCCACGTGCCGTAGTCCTGGTGCCACTGCCAGACATCGCCGGTGAAGGCCGATTTGGCGTTGATCTTGTACTGATGCATGTAGAGCTTTTCGCCGAACACCTGCTCGACGGGCTTGATCATGCGGGGATGTGCGCCGAGGAGACGGAACGCTTCATTGTAGGTGTGTGCGGCAAAGGCCGTGCGCGGCGCGCCGCTCTTCTCGCGCCAGATTTCAGGCCGTTGTTCAGCGTAGATTCCCTCGGCTTCCTGGCGCAGAAGATCGACTTCCTCGGGGGTGAAGAGTTCCGGCAGCAGCAGCCAGCCTTCGGTGTGGAATTGATCGAGCTGTTCCTTGGTGAGTCTCATCGCTTCCTCCTGATTGATTGTTGGCATTATGTTGTTCTTGGCAGCGCTTTAGGCTGCGTCGTGGATCGAGTTCAATCGCTCCTCTGTCACTTGGCCTGCAGTGAGGGCGTGATCGCGGGCTGCGCTCTCGGCGCCCGGCGCATCGCCCTTGGAGATAAGCTCCGCGATGAGCCTGTGCTCGGACCATGCCCGGCTGCGATAGTCCGACTGAGTGAGCACGGCCGCCATCGTGCGGCGCATGTGCGGCCACTGCGGGGCCGCCATCTCCTCGATCGCGGGGTTGCCCGAGAGGCGGTACAGCGCGCGATGGAAATCGACATCGTGCGCGATCAGCTCCGAGAGGGGTGTTTGCGCATCGATGCTCTCGCCGGCAGCGAGGGCGGCTTCGAATGCGCGGTGATTGTGCGGGTCGGTGCCGGTGCGGCCCGCAGCGAGCCGGGCGGCAAGAGCGTCGAGTGCGCTGCGCACTTCGTAGAGCTGCCGGATGCGCGAGGGGTCGAGCGGGCTGACCTGAAAGCCCTTCCGCCCGCTTTCGATCACCAGACCGTGCTGACGGAGGAGATGCAACGCGTGGCTCACCGGCTGGCGTGACACGCCGAGCTGCTCGGCCAGTTCATGCTGCCGGATGCGATGCCCGGGTGCCAGCGTGTGGTCGACAATGGAGGCCAGCAGCCGGTCGTAGACCTGCTGAATGAGATTCGGCGCAACTTCCAGAGGCAGCATAGCGATGCTCTCATGAAATTCGGAATTCCGAATTCTATGTGCTGGTCGACCGGAGAGTCAATCGCTCCTGGCACTGCGAGGGCTTCCACCCTTCCGAAGTACTCATCCGTCGCGGCCCGACAGACCGTAGCCCGGTTTGCCGCTTGACTTGTTGGTATGCCAGCCGCTCATGATTGGGTGGGAGTTCTGAATGCCGTATCGGCGATTGCCACATGCGGCGGGGAGGGTTGTGCTTGAAAGCCGGAGTGCCTGCTCCGACGAATGACGTGCTCGCGGTGGATGATCTGACCATCCGCTTCGACGGGCACGGGGTCGATCTCGTCGATGGGGCCAGTTTTCGCCTGGGGCGCGGCGAGACGCTCTGTCTTGTCGGCGAATCCGGATGTGGCAAGAGCATCACGGCGCTCGCCGTGATGGGTCTGCTTGCAAGTCCACCCGCACGGATCACACGCGGCCGCGCCCTTTTTCAGGGCGAGGATCTGCTCGCCATGCCGCACAAGCAGCTCGCGGATCTTCGCGGCAATCGCCTTGCGATGATTTTCCAGGAGCCGATGACGTCGCTCAACCCGGCCTTCCGCATCGGCGACCAGATTGCCGAGGCGGTCGTGCGCCATCATGGCGTGAGCCAGCAGGAGGGGCGGGAGCGCGCACTCGATGTGCTCCGCCGCGTGCGCATTCCGGCCGCCGAGAAGCGCCTCGATGCCTATCCGCATCAGCTTTCGGGCGGCATGCGCCAGCGTGTGATGATCGCCATGGCGCTGGTCAATCGCCCGGACCTCCTGATCGCGGACGAGCCGACAACCGCACTCGACGTCACCATCCAAGCGCAGATCCTGGCGCTCATTGCAGAGCTGCAGCGTGAAGCCGGCATGGCCATGATCCTGGTGACGCACGACCTTGGTGTTGTCGCTGAAGTCGCTGATCGCGTGGCCGTCATGTATGCGGGGCGCTTCGTTGAGACCGGCCCGGTCGACGCGATCTTTTCGGACCCGCAGCACCCTTACACGCTCGGTCTGATCGGGTCGCTCCCCTCGCTCGGCAAGCGCGAGGGGCGCCTCGCCACGATTGCCGGCTCCGTGCCGCCACCGCAGCGCTTTCCTGCGGGCTGCCGTTTTGCGACCCGTTGCCCGTTCGCCGATGAGCGCTGCGCGAGCGAGGTGCCGCCGCTCCTTGAGACGAGCACACCTGGCCATCAGGTTGCCTGTTTCAAGGCGCCGCTCGAACTGCACGTCGGAGGCCTTGCCGCATGAACGCGCCGGCCGGCAGCGATGTCATTCTCTCGGCTCAGGGTCTCGTGAAGCACTTCGGCGGGGGGCGGCAGCTTTTCGCCGGGCGCACACCGTTGATCCGCGCCGTGGACGGCGTATCGTTCGAAGTGCGGCGTGGTGAGACGTTTGCTATTGTCGGCGAGTCGGGTTGTGGCAAGTCCACGCTGGCGCGGCTCATTCTGCGCCTTATCGAGCCGACGGCCGGCACCGTTCGCTTCGACGGTGCCGATATTACGGCTATCGGCGAAGAGGACATGCGTCGTCTGCGTCGTGAGATGCAGATGATCTTTCAGGATCCCTTCTCCTCGCTCAATCCGCGCATGACGGTTGGCGCGTTGATCGCCGAGCCGCTTGCCGTGCACGGCCTCGCCAGCGGACGTGAGCGCGCCGCACGCGTCGCCGATATCCTGCGCAAGGTCGGCCTGCCGCCGGAGCACGCCGAACGCTACCCGCACGAATTCTCCGGTGGCCAGCGCCAACGCATCGGCATTGCGCGCGCGCTCGCGACGGGGCCGCGTCTCGTCATCGGCGACGAACCTGTATCGGCGCTCGACGTGTCGATCCGTGCGCAGGTCATCAATCTGCTCGAGGATCTCAAAGCCGAGCTCGGCCTGACGCTGATCCTCGTCGCGCACGACCTTGCCGTGATCCGCCACACGTCGGACCGCATTGCCGTCATGTATCTCGGCGAGATCGTCGAGCTGGCCGATCGCGATGCGCTCTTCGAGGCGCCGCTCCATCCCTACACGCGCTCGCTCATCGCGGCGATCCCTGTGCCGGTTCCCGGTGCACGGGGTGCACGCCAGCTTCTGGAAGGCGATCCGCCGAGCCCGGCTGCGCCGCCGCCCGGCTGCCGCTTTCACACGCGCTGTCCGTTTGCCGAGCCCATCTGCAAGAGCGAGCGACCTGTGCTGCGCCCGCTCGCGCCCGGCCATACAGTCGCCTGCCATCTTGCCGAGCGCCTGCCGCCTGCGCCGCCGTCGGTTGCAGCGATGCCGGCATCGACGGCGAAGCGACGTCGCCTCGAGTTGTTTGCAGGTGCACGAACCGATCCCCTTTCCGTCACGTCCTAGCAAGGAGAATGATCACATGCCCAAGCTGGCAAGATTTATACGAGGACTGCCCGTACTGGCAGCAGCGGCGCTCTTTGCGCTACCGGCTGCCGCATCCGAGATCCGCATCGGCCTGCAGGAAGATCCCGATATCCTCGATCCGCACGAGGCGCGCACGTTCGTCGGGCGCATCGTCTTCAATGCATTGTGTGACAAGCTCATCGACACCAACGAGAAGCTGGAGATCGTTCCGCGCCTCGCGACGAGCTGGACGGTCTCCGACGAAGGCAAGACGGTGACCTTCAAGCTGCGTGACGGCGTGAAATTCCATGATGGCACGCCCTTCGATGCGGCAGCCGTGAAAGCTAACATCGAGCGCGCCAAGACATCCCAGACGAGCCGTCGCAAGAGCGAGGTCGCCTCGGTGACTTCTGTCGAGGTTGTCGATCCGATGACCGTCGTCTTCAAGCTCAAGCAGGCCGATGCGCCGCTGCTCGCGCAGCTCACTGATCGCGCCGGCATGATGCTGTCGCCGGCGAGCTTCGACAAGCCCGTCGGTCCGAAGCCGATCTGCTCGGGGCCTTTCAAGTTCGTCGAGCGCGTGCAGAACGATCGCATCGTGCTCGAGCGCTTTGCCGATCACTGGGAGAAGGACAAATACCACTTCGACAAGGTGACGTTCCGCGTGATCCCGGATTCGACGGTGCGGCTCGCCAACCTTCGCTCGGGCCAGCTCGACATGCTGGAGCGTCTCGCTGCCAGCGACGTGAAGTCGGCCAAGGGCGACAAGGCACTCAAGGTCGAGAGCGTCGTCGGGCTCGGCTATCAGGGCATCTCCATCAATCTGAACAACGGCGCACGCTCCGAGACACCGCTCGGGAAGGACAAGCGTGTGCGTCAGGCGCTCTCGCTCTCCATCGATCGCGAGGCGCTGACGCAGGTCGTGTTCGAGGGTCTCTTCGAGCCGACGGCACAGCCGTTCCCCTCATCGAGCCCGTACTATGACAAAAGCTTCCCGCCGCCGAAGCGCGATGTCGCCAAGGCCAAGGCACTGCTGAAGGAGGCGGGTGTCGAGAAGTTCAGCTTCGAAATGCAGGTCGCCAATTCGCCCGTCGATCAGCAGGTCGCGCAGGTCATCCAGGCCATGGCCTCCGAGGCGGGCATCGACATCAAGCTGCGCTCGAGCGAGTTCGCGACCATGCTCAAGTCGCAGACGGCCGGCGACTTCCAAGCGACGCGTGTCGGCTGGTCGGGACGCGTCGATCCGGATGGCAATCTCCACCAGTTCGTGACCACCGGCGGCGGTATCAACGATACGAAATACTCCAACCCCGCCGTCGACAAGGAGCTGAACGCTTCGCGCGTCGTCTATGACACCGCGGCGCGCAAGGTTCACTTCGATGCCGCCGGCAAGATCCTGCGCGACGAGCTGCCGATCATCTACCTCTATCTGCCGGCCTGGATCTGGGCATCGAGTGCTAAGCTCGAAGGCTTCGTGCCGAACCCCGATGGCATGATCCGCCTCGCCAACGTGAAGCTTAAGTAGCATCTCGGCGCCTCCTGCACGCGAGCTGCAGGAGGCGTCGCATCGAGAAGTGCGCTCTCATGTGGTCGCTCATCCTGCGGCGTCTGCTTGTCGCCATCCCGACGCTGTTTCTCGTGATGGTGTTCGTCTTCATCCTGCAGCGTATGCTGCCGGGAGACCCACTTCTCGTCATGGCGGGCGAGGAGCGCGATCCGGTTGTGCTTGAGGAACTGCGCAAGCTCTATGGCTTCGACCGGCCTATCGTCGTGCAGTTCCTGATCTGGCTCAAGGAGGTGGCTTCCGGCAACTTCGGCGCTTCGCTGCGCACGGGCGCCCCCGTGACCGAGCTGATCGCCCAGACGCTTCCGGTGACGATCCAGCTCGCTGTCGCCTCGCTCATCATCGCCTTGTTGATCGGCATTCCGACGGGCGTGCTGTCGGCCGTCAAGAAGGGCACGTGGCTCGACTATCTCGCCAACGCTATCTCGCTTTCTGGCCTGTCGATCCCGAATTTCTGGCTCGGTATCATTCTCATTCTCTTCGTTTCAGTGAACCTGCAATGGCTGCCAGCCTCCGGCTTCGTCTCGGTGTTCGATGATCCCGTGGAGGCCTTTCGCACGACGATCATGCCGGCCTTCGTGCTCGGCACGGGCCTAGCCGCGACGCTCATGCGCCATACGCGCTCGGCCATGCTGGAGGTGCTGCGCCTCGACTATGTCCGCACGGCACGTGCCAAGGGGCTTATGGAGCCGACCGTCGTTTTGAAGCACGCGCTGCGCAATGCGCTCGTGCCGATTGTCACGCTCTCGACGCTGCTCTTCGGCCAGCTTCTGGCGGGCGCAGTCCTGACGGAGCAGGTTTTCACGATCCCGGGCTTCGGTAAGCTGATCGTCGATGCCGTGTTCAACCGGGACTACGGCGTCGTGCAGGGTGTCGTGCTGTGCACGGCCGTCGCCTTCATCCTGATGAACCTCATCGCCGATGTGCTCTACATCGTGATCAACCCGAGGCTGCGTACCACATGACGGCCACGTCTCCAGCCGCGACTTCCACGGCGGGCGCCGAGGCATTGGCACAGCGGCGCAATCGCGCACTCGCCAAGTTCATGGCCAATCCGAGCGCATTGTTCGGTGCAGTTCTCGTGCTCGTCTTCGTCGTGCTGGCGGTCTTCGCAGCATGGATCGCGCCCTACGATCCCAACAAGACGAACTTTCTCATGCTGAGGAAGGCGCCGTCCGCGATGCACTGGCTCGGCACCGACGAGATCGGCCGCGATATCCTCTCGCGTCTCATCCACGGCGGTATTGCCTCGCTCTATGCAGGCGTGGTGTCCGTTTTCATCGCGCTGTTTGTCGGGATGCCAATCGGTCTCGTAGCGGGATGGTTCGGTGGCTGGCTCGACGCGATTATCTCACGCGCGACGGACGCACTGCTCGCCGTACCCTTCCTGATCCTCGCCATCGCGCTTGCTGCCGCACTCGGTCCCTCTCTCACGAATGCCATGATTGCCATCGGCCTCTCGCAGGTGCCGATATTCGTGCGCCTTACGCGCGGCCAGGTGCTCGCAGTAAAGACCGAGGATTTTGTCGAGGGCGCACGGGCCGTCGGCGTGCCGAACCGCCTTATCCTGCTGCGCCACATTACGCCGAATATCTTCGCGCCGCTGGTCGTCCAGGCAACGCTGACAGTAGCGACGGCCATCATCGCCGAGGCGAGCCTTTCATTTCTCGGCCTCGGCCAACAGCCTCCAGCACCCTCGTGGGGATCGATGCTGAATACGGCCAAGAACTACATGGATAGCGCGCCGTGGATGTCGATCTCGCCTGGCATCGCGATCGTCCTGGTCGTGCTTGGTTTCAACCTGCTTGGCGACGGCTTACGCGACGCGCTCGATCCGCGGGAGCAATGAGAGTGTCGTCTTCGTGCCATACTTAAGCTCCGATGCAGGATAACCATTCGCCGCGTTAAGCACTTGATCGATGGGCTCGCACCATTCACGATGAACGTCACGTGACCCGCCATCGTTATGGCTGTGCTTCAATCCTCGCTTAGTAATGGGGACCAGCGCCGTGCACATTCTCCGAGCTCTTTCTATCCTTGCCTGCACGCTTCCGGCTTTGTTGTTCGGAACCGCTGCTGCCAACGCGCAGAGCTTCTTTTCATTCCTCTGGGAGGGCGGCTCACGCGAGGTCGTATCCTTCAATCGACGGCACGCACCGGGCCAGATCATCGTCAGCTTCGGGGATCGCCGCCTGTATTGGATCCAGCGCCCGGGTGTTGCGATCAGCTATCCCATTGCGGTCCCGCGCGAGAAAAGCCGCTGGCAGGGCGTGACGCATGTCTCCGACAAGCGGCAGAATCCTGGCTGGACACCTACAGCGGAAATGCGCCGCGAGAACCCTCGCCTTCCCTCGCATGTGCCAGGCGGGCACCCGATGAATCCGCTCGGCGTGCGCGCGCTCTATCTCGGCTCCACGCTGTATCGCATTCATGGCACGGATGCGCCCTGGACCATTGGAACCGCAGCCTCGAAGGGCTGTATTCGAATGTATAATCGCGATGTGCTGGATCTCTATCCACGCATTCCCGTGGGCACGCGTGTAACCGTCACCTGGCAGCGGTTCAGGGGCTGATCATCCCCCACTGATCTCTCGATCTTCGGCAGCCGCGAATTCCAGACCGTGCGTGCTCCCTGACGGCATCGGGCCAAAACGATCCTTGCAAGGCCGGGATCGTACGGGCATTCTGCCGTCATAAGGGAGGAATGAAAGAAAAAGCATAATGAAGACGTATGTCGCCCGGCGCCTTCTGGCGTTGGTGCCGACGTTGTTCTTCGCGAGCCTGATCGTGTTCGTGACAGTGCGGTTGATCCCGGGTGACGTGATCGACCTCATGCTGAGCCAGAACGACGTCAGTGCCAGTAAGCTCACCCGCGATCAACTGATCGCGGCCCTTGGGCTCGACAGGCCCATGTGGGAGCAGTACGGCCGCTGGATGGGCGGCATCCTCTTTCGCGGCGATTTCGGACAGTCGCTTTGGCAGAATACGCCGGTGAGCGAACTCTTGTTCGCGCGGATGCCGGTCACGCTGGAGCTCGGCTTTCTCGCCCTTGTCGTCGCGCTTTTGGTGGCAATACCGATCGGCGTCTACTCGGCCATCCGGCAGGATACGACCGGCGACTACATCGCGCGCTCCTTCTCCATTCTCATGCTGGCGGTGCCGAGCTTCTGGACCGGCACAATGGTGATGGTGTTTCCCTCGATCTGGTGGGGTTGGTCACCGGAAGTTCGCTTCGTGCCCTTCACCGAAGATCCCATTCAGAATCTCAAGCAGATGATCCTGCCCGCCATCATTCTCGGCACCGCGCTCTCCGCCGTATCCATGCGGCTCACGCGAACAATGATGCTCGAAGTGTTGCGCCAGGACTATATCCGCACCGCCTGGGCCAAAGGTTTGAGCGAGCGGCTGGTGGTCGCGCGTCACGCGCTTCGTAATGCGCTGATACCGGTCGTGACACTGATCGGCGTGCAGGCGCCGCTGCTCATCGGCGGCGCGGTGATCATGGAGCAGATTTTCGTCATTCCGGGCATGGGGCTCCTGCTGCTCGACGCTGTCTATCAACGCGACTATCCGATCATCACCGGCGTGTTTCTCGTCGTCGGTGTTGCGATCATGCTACTCAATCTCGTCATCGACCTGAGCTACGGCCTGCTCGATCCCAGAGTGAGGTATCGCTGATGGCGAGTATATCGGAGCCCGCAGTCCGACGGCGCGGCCCGTTCGCTACCTTTGTCGTCCGATTGTTCAAGGAAAAGCCGCTCGGCGCGGCCGGCGCGATCATATTCCTCCTATTCCTCTTCTGCGGGATATTTGCCGACTTCCTCGCGCCCTACGGAATGAATCAGATCTCGCCGCTCAATCGCCTGAAGCCGCCCTCGTGGCAGCATCCCTTCGGCACGGATAATCTCGGTCGTGACATGTTCTCGCGCTGCCTCTACGGCGCGCAGCTCTCCGTGATCATCGGCTTTTGTGCGGCGGGCCTCGCCACGATCATATCCGTCGTTCTCGGTATCCTGACGGGTTACCTCGGTGGCCGCTTTGACATGATCACGCAGCGCTTCGTCGATGCGTGGATGAGCTTCCCTGATCTCATAATTCTCATTGTCGTGGTCTCCGTGCTCGGTCCGGGGATGCCGCAGATCATCGGAACTCTCGGACTGCTGCTCGGCATTGCCGGATCACGCATCATCCGCAGCGCCGTCATAAGCGTGCGCGAGAATATGTACGTCCATGCCGCGCAGTCGGTCGGTGCGCGTACACCGCGCATTCTCTGGCGGCACATTCTGCCGAACGTCATGCCGCCTATCATCGTGCTATTCACCACGCGCGTCGGCACCGTCATACTGGCCGAGTCCGGTCTCTCGTTCCTGGGTCTCGGCGTTCCACCGCCTGCACCGACGTGGGGCGGTATGCTCTCGGGCGCCGGGCGAACTTTCATGTTCCAGGGGCCCTGGCTCGCGCTGGCGCCTGGCCTATGTCTGACACTCGTCGTGTACTCGACGAACATGTTCGGCGATGCACTTCGTGACCTTCTGGATCCCCGTATGAGAGGTTCCAGATAGCGCCAACTCATCAACAGAAGCCGGAATGGCCAAATTGCAAACACTGGGAGGACGACATGCGACACCACTTGGCAGTGCCGCTCCGGCTCGGCGCCGCAGCAGTCATGACGCTTGCTTTGTCGATGAGTACGGCACTGGCAGAAAAGCCAAAGCCCGGCGGCACGCTCACGCTCGGCACGGTCTATCCGACGCTATCCGCGCTGTCCTTTGATCCGGCCGACTGGAACTGGAAGCAGAACCACGACATTGGCCACTATTGCGAGCAGCTTTTTGCTGCTGATCTCACGAAGTCGGTGAAGAACGGCGGCCCGCATCCATTCTATGCCGATGCGTGGCTGCCCTCGGACGCTATTCGCGGCGAGCTGGCGGAAAGCTGGGAGTGGAAGCAGAACCCGCTGCGCGTCGAGATCAAACTCCGCAAAGGCATCATGTTCCCCGAGAAAGAGGGGGTCATGAAGTCGCGTGAGTTCACCTCGGAGGATGTTCTCTTCTCCTACAACCGTCTAGACGGGAGCCCCAAGCGCATTCGCGGCTACTTCGATCACGTCGATAAGGTCGAGACGCCTGACAAGCACACCATTGTCTTCAATATGAAGCACCACTTTGCCGAGTGGGACTATCGCTTCGGCTGGGGTTACTTCTCGTGCATCTATCCCAAAGAAGTGGTCGATGCCGGTATTGCCAACTGGAAGAATGCCAACGGCACTGGTCCCTTCCTGATGACGGATTTCGTCTCGGGCAGTTCGAACACCTACACGAAAAATCCGAACTATTGGGATAGCGACACGATCGGCGGCGAGAAGGTCAAGCTGCCGCTCGTCGATAAGGTGATCTATCAGACGATCAAGGACGAGGCGACGCAGCACGCCTCACTGCGCACCGCGAAGCTCGACATTCTCGAGATGATCCGCTGGCAGGCTGTCGACAATCTCAAGAAGACCACGCCGCAGCTCAAGTGGTCGCGCTGGCTTAATATGTCCGGCACGTTCCTCGCCTTCCAGGTTGCGGAGAAGCCTTTCGACGACGTGCGTGTGAGGCGTGCGCTCAACTACGCCGTCAACAAGGAGGAGATCGTCAAGGCCTACTACAATGGCCACGCCGAGATGTTCGCCTATCCCATGCACCCGGACTACAAGGGCTATTTCCAGCCGCTCTCGGAGATGCCGGCATCGGTGCAGGAGCTCTTCAAGTACGATCCCGCCAAGGCCAAGAAGCTTCTTGCCGAAGCCGGGCATCCGAAGGGCTTCACCTTCAAGGTGCAGGTCTGCTCGTGCAATGCCGATCACATGGAGCTGCTGCCGCTCGTCGCCGCTTATCTCGAGCAGGTTGGCGTGAAGATCGAGATCCAGCCCATGGAGTATGCGGCCTTCCTCTCGGCCATGACCGCGCGCAAGATGACTGCCGGCTACTTCATGAACAACGGCCACACGAACCCGACCACCACGATCCGCAAGTCTTTCACCACTGGCCAGACGTGGAATCCTTCGGGCTGGTCGGATCCCGAGTACGACAAGAAGATGGACGACGTCTATCAGGAGCCGGATGAGGCCAAGCGCCAGAAGGCTCTCAAGGAGATGACGATCGAGATACTCGACAAGGCGCCGTACATCTGGTTGCCGACGCCATACCTCTACACAGCGTGGTGGCCGTGGGTGAAGAACTACAACGGTGAGCTGCGTGCCGGCGCAGTGCGCCCCGGTCCAATCTACGCGCGCTTATGGCTCGACCAGGAGCTGAAGAAGAAGATGGGCTATTAGGCGGCCGCCGGGGGGGGGGGG
>JAEZRM010000058.1 GCA_023412805.1 Pseudomonadota bacterium | reverse complement strand
CCGTTATTGCTCCCCACCCCCGGCGGCCCGCGGAGCTGCTCGGGGCGGAATTTCTTGCCGCACCATGATCCGAGAATAATGTCCGGCGCGGCGGCAATGACCGCATCTTGCGTGACAATCCGCTCGCGGGCGGATTTGCGCTGCGCGAGATCGCCGAAGATGTCGACACCGCCGGCGACGGCGATCAGCTCGGAAACCCAGCCGATACCGCTGATCATCGGCTCGTTCCATTCCTCGAAGTAAACCTTTGGTCGGCGCGGCAGTGTGGCCGCATCACGCCGAACTCCGTCAAGGCGTGCTTCAAGCTCCTTTGCAAGTGCTTCGCCCTTGGCGCTCACGCCGACCATGGCGGCGAGCAGGCGGATCATGTCGAGGATACCGGCAACCGTGCGGTGGTTGAAAGCGTGGACGGCGACACCCTCGCGGATCAGGCTGGCAACGATATCGGCCTGAAGATCGGAGAAGGTGAGGACGAGATCAGGTTCGAGCGCGAGGATCTTCGGGATGTCGGCGCTGATGAAGGCGGAGACGCGCGGCTTCTCCTTGCGCACGCGCGCGGGCCGCACGGCGTAACCCGAAACACCGACGATGCGCGCGTCCTCGCCGAGGAGATAGAGGGTCTCGACGGTCTCCTCGGTCAGGCAGACGATACGCGCTGGCGGGAAGGGCATCGTAAGGTCCTGCTATTGATACTTTTCAGCACGGCGCGTGAAGTCGGCGTAGCCGAGCCGCACCTCGAAGTCGTGCTCGCTCTCCAGATACTTGGTGCCGAACGCATCGGGATTGCGTGCTTTCGCGAGCGCCAGGCTCTGCTGTAGCGCCTTGGTTGTGGCCTTGAGGCAGAAGCCATAGTCGATGACGAGATCCGCGGCGCCGTCCCAGTCAGCGGGATCGGGGACGCTCGGTAGATTGATCGTGATGATTTTCGTGCGGACGTCCTGCCGGATACGGCGCAGCATTTCAGGTGTGGCGCCGGTGGGAAAAAGATAATCGACGCCGACTTCCTCGAATGCTTTCAGCCGAACGATAGCCTCATCGATGTTCTTGGTGGCCCAGATTGCATCCGTGCGCGCGATGATCGCGAGATCCTTCGAGCGTCGCGCGTCGAGGGCCGCGCGCAGCTTGTGAGCCATCGCATCGAGTGGGATCAGGGTTTGCGGCAGCGTGGTGTGCTTGCCGCCGGCATGATCTTCGATGTGAATGGCCGCGACGCCCGCGCGTTCGAAGGCATCAATGGTGCGCCAGATGTTGGCAGGTTCAAAGAAACCACCTTCGGCGTCGGCGACGACAGGCACGTTCACGGCATCGACAACCGCTTTCGTATGTCGAACGATCTCATCTAGTGTGAGCGCACCCACATCGGGGAGACCATAGCCCGCAGCCGCGGCGGCGTAGCTTCCGACATAGACCACGCCGAATCCCGCGGCCTCGACCAGCTTCGCGCTCAGCGGATCATAGGCGCCTGGAAGGACAAGCGCGCGAGGGCCGGCCAAGGAGGCAGAAAGGGCAGCAGCAGTGCAGGCGGCTTTCATGCGTCAAAATTCTCCTCAATGCAGGGTCTCAGCCTTGCATTGAGCATCTCGACGCGCCACCCGCAAGCCGATGCGAGACTGTTCAGCCGAGCGTGAACGCCTCGTTGATCGCGCTTTGTATGCCACCACCCATCACCGGGCCGCCGCCGGCGACATAGATGGTATCGTCGATGGCAACTGCGCCGAGGCCATGACGCGGCGTCATCATGGGCGCGTAAGCCTCCCAGGTGTCCGAGGCAATGTCGTAGGCCTCGTTCTGACCGTAGACGCGGTCTGTGCCTTCGCCGCCCATGCAGAAGATCTTGCCTTTGACCAGGACTGCGCCGTGGCCAGAGCGCGCCGTTGGAAATGGGCGCCGCGCCTCCCATTTGTCGGCCTTCGGATCGTACACATGATGGAGGTTGGAGTTGGTGTGGAAGCTGTCGACGCGCCCGCCGATGAGGTGAATGAGGCCATTGGCGGTGACGATGCCGGTGTGATCGCGACCGAGCGGCATGGGGCGGCGCTGCTCCCATTTGTCTGCCTTGGCATCGTAGGCGTAATGCCAATCGACGGACTTCTTATCCGCGAAGGTGTCGCCGATGGCGCCGCCGATGATGTGCAAGGTGCCGTTGTCGTTCGTGGTGCCCATGGCACCGCAGGGGCGTGGCAGTGAAGCGATTTTGCGCCACTGCGTCGCGCCGGGATCGAGCACGAAGCACTGATCATGCGGTCTGCGATTCTGCTCGACGAAGCCGCCGAGCGCATAGAGCCGGCCCTCGACGACGCAGACGCCCACGTGGTTCGCACCGAGCGGCAGGGGTGGGCCTTCGAGCCATTTGTCCGACTTCGGATCGTAGATGTGATGATAGTTGCGGTCGACCCGCTGCTCGCCATAGCCACCGAGGAGATGCATCTGGCCGTCACGGACGGTGGCCCAGGCCATCTCGCTGCGCGGGATGGGCAGCGGCGCCTTGGCCATCCATTTGCCGGGATTGGCGGCCTTGCGCGCGGGGCTGTCCGTGACGTGCTGGGTCGCCGTCTCGGGAGGTAGGCCAAGGCGCCCGGGCTGCTTCAAGCTCTCGTACATGCCGCCATGGTGTTCGTGGCCCGGGGCCTGGGCGAGGGCGGAGCCCGCAACGGCGGTGCCTGCCAAACCTGCGAGGACGGTCCGGCGATCGATCGGCTTTGGTGCGAGGCGCATATTGCTTCTCCCATGATGGCGCTCAGCCGGCGGCCATGGCGCTTTGTACGGGATATGTCCCACGCAGATCTGACAAAGGGAAGGCGTGCCCACCGGTTGTGCGACATCGTGCATAGTCGCGGTTTCGCTATCGAGCGGCTGAACCTAAGAGGGCGTTGAAGTCCATCTTCCAAGTCTCTATGCCCGCTGCGACAGCCCGGTATGTGGCGGCACCGACGGCCTCCCCGACCGACGTGTGAAGGCCAGCGAATTGGGCTTCGCCGGCACCGTTCGGAGCGGCGATCACCACGCAATCAGTACCAGTTCCGGTGACCGCGACTCCCCCACGGCGCACGCCTGAGTCGAGAACGGCAGTCGTGCGCGCTTGCGTGACGATCGACATGGCCTCCAAGAACGCAGCTTCACTGAGCGGTCTCGAAGCATGGACGAGCGTATTGATGGTGCTGGGGAGGCGCACAGGTTCGGAGAGACGTTGCCCCACGCGCTCGCTGTTCGACAGGCCGACGGTGGCAAGGCACGTGGCGGTCGTATCATCCGCCGTTACCTGCGCGAGATGATGGCGGCGAATGTTGCGCGACGTCATGAGAGCGACCGCATCGGGAAGTCCGGCCTGTGCCATGCGGCCCTCGACATGTCGAATAGCGTCGACTTCCTCGGGGAGATCCTTGTTGCTGACCTCGAGCCACACCACATGGCGCGACGTGACACGACCGGGTCGCGTCACGGACCAGCTCAGCATCTGCTGCGGCTCGTTAAAGGTTGCGATTAGAAGCGGGGGCTCACAGGTGATGCGAAACGGCGTGGAGACAAGTTGCGATGCTTCGCTGTTGGATGTCGTCGCGCAATCGTTGGGGAGCATTTGCAGGCTGCTACTCATCTCTCTGTGTCAAATTCCGCGCGGTAAAGAACTTGGCTTATGACAGTCGCTTGCCGGAAAACCCATCCAGATCGCGATCCGACGATCTGGATCGCGACGCTGGCGGGCGGTAGTGAACCCCGCCTGTTGTAGAATTGTACCAAATGCCGCCGTCGCGATAGCGGCCACGTCTTTCCCGTTGACACCGTGACCATATTAAGGCGGATTAACGATGTGACGGTGGTGCCACATGCAGCGATGTAGTGGTGCCAGGAACACGGTGAGGTGCAGTAGCTCGTGTGAGGGCTGACGTGCCAATTCCGTGGCTGCGCCCGCAACTGTAGGCGGCGAGTTTCCTCCAAAGATGTCACTGATCGTCGGTAACGACGATCGGGAAGGCTGGAGGGGACGCTTGAGCCGCGAGCCAGGAGACAGCCGGCACAAGTCGCCCATCCCCCATGCGGGCCGCTTGGTGGAACGGATTCCCGTAGTGGCGACTGATGTGCAACCGATTGGGAGCGACGTCAGCAATGCCCGGGGTCTTGATCACACTCTGACACATTGAGATCTCTTTGCTCGCAGGCGCGAGCCCACCAGGAAGGCGTGCAGGCAGCACGTTCTCTGGCGGGTTGGGGCCGTGCGCAGGATTTCGGGCAGGTTCGCCGTGGCTTCCGTCCATCATCGCGACGGGGTCGTATGACTATTTTGGCTGGTATCCGCGCCGGTTTCGGTAGGAACAGTGTGTCACGTACTGCGCTGGTTGCGGCGTGCGCGGTGTTGCCTGCTCTCGGGACGCCGGCATTGGCCCAGGATGTCACGCCGCTCGAAGGGATCGTAATCTATTCGGCCAACCGGACGCCCACTGAGGCGGCGAAGGTCGGCTCGTCTGTCGAGGTGATCACGCAAGAGGAAATCGAGGCGCGCGCGCAGACGTACGTCAAGGACTACCTCGAGACGCTGCCGGGGGTGAATTTCTCGCAGGCAGGCGGCCCGGGTGGAACGGCCACGATCAGCCTGCGCGGCACGACGGGCGGCTACGTCAAGGTGCTGGTTGACGGCATCGATGTCAGCGATCCGTCGAACACCGTGACCGCCGCACACTTCGAGCATCTTCTCGTCGGCGACGTCGCGCGCATCGAGGTTCTCAAGGGCTCGCAAAGCACACTCTACGGCGGCGATGCCGTCGGTGGCGTGATCTCCATCGAGACGAAGGCCGCCCGCAAGCCTGGCTTCTCGCAGAGCGGCGGTGCGGAGTACGGGGCTTACAACACTTGGCGCGGCGCCTATACGGCGGGCTATCTCGCGGCCAATGGCAGCAACATCTCACTCAGCGTGCAGGCAGTTGATACCGACGGCTTTTCTATGGCTGCAGCGGGCACCGAGGACGACGGTTATCGCAATCTGACCTTCTCCGGGCGCGGTGAGTATTACCTGACGCCGAGCGCCAAGATCTTCTTCGCGGCGCGCTCCGTCAGGGCCAACACCGAGATTGACTGGCCGCCCAACGACACGAATGACACCACCAAGTATTTTCAGCAAGCCGCACGCGTCGGAACTGAATTCTATCTGCTGAATGGGGCGTTCCAGAACACGTTCGCCATCCAGGCGATGAGCATCGAGCGCGATGGCTTCAGCTCCGGAGCGCGAACGTACTGGTTCGAAGGCGAGCGTTTCAAAGCGGAGTACAAAGGCGTTCTGAAGTTCAACGATCAGCTATCTTTGCTCGTCGGGAGCGAGTGGGAGGAGACGCGCGCGCGCAACAACAATGACCCGGCCACACGCCATTCCGCCGACGTCGGCAGCGTTTATGCTCAGCTCATGGTCGAGCCGATTCCCGGCCTCGTCCTCACTGCGGGCGGACGCATCGACGATCACAGCAATTTTGGGGACTTCAGTACGCACCGTCTCACGGCCGCCTATCTCGTTCCTGGCACCGAAACCAAGTTCCGCGCGAGCAAGGGCACGGGTTTCCGTGCGCCGTCTCTCGACGAAATGTACACCAACTATCCACCCTGGTACCCGAACTACGGCAACCCCAATCTGTTGCCGGAAGAAAGCAAGAGCTGGGATGTCGGGATCGAGCAGGGCTTCAGCAACGGCCGCCTCAAGGTCGGCGCCACGTATTTCGAGATCGATACGGATAACCTGATCACCTTCATGGCTGATCCGATTACCTTCGCGTGCGGCCCAACCTGTCTTGTCAATCTGCCGGGCGTCACGCATCGCCAAGGTGTAGAGCTGTCGGCGGCTGCGCGCATCTCATCCGGGATTACAATGACGGCAGCCTACACATACACCGATACAGAGCGGGCCGACGGCGCACGCCTTGCGCGCGTGCCGCGCCATGCCCTTGCCGTGGGCTTCGATCTCAAGCCGTTGGACAAGGTGGAGGCCAACGTGATGGTGAGATACGTCGCCGACACGCTCGATAGTGGCGTTAACCTCGATGACTATTGGCTTGTGAACGCCAAGGTTTCCTATGAGTTCATGCCGGGTATCAAGGCGTATGTCCGCGGCGAGAACCTGTTGGATGAGAACTATCAGACAGTCCTCGGCTACGGCACGCCCGGCCTGTCCGTCTACGGCGGCGTTCAGTTCGCGTTGCCGAATAACTAAGGTGGCCTGAAGGGCCGTCTTTTGCAGCAACTTGACCGGCGGATCGCGCGATCCGTCGGTCGATGCGCGTTCGAGTGGCGGCTTCTTCGGAATTGATGCAGAACGCGAGGCAATGTCTCACGATCGGGTCACAGTCGACACTTCAGGGCAATCCGGCCAGCAGCCGCTGACCGGAGAGGTCGATAATATGCGTCCTGTCATCGTGCCGACCGCCGATGAGGGTGCGTTGCTGCGCATGGTGTTCAAGTGCGTGAGCGTCATCGCGTCTCTGGCCCTTCACGGTGCTGCAGCAGCGGCGATGTTGGTGTGGTTCGAGCCGAGGCCCGGCGCCATTTCTGTGCCCACGGAGGCCATATCGGTCGAGATCATAACGAGTGACGTCGTCGAGGCTACGGAACGCGCTGCGCTGACCGAGGCGTCAGCGGCAGCAAGTGCGCCCGACATGCAGGCGGGGAGTGCACTCGAGGCGCCGGAACAGCAACAGGCAGAGAAACACGAGCCGGCGGCATCTCAACCGGTGAAGGAGCCAGCGGAGGAAGCGGATCATGAGCCGCCGCGTGAGATCGAGACTTCGCGCAAGGCGGCTGAAACGCCCGAACCCCTTGAGAAAACACCGCCCCCTGTTGCGCAGGCTGCTCCAGCAGAGCAAGAGACGGCCAAGCTCGATGACGCCCTTATCGAGGTTGTGCCGGACGGTGAGGAAGCGCCGGCCAAGGCATCCGACGTGCCGGAGCAGACCCAGACAAAGGACATCCGGAAAAGCGAACCGCTCGCTGCGGTACGGCCACCACCGAAGATGCCGGAGCAAAAAGAGACAAAGGACAAAAGCGCTCGAAGCAAGACAGCGAGCGCACCCTCACGCAAGGGGGGCGATCCCTCGCGCGCTGCACGAGCCTCGAAGGCCACGCCAGCCCGCGCGTCTGCAAGTACGGGCGCTGCCATCAACTACGCAGCCATCGTTCGCGCGCGCGTGGCATCACGTAGGCCGCCGGGGCGGGGCGCGCGCGGTACGGTGCAGGTGACCTTTGGCGTATCCCCGTCGGGTGGCCTGACCTTCGCGAGTGTTTCCCGTTCATCGGGCGATCCGAGCCTGGATAGAAGCGTGCTGGCAGCCGTGCGAAGTGCTGCGCCATTCCCGACTCCGCCGGCAGGTGCATCTTTGCGGCAGCGACAGTTCAGCATGCCGTTTCATTTCCAATGAGGGCGGACTATGGAGATCGATGAGTGGATCGGTCGGGTCTGCCCGCAACCGTCTGAACTGCATCGAAAAGGTGCAGAGGCGCGGCAGACCGAGCTGACGAAGCCGCGCGGCGCCCTTGGACGCCTCGAAAACTTGGCCATTGATCTGGCCGCTCTCCAGTCGACGAGCCGCCCGCGTGCGGATCGTGTCGCCATAGCGCTCTTTGCTGGCGATCATGGTGTAACGGCGCAAGGCATCTCAGCATATCCCTCTGCCGTCACCGTAGAGATGCTCAGGAATTTCGCGCGAGGTGGGGCGGCGATATCCGTGCTCGCGCGTGAGATTGGTGCGCCGCTCGAAGTCGTCGATGTCGGGACGAGCGCGCGCGATCCCGTTGCCGGCGTCACGACCGACAAGGCGCGCTGCGGCACGCGCGACTTCTCTCGTGAGGCGGCTATGACGATGAACGAGGCGTGCCATGCGCTCGCCGCCGGCCGGCGCGCGGTCGAGCGGGCCGCGGCGGAGGGCCTCGATATTCTCGTTCTCGGCGAGATGGGCATTGGCAACACGACGTCGGCGACGGCCATTGCTGCCGCTCTGCTCGCATCATCGCCTGCCGAACTGAGCGGCGCTGGCACGGGCCTCGATCATGCGGGTGTCCAGCGCAAGGCGGATGTCGTGGCGGGTGCGCTCCAATTGCATGGCCTGTCAGGGGCGGCGGCCATCGAAGTTCTCAGATGCGTCGGCGGACTCGAAATTGCCGCGCTGACAGGAGCCATCATCTCTTCGGCTCAGGCACGCGTGCCCGTGCTCGTCGACGGCTTCATCGTAAGTGTCACCGCTTTATTGGCGACGCGCTTGAACCCGAGCTGCCGGCCGTGGCTGTTGTTCTCGCATCTGTCATCAGAACGCGGGCATCGGCAGGTTCTGTCCTCGCTCGCGGCTCAGCCTCTTCTCGACATGGAGATGAGATTGGGTGAAGGCTCGGGGGCTGCATTGGCCGTGCCGACCATTCGCCTCGCCTGCGCGCTGCATAATCAGATGGCGACGTTCGCGGAGGCGAGCGTTTCGGATGCGCTGTGATGCCTGTCGTTGATCTCATCCGGCATGGCGAAGTCGAAACGCGAGGGCTTTTGCTCGGGCGAACGGACATGGCGTTGTCTGCGCGCGGATGGGCACAATTCCAGAAGCAGACCGCTAACCGCAAGTGGTCCGCGATTACATCCTCGCATTTGCGGCGCGCGCGAGAACCCGCGGAGCAACTTGCCGGGCGGCTTGCAATTCCCGTAGTTATCGACAGCGACTGGTCTGAGCTGGACTTTGGTGCCTGGGATGGTCGCGAGTTGGCTGAGTTGCGTGCCGACAAAACCATTGCCGCGCAGCTCGACGCATTCTATCGGAATGGCGATGCGTGCGGTGCGCCGCAAGGTGAGAATTGGCAGCAACTGCGGGAACGCGTTGCCTGCGCGATGCGAAGGCTGGCTGAACGCTCGAGCGAGGATCGCTTGCTCGTCGTCTCGCACGGCGGCCCGATCCGCACTGCGATTGCCATCGCCTGTGATATTGCCTTCGAGCGCACCTGGGCCTTTCGGATCGACTACGCGACGCGCGTGACGCTTCGCATGGAACATGATGAGAGCGGCCGTCTCTGGGGTGAGATCATCGAGATCGTGCAGCCATGAACATGCGGGGTCTCATCCTTGCTCTGCAGTTCTTGACGCGGCTACCGACACCGCAGGTCGCGGATTTCCGCCCAGAGGATCTTTCGCGCTCCTCCGATTGGTTTCCTGTGGTTGGACTTTTGATCGGCTGTTGCGTGGCGGGGGGCGTGTGGGCGGCAGGTCAAGTCACGCCATGGATAGGCGCTCTGGCCGGTCTCCTCATCTGGGTTTGGATCACGGGGGCCTTGCACCTAGACGGTCTCGGTGATGTCACTGACGCGTTGGCCGCGGCCCATCGCACGCCGGCGCGATTTCTGGAAGTTCTGCGGGATCCGCACATTGGGGCATTCGGCGCGATCGCGATCGGGATGCAGCTCATTGCCAAGATCGTACTTCTGGCCGAGATCACGCGCCTCTCGGTGCTGGCTTCGCTGGTGCTCGTGCCGGCGTGGGCGCGCTGGGGGACGCTCGTGTGGAGTTCTACGGTGCCGCCCCTGGCGAGCGGGACGGGCGAGCGGTTCTCGTGGCAGATCACGAAGGCCAGCACGGTACTACAGGGTGCAGCGCTCGCCGGATTGAGTCTCTGGCTATCGCCCGCACTGCTGGCTGCGCTGCTGATCATCCCAGCCATAAGCCTGTACTGGAGAATGCGCCTCGGAGGGATCACTGGCGACTGCCTCGGTGCAAGCGTCGAAGTGACGGAAGCATTGCTTCTGGTTGCTGCTGTGCTTGCTGCAGCATGGACCTTTTAAGATGGCGATCGGGCAAGCTGCGCGCTCGCTTCCACTCGCATGAAGGAGATCGGCATGGGGATGATTAAACGGGAGTTTGGTATGGAGAGGCGTCTGCTTTGGGTTGCACTGCTGACGGCAGCCAGCGTGGTCATGAGTGGGGTATATGCTTGCGCAACGCCTTTTGCGGCACTCGGCGCCATAGCTGCGCTCGACAATAATCGGCGAGATGGTCTCATCCTCATCGCGATCGTTTGGCTCGCGAACCAGATCGTCGGCTTCGGCTTTCTCGGGTATCCCCATGAGGCTCAGGCATATGCATGGGGAGTTGCGATCCTCGCAGCGGCCGTTGTCGGCTTCCTGGCTGCGCGCGTGCTCGTTACGGCAATTGCACCGGTCAATGCGTTGGCGACGATCGGAGGGGCGTTCCTCGTTGCGTTTGTCGGCTATCAGCTCGGGCTATATGCCGCCACGTCCGTCCTGCCGAGCAGCTCGGGTGCGTTCAGCTATGCGGTGGTGAGCTACGTCGCGACGGTGAATGCCATTGCGTTCGTTGCTCTGCTGGCACTGCATTGGCTTGCATCGATAGCGGGGCTCGTTGAGCAGAACGCTGTCGAGGCGCGGCTTGGCGTGACAATCGGACGAGGCCACGACGCTCTACTCTGACGGCTGACCCGGATAGAAGATGGCGACGGGCGCTGCATAATCAGGTAGCGCCAGAGCGTTGGGGATCTCTTCTCCTGAGGCGAGAAACTGCGGCAGGAAGTGTGTGTGGGCTCCGTCCGGCGACTTTCCTCCCGGCGGTGGGATCGGCGCATATACCTCGATCCGGGCAAGCTGCGATTCCACCACGCGCGTGGGGCTTTCCGCAAGGATCGACGCGCCCGCCGTCCTGAACACTTCAGACCAGGATGATCCAGCCATCGGGTTGAGTTCGGCGAAAAGCGCGGCCTTGTCGGTGCGGATACAGAAACGACTGAAGCGTCGGCCGAGACCGAAGTCGAACAGCAGCTCGTTCGTGTGTTTGCTATCGATCGCATTCTCATCCGCGCCGAGCGGCGTGAATGTTGTGAGTGGCGCATCGAGCGCTCTGGCACGCGAAAATCCGAGCACGATCGGCCCTCCCTGCTCGAATGCGAACGCGCGGAGCCGATCGGATGCACGCAGCCGGAATAGGGCGTCATCGGCCCGCCCGATGATCTCCTCAGCGCCAATATGGGCACTGACTTCGCGTTCCGGCTGGCAAGGAAACTCCGCAATGGCGCCCGGCATCCCAGTCACCCAGGTGCCCAAGCGGTCAGCGATGGTCCGCGCAGTCCACTCGATGATATCGCTTCCCGTCCAGGGCAGCAGATGAATACGAAGCGATAGAGAGGCGACGCGTTCGGGAAGCTTCTCCCAAATTGCGTCACGGGCTCTTTCGTCCATGCCGCTCCACGCCGCAATTTCTTGCCCCGATCGCGCGCATCCAAGGCACAATCCGGTCATGTCGTCGAGTTTGCAGACACCGATGCACGGCGAGTGGCGTGGACGAGGGGGAACGGCGATGTTCATGACGCTATTTGGTACATAATCGCCGAGCCCTCGCAACGGCCATATGTAGTTACGTGTGGCCCACCACCTGCAGAGCGCGTTCGAGACGTTGCCATTCCTGCTCGTGGCCGGGCAGACCGAACCGCAGCCACTCGGGCTGCTCTCGAAAGCGGCGCACGTGGATGCCCTGGCGACCGAGATCATCGGCCAGTCTCTGTGCCGAACGATACCGTATAAGCCGGAAAAGTGCGGTCCCACCTAGAACCTCGCATCCTCCGGAGCTAAGCATCGCGTCGAGGCGTTGGCACGCTAGCTCGAGTGTTCGAAGCGATGCTTCGAGCCATCGATCATCTGCCAAGGCCGCGGCGCCTACACTCAATGCGGGACCAGCCACAGCCCACGGCCCCAGTGCATCGTGAAGACGTTCCGCCATGTCTCGTTGAGCGATCGCGAAGCCGAGGCGCAAACCGGCAAGCCCATACATCTTGCCAAACGAGCGAAGCACAACTGTCGCCGGAGGCAGATCAGGAACGATGCTCGCCCCGATCGGTAAGACATCGGCGAAGGCCTCGTCGACGACAAGCAGGCCATCACGGGCGCGCAACTCGGCAGCCAGTATGCGCAGGTCATTCGGCGAGGTGAGGCAGCCTGTCGGATTATTGGGATTGACCAGGATCACGACGCGCGCGTCCCCGGTGGACGAGAGGCTCGAAACCTCGGCGACATCATGCCCTTCGCGCCGCCAAGCAATCGCGTGCTCTGCATAGGTGGGGGAGAGAACCGCAACGCGTGTGGGGGCAACCAGGCGAGGCAGGATCTGGATCAACGCCTGCGTACCTGGGGCGCACACGACCATCTCCGGATCTTCGGCGTGATAGCGCCGTGCTGCAGCTTGGCGAAGTGTTTGCTCAGCGGCGTGCTGCGGCAGGCGACACCAGGTTTCCGCATCGAGCTCGGGGAGCGGATAGGGGCATGGATTGATGCCAGTCGAGAGATCGATCCATGGCGTTGGCGCACGCGGGAACTGACGCCGCGCCGAGTCGAGGTCGCCGCCGTGCAGAACGGTTTCCGGTGGCGTCCGCGACATGGTAGCTCCTATCCGTCCAGCCGCGCTTAGAGCGATCACGCATGTACGTTCAGCTAGCACTCGTCGCGCTCGTCATCGAGGCCGTTGTCGGTTATCCGCAATGGCTCTATCGGATGCTGGGTCATCCTGTCAGCTGGATGGGGCGACTGATAGCATGGTGCGAGTCGACCTGGAACCGTGCGCAGGATCGATTTGCGCTCCGGAAATTTCTAGGTGTCTTGTCGCTCATCATCGTGCTCGCGGTCGTTGCGGTGTCGAGCCTGCTGGCGATGAAAATGATCGCCGACGCCGTGCCCTTCCCGATCAGCCTGCTCCTTCTGGCGGTCATCGCCAGCACGCTGATCGCACAGCGCAGCCTGCACGCGCATGTTGCGGCGGTCGCCGATGCGCTCGAGCATCATGGGATCGATGAGGCGCGGCGTGCGGTATCCATGATCGTCGGGCGCGATCCGGCGTCGCTTGATGTCCATGGCGTCAGCAGAGCGGCTATTGAAAGCCTGTCGGAGAACTTTTCAGATGGTGTCGTTGCCCCCACCTTCTGGCTCGTCGTCGCCGGCTTGCCCAGCATTGCGCTGTACAAAGCGATCAACACTGCCGACAGCATGATCGGGCACAAGAGCGAGCGGTATCTCGCCTTTGGCTGGGCAGCCGCGCGTCTTGACGACGTCGTCAACCTGCCGGCATCTCGCCTCTCCGCTCTGTGGATTGCGGCCGCTGCGAGCCTGCTGCCAAACGCGAGCGGCAGTGAGGCGCTGGCAACCGTCCTTCGCGACGCCCGTCGGCACAAGTCACCAAATGCGGGTTGGCCGGAGGCAGCGATGGCCGGCGCGCTGGCGCTCAGGCTCGCTGGCCCTCGTGTTTATGCGGGCATACCCGTCACAGATCATTGGATGGGAAGTGGTCGCGCCGAGGCTGAAGCGTCCGACATCCGCCATGCGCTTCGTGTCTATCGTCTTGCCTGCGTTATTCAGGCGGGTGTTATTGCAGTGCTTGCCCTTTGGCTCAGCTCTTGAGGTGCGCCATTCGCGCGATGCTCAAGAGCATATCGATATCGACATGCTTCTCGAGATGCGCAGCGAGCGCGTCAAGCGTCGCATCGACTTCGGCCTCATATTGTGCGAAGGCGTGGCCCGCTCCGAGCTGCTGCATCCAGAAACTGCGCTGTCGATCGTTCGAAAACAGGCCGTGCACGTAACAGCCCATAACGCGACCATCGGCTCGGACGGCGCCGTCATTTCGCCCATCGCTGAACTTCAGCATTGGGCGCGCGCAGTCCGGTCCGGTCGTGCGGCCAACGTGCATTTCATATCCCTTGAAGGGAACGCGGCCCGGCAGGCTCTCGCCACTGACCTCGCGGAGCACCTTCTCGCCCGTGAGCTCTGTCGCGACATCGAGGAGCCCGAGCCCATCGCGCCCGCCTGCTTTTCCCTCGACGCCATCGGGATCTGAAATGTTTCGACCCAGCATCTGGTAGCCGCCACAGATGCCGAGAACACGTCCGCCACGCCGCACGTGAGCCCTCAAGTCGATATCCCAGCCGGAGGCGCGAAGAACATCGAGGTCGGCGATCGTCGCTTTGGAACCGGGCAGGATCACCAGACTGCTGTCTGCGGGAATAGGCGTGCCCGGCCTGAGAAACAGGAGATCCAAGCTCGGCTCGAGGCGCAATGGATCGAAGTCATCGAAGTTCGATATGTGCGGATAGGCGAGCACCACGATGCGCGCCTTTGCTGATGGCTTCGTCGCTTCAGTATGGTCGAGCGCGAGGGCATCCTCGGCGGGAAGACGCGCGGCATCACCGATGTATGGAACGAGACCAAGCGAGCGCCATCCAGTCAGTTCGCTGATATGGGCAAGGCCGCTCTCAAAAAGTGCGGGATCACCGCGGAACTTGTTGACGATGAATCCTTCGATCATCTGCGCATCGGCGGCAGGCAGAACGGCTTTCGTCCCCACGAGGCTCGCGATGACACCGCCACGATCGATATCGCCGATGAGGACGACCGGAACGTCCGCGGCGCGTGCAAACCCCATATTGGCGATATCGCCCTGGCGAAGATTGATCTCGGAAGCAGAGCCCGCGCCCTCGACGAGCACGAGATCGGCTTCTGCGCAGAGCAGGCCGAAGCTCTCCAGAACGGCGGGCATCAGGTCGTGCTTCGCTGCTTGATATTTGGAGGCTTCGAGTGTGCCTCTGACGCGGCCGTGCACGATCACCTGCGCGCCCGTGTTGCTCTGCGGTTTCAGGAGCACAGGGTTCATGTGCACGCTCGGCGCGATGCGGACGGCACGTGCCTGCAAAGCCTGGGCGCGCCCGATTTCTCCGCCGTCCGCTGTCACCGCCGCATTATTCGACATGTTCTGCGGCTTGAAGGGGCGCACATCGAGCTCACGACGCGTAAACAGGCGCGCCAAACCGGCGACGATCAGCGATTTTCCGACGTCGGAGCCGGTGCCCTGGAACATGACGGCTTTGGCTGGCATGAGGGCGCTATTTCACGATGAGAGGAATGCCCGCAACCATCATGATAACGCGGTCGGCGGCGCTCGCGACCTGCTGGTTCAGCCGACCTTGTGCATCCCGGAAACACCGGCCCAGGGGTGTGTCGGGCACGATGCCGAGCCCAACCTCGTTGGATACGAGCACGATTGGGCCGGGCGCTCTCTCGAGTACGGCCATGAGCCGTTCGCTATCCTTGTCCAGATCGCGATCCGCGAGGAGGCAGTTGCTGAGCCATAAAGTGAGGCAATCGATCAGGATCGGATGACCGGCATGGTCGAGAGCGGAGATTGTATCCGATAGGTCGAGCGGCGCCTCGATCGTCTGCCATCTGCCATCCCGGCGGGCGCGATGATGCGCGATGCGCGCGCGCATCTCCTCATCCAGTGCTTCCGCAGTCGCAATATACGCCCAGGGCGACGGCATACGTCCGATAAGCTCTTCGGCGCAGCGGCTTTTCCCGGACCGCGCGCCGCCGAGGACCAAGGTGAGGCGAGGTTGAGATTGGTTGCTTGAGGTGCTTTGAAGCATCGGACTCTTGAGCTTGTTGCGCGGCTACATGGTAAGAGACCCTACTTTAACTCGCGGGCTGCCCGTCACCTGCGTATTTAAGGTCATATCCGTGGACACGAGCGTGGTCATGTTCTTGCCACGACCCTGGAGCGTTCAGGAAAATACGTGCAAAATCAGATGCATAGATTCTGCGTTGCTCCCATGATGGACTGGAGTGACCGGCATTGCCGGTATTTCCACCGTCTGCTGTCCAGGCGCGCGCGGCTCTATACCGAGATGGTGACGGTGCCGGCGGTCATCCACGGCAAGTGCGAGCAGCTGCTCTGCTTCGATCCCACCGAACATCCCGTGGCGCTGCAACTTGGCGGCTCCGATCTGGCGGGGCTCGCAAAGGCGGCCCGGATCGGCGAGGACTGGGGCTACGACGAGATCAACCTGAACGTGGGCTGCCCATCGGACCGCGTGCAGGTAGGGAGCTTCGGCGCCTGTCTCATGGCCGAGCCGGATCTCGTCGCGGACTGCGTCGCGGCCATGCGGGCGGCTGTGCGCGTGCCGGTTACCGTCAAATGCCGCATCGGCATCGACGACCAGGACTGCGAGGCCGACCTCGACCGGTTCATCGACACGGTGGCATCAGCGGGCTGCGAAATGTTCATCGTGCACGCGCGCAAGGCCTGGCTGAAGGGGCTCTCGCCGAAAGAGAACCGCGAAGTGCCGCCGCTCGACTACGGGCGGGTCGCCCGCCTCAAGGCGCGCAGGCCGGAGTTGACCATCGTGCTGAACGGCGGCATTGGCTCGATCGATGAGGCTGAGGCTCACCTGCAGGTTTTTGATGGGGTGATGCTCGGACGGGCCGCCTATCAGACCCCCTATATCCTGGCCGAGGTCGACCGGCGCCTGTTCGGGGATACCAACGCGGAGATCAGCCGCGGTGACGCCCTGCGCGCGCTCATTCCCTACATGGAGCGCCATGTCGCCCATGGTGGGCGGCCCTACGCCATTCTTCGGCATATCCTCGGGCTCTATCACGGTCAGCCGCGAGCCCGGGCCTTCCGCCGGCTGCTGTCGGAGCAGGGGCCACGCGCTACGGAAGGCGGCGATCTCCTGCGCGCGGCCACTGCGGTCGTCGAGGGGCAGGAATTCCCAGCCGCTGCCGAATAGTGCAGGCCAGAAGTGCTGAATACTGCGGCAGATCAGCCCTCGCCTCACAGCATTCAGGCTGATAGAACGGGTCCAGATTCCAGGGCGCCATCACTTCCCGGGCGCGCCGATGAAGACGCATGGGGACATGATGCTCGCTGACAAGGACCGCATCTTTACGAACCTCTACGGCTTCCACGACTGGCGGCTCGCCGGTGCGAAGGCTCGCGGCGCCTGGGATAACACCAAGGCCCTGATCGATCTGGGCCAGGATGCGATCATCAACGAGATGAAGGCCTCCGGTCTGCGCGGGCGCGGTGGTGCGGGCTTCCCGACCGGCCTCAAGTGGTCGTTCATGCCGAAGAACGATCCGCGGCCGTCCTATCTGGTCGTGAACGCGGACGAATCGGAGCCCGGCTCCTGCAAAGACCGCGAGATCATGCGGCACGATCCGCATCTGCTGATCGAGGGCTGCCTCGTCGCCTCGTTCGCGATGCGCGCGCACGCTTGCTACATCTACGTGCGGGGTGAGTTCATCCGCGAGCGCGAGCGCCTGCAGGCGGCGATCGACGAGGCCTATGAGGCCAAGCTCATCGGCAAGAACAACATTCATGGCTGGGATTTCGACTGCTACGTTCACCACGGCGCGGGTGCTTACATCTGCGGCGAGGAGACGGCGCTGCTCGAGAGCCTCGAGGGCAAGAAGGGCCAGCCGCGCCTGAAGCCGCCGTTCCCGGCGAACTCCGGCCTCTACGGCGCCCCGACCACGGTCAACAACGTCGAATCGATTGCGGTCGCGCCGACGATCCTGCGGCGTGGGGCGACGTGGTTCGCCGGTCTCGGCAAGCCCAATAATACGGGTACCAAGCTCTTCCAGATCTCAGGTCACGTCGAGAAGCCGTGCGTGGTCGAGGAGGAGATGGGTATTCCACTGCGCGAGCTGCTGGAGAAGCACGCGGGCGGCGTGCGCGGTGGCTGGGACAACCTGCTCGCCGTGATCCCGGGCGGCTCGTCCATGCCCTGCCTGCCGAAAGAGATTTGCGACGACCTGACCATGGATTTCGATACGCTGTCGAAGCTCAAGAGCGGCATGGGTACGGCCGCCATCATCGTCATGGACAAGTCGACGGACATCATCGCCGCCATCCGCCGCATTGCCTACTTCTACAAGCACGAGAGCTGCGGGCAGTGCACGCCGTGTCGCGAGGGCACGGGCTGGATGTGGCGCGTGCTCGAGCGCATGGAGCGCGGCGACGCCGAGATCGAGGAAATCGACCTGCTGTTCGACGTCTCGAAGCAGGTCGAGGGGCACACCATCTGCGCGCTGGGCGACGCTGCGGCTTGGCCCGTGCAGGGGCTCCTGCGCAACTTCCGCCCCGTGATCGAACAGCGCATCAGGGACCGCAAGCGCGGTCTCGCCGTGGCAGCCGAGTAAAGCGCGCCGCCGGAAAACTCCGGCGGCGGTGATGAATTCAGCAAATGCGGTCGGATCGAAGCGAGCTGGCGCTAGCGCCGCTTGGATGACTTGTCGTCGTCGTCATCCTCATCCTCATCTTCGTCCTCGTCTTCATCCTCATCATCGTCGTCTTCGTCCTCACCATCCTCGTCGCCGGCGCCGAGTTCGCGGACGGCTTCGAGGAGTTGCTCCTCTCCCTCTTCCTGCGTTTCGACAAGCCACTCGGCGACGATCTCGTCGCCGCGCATGAAGACGACTTTGAAGGGCTGCTCTTCATCGTCGCTCGGAATGACGTCTGCGGTAATGAATGCCATGGCCGGTCTCCTGCTGGACTGAGAAGCGGGCGCGTGACGTGCGCCTTCCCGTGCGAGAAGTCAATCCCGCGAGAATTGAAGCTGTGATGACAGCAGGCGATCAACCCTCGGCGACGCGCGCGAGTTCCTGCACGAGACCGCGCACGCCCTTGAGACGCGCGGACGGCTGCTCCCAATCCGCTTTGAAGACGAGCTTTTGATCCGGCATGAGCCTAAGCAGGCCCTTCGAGGCCTGAATGAAGGCGACGAGGCCCTGCGCGTTGGCGAACTGGCCCTTGCGGAAGAGAACGGAGGCACCTTTCGGTCCCGCGTCGATCTCGGCGATGCCCGCACGGCGGCAGAGCGCCTTGATCTCCATGACATCGAGAAGATGCTCGACCTCGTCGGGGAGCGGGCCGAAACGGTCGACCAGCTCCTCGGCAAGAGCATCGATATCCTCGCGCGTCTTGAGGTTTGCAAGGCGACGGTAGAGACCGAGACGCACCTGCAGATCCGCGACGTAGCTCTCGGGCAGCAGCATGGGTGTGCCGAGTGTGATCTGAGGGCTCCACTGCTCGTCGATGTCGCCGAGATCGCCACCCTTGATGGCCTCGATCGCCTCCTCGAGCATAGACTGATACAACTCGAAGCCGACTTCGCGAATATGACCGGACTGCTCGTCGCCGAGCAGGTTGCCGGCGCCGCGGATGTCGAGATCGTGCGAGGCGAGCGAGAAGCCGGCGCCGAGCGTGTCCAGCGAATGCAGAACCTTGAGACGCTTCTCGGCGGTTTCGGTGAGACGTTTGCCGGGCGGCGTCGTGAGGTAGGCATAGGCGCGCGTCTTGGAGCGCCCGACACGACCGCGAAGCTGATAGAGGGCGGCGAGGCCGAACATATCCGCGCGGTGCACGATGAGCGTGTTCGCGTTGGGGATGTCGAGGCCGGATTCGACGATCGCGGTCGAGAGCAGCACATCATACTGCCCGTCGTAGAAGGCGCTCATGACATCTTCGAGCTGCGCTGGCGTCATCTGGCCGTGCGCGCGCACGATACGCAGCTCCGGCACTTCCTCGGTCAGGAATTCGGCGACGTCATCGAGATCGGCGATGCGGGGGACGACGTAGAAGGATTGTCCGCCGCGATGGCGTTCGCGGCGCAGGGCCTCGCGGATGATGATGGGATCGAAGGGCGAGATGTACGTCCGGACGGCGAGGCGATCGATCGGCGGCGTGGTGATGAGCGAGAGCTCGCGCACGCCGGAGAGGGCGAGCTGCAAGGTGCGCGGGATAGGCGTGGCGGTGAGCGTGAGGACATGCACGTCCTCTTTGAGCTGCTTCAGGCGCTCCTTGTGACCAACGCCGAAATGCTGCTCTTCGTCGACGACCAGCAGGCCGAGGCGTGCGAACAGGATCTGCTTGCCAAGTAGCGCGTGCGTGCCGACGACGATGTCGATCGTGCCGTCCTTGAGGCCGGCTTTCACCTCTGAGAGTTCCTTCGCGCCGACGAGGCGCGAGGCGCGGCCAATGCGAATGGGCAGGCCTTTGAAGCGCTCGACGAAGGTTTTGTAGTGCTGGCGCGCCAGAAGCGTGGTCGGGACGACGACAGCGACCTGCAATCCGGCCATGGCGGCAATGAATGCGGCGCGCAGGCCGACCTCCGTCTTGCCGAAGCCGACATCGCCGCAAACGAGGCGATCCATGGGGCGACCCGAGGAAAGATCACCGAGTACGGCGTCGATGCTCTGGGCCTGATCCTCGGTTTCCTGATGCGGAAAGCGGGCGACGAACTCACCATACGCGCCATCGGGGGCTTCGAGCACGGGGGCGGACTTGAGCTGGCGCAGGGCCGCGATCTTGATGAGCTCGCCGGCAATCTCGCGCAGGCGTTGGCGGAGCTTGGCTTTGCGCGTCTGCCATCCGACGCCGCCGAGGCGATCGAGCTGAGCATTCGTTTCGTCCGAGCCGTAGCGCGACAGAAGCTCGATGTTCTGCACGGGCAGATAGAGCTTGTCGCCACCTGCATAGTCGATTTCGAGGCAGTCGTAGGGTGCGCCCAGCGCCTCGATGGTCTTGAGGCCGATGAAGCGTCCGATGCCGTGATCCGAATGTACGACGAGATCGCCGGCCGTGAGGCTGGTCGCTTCGGTGATGACGTCGGCGGCGCGGCGCGAGCGCTTCTTGGGGCGCACCAGCCGATCGCCGAGAATGTCCTGCTCTGCGATGACGGCGAGATCGGAAGTCTCGAAGCCGCGTTCGAGGCCGAGCGTCGCGAGGAGCGGCGTCGTCTGCGGCAGTACGAGGCCTTCGGCGAGATTGGCGATGCGCGTCGGCTTGGCGAGACCGTGCTCGGTTAGGAGTGCTGAGAGGCGCTCGCCCGCACCCGTCGTCCAGGCGGCGAGAACCACGCGCTTGCCGGCGTGCTGCAGCGATTTCACATGCCCGACAACGGCCTCGAAGATATTGACGTTCTCGCTGTTGCGCTCGGTGGCGAACGTGCGCCCGTGACGGCCGCCGAAGTCACGCTGGCGCGCATCCTCGGCAGGTGACGCGCCGAATGCCGTAAAGCGCAGAAGGAAGCGTTTTGCCAGCACGCCGCGCCATTCGGCGTTGTTCAGGTACGTGCGGTCGGGCGGAAGGGGCTTATAGGGCGCCGCGCCGAAGGCCGTGGCTTCGAGGCCGTTCACGCGGGCCTCGTAGTGATCGCGGATCTGCTCGAGACGATCGGCAATGGTTTCATCCATCATGGGATCGAAACTCAGCAGCGCGTCCGGCGCGTAGTCGAACAGCGTCTCCATGTGATCGTGGAAGAGGGCAATCCAGTGTTCCATGCCGGGATAGCGCTGGCCGGCACTGACTGACTCGTAGAGTGGATCGTCACCCTTCACGGCACCGAAGGCGGCGACATAGCCTTGGCGGAAGCGGCTCTCGGCTTCGGGGCCATAGGCGAGCTCGCTCACGGGCATGAGGACGAGGCGCTGAACGATCTTGCCCGTGCGCTGGGTTTCGGGATCGAAGGCCTTGATGCTCTCGATGGTGTCGCCGAAGAAATCGAGGCGCACGGGCGTCTGCCGGCCCGGCGGAAAGAGATCGACGAGGCTGCCGCGCACGGCGAACTCGCCGGGTTCCATGACAGTGCCCGTGCGAACATAGCCGGCGCGCATCAGTCGTTCGATGAGCCGTGTGCGATCGACGCGCTGGGCTGGTGCCAGGGGGCGGAGCGCGCGGCGCAGGAATTCACGGCCCGGCACGCGCTGAAGAATGGCGTTTGCGGTCGTGAGGACGATTGTCGGGGCCTTCGAGGTGCCAGCGACGAGGCGTGCGAGACCGGCCATGCGGCGCGCGACGATCTCAGGCTCGGGCCCGACGCGGTCATAAGGAACGGTGTCCCAGGCCGGAATGGAGATGACGCGCGTCTTGGGCGCAAAGAATGCGAGACCGGTTTCGAGCTGTTCGAGGCGGCGATCGTCGGCGGCAACATGGAGCAGCGTCTGCGGCGTGCCATGAACGGCGCTCGCTTCGTCGGCAATGCGGGCGAGCACGGCCGCGTCATAGCCGTCAGGTGCGCCGAGGATGATCTCCTCGCCGGGCATGAAGGTGGGGGCCGGTGTGGCCGGCTTAGTGGTCTGAGTTTGAGCCATCGAACTTGCTTAGTGGGCGCGGGCGCCAATGCCGTGGAAGGTCTGGATGTCGCGCAGCAGATCGGCAAGCGCGCTGCCGTCGAACGATTGGCCCATCATGAGCCAGCCCTGAAGTTGCGGGTCGGGGAGCGCGAGCAACTCCTCGAAGGCCGTGAGGTCGTCCGCAGCCATACCGGCAAGCCGCGCTTCGGCATAACGCCCGAGCAGGAAATCCATTTCCTTGGTGCCGCGGTGCTGGGCGCGGTATAGAGCGCGGCGGCGGCGCGTTTCATCGATCGTCATCTGAACAGGCGCTCCTTCGCTCGTCCAGCCAGCCAAATCGGCAGGCAATGCGGCGGATTGTAAGTCGTTTGCGGAATCCCCTCCGGCCCGCACGCCCGAAAGCAGCAGGTTCCGTGGATGGCTCGAACTGTCCGGGGACGGGGCCTCCGGACGATCTCCGGCTGTGATATAGCCCTTTGAGTGGGCGGGTCCAAGGGGCCCGGCCATACCATGACCAGATAGCGCAGCCGACGAGAGCGTATGCGGCCAGACCAGCTCGCCCCCCTTTTTGGCACGGCCCGTGGCCTGACGGGTGTCGGCCCGCGGCTCGAGACGCTGCTGAAGAAGGCCGTGCGTCTGCCGCCCGGCGTCGCGGCGCCCCGGATTGTCGACCTCCTTTGGCATCTGCCGACCGGCGTGATCGACCGGCGCGCGGCGCCGACCATCGCGGCGGCCGTGCCGGGCACGATCGCGACACTCGAAGTGCGCATTCTCAAACATCGGCCAAGCCCGCGCGGGAACAACAAGGCGCCCTACAAGGTCTCCTGTGAGGATGATACGGGACAGCTCGATCTCGTGTTTTTTCACGCCGATCGCAGCTTCATCGAGCGGCAGCTGCCGGTCGGGTCGGTCAGGTTCATCTCGGGGCGCATCGAGCACTACAACGATCGCGTACAGATGACGCACCCCGACTACATCGTCGCGCCCGAAGCGCGCGATGACTTGCCGTTGCTGGAGCCGGTCTATCCACTGACGGCGGGACTTTCGGGGAAGGTGCTCGGCAAGGCTCAGCGTCAGGCCATGGAGCGGTTGCCGGCGCTCACCGAGTGGCAGGAGCCGGATTGGCTGGCGAAGAAGCAGTGGCCCTCGCTTGGCGAGGCCCTGACCCGCCTGCATCGCCCGACAGATGCAGGTGATGTCTCGCCGGGCGGCGCGCCGTGGCAGCGCATTGCCTATGACGAACTGCTGGCGGGACAGATTGCGCTCGGTCTCGTCCGCCAAAGCCTCAAGGCGCGCCCAGGTCGCCAGACGATCGGCAATGGCGCCATTCGCACGCGCATTGCGGCGGCGCTGCCGTTCGCTCTGACGGCCTCGCAGCAGAAGGCCATCGTCGATATCGCCAAGGACATGTCGGCACCGAACCGCATGTTGCGGCTGCTGCAGGGCGATGTCGGTTCGGGCAAGACGGTTGTCGCACTGATGTCGATGGCTATAGCGGTGGAAGCGGGTGCGCAGGCGGCCCTCATGGCGCCGACCGAGGTGCTCGCGCGCCAACATCTGGAGACGATCGAGCCGCTGGCGAGCGCTTCAGGTCTGCGCGTCGGTCTGCTCACGGGGCGTGAGAAAGGCAAACCGCGGCGCGAGCTGCTGGAGCGGCTGGCAGCCGGTGAGATCGATATCCTCATCGGCACGCACGCGCTCTTCCAGGACGATGTCATTTTCCACGATCTGGCCTTTGCGGTGATCGATGAGCAGCACCGCTTCGGCGTGCACCAGCGTCTCGCTTTGCAAGCCAAGGGCAGTGATGGCGGCACGGATGTGCTCGTCATGACGGCGACGCCGATTCCGCGCACGCTGCTCATGACGCACTACGGCGATCTCGATGTGTCGCGCCTCACGGAGAAGCCGGCGGGCCGCAAGCCCGTGGATACGCGTCTCGCGAATGTCGAGCGCATCGAGGAAATCATCGACGGCTTGAAGCGTGCCGTGAACGAGGGTGCGCAGATCTACTGGGTCTGCCCGCTCATCGAGAGCACTGAGACGTCGGAGCTTGCGGCGGCGGAAGCGCGCGCGGCCCATCTCGTGCAGATCCTCGGGCCGGGGAAAGTGGGCCTCCTGCACGGTGCTATGTCCGGTGCGGCCAAGGACGAGACGATGGCGGCGTTCTCCGAGGGCCGGCTCTCGGTGCTCGTCGCGACGACGGTCATCGAAGTCGGCGTGAACGTGCCGAATGCGTCGATCATGGTCATCGAGCACGCCGAGCGCTTCGGTCTGGCGCAGCTTCATCAGTTGCGCGGGCGTGTCGGGCGCGGATCGCGGCAGTCCTTCTGCATTCTGCTCTACAAGGGGCCCCTCGGTGAGACGGCGCAGGCGCGGCTGGAGATGATGCGCGCGACGGAGGATGGATTTCTCATTGCGGAGAAGGATCTGGAGCTGCGCGGTGGTGGTGAGGTGCTTGGTGCGCGTCAGAGCGGGGCGCCGGAGTTCCGTGTTGCCGAAGTGCCCGGATTTCCGGAGCTGCTCGCTGCCGCGCGCGATGATGCGACGCTGCTTCTGCAACGCGATCCGAAGCTCACGAGCCCGCGCGGGGCCGCGATCCGGATGCTGCTGTATCTCTTCGAGTGCGACGAGGCCGTGCGTCTCTTCCACGCGGCGTGAAGCTCAGGATTGACGGACCAGCCGCGCGGCATAGAAACCGTCCATACCGGACTTGAAGCGCGCGTCGAGGCGCATCTGGGAGGGCAGTGTGCGCAGATCGCCGAGCGGCGGGACCCAATCGGCGACACCACCGACATCGGCCGGCGTGATCGGCGCACGTGTAAAATCGCTATGTCCCCCGAGGAACTGCGCGATCTGCTGATCGCCTTCCTCGGGTTCGAGCGAGCACGTGCAATAGACGAGTGTGCCGCCGGGCGCGACCATGGCCGCTGCGGCATCGAGGAAGCGCGCCTGCAACTTGGCCAAGCGCTCGATGTCGGCTTCGGTCTTGAGGTGCATGAGGTCGGGATGCCGGCGAATGGTGCCCGTGGCCGTGCAAGGGGCGTCGAGCAGGACGGCATCGAACGGTTCGGACACTTTCCAGTCCAGAAGATCGGCCTGCACGCTCGACACGCGATCGGCGAATCCGAGGCGCTGCATGTTGGCTTCGAGGCGCGTGAGGCGGGGCGCGGAATGATCGACAGCGGTCACACGCGCGCCAGCCGCGGCGAGTTGAGCCGTCTTGCCTCCAGGAGCAGCACAGAGATCGGCGACACGCTTGCCGGCGACATCTCCCAGCAGGCGAGCCGGCAGACTGGCAGCCGCATCCTGCACCCACCACTGGCCGTCCGTGAAACCGGGAAGCTCCTCGACGGCACCGTGCTCGGCAAGGCGGATGCTGCCCGTTGGAAGCACGCTTCCCTTGAGCTGTTCAGCGAACGCGGCGGCTTGTGAGGGATCCTTTAGCGTTAAGTCCAGCGGTGCTTCATCGAGGCTGGCTTCGGCGATCTGCCGCGCGACTTCGGCGCCGTAGATGCGTCCCCAGCGTGCCATGAGCCAGCTCGGTACGTCGGTCGTCACGCCATCGAGCGCCTTCAGGATGTCCGGCCCCTTAGCATCAACCTTGCGCAGAACGGCATTGGCGAGCTTGTGATAGCGCTCGGCTTTCGGATCGCGCTGGGCCTGCTCGACGGCGAGATAGATGGCGGCGTGGCTCGGCGTACCGAGCAGAAGGAGCTGCGCCGCGGCGATCAGCAGAATGAGCTCGGCGCGCCGGGCTTCGCGCGGCAGGGGGCGCTCAAGAAACTTGCCGACGACAGCCGTAAGGCGCCCGCGATGACGGAGGACCGTCGTCGCCAGGAGGCGCGCGAGCGCGCGATCGCGGACTTCGAGCTCGCGCTGGCGTGCGCCGGATTGCGTCGCGCCGAGCGCTTCGTCCAGTGTCTTGCCGCGTCCCAGCACGTGCTCGAGGATATCGGCGGCCATGACGCGTGCGTCGAGGCCTTGCGCGGGTGGCGGTGCGGGCGCGGGTTTCTTCTTGTCCCCAGGCCCGCGAGAAACGAGCTGGCCCGGCCGGATGGCCGTTCGGTCATCCGGCTTGCGATAGCGACGCTTGGGTGGGGCCTTCGTGCGATCACGCGTCACGCGTCAACCCCACGGGCCGCGGCCGCCAGATGGCGCGCCGCCTGTCCAGGGCCCGGACGAGGAGGCGGTCGGTGTCGGCGCCGTGCGATAGCTCGACACGCCCATTTCTTGCGCGAGCGCTTCGAGCTCCGCGATACGGTTCTCGGTATTGGGGTGCGTCGAGAAGAAGTTGTCGATCCCGCGCCCCGAGAGCGGATTGATGATGAACATGTGCGCGGTTGCGGGTGCCCGTTCGGCTGTCGGATTCTCGATGCGCTGGGCAAAGCCAGCGATCTTCTGAAGAGCTGAGGACAGCCACAGCGGGTTGCCGCAGATGAGCGCGCCAAGTTTGTCGGCCTGATACTCGCGCGAGCGGCTGATGGCCATTTGCACGAGCATCGCGGCCATGGGCGCGAGAATGATCGCTGCCAGCGTTCCGAGTATGCCCACGCCGCCGTTGTTGCGGTTGCCGCCGAAGAGGGCGTGAAACTGCAGCCACTGGGCGAGCATGGAGATCGCGCCGCCGATGGTCGCGGCGATCGTCATGATCAACGTGTCGCGATTTTTCACGTGGGCAAGCTCGTGCGCCATCACGCCCGCCACTTCTTCACGGCTCAGGGATTCGAGCAGGCCGGTGGTTGCCGCAACGGCCGCGTTCTGCGGATTGCGGCCGGTCGCGAAGGCATTCGGCTGCGGATTGTGCAGCACATAGACGCGCGGCATGGGCAGCTCGGCGCGCGCGGCAAGCTCGCGGACCATGTTGTAGTATTCAGGTGCCGAACGTTCGTCGACCTCCTCGGCATCGTGCATGCGGAGCACGGCTTTGTCCGACTGCCAGAGGCTGAAGGCATTCATTCCGAGCGCGATGATGAACGCGATCACCATGCCGGTCTGGCCGCCGGCAAGTCCACCGATCGCCACGAAAATCGCGGTCAGCAGGGCCAACAGAGCTGCGGTCTTGGCATAGTTCATCGAGCACTCCTTGAATTCCGGCGACCCAACCTCAAATCCGGGTGGCGGAACATGCGGATGGTATATGGTATGTGATCGCCCGATTGCCAGATGGTTTCGGCGCGAAGGACAACAACATGAGCACCAAAAGTACGCCGGACGAAGTGCCGCTAACGCCTGAGGCCTCAGGGAAAACACTCAGTCCGGAGGCAAAACGGGCCTTGGCCGAAGCTGAAGAGCGGCGCCGGCAGCGCGATGCCGCCGCGAGCGAGCCGCCCGCCGAGAAGGGTGGGCAGGCCGGTCCAGATCCTGTGCGCTACGGGGATTGGGAGAAGGGCGGCATCATCTCGGATTTCTGAGTGCCGCCCGGCGCCTGAGCATTAATTATTGGTTTCAGAACAATACAGCAGGCTGTCCATTCGAGGATGGAGGCGGGTGCCCGGTCGATGGTTGGCGCCGGCCCTCGACGGCTCCTGAGGGCCTTCTCTAGGCATCTTCAGGCATCTTCGCAGCGCTCTGCCGTCTTTCAGAGCACCAGTTAAGAGACCATCAACCTTACAAATGCGTAAGTCCCGTTAACCCGCCATTAATGCACGCCGCGCTTTCGCGGCGGCACGTGCGCTGCACCTCTCCTGGCAATCGTTGAGGATTGTCCCAGGATGACACCCATGCGCACGATGCTTGAGCAACTGACCGCGCGGTTCCGCAGGGCCGAAGGGGGCGCGATCGCGGTCACCTTCGCGCTGACGATCTTCATCGTGACGCTGATCGCCGGTCTCGCCATCGACGCCGGGCGCGCCTATCACGCTGCGAGAAAGATGACGAGTGCGCTCGATGCGGCAGCGCTGGCCGCAGCCAGGAGCATGCGCCAGGCGAGCCTGACCGATGACGACGTTCGCGATATCGCGACGCGTTATTTCAACTTCAACAATCTCGGTACGGGCAGCAACTACGCGATCATCGATAATCTCGGTGTCACGATCGATCGCGATGCCAATTCAATCACGCTGTTGCTCGCAAGCCATGTGCCGACGGTCTTCGGCCGCCTCGCGGGCGTCGATCGCTTTACGGTTCCGATCGCGGCAACGGCCGTCTACGAGAGCAAGGATATCGAGCTTGCGCTTCAGCTGGACGTGACGGGTTCCATGAGGGGGCGTCGCCTCGCGGACCTGAAGGTGGCGGTCAATGAGCTTCTCGACATCATGCTGCCGGACGAGGGCACGACGAACAAAGTGCGCGTCGGCCTCGCGCCGTTTTCCGCAGGCGTCAATGCTGGTGAATATGCCTCGGCCGTAAGCGCGGGTCGTTCGCGCGATGGCTGCGTCTACGAGCGCCTGAACCTCGCGGATCAGATCACTGAAGCGGCGCCGACTGGCACGCGGGCCTTGAAGGTGCGCGAGGATCTTACCGGCCGCAGCATCCAGTCGTGCCCGAGCAATGCCGCGATCGTGCCGCTGAGCGAAGACAAGGGCGTTCTGCGCCGGACCGTCGAGAACTACACTGATGGCGGCACCACGGCCGGTCATCTCGGCACGGCTTGGGGCTGGTACATGGTTTCGCCCGAGTGGTCCGGCGTGTGGCCGGTCGCGTCCGCGCCGGCACGTTATCACGATGGCAATACCATCAAGGCCGTCATCGTCATGACCGACGGAATCTACAACACCATCGGTGGCGTCAACGGTGGCGACAGCTCCGCCACGGCCCGCCAGGCCTCGACGATCGCCATCGATACCTGCGCGGCCATGAAGGACAAGGACGTGCGTGTGTATGCCATCGGCTTCCAGGCACCGTCTGCCGCGCTCGATACGCTGCGTAGCTGTGCCGGCGCGGGCGGGAGCTTCTTCGATGCCGCCGACGGCAACGATCTCCGCAATGCTTTCCGCGCGATCGCGACCGAACTCAACAGTCTGCGCCTCAGGTCCTGAGCGGCACTTCAGGCATCGTCGAGAAGGCGTCTCAGGCGGACAGCCGCGAGGAATTCGCTTCTGCGGCCTTCCTGCCTTCGCGCAGCTTCCGCGTCCGCACCCCATTTTGTCGCCTGCCAGTCCTCGTCGACATGGGCCGCCTTCCAGGCTTCGTCCGGCGTAAGGCAGCCAGCCTTGGTCGCGAGCATCAGCACGACCGAGCCGAGTAGTGTCGTCATCACGTGCGCCGCGGCGAGCTGAAAGGACGCGAGCGGCGCCACGGCCGCTTCGATAGCAGCGCGGGACGCGGTTGTCTGAGCCACGGGCATCAGCCCAGTGCAGACGGCGAAGTCCGCCCCGAGGCTTTCGCGTGCCCAGTCGAGCAAGGGATCCCATGCTGCTGCTTGTGCTGCGACCAGTTCGGCTGGATGGTCCGCGCGATAGCAAAGCAGATCGCTGCCGGCATACTTCACGATGTCCGCGCGGACTTCGACCTCGCGCCCGTCGACCTGATCGCGCACGCTGTTGGCAAGGCGGGTCAGAGGCATGCTCATGGGATCGATGTGCTCGCGTTGCGCTTCCCATTCCTCGGCAATGGCAGCAGCCATGCTGGGCGTCGGAAGCACGAGTACGAGCTTGTTCGGCGTGCGAATGGGGCGCCCGTCGAGGTGCACGGCATGTCCGCCACCGCGCGCTTCGACAGTCACGTTGGTATAGAAGCGCTTCGGCAATTGGCGCGCCTGCCCGCCGCGCGCGAGTACGGCCGGGTCGGTCCGCTCGATTTTGTCGTCTGTCATGACGAGGCCTCATGCTGCGCGGCAAGGCGCTGATCGATCGCGTCGAGAAGCAGCGTGCCTTGCCGGACGATCGCGTGCGCACCGGCGCCGGTGAGGCGATCATCGGTGTGATAGCCCCAGGATACGCCGATAGCACCGACGCCAGCGTTCAATGCCATTTCCATGTCGTAGGTCGTATCGCCGATCATGACGGTTTGGTGCGGGGCCGCGCCAGTCTCGGCCATGGCTTGAAGGATCATGGAAGGGTGGGGCTTGGAGGGATGGTCGTCGGCGGTCTGGATGGTGGCGAAGTGCCCTTCCCAGGCCTCCTGCGCGAGGAGGCGGGCCACACCGCGCTTCGATTTACCGGTCGCGATGCCGAGCAGCGTATCGCCGCGCCGGGCGAGAGCCGCAACTGTTGCGGCAATACCTTCGTAGAGAGCCTCGCCATGGTCCGGCCGCGCCCTGACGCCGACAAAGCCGTTCTTGTAGGCATCGATGAGCTGGTTGCGAACGGCCTCGGTCTGCGCGGGGGCGAGCACGGCGAGCGCCTGCGGCAAGGAGAGCCCGACGATGCCGAGCACCTCGGCGCGGCTCGGCGCCGGCAGGCCGATGGTGTCGAAGGCCAGGGACATGCTGCCGAATATGGCGTGCTGGCTGTCGATCAGCGTTCCGTCGCAGTCGAAAATCACAAGTCGCATCGGAGTTCAGCATCGCGGGAGTTGCGTGGCGCGGATATGAGATCGGACGCCCTCTTGCCGTGTCCTACCAGAGATGGAGGGCGTCTCCAAATCCGCGCCAGAAATCACGGCCGATACGCCTGAGAGGCATATGTGCGATGTCATCAGGGCGCCTGTGGGTGGTGCGGTCCGCTCGGCATCCTATCTAGGCGGGCATGCAGGCCGTTGCCGTCAGGCCTACCATTCCGGTTTACCAAGGAGATTGCTCATGCCCGCAAAGAAAATCGGTTTCTTGTCCTTCGGGCATTGGTCGCCTTCCCCGCATTCGCAGACGCGGACCGCGGCCGATGCACTCCTGCAGTCCATAGACCTGGCCGTTGCGGCAGAGGAGTTCGGCGCGGATGGGGCCTACTTCCGCGTGCACCATTTTGCCCGGCAGCTTGCTTCGCCCTTCCCGCTTCTGGCGGCGGTCGGCGCGAAAACGAGCCGCATCGAGATCGGCACGGCGGTTATCGACATGCGTTACGAGAACCCGCTGTACATGGCCGAGGATGCCGGTGCGGCGGACCTCATTTCGCGTGGGCGCCTGCAGCTCGGCATCAGTCGGGGCTCGCCCGAGCAGGTCATCGACGGCTGGCGTCATTTCGGTTACGCGCCGGGCGAAGGGCAGGACGATGCCGACATGGCGCGTCGCCACACGGAGTACCTGCTCGAAGTCTTGAAGGGTGAAGGTTTCGCCAAACCCAACCCGCGTCCGATGTTCCCGAACCCGCCGGGACTTCTGCGGCTCGAACCGCATTCCGATGGGCTGCGCGAGCGCATCTGGTGGGGTGCATCATCGAACGCGACGTCTGTCTGGGCTGCGGAAAAGGGCATGAACCTTCAGAGTTCCACGCTCAAGACGGACGAGACGGGCGAGCCATTTCATATCCAGCAGGCCGCGCAGATCCGCGCCTACCGAGAGGCATGGAAAGCGGCCGGCCATGCGCGCGAGCCCAGGGTTTCCGTCAGCCGCAGCATCTTCGCGCTCATGGATGACCGTGATCGTTCATACTTCGGCGGCGATCAGGACGGGGATCATATCGGCTTCATCGATCCGAAGACGCGGGCGATCTTCGGTCGAAGCTATGCGGCCGAGCCTGACGTGCTCGTTCGGCAACTGCGTGAGGATGAGGCCATTGCGGAGGCCGACACGCTGCTGCTCACAGTGCCCAACCAACTCGGTGTCGACTACAACGCTCACGTCATCGAAGCGATACTGAAACACGTCGCGCCGGCGCTCGGCTGGCGGTAAGTGCGCAGCGTAGCTGCAGCATATCAGGGCGCCTGAGCACGCAACGCGTGCCTATAGACGAGGCCCGCTGCCGCCAGATCGGCCAGCGAATGCCCGCCGAACACGAAAAGCGCCCGTTGCTCTGCCGAGGTGCGAAGTGGGCGGCTTGCGTCGGCGAATGTGCTGAGGTCCGCATCGAAGGAGCCCCTGAACGGCATTCGTCCAGAACGGCCGAGCTGCTCGCTCTGCTGGATGCCGTCCGTCGCGACAAGATTGAATGTCTGGAGGCTCGAGGGCATCCAAGGCCGAGCCAGATCGACCGCGGTTACGAATGCACCAGGCGACAGCCAGTTCGCATCGAGGAAAGGGGCACTCGACGCATCGATGCCGACGGCGCTCACGACGACGTCGGCGTGTGCTATTACCGCGCGCGCATCGTCCACGATCTCCGCACGAAAGCCTGCGCGCTGGGCAGCGTCGGCGAAAGCCGATGCCGTGGACTGTTGCCGGCTGTAGGCCAGCACGTGATCCAGTTGGGGCAGCACGCGCTTGAGGGCGGCGAGATGACTGCGGGCTTGGGTGCCACAGCCGATGAACGCGATGGAGCGGCTGTCCGGGCGCGCCATGTGTTGCGCGGCGATCGCGGACATGGCGGCCGTCCTGGCGGCTGTGATGGGCGCCGCGTCCATCGTCGCGAGGAGTTCGCCCGTCGAGCGACGGCTCAGCATCATGCTCGTGTGGATGATGGTGGCGCCGTCCTGCGGTGCGACGGCGACCCACTTCACGGCGGCAAGGTCGCTGCGCCGATCGGCGGCCACCATGGCTTGGAAGAAATGCCCTGGACTGAAGTTCAATGCCGCCTTGGGCAGAGCTTCAGCTTCGCCGGTTGCCAATCCGGCGAATGCTTCGCGGATGGCATCACGCAGCTCATCCAACGCATTGCAGGCCTGCTCGACCAAAGCGAGTGGCATCTGAAGAGGCGCCGTTTCTCCGCGCGTTGGGCAGGGGGCTTTTGGTGCGTTCAAGTGTCGATCTTTCCTCGAGCGAGGCGGTGGCTGAATTTCCGGGAGCGCATGGCAAGGCGATCACCCAGCGTCATGTCATGAAAAGGCAGCCATATCAATATTGTAACGCCAGAGCGAAGGGATGTCTGGGTCAGGTGCCGGGAGCGCGTGTATAAGAGGGCGCTCAAGGGGCCTGCGCACGAATCGCACCCCGGGAGGACCGCCAACGAGCGGCGAGGGAAAAGGCATGAATCTGTCCTACACATTGCAGCGCGTGGCCGAGTACCAACCGAGCCGACCCGCGATCACCGAGGAAGGTCGAACACTTTCTTACGGCCGCCTGGAGGATCAGGTGGCGCGGATTGCCGGTGCGCTGCGCACGCGGCACGGGCTGAAGACCGGCGACCGCATCGGCATCTGGATGGAGAATGGTCTCGAGTATCTCCCGATCATGTTCGGTGCCTGGCGGGCGGGGCTTGCGGCGGTCCCCATCAATGCCAAGCTCCATGCGCGCGAGCTGCAATGGATCCTCGACAATTCCGGGGCACGGCTCTGCGTCGTTACGCCCGACAAAGCAGCACACCTGGCGGATCTGCCGAGTGGCGCATCCCTCCCGCCGATCATCGTCACGGGTTCGCCGGATCATGCAGCGCTCCTTGCAGGTGAGCCGCTGCGCGAGGCACCGACAAGCACCGAGGACGAGGCGTGGCTCTTCTACACGAGCGGCACCACGGGTCGGCCGAAGGGTGCGATCCTGACGCATCGGAACTTGCTCTTCTGCGCGCACGCCTACTGCACGGACATCGACTATATCGATTATCGCGATACCTGCTTTCATGCGGCGCCGCTGTCGCATGGATCGGGCTGCTGGGCGGTCGCGTTCGTCGCTCGCGGTGCACACAACGTGATCATTCCCGGCTCGTTCGAGCCCGAGCGCATTCTGAAGGCCTTGTCGCTCTATCACAATGTCGCAATGTTTGCGGCACCGACCATGGTCACGCGCCTCGTCACGCATCCGCTCGCGGGCTCCACCGATACGGACAATCTCAAGACGATCAGTTATGGCGGCGCGCCGATGTACGTCGCCGACATCAAGCGCGCCATGTCCGTCTTCGGGCCGAAATTCTATCAGCTCTTCGGCCAGGGCGAGTCGCCGATGACGATCTCGGGCCTGCCCAAATGGATGCACGAAGAGAGCGATCATCCGCGCTACGAGGAGCGCCTCGGCTCGACGGGGATCGCACGTACGGGATGCGCCATCAAGGTCGTCGACGCGAACGGTCGCGAGCTGCCGCCCGGCGAGGTGGGAGAGATCGTCACGCGCAGTGATGCGGTCATGAAGGGATACTGGGCGAACGCGGAGGCAAATGCCAAGGCGTTGCGCGATGGCTGGCTCTGGACGGGCGATCTCGGCACCATGGATGCCGAAGGCTTTCTCACGATCAAAGACCGATCGAAGGATATGATCATATCGGGTGGCTCGAACATCTACCCGCGCGAGATCGAAGAGGTGCTGCTCACGCATCCAGCCGTTCTCGAGGCTGCCGTGATCTCGCGACCGCACGAGGAATGGGGCGAGGAAGTGGTCGCCTACGTGGTGCGTCGTCCCGAGGCGCAGGTGGGGGACGACGAACTCGATCGGCTCTGTCTCGACAATATCGCGCGCTACAAGCGCCCGCGGGCTTACCGCTTTGTCGAGGCCCTGCCCAAGAACAACTATGGCAAGATCCTCAAGACCGAACTGCGCACGCAGCTGATCGGGGAGAGCCGCGATTAGGCGCAGGCATCCATAATGATCGAGAATCTTGCGGCCTGGGTGCGGGCACGCGACGGGTGGCAGCGTATGGTGCTCGCCTGCGCGGCGGGCGCTCTCTCCGTGCTCGCGATGGCACCGTTTCATATCTGGCCGGTGCTTCTGGCGACGCTGCCTGTCCTCGTCTGGCAGATCGATGGCGCGCTCGCGCGCGCATCGGCGGCCTCATGGCGGACGACGCCCGCGGCGCAAGCGGCGCTGGTCGGGTGGTGGTTCGCATTCGGTTATTTCTTTGCTGGTCTGTTCTGGATCGGGGAAGCCTTTCTCGTCGAAGCCGACAAGTTCGCGTTCCTCATGCCGCTCGCCGTGACGCTCATGCCGGCAGGGCTCGCGATCTTCTGGGCAGGTGCTGCTGCGGCCGCCTCGCTGGTTTGGCGGCTAGGTCTGATGCGCGTTCTGGCGCTGGCCCTCGCGCTCGGGGCCGCGGAATGGCTACGCGGGCACATCTTCACGGGCTTTCCGTGGAATGTGATCGGCTATGCACTGACGTATCCCGAAAGCCTCATGCAGTCGGCGGGCCTGATCGGTATCTACGGGCTCAGCATCGTCACCGTGCTGGTGCTCGCCGCGCCGCTGGTCGCGTGGGCGGATGGCGCGCCGTTGCGCGGCGTGGTGCCGATGCTCGGAACGCTGGTCGCGATGATGGCCTATGGCCACTGGCAGCTTGCCATGCCTGCGGCATCGCAGGAAGAAGGTCCGCGCGTGCGCCTCGTGCAGCCGAGCGTGCTCCAACGCGAGAAGTGGCAGGCCGAGCATCAACGCCGCATCTTCGACCTTCATCTCGCGCTTACGGGGCGTAACGCGGCCGGCGTCGAAGATGGTGCAGCGGGCGTGGATCTCGTGATCTGGCCCGAGGCGGCCATGCCCTTTCTGCCGCTCGATTGGCCTCAGGCTCTCGAGCACATTGCGAAGGTTCTGCCGGCGGGCACGCATCTCATTTCCGGCGCGCTTCGGGCCGACCCGCCCGACCCGCAGCGACCGGATGCCCAGCGCCGCGTCTACAACAGTCTCATTGCATTCGGCGCCGGGGGGCAGCCGGTGGCGATCTACGACAAGATTCATCTCGTGCCGTTCGGCGAATATCTTCCGCTCAATGCCTGGCTCGATGCGGTCGGTCTGGAGCCGCTGACGCGCCGGCGCGGTGGCTTCACGACCGGCGTGGTGCCGCGTCCGCTGATGGTGCTGCCCAACTCCCCGGCCTTCGCGCCCCTCATTTGTTATGAGGCGATTTTTCCGCGCGCGATCATTCAAGGCGGCACACGCCCCGCCTACCTGCTGAATGTCACGAACGACGGCTGGTTCGGCAATACGACCGGTCCGCGCCAGCATCTGCATCAGGCGCGCGTCCGCGCTGTCGAGGAAGGGCTGCCGCTCCTGCGCGTCGCCAACAACGGCATTTCCGCCGTCATCGACGCGCGCGGCCGGGTTTTGCATCGGCTGGATCTGGATGTGGTGGGTGTCATAGATGCGCGCGTGCCGCCACCTGGAGCACAGACGATCTACGGCCGATTTGGAGATCTTGGGTTCGTCCTCATGCTGCTTGCCGGCATGACTGTTATACTTGGCAGGCGCCTGTTCACCGGCCGCCGAACCGGTATTTCGTGATTGAGGGAACGACGCTACATTCGGCGGTGCAGGATCGGGCTTACCGATCGAGAACAACCGGGGCGTGTGAACTCCCGATGGTGGTGGGAAACTCTCATTTGACGGCGGAATTCGACATGGCTCGAGCCCTGAGGGGGAAATATGCGGCGCGGGTATCCGCGGCGGCCCTCTCTGTCACCATTGCGCTGTCGCTTGCGACCCCTTCCGCCAGCCAGGATGCGGGCTGCACACGCGAGGCGTTCGAGTCCGTCGTCGGGCAGTCCGCCGCTGCTCTGCGTGACCTTAGCGCCCAGAACCGGCCGCTCTTCCAGACCAAGCTGCGCGCGCTCAAGGACAAGCGCGGCTGGTCGCACGATCAACTGCTGAAGCAAGGCGCGCCGATCGTGCAGGACGAGAAGACGGACGCTTATGACAAGCAGTCCGCCGCGCTGCTATCCGATATCGAGCGCATGGGTGCCGAAGGGTCGGCAGCGCCGACGCCTAACTGCGCGGCCCTCGCGCAATTGCGCGACCGCATGGTGGCTCTCGTCGAGGCTCAGAAGCAGAAGTGGGCCTATCTCATCGCGAAGGTCGATCAGGAACTCGCGCGATGAGCGATGCCCCGGCGGCTGATGTGTCGCGGACGGGGAATCCGGAAGCGGATGGCTGGCCGTCCTGGCAGCGGGTCGCGCTCGGCGGCGGTGGCGGAATGTTCGTCGGCATCGGGCTCGGGCGTTTTTCGTACACGGCCATGGTGCCGGCGTTGATTTCCTCGGGAGAGCTCACCGCGCTGGAGGCGGGCCGCGTCGGTGCCCTGAATTTCGCGGGTTTCGCCCTTGGAGCGCTCGTGTCGGTGTCGCTGAGTGCGCGATGGGGCGCCTATCGCGTGCTTGTCGTGGCCGCACTGCTCTCGGTGCTCGCTCTGGTCGCGTCGGCAGTGCCGCTCGGCTTTGTCTGGCTTGGTTTCTGGCGCGGTCTGGTCGGGATCACAGCTGGCATCATCATGGTCATGTGTCTCGCGCTCATCGCAGCGACGGCACCGGCTGCGCGCCGTCCCGTGGCGGGTGGTTTCGTGTTTGCCGGCGTCGGGCTCGCGATTTTCCTGACGGGTATCCTGGTCCCGCAGTTGCTGGCGCATGGCCTGCAGACGGCGTGGATTGGGCTCGCGTTGTGCGGATTTGCTGCCATGTGCCTCGCCATATGGGGTTGGCGAGCAGCGCCGGAACCCGCGAAGCCCACACACGCACGTGGAGGTGAGACACGCTTGAGCCCGTGGTCATGGCCGCTGCGCCTGTTGCTCGCGGGGCATTTCTTTTTCTCGATCGCTATTGTCCCGCACACCCTCTACTGGGTCGACTATATCGCGCGCGGACTGAACCTCGGCATTGCCGAGGGCGGATTCCAGTGGAGCGTGGTGGGCCTCGCGTCCATTGGCGGGCCCTGGTCGATGGCGGCGCTGGGACTGCTGCTCGGGACGGCCGTCGCGCTGCCACTCTCCTTCATCACGCTCGGTCTCGGCATCGGTGCGCCGCTTTTCAGCAGTGCGGGCGGCGTGCTGCTGCTCTCATCCGTCCTGTTCGGCGCTCAGCCCGGGCTCTCGGCGCTGATGGCGGCGCGCGTGCGTGATCTCGCGGATGCCGAGCACATGCCACGGCTCATGCGGGCCATGATCCTCGCCAGCTCTGCCGGTGCCGTGGTCGCCGGCGCCGTGCTGCCGCAGCTCTACGAGATGACGCAGAGCCACGTGCTCATCTTTGGCATTGGTGGTGCGTCGATGATCCTCGGCGGACTTCTCGTGGTGCCGTGGGGAGGTGCGCGGCGGAAGTAAGAACTCCTGCGACGCTCAGACGGTCGTAACTTTCAGATCTGAAAACTTCACCTCGGGCGAGCGCTCCTCGACCCAGTTCAGCGTGAAGGCCGACTGCGCCATGAACACGGGATCGCCGTCGAGGTCCTCGGCGATCTGCAGCCTGTTGCGTTCGATGAACTTATCGAGATCGGCGCGAGTTTCAGCGGAGATCCAGCGGACCGTATCGCAAGGCGCCGGATCGAAGCCGACGGGCAGTCCGTACTCGTTGTGCAAGCGATCAGAGAGAACGTCGAGCTGAAGCGCACCGATGCAGCCAACGATCGGCTGCGAGCCATCAATCGGCAGGAAAAGCTGAACGGCGCCTTCCTCGGCCATTTCCTGCAAGGCTTCACGCAGCTTCTTCGCGCGGATGGCATCCTCGAGGCGGATGCGGCGAAGGATTTCCGGCGCGAAACTCGGAATACCGAGGAATTTGAGATCCTCGCCCTCGGTCAGCGCATCGCCGATCCTGAGCGTGCCGCGATTGGGAATGCCGACGACATCGCCCGCAAAGGCTTCTTCGGCGATCGAGCGATCCTGCGCGAAAAAGAACTGTGGTGAGGTGATCGCCATGGTCTTGCCTGTGCGCACGACCTTGAGGCGCATGTTGCGCGTCAGCTTGCCCGAGCACACGCGCATGAAGGCAATGCGATCGCGGTGGTTGGGATCCATGTTCGCCTGGATCTTGAACACGACGCCGGTCATGGTGGGTTCAGTTGCTTCGATGGTGCGCGTCGATGCCTTCTGCGCGCGCGGTGGCGGCGCATAGGCGACGAGCGCATCGAGCAGATTGCGGACGCCGAAATTCTTGAGCGCGCTGCCGAAGTAGACAGGCGTCAGCGTGCCGTGCCGGAAGGCCTCGAGGTCGAACTGGCCGGCGGCGCTTGTGACGAGATCCATCTCGTCACGCCAGCGCTGTGCATCGTCCCCCGACAGCAGTGTATCGATGACGGGATCCTCGGGACCGGACGCATCGATGCCCTCTACGTCCTCGTCGAGGCGCGCAATATGTCGGCTCAGAAGATCATACGTGCCGCGGAAGTCGCGCCCGCGACCGATCGGCCAGACCATGGGGGCCGTATCGAGCGCCAGTGTCTTCTCGATCTCGTCGAGCAGCTCGAGCGGTTCCTGGCTCTCGCGGTCCATCTTGTTGATGAATGTGATGATCGGAATATCGCGCAGTCGGCAGATCTCGAAGAGCTTGCGCGTGCGCGCCTGGATGCCGCGCGCGGCATCGATCACCATGATCGCGGCGTCGACCGCGGTTAGCGTGCGGTACGTGTGATCCGAGAAGTCTTCGTGGCCCGGCGTGTCGAGCAGGTTGAAGACCGTGTCGCGATACTCGAATGTCATGACCGAGGTCACGACGGAGATGCCGCGCGCGCGCTCGATCGCCATCCAGTCCGAACGCGTGCGGCGTCGATCGCCTTTAGCGCGCACCTGCCCCGCGAGCTGGATGGCGCCGCCGAACAGCAATAGCTTCTCGGTGAGTGTGGTCTTGCCCGCGTCAGGGTGCGAGATGATCGCGAACGTGCGCCGGCGAGCCACCTCGCGCGCAATCTCGCCACCGGGGCGGGCGCGGGGCTCGGCGGGCGCCGCGACTGCGGCCGGGCTTTCGTCGTTCACTGAATTCGGCCTCCAGATACCGGAATCGTGCGTGCGTATACCACTATATGGGGGCCAAGGTCACGATAGGGCAGAGCGGCGGCGATGTGGCTCAGCGAGCGCTAGCGGAACGTGACGTACAGCGTTCCGGGCGCGCGCCGGACAACGCGTGCGCGATACGTCTGGCTGTCCGTCCGGAGGTCGAATGTGCTTCCTATACCGAAGACCGAATTGAGCGAGAGCTCCGCACCGACCGTCGAGATGTTCACGATCTCGCAGCGACGCGGCTGCTGGCCGGGCGCGATGATCTCGGCTTTCTGGCTCGTGGCGACGCGGGTGGCCTGCCGCCGCTCCTGTCCGGAACCGCCATTAGGGTTTCGTTTTCCAAATGTCATCTCTGGACGCTCCTTTCGTCGAGGAAACGTCAGGTCGGCGGCAAAGTTCGATCCTCGCAACCCGGCAATCAATCCCTCCCATCACGCGGCACGTCGCGCATCAGGAAGGCGACCGGCACGGAAAGCGCGGCCGTGATCGCGAACAGATAGAAGGCATTGATATAGCCGATCATCGCCGCCTGCCGCTGCAACTCGCCAGCGAGCGCCAGCAGGCCGCCCTGGCTTTCGAGATTCCACAAGCCGACGGCGCCTGGATAGGCGAGCACCTTGTTGAAGGGCGAAATGTGCTCCGTAAAGGCGGAGTAGCTTGCTGCCGACGAGCGCACGAGCACGATGATCGCCAGCGAGATGAAGAGGCTCGATCCGAAATTGCGCACGAGATGGAAGACCGACATGCCGTCCGTGATGCGCCCCTTGTCGAGCGTCGCGAAGGCAAGCACGGACATGGGCGTGAACGCGAGGCCGAAACCAAAACCCTGGAGCGCGTTCGTCCACACGACGTCGAAGTCGGTGAGATTGATATCCAGATTGGCCATGCCCCAGCCTGCAGCGGCCTGGCAGGCCATGCCGATTGCGAGCGTGGTGCGCGGATAGAGCCGCGTCATCGGCACGATGATGAGGAAGGAGGCCCAATTGCCGAGGCCACGTGCGGCCAGTAGCAGGCCGATGGAGCTGTCGGGATAACCGCGCAGATCGTGCAGAAGACCTGGAAACAGCGCGATCGCGGTGAAGCTCAGCGCGCCCATGACGAAAGCGATGATCAAGCCCAGCGCAAAGTTTCGGTCGAGCAGCAGGGTCGGATCGAGAAAGGGCTTCTTGGCGCTGAATGTGTGCACGAGAAACACCCACAGCGCCCCGACCGCTAGCAGAAGTTCGATCCAGATCTCGGTCGACTCGAACCAGTCGAGGCGATTGCCGCGATCCATGATGAGCTGGGCGGCGGCGACGGCGACCGACAGCGCAATGAAGCCTGTCCAGTCGAAATGTCGGTTCTCCTTGGCGGTGTGCATGGAGAGCGCGAACCAGGTGCAGACGCACGCGACGATGCCCGGCGGCACGATCATGAGAAACGACATGCGCCAGCCGTACATTTCGCTGATGTAGCTGCCGACCAGAGGTCCGGTCACGGGACCAAGCACGCCGCCGATGCCCCAGATCATCATCACCATGGCGTGCATGTGCCGGGGAAAGGTCGCGAGGATGATGGCCTGTCCCATGGGCATGATCGGTGCGCCGAAGAGACCCTGGCCGACGCGGAACAGGATGAGCGTCTCGAGGCTCGTGGCGAACGCGCAGAGCAGCGACGAAACCGTAAAGCCCAGTGTCGAGCCGAACATCACCGCGCGCCAGCCGAACCGGCTCGCCAGCCAGCCGACGAGCGGCGTCCCGATGGCGGTCGCGATGAGGTTGAACGTGATCACCCAGGCGATCTGATCCTGGGTCGCGGACATCGAGCCTTTGATCTGCGGCAGGACCACGTTGGCCATCGTGATCGTCATGCCGAACAGCAGCGTGCAGAGCTGCACCATCAGCAGGATGAGCCACTGGCGGCCTGTAACGCTCCCGAGGCCGGACGTTGCGGTCTGCGTGGTCATGTCTGCCGGTGGGTGGATGAGGGCCCGTTCGCGGTTGGCGGGGCGCGCGGGGCATAAAACCAGCTAATGGGTCTGCTGTCACCCTCGAGCACTGCCACGTTCGGCAACCTGGCTGGTCGCGAAAGCGTTGCAGGTCTGTCAGAATGGCTAGGACATGCAGGGTTCCGGAGGCATCGCCATGCGGATCGAGAAGCTCAGCTTTGCACCCGATGGGCTCATCCCGAACAATCCGGCATTGCCCTTCATCTGCTACCGCGGCGGGCTCGATCTCACGGCAGGCCATCCCGAGCAGGGCATCATCCGCCACTTCGCGGCCAACGGCTGGGGCGATGCGTGGATCAACGGCATTTATCCCTTCCAGCACTACCATGCGACAGCGCATGAGGTTCTGGGCATCGCGCGCGGATGGGCGCTCGTGCAATTCGGTGGTCCGAATGGTCCCAGGCTCGAGGTATCGGCGGGTGATGCTGTCTTCATCCCAGCAGGCGTCGGCCATTGCCGACTGGACATGAGCGGTGATCTCTCGGTCGTTGGGGCCTACCCCGAGGGGCAGACGGCGGATCTGAGGCGCGATACGGCCGGCGACTTCAGCGGTGCCGCCGAGCGCATCGCCACGGTCGCCCATCCGCGGCTCGATCCAGTGACGGGGGCGGCCTACGCTGCGGACGCGGAGACGGCGCGTCGGGATTAAGGGCCACGCGGGTTTACGGTTTTCATCCTTCAGGCACTCGACTATGTATCGGCCCCGGCGGCGGGCCACCCGCCGGCCCATGCTGGAGTGCGCCGATATGACTGCCAATGCGCCTGTGCCGAAGCCGGGCATTCTCGATATTCAGGCCTATGTCCCTGGCGAGAGCACCGTGCCGGGTGGCCTCAAGCCAATAAAACTTTCATCCAACGAGACGCCGCTCGGCGCGAGCCCGAAGGCCGTCGCTGCCTACAAGGCATTGGCTGACGAGCTGGCGCTCTATCCGGACGGCGCGGCGACGGCGCTGCGCAAGGCCATCGGCGGCGTCTATGGCCTCGACCCCGCGCGCATCGTGTGTGGTACCGGCTCTGACGAGCTGTTGAACTTGTTGGCGCACGCCTATGCCGGTCCCGGCGACGAAGTGCTTTTCACGGTGCACGGCTTTCTCGTGTACAAGATCGTGACGCTCGGTAATGGCGCGACGCCGGTCATCGCGCCGGAGAAGGATTATCGCACCGACGTCGATGCCCTGATCGCGCGCCTCACACCGCGCACGAAAATCGTCTTCCTCGCCAATCCCAACAACCCGACCGGCACGTACATTCCATTCGATGAAGTGCGCCGCCTGCACGCAGCCCTGCGGCCCGATACCCTGCTCGTGCTCGACTCCGCTTATGCGGAATACGTGCGCCGCAATGACTACGAGGCCGGCATCGAGCTCGTCGCCACCACATCGAATACTGTGATGACGCGCACGTTCTCGAAGATCTACGGGCTTGCGGGTCTGCGGCTCGGGTGGGCGTATTGCCCGGCTGGTATTGCCGATGTGCTCAACCGCATTCGCGGTCCTTTCAATGTAACGTCGGCGGCCATCGCAGCGGGCATTGCGGCGATCGAGGATACTGCGCATATCGAGCGGTCGGTGGCGCACAACGACAAGTGGCTGCCATGGGTTACGGAGGAGATCGGCAAGCTCGGGCTCAAAGTGACGCCGAGCGTCGGCAACTTCATCCTCATCCACTTCGATGCCGAGGGACCACGCAGCGCACCCGCTGCCGACGAGTTCCTGAAGACGCGCGGCATCATCATGCGCCGCGTTGCAGGATATGCACTGCCCCATGCTTTGCGCATGACCATCGGTACGGAAGTGGACAACAAGGCGGTCGTGGCCGCGCTCGCAGAGTTCCTGAAGGGCGCCACGCGATGAGCCAGCACTTCGATACGGTCGCTCTGATCGGGATTGGGCTGATTGGGTCATCGATCAGCCATGCCATTCGGCGCGGCGGCCTCGCGCGTCGCATCGTCGGAGCGGCAAAGAGTGAGGCGACGCGCGCCACGGCGCTGCGGCTCGGTCTCGTGGATGAGGTGTTCGAGAGTTCAGCGGACGCTGTACGGGATGCCGATCTCGTCATCCTCTGCGTGCCGGTCCGGGCTTGCGGCCCGGTGGCGGCCGAGATTGCGGGCAGCCTGAAGCCCGGCGCAATTCTGACGGATGTCGGCTCGGTCAAGGGTTCGGTCCTCGCCGATGTCGCGCCGCATGTTCCTGCTGGCGTCCATTTCATTCCCGGGCATCCCATTGCGGGAACGGAGCATTCAGGTCCCGAGTCCGGCTTTGCCACGTTGTTCGACGGGCGCTGGTGTGTTCTGACGCCTCCGCCCGGTGCCGATACCCAGGCTGTCGACCGTCTAAAGGGCTTCTGGGAGGCGCTCGGCAGCAATGTCGAGATCATGGCGGCGGATCATCATGACATGGTGCTCGCGATTACGAGCCATGTGCCGCATCTCATCGCCTTCAACATCGTCAACACGGCCGCGCACCTGGAGCGGGTGACGGAGAGCGAAGTCATCAAGTTTTCGGCTGGCGGCTTCCGCGACTTCACGCGCATTGCAGCCTCGGACCCGACCATGTGGCGGGACGTGTTTCTGACCAACAGGACAGCGATGATCGAGATGCTCGGCCGCTTCACCGAGGATCTGCTGCACCTGCAGCGCGCCATGCGCTTTGGTGATGGCGAAACGATTTTCCGGATGATCACGGAGGCCCGTCATATCCGCCGTGACATCATTCAGGCGGGCCAGGATACGGCCGCGCCCGACTTCGGCCGGCACAAAGCCAGCGGTGGCGAAAGCAGCGATAGCAACTAAGATTGGCTCAGGGAACAGGACAACAAGCGGCCAGGGCCGCTTGCTCTCACTTCAGCGGCTTATGCTTCGAGCCGTGCTTGTCCCAGAGGTCATGATCTTCGCGGCGGCCGTCGCTGTGGGTGATGCTGATGCCCCACCACTTGCGGCGAACCTCGCTGTAGTGCACCTCCGGATCGTAGACCAGTTTCGTCAGGCTCAGGTACTCGGAGCTCAGCCGTCCGACGGACTGGAGAACGAGATACGAATTGACCACGAGATTACGGCGCGTGGTTTCGAGCTGAACCTGGCTCGCCAGATATTCCTGCTCGGCGTTCAGCACGTCGAGAATCGTGCGCTGACCGACCTTCTGCTCTTCGCGAACACCCGTCAGGGCGGTGCGTGCCGCAGAGACAGCAGCCTGATCGGATTCGAGCTGCGCGCGAGAGGCTGTGAGCAATGCCCATGACGAAGCGACAGCTTCGCGCGCCTCCGTCCGAGCACGCTCTATTTCTTGCAGCTGCGCAAGATGGGCGTGCTTAGCCTGACGGACACGAGCATGAACCGAGCCGCCCTCGTAGATCGGAATGTTTATGCGACCCGAGACCGAGGCTCCTTCACGCTCGTCGATCGACTGACTGGGATCGAAGCGCTGGGAGTAGCCAGCATCCACGCTCACCGTCGGCAGCAATTCACCCCAGATGCGGTCGACGACGTAGCGTGCCGCCTGCTCGCGATAGAGCGCCGCAACGACTTCCGGGCTTTCACGCGTCGCGATCGAGATCGCTTCGTTCTGCGACTTCGGGATGCGGCCGAAGGGGGAAGGCTCAATGAGACGGGCAGGCGGATGGCCGATGACGCGCTCGAAGGTCGCCCGGCTGATCTTGAGGTTCGACCGCGCGGTATCGAGGGCCGAAATCGAGGCCGCTCGCCGGGCTTCGGCCTGCGCGACGTCGGTCCGTGTCACCTCGCCGACGGCAAAACGGTCGCGCGTTGCCTGCAACTCGCGCGAGAGAACGTTCACGTTATTCTCACGGAGGCGGACGATCGCCTGGTCGCGGATGACATCCATGAAGGCCGTGACGGCCTGGAGGAGAATGCCCTGCTCCGTCGTGCGCAGGATTTCCCGGCCAGCACGTACGGTGGCCTCGGCTTCGTTCACTGCGTTGATCACGCGGAAGCCTTGAAAAATAGGCTGGGTCACATTGACCGAGTAGCCCTTGGAGGTATTACCCCCATCCCCGACACTCGGCGGGCGCGTGCGCTGCCAATCGCGTGTGATGTCGGCAGAAGCACCTATGTTCGGGCGAAAGCCGGAGTTGGCGATCGATACGCTCTCATCGGTCGCGCGAAGGCGCGCCCGCTCGGCATCGATCTGGGGATTGTATTTGTAAGCAGCGGCTAAGGCCTGATGCAGCGTTTCGGCTTGGACGGGCACTGCAAAGAGGGCGCAGCTGGCCACGAGCAGACTTGCCGCCCTTAGCCTCCGCAATGATTTGCCGACCCCAAAGGTTGGCGCCCGTTTGCAAATTTGAGTCACTGCCATTCGCTCTGCCACTTGGATCCGTGAATTGATGCTACCCTTCGCAAACGCGACAAACGGTACACATACTCACGGAGCCCCCGAAGCTACTCATACTCGGCCGCGCTTCGTACAGATGCCGACTCACCCTCTTAGGAGGTCATTAATGGTTGGGGCGGTGGTAAAGGGAAGCGAAATTATAAGATTTGTTAGTAACTGCTGTGCGGCGTTGCTCCAAGTCAACACCCGCGCCGTGTAAAACACAACGCCACCTTAACCGGCGGTCTTCACTCCGGGGACGGAATGCCGCTGGGCCAGCCCCGGTAAGGCTACATTGCGCTCCGGCCGCGTGATCGCTATAAGCGGCGCATCTCAATGTCTTGAGAGCCCGCGCGGCACCCTTGGAGGCCGGCGGCAGAAGCAGGTGCCCCGGTCATATGATGGTCGGGGCCGGTTTTGTTTGGAGACAGCAGAAATGGCCCAGGCCAATGTTATCAAGGCTTCGGCGCGCGCAGCAGGCGGCAAGGGGGCCGCTCGTGCTGTTCGGCGCACCGGCAATGTTCCGGCCGTCGTCTACGGCGGCGACGAGAGCACTGCAGATACGATCCAGATCGATGCCAACGATCTGTTTATCCTCATCAAAAAGGGACGTTTCCTTTCGACGGTGTTCGACATCGACGTCGGCGGGCGCGTGCTCAAGGCAATCCCCCGCGATGTCCAGCTCGACCCGGTCAAGGACTTCCCCCTTCACGTGGATTTCCAGCGTATCGGCGCGGATAACCGGGTGCGCGTGGGCGTACCTGTGCGTTTCGTGAATGAGGCGCTCTCGCCGGGCCTGAAGCGGGGTGGCGTGCTCAACATCGTGCGTCACGAGGTCGAGGTCTGGTGTCCGGCGAACGCGATTCCGGAGCACTTCGAAATCGATCTGACCGGCCTTACCATCGGGCGGTCCATCCATATTTCGGCGGTGACGCTGCCGGAAGGGGTGGCGCCGACGATCACCGACCGCGACTTCACCATCGCGACGATCGCCGGTACCGGTGGCAAGGATGACGACGAGGCCACCGCGGCCGCTGCTGGTGCTCCGGCAGGCGATGCGAAGGCGGCCCCGGCTGCAGCAGGAGCCGCGGCGAAGGCTGCGCCTGCCGCCAAGGAGGCCCCGAAGGGCAAGAAGTAGGCCCGTCGAAGTCGGCCCGTCCCTGGGCGGCCAGCACGCGCGAGTGAGCCATGAAGCTCTTCGTCGGTCTCGGGAATCCCGGGGCCAAGTACGCCCGGCATCGTCACAACGTCGGCTTCATGGCCGTCGAGCGGATTGCCGAGCGCCACGCCTTCGGGCCGTGGCGCCGGCGGTTCCAGGGCCTGGCAGCCGACGGCGAGCTTGATGGCACCAAAGTCCTCCTGCTCAAGCCCGACACCTATATGAACGAGAGCGGTCGCGCCGTCGGAGAGGCGGCGCGGTTCCTCAAGCTTGCGACCAGCGACATCGTGGTCTTTCACGACGAGCTGGACCTGCTGCCCGGCAAGCTGAAGGTCAAAACAGGTGGCGGCAATGCCGGGCACAATGGTCTGCGCTCGATCACCGCACATCTCGACAACGAATACGAGCGCGTTCGCATCGGTATCGGTCATCCCGGCGCAAAGGAACTCGTGCAGTCGTGGGTGCTGCACGACTTCGCCCGTGCCGATGCCGATTGGCTCGAGCCGCTCCTCGATGCCGTGGCGGATGCGGCGCCGCATCTCGCCAGTGGGGACACGGCCCGCTTTCTGACTGACGTCGCGCGCCAGCGCGAGACCGCGGGCGACGAGACCCAACCGGCACCTCCCCGGCGCCGACGCTCGGAGGAAGGCGCTCCCACGGGACAGCGGCCGGAGCGCGGCCCTCATCCGACGGGCGATCGAGCCGGTAAGCGTGCTACGGCGCTCGCCGAAAACCTGAAGAACTGGCTGGCGAAGCGCCGTCCAAAAGACTGATTCAAGGACCGAGTTCATGGGCTTCAAATGCGGCATCGTCGGTTTGCCTAATGTCGGCAAGTCGACACTCTTCAATGCGCTGACGCAGACGGCGGCGGCGGAGGCTGCGAACTATCCCTTCTGCACGATCGAGCCGAATGTCGGCGAAGTCGGGGTGCCGGATCAGCGCCTCAGCGAACTCGCGGCTATTGCGAAGTCGGGCGAGATCATCCCGACGCGGCTGACGTTCGTCGACATCGCGGGCCTCGTGAAAGGGGCCTCGCGCGGCGAAGGGCTCGGCAACAAGTTTCTCGCGCACATCCGCGAAGTCGATGCGGTCGCCTACGTGCTGCGCTGCTTCGACGACGACGACGTCACGCATGTCGCGAACAAGATCGACCCGCTGGCGGATGCCGAGGTGGTCGAGACCGAGCTCATGCTGGCCGATATGGAGAGCATCGAGCGCCGCCTCGCGACCGTCGAGAAGCGCGCCAAGAGCGGCGACAAGGAAGCTGCCGCCCAGGTCGCTGTCATGCAGCTCGCCCTCGCACCGCTGCGTGAGGGTAAGCCCGCGCGGACGGCGGTCGTGCCGGAGGAGGATCGGGCAGCGTTTCGCGCACTCCAGCTTCTGACGGCGAAGCCTGTGCTCTATGTGTGCAACGTCGATGAAGCGTCCGCCGGAGAGGGCAACAAGTACTCGACGGTCGTTGCCGAGCGCGCCAAGGTGGAGGGCGCTGCGGTCGTCGTCATCTCAGCCAAGATCGAAGCCGAGCTGGCAGGCCTGGCCGACGACGAGCGGCAAGCGTTCCTTGCCGAGATGGGCCTCGAGGAACCGGGGCTCAATCGGCTCATTCGCGCGGGCTACAACCTTCTGGACCTCGTGACCTTCTTCACGGTCGGCCCCAAGGAGGCCCGTGCCTGGACAGTCGAGCGCGGTACGCGCGCACCGCAGTCGGCTGGCGTCATCCATACAGATTTCGAGAAGGGGTTCATTCGGGCCGAGACCATCGCCTATGCCGACTACGTCGCCAACAAAGGCGAGGCGGGCAGCCGCGACGCCGGCAAAATGCGCCTCGAAGGCAAGGAGTACGTCGTCCAGGACGGCGACGTGATGCATTTCCGCTTCGCAAACTAAGGCCGCGCGCGATCAGCGCATTACGCTGTAACAAAATGGGCGCCGCGGTCCGACCGCAGCGCCCACTATCGTCTCGAAACCGCGGTTGCGCAGGTCTATTTCTTCTGAGCGGGCGGCGCTGCCTTACCGTCCTTGCTTGCGGCCTCAGCCTGGCGCTTGCGCGCTTCCTCGGCCAACTGCTGCTGGCGCTGGGCGATCTGCATCATGAGAGCCTTGCGCGCCTCGGAGTACTTCTCGTTGTCGATCGGCTGACCATCAAGGGCTTCCTTGAAGCCGGTCAGCGGTACGGGGAAGGCGACGACCTGGCCTTGCGCATTGATCGCGAGGACCATGACACCGGCACCGGCGCGGAAACTGTCGATGAGCCCCTTTGTGACCTCGATCTCGGCCGTACAGCCGGCCGGATGGCAGAGCGAGTAGTTGAGCTTCACCGGCTCGAGCTTGCTGTCGTCGAACTTCTCGTTCTTCTGAATCTTGTCCCACTGGTCGGCAGCATAGATCGTTGCGCGCAACCCGGGACCGATGGCCATGCCGAGGGGCACCATCACCATGAGGTGCTGCTTTTCCTCGCCCTCGACCTGTCGGAGCGCTGCCGACACGAGGACGAGCCCCGTATTGCCGTCGAGACGCTCGTGGTGCGTGAGGCAGATGTTGCGCTGCTCGCGCGTCGGCTTGCCTTCCTTGTCGCGCAGTACGATCGGTGCTTTCTCGCAAAGCTTGACCCAGGCGCTCTGCGGCGCCTCGGCCTGCGCTGGCTGCTCCTTCTTTGCAGCCGCCGCTGGCGCCTTGCCCTTCGGCGGATCTTTTTTGGCCGGCTGCTGAGCCAGCGCCGCACCCGATGCAATTGCGAGCGCGCAGGCCGCAACGGTCACGGCGCGCGCGCCGTGAGACAGCCACCCGATAACCCGAGTCGTCTCGTTCATTGTCCTCGAACCCTCGTCCTGCAGAGCTGCCGTTTCCCCGGCATCCCCTTGAATGAAAAGCCTGACCATGCAGCCGCGACCGATGGCGCATGGAGCGCCGTCAACTTACCTGTGCGTCTCTGTTGAACGGGCACTAAGGGCCCGAATACGGCATTCCCGTGACGTGGTCTCTGGCTTGCTTCATCGTGCACAGGCGAAGCGGGCCGAACCGTTGCGTTCGTGCAACGCAAGGGCGCGCGGCCCTGTCGGAACAACTCGATAAACTGTTGTCATTCCAAAGAAGAGGCGGCCCCGGACACGCGCACAGACTTGATCCCGCCGCGATCGGCGTGCATGTGTCCGCCATGGGTTGGAGGGCGACTGCAGGGCCGAGCACGCGCGCACGATCGACGCTTCTCAGTGAATGGACTGGGACGTGCACGTTCGTTTGTGCCCTGCTCGTCGCTGCAATCTGCAGCTTCGGACCTGCCTCGGCGGGGGCGCAGCCCCAGCACGGGATCGCCATGCACGGCGCGCCGGTGCTGCCGGCCGATTTCCCGCATCTTCCGTACGTGAACCCAGATGCCCCCAAGGGTGGACGCATCGTGCTCGGGCAGCATGGTACGTTCGACAGTCTGACCCCATTCATCATCCGAGGTGTCGCAGCAGCCGGACTGCGGGACTACGTCTATGAGAGCCTGCTCGCGCGCTCGCTCGACGAGCCTTTCTCGCTCTATGGCCTGATCGCCAAATCCATCGAGGTGCCGGCCGACCGCAGCTTCATCACCTTTCATATCGATCCGCGCGCGCGCTTCTCGGACGGTCAGCCCGTCACGCCGGACGATGTGTACTTTTCGTGGGAGCAGCTGAAGGACAAGGGCCCGCCCTTCATGCGCGCCCACTATCGCACGGTCGACAAGGTTTCGATCCTCTCATCGCACACCATCCGCTTCGACTTCGGTGCGCACGGCAATCGCGAGGCGCCGCTCCTGCTCGGCCTCATGCCCATTCTGCCGAAGCATCATATGGATGCCGGAACCTTCGAGCAGACCTCGCTCGATATTCCGATCGGCAGCGGCCCCTACACGGTCGGTCCGCTCGAAGCCGGGCGAACGATCACCTATCGACGCAATCCCGAATGGTGGGGCCGCGATCTTCCCATCAACCGTGGTCGCTTCAACTTCGACGAGGTCCGCTTCGACTATTACCGCGACGCCACCGCGCTCTTCGAGGCTTTCAAGAGCGGGCAGATTTCGCTCAGGCCGGAGGAGGATCCCGCGCGCTGGGCCGAGGGTCGATCGATCCCCGCCGTCACTGAAGGCCGCATCAAGATCGGCGAGTTCGATGTAGGTGTGCCGGCCGGCATGGCAGCGTTCGCCTTCAATACGCGGCGCTGGCCGTTCGATGACATGCGCGTGCGGCAGGCCCTGATCCAGATGTTCGATTTCGAATGGATCAACCGCAATCTCTATCACGACGGCTTTACGCGCACGCAAAGCTACTTCGAGCGATCGGCACTCGCATCGACCGGGCGGGCGGCTGATGCGCGTGAGCGCGCGTTGCTCGCGCCCTTCGCGGAGCTGATCAAGCCTGAAGTCCTGGAAGGGACGTGGCAGCTTCCCGTGAGCGATGGCACTGGCCACAATCGCGAAAATCTCTCGCGCGGTATTGCCCTGCTCAAGGAGGCGGGCTTCTCGCTGCAGCGCGGACGCATGCAGGCCGCCGACGGACGCGCCCTCGCTTTCGAAATTCTCGCGGCGACCCGGGCGCAGGAGCGCCTCATGCTGAGCTTCACCAATACGCTGAAGCGGATCGGCATCGAGGTGCGTGTACGGCAGGTGGACAGCTCGCAATACCAGGAGCGACTGCGCACGTTCGACTTCGACATGATCCAGGCGCAGTGGTCGGCGTCACTCTCGCCCGGCAATGAGCAGGTCAACCGCTGGGGAAGTGCGGCCGCGGATATCGATCGCTCGCTGAACTATCCTGGCGTGAAAAATCCCGCAGTGGACGCCATGATCGAAGCCCTGCTCAAGGCCGAGGAGCGCGAGGATTTCGAGGCGGGTGTTCGTGCGCTCGATCGCGCGCTCATCTCCGGCGACTACGTGATCCCGCTCTTTCATGCGCGACGGCAATGGGTGGGCTACTGGGCGTATCTCCAGCCGGCACCGCGTCCGACGCTGTTCGGCTTCAATGTCGATACGTGGTGGCACGAGCCGCGCTGATTTCTCGGCCCCATCTGAGGCAGAAAACTCCGCCAACGCATCATGCCTCTATCGCCTCCGGTCTTAATCTCCCGGCTCAATCGGGTATCATGGCGCAACGGCCAGAAGCGCCCCGGTTCAGTTGCGGAGGAAGCAGCATGATGAAAGCAGTGGTCGTCGGTACGTCCGGCGTGGAAGTGCAGGAGGTGCCGAAGCCAACGCCGGGGCCGACACAGGTTCTGGTTCGCGTTAGGGCAAGTGGCCTCAATCGCGCGGATCTGATCATGGCATCGGGCCGGCCGCATGGCGCGCATGGCGGTGCGGGTGCCATTCTCGGGCTTGAGTTCGCGGGCGAGGTGGTGGATGTCGGCAGTCAGGTGAGTGGCATCAAGGCGGGCGACCGCGTGATGTGCTCCGGCAATGCCGGATATGCCGAGTACGCCGTCACCGACTACGGGCGCGTTTCCAAGATTCCAGCGAACAACATGTCCTTCACGCAAGCGGCGACGCTGCCCGTCGCGCTGCAGACCATGCACAATGCGGTCGTGACCGCGGGGCGCCTGCGCAAGGGCGAGAGCATTCTCATTCAGGGCGCGAGTTCCGGCGTGGGGCTCATGGGTTTGCAGATTGCAAAGCATATGGGCGCAAGCCTCGTGCTTGGTTCATCGACGAACCCTGGACGGCGCGCGCGCCTGAAGGAATTCGGCGCGGATGTCGCCATCGATACGACCGATGCGGCATGGCCCGATGCCGTGATCAGAGCGACCGACGGCAAGGGCGTGGATGTGATCGTGGACCAGATCTCGGCGCCCGTCGCCAACGGCAATCTCAAGGCTGCGAAGGTACTCGGCCGCATCGTCAATGTCGGGCGGCTCGGTGGTTTCACCGGCGAGTTCGACTTCGATCTCCATGCCGCGAAGCGCATCGACTACATCGGCGTCACCTTCCGCACGCGATCCGTCGAGGAAGTGCGCGAGATCAATCGCCTCATGCGGGTCGATCTCTGGGATGCCGTCGAGAGCGGCAAGCTCGCGCTGCCGATCGACAAGACCTTTCCGCTCGAGGAGGCCGCGGACGCACTCGCGCACATGAAGGCGAACGAGCACTTCGGCAAGATTGTCCTCACGCAATAGGCCCGACGATGAAATTCGGCAGCTACAATCTCGATATTCTCATCACTGGCTATCCGGGGAAGTCAGTCTGTCACGGCAGTCTCGGCTGGAGCACGATCGCATTATTGCGCGGTGAGGGGCCGTCGCGCTCATCGATGTCGGATCGTTCAATCAGCGATCGCTCATCCAGAAGCAGCTCGCCGCGCACGGGCTAAGCCCTGCCGACGTTACCGACGTGATCCTGACGCACTCGCATCATGATCACTCGGTGAACTGGGTGATGTTTCCCAATGCGCGCGTGCACATCGGCGCGGGTGAGCTGGAATGGTCGCTGAAGGAGCCGTTCGGCACGGGTCCAGTGCCCGAGCTTTATGTGCGCGAGCTCGCGGGCTCGCCGCAGCTCGTGCGTGTCACGCCGGGCAGCGAGGTTTTGCCGGGCATCGTCAGCCACCACGCACCCGGTCACACACCCGGCCACCTCATCTTCATGATCGAGGGGGCCGAGCGAGATGTGATCTTCACGGGCGATGCCGCGAAGAATCGCGTCGAGCTGACCACGCTCGAAGCGGACATGACGTACGATCCCGCAGTCACGCGCAGTTCAATCGAGTTCATGTGGAAGCTGTGGCGGCAAAAGGCGAACACATTGCTCGTGCCCGGGCACGACGTGCCGATGGTGCTGCGCGACGGCAAGCCGACATACATCGGGAAGCGTGAAGCCGCGATCACCGCGTGGTTCGGTGACACACTGGAGCAGACGACCCTGATATCGCTGGTGACGTGAAGGATCGCATCTTCGATGCGAACAGGGCCTCGGCCCTGTACCCGAGGGGGGGGGGGGGGGGGCGGGCGGGGGGGGGGG
>JAEZRM010000028.1 GCA_023412805.1 Pseudomonadota bacterium | reverse complement strand
TGGGGCCGTTCGACTTTCTGGGACCGCTCAGAGCGGCGGCTTCTCAGCGGCCCATCTCCTTGAGCCACGTTTGCATCTGGGCGATCTCCGCTTCCTGAGCTCGGATGACCTCCTCTGCGAGCTTGCGCACGCGTGCATCCTTGCCGTGCTCCAGCACCACCTTCGCCATATCGATGGCGCCCTGATGGTGCGGAATCATCCCGCGCAGGAAGTCGACATCGGCATCGCCTGAAAACTTCATGTCCATATCGGCGTGCATTTTGTCGTTCACGGCGCGGAAGGCCTTGGTCGACGGGGTTTCCTTTGCGGCAGACGGCGCATGTCCATGATGCCCTTGGTGACCCTGCTGAGCACCCGCGATGCCGGCGATGCCAAGCAGCATCAGCCCGGCAAGTGCGATGGCTTTCTTCATACTCATGTCCTGAATTCGAGTGTCTGGAGACAACGACGGCAGCCGCTGCCGTGGCATCAGCCGCCGACCGCAAACAGTCATCGTTGAGCGTAGGAATTACGCGGGCAAATTGCCCTGATCTCGCGCAAGTCGAGGTGGCTTGAGCGGCACGTCCGGTTCAATCCCGGTCCGATTGTCGTGCGCTAAGCCCCGCAGAGTAAGGCACTCATGGGGCGCCCTGAATTCCATAGGGAAGACCATCAGAGCCGCACAGCATCCCATTCCGGCCGCACAGCAGTTCGCCGTACATGGCGCGGCACGGTTCTTCTGCGGCCTACTTGTGCGCGCCTCGTCGCAATCCTTGTGTGAACCGCTCTCCACAGCCGCGAGCGGCACGTGCGCCAAAGGCTCCGTCGAGCGGCCATGTCCCGCGTGCGCGTCGGCCGATTGAAGTCCCGCGACGAGCGCGAACACCGCCAGAAGGGCGGCGAGACAAAGCTTCGAGAAGACACGCGAGAGGCGCATGGCCGAGACTTTGCAATCCGAGCGCAGGCAGATCAATCGAAGAGACGGTCGCCCTGCTGATCGATGATCTGGCGGCCTTTCATCAACGCGAAGTCGGCGGCTTCGTCCTGCGTCGGGAAGCGATCCGCGCGCACGAAGCGATGCTCCTTCAAAGCCTCGCCGACCTGCTTGCTGATCGTGCCCGCGACCTGAAACTGCCCGGCCTCTGGATAAGGGCGTGCCTCGATCGTGAAACCCTTATGCTCGGCCGTGCTCGCAGGGCCAGCCGGGGCCTCCGATCCGCCACCGCCGGCGCCGAAAAGTTTCTTCCAGAATGACATGAGCATTTCCTCGCGAGCTGATTTCGCGCCAGCCTAACCGCGCGCGGGGCCGGACGCTACCCGCGTGGTGCGGGGGCGTTATCATCATCATCGTCCGGGTCCTGCTCGTCCTTCACGTGGAGGCGATGCAGAAAGCGATGGAGCGCCGGCGCCAGTATCAAGGCGGTGGTCGCGACGACGAGCAGACCCGAATAGATGGCATAGAACCCGGCGAAGATCTTCGCGCTGTCATTGTTGAGATTGTCGACGGGCCCCATGCCGGACAGGATCATCGCGGCATTGAGGAAGGCGTCGACCCAGCCGAGCCCGCCGAGCCAGTGGTAGCCGGCCATACCCGCGAAGAGCGACACCGCGATGAGCAATACGGCGAGGGCGATGTTTGCGCCCAGGCGACGAAAGAAGCGGGCGCGACTGGCAAGAGGCTCGCTGATGTATTCGTAACCCTCGGGCATGGGCACCTCCGCTCCGGCATGCGGGAGCAGCTCAGTTCTTGTCCTCGGCGGTGGGTGTGTGATGGAGGCAGGGATCGAGCTGGATGAAGTCCTCGCCGGCAGGATGTATGCCGCCCACGACGAGCACACGGTCCCCCACCTGGCGCCCGTTCGCCTCGTATGTAATGCAGAGCACGCGCGGATCAGGCGGCCCGCATAGGCCGAGGAACACGAGCCCGTTCTGCTCGCGCACGATTTGAAGCTCGCCGACCACCTCGATGGTCACGAGCTCGCGCTGCTCGCGCCCGGCGAGAGCCTTCATGGATTCCCTGAGTTCGCTGCAGCGTGCCTGAAAGGTCGCTGCGGGCTGCGCGGAAACATGCTCCGCCAGCAAGGAGGCACAAAACGCGACAACGGCCAGCATCGTGAGGCGCACGCGCGCGCTCCGCCATAAGAATGCAAAAATGCCCGGGAGATGTTGTGGCGCCCGGGCAGAAACGTGTCAATTGTCGGCTGGTTCCAGCGCTACGCCGCGCGGCGCTGGTGTTTACCTTCGCGAACTTCCTCGATGATCTTCGCGCAGAACGGCTCGAGATCGCCGGGATTGCGCGAGGTCACCACGCCTTTATCGGTAACCACTGCTGCGTCCTCCCATTGGGCACCCGCATTGACGACGTCCGTCTTGATCGACTTGTAGGACGTCATCTTGAGGCCCTTCGCGACACCGGCTTCGACCAGCAGCCAGGGGCCATGACAGATCGCGGCGACGGGCTTGCCCGCGCTGTAGAAGTCCTTGACCAGCTTCACGGCGTCGGGCTCCGCGCGCAAGATATCCGGATTGATCTGGCCGCCGGGAAGCACGATGGCGTCGTAGTCGTCGGCCTTGGCCTCGGAGAGCGCCCTGTCGACCTTCACAGCGCGCCCCCAGTCCTTCTTGTCCCAGCCCTTGATTTCGCCCTTCTCAGGCGACACGACGTCGACCTTGGCACCGGCCTCTTTGAGCTTGTCGCGCGGCACTTCGAGCTCGGACTGCTCGAAGCCGTTCGTGGCGAGTATGAGAATGCGTTTGCCGTCCAGCTTTCCTGGCATGGATGTACTCCGTGGTTGGAAATGTCTCTGCATTGGGAATGATCGGGGAAAGCGCTTCGTTCCGGGCGGACATTGACGCAGCGCGCATCCGAAAATGAAAAAGCCCCGGAAAACCAGGGCTTTGTTCACTTGCTGTCGTTGAATCCGTCGATCAGTTATCCAGGAAGCTGCGGAGCTTCCGGCTGCGGCTCGGATGCTTGAGCTTGCGCAGGGCCTTCGCCTCGATCTGGCGGATGCGCTCGCGCGTCACCGAGAACTGCTGGCCGACCTCTTCGAGCGTGTGGTCGGTGTTCATGCCGATGCCGAAGCGCATACGCAGCACGCGCTCCTCGCGTGGCGTCAGCGAGGCGAGCACGCGCGTCGTCGTCTCGCGCAGGTTCGACTGGATGGCCGCATCGATCGGCAGCAGTGCGTTCTTGTCCTCGATGAAGTCGCCGAGATGTGAATCCTCCTCGTCGCCGATCGGCGTTTCGAGGCTGATCGGCTCCTTGGCGATCTTCAGCACCTTGCGGACCTTCTCGATCGGCATGGCGAGCTTTTCGGCCAGCTCCTCGGGTGTCGGCTCGCGGCCGATCTCGTGGAGCATCTGCCGGCTCGTGCGCACGATCTTGTTGATCGTCTCGATCATGTGCACGGGAATGCGGATCGTGCGCGCCTGATCGGCGATCGAGCGCGTGATGGCCTGACGGATCCACCATGTCGCGTAGGTCGAGAACTTGTAGCCGCGCCGGTACTCGAACTTGTCGACCGCCTTCATGAGGCCGATGTTGCCTTCCTGGATGAGATCCAGGAACTGCAGGCCGCGGTTGGTGTACTTCTTGGCGATCGAAATCACGAGACGCAGGTTCGCCTCGACCATTTCCTTCTTCGCCTGACGGGCCTCGCGCTCGCCCTTCTGCACGCTCTTGACGATGCGGCGGAACTCCGCGATCTCGAGGCCCGTGTCGCTCGCGAGGAGATGAATCTCAGCCCGGTGCTTTTCGATCTGAGGGCGCTCAGCCTTAATGAGCCGCTCCCACGGCTTGGACTTCGAGCCCGCCATCCGGTCGAGCCATGTCTGGTCGAGCTCGTTGCCGTAATACTCCGAGATGAAGGCCGTACGCTGCACGCCGTGACTATCGGCAAGCCTCATGATGCGGCCTTCGAGGCCGATGAGGCGCTTGTTGATCGTGTAGAGCTGCTCGACGAGGCTTTCGATACGAGCGTTGTTGAGCGAGAGGCTCTTCACGTCCCGCACAATCTCCTCGCGCAGCTTCTCATAGGCCTTGAGCTGCTGGCGTGAGCCCTGCTCACCGGCCACCTGCTGCTCGAGCTTCTTGTCCTGCTGCTTGCGGAGCTTTTTGTAGTTGCTCGCGATGGCGTCGAAGGTTTCGAGCACCTTCGGCTTCAGCTCCTGCTCCATGGCGGCGAGCGAGACGGCGTTCTCGTAATCGTCGTCCTCGTCCATGTCGCCGTCGCGCGGCTCACCATCGCCATCCGCGCGCTCGACCTCGGCATGGCTGCCATTGCCGTTCGCACCATTGCCATGCGTGACGGGCGGAGGCGCGGCCTTGGCTTCCGGCCCCTCGTACGTCGCCTCGAGATCGATGATGTCGCGCAGGAGGACCTTGCCCTCGTTGAGCTCGTCCCGCCAGATGATGATGGCCTGGAAGGTCAGCGGGCTTTCGCAGAGGCCCGCGATCATCGCTTCGCGTCCGGCTTCGATCCGCTTGGCGATCGCGATTTCGCCCTCGCGCGAGAGCAGCTCGACCGTGCCCATCTCGCGGAGATACATGCGCACGGGATCATCCGTACGATCGGCGGGCTCGGCGCGGCCCTCGGCCTTCGCCGGCAGTGCCTGCACGGTCACGGAGCGGCCGTCATCCTCGTCGGCGGCATCGGGCGCATCGTCGGCGGCGCCCTCCTCGTTCTCCTCGGAATCGACGACGTTGATGCCCATCTCGGAGAGCATCGCCATGGTGTCTTCGATCTGCTCGGAAGAGACTTCCTCAGAGGGCAGCACGGAATTCAGCTCGTCATAGGTGACGTAGCCGCGCTGCTTGCCGACCTTCAGCAGCTTCTTGACCGACTGATCCGAAAGGTCCAGCAGTGGGCTGTCCTTCTCGGCGGTCTCGGCTGCGGGGGCGGCCTTCTCCTCGGATTTCGTCGCCATATGGTGATCTCACCTTGATGAAATGTCTGCCTGCTCGGGCATCCGACCTGTGTTGTTCGAACCGACCGCAGCAGCACCACGCGCAAAGCGAAGCGGGCGAGCGGCACCCGCGACCTCGATACGCATCGGCATGGCTTTACGGCCCAATGCTGTTCCCCCACGCACATCCGATGCCACTTTACGGCCCCGTGACTGCGGCATGATCCAAGCCACACCCGTCACGGCTGCACCCGACCCGATGGCAATGCTGTGCGCTCTGTCCTTTCCGTCTCGCCGTCATCGACCTGGTTCTGCCGGGCCTTGATTTCGCAGAGGCGCTGGAAAGCGTCCTCGCTCTGCTCTTCAAGCCACCTTTGCTCGGCCACAACCAAATCCCGCCGTAACCCTACCTGCCTTTCGTGCAGGGCGACGGCGTGACACCAACCGGTTTCGACGGCTTCCTTGTCGGCCTCTGGTTCGGCGAACCTGTCGCCTTTATGCGTGATCGCACGCTCGACGAGGGCAACGACGTGGGACAAGCCAGTTCCGGACAAATGGTTGTGTAGGCCTACGCTGTCAAGAGGAATTTCCTCCGCCAGAGCCGCCAATATTGCGGCTTTTAGTTCCACCAGCGCTGGAGTGGTGAACTCCAGCGTCGCAATCTGTTCCGCGTGCTCCTCAATAAGCCATGGATGGTTAACGAGGGCCTTGAGAATCAAGGCTTCCCGTACCGGAAGCGCCGCAAGACGGGCGGCGAGACCACTACTCGGGACAGGAGCGGCTGTCGCGGTCGGACGCCCCTTCTGAGCGAGGCGCGCACGCTCGCGCACACGCCAATCCATCTGAACGTTGTTCTGGCGGCCACCCGTACGCTGCGGGCCACCACTTCGGCCGCCTCCACCGAGTTCCCGCAGCACGGCCCTGTTGAGGCTGAAAAGCGTCTGACGCACTTCCTGCTCGTAGTGCCCGCGGACGCTCTGATCGCCGATCCGGCCGACCAGGGCTTTCATCTTCTGCTCGAACGCGGCGCGCTGCTCGGGCGTGCTGACCGGCTGCGTGGCAAGCTCGCGCTCCCACATCACGTCGAACAGCGCCTTCGTGCGTGTGAGTATCGCCTCGAAGGCTGCCGCTCCCTGCTGGCGGACGAGATCATCGGGATCCTGCCCATCGGTCAGAAAAGCAAAGCGGGCGCTGAAGCCGGGCTTCAACTGCGGCAGGATCGTATCCACGGCGCGGTAGGCGGCTCGCTGGCCGGCGCTGTCGCCGTCGAAGCACAGCGTCGGCTCGGACACGATCCGCCAAAGGAGTTGCACCTGCGCCTCGGTGAGCGCCGTGCCGAGCGGGGCTACCGCCGCCTGGAAACCCGCCTGATCGAGCGCCACCACGTCCATATAGCCCTCGACGACCACGATCCGGGACGTCTCGAAGGCCGCCGGCCGCGCGCGGTGAATGTTGTAGAGCTGATTGCCCTTATGAAAGAGTGGCGTCTCCGGCGAGTTCAGGTATTTGGCTGGCGCATCCGGATCGAGCGCGCGGCCACCGAAAGCGATCACGCGGCCCTTGAGATCCTCGATCGGAAACATCACGCGATTGCGGAAGCGGTCATAGGGCACGGCAATATCGTCACCAGAAATGACCATGCCCGCCTCGGCCATTTCCTTGACCGAGAAGCCCTCCTTGGCGAGATGCGACTTCAGAATTTCGCGGCCGGCCGGCGCAAAGCCCATGCGAAAACGGGCGATCGTCTCACGCGTTACGCCCCGGCGTTCCAGATAACGCCGCGCCTCTACGCCCGGCGACGACGTGAGCTGCGCCTCGAAGAACCGCGCCGAAGCCTCGACGAGCGCCATCAGCCGCGCCCGCGTATCGACTTCCTCGATGGCCTGCCGGCTGCGCGGCTCGGGCTTCGGCAGTATGACGCCGGCATCGGCCGCCAATCGTTCAACGGCCTCGGTGAAGGACAAGCCCTCGGTCTTCATCACGAACGTGAAGATGTCGCCGTACTCGCCCGAGGCGAAGCACTTGTAGAAGCCCTTCTGATCGTTGACGGTGAACGAGGGTGTGCGCTCGGTCTTGAAAGGCGACAGCCCTTTCCACTCGCGCCCCGCCTTCTTGAGCGCCACGCGCCGCCCCACGACCGAGCTGACCGGCAGCCGGGACCGGATATCGTCCAGAATGTGCGACGGAAAGCGCATGCGGGCCCAGGGTTGTTTCGCGCGCAGGATAGGTGATTCGCCCGGAGCGACCGTGCAAGGGGCCCCACGCCCATACTTCCGCCCACGCTTTCCACAGGCCGCCCAAGGAGATCGGGCGCGCGATTTGCGGCAAAAATCAAAAAACCGAAGGGGGGTCCGGGGTCTCCCCGGTTGGGGCCAGGGGCGAAGCCCCGTCGCGCCGCAGGCGCGAGCGAGACGCTTGCCTCTGGCATGCCTCCGGCATGACCTCGCACTCTATCGGCAGGGACAGCCTCCCGAACCCACCCGCCTTTATTGCTTTTCCTTCGCCCGGTCGAGGGCTTCGGGCGTGTCGATATCGAGGAAGATGGCATCCGTGCCGAGGTCGACTTCCGCCACTTCGCTCGCACTCGCCGCAATGATGTGGCGGGCGCCGGTATCGCCTTCGATAGCAAGCAGCTCGGGGAAGTAGGCGCGCGCGAACAGCACGGGATTGCCACGCTTGCCGAGATGAACCGGCACGACGATGCCGCGCCCTTCCTTCGGCGAGAACGCAGAGATCAGGCGATCGAGATGGCGTGCGTCGATGCGCGGCATGTCGCCGAGACTGACGATCGCGCCGTCGACGTCTTCGGGCAGCGCGGCAATGCCGGTCTTGAGCGAAGTGCTCAGGCCCTCGGCGAAATCCGGATTGTGCACAATGTGAACATCGAGGCCCGCGAGCGCCTTCGCGACGGCATCGGCCTCATGCCCTGTCACAACGATCACCGGGCGGGCACGGCTCGCGAGCGCCGCCTTGACCGCGCGCACGACCAGCGGCGTGCCATCGAGCATCTCGAGAAGCTTGTTGCGGTGGCCGTAGCGCGTTGAACGTCCTCCTGCGAGCACGATGCTCGCAATACGCGGCGCGCGGCGAACGGCATCCATGCTTTCCTCCACGGCATCGTCGTCAGGTGGTATCTCGCGCGGCTGCGGTCGCGTGGCGATCTCCTTGAGGAGACCACCGAGGCCCATGGAAGCCACATCGGCTGATGTAACAGCGATGCCCGCGAGGCGACGCTCGAGCACCCAGTCGAAGCCGTTGATCTTCGGGGAAGCGGCGCAACTCGGCGCTCCGATCACGTCGGCCTTGCCGAAGCGGCCGAGCAGCATGAGATTGCCCGGATCGACCGGCATCCCGAGGCGCTCGATTTCGCCGCCCGCCTCGACAAGACCCGCCGGAATAACATCCTGGCGATCGACAATTGCGGACGCAGCGAAGACGATGATCGGGTCATGGCCTGCTGCGGCCATGCGCGCGATGGCATCGGCGACGGCCTTGGTCTCGTGCGCCACCACCTCGCTCGCGCCGATCGCACTCCCGAGCGCGTCAAGGCGCTGCGCAATGGCGCGACGGCGCTTGTCGATGAGATTTTTGCGCGTGCCGGGGAGCTGCGTCAGCACGAGGCCGACCTCGGCCGCGCGGAAGGCGCGCACGTGCATGAGGCCGCCAGCCTCGCGCGCAACGGCCTCCGCCGCACGCACCACAGCTTCCGGAAGCGCGAACGTGATCACCTTCACCGTCGCCAGCATCTGCCCGCGCGTCACACGTTCGAAGGCTGGAACGGTGGCGACAGTCAGGCCCTCGTCGAGACTGTTGAGATACCCGAGGCGCGCCGCATCGATCTCGATGAGACCGCCCGCATCGGCATAGAGGTTCGCGCGCCCCGTGAACGGCTCCGCGACATGCATCGCACTGCCGCAGAGTGCGGCGGCCACGCGTGCCGCAGCCGCATCCTCGCCGACATCACCGGCTTCGAGCAGCGCTGCCGTCACGACCTCGACGCCCGTCGCAGCAAGGCGCTCGATGTCATCGGCATTGAGCACGCGCCCTTTCTTGATCGCGCCCGATGGCGTCGGGATCGAGTGGGCGAGAATAGCGCCGGCTGCCGAGGACAGCGGAACCTGCTCGAACTTCATCTCGTGTTTCTCATGGCGCGGCGCACGTCGCATCCTCACATGGTCGCGCCCAGAACCCAGGGCACGAATTCGGCATCACCATAGCCGAGCTGCTCCGACTTCGACTTTTCGCCGGAAGCGATCCGCAGCACGTGCCGGAAGATTTCTTCGCCCTTGGCCTCGATGGACACGCCATCGAGGATATCACCGCAGTTGATATCCATATCGTCGAGCATCTGCTGATAGATCGCCGTATTCGTCGCGAGCTTGATCGACGGTGTCGGCTTGCAGCCATAGGCCGAGCCGCGCCCCGTAGTGAAGCAGAGCACATTGCAGCCGCCCGCAACCTGGCCCGTCGCCGCGACGGGATCATAGCCGGGGGTGTCCATGTAGACGAAGCCCTTGGCGGTCACAGGTTCGGCATAGCGATAGACGGCCGTCATCGTGCGCGTGCCGCCCTTGGCTGCGGCGCCGAGCGACTTCTCGAGGATGGTCGTCAGGCCGCCGGCCTTGTTGCCGGGCGATGGATTGTTGTCCATCGATCCATCGTTCTTCGCGCAGTAGTCCTGCCACCACTTGATGATGTCGACGAGCTTCTCGCCGACTTCGCGCGTCGCGGCGCGCCGCGTCAGCAGATGCTCCGCACCATATATTTCGGGCGTTTCCGAAAGCACCGCCGTGCCGCCATGCTCGACGAGCTTGTCGACGGCGGCCCCGAGCGCGACATTCGCCGTGATGCCCGAGTAGCCATCCGAGCCGCCGCATTGCAGCGCGAGTGTCAACTCGGATGCGGGAATGGTCTCGCGGCGTGCGGTATTCACCCTTGGCAGCATTTCCTTGATGGCCTCGACGCCTGCCACAACGGTCTTCTTCGTGCCGCCGACCTCCTGAATGGTAAACGTGCGGAAGGTGTCGCTTTCCTTGATGCCCGTCTGCTCCATGAAGGCCTTGATCTGGAATCCTTCACAGCCGAGGCCGACCATCACCACGCCACCCATGTTCGGGTTCGCGGCATAGCCCCACTGCGTGCGTTTCAAGACCTCGTAACCCTCGCCCTTGAGGTCGAGTGCGCATCCCGTGCCGTGAACGAGCGGAATGATGCCGTCGATATTTGGGTACTGGTCGAGGATGCCCGACTGTTCAATTTCGCGCGCCATGAAGCGGGCGACGCTCGCGGAACAGTTAACGCTGGTGAGTACGCCGATGTAGTTGCGCGTACCGGCCCGGCCGTTGGCGCGCCTGTAGCCCTCGAATGTCGCGCGCGCCTCGACAGGAAGAAGCGGCTCCTGCTTCGCGTCCTTCGCAAAAGCATAATCGCGGTCGAACTCGCCGAACGCGCAGTTGTGCGTGTGGATATGCGTCCCCGGCAAGATCGTTTCGGTCGCAAAGCCGATGATCTGGCCGAACTTCAGGACAGGCGCGCCCTTCTCGATCGGCACCGTCGCCATCTTGTGACCGCGTGGCACGCGCCCCGTGGCGACAATACCCTGCGCGCGAGCACCTTGCGGGATCTGGTCGACAGCCACGATCACGTTGTCGCTCGCGTGAAGACGCAGGCTTCTCGGCTCGGCCTTGGGCTGGGCGCTTGGTTGATCCTGCATCACGGGCTCTCCCTCGAGATTTGGATTGTTCTTAATCCATATTCAGCGCCCGCGGGGCCTCGGCGTCAATTGCCCGATCACCAACTTTCACGCGCTCAATCGCGCCGCCTCAACTCGATTCACGCACGCGTGAGGCCCCCTAGGCGCGAAATGGCCGGGCCCCATATACGGCTTCAGTGACACCGCAATGACGGTTGCACTGGCCTCTGGGCTCAGAGCCACGGGGGCAATGAGAAACCACTCGAGGCAGAATTCCCCCAGCCAAACCCGGGGATGAAACGGAGAAAAGCTATGAAGACGATCCTGAGCACTCTTGTCGCAGTTGGCGTTCTGGCCGGTGCCGCGAACGCCCAGACATATGATCCATTCAGGGACCCGAGCTTGGCGCTGCCGCGCTCCGAGGTCGTGAGCGGTGACCAGTTCCGTGAGGCACTTCCCCGCTCCGACGTGATCAGCGGCGATCAGTTCCGCGACGCGGTTCCGCACATCGAGGACGTGTTCCCGGACATCACGGTCGCGACGCCTTAATCGTCCTGACCGAAGGACACCCTCATAAACTCAGCGGCCCGGGATTACCGGGCCGCTTAATTTTTGTGGAACTTTGTTGACCGGCGGGCTCAGGCGCGGCGATCGCGCGGTCCGCTCATGCGGCGACGCAGCTTCGGCAAGGCGGGACCCGGCGGCACGTGGCGCGTACGGTTTCCTGCCGCCCGCCAACCGGCCAAGCCAGCCATTGTCAGCGCCGCAAGCAACAGCACCATCGTCATAGCCATCGTATTCGGGTGGGCTGCGATGCTCGCGCCGCCCGGGCCGATGATGCTGCCCGTCGTCACGGCTGCGAACGCAATCTGTATCGTTCCATCCATGGCGCAAACCTGCCAATCTCACTGGTGTAAATGTGTGAAAAGCATCGCTCGCTTTTCGCCACGGAAACTAATCCTTTCTTTAAGAGGATCCGAGCGCATTCTGCGGACAGGGTTGCCAAAGTGTTGCTGCGCGTACCGACTACGGGCATCTTCGCGCGCCGGGTTGTTGCTGCGCCGACGTCGCCAGAGCCGGGCGGAAATGCCAAGATCGGCAGCCGAACTGCCGTAGTCAAAGGGGAGGGCACAGTGAGCAACGAGTTCCTGGATCATCTGGAGACGCGCGATCCAGAGGCGCGCGCACAGTCGCAATTCGGCCTGCTGCCCGACCTCGTACGCAATGCGATGGCGGGGGCACCTGGCTGGGCAGATCATCTCGCCGGTGTCGATCCTGCGACGCTCACAAGCCGCGAGGCACTCGCCAAGCTTCCACTTCTGCGCAAGGGCGCGCTGCATAGTCTTCAGGTTGGGCGCCCGCCGTTCGGAGGTTTCAACATTTCGAGCGGTCCCGCGATCGGTCGCATCTTCATGTCGCCCGGCCCAATCTTCGAGCCCGAGGGGCTCGGTGCGGACTGGTGGCGCTCGGCGCGCGCGCTCTTCGCAGCGGGTGTCCGCAAAGGCGACATCATCCACAATACCTTCGCCTATCATCTCACACCCGGGGGCTGGCTTCTCGATGCCGGCGCGCGCGCGCTCGGCTGCACTGTCATTGCCGCTGGCCCCGGAAATACCGAGCAGCAGCTCGAAGCGATCCAGCATCTGAAACCGACCGTCTATGTCGGCGTGCCCGACTATCTGAAGATCCTGCTCGACAAGGCGGCCGAGGCCGGCAAGGACGCCTCGTCGATCAAACGCGCGCTCGTCTCGGGCGGCGCGCTCTTTCCGTCGCTGCGTGCGGATTATGCCAGTCGCGGCGTTGCCGTTTTCCAGGCCTACGCGATCGCGGACGTCGGTAACATTGCCTACGAGAGCCCCGGTCCCGATGGCGCCGTCGAAGGCATGATCGTGGATGAAGGCGTCATCATCGAGATCGTACGGCCCGGCACGGGCGACCCTTTGCCCGAAGGCGAGGTCGGCGAAGTGGTCGTCACCGCCTTCAACCGCGACTACCCGATGATCCGTCTTGCGACGGGTGATCTCTCCGCAGTGTTGCCCGGCCGCTCGCCATGCGGGCGCACGAACATGCGCATTCGCGGCTGGCTCGGTCGCGCCGACCAGACCACCAAGGTCAAGGGCATGTTCGTTCATCCCGAGCAGGTGGCGGAAGTCGCCAAGCGCTTTCCCGAGATCGGCCGGGTCCGTCTCGTCGTCACGCGCGCGGGCGAGCAGGATGTCATGACGCTGAAGGCCGAAGCGCCCGGCGAGGATGCCGCCCTTGCGGCGCGCATCGGCGAGGCCGTGCAGCACGCGACCAAGCTCAAGTCGGCCGTCGAGATCGTCGCGCCCGGCACGTTGCCGAATGACGGCAAGGTCATCGCCGACGATCGCAGTTATGAGTGAGTTATTTTTGTTGCCGAGGACTGCTGGGAAGAGGTGCTTCGCAACCTTCTAGTTGGGCCATGCCCGCGGCGGCCAGAGCGACAGCGCAATATGTGACGCGGCGGGCGGCCCCTTTCAATCCCCTCTCCCCGCGTGCGGGGAGAGAGCCAGGGTGAGGGGCGGCGGCACAAGCCAACGTCCGCGATTGTGCCGCCCGTCATCCCGACCTTCTCGTCGCGCCAGAGGCGCGCTTCCAGCGCGACAAGGACGAGGAGAAGGGGAAGAGTAGTTCTACTTCTTCACGAGCGGGCACTTACTCTGCTCGAGCGGCATCGCGGCCTGATCGCCCGGGATGGTACGCAGGACCTTGTAATAGTCCCACGGCCCCTTCGACTCCTTCTCGCTCTTCACCTCGACAAGATACATGTCGTGGATCAGGCGGCCATCGGCGCGGATCTTGCCGCCCTTGGCGAAGAAGTCATCGACCGGCATTTCGCGCATCTTGGCAGCGACGGCTTTGGCTTCGTCCGTACCTGCGGCCTTGACGGCCTTGAGGTAGTGCATCACCGAGGAATAGACGCCCGCCTGGACCATGCCGGGCTTGCGCTTCGTCTGTGCTTCGAAGCGTTTGGCGAACTCGCGGCTGCCTTCGTCGCGATCCCAGTAGTAGGCCGTCGTCGCGATGAGGCCGCGCGCACCCTTCAAGCCCATGGCATGAATGTCGGTGATGACGATGACGAGACCGACGAGCTTCTGGCCACCTTCCGTGATGCCGAACTCGCTCGCCTGCTTGACCGCATTGACCGTATCGAGACCGCCGTTCGCGAGACCGATGATTGGTGCCTTCGAACCCTGTGCCTGCAGCAGGAACGATGAGAAGTCGCTGGTGCCCGTTGGATGGCGAACCTGCCCGACGACCTTGCCGCCTTTCGACGTGACCTCAGCCGTCAAGTCCGCCGCCATGGAGTGGCCGAACGCATAGTCGGCGACCAGCAGGAACCATTCCTTGCCGCCTTCCTGAACGATGGCGCGCGCGCTGCCGATCGCCTGCGAGTAGGTGTCGAAAGTCCAATGAAAACCGTTCGGCGAGCAGTCCTCGTTGGTGAGCCGTGTCGTTGCCGGACCGGAGAACAGCGCTATGCGATCGCGCTCGCGGGCGAGGTTCTGGATCGCGAGTGCGACGGCCGAGTTCGTGAGATCGGCGAACGCGTCGACGCCATCGACATCGATCCACTGGCGCGCGGTCGACGCCGCAAGATCGACCTTGTTCTGGTGATCGGCAGAAAGGATCTCGATCGGCTTACCGAGAACCATGCCACCGAAATCCTCGACGGCCATGCGCGCGGCGAGCACCGATCCCGTCCCGCCGAAGTCCGCATAAAGGCCCGATTGATCATTGAGCACGCCGATCTTCACGGCATCGCCGGAGATCTGCGCATTTGCACTGCCCGCCCCAAGACAGACAGCTGCTGATACGAGGCCGACTATCAATGAACGCATGTTCGTTTACTCCCTAGGGTGTAGTTCAGATTGTGCCATTGAACTCGCGCAATCCCACCTATCGCACAACCGTGCAATCAGCCTAGGAGCGATGTCGAAATGAGGGGACGATCCGTATAAGCTCAGGACGAGGCCGGCGGCTCCACGTGCCGCGCTTCCGACGCACGCGCGAGTGCTTCGGCAATGCGCACGCTGTCGAGGTCGTCCTTGTGGATGACGTCCACGGCGCCTGCCTTGACCAGCATCGCACGGCGCAGCCGATCGACCTGCCCGCTCACGACGATGATAGGCCCCGTATACCCGCAGCGCCGAAGAAACGGGATGGTGTGCGTCGCGTTGTCGGACGGCTTCAGATAGTCGTCGAGAAAGATCAGCTCGGGCTTGCGCTCGATGACGCAATCGAGTGCTGAACCGAGCGTGCGTGCGCGGCGCACCTCGATGGCATAGCCGAACATGATGTGGAGCGTGGCCCGCAGCCGGTCCGCGTCGAAATTCTCGTCCTCGACGATGAGCACGTCCGCGAGTTGCCGGCCATCCTGCTGGGACTTCGCCGCATCGCTTTTGCGCGCCAGGAAGGTGCCACCACGCCCCTTCAAGTCCTCAGCCATCGCCCCAAGATCTCCTCCGACATGCCAGCGCGCCGCGCGCGCCCACAGGCATCTCTAACCTTGCAACGGGATTGAGGCAAAACGTCAATGATCGTGATGGTGTCCGCGAGCCCCAAAATACCGAACGCCCCGGCACCGCGGGGCGTTCTGACGCTCCTGAGACATAAGGTAAACGGCGTTGAGGCCGCCGCATCACGTCGCCGCGATCAGGTCGCCATGTACTGACCACCGTTGGCATCGAGACAGGCCCCGGTGATGAAACCGGCATCATCCGAAGCGAGGAAAACGACGCAGCGCGCGATCTCCTCAGCCCCGCCTAGCCGTCCGACGGGAATTTGCGGGATGATCTTTGTGTCCAGGATCTCCTTGGGCACCGCCGCCACCATCTCGGTATTGATATAGCCCGGCGCGATCACATTGGCCGTGATGCCCTTGGCGGCGCCTTCGAGCGCAATGGCCTTCGAGAAACCGACGAGCCCCGCCTTGGCTGCTGCGTAGTTGGCCTGGCCGAACTGTCCTTTGCGACCGTTGATCGAGGAGATCGAAATGATGCGCCCGAAGTTGCGCGCGCGCATGCTGTCGATCACCAGCCGGCTCATGTTGAATGCGGAGTCGAGATTCGTGCGAATGACATCGGTCCAGTACGCGCGCGTCATGCGGTGAAGTGCGGCGTCGCGCGTGATACCGGCATTGTTCACCAGCACGTCGATGGGACCGAGATCACGCGTGATCTGCGCGACCGCTTTCTCGCAGGCATCGTAGTCACCGACGTCGAACTTGTAGACGGGGATGCCGCTCTCGGCCTGGAATTTCTGTGCGGCGGCGTCATTGCCGGCATACGTTGCCGCGACGCGAAATCCCGCTTTCTTCATTCCCAGCGAAATGGCCTCGCCGATACCACGAGTACCGCCAGTCACCACTGCCACACGCGCCATTACCCGTTTCCTCTCCCTGTGGGTCGAATGATTCGACCCTTATAGTTTTATCGTTGCGCTGCCGTTGTTCTCGCTCAAACCACAGGCAGCGCGCATAAAGTGCCGCCTGTGGTTAATTCTGCCGGTCTCAATCGCGCTGGACGCACATGGCAACGCCCATGCCGCCACCGATGCAGAGCGTCGCGAGGCCCTTCTTGGCATCGCGGCGCTGCATTTCGTAGAGCAGCGTCGTCAGAACGCGCGCGCCCGAGGCGCCGATCGGGTGACCGATAGCGATCGCGCCACCGTTCACATTGACCTTGGACGTATCCCAGCCGAGGCCTTTGTTGACCGCACACGCCTGCGCCGCGAAGGCTTCGTTGGCCTCGATGAGATCGAGATCCTGCACGGTCCAGCCGGCCTTCTCGAGCGCCTTCCGCGACGCCGGAATGGGGCCCGTGCCCATGATCGAGGGATCGACACCCGCGTGCGCCCACGAAACGATGCGGGCGAGCGGCTTGATGCCGCGCTTCTTCGCTTCCTCGAGCGACATCAGAACGACAGCAGCAGCACCATCGTTGATCCCCGAGGCGTTCGCCGCGGTCACTGAACCTTCCTTGTCGAAGGCCGGACGCAGCTTCGAGACGGATTCGATCGTCACACCGTCCTTGATGTACTCGTCCTCGGCAACGACCACCTCACCCTTGCGCGACTTGATCGTCACCGGAACGATCTCGTCCTTGAAGCGGCCGGATTTCTTCGCGGCCTCGGCCTTGTTCTGCGACGCGACGGCGAACTTGTCCTGCTCGTCGCGGCTGATCTGCCACTGGCGCGCGACGTTCTCGGCGGTCGTGCCCATGTGATAGCCGTTGAAGGCATCCCACAGGCCGTCCTTGATCATTGTGTCGATCATCTTCGCGTCGCCCATCTTCGTGCCTTCGCGAAGATGCATGACGTGCGGCGCCTGGCTCATGCTCTCCTGGCCGCCCGCGACCACGATCGACGCCGAGCCGTCCTGGATCTGCTGGGCACCGAGTGCCACGGCGCGGAGGCCCGAACCGCAAAGCTGGTTCATGCCCCAGGCCGGTGCGTCGACCGGAATGCCGGCCGCGATCGATGCCTGGCGAGCGGGGTTCTGCCCTGCGCCGGCCGCAAGGATCTGCCCCATGATGACCTCCGAGACATCGCCCGCCGCAACGCCGGCACGGTCGAGCGCGCCTTGGATGGCCGTCCTGCCCAGTTCGTGTGCCGCGACGCCCGCAAGCGCCCCGTTGAACGCGCCGACCGGCGTGCGGGCAGCGCTGGCGATCACAATCGTTGTGGAATCTGCGCTCATCGTCGTCTCCTGAGTGAAGGGATCGCGTCCCGTCCCGTGCGCCCCACGAGGGTGCCGGCGATACCGGCCGCTGGTCATGATGTATTCGTACGATTACCGCCGATTGCATGTTCCGGCAATCGGATCGCGTAGCAACCAACCTCCGCATTTAGGCGCGTCAGGACTGGAATCCCAGGTTCCCTGACATGGGGTGAGCGTGGTAGCATTGCCATATGTCAAGCATTGGGAGGCGGCCCAAATTATGCTGAGCAAGTCAGACGCTCCCACGGGGAAGAAAGAGCCGGTGGTCATCAAGAAGTACGCGAACCGGCGTCTCTACAATACCGAAACCAGCACCTACGTGACGCTGGAAGACCTTGCCCAGATGGTCCGCTCCGAGCGCGATTTCGTCGTTTTCGACGCACGCACCGGCGACGACCTCACCCATTCCGTTCTTACACAGATTATCGTCGAGCAGGAGAGCCGGGCGGGCACCCAGACCCTTCTGCCCGTCCCATTCCTTCGCCAGCTCATCCGCTTCTACGGCGGCGCCATGGAGCGCATGGTGCCGAGCTACCTGCAGGTGAGCCTCGAGACGCTGACGCGCGAGCAGGATCGCTTCCGCAAGCAGTTCGCCAACGCATTCACGCCCCAGGGTGCGCTCGAGGCCTACCAGGAGCAGGCGCGCAAGAATCTCCAGCTCTTCGAGCAGGCCATGACGATGTTCAGCCCCTTCGCTGCCTCTAAACCGGGGGCCAAGGTCGAGGGCGGCGCATCCAAAGCCGACGGGGCCGAGGCAGCAGCGCCAATGCGCGAGAAAACGGCCACCGCCAAGCCTTCGGGAAGCGGTGCCGAAGCGCCGGAGAGCGACGAGTTGACCGTCATGCGCAACGAACTCGCCGCCATGCAGGCGCGAATCGAAAAGCTCGCCAAGACCAAGACCTGAAATCTCGGCAGCCGTGCTCGTGCGGCTGTTTTCCGAGGCTGAGAGCGCCCTGCGGGGTGCTCTTGCGCTCCCCTGAGTTTGGCGTCATCCTTTTGTCAAACACAAGCAGGAGGCGCCCATGAGCGATGCCGAGCCAATAAGCCTCTATCCCGGCTTTGGTGCAGGCGGGTCCATATCGCCGACCCATCGCGCATCATCGCCGGCGCCGTCCGTGGTTGTCTTCACGCGACGTGAATTGACGGCCATCCTGGACGTTTACGGCCGCCAGGTTGCGGCGGGTGAATGGCGCGACTATGCGATCGACCACGGCCGAGAGACGGCCGCCTTCTCGATCTTCCGCCGAACGAGTGAAGTGCCTCTCTACCGCATCGAGAAGACACCGAAGCTCGCGCGCAAGCAGGGCGCCTACAGCGTCGTTAGCGCCACGGGCTTGATACTCAAGCGCGGCAACGAACTCGACAGGGTCCTCGCCGTCATCGACAAGCGCGTGCGCCTCGTCGACTGAGCCAGTGGATTGACATCCCCATGACTGCCGAAATCATCAACCTCCGACAGGCGCGCAAGCGTCGCGAACGTGAGGCCAAGGAAGCCGAGGCGGAGAGTAACCGCGCACGGTTCGGCCGCACGCGCGCCGAGCGCGAACGCGACGAAATCGGTGAGGCGAGAAGCCGCCAGCATCTCGACGGCCATCGCATCGAGAAGAGCTCGGATACAGCTCCCGAAGAGCCGTTGGCCGATACCGCACCCGAGACTTCCGCCCCTAAAGTGCCGTGACACGGCCCATCAAGCGCTCGTTCTCGATCGACGGGCACCGAACGTCGATCTCGCTCGAACCGCCATTCTGGAATGCCCTCAAGGAGGTCGCCGCCAAGGAGCGCGTCCCGGTCTCGCGACTCGTCGCGACAATCGATCAAAATCGTGGTGCTGCGGGACTTTCGAGCGCTGTGCGCATATGGCTTCTGAGCTACTACCAATCGCGCTCGAACGACGGATGGGGCGGAGGCGGACATTCAGTCTAAGCCTATGATTATTTTTCGTTCTCGATCGTTCAGTGCCCCAAAAAAGCCCGGAAACTGCGACGACGCTCAGATCGGGATTGCCGGGGTTTCGAGGGTCTTTCATTTATCTGTTTCTCAAGTCGGGCACCGTCCATCGGGCGGGGCGGATTTCTTGCATCCGCAGTTCCGATATGAGCGACAGCAGACGTGGGCGACAGCAGCGGCAACCCGATCGGGGAAGTGGCCCAATGGCGTGTGCCGGGCCCCCAGGGGATCGGAGTAAAATTCATGACTGCTCGCGTGCGTCGTCGGATCGCAATGATGACTGCCGTCGGATGCCTAGTTGGCTTGAGCCCGCTCGCCGCGTGCGCGCAGGACGCGCCGAAGGAGCGCGTCAAAGCCCAGGCCACCAAGACCGCGCAGGCCAAGAGCAAGGAAAGGAAGCCGACGGCGGCCGCGAAGGTCCACAAGATCGCGATCCAGGTTGCCGAGAACAATCCGCAGCTCATGAACCTCGCGCTCAACAATGCGAACAACATCATCGCCCATTACAAGAAGGCTGGTGAGAAGGTCGTCGTCGAGATCGTAACCTTCGGTCCTGGCCTCACGATGCTGCGCGATGACACGAGCCCGGTGAAGGCTCGCATCCAGACGATGTCTCTCGAAAATCCCGAGCTCACCTTCGCCGCCTGCGCCAACACGCAGGCGAATGTGTCGAAGCAGGAAGCAAAAGACGTCCCAATAATGAGCGAGGCCAAGGTTATCCCGTCGGGTGTCGTCCGCCTCGCAGAGCTGCAGGGCCAGGGTTACGCCTACATCCGCCCCTGAGCGCACATCTTCGATCTACCGCGGCCGCATCGCCTGCGCACCGCCCGACCTCCGGCCGCGATTGGCCGGCAAGAGGCCGCAAAAGGCCCATGAGGCTGGATCGCGCGCTTGACGCGCGCTCCGCCATCCCCCGGGAGGACTATCGAGGAAGCGCCTTCCGCTGGGAGGCGAGTGTGCCCGGATGTCCGCATGGCGGCGCCGAAGTGATGGTCATTGCGACCGGACGAAACGGAGGTTTTCATGTTTGTTACGCGTTGCAGCCGGGTCCTTTGGTGGATGCTGCTCGCCCTTGCCGTCGCGGCAGCGCCCTTCATCGGGAGCGCCGAGGCGCAACAGCAGCTTGCCCAGGGCGCGAAGCGCCCCACCAAGCAAGCTCAGGCGCAGCCCCTCTCCGCGGAGGCCAAGCGACGGGAGGCAATCAATTCCTGGACCGTAGGTCTCGCCGCCGGCCGCACCGAGGGCGCGCCTCTGCAGTTCGCGGCCGAACTGGCACGCGTTGTTGACGACGGCGACAACATGCGCGTGCTCCCGATCGTGACGCGCGGCCCCTTCGATAACGTATTCGACCTGCTGTACCTCCGCGGCGTCGATGCCGCGATCGTCTATGGCGATGTTCTCGAGCACTTCAAGAACAACCCGGAAATCGCGGGCATCGGGCGGCGCATCAACTACCTGATGAACCTCTTCCCGTCCGAACTGCACATCTTCGCGGGTCCTGAGATCAACTCGGTCAAGGATCTTGAAGGCAAGACCGTGAACTTCAATACGGTCGGAACGGCTGCCGCCTACAGCGGCCCGATCATCTTCAAGCAACTCGGCATCAACATCGACGCACAGTTCATTCCGCACAATGTCGCCATGGCCTCCATGCGTAAGGGTGAAAGCAAATTCGCTGCGACAGTCTGGGTTTCGTCGAAACCGCTGCCGCCATTCCTGAAAGGCGATTTTCCCGAAGGCTTCAAGTTCCTGCCCGTCGAGTACAACGATAAGCTCGAGTACTATTTGCCGGCCTATCTCGAGTCGAAGGACTATCCGGCGCTCATTCCGGAAGGCCAGCGCATCGAGACGATCGCCGTGCCGGCGCTGCTTGCTGTCTATGACTGGCCGCGCGACACCGACCGCTTCCAACGCGTTTCGCGCCTTGTCGACTACATCCACGATCGCTTCCCGCGCCTGCAGAACGAGCCCGGCTATCACCCCAAGTGGAAGGATGTGAATCTCGCCGGCAGCGTACCTGGCTGGAAACGCTTCCAGCCCATGCAGGACAAGCTCGACAAGGTCGTGAAGGCGCCTCCGCAGGCTGCTGAACGGCCGAAGATCGACCACGCGCTGGCTCGCGCCCAGGCGGCACGCGCGGCGCCGGACAATCCGCAAGAGCAGGAACGACTCTTCCAGCAGTTCATCGAGTGGACCAAGAAGCAGAACTGATACGGCGGCGGCGGACGGCCGTCGCCGAGGCGGGCCCGCATCGGCGGCGCAAGGGGGCGATATGACTTACACCAGGATGCGGATGCCCATGGCCGGCATCTTGAGGGGTGCCACAGGCCTCTGCATCATCACGCTTGCAGTAGCGACGGGCCCGCCAGCCGCAGCCGTTCCCGCGCTTGGAAGTCCGGCTACGCTTTCCGATACGGAAGATGGCGCCTCGGGTTGGCTTCAAGCCCAGGCGCAGGTCGGACAGAAGCCACATATCAACATCGGCAAGGTCGTTCTCGTCGAGCCGGCCAGCGAGACGCCCCTGCCGATTCAGATCGGCCCCATCGACGCGATCCCGCGCAACAGCTTCGTGCGCATCCGCGGGATGCCGTCCGCCGTCGTACTCTCGGAGGGCCACTCCATTGCGCCCGGCTCATGGGCCGTGCCGCTCTCTGTACTGCCGAACCTGCGCATTTCGATACCTGTCGGTGTCTCCGGCAAGTCCGACATAACGATTGCTCTCGTGCAAATCGACGGGACGGTCCTCGCGGACGCACGCGCATCCCTCGTTGTCGCGGCGGCCGAGTTGATCGCGCCTCAGCAACCAGAGGCGCCGCGCGAGCGTAATATCGCCTCCGTCGGCGCACCGCCAGCCCCGCTGGACGCGTCGCCACCACCAGCCCAGCGCCCACCAGTTCCTGCGACCACCGCACCGAAAGCGCCCCCGGCGCTGACGGAGGACCAGCAGCGCGCGCTCGCGTTCGTCGTGCGTGGACGCGCGCAGGCGCAGCAGGGCAACATCGCAGCCGCACGGCTTTTCTACCGGCGCGCCGCCGACGCCAATCTCGCAGACGGCGCGTTCGCGCTCGCCGCCACCTACGATCCGGCGGAACTCGCCGCCATGGGCGTTGCAGGCGTCCAGCCCGACATTGCACTCGCTCGGAGTTGGTACGAGAAAGCGCGCGAACTCGGTGCGCGCGATGCCGATGAGCGACTGCGTCGCCTGAGCGCGCGATAGTATTTGCCGCCGCCTGCTGGCAAGGGGTGCTTCGCACTCCGCTGTAAATGCTATGGCGGCGGCGGCCAATGCGCGAGGTCGCGTTTGTTGCCGCGGGCTGCTGGAAAGAGGTGCTGTCGCGTTCAGCCGTGCTGCTATGCCCGCAGCCACTCACTACGACGGCATTCGATCCGCCTCGACCTGACGCTGCGACCAGCGGCCGTAGCGCCAGGGCGCGAACCAGTGACGCTCGCTCCGCACATCGGGCGCCGGATCATAACCCGACGTGCCCCACGGATGGCACCGGCAGACGCGTGCACCGGCGAGCCACCAACCGCGCCACGCGCCGTTGATCTCGATCGCGTCGAGCGCGTATTCCGAGCATGTCGGCAGGTGCCGGCACTCATGGCCGAGCAGCGGCTTCAACGTCCAGCGGTAGAGCCGCACGGGCGCCTTGGCAATCTCCTTGGTGAGGTGCTCAATAGGGTTCGCCATCGTTGCAACTGCCCTGCATCAATCGCGCGCGGCAGCTACCTCCTGCTTACCGCTCTTCTCGGCAATCTCATCCAGCGCGCGCACGACCGCCTCGAAGGCGAGCAGCGTCGAGGCGTGACGCCCCTTGACCTCGCGCACCGGCTCGAGCGCCGCGAGATCGGCCCAGCGCCCGGAAGGCGGTGGCCCGTTCTCCTTGAGCATACGACGCACTTCAGCGGCGACCTCACGCAGCTCCGCTTCGCTTGAGCCGACGATATTGCGTGCCATGATGGCGGCCGAGGCCTGGCCGAGAAGGCAGGCCTTGACGGTCTGAGCGTACTCCTTGACGCGATCGCCCTTCATGGCGAGCTCAATGGCAATGGTGGAGCCACAAAGCTTCGAATGGGCCGAGGCCGTTGCATCGGGCGCAGCCAAGCGGCCGGCCGGCGGGATGCCCGCGGCCAGCTCGATGATACGCTGGCTATAGAGGTCGCTCAGCTCTGTCATGATCCTCCGGATCCTCAGGCCTTAATGCTGTTCCAGCCTCGGCGGTTGACCGTCGAGCCGACCGGAAGTTACGCTGTCGGACGGCTTGTCGCCCATCTTGTCGCGATGAACCAGCCATCCCACATCGTGCTGGCCAACTCGTGTTGCCATAGTCCTGACTGGACGGGCGTCGATCGCCGCACCCATGCGCCCTGCCGGATATATCGCGCGCGCAGAGGTCGAATTCAAGCGCGGCGCGGGGAACCCAGGCGATACAAGCCCGCCCAAACATGATAAGCGCAGGTCGAAACGCTCGCCGGAAGGTCGAACGCATGGAGCCGATGATCAAGAAGAATGGCGCCGCGCGCCTTAAGCTGACGGGGGAAAGCGCGCCCGATAGCGCGTCTGGGCGGCCGAGCCGCGCCGAGGCTGAGGAAGCCGTGCGCACACTGCTCGCCTGGGCCGGTGACGACCCCAATCGCGAGGGCCTGCGCGACACGCCGAAGCGCGTGGCGGCCGCTTTCGAGGAATATTTCGCCGGCTACGGCGCCGACCCTGTCGAGGCGCTCTCACGCACGTTTGAGGACGTCGGCGGGTACGACGATATGGTCATGCTCCGCGACATTCGCGTGCAGAGCCACTGCGAGCATCACATCGCGCCGTTCGTCGGCGTCGCCCATATCGCGTATCTGCCGGGCAGCCGCGTCGTCGGCCTCTCGAAGCTCGCGCGTGTCGTCGAGATCTTCGCGGGCCGCCTGCAGACGCAGGAAAAGCTCACGGCCGAAATTGCTGGTGCCATCGAGAAGGTACTCGCGCCGCGCGGCGTCGCGATCCTGATCGAGGCCGAGCATCAGTGCATGTCCATGCGCGGCGTACGCCAGCATGGCGTGTCGACGGTGACTACGCGTTTCAGCGGCGTTTTCGAGAGCGACGCCAGCTATCGCGACCGCTTTCTCCAGCTGGTCCACGCCGGCCAACGGACCTGACGTTTTCTCCGGCTTGAACAGTGCTGAACTGGAACGCGCCATGAGCACCACGGCTTCAGGTCCCTTTGCCGAACGCGGCTCGCCCGTCGATATCGAGGAAGGCGCCACATTTGCCCCGAAGTTCGACGAGGCCGGCCTTCTCGCCGCGGTCGCGACGGATGCCGATACGGGCGATGTCCTCATGTTCGCCTGGATGGACGCCAACGCGCTCGTCCGCACGATCGAGACGGGGCACGCGCACTTCTACAGCCGCTCGCGCGGCCGACAGTGGAAGAAGGGTGAGGAGAGCGGAAACATCCTCGAAGTCGTCGAGCTGCGTACGGATTGCGACCAGGATGCCATCTGGCTCAAGGTCCGCGTCGCGGGCGCAGGGGCCGCCTGCCACACCGGTCGCAAGAGTTGCTTCTACCGCGCCGTGCCCCTCGGCCCCGGCAATCCGGCTGATCTCGCTATGAGGCCCGTCGGCGGCGCTCCGCTCTTCGATCCGGCCGCGGTCTACGCCAGCAAGCCCAAGCCCTAATGGTGAACGGCATATCTGATCCCGCCCGAATGCAACGAATTGCGCAGGCTCTCACTCCGCACAACGATTGATTTCGCAGGCCGAGACAAGCGATACTTGCCGAAACTCTTGATCCAGAAGAGGCTCATGACCAACCGACCGCAAAAGCGCCCCGCGAATGGCGCGCCGCGTGCCCGATCGGCCGCCCGCAGCCGCGACGTCAGCGACGCGACCCCGCTCGGCGCCAGCGGTAAGGCGCTGATGATCCTGGAGCTTGTGTCCGAAGCCCGCGAGCCCCTGTCCATGGCAGAGCTCGTGCGCCGCTCCGGCCTGACCAAGCCGACGGCCCATCGCATCACCGCGGCGCTCGCCGACATGGGCCTCATCGAGCGCGATCACTGGAAACGCGGCTACATCGAAGGGCCGCGCCTCATCAAGCTCGCCTTCGATACGCTCGCCGCCGCCGCGCCGCGCTCGCTCCGGCATTCGATCCTGCGCGCACTCTCGCAGGAGGTGGGCGAGACCTGCAATTTCGGTGTGCTGTCGGGTTCCGAGGTCATCTATCTCGATCGCGTCGAAGCAAAGTGGCCGCTCGGTCTGCGCTTCGACGCTGGCAGCCGCGTACCGGCGCACGCTTCCGCTATCGGCAAGCTGCTCCTCGCGCTGCAGCCCCTCGAGCAACGCGCCGAGATCATCGCCGCGCTGCCGCTCATCCGGCACACGAGCCGCACCATCACGGATGCCGCGCGCCTCAGCCGTGCACTCGACAAGATCCGCGAGAGCGGTATCGGTACCGACGAGCAGGAATACATCGACGGCGTCGTCTGCATTGCCATGCCCGTCCTGACGGAGAGCGGCGATCTCGTCGGCGCCGTCGCCATCTCGGCCCCGAATGCACGCCTCGGGCTTGAGCAATTGCTGGCATACGCTCCCGCGTTGCGCGACGCCGCGACCCGCATGGGCGCCACTTTCCGACTCGATCCCGAGGAACGGCGCGGCGCACAATCGACGCGATCCGGCGGTAGCAACCGCTCGACAACGCCGCGCCGATCTGCAGGACGTGCGCAAGTGCGCGCGTCTTAGTTCAAGTGCCCCTCTCCCCGCTCTTGCGGAGAAAGGGAGAAGAGAGGGTCGCCATGACCGAACTTCAGCCGCGAACGCCCAACGCCGCCGCGATCGACGTGCTCGGCACCGCCCGCGATTGGCTCTCCCGCGACGGCAAAGTCGCCATCGCGACCGTCATCGATACCTGGGGCTCCGCTCCTGTGCCGGTCGGCGGCCAGATGGCCATTGCGGCCGACGGCAATTTCCAGGGCTCGGTATCCGGCGGCTGCATCGAAGGCGACGTCATCATCGAGGGCGGCGAAGCGATCGAAGACGGCAAGCCGCGCACGCTCACCTTCGGCGTCGCCGACGAAACCGCGTGGCGCGCGGGCCTCCCGTGCGGCGGGCAAGTGCGCGTGCTCGTCGAGCGGCTCGGCAAGGACAACGGCGGCGACGTCCTCCTCGATCGCGCCATCGCCGCACGTACGAGCCGGCACGGCCTCGTCATCAAGACAAAACTCGACGATGCCTCGCGCACCATCTACGAGCGCGGGGAGGCCAATCTGCCCGAGGACGTCGCCAACCGCTTCCGCACGGCAAAGAGCCAGCTCATCGAAAGCCCCGACGGCGACGTGTTCGTGCACGCGCTCGTGCCGCCTGCGCGGATCATTGCGATCGGTGCGACGCACATCGCGCAGGTGTTAGCGCAGCTCGCGGCACTTTCCGGCTACGAGATCATCGTTATCGACCCGCGCACGGCCTTCGCCGATCCTGCGCGGTTCGGCGCAGCCGACGCCAAGCTCATCGCCGAATGGCCCCAGGATGCGCTGCCGAAGCTCGGCCTCGATCCCTACACGGCCGTTCTGACGCTCGCCCATGTCGCGCACATTGACGACGAGGCGCTGAAGCTCGCGGTGAAGGCGAACTGCCTTTATGTCTCCGCCCTCGGTTCATCGCGCAATCATGCGAAGCGGCGCGAGCGTCTGCTGGCAGCAGGCATCACCGAGGAAGAGCTCGCCCGCATCAAGTCGCCCATCGGCCTCGACATCGGCGCCCAGACGCCGGCCGAGATTGCGGTGTCGATCATGGCCGAGGTGATCCTCGCCGTGCGCGGCACGAAGAAAGCCAAGGGCTGACGCACAGCGCGCGAAACGGGGAATCGCCGTGATCATCGAGAGGGCGCGCCGCGCTCAGAGCGCAGCATGAGCGGTCGCGTGCTCGGTATCGACCTTACACCGGGTAAGCTCGCACTCGTTGCGGTCTTCGCGCTGGTCGCCATCGCGTTGGCCATGCTCTCACCGCCGGCCGACACGCCGAATGCCATGATCGGCCTCGCCATCGTCGCCTTCACGGTTTCGCTCTGGGCGACATCCGCGCTGCCGGCGCTGCATTCGGGCGTGATCTTCTTCGCGCTGGCCCTCGCCACAGGCATCGCGCCGACAGTCCCATTGCTGTCGGGCTTCTGGTCGAATGCCGCCATGCTCGTCATCGGCGGCCTCGCCATCGGCGGTGCTGCAGAGCGCACGGGCCTCGGCCGCTATGTCGCGCGCGCTCTCATGAGCGGCATCTCCACCTATCCACGCCTCATCGCGAGCATTCTGATCGGCTCGACGGTCTTGAACTTCCTCGTCCCGACGACCATGGGACGGCTCGCCATCATGATCCCGATCCTGCTCGCGACAGCGAAGGAAGTCGGCTACGAGCCCGGATCGCGCGGCTACATCGGCATCATTCTGACGGTCGTCGCCGGCAACTACCTGACGAGTTACGGCGTCATGCCGGCCAATCTCACGAACGTCATCTCTCTCGGCGCACTGGAGACATTGGGCGGGCCGACCATTCGCTATGGCGCATACCTGCTGATGTGCCTGCCGCTGCTCGGCTTACTCAAGACCCTCATGTTCTGGGCCGCCATATGCCTGCTTCTGCCCGCACCGCCGCCGAAAGCCGTCGCGGCCGACACGATGTCCGCCTCACTCACGCCCGCAGCCCGTCGTCTGGCTATTCTGCTTGCCGTCACCGTGCTGCTCTGGATGACCGACTTCCTGCATCATCTGAAGCCGGGTTGGATTGCGCTCGCCGCCGGTTTCGTGTGCCTGCTCCCTCCGCTCGGATTTGCACGCACCGAGGACGTCTTCGACTTCAACAGGATCACGTCGATCATCTCGCTGGCAGCAGTGCTCGGCGTCGCCACAGTGCTCACGACCTCCGGTGCCGGAACCATGATCGCAACGGCGCTGGCGCAGCTCATGCCCGCGTCCGGTGCTTCGCCCGCCTATGGGTTCATGCTGATCTCGTTCTCGGCCTCGCTGATCGCTGTCGGCGCAACCATTCCGGGATCTATTGCCATCGTGACGCCGACACTACCGGGCATCGAGGCCGCCACCGGCCTACCGCTCAACGCCGGCCTGACGGCCATGCTCGTCGGGCTGCAATCTCCGTTTTTCGCGTTCGAAGCCGTGCCGGTCATGGTCGGCCTCATGATGGGCAAGGTCGCGGCCAGCGCCGCCTCCCGCATTCTCATTCCGCTCGCCATAACCGGCCTTCTGGTCATCGCGCCGCTGCAGATCGCATGGCTGAAGCTGCTCGGGATCATGCCATAGTGTGATGATCGAGAAATTCGCCAGAGCAATCGGCACAGTATCGAGCGAATTTCTCGATCTGAATCACACTATCAAATGTATGTTTCTAGTGTCCCTTTTGATTCCGAAGTTCGCTCGCGACACCAGCATCGAAGTCTGGCGAACTTCGGAATCGGGACACTAGCCCTCGCGCAGGCCGTCGCGGCGTGGCATGTTGGCGCCAACAATCTGACATCTCAGGAAGGAGACGCAAATGCTCGACGCTTACATCTATGACGGCGCACGCACGCCCTTCGGTCGCCATGCCGGGAGCCTTTCGAAAGTCCGCCCGGACGACATGCTCGCGAGCGTCATCAAAGAGGTCGTCGGCCGCTCATCCTTCGAGGCCTCCTCCATCGACGATGTGAACGTCGGTTGCGCCAGCCAGGCCGGCGAGGACAGCCGCTGTATTGCGCGCCATTCCATCCTGCTCGCGGGCCTGCCTATCGACGTGCCGGGCGCCGTCTTTCAGCGCAACTGCGGCTCGGGCCTCAATGCCATCATCTCGTCGGCGCACGCCATCACCTGCGGCGAGGGCGATGTGTTCCTCGCCGGCGGCGTCGAAAGCATGACGCGCGCGCCCTTCGTCGTCGGCAAGAGTGAGCAGGCCTTCGGCAAGGACTTCAAGGTATTCGACAGCGCCATCGGCGCGCGCTTTCCCAATCCGAAGATCGAGAAGCAGTTCGGCGCCGATTCCATGCCCGAGACCGCCGACAATCTCGCCCGCGATTTCCAGATCTCGCGCGAGGACTGCGATGCCTACGCGATCAAGTCGCAGCAGTCTTATGCCAAGGCCAAGGCCGATGGCTTCTTCGCGGGCGAGTTGAGCGCGATCACCATTCCCGGCACGCGCGGCAAGCCGGATGTGGTCATCACGGAGGACGAGCATCCGCGCCCTGAGACGACACTCGACAGGCTGAAGAAACTGCGTCCGCTCTTCGAAGGCGGCGTGACGACGGCCGGCAATGCCTCGGGTATCAACGACGGCGCCGTGGCGCTGCTCCTCGCGAGCCGCAAGGCCGGCGACAAGGCGGGCGCAAAGCCGATCGCGCGCATTGTGTCATCGGGCGTCGCGGGCGTGCCGCCCCGCACCATGGGCTTCGGTCCGGTGCCCGCCGCGAAGAAGGCACTGGAGCGCGCCGGTCTCGACATCAAGGACATGGATGTCATCGAGATCAACGAGGCCTTCGCGGCGCAGGTCCTCTCCTGTCTCAAGGGTCTCGACGTCGACTTCACGGATAGCCGCGTGAACCCGAATGGTGGCGCCATTGCGCTCGGCCATCCGCTCGGCGCCTCGGGCGGGCGCATCGCGCTCACCGCCGCGCGCCAGCTTCAGCGCACGGGCGGCAAGTACGCGCTCGTCTCCATGTGTATCGGCGTCGGCCAGGGCATTGCCATGGTCATCGAGCGGGCTTGATTCTTTGTTGCCGCGGGCTGCTGGGAAGGGGTGCTATCGCCTTCGAACGTAGTGCTATGCCCGCGGCGGCCATGCAGACAGCGAAGCGTATGACGCCGCGGGCTGCTGGTTCGCGGCGACCGCTTGAACTTGGAAGCGCAGCGCTCGAAAGGCGCTGCGTTTTGCTTCGTGGCTTCGCCACGAGCGGGGCTTTCGCCCCACGCCCCAATCGGGGGACACCCCCGAACCCCCGTCTTTTATGGACTTGGAGTGCGTCGCGAACAATCGGTGTTGCAGGCAGGTAGGTCCGGGAGGATGTCCCTCCCAGCAGCGACTAAGCCTTCGCCCCGAGCCGCCCTGACCCGATGACGGGCGTCGCCTCCGCATCGAGCGGCCAGCGGGCGCGCGCGGCAAAATCGAGCGCACTCGTATTGTTGCGAGCAAGATGCTCGGCGCCGGCCCAGGCGACCATGGCCGCGTTGTCGGTGCAGAGCGCGATCGGCGGAATGGAAAGACGTACGCCCTCGCGCGCTGCGAGATCCGCGAGCCCGCCGCGCAGGCGCTGGTTCGCCGCAACGCCGCCCGCCACGACCAACACGTCGACAGCAGCGCGCGCACGCGCAATCCGCAGCGCCGTTCGCGTGCGATCGACGACGCTCTCGACGACGGCCTGCTCGACGGAGGCGCAAAGATCCGAGATCGCCTGATCGTCGAGCGGCGCGGCAGCCTGCGCCGCTAGCCGCACGGCCGTCTTCAGACCGGCGAACGAGAAGTGCGGCTCCGGACGGCCAAGCATTGGGCGCGGCAAGCTGAAGCGATCCGTGCGGCCACCACGCGCGGCCTTCTCCACCGACGGCCCGCCCGGCTGCGAAAGCCCGAGCAGCTTCGCGGTCTTGTCGAAGGCCTCGCCGAGCGCATCGTCTATCGTGGTGCCGAGACGCACGTATTGCCCGACGTCCTCGATAAGGAGAAGCTGCGTATGGCCGCCGGAAACGAGCAGCAGCATATAGGGCGGCTGCAGATTCTCGGTCAGCCCCGCAGTGAGCGCATGTGCTTCGAGATGGTTGACGGCGATCAAGGGCAGATCATGCACGAGCGCAATGGCCTTGGCCTCGGTCAGCCCGACGAGCACGCCACCGATCAGCCCAGGCCCACCCGTCGCCGCGACGGCCGAAAGCTCGCCGAAGCCGATCCCCGCCTCTCGCAATGCATCGGCGATGATCTCATCGAGGCATTCGACGTGCGCCCGCGCCGCGATCTCCGGGACGACGCCGCCATAGGGGCGATGCTGCTCCCATTGTGAGCGCACGACGCTGGAAAGGATCCGGCCCTTTCCGTCAGACGTGCGCGAAACGACGGCTGCGGCGGTTTCGTCGCAGCTCGTCTCGATGCCGAGAACGAATTGGGTCCACCCCTTTTGGGTCGCCGGATCGTCGTTCACGCGTGCCTGCTGATGGAAGCATTTGCATCGCGCCCCGCGGGCAGGCATAGACTGCCGGCGCGGCGCTCTTATGCGCGCTCCGGTAGCATCGACCGAGGACATCTTGCAACAACCGCGGCTCCGCATCGGCACTCGTGGCTCGGCCCTGGCACTCGCCCAGGCGCGGGAGGTCCAGCGTCTGCTGATAGCGGCTCATGGCTTCGACGAGAGCGAAATCGAGATCGTCGTGATCCGCACGACCGGCGACCGCATCCAGGACCGCCCGTTGAGCGAAGCCGGCGGCAAGGGCCTCTTCACCAAGGAAATCGAGGAAGGTCTGCTGGACGGGTCGCTCGACCTCGCCGTTCACTCCATGAAGGACATGCCGACGGCGCTGCCCGATGGCCTGACCATTGCCGCCATGCTGCAACGCGAGGACGTGCGTGATGCGTTCATCAGCGTGAAGTGGGCGAGCCTCGATGCGCTGCCCCAAGGTGCAGTGGTGGGGTCGTCCTCATTGAGGCGGCAAGCGCAGCTTCGCCGCGCGCGGCCCGATCTTCAGGTCGTGACGTATCGCGGCAATGTTGAAACGCGACTTCGCAAGCTCGGCGAGGGTGTCGTCGATGCGACTCTGCTCGCCGTCGCCGGCCTCAACCGACTTGGATTATCGGACCGCATCACGGCCGCCATACCCCACGATGTCATGCTGCCGGCCGTGGCACAGGGCGCCATTGGCATCGAATGTCGTTTCGACGATGAGGACACGAACACGCTGCTCGCACCGCTCAATCATACCGCAACGTCGCTTTGCGTGACGGCCGAGCGTGCCTTCCTCGCGCGCCTCGAAGGCTCATGCCGCACACCGATCGGAGGCCTCGGCACGCTCAGCGACGGCTCATTCACATTCCACGGCGAGATCCTGACGCCGGATGGCAAGGAAAGTCACGCAACAAGCCGCAAGGGTTCGCCCGCGGCCGCCGTACAGCTCGCGACCGAGGCTGCGGAGGAACTGCTCGCGCAAGCCGGTCCCGGCTTCTTCGGAGCGCACAGCTGATGTTCTTCCTGGTGACGCGACCGGAACCCGAGGGCACGAAGCTCAAGGGCCTGCTCGAAGAGCTCGGGCACGAGGCCGTCGTCGAGTCGTTGATGGAAGCCGATTTGATGCCGGAGGCGATCGACGATCTCGATGGCGTCACCGCGCTCATTGCGACGAGCCGCAACGCGCTCCGCTCCCTCGCGCAGTCGCCCTATCTGCATGATGCGCTAGCCATCCCGCTCTTCGCCGTGGGGCAAGGCACGGCGGAGATCGCGCGCGACCTCGGATTCGAGCGCATTGCCATCGGCCCCGGATCAGTGAGCGGGTTCGCCGCCGCCATAGCCGGCACGCTCGATCCGGCCGACGGGTTGATCCTGCATCTGGCCGGTGACGCCCTGGCCGGCGACCTCGCCGGTGAGCTGGGGGAACTTGGATTTCGCGTGCTGCGACCCGTCGTCTATCGTATGAAGGCGGCGGAGGCCCTGGGCGAGGGCACGCGGGAGGCGATCGGCGAGGGCGCGATCGACGGTGTGGTGCTGATGTCGCCGCGCACGGCGCGCATTTATGCCGGCCTGATCAAGCGCCATGGTCTGGTGGACGCTGCCGCCGAGATCGCCCATGTGTGCCTCTCGGATGCCGTCGCCCGCAGCCTTGCGCCGCTCGGCGACGTGCCAGTGGAGATTGCAGAGAAGCCCACCTTGAATGCTATTCTCGAGTTGATCGAACAGGTTGCAGATAGATTGGACAATCAGAACTTTACCTAAGACACTTAAGGCGATTTTCAGACGCGTTTGACTAAGCGCATGTCTCGCGATGGCCGACCGGGTCTAGTATCGCGTAGTGGAAGGATGAGGCGGCGATGACGAACGGCACGCAGGGTTCAGGTCCGAAGCGGCCGCACGCGACGATCGAAGGCAAGGCAACCGAGATCAAACCGGAGCCGGTGAAGCCAGCAGCACCGAGCGCGGCAGCAAGCCCATCGACGGATCAGCGCGCGACGGCCGAGAAGGTTGCCGGTGCCGCGGCGAGTGTCGCCGCCGACAGCAAGAAGGCGGAGGCACCGAAGACTGGCGCTGCTGCCGCGTCGAGTGCGTCTGCCGCATCCGCAAGCAAATCAACTGCTGTCCCGCCTGCGAAGTCCGGCGGCTTTGGCTCGATCGTCTCGCATACGGTTGCCGGCGTTGTCGGCGGCGCGCTCGTGCTTCTCGCAGGCCCCCTGCTCGGGCTCGGTGGGCCGGACACGTCGAAGGCTTCTCCCGAAGTCGGGCAGCGTCTCGCCGCACTCGAAGATGCCGCGCGCAAGGCGGCACAGCCCGTAGTGTCGCCAGACGTCGCCAAGCGTCTCGCCGGACTGGAGCAGGGCGTCGACCAGCTCAAAGGCATCACCGCCGCCATCCCCGGCCTCGGCGAAGGACAGGTGCGGCTCGATGGCGAGACCAAAGCACTGAAGGATCAGCTCGCAAGTCGCACCGGTCCAGGCAGTGACGCCGAGCGTCTCGCGCGGATGGAGGAGCGGCTCTCGGCCCTTGCCGCTGCAGCGCTCGCCGATCCGAAGGGCGCCGGGCCGATTCCACAACTCGCGCAGATCACCGGGCGCATCGCCGATCTGGAGACCGCGTTGACCAATCGCCTCGCCGCTGCGCGTCGCGACATGGGAACCGAGATCGAGAACAAGCTCGCCTCGACGGCAGAAGCCGCAGAAGCCGCGCGCTCGGGCACGCAACGTATTGATCGCGAAGTGACGACTCTCAAATCCGACGTGACGCGCACGACGCAGCGCGTGGATCAGCTCAAGGGCGACAGCGACCGCCTTACGGAGATCGCACGCTCGGCTCAGGACGAGATCGCAACGCTGAAGGCTGCGCTCGACACGCTCCGGCGCGAGACGGCGAAGCCTGCCGATGTCAGCGCCGCCGTAGCACCCGCGGCCGCGCGCCTCGCCAAGCTCGAAGGCAGCGTCTCCGAGGTGCTGAAGGCCGAGGCCGACCGCCAGAGCAATGCCGAGCGCATTGTACTGTCGCTTGAACTCGGCAATCTCAAGCGCGCCATCGACCGCGGCGGCGCCTTCACGGCCGAGCTCGCGGAAGTGCGCAAGGTTGCCGGCAACCGTCTCGATCTCTCCGTTCTGCAGCGCTATCAGGACGACGGCCTGCCGACGATCGCCGATCTCGCGCGCCAGTTCCGTCCGCTCACGAGCGCGATCATCGATGCCGATGCCGAGCAGGCTGACGCTTCGGTCGTGGATCGGCTGATGTCAGGCGCCCGCACCATCGTGCGCGTGCGCAAGCTGACGCCCGACGCCGACGACACGTCCGTCGAAGCAACCGTCGCACGCATGGAAAGCGCTCTCAATGACGGCCGCCTCGCCGATGTCATGCGCCATGCCAAGACGCTGCCGGCAAAAAGCGTGACCGGCCCGACGCGCGCCTGGCTCGACAAGGTCGCGGCGCGGCAGTCCGTCGAAGAGGCTATCGTCAATATCGATCGCCAGCTCAAGTCGTCACTCGGGGCAGCGCCCGCGGCGAAGGATGCCAAGCAATGATCCGCCTCATCCTGTATCTCGTCGGCGTCGGCCTGCTCGCGACCGGTCTTGCGTGGCTCGCGGATCGTCCCGGCCAGATGGTGCTTGTCTGGCAGGGCTATGAGATCGAAACGACTGTCTTCCGTGCCGTCGTCATTTTCGCATTTGTGATCGGCATCGCCGTGTTCCTCTGGTCGCTGCTGCGTCAACTGTGGAACAGCCCGGCTGCCGTCGGCCGCATCGTCAATCGTCGCCGTCAGGAACGCGGGTTGGAAGCGCTTTCGAGCGGCATGATCGCCATCGGCGCCGGTGATCGTTCGCAGGCCACGCGCCACGCCATCCAGGCGCGCAAGGCACTCCCCAATGAGCCGCTGACCCACCTCCTGCGCGCGCAGGCAGCGCAACTCTCAGGCGACCGCACCACGGCGCGCCGCATCTTCGAGGCCATGCTCGGGTCGAAGGAAACCGAACAGCTCGGCCTGCGCGGCCTCTTCCTCGAAGCCGAGCGGGAAGGCGAGCACGAGGCCGCGCGCCAGTTCGCTGAGCGCGCGCTCCGTCTCAATCCGCAGCTAGGCTGGCCGATCGACGCACTCTTCGAGTTGCAGTGCCGGGCCTCCGACTGGGCGGGTGCGCTGGATACGCTCGCGGCCGGCAGGCGTAATGGTCACTTCGAGAAGCCGGTTGCGGATCGCCGGCGCGCCGTCATCCTCACGGCACAGGCCCAGGGGCTCGAGGACAGCAATGCCGAGAAGGCTCTCGCCCTCGCCATGGAGGCGCATAGCCTCGCGCCCGATCTCGTGGAGGCCGGCGCCATCGCGGGCCGGATTTTCTCCTCGCGCGGCCAAACGGGCAAGGTTGCCCGCGTGATCGAGCAGACGTGGAAGCGCGCGCCGCATCCCGATCTCGCGGTCGCATATGCGCACGCACGCCCGGGCGACAGCCCGAAGGATCGCCTCGAGCGCGTGAAGAACCTTGCACGCGCGACACCGCACTCCGTCGAGGCGCCGATCGCCGTCGCACACGCGGCCATCGAGGCGCACGACTGGACGGAAGCGCGCAAGGCGCTGGCCCCGCTCATCGACGGCCGTCTCTCGCAACGCGTGTGCACGCTCATGGCGCGGATCGAGGGCGAGCAGTTCGGCAATGCCGGACGCGTGCGCGAATGGCTGGCGCGCGCCGCCAATGCACCGCGCGATCCCGCTTGGACGGCCGACGGCGTCGTTGCCGAACGCTGGGCCGCGATCTCGCCGGTCACCGGCACGCTCGATGCTTTCCAGTGGAAAGTGCCCATCGAACAGAAGGGCACGCAGGATGAAGAGCTCGCTCTTGCCAAGCTCGAGGAGTTGATGGCCCTCGGCGAAGCGAAGAACGAGAAGGTCATCGAAGCCAAGCCCCTCGCGGACGATGACGTGCCGCAGACCGTCGAAGTGCGCACGGTTCCGGTCACCGAACCGCATCCAGCGCCGAAGCCGGTCAGTCCACCACGCTCGAATGGAGCCGCATCGGAGCCCTACATTCCGACGCGCGCGCCTGACGATCCCGGCATCGAGGACGACGAGCCCGCGCCGCGCGCGAAACCTGCGCCCAAGACCGGAACGGCTGCCTGAGATCCGGCCACGACGTCAGCGCGAATGACGGTCGCCGCCAAACACCAGCCGCGCGCGCACACCGCGGCCCGGCCGGTTCTTGAGATCGAGGCGCGCACCGTTCGCCGCAGCAAGCGAGCGCGTGAGCGGCAAGCCGAGGCCGGCTTTGCGCGGTGCCGCCGCCCCGGCCGCTCCCTTCGCCGCCACTGGCAGACCCGGGCCATTGTCCTCGACCTCGATCCACACCTCGCCACTCAATTCGTAGCCGGTCGTGACCTTGATGCGCACCGACGGCCCGCCATGCTTGATACTGTTGGAGACCAGATTGAGCAGCATCTGGCGGACATTGCGCCGGTCCGCAGTGACACGCGGCAGGCCGCCGACGAGCGCTGCCTCGAGCCGCGCGCCGGACTTCTCGGCGAGCGGCTGTAGTGATGTGGCGATCGCCTCGGCCTCGGCATTGAGATCGATCTCGGCGAAGTCGCGCGTCTCTCCGGCGTGGGCCGGCGCATCCCGCAGAATGCCATCCACCACGTCCAGGCCATGTCGCGCGCTCGCGAGGATGTCGCGAACATAACCCCGGTAACGCTCGTTCGGCCAGGGTCCGAGACGCTCTTCCGTAATGACCTCCGCGAGGGAGACGATGGCCGCGAGCGGTGTCCGGATTTCGTGCGCGAGATGGGCGCGCTGCTCATCGACGGTCGGCTCGCGTGCCGGCTCAGGGGCACGGGGCGGCGCCGGCGGGCGCACTGGCGGAGCCGGAGGGACCGGCGCGTCATCCTGGTTCGCCGGCGCATCGACACCGGCTGTGATGCGCGCGGAACCCTGGCGGATGCGCCGCGCAATCTCGCGCAGCGTCTCCATGTCGTTGACCGGCGGGCCCGATGCGGAGCTCGCTGCTGAATCGGGCGCAGGGCCGGGCGCGGGCCGAATGCGTTCCGGCACCTCCGTGCGCGGTGCCGGCGCCATCCTCGCACGCAGGGCATCCGTGGAAAGGGGGACGTCCCTGCGCTGCACAGTCCTTCGCTCGAGCGCAGGTTTCGTGAGGGCCCCCGCGATAACCAGCAGCAAGCCCGGCCCGGCCCTATCGTCGAGCGTGCGGACCTCACACGAGAGCGTACGGATACCGTTCGTGGTCCAGAACTTCAGCGGCTCGATCGTGCTTGTCGTCGTTTCGAGAAACGAGCCTTGGGCAAACCGCGAGCGCAGAGCCCGGAGCGCTGGCACGACACTGTCGAGCACGGGCGCAGTGGTAGGAATGCCCCAGACGGCGCTGCCGCGCCCGTTGGCCCCCGCGATGGTGCCGCGTTCCACATCGATGACCCAGGCCGGCGCACCGATCTCGGCCAGGATCTCGGCGAGCGCGCTCTCGATCGGATTTTTCGGAACGAAGTTCAATGGAGGGCCCACCGCTCCAGCCGGTGCGTTCTCCATTTGTTTAAAGCGCCGACTCGGTCGCTGTCCAGCACCGCAGGGTGGCAGAGACAAAACGAGCGGCACTCATCCACAGTCGCGCAGCCGCAGGCCGAGCCGCCGGGCGCTACTTCTTCTTGGCTTTGGCTTTTCCGATGTCGCGGCCCCAGCATACCGGAGCCTGAGCCGTACACGTGTGCTCATCGAAAACAATGAAGTCCAGGAACAACTTGCAGTTCACCGTCTTAGCTCCGACGCGGTAATTCTTGATACCGCGCTTTGCCATGGTCGCGACAATATGCTTGTCGAGCAGCGCAAGGGCGTCGCGCGTCGGGCCTTCCTTGCCGTAATCGTTCACCTCGAACGCCAGCGTCTCGCATTCGGCCTTGGCCGGTGACGCGGCGAGCATGATGGCCAAGCCTGCTGCTGCTGCGGAAAAAACAGAAAGTGCACGCATCGCTGCCCCTTTCGCGGATCGCCAGTGCGCTGGACGGCGCAATGGATTGTGCGCTGACGATTGTCGTTAACCTTGTCTGTCTTTAGCGGGCGTGCGAAGCCTCCGCCAGTCCCCGTGGCCAATCCCGCTGGGGACGCGGCAGAAGCGCCACAAGCGTCCACACGCGCAAACCGTCCGCTGAACGAACGTGCCCGCATGATTTTGCCGCATTGGACCGGCTATCAATGGCCGCAAATTCCATCTGAATCTTCGAGGAGTTGCATGCGCCGCACAGCCAAGCTCAGAGCCTGCGTTCTTTCCGCGCTCGCCACCGTTACGGCGACCATGGCCCTCGGCACCAGCGCTTCGGCGGCCTCGCCGCCTCCCAGCCCGAGCAAGATAAACTGCCAGAACACCGGCAGCTTCGACGTCTGGCTCCGTGGCTTCCGTCAGGAGGCGGCAGCCGCGGGCGTCACCCCGCGGACAATCTCCGCGGTTCTCGACGGCATGACGCTCGACCAGAACATCATCGCGCGCGACAGGCGCCAGTCCTTCTTTGGCCAGAGCTTCGTCGATTTCCGTGGCAAGCTCGTCTCGCGCAATCGCATCCAGAACGGTCTGCGCCAGATGGAGCGCCATCGCGCAACCTTCGCGCGTGCCGAGAAGGAGTACGGCGTGCCCGCGCCCGTCATCACCGGATTCTGGGCACTCGAAAGTGACTTCGGCGCCGGCATGGGCAAGCTCTCCGTGCTGCGATCGCTCGCAACACTCGCCTATGACTGCCGCCGAGGCGAGATGTTCACGCGCGAGTTCATTTCCGCGCTCAAGATCATCGACCGGGGCGATCTCAAGCCTTCCGACATGATCGGCTCGTGGGCTGGCGAACTCGGCCAGACGCAGTTCCTCCCCGGCCACTATCTCGCGCACGCCGTCGACTATGACGGCGATGGACGCCGCGATCTCTTCAATAGTCCCGCGGACGTGATCGGCTCGACGGCCGCCTACCTCAAACATCTCGGCTGGCGCGCGAACGAAATGTGGCTCGAGGAAGTGCGCGCACCGCGCAACTTGAATTGGGCCGAGGCGGACCTCGCCATCCAGCATCCGAGAAGCCAGTGGGCCAAGTGGGGCGTAACACGCGCCGACGGCAAACCGCTGACAGCTGACGACAAGCAGGCTTCCCTGCTCGCGCTCATGGGCCGCGACGGACCGCTGTTCCTCGCCTATCCGAACTTCCGCATCTACCTCGAATGGAACCAGTCGCTCAATTACGCGACGACCGTCGCCTACCTTGCGACGCGCTATGCCGGCGCCGCCGAGATGCGTGACGTCGGCAAGGACATTCCCACACTAAGCCTCGATCAGGCCAAAGAGCTGCAGACCCTGCTAGCGCAGCGCGGTCATGATGTCGGCCGTATCGACGGCATCATCGGCGCCGGCACGCGCGCAGCGGTGAAGAAGGAGCAGATCCGCCTCGACATGGTCGCGGATGCCTTTCCGACCGCCGAGCTGCTGGAGCGGCTGCGGAGCAAACGCTAGGACGCGCTTCCCCGCACCGCGATGAACGCCATGCGCGCCGGATTGTGGCCGATGTTGATCTCACGGCGGCGGGCATCGAACCCGGCAGCACGCAGGATCGCGAGCATGTCCGCCTCGCTGTAGTGCGCGAGCCCGAGCGCCGCGCGCGTCTTGCGGTAGTCCGAGAAGAACGTGCGGGCGAGACCGACGACACTTGCAACGAAGAAGCCGTTCGCCGCCGCGAGCTTCATCAGAGCGGCGACATCGGTGAGCGGCCCGACATCGGGCGGGATCACGTCGGCGATCAGGAGCTGGCCATCCGGCTTCAGCAGCCGGCGCCATGTCGCCAGAAGACCGTCCAGATCCGGGCGGCTCAGGTACTGCAGCACCGAGTTCACGAAGATCAGGTCGAGGCTGCCCTCGGGGATCTCGCCAAGCTGCTCGGGCGACATGACGACGACGTTACCGAGCAAACCGAACTTCTGCGCGAGTCGCGAACGCACAAGCTCCGCACCATCACAGAGGTGCAATACCTGACACTGCTTGGCGACGCGATCTGCGGAAAGTGCTTCGCCACAGCCGAAGTCGAGCACGGCCGGCTCGCATTTCGGGAGGGCCTCGACGAGTTGGCGTGCGATCAAGTCGTAGTGAACAGCCTTATGGCGCGCATTGACGTAGATCGGCGTATCCTGGTTCCAGTACTCGCGCCAGCTCATGTGAGGCCCTGTCCGGTTGCCGTGTCGATAGCGTCGCGAAAGACGCGCCGCGCACTGTCATACTCGAAGCTGGATTCCTGGGCATTATGCTTTGTAGGCCATCGAGGCGTGTTGCATCCAGGTGCAACGCATCTTTAGTTGAGGGCGGAAACGCTCGGAATTCGGAAAGGACCAGCCCATGGCGAGCAACGCACAGGCTGAGGCACGCCACGCGAAGTCCCCCCCCATACACGCTGCCATGGACGCCTTGAAGGCGAGCGGACCAGACACGCAGGGCCGTCTCGCCCTCGCCCGCGCCGTGCTCGGCTCTGCTGAGGAGGCCGTCCTGGCCGAGCGTCCGGCGCATGAGCTCGCCGCGCTCGTCGACGATGCATTGGCCTTCCTCCAGGAAAAGCCGATCGGTGCGCCCAAGATCGCAGTGAGATCGCTCGGCGGTGACCGCGCCGTCATCGAGATCCTCAATCGGGACATGCCGTTCCTGATGGACAGCATCGCGGCCGAGCTGCACGCACGCGGCCTTGCCATCGATCTCGTGTTGCATCCGCTGATCAAGAGCGAGCGCGCACCGGATGGCCGGCTCGTTCGCATCCTCGGTAGCGGCGACCAGAGCTGGAACGATGGCCGCCAGGAAAGCTATATCGCCGTGCATATCGGCGGACTCGCAGCGGCGGACCGCGATGCGCTCGTTGCGTCGCTCACGGAGATCCTTAAGGAGGTCCGCACGGCTGTCAGCGATTGGCAGCCCATGCTCGCGCGCCTCAGGAAGGCCATTGCCGACCTCGAGAAAGCGCCTCCGACCGTACCCGCATCCATGCGCCAGGAGGCCATTGCCTTCCTGAAATGGCTCGATGCGGGGAACATCACGCTGCTCGGCATGCGCGAGTACCGCCTCGACGGCGACATGCAGAGCGGCACACTGTCTGCGACCGACGCAGTGGGCCTCGGCCTGTTGCAGGATCCCAAGGTGCTGGTATTGCGTCGCGGCGCCGAATTCGTGACGCTCACGCCGGAAATTCGCGACTTCTATCTTCAGCCCGATCCGCTTATCATCACCAAGGCCAATGTGCGCAGCCGCGTCCATCGCCGCGCCTATATGGACTACATCGGCGTGAAGACCTATCGCGCCGACGGCACACTCGATGGTGAGCTGCGCATTGTCGGGCTGTTCACGTCGCAGGCCTATGTGAAATCGCCGCGCGACATTCCGATACTCAGAGAGAAAGTCCAGAGCGTGCTTTCGCGTGCGGGATATCCGCCCGAAAGCCACGCTGGTAAGTCACTGCTCAATGTTGTCGAGACGTTTCCACGCGACGAGCTGTTCCAGATCAGCACGGACGAGCTGGCGACGTGGTCGGCCGGCATTCTCGATCTCGAACTCAGACCGCGCGTGCGCGTATTCGCGCGCGTCGATCGCTTCGACCGTTTCGTGTCCCTGCTCGTTTTCGTCCCGAGGGATCGCTTTTCGACGCGCGTTCGCGAGGAGATCGGCAACTATTTTGCCGAGACCTTCCGCGGTCACGTCTCGGCCTTCACGCCCTACTTCACCGAAAGCCAGCTCACGCGCGTCCACTTCATCATCGGGCGGCGCGAGGGAGCGACGCCGAAAGTCTCGACCGAAGTGCTCGAGCAAGGCGTCACGACGATCGTCAAGACCTGGCAGGACCGCCTTGCCGAGACGCTGGAGCAGGCGGGCCCCAAGACGGCGGCACTCGCCGCCAAGTATCGCGATGCGTTCTCTGCGGGCTATGCCGAGACCTTCTCGCCGGCGCGTGCGCTCGAAGATATTCGCCGCATCGAGCGCCTGGGAGCCGAGCGCCCGCTTGCCATCGATTTCTATCTCGAGAAGGCCGCTGGCACCGAGCGGCTGCGCGCTGCCGTCTACCGTTTCGACGAGCCGATCCGTCTCTCCGAGCGCGTGCCGGTGTTGGAGAACCTCGGCTTCTCGGTTGTCGACGAACGTACATACGAGGTGGCGCCGCGCTTCGGCGACATGATCCGCAAGGTTGTGCTGCACGACATGGTTCTGGAGGCGATCGACGGCGCGACGATCGACATCAAGCGCCATGACGTACGGCTCGAAGATGCCTTCCGCTCGGTCATCGCAGGCGCAACGAGCAGCGATACGTTCAACCGTCTGATCATCGCAGCCGGCGCGAACTGGCGCGAAGCCGCCCTCATGCGCTCCTATGCAGCGTACATGCGCCAGCTCGGCCTGCCATTCGGCCCTGCCTATATCGCCGCGACGCTCATCACGCACGCCGGTATCGCGCGCGATCTCATCGAGCTGTTCCATCACCGCTTCAATCCGGATCAAGGCGGTTCACCCGACGAGCGCATCGCCAGCGAGGCACCGATCCGCGAGCGCATTGCAGGTGCGCTCTCGAACGTCCAGAGCCTCGACGAAGATCGCATCCTCAATCACCTGCGGAGCCTCATCGACGCGACCGTCCGCACGAATTTCTACCAGAAGGACAAGAAGGGCGGGCATCCCGAGACGATTGCCGTGAAGCTCGCCGGTCACGAGATCGAGTTCATGCCGCGGCCGCGCACGTATCGCGAGATCTGGGTCGCGAGCCCGCGTGTGGAAGGCGTGCACCTGCGATTTGCGCCGATCGCGCGCGGCGGCATCCGCTGGTCCGATCGCGCGCAGGATTTCCGCACGGAAGTACTCGGTCTCGTGAAGGCCCAGCAGGTCAAGAATGCCGTGATCGTGCCCGCCGGATCGAAAGGCGGCTTCCTGCCGAAGCTGCTGCCGCGCGGCGGCTCACGCGAGGCCGTGCAGGCTGAGGGCACCGCGGCGTACCGCATTTTCATCTCGGCCATGCTCGATCTCACCGACAATCTCGTCGATGGCAGAATCGTGCCGCCGGATCGCGTCGTGCGCTATGACGGCGATGATCCCTATCTCGTGGTCGCGGCCGACAAGGGTACGGCGACATTCTCCGATCTTGCCAACGAACTCTCGACGAGCCGCGACTTCTGGCTCGGCGATGCCTTCGCCTCGGGCGGCTCGGCCGGCTACGACCACAAGAAAATGGGCATCACGGCGCGCGGCGCCTGGGAGTGCGTGAAGCGCCACTTCCGCGAGATGGATGTCGATATCCAGACGCAGCCCTTCACGGTCGTCGGCGTCGGCGATATGTCGGGCGATGTGTTCGGCAATGGCATGCTGCTCTCGCCCGCAATCCGCCTCGTCGCGGCCTTCGACCACCGCGATATCTTCCTCGATCCCGATCCCGATACCGCGGCGAGCCTTGCTGAGCGTGCGCGCCTCTTCGCACTGCCCCGCTCGAGCTGGCAGGACTACAACAAGAGCCTCATCTCCAAAGGTGGCGGGATCTTCCCGCGCGCCTCGAAATCCGTGCCACTCTCGCCCGAAGTACGTGCCATGCTGGGCCTCAAGGCCGAGCACGTCACGCCGGCCGAGCTGATCAACGCCATCCTCAAAGCCGAGACGGATCTGCTCTGGTTCGGCGGCATCGGCACGTACATTCGCGCGTCCACAGAAACGGACGCCGACGCGGGAGATCGCGCCAATGACGCCATCCGCGTCACGGCGCCGGAGCTGCGCGCCAAGGTCATCGGCGAGGGTGCCAACCTCGGCGTGACGCAGCGCGCGCGCATGGAGCTTTCGGCACGCGGCGTGCGACTCAATACGGACTTCATCGACAATTCGGCGGGCGTGAATTCCTCCGACCAGGAAGTGAACATCAAGATCGCGCTCGTGCCGGTCGTGAAATCGGACCGCCTCACCTACGAGACACGCAACACGCTGCTCGCCAGCATGACGGACGAGGTCGCCGCCGCCGTCCTGCGCAACAACTATCAGCAATCGCTGGCGCTCAGCCTCTCCGAGCGCAATGCCGTTGCCGATCTCAGTGCACATGCGCGCCTCATCGAAGCGCTGGAGCAGCGCGGCATCCTGGAGCGCGAGATCGAGTTCCTGCCGTCGCTGCCAGAGATATCCGTCCGATCCTCGTCGGGTCGCGGCCTCACGCGGCCGGAGCTGGCAGTGCTTCTCAGCTACGCCAAAATCGCGCTCCGCAGTGATCTTCTCGCGAGCACGGTCCCGGATGCACCGGCCCTCGAACCGCGCCTGATCGAGTATTTTCCGCCGGAGCTCGCCGAGCATTATCCCGACGATCTGAGGCGCCATCAGCTTCGCCGCGAGATCATCGCAACGACTGTGACGAACGCGGTGGTCAATCGCCTCGGCGCGGCAGCACCCCAGCGCATGAGCGACGAGACGGCGCGGCCCGTCGCCGAGATCGCCTATGCCTTCACGGTCGCACGCGCTGTACTTGGGCTCAACGACATCTGGCCGCGGATCGACGCTCTCGACAATCGCATCGGCGGCACGCTCCAGCTCGATCTCTATGCCCGGACGCAGGAGGCGCTCGCCCATACCACGCGCTGGTTCCTCCGTGATGGCCAGGCTGCCAGCAACCTCGAAGCCACGATTGCGCCCCATACGAAGGGATCGGCGGAGCTGACGGCGCTCATCGCAAGCGGCCTCGGCGACGAGGTCGAAGCCCAGCTTCGCGATGTCGAGCAGGACTTCGTCGACAAGCAGGTGCCCGTCGATCTCGCCGCGGACCTCGCGCGCCTCGCCCTGCTCGTGGATGCGCCGGCGATTACCGAGGCTGCAGCGCGATCCGGCGCCTCCCATGCGACGGCTGCGCGCGTGGTGCTCAATCTCAACAGGCGCTTCCACCTGCGCAATCTCATCGATGCGGGCCGTCGCATCCGCGCTTCGGACGCTTATGACATGATGGCGGTCGCGGGTGCTGAGCAGGCATTGCTCGAAGCGCGCCGCCAGATCACGCTCGGCATACTTGCCTCATCGGGCGACGATGCCCACACGCGCTGGAGCGAGAAACATGCAAGTGAGATCGGGCGCGTTGCTGCGGCACTCGCCGATCTCGGGACAAGCGGGCCATTGACGCCCGCGCGTCTCATGGTCGCGGCAACCCGCCTCGGCGACCTCGCGCGAACGACCGCCTGAGCCTTTTGGGAGTGCCGCACGTCAGGTTCAGGGCTTGAGCTTGCGGCCTCTGGCAGGCATCCTGTGACCTTGGATGCCCGCAGGGGGCGGCGCCTCCGCGGGGAACACAGGCATGTCTACCACTGCTGCGGCGACCGGTACCACGGCGCCGCCATCCGCGCTCGCGGGCTGGGCGATGTTCGACTGGGCGGGCCAGCCCTTCTACACGCTCGTACAGACCTTCCTGTTCGCACCCTACTTTGCGAACGTCGTCGTCTCCGATCCGAGCCAGGGTCAAGCCGCATGGGGCTATGCCGCAGCGTTCGCCGGCGCGATCGTGGCGATCGGCAGCCCATTGCTCGGCGCTGTTGCGGACAGCGGCGGCCGGCGCAAACCCTGGATCGCGCTCTTCGGCCTCATGCTGGTAACCGGTCTTTGCCTGCTCTGGTTCGCGACGCCGAAACTGCAGGGCCCGATGTTCTTCCTCGTGCTCGCGGGCTACGCGCTGGCGTTCGCTGGCGCCGAGTTCGCCGCCGTCTTCAACAACGCGATCATGCCGACGCTCGTGCGCAAGGATCAGCTCGGGCGGCTGTCGGGCATTGCCTGGGGTCTTGGCTATGCAGGCGGCCTCGTCAGTCTCGCGCTTGTGGCAGGCTTCATCGTCACGGACCCGTCGAGCGGGAAAACCATGCTCGGCATGGATCCGATCCTGAGCCTCGATCAGGTGAGCCGCGAGGGCGACCGTCTTGTCGGGCCGCTGTGTGCGGCGTGGTTCATCCTGTTCGTCATCCCGTTTTTCCTGTTCGTGCCGGATAACCGGCAGCCCTTGAAAGCTGCCTCCGAGAGCCCGATCCGCGACGCGCTCCAATCGCTCTGGAAAACAGTCCGCAACCTACCGAAGGACGATCGCAACATCCTCTGGATGCTCATCGCGCGGATGCTCTACGCCGACGGGCTCGCCGCGATCTTCGTTTTCGGCGGCATCTATGGCGCCTCGGTATTCGGCTGGCGCACGTTCGATCTCGGCCTCTTCGGCATCATTCTCGCCGGTACGGGCGCGATCGGCGCCGTCATCGGCGGCCTGCTCGATGATCGCGTAGGTGCCAAGACCGTCATCGTCGGCTCGATTGTGATCCTGCTGATCGGCTTCTTCGGCATTCTTTCCGTCGACAAGGGCAGCGTGCTCTTCGTCGTGCCGATCGCGGAAAAAGCGCCGGGCTCGGGCGCGTTCTCGTCACAGGGCGAGCAGATCTTCCTGTTCTTCGCGATCCTCATCGGACTTGTGGCAGCCCCTGTGCAGGCCGCCGGCCGATCCCTGCTCGCGCGCCTCGCGCCGCCCGAACGCATGACGCAGTACTTCGGCCTCTTCGCTTTCTCCGGGAAGGCGACGGCGTTTGCTGCGCCATTGATGATCGCCATCGTGACGACGGCAACGGGTAGTCAGCGGTGGGGCATCGCCACGACGGCGCTTTTCCTCATCGGCGGTCTCATCTTCATGCTGCCTGTGAAGGAGACGCGGCGCTCATAAAAAGTTGATCCCGATGCAGCGGGGGACTGCATCGGGACTTTTCATCAGCAGGGGGAAGCCGCAGGACTTACCAGTCGTGGCGGCACTGATGAAAGCGGTTCCACCAATACTTGCTGCCGGTGTTCACGGCCTTGCGATACAGCCAGCCGCAGCGGCGAACGTGGTAGCCGTGATAGCCGTAGCCATAGCCGCCGTAGACGATCGGCGCGCCGAGCATGATGCCGACACCGATCTTGCCGAAATGCTTGTGCTTGTGACCGGCTTCGGCCTGGGACGAGGCGAGGCCGCTGCCGCCGATGACGGCGAGCGAGAGGGCGGCGAGGGTGGCGGACTTGATGATGGTGGACTTGATCGACATGACGACTTCTCCTCAGGGCGTGGTGTGTTGATGCGATTTCCGGCGGCGGGAACAACCGCCACTTGCCTAGTCTGTCGTTGCGACCTCGAAAGTGGTTCAAAGCCCCGTTGATTTTTTTTTTGGGGGGGCCTTCCCCAGGCGCGGACCCAACCTCCGGACTGCATCGACCCCAGCAGCCTCGCGTGTTAAGAGACCGCGGCCGCAGACACTCCGGGGACCGCCCGAGTTGTGCCTGCAGCCACAATCACCCACCACAACCCACGCGCCGGAATGCCCCATGACCACACGTGATCCCCTCAAGCTCGGCGTTGCCGGCCTCGGAACTGTCGGTGCTGGCCTCATCCAGCTCCTCAAGGAGCATGGGACCAAGCTCGCCGACCAGCATCACCGGCCAGTCGAGGTCGTCGCCGTATCGGCACGCGACCGTACGAAGGACCGGGGCGTGTCACTCGAAGGCATCCGCTGGGTGGACGATCCCGTGGCCCTGGCGACAGACCCGGCGATCGACTGCTTCGTTGAGCTGATCGGCGGCGAGGACGGCGTCGTGAAGCGTGCGGTGGAAGCGGCGCTGGCCGCCGGCAAGCACGTCGTCACCGCCAACAAGGCGCTCCTCGCTCATCACGGCTTCGAGCTTGCGCAGCTCGCCGAGAAGCACAGCGTAGCGCTGAATTTCGAGGCAGCCGTCGCCGGCGGCATTCCGGTGATCAAGACCGTGCGCGAGGCGCTGGTCGGCAACCAGGTGCGCCGCGTATCCGGCATCCTCAACGGCACCTGCAATTACATCCTGAGCAAGATGCAGGAGGAGCGCCTGCCCTTCGCCGATGTGCTGCGGGAAGCGCAAGCCAAGGGCTACGCCGAAGCCGATCCGACATTCGACATCGGCGGCTTCGACGCCGCGCACAAGCTCACGCTCCTGACGAGCCTCGTGTTCGGTACGCGCGTCGCTTTCGACCAGATCCACATCGAGGGCATCCAGACGATCACGGACGCCGACATCGATGCGGCGGACGAGCTCGGCTATCGCATCAAGCTGCTCGGCGTCGCGACGCTCACCGATAGCGGCATCGAAAGCCGCGTCACGCCGGTCATGATCCCCGTGGAAGCGGCCATCGCCGGCGTGTCTGGCGTCACCAATGCCGTCTCGCTCGATGCGGACTTCGCGGGCAGCCTTCTACTCGTCGGACCGGGTGCCGGCGCACGCGCTACCGCCTCAGCCATCGCGAGCGACATCGTAGATATTGCTGCGGGCTTCGTGATGCCGCCTTTCGGCGTGCCGTCATCGCGTCTGAAGCCACACAAGCGCGCGGCGCTCGGTCAGCACAAGGGCGACTACTACGTGCGCTTCTCGGCCTTCGACCGTCCGGGCGTGATGGCGGCGATCACGAAGCGCATGGCGGAGCAAGACGTCTCGCTCGACAGCATCGTGCAGCGGGGCCCGCGCGGGGCGCCGGGCACGCTCGCCAATATCGTGATCATCACGCACGAGACGACGGAAGCGGCCATCCGCAAGGCGCTCGATGATATCGAGGCTGACGGCAAGGTCGCCGAGAAGCCGCAGATGATCCGCATCGAGGAAGTATGAGTGCGCGATCGAGCAGAAAGTGAATGAAAGATTCTCTCACTTTTCTCCTCATCTGCGGAATGCGGAATATCTCATTTGGTGAGCTCTGATTGCAGGTGACCGAAGTTGCCCCGCGCTTAGAGAGCACCTTTCACGCGCTTCCAGCTACATTTCGCTCCGTCAACAACAGCATCGAGCTGATCCAGTCGGGGTCGGCACACCGCCCCGGAAGTCGTCGGCCTCGCGTCACTGCGCGGTCGATTGCATCTGGCCGCTGTGTGCTGCTCCATCCCGGTCGGCTCGACAAAAGGAGCATGATCATGGGATTGACTTCATATTCTCTCTTGCTTGCCAGCAGTCTTGTTCTCGCCTTCGCGGCGGCCGTACCCGCACACGCTGCTCCTATCAAGAACGTCGTGCTCGTTCATGGCGCATTCGCAGATGGATCGGGATGGCGTGGTGTCTACGACGACCTCATAAAGCGCGGCTACAGCGTCACGATCGTCCAAAACCCACTTACCTCACTCGCCGACGACGTTGCCGCCACCAAGCGGGCTCTGGACCGGCAGGGCGGTCCAGCAATCCTCGTCGGTCATAGCTGGGGCGGCACGGTCATCACCGAAGCGGGTGTCCATCCCAAGGTCGCAGGCCTCGTCTACGTCTCGGCGCTCTCACCTGATGCCGGGGAGACGACCGCGCAGCAGTATGCCGGCTTCTCGGGCCCACCCGAATTCGTGATCGACACGCATGGAGATGGCTTCGGCTTCCTGAAGCCGGAGAACTTCAAGATCGGCTTTGCCGCCGACGCGAGCGATGCCGACGCGGCCTTCCTGCGCGACTCGCAGGTGCCCATCAACATGTCGGCCTTCGAGAGCAAGCTCCAGCACGCCGCCTGGCGGATCAAGCCGAGCTGGGCCGTGATCGCAATCGACGACAAAGCCTTCGACCTTCGCATGCTGCGCCACATGGCAAAGCGCATCAATGCGAAGACCACTGAAGTCGCCGCAAGCCACGCGGTGTTCATGACGCAGGCGAAGGTCGTCGCCGATGTGATCGACGATGCGGCTAAGACGGCGTCGAAGTGAGCCTACTGCAGAAACAGTGATGCCCTCGGTTTGGACCGAGGGCATCACACAATTTCGATAGCTCATTGCGAACGCGGGACGACTGAAACGCCCCGGCGCTCAGCTCTCTTCTTCGTCCTTGCTCTCGCCGGTCCCGAGCTCCTGAAGGCGGGCGAACACGCGCGACGCCTCGGCTTCCTCGGATTCAGCGGGCTCTTCCGCTGCGGGCTCTGGGAAGCTCACATCAGGCTGCGGACCGAGGCCGGGTACGGTCTCGGATGTCGGAAGCAGTGTGCCGGCTTTGGGCTCGACTGGCGCGCCGGCCGCAGCGACCTGAGGCGCGCGCTTTGCAGCCTTCGCCACTTCAGCGTCGAGATCGATCTGCGAGCAGAGGCCGAGCGTCACCGGATCCTGCGGCGTGAGGTTCTGCGCATTCCAGTGCGTGCGCTCGCGGATGGCCGCGATCGTCGGCTTGGTCGTGCCGACGAGGCGGATGATCTGGCTGTCCTTGAGCTCGGGATGATTGCGCAGCAGCCACATGACCGCGTTGGGGCGGTCCTGCCGGCGTGAGACGGGCGTGTAGCGCGGGCCGCGCTTGGTCTTGACCGGCGGGATCTCGACCTTCGATTCCTGTAGCCTCAGGCGATAATCGGCATCTTCCTCGCCGCGCTTGATCTCCTCGCGGCTGAGCTGGCCGGACGCAATCGGATCCATGCCCTTGATGCCCTGCGCGACGTCACCATCGGCAATGCCCTTGACCTCGAGATGGTGGAGGCCGCAGAACTCCGCGATCTGATCGAAGCTCAGCGAGGTGTTTTCCACCAGCCAGACGGCTGTTGCTTTGGGCATCAGCGGTTTGCGGTTGCTCATAGGGGGCGCTTTCCAGGTAATGGGCTCTTGGGGCGTGCCCGATAGCGTCGAGCAGCCGTGGTCTTTGAGGGTAATGAAGGGGGTCAGGCGTGCTTATAGCGCGATGCCCGCCGAGAGGGCAACCGGGAGATGTGTGAAGGCTGACGATTGCCCAGTGCCCTTGGGCCAATTACAGAGCATAATCCGTACGCGCAGGATACTGAACGCGGGACCATCATGCCGAAGCTTGAGTTCTGGTACGATTTCGCCTCGACCTACTCGTACCTTTCCGCCATGCGCATCGAGGCCCTTGCCGATGTGGCCGGGGTCGAAATCGCCTACCGGCCTTTTCTTCTCGGACCCATTTTCAAGTCCCAAGGCCTCGACACGTCGCCCTTCGTGCTCAACCCGGCAAAGGGTCGGTACATGGCGCGGGATATCGCACGGATCGCGAGCGCGCGCGGCCTTGCTTTTCACGTGCCGGAGCCGTTTCCAGCTCACAGTCTCCTGGCAGCCCGGGTTGGCATGATCGCAGAGCAAGAAGGCTGGATCGGCGCTTACACGCGCGCTGTTTTCGACGCCGAGTTTGCCGGACGGGCAAATATTGCCGCATCGGATTCGCTCGCGCCCGCGATTGCCGGCGTAGGGCATGATCCGGATCTGGTGCTGGCGCGCGCCGGCTCCGACGTGGTGAAATCGGCTCTTCGCTCGCGATCGGAAGCTGCTGCCGAAAAAGGCATCTTCGGGGCGCCGACATTCATCGCGGAGGATGGCGAACTCTTCTGGGGAGACGATCGCCTCGAACAGGCACTGGAATGGGCCAACAGTGTCGAGAGACGATCCAACTGAATGGATGTTCACCATAAATCAGTACTTTAGCGCCCTGCGCGGTGATATATTGCGCACGGCATCAACTAGGGAGCGACTGCCGTGAAAAGGAATAATTGGGTTCTCGGACTGAGCGCGATGGCTCTGTCGCTGGCATTGATCGGCGGGGCCGCGTACGCCCAGGCGCCGAAGGCAGAGCCTAAGGCGGCCCCCAAAGCCGAGACCAAAGCCCCGGCGGCAAAAAAGGCCCCCAAGAAGGCGGCGTCGGCCTGCCAGGGCCTCGACGAGAAGGGCTGCGGCGCAAACACCGGTTGCTCGTGGATCAAGGCAACGAAGACCAAGGCCGGCGTCGATCGCAAAGCCTATTGCCGCCTGAAGTCGACACCATCTAAAAAGGCCGCTGCACCGGCCAAAAAATAAGCTGTCCGTCACAACAAAAACGAACCTTCCCGCCGCCGGAGCATCACTCCGGCGGTTCTTTTTTTGCCTGCCCTCCACAGCACCAGCCCCCAAGACTTGCTTTCCCGCGACGCGCCTCTACCGTGGACCGAGACGGGGGTGGCATGGGGCAGCTCTTCGCCGCAGCATTGAGTGCACTCGAACGCGAGCAGGACCGCTGGTTCCTCTGGGCACCGGTGCTGCTCGGCTGTGGCATTGCGGCCTACTTCGCGTTGACCTTCGAGCCGGCCCCGCTCGCCGCCGCAGGCGCACTCGCAATGGCCGCGATCATCCACTGGCGCTGGCGCGAGGGAAGCATTGCGGCCGTTGCCGGCGGCGCGATCTTCGCAATCGTTTTAGGCTTTGCTCTCGCACAGGGGCGGGCGCATTTCGTCGCCGCACCGGTGATCGCCAACGACCGCACCGCGCATGTCGTGACAGGCTGGATCGAACTCGTCGAACCACGCGAGGAACGCGGCGAGCGCCTCACCATTCGCGTCCACGACATCGCCGGCCTTGAGGCCAAACAGTTGCCGACACGCATTCGCGCGCGCACGCTCACGGCAGATGGCTCACTCAAAGCCGGTGATGCCGTGCGCCTGCGCGTCATGCTCTCGCCGCCGGCGGCGCCATCGCTGCCCGGGGGCTATGATTTCTCGCGACAGGCTTGGTTCCTCGGCCTCGGCGGTGTCGGATACACGCTTTCCACGCCCGAGCGCGCAACGATCGATGCGCCGATGCCATGGGATCTCAGAGCCCGCGCGGCCTTCAACCGGCTCCGTCAGACGATTGCCCAGCGCATCATGGCAATCCTCCCTGACGAACGGGGCGCGATCGCCGTCGCCCTCATTACGGGTGAGCGCGGCGGCATCAGCACAACGACCAACGCCGCCTATCGCGACTCCGGCCTGATCCACATACTTTCCATCTCCGGCCTGCACATGGCGATCATGGCGGGAGCCATGTTCTTCACGGCGCGTTTCTTGCTGGCGCTCATTCCGGCGATCGCGCTGCGCTATGACATCCGCAAGTGGGCTGCCGTGGCAGGCGCCATCGGCGCGCTCGGCTATCTCGCCATCTCGGGCGCATCGCCACCGGCCGTGCGCTCGTTCCTGATGGTGCTCATCATGTTCATCGCCATCCTGCTCGACCGCCCGGCGCTGGCGCTGCGCAATGTCGCGCTGGCAGCCCTCGCCATGCTGATCGTGATGCCGGAAAGCCTGATCGATGTGGGCTTCCAGATGTCCTTCGCCGCAGTCGTCGCGCTTGTCGCCGGCTACGAGGCCTGGCGAGATCGAGGCGATCCTGAGCGGGGACCGCGCTCCAGCGGGCTCTGGCGCGCGCCGCTGATCTTCTTGAGCGGCATCATTGCTTCGACACTATTGGCGAGCCTCGCGGTCGCGCCCTTCGGCATCTACCATTTCCACCAGAGCCAGCAGTACTCGATGCTGGCGAACCTCCTTGCCGTCCCGGCCGTCAATCTCCTGATCATGCCGGCGGCGCTCGCGACGCTGCTGGCGCTGCCGCTCGGCCTCGAAGCCGTGCCGCTCCATCTCATGGGCCTCGGCATTTCCTTCATGAGCGTGGTCGCAACGTGGGTTGCAGCGCTGCCGGGTTCCGTGATCCGCGTCGGGGCCATTCCGACCGCGAGTTTCGCGCTCATCGTCGTGGGCGGTGCGTGGCTGCTACTATGGCGCACGCGGCTGCGTATCTGGGGGCTCGCCGTGATCGCTGTGGGCCTTGCGCTCGCCCCATTCGCGCCGCGGCCGGATATTCTCATCAGTCGATCGGGTACGCTCGTCGCAGCACGCGGCGAGGATGGCCGCCTGTCAGCGCTCGCCGGCCGCTCGGACCAGTTCGATCTTGGCCGCTGGCTCGAACGGGACGGTGACGGTCGCCCTCCGACAAGCGTTGCCGACACGACGCAATCCACGTCGCTCTTCAAATGCGATGCCAGTGGCTGCGTCGCGGACGTGAAGGGGCGCCGGCTGGCCGTTCCGCGCCACGCTTCAGCGCTCCGCGATGACTGCGCGCGCGCCGCCATACTCGTTCGGCGGCATACACGGCCCAAGGAGTGCACTCCGGCCGCGCTCGTGATCGATGCCAACGCGCTGCGGCACGCAGGTGCCCACGCCATACGCTTGCGGGGCGCGGAAATAGCCGTCACGACGGTCGCGGGTCTGCACGGCCGCCGCCTTTGGACTCTGGAACAGCGCAGCCAGCCTCCAGAGCGCCCACGCACGCCGCTGCGCTCACGGCCAGCCGAGCGGAAACCATCGCCGGACCTATTGGAGGTCGCCGCCCCGGAAAACGTCCCTGCTGCCGGCGACGATTAGCGCGGGTTGACAGTCCGGGCCGTGCCGCATAGGTTGCGCCACCTTTTCAATGGGCACCGCTGTTCGTTGCCGCACCGCTCCACCGGGAGCGCGGAAGCGCCATGACACATTGCCCGCAACTGAGGCCGTGGTGTCATGAAAGTCCGCAACTCATTGAAATCTCTTCGTGGCCGCCATCGCGGGAACCGCCTCGTGCGTCGCAAGGGCCGGGTCTACGTGATCAACAAGTCCAACCCGCGCTTCAAGGCGCGCCAGGGCTGAATCCAACCGCTGTTTGGCTATCTGGGCAGGGGAGGTGGTTCACCTCTCCTGTTTTCGTCGTGGCCGACGTCCTCGACCGATCCGAGGATCGGATTTCACTCTTCTTCCCAGAAATCGATCAGGCGCGGGCGCAAGGCACCACCCATCTGCAGGGCCTGGGCCTTCTGCGCAAGACCCGTCTTAGGATCGATCTCGACTGCAAACCCGCACAGCGTTCCTGCCCCGAGCGAAGGCTCCATGCGCCCCTTGGGAATGCGCGTCAGAAAGCGATTGAGCGGTTCCTCGGGCTGCATGCCGAGCACCGAATTGTAGTCGCCGCACATGCCCGCATCGGACATGTACGCCGTGCCGGCGGGCAGCACGCGATCGTCGCTCGTTGGCACATGCGTGTGCGTGCCGACAACACACGACACGCGGCCGTCGAGATAGAGACCGAGCGCTTCCTTCTCACTCGTCGCTTCGGCATGGAAGTCGACCAGGACGGCATCCGCGCCCATGCCCAGCGGGCAAGCCTCGAGCTCGGTGTCGATGGCGCGGAAGGGGCAATCGAGCTCCGGCATGAAAATCCGGCCCATGGCATTGATAACCAGCACCTCGGCACCATTGCGGGCCTTGTAGAGCCCGGCGCCTCGGCCCGGCGTTCCGGGGGGGTAGTTGACCGGGCGTAGGAGGCGCGGTTGACGCTCGATGAAAACCAGAGCTTCGCGCTGATCCCAACTGTGATTGCCGAGCGTCACGGCATCGGCGCCGGCAGCCAGCAGGTCATCGCAAATGGCCTCGGTGATGCCGAAACCACCAGCCGAGTTCTCGCCATTGATGACGACGAAGTCGAGCCTGTAGCGGCTGACAAGCCCAGGCAGATACTCCATGACCACGTCGCGCCCCGCGCGGCCGACGACATCCCCGAGAAACAATAGACGCATTTTATCCGTCCGAACGCTTTCGGGCTCCCGACGGCGTCAGGACCCAATCAAGGCGCTCGTCATAGTCGAGATGGGGGACGGCGTCGACCTCCAGCTCATCCAGGGCCAGACCGACCGCCAGAATGGACTTCAGGGATCTGAGGGCGCGCAGGGTCCGATCATAGAAGCCGCCGCCATAACCGAGCCTATAGCCCCTGGCGTCGAAGGCGAGCAGCGGCACCAGCACGATATCAGGAAGCACCTCCGGCTTGTCCGGGGCCGGCTGGCGAATGCCCCAAACGCCGGGAATGAGCGGATCGCCCGGCGTCCAGGCGCGAAAGACGAGCGGCTCCGCCTTGCCCTGCATGACAGGAAGCGCCAGCGAGTGCCCCGTGGCCTTGAGTGCCGCCATCAGCGGGAGCGGCCAGATCTCGCCTTCCATGGGGTAGTAGCCGGACACATGGCCGGATTCATGGGCGCCAAGGAGAGCCATGCCATGCTTCACTAGCCCCTCGTTGACGCTCGCCCCAAGCGCACTGAGTGTTTCCGCGCGCCGCGCCTTCTGGCGTGTTCGCAATGCCCGCTTGAGAGCAAGAACGTCTTCGGACGTTCCGTTCGCAGCGCTCGACATTCTCAGGCCCGAGGTCCACTCGCCTGCGGAGCGGGGTGCAACTTCCGGAGGGCGGCGAGCGCGAGCGGATCAAGCCCGGCACCGCCACTCGCGACGTGCTCCAGAATACCGCGGCGCATGCGGGGATCCCAGAAATCCTTGATGTGTTGCGCGATCTGCGGCACCGCGCGCGTCTCGCCTTGCGCTTCGAAGAACTTGGCGATCTGGTTCGCCATCATGACGAGCTTGTCATGCTGCTGCATTTTTAGCCGGCTTTCCAAGTTTGTCCTCGGGCGCAGTCGCCTCGGGAATGCGCTCTGGATGCGAGAAGACCTCGAAGCCGTCCAGGCGCGCGATCGCAACGAGCGTTATGCCCGCTGCATCCGCCGTCTCGAGCGCCAGCTTCGTCGGCGCCGAAACCGCGACGATCATCGGCGCCCCCGCTCGCCCCGCTTTCTGCACCATCTCGACGGACACACGGCTCGTGAGGAGAACGATCCCATCGCCGACGTCGACGTCGCGGCGACGGAGTCCACCGACGAGCTTGTCGAGCGCATTGTGACGGCCGACATCCTCGGCAATGGCAACGAGACCCTGCTCCCTGTTCCAGAAACCGACACCGTGAACGGCGCGCGTACGCAGGTTGAGTTCTTGAGCCGGAGCGAGAGACGCCATGGCCTTCATGATCTCGGCGCCCGTGAAGGTGATGTCACGCGCGACCGGCGACATCGGCGGGTTCGCCTCGTCCAAGCTCTCGACGCCGCACAGTCCGCACCCCGTCGGCCCGACGATCCGCCGGCGCCGCGCCGCAAGTTCTAGCCCGCGATCCTTGTTGAGCCACATGCGCAGCTCGATGCCCTCGGCGTGCTCGACGACCTCGAAGCTTTCGATTTCGCCAGGCGCCGAAATAATGCCTTCACTCAGGCTGAAGCCAATGGCGAAGTCTTCAAGGTCCCTCGGCGAGGCCATCATGACGGCTTGCGTTGTGCCGTCGTAGACGAGCGCGACAGGCACCTCCACCGGCAGCTCGCGCTCCATCGCCGTGACGGCATTGGCCGTCACCTTGATCGAACGGGCGCGGATCGCGGCGTCTGTCATCCGGCTATGCTATTCCGCCGCCTCGACAGCCGCAATCCGTCGGCTTGCCTGCGCGAAGGCTTCATAGTCCTCCTGGTACTGTGTCGGACCGTTCGAAAGGCCGACCTGCACCGCCGTCACCTTGTATTCGGGGCAGTTCGTCGCCCAGTCGGAGTAATCCGTGGTGACGATGTTGGCATTCGTCAGCGGATGATGGAACGTCGTGTAGACGACGCCTGGCGCCACGCGATCGGTGATCAGCGCACGCTGAGCAAGCTCGCCGGAGCGGCTGACAATGCGCACCCAGTCGCCATCCTTGATGCCGCGCTGCTCGGCGTCGTGCGGATGGATCTCGAGGCGGTCCTCCTCGTGCCACATGACATTGTCGGTCCGCCGCGTCTGCGCGCCGACATTGTACTGCGAGAGAATGCGGCCCGTCGTCAGCAGCAGCGGGAAGCGCGGCCCCGTCCGCTCGTCCGTCGGCACGTATTCCGTCATCATGAACTTGCCTTTGCCGCGCGCGAACGTCGTCGCGTGCATGATCGGCGAGCCCTCGGGATTGGCGTCGTTGCAAGGCCACTGCACGGAGCCCATTTCCTCGATCTTCTTGAAGCTGACGTTCTTGAACGTCGGCGTCAGCGCCGCGATCTCATCCATGATCTCGCTCGGGTGCGTGTAGTTCCAGTCGAGCCCGAAGCCCTGTGCGAGAAGCTGCGTGATCTCCCAATCGGCGTAGCCATTGAGCGGCGTCATGACCTTGCGCACGAGCTGAATGCGGCGCTCGGCATTCGTGAACGTGCCGTCCTTCTCGAGGAACGTCGAGCCTGGCAGGAAGATGTGCGCGTAGTTGGCGGTCTCGTTCAGGAAGAGATCCTGGACGACCACGCACTCCATGGCCTCGAGGCCGGCCGCTACATGCTTGGTGTCGGGGTCGGACTGCAGGATATCCTCACCCTGGATGTAGATGGCCCTGAAGGATCCATCGACGGCGGCATCGAGCATGTTGTTGATGCGCAGGCCCGGCTCGGGATTGAGCTTGGTGCCCCAGAACTCCTCGAACATGGTGCGCGTCGCATCATCCGAGATATGGCGATAGCCGGAAAGCTCATGCGGGAACGAGCCCATGTCGCACGCGCCCTGCACGTTGTTCTGGCCGCGCAGCGGATTGACGCCCACGCCACGGCGCCCGAGATTGCCCGTCACCATTGCGAGGTTCGCGATCGCCATCACGGTCGTCGAACCCTGGCTGTGCTCGGTAACACCGAGGCCGTAGTAGATGGCGGCATTGCCGCCTGTCGCATAGAGGCGGGCCGCGGCGCGCAGCTCAGCTGGATCGACGCCGGTGAATTTCGCCGTCGCCTCAGGCGAATTGCGCGCCTCGCTGACGAAGGCAGCCCACTCCTGGAAGTCCTCCATCTCGCAACGCTCGCGGACGAACTTCTCGTTCACGAGCCCCTCGGTGACGATGACGTGCGCTATCGCCGTGAGCACTGCGACGTTCGTGCCGGGGAGCAAGGGCAGATGGTGCGCTGCCTCGATGTGGGCCGAGCGCACGAGATCAATACGGCGTGGATCGACGACGATCAGCTTGGCGCCCGCCCTGAGACGCTTCTTCATCCGGCTTGCGAACACGGGATGGGCATCCGTCGGGTTCGCGCCGATGACCAGCATGACATCGGAGTCTTCGACGGAATCGAAATCCTGCGTCCCAGCCGACGTTCCGAAGGCCGTCCGCAAGCCATAACCGGTCGGCGAGTGGCAAACGCGCGCGCACGTATCGACGTTGTTCACGCCAAAGCCCGCGCGAATGAGCTTCTGGACGAGGAACGTCTCCTCGTTCGTGCAACGTGACGAGGTGATGCCGCCGACGGCGTCACGTCCATACTGGTACTGAATGCGCTTGAACTCCGAGACCACGCGGCCGATGGCCTCTTCCCACGTCGCCTCGCGCCAAGGATCGGTGATCTTGTCCCGCACCATGGGCTTCGTGATGCGTTCCTTGTGCGTGGTGTAGCCCCAGGCAAAGCGGCCCTTGACGCAAGAGTGCCCGCGATTGGCCTTGCCGTCCTTGTAGGGCACCATGCGAACGACTTCCTCGCCGCGCATCTCCGCCTTGAATGAGCAGCCGACGCCGCAATACGCGCACGTCGTGACGACCGAGTGCTCGGGCTGGCCGATATCGATCAGCGATTTCTCGCTGAGCGTCGCCGTCGGGCAGGCTTGCACGCAAGCGCCGCAGGAGACGCACTCGCTGTCGAGGAAATTCTCCGACATGCCGGCCGCAACGCGGCTCTCGAAACCGCGCCCGGCGATCGTCAGCGCGAATGTGCCCTGCACTTCCTCGCACGCGCGCACGCAGCGATTGCACACGATGCACTTCGAAGGGTCGTAAGTGAAATAAGGATTGGTCTCGTCCTTCGGCATCCAGGCGTCGTTGGCCGCGCCGTCCTTGGACTTCGCGAAGACGTGGTTCGCGCCGTCGTAGCCATAGCGCACATCGCGCAGGCCGACCGCACCCGCCATATCCTGCAGCTCACAGTCGCCGTTCGCCGCGCAGGTGAGGCAGTCGAGCGGATGGTCCGAGATGTAAAGCTCCATCACACCGCGACGGAGCTGCTTGAGTCGAGCGTTCTGCGTGTGTACAACCAGGCCGTTCATGGCCGGCGTCGTGCAGGAGGCTGGCGTGCCAGCGCGCCCTTCGATCTCGACGAGGCAGAGGCGACAGGAGCCGAAAGCCTCGATGCTGTCGGTCGCGCAGAGCTTCGGGATCTTGGTCCCGACCTCCATGGCCGCGCGCATGATCGACGTGCCCTCGGGCACTGTCACTTCGACGCCGTCGATGGTCAGCGTGACCGTCTTCTCCGACTTGGAGGCGGGCGTTCCGTAATCGATTTCAGTGACGAGCGTCATGGTGTCCTCACTCCGCTGCCTGCGGCAGGCGCTTGGCCCGGCGGAAATCATTCGGGAAATGCGTAAGCGCGCTCATAACGGGGTACGGAGTAAACCCGCCAAGGGCGCACAGGGATCCGAATTTCATGGTGTTGCAGAGGTCCGTGACCAGCGCGAGCTGTTCCTCGGGCTCGGCACCGGCGATGATCTTGTCGATGGTCTCGACACCGCGCGTCGAGCCAATGCGGCAGGGCGTGCACTTTCCGCAGCTCTCGATAGCGCAGAACTCGAAGGCAAAGCGCGCCTGCTTGGCCATGTCGGCCGTGTCGTCGAAGACCGTGATGCCACCGTGACCGATCAAGCCGTTCTTCGCGGCAAAGGCCTCGTAGTCGAAGGGGGTGTCGAAGAGCGCACGCGGGAAGTAGGCGCCGAGGGGACCGCCGACCTGCACCGCCTTCACAGGCCGCCCGCTGAACGTACCGCCGCCGACATCGTCGACGAGTTCGCCGAGCGTCATGCCGAAAGCCGTCTCGAATAGGCCGCCGTATCTGATATTGCCGGCAAGCTGGATCGGCATCGTGCCGCGTGAGCGGCCCATGCCGAGATCGGCATAGACCTTGGCGCCTTCCGACAGAATAAACGGCACTGCTACGAGCGAGAGCACGTTGTTGATGACCGTCGGCCGGCCGAAAAGGCCCTTGTGCGCGGGCAGCGGCGGCTTGGCGCGCACGATGCCGCGCTTGCCTTCGAGACTGTCGAGCAGCGCCGTCTCTTCGCCGCAGACATAGGCACCGGCGCCCGTGCGCACTTCGAGATCGAAGGCCTGTTTCGATGCCGCGACGTTCGCGCCGAGCAGTCCGGCCTTGCGTGCGAGCTGAATAGCTTCTTTCAGCGTCGCAATGGCGTGTGGATACTCCGAACGAACGTAGATGTAGCCCTTGGTCGCGCCGACAGCGATGCCGGCGATCGTCATGCCCTCGATCAGCAGGAAGGGATCGCCTTCCATGATCATGCGATCGGCGAATGTCGCGCTGTCGCCCTCGTCGGCGTTGCAGACGATGTATTTCTGGTCGGCCGCAGTCTCGTGGACCGTCTTCCACTTGATGCCTGTCGGGAAGCCCGCGCCGCCGCGGCCACGCAAGCCGGATTTTGCGACGACGTCGACAATCCCCGCACCGCCGAGCGCGAGCGCCTGCTCGAGGCCGACGTAGCCGCCATGCGCGCGGTAGTCGTCGAGCGAAAGCGGATCGATCACGCCACAGCGCGCGAACGTAAGACGCGTCTGGCGCGAAAAGAAACCGATCTGCTCGACCGGGCCAACGGATTTGCGGTGCGTCGCGAGGCCGATCGAATGACCATCGAGCAGACCCGCCGCGACGAGACCGGGAATGTCGTCCGGCTCGAGCGGTCCAAAGCCGTGCCGCACACCGTTGCTCTCGACCTCCAGCAGCGGCTCGAGCCACATCATGCCGCGCGAGCCCGTGCGGACGATCTCGATGTTCCGGCCGGCGGTTTGCGCGGCTTTGGCAAGCGCGGCGGCAACGCCATCGGCGCCGACGGCAATGGCGGCAGCATCTCTCGGTATGAAGAAGCGGATGCTGCTCATGCCCCGGCCTCCTTCAGCAGTGCATCGAGACGCTCAGGCGTGAGGCGACCGACAATGCGGCCATCCATCATGGCCGACGGAGCCGTCGCACAAAGACCGAGACAGTAGATGGGTTCGAGCGTCACGCGGCCGTCGGCGCTGGTCTCGCCGCAGGCGATGCCGAGGCGGCTCTCGGCACGCTCGACGAGGCTCTCGCAGCCCATGGACTGGCAGGCCTCGGCGCGGCACAGCTTGAGCACATGGCGGCCGGCCGGCTTGGACCGGAAGTCGTGGTAGAAGGTGACGACCCCGTGAACCTCGGCGCGCGAAAGATTGAGCGCATGAGCGAGCGCAGGAACGACCGCCTCCGGCACGTAGCCGAGCGCTGACTGAACATCGTGCAGCATTTCGAGCAGCTCATCGGGCCTGTTTCCGCGTTCGGCGGCGATGGTCCGGGCTGTCTCCTCTGCGGTCGTATCCGGCATTCAGGGCACCTCTCTCGGCAGCGCATCCGGCGCCTAAGCCGTTCATCCTACTTATAGAAATTCGGATGAACGCGTACGCGATGGCACCCTGGCACCGCGCACCTAAAATCATTCCAGAAACGCATTCTGGCCCGACTTGGTATACCAATCCAATCGGTTGTTCCGATAAGTCGATCGGGGCGGCCGATGACGAACTGCACTACTTCTTGCCGGCCCCCGTTGGCCCCGCCGCCTGTGCCGCCGACTCGAAAACGGCGAGCACGAGTGGCGAGACCGGGTCGCGGTCCACTGCCACAAGGCCGACACTATGCTCGATCTCGGGCGACTTGAGCGGCACCGTGCGAATATCCGACATGGGTCCGAGGATCTTCAGGAAATACTCCGGCACGATGCTGGCGAGCCCCATGAGGTGCACGTTCGCATAGAGGTTGATGACGGAGTTGGTTTCCAGCCGGATGGTGGGCGTGCTGTTCGCGGTACGGAAGGCCCGGTCGATGATGCGCCGGTTCTGCATGTTGGGCGTCAGCAGGCAGAGCGGCTGTTTGGCGGCCTCCGCCCACGTCACCGACGCCTTGTCCGCCAGCGCATGATCGTCACGCACGAGCAGGCAGTAGCGCTCCATGTAGATGGATTCAGCCCGCATCCCCTCGATCGGCTCGTTGTCGAGGTACGTGAGGCCGACATCGATCGAGAAATCCTCGAGATTGCGCAGGATCTCGACTGAACTCTGCGAGAGTACCGTCAGCTCGATACCGCTGTGACGGTCTTGGATAGCCTTGGTGATCAGCGCCGCCATGGGGAGCGCGGATGGCACGACGCCGAGCGAGAGGCGCCCGACCAGCGCACCCTTGGCACCGCGCAGCGTCGAAATCTCCTGCTGAAGTGAGCCCCAATTGTCGAGAATTGCGTGCGCCCACTTGAGCACGCGCTCGCCCTCCGCTGTCAGGCCATGAAAGCGCTGACCGCGCTCGACGATCGGCACGCCCAGCTCCTGCTCGAGCTGGCGAATGCGCCCTGAAAGCGTCGGCTGCGTGACGTTGCATGCCTTAGCGGCACGCGTGAAATGCTTCTCGCGCGCTAGGGCCGACAGGTACTGGAGCTGGCGAATATCCATGGCGCCAGTATATCAAGCCATTCTAAGGCTGGCACACCCGGCGGCGGCGTTCTGCCCTGAAGGTAACCACGCCTAGAGCACCCCATACCCACCGCCGGCCGGCGTCTCCATGTGATAGAGATCGCCGGGTTGCATCTCCCGTCGATCACTACCGTCCAGGTGTTCTCTGCTCCCGTCGACCCGCTCGACGATATCGACGCCGCAGGCCCCGGGCTGGCCGCCCGCGAGCCCGAACGGTGGCACTTTGCGCGATGAGCCGAGCGTCGTCACGGTCATGGCTTCGAGGAAGCGCATCCGCCGGACGGCGCCATCACCGCCGCGCCAGCGCCCCGCTCCACCCGAACCGCGCCGGATGCTGAAAGCTTCGAGCCGCACCGGGAAGCGCCACTCCAGAATTTCCGGATCGGTCATGCGCGTATTGGTCATGTGCGAGTGCACTGCGCTCGCGCCATCGAAGCCGTCACCGGCACCGGTACCGCCGCAGATCGTCTCGTAGTTCTGCAGACGCGCATTGCCCCACACGAAGTTGTTCATCGTCCCGTGAGAGCCGGCCAGTACACCAAGCGCACCGAACAGCGCATTCGTCGCCGCCTGCGAGACCTCGGTATTGCCCGCGATGACGGCCGCCGGGTAACGCGGATTGAGCATTGTGCCCTCGGGCGTGATGATCGTCAGCGGCTTGAGGCAGCCTTCGTTGAGCGGGATCTCGCTTTCCGACAGCGTGCGGAAGACATAGAGCACCACGGCACGGCATACTGCGAGCGGCGCGTTGTAGTTGAATTCACTCTGCGCCGACGTTCCCGTGAAATCGATCGTTGCCGTACGCGTCGCACGATCGACGCGCACGGCGACGTGGATCGCCGCACCGCTGTCCATGGGATAGTGGAACTCGCCATCCTTGAGTGTATCGATCGCCTTACGCACGGCCGCTTCGGCATTGTCCTGCACGTGGCGCATATAGGCATCGACGACCGGCTGCCCGAACTGCTCGACCATGCGCACGATTTCGCGCGCACCCGTCTCGTTGGCAGCGATCTGCGCGCGCAGATCCGCCATATTCTGATCGATATTGCGGCAGGGATAACGACCAGAGGCGAGCAGTGCGCGCGTCTCCGCATCCCGCAGCCGGCCCTGATCGACCATCTTGAAGTTGTCGATGAGGACGCCTTCCTCGTCGATGTGACGGCTGTCCGGCGGTGCCGAGCCCGGCGTCCTGCCACCGATGTCCGCATGATGGCCGCGCGAGGCGACGATGAACAGTATGCGCGTGCCATCGCGGCTGAAGACCGGCGTCACGACCGTCACGTCGGGAAGATGCGTGCCGCCACGGTACGGGTTGTTCAGCATGATGCTGTCGCCGGGCTTCAGATTGCCGGCATTGAGGCGCAGCACCGTGCGCACGGCTTCACTCATGGAGCCGAGATGCACGGGCACGTGCGGCGCGTTCGCGACGAGATTGCCTTCGGGATCGAAGAGCGCGCAGGAGAAATCGAGGCGCTCCTTGATGTTCACCGAATAGGCGGTGTTTTCGAGCGTCGCGCCCATCTGCTCGGCGATCGACATGAAGAGGTTATTGAAAACCTCCAGCATGATGGGATCAGCCTCGGTGCCGAGCTGCTCGCGCCGCGCCTGTGCCGCGGTGCGCGTGAGCACGAGATGGCCGAGATCGGTGATCACCGCGGACCAGCCTTCTTCGACGACATTGGTACCCGTCGGCTCGATGATGATCGCAGGGCCTTCGATCGTGTCCCCGGGTCCGAGCCTCGTGCGGTCATAGAGCGGCGTATCCAACCAACCGACCCGCGAATGCATACGCACTTCAGCGAGTGCCGGCACATCGGCCCTACAGCTCGGTGTGAGGCTTCGCTCGACGATCGCATCACTGGCGCCGATGGCTTCCAGCGCCACGGCTTCGACGATCAGATCATCGCGCTCGACGGCAAAGCCGAAGCGCGCGCGATGGGCCTCGGCAAAGCGCTGGCGGAGTTCGTCTTCCGTCCCTAACTCGACGGGCAGCGGCTGATGCGCACCCTCGTAGCGCACATGCACCCGCCGCTCCACCCTGATGCGCTCGCGCACGATGTCCTGACCTAGGACTTCATCGACGGCGCTGGCCTCGAGCTCGGCGAGAGCCTCTTCGATAGCCGCAGACGAGCCTTTGAGCGGCCGCTCGACCTGACGTTCGCGCAATGCGCGCACTTCCGCGAGGCCCATGCCATACGCCGACAGCACGCCCGCATAGGGATGCAGCAGCACGCGCGTGATACCGAGCACATCGGCGATCGCGCACGCGTGCTGACCACCGGCACCACCGAAACAGTTGAGCGTGTAACGCGTCACGTCATAGCCGCGCTGCACCGAGATCTTCTTGATCGCATTGGCCATGTTTTCGACGGCAATGCGCAGGAAGCCTTCCGCGACTTCTTCAGGCGTGTATGACGTGCCGCTCGCTGCATTGATGTCGGCCGTCATGCGGGCGAAAGCGGAGCGCGCCGCCTCTACATCGAGCGGCTCGTCACCACCGGGGCCGAATACGCTCGGGAAATGATCCGGCTGAATCTTGCCCAGCAACACGTTGCAGTCCGTGACGGCAAGCGGCCCGCCGCGGCGATAGCAGGCGGGGCCCGGATTGGCGCCCGCGCTCTCGGGGCCGACCTGAAAACGGCCGTCCTCAAACTTCAGGATGGAGCCGCCGCCCGCAGCGATCGTGTGGATGTGCATCATGGGCGCGCGCATACGTACGCCCGCAACCTCCGTTTCGAACGAGCGCTCGTACTGCCCGTCGAAATGCGTGACGTCGGTCGACGTACCGCCCATATCGAAGCCAATGAGCTTGTCGAAACCAGCCATAGTGCCGGTCCGCACCATACCGACAACACCACCGGCAGGTCCGGAGAGGATCGAATCCTTTCCCTGGAAGAGTGCTGCATCGATCAACCCGCCATTCGACTGCATGAACTGCAGGCGCCGGCAACCGCCGCGATCGGCGCCGAGCTCGTCGCGCACCTGATCGACATAGCGCCTCAGCACCGGCGAGAGATAAGCGTCCGCCACCGCCGTATCGCCGCGCGAAACGAGCTTGATGAGCGGGCTCGCAAGATGGCTTGGGGAGACCTGCGTGAAGCCGATTTCGCGCGCGATCTCGGCGACGCGATGCTCGTGCGCTGGATAGCGATAGGAATGCATGAACGCGATGGCGACCGCACGAATGCCCGCGGCATAGGCTTGCTCCAGCGCAACGCGCGCCGTCGTCTCATCCAGCGGGCGGACAACCTCACCACGCGCGCCCATGCGCTCGTCGACTTCGCCGACGCGGGTGTAGAGCACTTCGGGCAGCCGGATATGCAGATCGAAGAGGCGCGGCCGGTTCTGGTAGCCGATGCGCAGAAGATCGGCGAAGCCCTTCGTGATCAGAAGGAGCGTCGGGTCACCCTTGCGCTCGAGCAGCGCATTGGTCGCAACCGTCGTCCCCATGCGCACGGTGTCGATCACGCCCGGCGGGATCGGCTCGCCGGCCTGTAATCCGAGCAGGTCGCGGATGCCCTGCACGGCGGCATCGCGATAGCGCTCGGGATTCTCAGAGAGGACCTTGTGGCAGAGTATCTCGCCGTCGGGACGCCGCGCGACGATGTCGGTGAACGTACCACCGCGATCAATCCAGAACTGCCACATCGTCGTTTCTTCGTTCCACTGGCGACGACCTGGACGCTGCGCACTTCGCGGCATCCAGGTTCAAGCCTATCCCATGACAAGTTTGGGTAGCCACAGTGCCAACGCTGGAAACGCCATAAGTAGCCCCACGAGTGCGAGCATCGCAAAAACGAAGGGCAGCGCGCCCCAGATAACGTCGGACACAGGCCCGCGATCTCTCATACCTTGCACAACATAGAGATTGAGCCCCACCGGCGGGGTGATGAGAGCGACCTCGATCATGACGGTCAGGACGATACCCCACCAGATCGGATCCCAACCCAGGGAGAACACGATCGGCGCGATGAACGGCGTCGTCAGAATCATCATGGAGATCGTTTCCATGAAACAGCCGAGCACCAGATAGAACGCGATGATCAATATCATCGTGCCGTACTTGCCGAGCCCGAGGCTTTGAATCCATTGTCCGAGACCGTCCGTCAGGCCGATGGCCGCGAGTACGAAGTTCAGGAACTGTGCTGCAAGAATGATCAGCATGATCATCGCTGTGGTTCGCATCGTGCCCTCGGCAACCGCGCGCAGCATCGACAGCGAAAGCTTACGCTCCCACGCAGCCAGGATCAGCGCCGCGACCACGCCCAGGGATGCAGCCTCGGTGGGGGTAGCCCATCCCGCATAGATCGAGCCCACCACCGCTAAGAATATGAACAGCGGTGGGAGAAGATCCGGCAGCGAGCGAATTCGCCTACCCCAAGTCGTCTCGAGAGGAGCGCCGCCTCTGCTTCGATCGACGAGGCAATAGATGAGGATGATGAGCATGAAGAGCCCAGCCAGCAGCGCGCCCGGAATGAAACCGGCGAGATAGAGCCGAGGCACCGACGTGTTGGTCAGCAGGCCATACAGAATGAAGTTGATCGAAGGCGGAATGAGAATACCGAGTGTTCCCCCTGCCGCGATACTACCCAGGAACAATCGCTCATCATAACCGCGCGGCTTGATCTGAGGGATGGCAACCGTACTGATCGTGGCGGCGGTCGCGACACTGGAACCGGAGGTCGCAGCGAACATGGCCGAGGTCCCGATGTTCGCGTGCATCAACCCTCCCGGCAGCCAGGACAGCCACTGGGCGGCAGCATTGTAAACGCGTTCGGCAATGCCGGCGCGAAGCAGAATTTCGCCAAGCATGACGAAAAGCGGAATCGCGATCAGGATATATTCGCTCGATGCGTTCCAGATGATTTCGCCCATGGCGCGCTGAAGCGGCATGAAGGCGAACATGTCGTTGAGAGCAAGCCCGAGCACGCCCATGACGGCGGCAACCGGCACGCTAATGGCAAGCAGCCCCAAAAGAAGTAGAAGTGTGGTTGCGAGCATGATGCTAGTCCCCCGAGCGCGACCCGCGACCGCCCATTTCCAGCCCCTTGATCTCCGCCTCGATCTCCTCCTCAGTCGTCGCGACGCCCGCTATGGCGCTCACGGCGCTGAAGTCGCCCCGCGCGAGCGCGAACAGCGCCCTGGTGAGTGCAAGAAGAATGGATAGGAAGAAAAGAGCAAAGCCGAATGCCCACGGTATCTGCGACCATGCCAGAGGTATCCGTAGGTTCGTATTCGACCGGATCTGCTCCACATAGCTCGTGCTGGCGACATCAATGGCGCGCTCAAGAATTGCCGAGACGAAGATCGCCATGACCAAAAGCGCGATCACGTCCATGATCGCCCGCATCCTCGGCCCGAACTGCGCGTAAATCACATCGATCCGAACGTGTCCCTTCGTAACGAGCACATATGCCAGGGACAAACTTGTGCCAACGGCAAAAAGGTAGCCAGAAATCTCGTCCGAGCCGGAGAATATGAAGGTCGTGCCAACAAGAGCGCCGACACCCCTACGCAAGAGAACCTCGGTCGTAACAATAATAGCCGCGGCAAAGAGGAGCGCGCCCCCAATCCAGACGCCGACGAGCGACACTACGCTTACGAAGCGCCAGAGCACCTCGCGGAACAGGACGATCAGAAGCAGCAGAGCCGCCACCGCTACAAAGTGCCATGCCGCCATAGCCGACAGCAGGGTCTGAAGCATATCGATCATAGCAAGCAAAAGGCCCGGGCTGGTTCCCGGGCCTTCCCCTTCTGGGCAGATTGTTAGTTGGCCTTAGCCGTCAAGCCGTACTTGCTGCCGACAAGCTCGTTCCACTTCGCGGCACACTCGGCGCCGCAACGCTTCGCCCATGCAGCGAGCACCTGCTCGTCGATTTGCTTCTTGCGTTCTTTCACGGCATCGCCCGTCGGAACGACCAGCTTCAGCTTGCCTGGCGGTCCCACCGAGCAAGGTCCGTTGCCGGTGTTGCAAGCTATGCCCTCCTCGGTCTCTTCTTCGATAACCTTCCAGGCTTTGTCCTCAAGCTTCTTCATCTCAGCCTGGATGACTGTCCGGGTTGCCTCGGGTAGCTTTTTCCACATGGCCGTGTTCACGACCCAGACGCCGACAGTGTAGTTCACGGGGAGGCGGACCAGCGTGTTCACAACCTCGTACCACTTGGCCTTGTAGCCCGGCATCGTGCCGGTCACACCGCAGTCGGTGACGCCTTTCTCCAGCGCCGGCACGACTTCGCCGAATGCGATCGTCACACCAACACCGCCGAGCGCCGCAACGAAATCGGCCTGCGACGTGCCTTGCACGCGAACCTTCTTGCCCTTCAGGTCATCGAGGCTGTTGATCTCGCCTCGGCAAAAGATGACCTGCTCAGGGAAGGTGAACGTGCCGAGGATCGTGGCGCCGTTCCGGTCCATGGCCTTCTGCATTTCGGGCAGCCACGCGTTCACGATCTCGCGGCTCATCTTGAAGTTCTGCGCCACGCCCGCGATGTCGGACGCCTCGATCACGGCGCCACCATCCTCGACATAGATCGGCAGCGCGGCGGCGAAGTCGAACACGCCCTGCTTCAGCAGGCGCACGACTTCGGTGCCCTTCAGGTTGACCTCGGTGATCGACTTGATGTTGCCTTTGAGCTTGCCGCCCGTCGCCTTCGGCAGATCTTCAACCCAGAAGGGCTGCTCCATCTTCTGCCAGTTGGTCAGGAAGTTCCACGTTCCGACAGCGTTGAACGTCCGCGGCTGCAGATCCTGCGCCCAAACAGGAATAGACGCCACGGCCGCGAAGGTCGCGGCAACGCAGGCAGCAGGCAATTTGAACTTCATCAGTACTTCCTCCCTTTGAGACATTCGAAATAAGTTAGCCGTCGATCACAACGCCGCCAGTTTGTTGTTGAGGCGATCGGTAATGAGCATCGAACCCGGCTTGTGCGTGATGCAGATCGGCGGTCGGGCGTTGAGAACCACGGATTGAGGCGTAACCCCGCACGCCCAGAATACGGGGAGCATCCCTTTCTCGACAACGGGGGGCGGCTCGCCGAAGTCCGGCGACATCAGATCCTCGATACCGATCGCCTCGGGAATGCCGATGTGCACCGGAGCACCGTGCACCGCTGGAAAGCGCGACGTGACCTGGACGGCGCGGATAGCGTCCGCAGGCGTCATCATGCGCATCGATACGATCATCTTGCCGCTGAAGGGCCCCGCCGGCACGCAATCGATCGACGTGCGGTACATCGGTACGACCGTGTCGTGCTCGATGTGGTGGAGCGGAATGCCCTCCTCGATCAGCGGCTGCTCGAACGAGAATGAGCAGCCGAGAACGAACGACACGAGATCGTCGGTCCAGTAGCCGCGGATATCCGTCGGCTCGTCGATACACGTGCCGTCCTTGAATACGCGGTAGCGCGGCACGTCGGTGCGGATGTCGATGTCACCGAGATCGGGCAGCGCAGGATCGCCGACCGCACTCATGCCGATCACCGGACAGGGCTTCGGATTGCGCTGGCAGAAGGCCGCGAAGTCGGTCGCATAAGCCTTCGGCAGAATGCAGAGATTACCCTGGACGTAGCCGGGCGCCTGACCGGCCGTATGGCCCGTGAGTTCGCCCGCGCGGCAGCGCAACCGCGCCACGTGCGACGGCAATGTGCTTACTTCACCCGCGCTCGCAGGCCGATCCTGCATCCAAGGCCTCCCCAGACCTGTTTCCCGGTACGTGCAGGAATTGACTTCCATGCTCCGGCCGGAAGCGCGCACGATTACATTGGTACGGACATACGTCAATTTGAGATATTCAGATTTCCATGGTGTGCCAGTGGATTGAGCAGGTTGGCGCGCCTGTAATCGGGTGGAGAGTTGCCCCCTCGCGATCGTGCGTATGCCGATCAGGTTCCGCACACAGGCGCAGCTGTCGCCTCAAGGCGCAAAACTCGACCGGAGCTGCGTCGCCCATCTGCCATCGATCCGCGTGACCACCCAGATCGAGCGGTCACCTTCTCGCCCGTGTGGACCTCGGCGGCGGTGCCTGTTGACGCCCGTCAATGCGCTGCGAGACATTCCCGCCGCCACTCGCCCCGAAAGGAGACTTCAATGAAGCCCGTCGATCCCCGCACTGCAAGCGCCGAAGTGCGCGCCGTCTTCGACGACATCAAAGCGACGCGCAAGGTCAAGTCGATCAACAATTTCTGGCGCTACCTCGCGCACGAGCCGCGCATGCTCAAGCACACCTGGGAGAGCCTGAAGGCAATCATGGGTCCGGGGCATCTCGACCCGCTGACAAAGGAGCTCATCTACGTCGCGATCTCGATCACCAATAACTGCGAGTACTGCATGGCCTCCCATACGGCCGCGGCACGCGCCAAAGGCGCGACCGAGGCTCAGATCAATGAGCTTTATGCGGTGGTAGGCCTCGCCAACATGACCAACCGGCTCGCAAACGCGTACCGCGTGCCGGTCGATGCGCAATTCAAGGATGCAACCTGAGACCTCTGCCACCTGATTGCCGCGGTTAGCCCTTAGCTTAGTCCCCAAGTGGCGAAACGTATCCCGGAAGCGGGGCGGCGGAAGCGCGCGCATGCGGCTAATTTCTGAATTTTGCCGCAATGCGCGACGATGCGTCCTCATGTGTGGTATTAGAGGCACGCCGAGCTGTCGTCGTTCTGCGTTCCCCGGAGACGTCGCTCGGCGATCATGAGCGCCCAACAGCACCTCGAGAACAACGGAACACATGTCGCAAGCCGATCAATCCAGTGAATGGTATCTGGCGCGCGACGGGCAGCAGCACGGTCCCATCAGCGCCCCCGAGATGGAAAAGATCATCGAGCTCGGCTACCTGCTGCCGACCGATCTCGTGTGGCGTCAAGGATTTGACGATTGGAAGCCGGCATCCGAGGCTTTTCCCAAAAAGGCGGAGTCTCCACCCCCCGTCGCGCCTCCGTCCGCTGCGCCAGCCGCCCCCGCTCCCCCTGCGCGCCCCGCGGAAAGTGCCAGCGCGCCGACAGAACCCGCTGCTGCCAGGGCAGGGGTCGACCGCGACCGCCTTGCCAAGGATCCTGCAAGCTGGGAAGCCGAGGCCCGCCGCCAGGCTGCAGCCCGCAGTGCGGAGCCCGCTCAACGGCCGGGAAGCCTTCAGGACAAGGTCGAGCGGGCCTCTGGTACGCGCGAGGTGATCGCTGCCGAGGCGGCCCGGCGCGAGGAAGCCGCCCGCCGTGCACGCGAGACCGGGGCACGTCAGCCAGCGCCCGGCCAGCCCCGAAGCGAGGGCGACGCTCCTCGCACGGAGCCGACCGCTGCTCCTATGCGCGGCCCTTCTCCGGCGACGGGCAGCGCCGCGCCACCGCGCCCTCGGGACGACGACGCATGGGCCGACGAGCCTGCGCCGAAGCGCTTTCCGAAGATCGCCGTGGCTGCCCTTGTCCTCCTCGCACTCATCGGCGGAGGCGTTTACGCGCTGCACGCGACAGGCCAGCTCGATCCGCTGATCAATCGTGTCTCGTCCGCGACAACGCCCGACTCGGCATCACCACCTGTACTGAAAGCCACGCCCGACGCGCGTAAGCTGGCAGCTACCGGCTATGCCACCGATCCCGACGAGGTCGATCGCCAGTTCCAGAGGGCAGCACTCTGGCAGCTCCTCAAGACCGAGTTCCCCGACTGGTACCAGGAGCGCGTACGCGATACAGCGCGCCTCAAAGGCGAGGGAAAGACCGATGAGGCCATCAGCCAGCACTTGGCCGAGCAGCTCGTCGCTCTCCGCCGCAAGCACGTCACCGACGCACTCGCTGCGAGTCCTCAGCATCTGAAGTCGGTCGCCGCAACATTCCTCGACAACCTCGAGCGCCTTTCGCGTCACAGCACCGACGCCTGCTACGGGTTCATCTCTCAGGGTGAAACCAACCCGCTGATCGTCGAGCTGTCGCGCTCCCCCGAGCACACGCCCGCCCTCCAGAAGCAGGCTGCCGCCATTTTCTCTGCTATCGCGGAGGGTCGCCGTACGCCGGCGCAGCACCGCCAGCCGACTCGCGAGGACTACGACCAACTGGCCATGCAGCTTGCCAAGCGCGGCTGGAGCCCGATGGACCTCCAGCTTTTCTCTGACGCGCGCTCGCTCGCACGTGCAGCTCCCGAGCGGGTCTGCCGCATGGTGCAGGATTGGTTTGCCGCGCAGCTTGCGGTGACCGACGAGGAAGTACAGGTACGCTTACTCATCGAGGCCCTGAAGCCCGTCGTCGCAGGCTGAGCCGAGAAGCCTGGAGAAGTCTCGATCTTTCGCAGGAACCGCGCGCGCAAGCCGCGCCCGCCTGTCGCCACGATAACCGTATCTAAGTCATCGCCATGCAGACGAGCGCCCAGAACCTCACTCACCGCCTCGCGAACCCGACCCGGTTCATGTCGCTGAGCGCGAGCTTGCTGCCATGGATCGGCGGGCTGGCCGCGGTGCTGATCGCTGTCGGGCTCTATCTCGCGTTCTTCTCCGCCCCGCCCGACTACCAGCAGGGCCAGACCGTCAAGATCATGTTCATCCACGTGCCCTCGGCATGGCTGGCCATGGGCGTCTACCTTCTGGTCGCGATCTCGAGCTTCGGGTTGCTGGTCTTCCGTCATCCGCTTGCCGACGTCTCGGCCAAGGCCGCGGTGCCGCTCGGTGCTGCCTTCACCTTTCTCGCGCTCGTCACGGGCGCGCTCTGGGGTCGCCCCATGTGGGGCGCCTATTGGGTGTGGGACGCGCGACTGACGTCGGTCCTGATCCTGTTCTTTCTCTATCTAGGGCTCATGGCGCTCCGCTCATCGCTCGACGACGAAACGCTGGCCAGCCGGTTGACGGCAATCCTCGCACTCGTCGGCGTCGTCCTGCTGCCGATTATCAAGTTCTCGGTCGACTGGTGGAACACGCTGCATCAGCCGGCGAGCGTGCTGCGCATCGGCGGGCCGAGCATTCACAGCTCCATCCTGACGCCGCTGCTCGTCATGGCGGCGGGCTTCATGCTCGCGTTCATTGCGATGCATCTCATGGCCATGCGCAACGAGATCCTGCGCCGCCGCGTGAAGGCCTTGACGCTCGCGCAAGTGAGCCGCGCGGGCGCTGGCAATCCGCCCAGCGTCAAGGCGAGTGTGAAAGGCTGAGCACCATGGACCTCGGACCGCACGCAGCCTTCATTATCGCGTCCTACGCGGTGGTCGCCGTGGTGATGCTGGGATTGATCGTGTGGCTGCTCGCTGACGGCCGGCGCCACCAGCGTGCTCTGGCGGCGCTGGAAGCCCGCGGCGTACGCCGGCGCTCGAGCGTGGAGGATGGCGGCCAATGACGGACCAGGCTGTCGATCAGGCTGCACCACGCCGCCGTCCGTGGTTGATCCTGGCGCCGCTCCTGATGTTCTGCGCTATGGCCGTATTGTTCGCCTTCGCGCTCACGAAGGGCGACCCCTCGAAGCTCCCCTCGGCGCTCATCGGCCGGCAGGCACCGCCTCTGGAGCTCACAGCGATCGAGGGTGTTCAGGATGGCGCGCACCCCGTGCCCCTTCTGACCTCGCAGACGCTCCAGCAGGGCCAGGTGACGGTCGTGAATTTCTGGGCGTCCTGGTGTCTTCCCTGCATCGAGGAGCATCCCCTGCTCATCGAGCTTGCCGAGAAGACGAAAGTGCCGGTGGTCGGCGTCAACTACAAGGACGCGGCCGCCAATGCGCGCCGTTTCCTCGGCCGCTATGGCAATCCGTTCGCCGCCATCGGCGCGGACACTTCAGGCCGCACAGCCATTGAGTGGGGCGTCTACGGTATGCCCGAGACATTCATTGTCGATGCCGAGGGCCGCGTTGCCTACAAGCATGTCGGCCCGATCTCGCGCGATACGCTCGACCGCACGATCCTTCCGACAATCGCACGGATGAAGGCTGCCAAGCCGAAGTCGTGAAGTCCTATTTGCAGTTCGTCGCGACGGCCTGAAGGGCCTGCGAGATCCCGGCGAGCGAATAAGTGTCGGTCGTGGTCGTGCCGCGCTCGGACGTGCCGACGACCGTTATCGTCGAGCCTTTGCGCATGGCATCGATCAGCTTCTGCTCCTCGCCCGCGTCAGCGATGTAGGCACGGTCACCGTGCACAAACAGCTTGAAGCTCGCATTGCCGACGGACATGGTCACGTCACTGCCACCCTTGAGCGGATAGCCGACGCGCACGCTCAGCTCGGCTTTCACGCCGTCCTTGGGCCAACTCGAGACATAGATGAACGCGGGGCTCCGCTTGGCGCCGGCCGGCTCCTGCTTGGTGGGCTGCGCCGTTGCGAAGCACAGCAGGCTGCCGCCCTCGCCGTGCGTAAAGGCGGTCCAGCTCGAGAATGTGCCGATGGATTTGACCGTCTGCGCGGCCGCAATACTGCCCGCGAGCGCCACCCCCGCCACCGCAGCAGCGGTGCGCAACACCATGCCGCGCGTCCATCCCCGATGAGACATGAGCCTTCTATTCTCCATTCTCTTGCGACACCTTCAGCAGAACGCTCCCCGCGCCGCTACGGATCCTCCTGGCGGATGACGCGCCCACCCTGCACATGCGGTTCGGGAGCGACCATCGGCCCACCCTCGCCAACGGGCCGTGCCGCGAATCGGCCGAGCGATCGTACGCGATCATACATGACGATGGCCCCCGCCATGGCCACGTTGATACAGAACGTGGTCGGTATTTTGACGGTGTAGTCGCAACGCGCCAGCATCTCAACCGACAACGATCCCCTCTCCGGCCCGAGCACGTAGGCTGCACGCAGCGGATGGCGGAAGCTCGGAAGCTCAACAGCCTCGTCGATCAGCTCCACTCCAACCAGCCGGCAGCCCTGCGGGAGCGCCATGTCCTCGATGCGCGCCCAGTTGTAGTGCGGGAGATGCTGAACGCCTTTCGACGTATCTGCGTGCGTCTCGCGCCCCTGGTAGTTTGCGCCGACTGTGAACGTGAAGCTCGCGCCGAAACCGTGCGCCGAGCGCATGAGGTTGCCGACGTTGAGACTTTTGGATATGCGCTCGGCACCAATGGCGAAGTAGCCGCGGTTGACTGGCGGAGCAGGGGTCGTACTCATGTCGTGAGCGCTCCCGGTCGGAGGGCACTAAAGTTTCGTCAGGAGGTGTCACATGAAGGCCGCCCTGTGCAAGTCGCTGGACGGACCCGAGGCCATCGTGATCGAGGAGATCGCGGCCCCGGTACCGGGCGCCGATGAGATCGTCGTGCGTGTGCGCGCCGCAGCCCTCAACTTTCTCGATACGCTGATCACACGCGGCAAATACCAGTTCAAGCCCGAACTACCGTTCTCACCGGCAGCCGAGATCGCCGGCGTTGTCGAGGCCGTGGGGTCGGGCGTCGGCGATCTGAAACCGGGCCAGCGCGTATGTGGCTATATCGCCTGGGGCGGCGCGCGCGAAAAGGTCGCGGTACCGGCCAAGCTCATGATGACGATCCCGGATGGCGTCAGTGACGCCGCGGCGGCCGGTATCAGCGTGACCTACGGCACAGCCATGCACGGCCTCAAGGACCGCGGTGAACTGAAAGCGGGCGAGAGCGTCGCCGTGCTCGGCGCGTCGGGCGGCGCCGGTCTTGCCGCCGTCGAGATCGCCAAGCTCATGGGCGCGCGCGTGATCGCTGTCGCCTCGAATGACGAGAAGCTCGCCGTCTGTCGCGCGCACGGCGCCGACGAGTTGCTGAACTACGCAACGACGGATCTGAAGACCGGCCTGCGCGAGCTGACCGGCGGCAAGGGTGTGGATGTCGTCTATGACTGTGTCGGCGGCGATTATTCCGAAGCGGCCCTGCGCTCGATCGCCTGGGGCGGGCGGCTGCTCGTGATCGGCTTTGCCGCCGGCGCGATCCCCAAGATCCCGCTCAATCTGTATCTGCTCAAGAACGCCTCGGCCGTCGGCGTCTTCTGGGGCGAGATGATCATGCGCGAGCCGGAGCAGCACCGCGCCAACATGATCGAGGTTCTGGACTGGTGTGCCAAGGGACGCCTCAAACCGCACGTTCATGCGACGTATCCGCTCGCGCGGATCGGCGAGGCCATCATGGCGCTCGACAAACGCCAGGTCACGGGAAAGCTGATCGTCGAGATCTGAAGTTTATTTTCTCGCCCCTGCCTGCTGGCACGTGCTGAACAAGCCAGCGTTGTGCTATGGCAGGGGCCGCCATGCGGACAGGCTCCACATGGCGCTCGATCGGTCTGACCACTTCCCCTAAATGCACGGCGGTGCTCCCGCCGACGATATCTCCCCCACCCGGCGGGCACCTCATGACTGCGGAAATTCTGCTCATCGTCGCCGGTGCCTTTGCCGGCGGGCTCGTCAACGGGCTCACGGGCTTCGGCACGGGCATGACGGCGCTCGTGCTCTGGCTGCACGCGCTGCCGGTCACCGTCGCCGCGACGCTCGTGCTCGTCTGCTCGGTCGTCGCACAGCTCCAATCTCTGCCCTCGATCTGGCATGCGCTCGATTGGCGCCGGCTCGCGCCCTTCCTGATCGGCGGCCTGATCGGCATTCCGCTCGGCACATGGCTGCTCGTCATGGTGTCGGTGCAAACGGTAAAGCTCGGTGTCGGCATCGTGGTCACAGCCTATTGCACGGTCATGCTGCTCGGCAGCTACCGTCCGACGGTCCATTGGGGCGGGCGCATTGCCGACGGCATCGTCGGCCTCGCGGGCGGCATTCTCGGCGGCCTCGCCGGCCTTTCGGGCGCGCTACCGACCATCTGGGCGAGCCTGCGCGGCTGGGGCAAGGATGCGCGTCGGGCCATCTTCCAGGGCTTCAACCTGACGATCCTGACGGTGTCGCTGATGGTGCACGCAGCAGCAGGGCTCGTCACGGCCGAGCTCGGCCGCGCGGTGCTGTTCGCACTGCCCGGCACGCTCATCGGCGCCTTTATCGGCCAGCGCATCTACCGCCGCCTCGACGACCACCGCTATGACCGGCTCGTGCTGGCCATTCTGCTCGTCGCGGGCCTCACACTGCTATGGTCGAGCCTGTAGGCCCCGTTATCGCGCCGGCGCCTCTTCGGGAACCTCCTCGGTGGGCTCGCCGCGTGGATCGAGCTCGAAGACCGCCGGCGTCGTCTTGGGCACGATGACGAACGGCTCCGAGCGCTTTGCCGGCAGTTTCGGTCGAATGCGCGCACGCAACAGCATCACGAGTGCGATGCACGCGTGGGCGAGGGCAGTGTGAAGATATAGGCCGCTATGCCCGAAGGTCTGCATCATGGCCGAGGCCATCATGGGCCCGAGAATGGCGCCAGCCGAAAAGACCAGCAGCAGTCCACTCGACACCTCGACCGCGCGCTTTCGGTGCACGAGGTCATTCGCGTGCGCGACGCAGAGCGTATAGACCGTGAATGCCATGCTGCCATAGAGGACGGCGAGGCCGAACAATGCTGTCGCGTTCGCACCCGATGTTGCGTAGAGAGCCACGCCCGCCATCGATGCAATCGCGCACACGACAATCGCGACGGCCCGCCGACCGAGCTTGTCCGAGAGCCGCCCGATCGGCCACTGGCTGACGGCACCGCCGAGCACGGCAAGCGACATGAACAGCGCCGTATTGCGCACAGACAGTCCCTCGCCCTGTGCAAACAGCGGCGAGAATGTCCAGAACGCCGAGTTCACGAGCCCCGCGGCGAAGCAACCGAAGACAGCCGCAGGCGATACCGTGATCAACCATCCGAGACGCATCTTGGCCCGCGGTGGCGGCTGTGGCGCACTCTGCCGCGTCAGTGCGATGGGGACGGCCGCGAGCGAGTAAAGGATGGCGACGAGGGAGAACAGCTCGAAGCTCGAGGGCTGCCCCGCAGATATGAGTTGCATCCCGACCGTGACGACCGTCAGGTTCGTCATCGCATAGGCGCCGAGAACGCGGCCGCGGGTTTCGGGCTGCGATGCGCCGGTCAGCCAGCTTTCGATGATCATGAAGAGGCCGGCAAAGACGAGGCCATTGATCGCCCGGAGTCCCCACCACATCCACGGCATGGTCCACATGGCGTGCATGAGCGGCGTCATCGTGGCCAGTGCCGTCAAGGCGGCGAAGGCGCGTATGTGCCCGACCGTCCCCATGATGCGCGGCCAGATCAAACAGCCGATCATCAGGCCGGCGAAGTGAAACGAGCCCATGAAGCCGATGTCGTACGACGTGAAGTGCTCGATGTCGGCGCGGATCGGCACCAGAACGCCGAACAGTCCGTTGCCCATCATCAGGATCGATGCGCTGAGCAACAACGCCGTCACCGGCCGGAGAATTCCGGTCATCGCCTATCCCAATCTTATTGAATGATTGTCCCGTCAGGCGCTGGCGGTTCCCGCTGACAGCTTGGCCAGGAGGCGCATCGCATCGCGGAGGATGATGCCGTGATCGAACGCAAAATCCAGCTTGCGCCAGTCCTCGACCCACTCGGCGGCGGCAGCATCGTCCCCGGCGACCACTTTCGGCGAGCGCACCCGCGTCAGGTAGACGACCGCAGCCGTATGAAAGCGTGGATCGCGTTTCGGATCGGAGTAAACGCCAACGAGATGGAGCTTGCCGGCCTTGACCCCCGTCTCCTCCAGGAGCTCGCGGCGGCAGCCGTCCTCGACTGTCTCACCGACATCGACGAAACCGCCGGGGAGGGCGTAGTGCCCGACGAACGGTGGATGCCCTCGCCGGATGAGCAGCACGCGCCCCTTGGCATCCACAGCGACACAGTCGGCGGTCAGTCTCGGCGTAACAGGCTTTGCCATGTACTACGTCTCAATGGCTGTGCGGCTTGGATTTCTCGAAGGCGGCCTTCTGCTCGGCCGACGCTTCCTTCTGGTGCTTCGCCTGCCATTCCTTGTACGGCATCCCGTAGACGATCTCGCGCGCCTCGTCCTTGCTGATCTCCTTGCCGGCAGTGCTTGCCGCCTCCTGGTACCAGTTCGAGAGGCAGTTGCGGCAGAAGCCCGCGAGGTTCATCAGGTCGATGTTCTGCACGTCGCTGCGCGTACGCAGGTGCTCGACGAGCCGCCGGAATGCCGCGGCTTCGAGTTCCGTCGTGGTTGCCTTGTCGAGTTTCGTCATGACACGCTCCTCTTCAAAACTTGGGGCCGCTCACAAGCGGTCGAGATTGAGATCCGGACGCCCTTTCAACGCGCGAACGAGCGCAATGATCCGCTCGGCCCACTGTTGCTGTCCTTGCTCGTCGCGGATCAGATCCTGGCGGATTTCGATGAGCGCGTTCGGCAGATCTCGTGACGTCGCGTGCTGCCAGAGGCAGTCGCCTTCCAGGCTCCCCCTGTACGGCTCGTTATCGCCGACAATGAGACCGCCATCAGCGTGAAAATAGTCGAGCATCGGCGCCGAGAGACGCGCATCGCGATCCCAGAGAATGCCGACATGCCACGGGCGCGGCACGCCCTTCCAGCTCTCGGTGAAGCTGTGAATGGAGATGATTGCCGGCGCGCCGCCGGCAGCGGTGCAGCACCCGATGACGTCCTCGATGGCGTCGTGATAGGGACGATAGTAGAGCGCGGTGCGTTTCGCGCGCTCGGCCGCATCCAGGTGGCGATTGCCGGGAATGACGGCCCCATCAGAGAGGCGCATGATCATGGTCGGATCGTCGGCGCCGCGATTGGGATCAATGAGGAGGCGCGAGAAGCGCGTGAGCACAGCCGGCACGCCGAGCACTGCCGCGACCCCGCGCGTCACGGCCGCCGCGCCGATGTCGTAGGCAATGTGGCGACGAAGCTGCGCCGCCGGCAGACCAAGCGTGCCATACTCCGGCGGAAAGGCATTGCCCGCGTGATCGCAGAGCAGAATTAGGCCCGCATCCGCACGCCCCGGCACGACGGCAAAGCTCTCGGCCTCGACAGCCGCTATCTGGGAGCCCGCTTGGGGCGCATGTTCAGGTGAATCGCGCATGGCGCCGCACTCTACAGCCAAGGCGTGCGCGTGGCGACCGGGCGCGACGTTACGTGCAGCCGGAGAATCCGTCAGCCGTCATCTTGGCCTCGTAGGGCTGCGTGACGGCGCTGCCAAGGGTCAGCCCCGGCTTTACGGCATCCCAGTCCTGCGGCTTCAGGATGATGAACCAGCCCTTTTCGTACGGGTCGCTGTTGGCGAGCGATGGATCGGCGACGAGCGCATCGTTGACAGCCACCACCTCGCCGGCGGCGGCGGATTTGGCGGGACCGACCCACTTGCCACTCTCGACGGTGGCGCAGCTCTTGCCTGCATCGACTTTGCGCCCGACCTTCTTCGGCGTGAAGGCGACGAGTTGCCCCGCCATCGCCGTCGCAACCGTCGTCATGCCGACCTTCACGGTGCCGTCACCCTGCTCCTGGAACCAGATGTGATTATCCACATCATAGAGCAGGTGATCGGGAAGGTTGCAGCCATTCACGACGGGCATTTCAGGTCTCCGGTAGTGCGCAGAATGTGCCGGCTACTTATGGGCGGCCTCAGGGCAACACAAATTTTAATGTCCAACAGCACGGAGCGGACGCGAGGAACAGCAGAACTCGCCGAGCCCCGCCACCTCGAGCTTGCCACCGACGAAAAGCATGAGATGACGCGCGATCATGGCGGCGAGCGTGAGGCGGTGCCCCGTGTCAGGATGATCCGGTTCGAGCGCTAGCAAGTTGTAGTGATACACGAGCTCCCGGCACGTCTCGCGACAGGCATTGAAGGACGGCTCGCCGCGCGCACCCTGACGATGCAGCGCGAGCAGCCGGAAGCCCTCCTTGCGCGCGTCCGTCGGTGTCTCGCCACGCGCACGTACCCAGGCTTCGAGCACATGCTCGCCGATAGCGAGCAGCTCCGCCGCGGCGCGTACCGGCTCCGCCCCGCCATCCACGGCGATCACGTCGATACGTTCCTCGAGACCGGCAAACGCCGGATATGCCGCCTGGCCACTCATGCCGCCCTCCGTGCCGCAACACGCACGACATGCGCCCGACCCTGATGCCGGGAGCCCTCGTCGAGAGGAACTTCCTCCTCGCGAAGCAGATCGAACGCTGCACCTTCCAGATCCTGCCGCAGGAGCTCGGCCGTGTACAGCATCTCGGGCGGCGGACCACCCCGGCTGCCAGCCTTGCGATTTTCGACATGCTTCGGCGTGAACGCCTCCAGCAGCAGGACGCCGCCCGGTTTCAGCGCTGCCAACATGCGCCGATGCATGGTCGCGCGCGCGTGCGGCTCGAAATGCACGAAGATCGCGGCGACGCCATCGAAGGCGGACACCGGCCAGTCCCAGGAGTCCAGGTTCGTATTCTGAATGTCGAGGCGGACATCGCGCTCGGCTGCCAGCGCCCGCGCCTTGCCGACGCCAACAGCCGAGGCTTCGACGCTCGTCACATCGAAGCCTTGTTCAGCCAGCCAAACACCATTGCGGCCCTCGCCATCACCCGGCACGAGAATGCGACCACCCGTCGCGAAGCGATGCACTTCGCTCGTTAGGAATAAATTCGGCGCCGTACCGAAGATGTAGCCGGGCTCGGCGTACTGGCGGTCCCACTTCGGCCCAGTCACCGTGTCGAGCGGCGATGCGCCAGCAGGCGTCATGTCAGCCGCTTCTCGATGATGAGATCCATCGAGTCCGAGATGTTCGTGTGAATGCCGAGCGCGCGCGGACCAATGCCGAGCGCGAGCCCCAAAAGCTGCGTGAAGTAGAGCACTTTCACGTTCGTCTTCTTGCCGAAGCGCTTCTCAGCACGCACCTGATGCATCTCGAGCCCCGTGTGACAGGTCGGGCATTCGGTTGCGATGACCTCGGCGCCGGACGCTTCCGCGGCCTGGAGGATATTCAGCACGAGCTTCGTCGAGGTATCGCTGTCGGAAAGTGTGTGAGCGCCGCCGCAGCACGCAGTCTTCAGCGGAAAGCTCACGTTCTCCGCGCCGGCTGCAGCCAGCAGATCATCCATGAAATGCGGTTGGCTCGTCGATTCCGAGCCCGGCCCCTTGTCCTTCTCCGGAAAGATATGGCGCGGACGCACATACATGCAGCCGTAGTAGTTGGCGATCTTCAGGCCGTCGAGTTTGCCTTTCGTGCGCTCGCGCAGCCCCTCCTCACCGATAGCCTCCTTGAGCCAGTCGAGCGCGTGGATGGTCTCGGCCTCACCCGGCTTGTAGGCCTTGTGGCCGGCTTTCGCGCTCAGCTTCCCGACGACCTCGACAGATTTCGGATCGTTCGAGAGATCGTGCTCGGCCTTCTTGAGGTTGTGATAGCAGCCATTGCACGGCGCCATCACGACATCCATGCGGTCTTCGTTGACCGCCTGCGAGAGTACGCGCGCGGAGAGATACGTCTGGATCTTGGGATCGACGTTCTTGACCTCCATGGCCCCGCAGCAGTTCCAGTTCGTCACATCCTTGAGGCCGAGGCCGAGCTTCTTCGCAATAGCGCGCGTCGAGACGTCATAGCCATTTCCCGTACCTTCGAGCGCACAGCCCGGATAGTAGCCGACGTTGCGATACTTCTTCGCCTTGTCCGTTACATCGACCATGTCATCACTCCGCCGCTTCGCGCAGGGGCGCGCGCGTCTGCTGTGGCCTGCTCTTGCCGTCAATGACGGCCCTGCGCTCGCTCTCGACCTCGTGGATGTAATCCTCGAGCGCGACGCGTGCCTTGTCCCAGCCGCGCGTCTTCGGCTTGAACACCTGCTGCCAAGCCATCCTGATCCCCCACTTCACGGGAAGCCGCTTGCCGATCGCGAAGGCGATGGCGGTCAGCCAGTCCTGCATGAGCGGTTGCTTGGTCTTGCGCAGGAAGTTGTGCAGGACCTCGGTATCCTCGATCCGCCCGCGCTGGACGATCTGATGCGTGAACTCCTCGTCGAAGATGTGCGAGGGCGAAGGCGGCGTGTAGCCCTTCATCGTCAACCAATGCGCCGTCGCCTTCATCACGCCTTCGGGTTCGACATCGCGCGGACAGATATGCGTGCACTTGTGGCACGACACGCACTGCCAGATGATGTCCTTGTCGCGCAGGAGCTCGCTCTCCATGCCCGTACGGATCAGATAGATCCAGTAGCGTGGATTGAAGCGCGGCTCGATCGCGTTCACCGTGCACGCATTGGTGCAGGAGCCGCATTGCCAACAACGGTGGATCTTGTCGCCGCCCGGCATCGCGGCGATCTCATCTTCGAGGTTCTCGTTGTAGTCGGCGATCACGCGCGACTCGATGAAGGTCGACCAGTGCCCGGAGACGTCGATGCCCTCGATGACGAGATTGTCGTGCGTCTTCAGATCTTCCGGCCGAATGAGCGATTTCTCGTGAATGGGCATCGTTCCAGCCTCAATTCAGCTGCTTGAGCGCATCGAGCGCATGAGCATCGCCCGAGATCGCGCCACGGTTGCGCCGCTTTGTGATGCGGTCGAGGCCGAGAATGCGGCGCGTATGCTCGAGCGGATCGGATTCCGCGGAGAAATCCGTCTTCAAATACGCGCCGCCCTGCGCATTGATGTAGTCGCCATAGATCTGCGCTTGCAGCAGATCCACGTACCAGAGCATGTCGCGGAAAATACCGTTGTCGGAGAGGAACTGCGACAGTTCCTCGCGCAACACGAGGAAGGTCTCGTGACCGTCCGGTATATCGATGACAATGTGATCGACATCGTCGCCCGATGCCGGATCATGCCAGATCTCGCGCAGGACGCCTGTATTTGCGCGCGCGTCCCATACCCAGCGATGCATGAGCGGATAGTGCTCAGGATAGACGCCGTGCAGCAACTCCGATGCGAGATCGCGCACGAAGCGGTTGGCCTTGTCGTCGGGGAATGCCTTCACGAAGGCGGCGATGCGCGCGTCGGCCGTACCGGGCATGTGGGCATCGGCAAGCAGTACTGAAATCGCCTCGCGGACATGGGGCCAGCCAGCCGTATCGATGAGCCCCGCAATACGACGGCGGACCGTTGCCATGAGGATGACGATATCCTCGAAAGCCTCGCGCTCGATTGCGGCCGCTTTGCCATTGCCTAAACGATCCTGCATCACGTCCGACTTGAGTTTTACGGCGGCGGCAAATCGCTCGATACCGCCGATCGGCTCGGCGGCGCGGATCAGCGCCTCCAATGCCAGCCGCAACTTGGCGCCCGACAGATGCAGCACCGGACGCGGCGTGTTCATCGACTCCACTTGCTGGCCCGCCGCCATCACACCACCAGCTCGCTTCGCTCGACCGCCATGGGCTTCGTGAGCGCCTTGTGCACGGGACAGGCCGTCGCGATGCGCATCAGGCGCTCGCGGATATCAGGCGTGAGATCAGCCGATCCGAAATCCACGTCATAGCGGAGTACGGGAGCGTCCGCCCGCGACTGGTCATACTTCACGCGCACTTCGAGATCCGGCAGCGTCCAGCCGTGACGATCGGCATACATGCGGATGGTCATCGCAACGCACGTGGCGAGCGACGCTTCAAGCAGCGCAAAGGGTTTGAAGCCGGCTTCGCGCCCGCCGTCCGCCACGATCGCATCGGCAATCGCCGCATGCTTGCCGTCGCTGAACTCGACGGCATAGGGCTCGGTTCGGTTGCGCGTGACGATCATGGACGCGTCCCTACTCCGCTGCTTCGAGAATGCGCCCTTCAGCGGCCGCGAGCGCTGAAAGGGCCGCGCCATTGGCCTGCGCGATGGAGTCGTCGATCGTCTCAGGACCGATGGCCGCGCCGGCGACAAATACGCCCGGCCGCGAGGTCGCGCCCATGATGCCGTACGTGTCCTTGCGCGCGATATAGCCGTGCTTGTGCAGCTCGACATCGAACACCGCCGAGATCGTCATGTTGTCGACGTTCGGGTCCATGCCGATCGCGTGCACGACCATGTCGAAAGGGATGGTGATCGGCCGCTTCACGAGCGTGTCCTCACCCTTGACGATGAGCTGCTTCCCGTCGCCCGTCACCTCGGCGATGCGCGCCTTGATGTACTTGACCTTGAACTCCTCCTGGCTGCGCCAGTAGTAGTCCGTCTCGTAGTGCCCGAACGTGCGGATATCCATGTAGTAGATGTATACGTGGCAGTCCGGCAGCTCCTCACGGATCTCCATGGCGAGGTTCGCCGAGACCGTGCAGCAGATCTTCGAGCACCATTCGCGGCCGATCTGGCGATCGCGCGACCCGACGCACAGCAGGATCGCGACGCGCTTGGGCTTGCGGCCATCCGAGGGGCATTTCACGCCCTGACCGGACGAGATCATCTGCTCAACCTGCGTCGTCGTCACGACATCGGGAAAAAGACCGAAGCCCCACTCGGGCTTGTTGATGCTGTCGAAGTGCGTGAAGCCGGTTGTGAGCAAAGCCGCGCCAACTTCGATTTTACTGCCATCGGAGAGCTCGGCAGTGAAATCGCCGGGCGTGCCGGAGAACTTCGCAACAGTGGTATTCAGCTTGCGCGTGACGCTCGCATTGCTCTCCACGCGCGCGACCATGCTGCCGATGGCATCCGTGGCCCAGCGGCCGGAAGGCACGAGCTTCGCGTAGCCCGAGTGAATGGGCGCGCCGCCGAGGATCGCAGTCTTCTCGACCAGCACGGACGTGCGGCCGACGCTCGACAACGCGTGCGCTGCTGCGAGGCCTGCCGGTCCGCCGCCGACAATGAGAATGGGCTTGGACATACTCAAAGGCTCCGCTGCAAGAAGGCCAGCCTAATTCCGAGAAGGACGAAGAGCCCGCCGAGTGCGCGCTCCATCCATGTGCGCACGGCGCTGCCGGCACCGAGCACACTCGCAGCGCGCGCGGTGAACCACGCGATCAAGAGGCACACGACCGTGCCCACCGCGACGAAGATCAGACCGAGTACGATGAAGGCCAGCGCCTTCGATTGCGCACTTGCGGAAATGAACTGCGGCAGGAAGGCGAGAAAGAACAGCGCGACCTTGGGATTGAGCGCATTCGTGAGAAAACCTTGCAGGAAGATGCCGCGCAGCGAGATCGCAACCTTACCGCTTGCTGCAGCAGCGCCGCTCGCCCCCGCTTGGCGCAGCAGCGAGATACCGACCCACACGAGATAGGCCGCGCCGACAAGCTTCAGCACGAAGAAGGCTTCAGCCGACGTTGCGAGGATCACCGAAAGGCCGAGCGCGGCTCCTGCAATATGCACGAAGCAACCCGCACTGATGCCGAGTGCTGCGACCGCGCCCGCCCGCAAACCGAGCTGCGCACTGCGCCCCATGATGTAGGCCATGTCCGGCCCGGGCGTGATGTTGAGCAGCAGGCCCGCGAGCACGAACAGCCAGAGATCGGTAATGCCGAGCATCCCCTATTCTCCGGGCGGCGGAGGAATGACCTCGCGCTTGATCGGCTTGAAGCCCGGCCCCGACGTGATGCGCAGGCGCGGATCGTAAAGCTGATCTGCCGCACCGGATTTGATCTTCTCGAGGTACTGCTCGAACTCGGCTTTCTTAGCCTGCCAGTCGATGCCAAGCTTTTCGAGCAGCCGCTCGATGGGACTCGCGTGCCAGTGCGTCTGCACGATCTTGTAGGGGTCGGCGCCACAGACGAGCGCGGCGAACTGGCAGTCCGCCAGCACCGGCAGCTCATAGGGCTTGCCGGCGGCGCGACCGATCCACTGGTTCTTGTCGAGCGTCGTGATGCAGCCGGTGTCGTGACCGATCATGACGTCGGCCTGGGCTTCCTCGACGGCGACCTTGATCTTGCGGTCGATGGCGAAGGAGCGCGTAAACTCGCGCTCGGAAATGATGTGACGGAACCCGAAGCCACAACAGTCGTACCACGTCTTGTAGTCGATGACGTTGGCGCCGAGCCGCTGAATGAGGCCCGTCGAGACGGCAACGCGGTTTCCTTCGAGAATCTCGTCGTCGTAGATCGCGTCTTCCGGAACCATCTTGTAGACGTGGCAGGCCGGATGGATCGTCGCGCGCACACCTGAGGCATCGATCGTCTGATGATCGGCAATACGGTGGCGCATGACGTGCAACCACTCCGAATAGTGCACGACCTCCTCAGGGATCAGCAGCTTGCCATCGACGAGACGGCCGAGCTTGGCGAGGATCTTCGTCACGCTCTCGCGCAGCTTCGCGGAATGCAGCAGATAGGCGCGCACTTCCTTGTAGTTGCCGAAGGATGTGCCGCAGTGCACGAGCGGATAGAAATACCCGTCCGGCAAGCCCTGCGCCTTGGCCGACACGTATGCCTGATGGAAATTGCGCAGGAACACGGCGGCGAGGCTCTCGATATTGCCGATGCCGGAGCCGTGATAGTTCCACGCCGTGCAGGAAGTCTGATCGGTCTCGTCGAGATAGCGCGTGCCGATCTTGTTCTGCAGCCAGAGAAGCGAAACGGGATAGCCGGGAATGTTCCCGCACTGGCCACAGCTCTTGTGATGCCAGAGCTGGGTGGTCGGAACGCGCTTCGTCCAGCCGTAGAGCGTCTTGACCTCGATGGGCTGGTGCTGCTCCGTGATGCGGTGGACCTTGATCTGGCCCTCTTTCTCGAGCTGCCACATGATATCGCGCACATCCTCGACGCGATCCTTGTTGGTCAGCATAGAGCGGCGGTCGATGCGTTGCTCGACCCAGGCGGTCGCCGTCGCGGCCTCGCTTTGCGAGAGGTTCGCGGGCTTCCATTCGGGACCATGCCCGGTGAAGCGCTCGCCATTGTGCGGTGGGCGATGAGTAGGATCGCTCATTTTTTCCTCCTGCCACCTGACGGCTTCGCCTTCGGCTTGGATTTCGGCTTCGAGGCAGAAGGCGCGCCGGCCATCATCTCATCGAGGCGCTTCTGCATTTTCTTCGGCGAGACATCCTCGATGTGCGTCTGGATCATCCAGACATGGCCGAACGGATCCTCGACCTGCCCCGAGCGGAAGCCATAGAACTCGTCCTGCACCGGGCGCTTCAGCGTGGCGCCGGCGGCAACCGCGCGCTCAGCCACCGCATCGGCGTCCGAAACGGCCAAGCACATCGTCACCGTGGTATTGCCGAGCGCCTTCGGGCCAACAATGGCCATCTCCGGAAACTCGTCGGAGAGCATCACGCAGGTGCCGCCGAATTCGAGCTCGGCGTGGCCGACGCGATCGCCCATCGTAAGGCGATAGCGCTCCTTCGCATCGAAAGCCTTCTCGTAGAACTCGATAGCCGCAGCCGCGTCGCGCACGCGCAGATAGGCCACGGCATCGTTGTAGCCCTTCGTCGGCTTGTACTTGACCTTGCTCATACGCTTGTCCGCCTGGATGACGTGAGACGCGCGGCACCGCGGCCTCAATCATCATCGTCGTCGGCGTCCTCCTGGTCCTCGAGGAAGTCGTTCCAGTCTTCGCGCTTCTCTTCCATGATATCCGTGATGACATCGAAAAGGTTCTCGTCGATGCCCTCGAGCTGATCGAGAACGCCGGTCATCTCCCAGATCGTATAGAGCTCGACCGAGGTCTTGAGATTGACCTCCCAGGCCGTCTCCGTCGTGTTCAGCGTCGCCATGGGAATGGCCTTGCGCAGCAGCTTGAGCGGCGCATTGACCTTGGAGATGTTCGGGCCCCAGTCGGCGAAGTGCTGCGGATTGATCATGTCCGGCGCGAGCTGGTTGCCCGTCGAGATGAGCTTCAGCATCACGCGGCTGAAGGGGCGCAGCACGTCCTTCGCGGATTGCATCTGATGCTTGATCGCGACTTCGCGCATGAGCATGACGAGGCCACCCGGCGAGTTGCGGAAGGGGCAGCGCGCGGCGCAGGTGTAGCATTGGGCGCAGGACCAGATCTTTTCCTGCATGGCATCGTAGATGCCTTCGAGGTTCTCGGTCCAAAGGAGCTGCACGATCTCGCGCGGCGAGAAATCGTAATAGTGCGCGGCGGGGCAGGTCGCGGTGCAGATGCCGCAGTTCAGGCAGCCGTGCAGCTCATGATCGTAGCGCATGTCCTCCTGCAGATCGCGGAAGATGGCTTCGAGCTTGGCGCGCGGTACCGGCGGCTTGTCCGAGATCGGATCGCCGATGAAGTCCTGCACGCGCGTCGCTGTGGCGTCGGACATCAGGTCAACCTCAATAGCTCAGCACCTTGGTGTCTTCGCCTTCCATGACCTCTTCGATGAGATACGCTCCACCGACGATTCCGGAGCATTCCGGGATCAGGTCATCCTGCTTCATGTCGAAGAGATCGAGGTTCGGCGAGCAGCAGAAGAATTTCACGCCCGCTTCGTGCGCGTCCTTGATGAAATCGTAGACGCTCTTCGGACTGCCGGGCTTCACGACCAGGCTCTCGGCGACACCCTTCTTCATGAGGCGGCCGGCGGTCGCGGTGCAGATCACCTCGACTTCGTAGTCCATAGCGGCAGCAACAGAAGCCTGGAAGATCGGCGCGCCGAGTTCCTCGCCATTGCGGGGGTCGGTGTTCGCCATGATGATCACGAGTTTCTTGGCCATGCCGTGCCTCCCAGTCGCAGGATCGCGGAACCAACGCCCACGCTGCTGCCTGTTGTTACGCGCTGATGCACCATGGCCGCAGAGCAGCTCAGCGACATGGCAGCGTCAGGCGCTTCCTTGTTTGGGCAGCCTGGAATCCTTATACAGTGGCCGCCGCAAAGCGGCAACCGAACATTCGCATGTGTGAATATATAACGGCGCGACGCCGCAGCCGCCGGATAGATGGCGCACGCTGCCGTGGGGAAGGAACACCGGAATGTCGGTCGAGGGCACAGCGTCGCCGGACGAGCGCGGACGCATCGTTTGGGCCGTCGTCTGGATGCTGGGTGCGATTGTCTCATTCACCGCAATGGCCGTTGCCGGACGCGCCGCAGCGCAGGGGGTCGATGCCCTGCAGATCGCGGTCTGGCGCACATTCATCGGCGTCTCGATCCTGATCGTGATCGTTGTCGCGCGCGGCATCCCCTTCGGCAGCCTCGTATCGAAGCGCCCCGATCTCCAGATCGTGCGCAATCTCATCCACTTCACCGCGCAGTTCTGCTGGCTCTATGCCCTGACGCGCATGACGTTGGCCGAGCTGACGACGCTCGAGTTCACGGCCCCCCTGTGGGTGGCCCTGCTTGCGCCTCTCCTGCTGGGTGAGCGACTGACGGCGCTCCGGCTCGGCGCGGTTATGCTCGGCTTCATCGGCGTACTCATCGTCGTGCGGCCGGGCGTCATTTCGCTGAGTGAAGGCACGCCCTTCGCTCTCACGGCGGCCCTCGGATACGCTTTCTCCATGATCATTACGAAGCGGCTCCTGCAGGGAGGAGACAACGCCTTCACGATCCTCTTCTGGATGCAGGGCCTGCAGGTCCTGATCGGTCTCGCGATTGTCCTGGCTGGCCCGCTGTTCGGCTATGACAAAGGCCTGGTCATTCCGGATGCCGTCACGTTCGCGTGGATTGCTGTTGTCGGCGTACTTGGGCTGACGGCGCACTACGCGCTCGCCACGGCCTTTACGTATGGCGATGCGATCATCGTCGCTCCCATCGACTTTCTGCGTCTGCCGCTCATTGCCCTCGTCGGTGTCGTGCTCTATGCCGAACCTCTCGATTTCTGGGTGCTTGGCGGTGGACTTGTCGTCGTGCTCGCCAATCTCCTGAACATTCGCGGCGAGCGCCGGCGCGTGGCGAGCATCCAATCCTCATGAAGCCTCAACCATGAGCACCGAAACTTCGCCACCCCGGCGCTCCGGGCAGGCCGCGCTCCGCGCCGCATTCTGGATGGCCGGCACGCTCGCCATGATCTCGCTGCTGGCGGTTGCGGGTCGCGAGACCATGCGCACGCTGCCGACCATGGACATGATCTTCTACCGGAGCTGGATGTCACTGCCGGTCGTTGTGCTGCTCGCGCTCATGGCGGGACACAAGCTCTCATTCGTCAAGACGCAACGGCTCGGGATGCACGCCTGGCGCAACGCCGCGCATCTCGCCGGGCAATTCACCTGGTTCTGGGCCATCACGCAGATCCCGCTGGCCGAAGTTTTCGCGCTCGAGTTCACCACGCCGCTATGGGTCGCGCTGCTGGCGCCCATCATCCTGCGTGAGCACATGACGCTGCCGCGCCTCGCCGCGGTCATGCTCGGGTTCGTCGGTGCGCTCATCGTGATCCGGCCCGTCGGCATGTCGATCAGCATGGGCACGGCTTCGGCCATGGCGTGCGCGGTGGCTTATGCCTTCTCGTACATCGCCATCAAGCAGCTCACGCGCACGGAAAGCGCGCTGACGATCCTGTTCTGGCTGTCGCTCTTCCAGGGCATCTATACGACGGTGCTGACTTTCGGCACCCTTTCGTGGCCGACGCCGACCGCCTGGGGGTGGCTGGTAGTCGTCTCGCTCGCCGGCCTCGCTGCGCACTACTGCATTGCGCGCGCCTTCGCGCTCGCGGATGCAACGATCGTGACGCCCATGGATTACCTGCGCGTGCCGCTCATCGCCCTGGTCGGCTGGCTCATCTATGCGGAGGCGCTCGATCCCTATGTGCTCATCGGCGGAGCCGTGATCGCGGCCGCCAACATCATCAATCTGCTGGCAGAACGGCGATCTGCGGGCACCTGATGCGCCGCGATCCGGCATTTCACCCACCGGCGGAAATGCTATAACGAGCCAATCGTCCGCTCCCGGAGCCCGCGCATGTTCGTGACCTTCTTCCATGAGCTCAAGGCCGCCAAGGTGCCCGTCACCTTGAAGGAATACCTGACGCTGATGGAAGCCCTGCAGGCCGACCTCGCCGACCAGCGCGTCGAGAATTTCTACTATCTCTCGCGCGCCGCTCTCGTGAAGGATGAGCGGCACCTCGACAAGTTCGATCAGGTGTTCGGTCACGTCTTCAAGGGCCTGGAGCTGATGAGCGACGCCGCGGAGGCGAACATTCCCGAGGAGTGGCTCAAGGCGATCTCAAGCCTCTATCTCTCCGAGGAGGAGAAGAAGAAGATCGAGGCCCTCGGCGGCTGGGACAAGATCATGGAGGAGCTGAAGAAGCGCCTCGCCGAGCAGAAGGGCCGCCACCAGGGCGGCAGCAAGTGGATCGGCACCGGCGGCACCTCGCCCTATGGCGCGGAGGGCTACAACCCCGCGGGCGTGCGCATCGGCCAGAAGGAAAACCGCAACTTCCGCGCGCTCAAGGTTTGGGACAAGCGCGAGTTCAAGGATCTCGACGACAAGGTCGAGCTCGGCACGCGCAACATCAAGGTCGCGCTACGGCGCCTGCGCAAATTTGCGCGCGAGGGCGCGGCCGACGAACTCGATCTCGACGGCACCATCAAGGGCACGGCGCGCAAGGGCTATCTCGACATCCAGATGCGGCCCGAGCGGCGCAACGCCGTGAAGGTTTTGATGTTCTTCGATATCGGCGGCTCGATGGACTACCACGTCAAGCTCGCCGAGGAGCTGTTCTCAGCCGCGCGCGTCGAGATGAAGAACATGGAGTACTTCTACTTCCACAACTGCCTCTATGAATTCCTGTGGAAGGACAACAAGCGCCGCTGGACGGAACGAACGCCGACCTGGGACGTCCTGCACAAGTACCCAGCCGATTACAAGGTCGTCTTCGTCGGCGATGCCTCGATGAGCCCCTACGAGATCACCGTGCCCGGCGGCTCCGTTGAACATATGAACGAGGAACCCGGCGCAACGTGGATCAAGCGCGTGACCGACATCTACGAGCACGCCGTGTGGCTCAATCCGGTGCCCGAGCAGCACTGGAGCTGGACGCCGTCAATCAAGCTCATGGGCGACCTCATGGAAGGCCGCATGTTTCCGCTGACGCTCGACGGTCTCGATAAAGCGATGAAAGAGTTGATGCGCTAGGACCTCTTGCAGAATTGCAGTCCCGACTACACATCACCCCGCATTGCGCTGTCCGCCTGAACCACACCCTATGGACCTGAAGGGGCCCGCCGTCCGATGGAATACCTGCTGACACTCGCCGCAGATCCCGCGGCGTGGGCCGCGCTCGTGACACTCATTGTTATGGAGGTCGTCCTTGGCATCGACAACCTCATCTTCATCGCGATCCTGACCAACAAGCTCCCCGAGGAGCACCGCGTCAAAGCCCGGCGCATCGGGATCGGCGGGGCTCTCATCCTGCGCCTCCTGCTGCTCGGCACCATCGCCATCATCGTCACGCTGACGACGCCCGTGTTCTCGATCTTCGGCCACGGCTTCTCCTGGCGCGATCTCATCCTGATTGCCGGCGGTCTTTTCCTCGTGTGGAAGGCGACCAAGGAGATCCATCACCGCGTCGATCCCGATCCTGGCGAGGTGACACTCGGCCAGGTGGTCGGGCTGACGTTCGGCGCGGCTGTTTTCCAGATCCTGCTGCTGGATCTCGTCTTCTCGATCGACAGCATCATCACGGCCGTCGGCATGACGCCGCACGTGCCGATCATGGTCATTGCGGTTATCTTCGCGGTCATCACCATGTTGGTTGCCGCAACACCGCTGTCGAACTTCATCGGCCGCAATCCGACGATCGTGATGCTGGCGCTCGGCTTCCTCCTCATGATCGGCACGGTGCTGATCGCGGAAGGCTTCGGCGCGCATGTGCCGAAGGGCTACATCTACGCCGCCATGGCGTTCTCGGCGCTCATCGAAGGCCTCAACATGCTCGACCGGCGCGCACGCCAACGCCGCCGCGAAGCGGGACACAAGGACGAGGCGCATTAGCGCCCTCGAAGCTCGCCGCAGGCGAGCTACTTCTTGTTCCTGCTCTTGGAAAGCGCTCTGAGGTTGTCGCGCGCCACGTAGTGGTCGGGCTCGATTTTGAGTGCGGTCTCGAAATCGGTCCGAGCCTTATCCCGCGCGCCGAGTTGGAGATGAATCTCGCCTCGATTCACAAAGAGATCGGCACTCACACTGTCGATCGAGATGGCGATGTCGTATTCCGCGCGGGCCTTTTCGAGCTGCCCTGAAGCTTTATGGGCTTCTCCACGATAGGCGTAGGCAACGGGATTACGCGGGTCGAGCACGACCGCTGCCTCGAAGTCGGCCATGGCCAGATCAGCTCGTCCTTCAGCCAGAAGAACGGCCCCGCGATGGACGAGGGCCTCTGCGCGCAATTCCGTGGAAAGCTGGCCGTCCTCGATAATCGACGAGCACACTCGCTGCCGCTCGTCGTTGTAGATCTCGTCATCCCTGCAATGGTCGAGGAGTTCGTCGACGCTTGCGGGCATGGCGATCGCGCCTCTCGGCAATGCCACCGCCGAAACCACCAGCAGCGCACTAATCGCCCCCGCGGCCATGCTCAGCTTCAGGCTTCGCATGATCTCGCCTCCTCCTGACGCGCACAAACCCACGACCTGCCGCGCACGACAGGTCCCTATGCTCTCCGACCGTCACCAACCGCCGGAACGCACTGCAGATTTTGAGATCATGGGCCGCCACCGAGGCGGTGCAGTTCACTGCCATGGCCCATTCATTTGATGTAGTGCGATGCTGCGATCAGCACAAGCATGATTGCTGCGCCGCATCGACTGGGTCGGCGAGAACCGGTTATCCACAGTGTTGCAGCCGCCACATTCCCGAGTTCGAACCGATCCGGCATGGTCTCCCCAGATGGGGGGACGCAATGGCGGGCTCGGACGACGGCGTCCGCATAGATATCGACTTGGGCGAGGCCGAGCGCGAGGCGGAACGCATTCGCACGTGGCTTGCGGCTCTGCGGCGCCGCCATGATCTCGCGCGCTTCGAGTACACGCGGCATGTCCGCATCGTGCCTGCCGGCCCGACGTACAGCCATCCGATCCTGACACTCGGCACACGCTTCACGGAGAGCGAGGATCTCCTGCTCTCCACATACCTGCACGAGCAGATGCACTGGTATCTCTCGCTGCTCGGCGGTCCTGATCATGACCCCGTGGAGCCCGTCTTCGATGAGCTCGTGCGCCGCTATCCGCAGGCACCCGTCTGGCTGCCCGAGGGCGCGCGCAGCTACGAGCAGACATATGTTCATCTCGTCGTTTGCTGGCTTGAAATCGAGGCCACGGCCGAGTTGATCGGACGCGCGCGCGCGAACCGCATGGCCGATACGACATGGGGCTATCGCTGGATCTACCGCACGGTCGTCGAGGACCGCGATGCGCTCTGCGCGCTATTCACGCAGCACGGCATCTACCCGATGATGCCCGCGCCTGAGCTGATCGCGATCGAGGCTGCCCGTCGGCGCGCCGAGCTCGAAGCAGAGGAAGCAGAGGCTAGCCCTCGCGCAGGCCGGCGAAGAACTGTTCGAGCAGCGCGCGGCTCTCGCTCTCGCCAAGGCCGGGATAGATCTCCGGCGCGTGGTGGCAAGTCGCGTGGCTGAACACGCGAGGACCGTGCTCGACACCGCCGCTCTTCGGATCGGACGCGCCGTAGTAAAGGCGGCGCACGCGCGCGAACGAGATCGCGGACGCGCACATGGGGCACGGCTCCAGCGTCACGTAGAGATCGCAATCGATGAGACGCTCGGATTGCAGGACTTGCGCCGCGCGCTGAATGACCAGCATCTCGGCGTGCGCCGTCGGATCCCGGCGCGCTCGTGTGAGGTTATGCGCCTCGGCAATATTGGCTCCGTCCGGTCCCGCAATTACCGCGCCAACGGGAACCTCGCCGAGATCGGCCGCAGCACGGGCCAGCTCGAGTGCGCGATCCATATGGCTTGAGGCGTTCGGGGGTGTCATAAGCTCTCGGCCTAGTTTATTTGAGCCGGCGATACAGCCAACGCTACCATGCCTCAAGCCCGGAGTTGCAGTCATGCGCCCGCCAAGATCAGACCGCCCGCGGGCCGGGCGCCGGGATGACCGGCCGAAAACCGCGAAAAAATCCGGCCAAAAGCCGCGCGGCAAGGCGGGCTGGGGTGCTGATCCCAGTTCCGGGCCGCGCCCTTCATCGGCCCCAGGCCGGAAGGCCGCTACCGCCGGAGCCAAACGCCAGGCGGAGCGCACCGCGGAGCCGGACTTCAAGAAGCAAGGTCGATCATCGCGCCCCAAAGCCGAACCCGAGCGCGCACCGCATGTTCCGACGCCGCAGCGACGCCCCCGCCATCTGCCGCCCGCCTCCGGTCGCCCGACGGAAGAGATGCGCATTGCCAAGGCACTGGCGCGCGCCGGTCTCTGCTCACGTCGCGAAGCCGAACGATGGATCGAGGAAGGGCGCGTTCGCGTCAATGGCAAGACCATCAAAAGCCCGGCCCTTGATGTGAGCCCGAGCGACCGCATCGAGGTCGACGGCAAACCGCTGCCGGATGCCGAGCCCGTGCGTTTGTGGCGCTATCACAAACCGCGCGGCCTCGTGACGACGCACCGTGATCCTGAAGGCCGGCCGACAGTCTTCGAAAAGCTGCCGCCAGAGCTGCCACGCGTCGTTTCCATCGGCCGGCTGGACCTCAATACCGAGGGCCTGCTGCTGCTGACCAACGATGGCGCACTTGCCCGTCATCTGGAATTGCCGGCAACGGGCTGGATGCGCCGCTATCGCATACGCGCCTACGGCAAGATCGAGCAGGCGGCGCTCGACAAGCTCAAGAACGGCGTCGAGATCGAAGGCGTGCGCTACGGCCCTGTAGAAGCTACGGTCGATCGCGAGCAGGGCCACAACATCTGGATCACGATGGCACTGCGCGAGGGCAAGAACCGTGAGGTGAGGAAGATCCTGAACCATCTCGGGCTCGACGTGAACCGGCTGATCCGTGTGTCGTATGGGCCGTTCCAGCTTCTCGATCTCGAACCGGGCGCCGTCGACAACGTACGCCGCAAGGTCATTGCCGATCAGCTCGGGCCGGCTGTCGCGCGCGAGCTTGGGCTCACCGATCGCGAGAACGATGCCGAAGCACGGCGTGCACGCGGGAAGAAATCGAAGGACGAGGCATGAGGGTCGTCGGCGGCAAGCTGCGCGGGCGCAATCTCGCCACGCCGAGCGATGATGCGATCCGCCCGACCTCGGACCGCGTTCGCGAGGCGGTCTTCAACTGGCTTCTGCATGGCGATCCCGTTGCGCGCATCGACGGCGGTCGCGTGATCGATCTCTTTGCGGGAACGGGCGCGCTAGGGATCGAAGCGCTTTCGCGTGGCGCCACCTTCTGCCTTTTCGTCGAGGAAGCTGCCGAGGCGCGGGGGCTCATCCGGCGCAATATCGAGGCGTTCGGCTTGACCGGCGTGACCAAACTCTGGCGGCGCGATGCGACCGATCTCGGCCCGGCGGGGAACATGATGCCGTACGATGTGGCCTTCCTCGATCCGCCTTACGGCAAGGGGCTTGGCGAGAAGGCGCTCGCCGCGTTGGCCGAGGGCGGGTGGCTCGTACCGGACGCGCTGTGTGTGCTCGAGGAGCGCAAGGGCGTGGATCTCGCGCTTTCACATTCGTTCGACGTGCTCGACCAGCGCGAGTGGGGCGACACGCAGGTCGTGAAGCTGCGGTTCAGGGGCCCGTAGGTGGCAACGAGCGCCGCTCGTCCCTTCTCCCCATTCTTACGGGGAGAAGGTTAGGATGAGGGGCGGGAACTTGCGCTGACGGTAGCGTACGCCGCCGCCCCTCACCCCGGCCCTCTCCCCGCGGGCGGGGAGAGGGAGAAGTAAGCCTACCGCCTTCCGAACAGACGTTCGATATCCGCGCGGGAGAGCTGGACGTACGTCGGGCGGCCGTGATTGCACTGACCGGCGCGGGGCGTCGCCTCCATCTCGCGCAGAAGCGCATTCATCTCAGGTCCGGTGAGGCGACGGCCCGCGCGGACGCTCCCGTGGCAGGCGATCGTCCCAAGGATGGCATCGAGACGTGCTTCCAGAATGCCGGTGGTGCCTTCGCTCAGCATTTCGCGCGCCAGATCCTTCACGAGCGCCGCCACATCGCACTGGCCGAGCAACGCCGGTGTCTCGCGCACCAGAATGGCGGCGCCGAACGGCTCCAGGACGAGACCGAGCTCGGCGAGCTGATCGGCGGCCTCGGCGAGCGCGGCAACTTCGTCGCTATCGAGATCGACGATTTCGGGAATGAGCAGCCCTTGGCGCTTCACGCCGCCGTTCGCGAGTGACGCCTTGATGCGTTCGAGCACGAGACGTTCATGCGCGGCGTGCTGATCGACGATGACAATGCCTTCAGACGTCTCGGCGACGATGTACGTGCCGTGAAGCTGCGCACGGGCGGCGCCGAGCGGGTGATCCTCGCTCTCGGCCTCGTATGCAGTGATCGGCGGCTCGGCTTCGTGCGCGATTTCGACACCGGGCTCGATCGCCAGCCCCGCGAGCGGTGCCTGCATGGCCTCGCCGAAGCCGCCGGAATAGCTTGGGCGCTGCGATGGCGGCGGAGACCACGATGACGGCGTCGGCATCTCATTGCGCCGCGCCAGCACGTCGAGCATTCGCGCGCCGCCTTCCGCGCTGGCGCGATGACCGGCGCGCTCCAGCACCTCGCGAATGCCGCCGACGAGCAGCGAGCGCACCGCGCCGGCATCACGAAACCGCACCTCGGTCTTCGCCGGATGCACGTTCACGTCGACATAGCGCGAATCGAGCTCGACAAAGAGGGCGACCAGCGGATGACGGCCTTTCGGCACCATATCGCCGTACGCACCACGCAGCGCGCCGAGCAGCAGCCGATCACGCACGGGACGGCCGTTCACGAAAAGGAACTGCAGGCCCGCATCCGGCCGGTTCAGTGTCGGGAGACCGACGAAACCATGGAGCCGCACAGCCTCGCGCGTGCCGTCGAGCGCCAGCGCATCGGCCATGAACTCGCGGCCCATGATGCGGCCGAGGCGCGCGAGCAGCCCTTCCGGACCCGACGGGCAGGCCGGGAGGCGCAGTCCCGTGCGCTCGCCTGTCGTCAGCGAGAAGCCGATCTCGGGGTGCGCCATAGCGAGACGTTTGACGACTTCCGAGGTGGCGAGGTTCTCCGCGCGCTCGGATTTCATGAACTTCAGGCGCGCCGGCGTGGCCGAGAAGAGATCGCGCACCTCGATGATCGTGCCGGGATTGAGTGCAGCAGGCCGCACCTCGCCCTTGCGCCCGCGATCGACCGTGATGGCTATGCCATGACCGGCCGCCGAGGGGCGCGTGCGGATTTCGAGATGGGCGATCGAGCCGATCGACGGCAGTGCCTCACCACGAAAACCGAGGGTGGTGATGTTGAACAGGTCCTCGTCGCGGAGCTTCGACGTCGCATGACGCTCGACGGCGAGCGAAAGATCGCGCGCATCCATGCCTGAGCCGTCATCCGTCACGCGGATGAGCGAGAGGCCGCTGCCTGCCGTGACGATCTCGATTTCGCGCGCGCCGGCGTCGATGGCGTTCTCGACAAGCTCCTTGACGACACTCGCCGGACGCTCGACGACCTCGCCGGCCGCGATCCGGTTGATCGTCTCGGGTGTGAGCTGACGCACGGCCATGAGTGGCGCTGTTCCCCGTCGCATCGCGCGGGCGCCGGCCGTTATGCCCCTATTTGGACAGCCGCTCGCGCGTGAGCACCTTGGCGAGCTCGACGGCGGGCTGGTCGAAAGGATCGAGATCCATGAGCCAGCCGGCGAGAATCGTTTCGAGCATGAAGTGCATCATCAAGCCGCCGAGCGCTGCCGCGTCAAGCCGCTCGATATCGATTGTCCGCACTGGCCTGCCGGCGCGATTGAGCGCCTCGGGCACAGCTTCGGCCTGAGCGGCCACAAGCTCGCTCACGGAGCGCCCCGCCATCACGTCGAGACCGGCCAGTTTGGCGAGCGCCGGATCGATCACCGGCCCTGATTCGGCATTCTTCACGCGCAGCACGGTCAGTGCATGCTCGCGCGGCCCGTCCATGAAGAGCTGGAGCTGACTGTGCTGATCGAGCGGGCCGAGACAGCCGAGCGGCGTCGTACCCTGGCCGCCCTTGCCAAGGCTTTCGGCCCAGAGCTGCACGTACCATGCGCCGAGCCGCTGCAGACGATCGGCGTAGGACATAAAGGCCATGACCTTGATGCCCTTCTCGCGCGCCATCCCGACCGCAAGCGCAGCCCCGACGGCGGGCGCGGAAGCAGATGGATGTGAGGCCGTGAGCGCCTGCTGCAGTACCGCATCGGCACCGGAACGCAAAGCACGCGGATCGAGACCGCGCGCCATGGCAGGGATGAGGCCGACCACGGTCAGCGCGGAATAGCGCCCGCCGATCGCGGTGGGATGATCGAGGACGGGGATGCCGCGACTCGAAAGGAGATCGCGGAGGCCATTGCGCACGCCGGGGCGCGCGGGTTCGGTAATGCCGAGAAAAAGTTCGGATGATCGAGACCCGAGGCCGGCCGCATCGACGGCCTGGAAAGCCGCGAGCGCCTGCACGAGCGTCTCCGACGTGCCGCCCGACTTCGAGGTGATCACGAACCGCGTGGTCGCGAGATCGATGCCCTTGAAGGCGAGCGCCAGGGTCGAGGCATCGAGGTTGTCGTAGAAGCGTGTGCGTGGGCGATTGCGCTGCTCCGCATCGGCCGCACCCGGGATATTCCAGCCCGCAAGCTGCGCCAGTGCCTGCCCGCCGAGACTAGAGCCGCCAATGCCGAGGAACACGATCATCTTGGCGCCGGCCGAAAGCTTCTTCAGGGCGGCTTCGGCGGCAACGATATCGCCGTCTTCGCGCGGCAGCCGGAGAAGCGGCAGGCTGCCGTCAGCGTGCACGGCTTTGAGCTTCGCGAGCGGCGCGGCAGTCTTGTCGAGCCAGGTTGCGAGTGTGCGGCTGTCGAGACCGTGCGTGCCGATGCGCCCATCGAGGCAACCGGCGATGCTTTGATGATAGAGCCGTTGAGCCGATCCCGATGCGGCACCGGATACATCCAGCTCGACGGGATCGGTCATCAGCTCAACTCCCTGGCAGTCAGCCCCTTATATGCCAATCGAGAAGCCGGCGCCTCGCGGACGCATCAGCTTCTCGAAGGGGCACCATCATAAACTACGTTTGCGGAACCTGCCCGGTTCCAGAAAAATCTACTGCTTCGCCAAGCCCTGCGGCTTGCCGACAATCGTAACAATCAGCTCGTCCGCCTTCAACAGGCGCGCGGCGACGCGCTTCACGTCCTCAAGCGTGACCGCATTGACCAGCGCATTGCGCTTGTCGATGTAGTCGATGCCATAGCCCTCGAAAAGGAAGCCGAGAAGCTGGTTGGCGATCTTTGCGTTCGTATCGAAGCGCAGCGCGAACGATCCGGTGAGATAGTCCTTGGCGTTCTGCAGCTCCTCGGGCGTCGGGCCATTCTCGGCCATGCGCCGCAGCTCACTGCGGATCACGTCGAGCGAACGCCCGACCTCCTCGTTCTTCGTCGCGACACCGCCGGCAAAGATTGCGGCGCGGCGATAGGGCTGCAGATAGCTGTAGACCGAGTAGGCGAGGCCGCGCTTCTCGCGCACCTCTTCAGTGAGGCGCGAGGCGAAGCCGCCGCCGCCGAGGATCTGGTTCAGGACGAAAGCAGGCATGAAGTCATCATCGTCGCGCGCAATGCCCGGCGCACCGAACTGCACGACCGACTGCGGCACATCCATATGGACGACCTGCACGCGCTCCTTGGCCTCGGGCGTGATTGCCGCGACGGGCGTGAGATCCGCCTTGGCCGGCAGATCGCCGAAGACGCGATCGATCAGCGCGCCGAGTTGCTCGGCGTTGATATCACCCACCGCGACCACCTTCAGATTGTCGCGCGCGAAGTTGCGCTTGCGGAAGGCCTCGAGATCATCGCGTGTGATCTTGGCGATGCTCTCGGGCGTACCGTCGGACGGCAGGCCATAGGGGTGGCCCGGAAATGCCTGCGCACTCCAGGCCTTGCCCGCAACGCGGTTCGGGTTCTTGGCCGCAAAGGCGAGGCCGGAAAGGAGCTGCTTGCGCACACGCTCCACGGCATCAGCGTCGAAGCGCGGCTGGTTGAGGGCGAGGCGCAGCATCTCGATGGACGGATCGCGATTGGCGGTCAGCGTCTCGAAGCTGCCGTAGAAGCCGTCACGCGCGTCCTCGAAGCTCATGCGGAAGGCGAGTTCCTCCATGCGCTCCTGGAACTTGTGGGAGTCGAGATCGCCCGCGCCCTCGTCCATCATCGACGAGAGGAAGTTGGCGACGCCTTCCTTGCCGGGAGGGTTCTGCGAGCTGCCGCCCTCGAAGACGAAGCGCAGCGCGATGAGCGGCACGGCATGCTCCTGCACGAGCCAGGCATCGATGCCGCCGGGACTTTTGATCTGCTGAATCTTCATGGCATGAGCCTTGGCAGTGAGGACGGGCGCCGCGAGGCAGAGCAGCATGGCTGAAGCGACGACGGGAAGACGGGCGGGGCGGACAAAAAGCCTTCCACGGAGGGGTGCTGAACTGGACATGATACGAAGCCTCGCTGTGTCGACGCGTTGAAACAAGATCGTGCGGCGCGGAAACGCCGGATGGTTCGTGTGCCTGTGGACCTCACCTCATTCCTTTCGGTTCGATTCCATCAGGAGCGTGAGCCCGGCGGCTGGTCGGGCGCCTCGGGCAGAAGAACGCCGGTGACCGAGCGCAGAATATCGAGGTGGCGAATGGCCGCCTTTGCCTGATCGGTGGTGACCTTCGAAAGCCGCTCAGGCCACTCCTCGACGTCCTGGATCGTCGCGCCGACGGTCAGCGCCCAGCCATAGCGGCGCGCGAGCGACGCCTGATTGTCGCTTTGATAGATGTACTCGGCGAGATAGGACTTCTTGGCGCGATCGAGCTCGGCTTCGGTAATGCCGTTGGCGGCCACATCGGCGATCACGCCATCGATGAGCTGCTCGATCTTCTCGAAGGGAACGCCGTCGTTCGGCACGGCGAAGAAGGCGATCTTGCCGCTGTCCCGCGCCGTACCCGAATACCAGCCACCGGCGCTCGAGGCGACTTTCTCCTCGACAACGAGCTTCCGGTAGATGCGGCTCGTCGGGCCGGACGCGAGCACCTTCACGAGGAGATCGAGAGCCTCGGCCTCACCGGGAGCGGCCTTGGTGTAGGCAGGCGCGATGTAGTGCCGATGCCAGGTGCGACGGCCGGCGCGCGGGTCCTTGAGCTCGATGCGCCGCTGTGCGCGGTGCGGCGGCTCACTGGGGCGCTCCCTCATCATCACCTGGGGATTGCGCGGGATCTGCCCGTAGGTCGCCTCGGCGAGCTTGCGCACTTCTTCGGGCGTCACGTCGCCGGTCACGACCAGAATGGCGTTATTGGGCGCGTAGAAGCGCTTGTAGAAGTTGAGCGCATCCTCTCGCGAGAGCTTGGCGATCTCGTGCTCCCACCCGATGATCGGAATGCGGTAGGGATGCGCAAGATAGAGCGCCGCGCCCATCTGCTCATCGAGAATGGAGTTCGGGTTGTTCTCGACGCGGCTGCGGCGCTCCTCGAGGATGACGTCGCGCTCGGTCAGCACTTCCTTCTCGTCGAGCCGGAGGTTGACCATGCGGTCGGCCTCCATCTCCATCACCTTGGGCAGGCGATCCTTGGAGACGCGCTGGAAGTAGGCGGTGATATCCTGGGCCGTGAACGCATTGTCCTGACCGCCGAGGCGCGAGACGATCTTGGAGAACTCGCCCGTCCCGATTTTCTCGGTGGCCTTGAACATCAAGTGCTCGAGGAAGTGGGCGATGCCGGACGTCCCCGGGGGCTCGTCAGCACCGCCGACCCGGTACCAGATCATATGTGTCACGACAGGCGCCCGGTTGTCCGGGACGACGACCACCTGCAGGCCATTCGGCAGCACGAACTCGGTGGCGCGCGGGCCAGTCTGCGCAAGCGATGTAACGGGAGCGAGTGAGAGCATGAGCAATCCGATGATCAGATGGTGAACATGGACAAGGGCTCGCGTGAGCATGGTCACTTTCCTACGCACAGGGATGCGGCCAGCCGCACCACGTTCCACACACCGCATCCCAAACAAGCCCGAAGCCACGGCCTCGAGTCTCATTCCACTGGGCGACTTGCTGCGCCGCCACTCTACAGTGTCCGGCACCCCCGAAGGCAGTTAACCTCCGATCATTACCGGTATCCGGCATTCGGCCCTGCTCAATGAGCGCAGCCGAGCAGGGCATTGCAGCGCTGGCGTGGCGGGATCACCACATTTTTCGCACGACTTTGTGATCGAGTTGCACTGCAAACAATGCAGCATAAAACGACCATTGATTTCATTGGATTTTTACGCGGCGATGCGCGACCAGCGTTCAGAGATTAGAGTGGCATAGCCACCACATCTCATCGCCAGCGGCCCGAACTTCGGGCCTCAGGGCGCCCAAGTCAAATGACAACATTTTCATGTTTAAGGCGGGTGTGCGCCTAGGACGCACCTGCCTCTGCGGCTTCCAGCGCCGCCGAGGCGGCCAGCCAAGCCTCCTCCGCCGCTGCCATCTGCCGGGTGATGTCGGCGCGGGCAATCGAGAGTTTCTGGGCCTTGCTCGCATCCTCGTAAGCGCGCGGATCCGCGAGTGCCGTGTCGATCTCGTCGCGCTTCGCCGTCAGCCGTTCGAGCTCTTTCTCCGCCGATTGCACGGCGCGTCGCAATGGTGCCGTCTCGGCGCGGCGTGCCGCAGCTTCGCGGCGCTGATCGACACGCGCGGTCTTAGTTTGAACCGATGTCCCGTTGCCGTCGCGCTGAGCACGCGCCCGCTGACCACGCTCGGCGAGCAAGTCCGCGCGGTAGCCCTCGAGATCGCCGTCGAAGGCGCGCACGGTGCCGCCTTTCACGAGCCAAAGGCGATCGACGCAGGCCTCGATCAGGTGGCGATCGTGACTGATGAGGATGACCGCGCCGGGAAAATCATTGAGCGCCTGGATAAGCGCCTCGCGGCTATCCACGTCGAGGTGGTTCGTCGGTTCGTCCAGAATGAGCAGATGCGGTGCGTGAAATGCGGTCAGCGCCAGCAGCAGGCGCGCCTTCTCGCCACCGGAGAGTTTGGCGGCCTTGGTATCCGCTTTGTCATGCGAGAAGCCCCACGAGCCGAGACGCGTACGCTTCTGCGCCTCGGTCGCATCCGGCATGAGAGCGGCGATCTGGTCGTAGGGCGACCAGCCGGCGTTGAGATCGTCGAGCTGATGCTGGGCGAAGTAGCCGACGTTCACGCGCTGCGCGCCGAGAACCCGCCCATCCATCGGCTGCAGCCGGTTCGCGAGCAGCTTGGCGAACGTGCTCTTGCCATTGCCGTTCTGGCCGAGCAGGGCAATGCGATCGTCCTGATCCACATTGAGATTGAGGCGCGTAAGAATGGGGGCGCCGGCCTCGTAGCCGACCGCGGCATCCTCGATCTTGAGCAGGGGGCTCGCGAGCAGCTTCTGCGGCGCCGGCAGGCGGATCGGCACGACGCTCTCATCGACCTGCGCAGCAATGGGCTTCATGCGGGCCAGCGCCTTGACGCGGCTCTGCGCCTGCGTCGCCTTGGAGGCCTTGGCCTTGAAGCGGACGATGAACGCCTCGATGCGCGCGCGCTCCTCATCCTGGCGCCTGGCGAGCTTCGTTTCGAGGCGCTGCTTCTCGCGGCGTGCCTCTTCGAAGTCGTCGTAGCCGCCGGCATACAGCGTGAGCTTGCCGCGATCGAGGTGGAGGATGTGGTTGACCGCGCGATTGAGCAGATCGCGGTCGTGGCTGATGATCACGACCGTGTGCGGGTACGTCCGCAGATAGGTTTCGAGCCAGAGCGTGCCTTCGAGATCAAGATAGTTCGTCGGCTCGTCGAGCAGGAGAATGTCCGGCTCGAGAAAAAGGATGGCGGCGAGCGCCACGCGCATCCGCCAGCCGCCCGAGAATTCCCGGCAGGCGCGCGCCTGTGCCTCTTCGTCGAAGCCGAGACCCGCAAGGATCTGCGCGGCCCGCGAGGGGGCCGAATGGGCATCGATATCGCCGAGCCGTTCATGGATGGCGGCAATCCGGTGCGGATCGCTCGCCGTCTCGGCCTCGGCGAGGAGCGATGCGCGCTCCAGATCCTGGGAGAGCACCCACTCGATGAGTGTCTCCGCTCCCCCCGGTGCCTCCTGCGCGACATGACCGACTTTCAGTCCGCGCTGGATGGTGATCGATCCATCGTCCGGCGCGAGATCGCCAATGATGAGCTTGAAGAGCGTTGTCTTGCCGGCACCGTTGCGCCCGACGAGGCCGACCTTGTGTCCGGACGGAATAGCGCACGTGGCGCCCGACAGGATCGGCCGACCTTCAATACGGTACGTAAGATCATTGACGTGGAGCATGGCCGCGCAGATAGCCCAACTGGGCCGCTCCTGTCACCCAGGACCTCAGGCGAGCTGCGCGCGCAGGGCCGCCGCCGCCGCAATGGGCCCAAGAACGAGCGCCCCGAGCGAGATCGCCCCGAGGATCATCAGCGATGGCCCGGAACCGCCCGGCCCGAGCAGCGAGGCGATGGCGCCGATGCCGAAGATGAGCGTCGGGACATAAAGCGGCAGGACGAGGAGTGCGATGAGCAGGCTGCCGCGGCGGCTGCGCAGCGTGAGCGCCGCGCCGATGGTGCCGATGAAGCTGATCGCAGGGGTGCCGATAAGCATGGTCAGCATGAGGAGCGGATAAGCCGCGAGATCCAGATTGAGCATGAGGCCGAGCACGGGCGCCAGCAACGTCAGAGGCAGTGCCGTCGTGAGCCAGTGCGCGAGGCCCTTGGCAAGCACGACCATTTCGAGTGGCAGGGATGCCGTCGCCATGACTTCCAGCGAGCCATCTTCCAGATCGGTCTCGAAGAGGCGCCCGAGTGTGAGCAGGGCCGAGAGCAGGAGCGCAAGCCAGAGCAAGCCGGGCGCGATCCGCGAGAGCAGCGCCATGTCGGGGCCGAGGCCGAGCGGAAGCATGGCGACGACAATGAGATAAAAGCCGAGAGCCGCCCCGAGCGCACTTCCCTCGCGCACAGCCAAGCGAAGATCCCGCGAAAGAAGCGCAAAGAACGCTTTCATAGAACCTCGCCGTCGACGTGCAGCTCGCTCAGGTCGGGCGCGGCGAGTTCGAGAATGCGTGCATTGTTGAGACCGAGGGGCCCGTGCGTCGCGGCGATCAACATGCCGCCGCCATCTAGATGCTGCTGCATGAGACCGGCGAGCAGCGCTTGCGAGGCGACATCAAGTGCAGCCGTCGGCTCGTCGAGCAACCATATGGGCCGCTTTGCGAGCAACAGGCGCGTCAGGCCAAGACGCCGCTTCTGCCCGGCCGAAAGATAGCCAGCCGGAACCTCGGCGAGATCCGCAAGATGCAGCATGTCGAGCGTATCGTCTACGGCGCGGACATCGCCCTTGAGGAAGCGCGCCCAGAATTGTGCGTTCTCACGCACCATCAGGCCCGGCTTCACGCCATTGGCATGCCCCACGTAGTGTGCGCATTCACCGACTAGGCTGTCGTCCTCACCGAAGCCTTCGAGGCGGATCGTGCCCATGTCCGGCGGAATGAACCCGGCGAGCGCGCGCAGCAATGTCGTCTTGCCGACACCATTGGGGCCGGTCAGTACCAGCGCCTCGCCTGCTTCGACGGTAAATGACAAGCCCGCGATCAGGCGCCGCTCGCCGCGCGAGAGCGATATGGTGTCGGCTACGAGCCGCATGTCGAAGCCGCCACTCAAGCCGTCTCGTTGAAGATTTCGCGGCCGATGAGCATCCGGCGGATCTCGCTCGTACCTGCACCGATCTCATAGAGCTTGGCGTCGCGGAGCAGGCGGCCGGTCGGCGACTCGTTGATGTAGCCCGTGCCGCCGAGGAGCTGGATGGCATCGAGCGCGATCTTGGTCGCCCGCTCTGCCGCGAAGAGAATGGCGCCAGCCGCGTCCTTGCGTGTGGTCTGGCCGCGATCGCACGCCTTCGCGACGGCGTAGACGTACGCGCGGGCCGCGTTCATCTCGGTGTACATGTCGGCAACCTTGCCCTGCACGAGCTGGAAGGTTCCGATGGACTGGCCGAACTGCTTGCGCTCGTGGATATACGGCAACACCACATCGAGCGCTGCCTGCATGATGCCGACGGGCCCTCCTGCAAGCACGGCGCGCTCGTAGTCGAGCCCGCTCATGAGCACGTTCACCCCCTTGCCGATGCCGCCGAGGATGTTCTCAGCCGGCACCTCGCAGTCCTCGAAGACGAGTTCACCCGTCGACGAGCCGCGCATCCCGAGCTTGTCGAGCTTCTGTGCGACCTTGAAGCCGGGAGTACTCGTCTCGACGAGAAAAGCCGTGATCCCGCGCGGCCCGGCGGCAGCATCCGTCTTGGCGTAGACGACGATCACCTGCGCATCCGGTGAGTTGGTGATCCACATCTTCGTGCCGTTGAGGACGTAGCGGTCGCCCTTCTTCTCCGCGCGAAGCTGCATCGAGACGACGTCGGAGCCTGCACCAGCTTCGCTCATGGCGAGCGAGCCCACATGCTCGCCGGAAATGAGCTTCGGGAGATACTTGCGCTTCTGCGCCTCCGAGCCATTGCGGCTGATCTGGTTGACGCAGAGATTGGAGTGCGCGCCGTAGGAGAGACCGACCGACGCCGAGCCGCGCGAAATCTCCTCCATGGCAACGACGTGCTCGAGATAGCCGAGGCCCGAGCCGCCGTACTCTTCCTCCGCCGTGATGCCGTGAAGACCGAGCGCCCCCATGCGCGGCCACAGCTCACGCGGGAAGCGGTCAGTGCGGTCGATCTCGGCCGCAATGGGCGCGATTTCGTCGGCGGTGAAGGAGCGGACCGTGTCGCGAAGCTGGTCGGCCGTTTCGCCGAGGTCGAAGTCGAGTGTCGGATACTGGTTGGAGATCGACATAGTGGGCCTCGTGTGGCTTGCGACCGGGAAGGATGCGCGTCACGGCTGATTGTCGGTAGCCGGGTGCAACGGAGAGCGCAAGCGCATGCCCTCTGCGCGGAACGGCTTGTCCTGCCGAACAGGCCGTACGGGAATCGTTGCGCAAATCGGCAACACGCCGACGGATAGTGTCCGTTGGAGGATAAATCATGCTGGACGGGCGGAAACGGGCCTTTGCATATTCCCGAACGATTGGTTCGTTCACTTGCGCCTCCAGGAGCTTCGCCGATGCGCCGTTTTTTGCTGCCTGCCACAATCGTATTCGGGCTCGGCATTGCACTCGGAACTCTTGCTGCGCCGCACCCGCTTTCAGCGCAAACGGCGACAGAGGCGGCTGAAACAGCATTCTGGGACAGCGTGAAGGACTCCCGCGACCCGGCCGAGGTTCGCGCCTACCTCGAAAAATTTCCGAACGGTTTGTTCGCGCCGCTGGCGAAGATCCGGCTGAGGAATCTGGAGGCCGCCAAAACCCCAGCTCCGGCGCCCAGCACGGCCGCGAGCACACCGCCCCAACAGCAGTCCACATCGGCGCCGGCGCTGACGAGCGAGTCGATCATCCGTGAGGTGCAGGACCGCCTCTATAACCTCAACTACACGATCACGACCCGTAACGGCCGCATGAACCAGCAGACGCGCGATGCCATTCGCCAGTGGCAGACGAACGTCAAACAGCCGGTGAGCGGAGACATGAACATCGCGCAGCTCGCCCTGCTGCGCCGCGCACGGTTACCGACGACCTGGGGTTCGATCGCCTATTTTTCGAAGGGTGCGTCGTCGACGGTGTGGAATCGCCCGACGCGCGAGATCGCCGAACGTGAAGCGCTAGCCGCCTGCCGCAAGAACGCAGGCGCACCGTGCCAGGTGCTGAGTGTGGCGAACAAGATTTGCGGCGCGCTCGGCTTCTACAATGCCGTCGTCAGCGGAAAGCAGCACTGGGGTGCTTATGCGTCAGTCCGCCCGACACTCGGACAGGCGACGGATCACGCGCTATCGGAATGCCGCAGACAGGCCAAACAGCCGAACGCGTGCGGCATTCGCGCAACCGTGTGTGCAGACGGAAGCCACAGATCGTAACCCTGCGAACCACCGCCAGCGTGATGGCTTCGTTATAGCCATCACGTGCGGGAGCGCCGCCTCAGGCCACGCGCTTCATCGGGCGGGCGCACAGCGCGTCGGCGATCATCTCCACGGCGCGGCCCCAGTCGAGCGCACCCTCGGCCTTCACGCCGAAAGCGGCGATCGCGTCGGCCGGGCTGCCACCATCACGGAACACCCTGGCACAGGCTTGCCGCGCAAAGCCGACCGACTGGTGCCAATGTGCAGGGTTCACGCTGCGCGGGGTGCGGGCGGAAAGATCCGTGGTTGCGATGCTCATCGTCATGGCAGTTGCCTCCGTAAGCAGGTGGCCTCGTCATGAGGCCGTTACTGACTTGCCCAACGCAGTGGGCGATTACGCGTTGCTGCCCTGAATACGCGGGCTGTGGACAATCGATAGGAGGCCGGCGAGCACACCAGAGCCGTGCGACGCAACGCAAAACCTTGATACGCACCGCGCTCATGGACCGCAGGATCCGCGCTCCAGCACGCTCGCCGGTACTTTGGAGCCCTGGGGGGGACAGGCTCCAAATGGAATTCAGTTGGGGGCAGAACGCGCGGGACGGGGCAAACCCGTCTCTCCACGCTTCGATTCGACGCTCGACATCACAGCAAGAAACACCTCACCGATCGGACGCCACTCGTTACTGACAATGGAGCTCGGCTTCAGATCGGCGGCACGAAGACGCGTGGACACGATTGTACATCCTTCCCGGACAGCAGCCTGCGGGACCGACGCGGAACAAGGCCTACAAGGCGAAAACTAGGACAGAAGACGGGAACGCTGACGCAACGCTACAGGACGCAACTTTACTGCCGCAGGCACCTTCAAGGCGGCGAGCCGCGACGCAATACTGGTGAACAGCTCGACACGTGCGACTCGCCTTGCCTTGAGGAGCGCGGTACTCAGAACGCTCTTCGGGGTGATCGGCCGACCAGGGGCGGTGGCCGTTGGCAGGTGCTGACGCTTACGCAACTGAGACGCAAACTCTGACGCAACACGACGCGACGCTACGGAACGCGAACGCTTACTCTCGGGCGACTTGGGTACGCGGTCCGATACGCTGACCGAACTGGACTGCCCTGACGCAACGCTACGACTGAAAATCACCGAACCAGGCGCGACGCGGGACTGAGACGCCAACTTGAACTCACTCACACCCATGCTCCTTGCGGCTCACTTACGCTTGACTGAGAACCGTGCTCGGCGAACAAGTGCACTTAACCGTTGTTTTGTGGCGACACCCGGACGCAAAATTGGTGAATCGGAGAAATCGGATTGACATCCATTCATCCTGTTTCGTTCTCCACAGGAAGAGGCCATTGGAGGCCTTTTTACTGGGATTTCGGGAACCACCCCTGTGGAAAACATGAGCCTCTGACAGTCGCCGATCCGCTCGAAATTCACGCTTGCAGTCCCGGCCGGACTGATTCGCGTCATCACCAGGGCAGCAAAAGACCTCTTCCAGCATGAATCGCAATAAACTCCATCATTCGAGTCGTCCCGCCGCGCGTCCGTCGAACGAGGATGGCCCCGTACGCCTTTATGGCATCCACGCCGTCGCGGCGGCGCTCGCCAATCCTGAGCGCGAGATCGGCCGGCTTCTGCTGACGGATAATGCGGAGCACCGTCTGGGCCCGGCCATTGCGGCACGCAATGCGCGATCGCAGAAGGTGACGCCGCGCGACCTCGATCGGCTGCTCGGAAGCGACACCGTTCATCAAGGCGCGCTGCTCGAGACCGCCGACCTTGCCGAGCCGACGCTCGAAGAACTCGCGACAGCGTCGGCCACAAGGGGACCGCTGGTCGTACTCGATCAGGTCACTGATCCGCACAATGTGGGGGCGATCCTGCGCTCGGCGGCCGTGCTCGGAGCGGGTGGGCTCATTATGACGCGTCGCCACAGCCCGCCACTTTCGGGCTCACTCGCCAAAGCTGCCTCCGGCGGGCTCGAAGTGGTGCCCGTGGCCCTGGTCGCGAACCTTGCACGGGCATTGGATGAGCTCGGCGAACTCGGCGTGCGCCGCATCGGCCTCGACGGCGACGGTGACGTCACCATCGATAAGGCCGACTTCTCGGGTGCCGCTGCGCTGGTACTCGGCGCCGAGGGTAAGGGCCTGCGCCGTCTCACGCGCGAAAGTTGCGACGTTCTCGCTCGCGTGCCGGCGGCAGGCAGCTTCGCTTCACTCAACGTGTCGAATGCGGCGGCCGTGGCACTCTATGCAGCGGCGCGGGCGCGCACCGGCTGATCGGCGCGCCCACGGCACGCCTGCGCTCTCTCTATATATGTATGTTGAGCGCCCCGCGCCGCTCGGTCCCTGAACGCGCGAAAGAGCAAGCGGGAGCGCGCAGCCCGGGACGGTGACTGTGCCTTAACTTCCTGGGATCGCAGATATTTCCAGCTATTGCTTGGGAGCGGGCGTGGCCGGCGCCGGCACTGATGGCGGTATGGGACTGCTGCCGCCCGGTTTGTTGGGATCATCGGGACCGTCGTAGTAGAGGAACCCGTCCTCTATGGCCACGATGTCCTCGGCCTCCACCTCGTACTCGTCCTCTTCATTGTCACCGAGGCGGACGACGCAGCCGCTCATGCACACTTTGTCGAGCACCTGCGAGGGCCGGATCGTGTGCTCCGTCGTGGTCTCTCCTTCGGAGATGGTGACCTTGACGTCTTTGGTGTCGCGATTGGTGATGCTGGCGGCATCGGCAGCGATGCTGGTCATGAGCAGCGCTGCCGCGCCAGTCATCGAGATGAGCCTCGATGGCATTCAGTGATACTCCGTTGCACAGAACAACGGAGATAGTCTTACCGCTTTGCGGCCTTCTTCGCACGCTTCACGGCAACCTTCTTCGCCGCCTTCTTGGCCGGCTTCTTCGAGGGCTTCTTCGCCGCCTTCTTCGCTACCTTCTTGGCAGCGGTCTTCTTCTTCGCGCTCTTCGTCGCGACCTTTTTGGCGGGTGCTTTCTTGACCGCCTTCTTAGCTCTCATTGCCATTGGATATGATCCTTTCCTGCTATTCGTCTTGTGGTGTGGTGCCGATGCATCATCTAATGTGTGCAATCCGTAGCCATCGCAAACGCAAAATTTCGCTGTCATCTATCGATTCTTTCGATACATCGCGCATATCGTCATCAACACAGCGAGAGCACACACCATGGACATCGCGCTCGCACGCACGTTCCTGATGATCGCGGAGACCGGCAGCTTCATCGAAGCAGCACGCCGAATGAACGTCACGCAGTCGACGGTTTCATCACGCGTGCGCAATCTTGAATCGCTGCTCGGGCGTCAGCTCTTCGAGCGTTCGAAGGTCGGCGCGCAGATCACGCCGGCCGGAGAACAGTTCCAGAAGCACGCGCTCGCCATGGTCCGCGTATGGCAACAAGCCCAGCTGGACGTGGGTTTTTCGGGCCAACACGATCAGCATCTCGCCGTCGGCGCGGAGGCGACGCTCTGGCAGGGACTGCTCGTTTCGTGGATCGCAAATCTCAAGGCCGCCTATCCGGAGCTGGCGCTCACCGCGGTCACCGACACCGGTCCGATGCTGACACAGCGGCTGCTCGACGGCACACTGGATGTCGCCGTCGTCTATCAGCCGCTGCAGTCGCCGGGACTTCTCATCGAGCATCTCTTCGAGGAGGAACTCGTGCTCGTTTCCTCCGGTCGTGGTGACGCGAGGCGGCGAACGGATGACTATATTCTTGTGGATTGGGGCCCGGATTTTCGCGAAGATCACGCGATGGCGTTCCCCAAACGCGCGGGCGCACGACTCACACTCGACATCGGCCCGATGGCCGTCGACTACCTTCTCAGCAACGAAGGATCGGGTTATCTGCCGCAACGCCTCGTGCGCGGGCACCTGTCGCGCGGGCGTTTGAAACTCGTGGCGCGCGCCCGCCGCTTCGCCGTGCCTGTCGGCGCCCTTTACCCGGAATCGCGCGAAGAATCCGACTTCGGGCCCATTCTCGACAGCCTCCGCGCGCGCGTGGCGCGATATGCATAGTATTTACGGCCTAGCGGCCGGCGCGCAGTCGCGCGCTCATGAAGTGGTACTGCCGCTTAGAGGGGTGCTGCAGCTTACCGACGCAGTGCTGCAGAGAGGTTTCCATCGCAATCGTCGGGCCGCTCGCTGTATGTTTCGTTCGTTGTAACAATAAACAAATGAGGAACGCCGCAATGAGCACGACGCTCACACCCGAGAACCGCGAGAAGCTGAAGAAGATCAGCGTCGCCACGATCACGACGGCGCTCTTCAAGCGCAACTTCCGCAATCAGTTCATCCAGGATGTCCGCCCTGTCGGCTCGAAGGCGCCGCCGATGGTGGGCGAGGCCTACACGCTGCGCTACATCCCGGCGCGCGAGGATCTGGATCACATCGGCGTCTTCGAGGATCGTTCGCATCCGCAGCGCCGCACGATCGAAGACTGCCCTCCGGGTCACGTGCTCGTGATCGACAGTCGCAAGGATGCGAAGGCCGCTTCCGCTGGTGGCATCCTGATCACGCGCCTCATGATGCGTGGCGCGGCGGGCATTGTCACCGATGGCGGCTTTCGTGACTGCCCCGAGATCGCGGAGATGGAGTTCCCCGTCTATCAGAACCGCCCCGCACCGCCGACGAACCTCACACGTCAGCGCGCCATCGACATCAACGTGCCGATCGGCTGCGGGGACGCGCCCGTTTTCCCTGGCGACATTATGGTCGGAGACGGCGAGGGCGTGGTCGTCATTCCGGCCCATCTCGCCAACGAGATCGCCGAGGAGGGCCACGAGATGACCGCCTACGAGGACTTCGTCATGGAGAAGGTGCGCGAGGGCCGTGGCATCTTCGGACTCTACCCTGGCGACGCCGAGACCAAGGTCGAGTTCGCCGCATGGCGCAAGGCAAACGGCCGCTGAGTGAGAACACAATGAGCCAACCACCCGCCGGCGCCGGCCTCGTGCAAGGAGTGCCGCCCTCGGAAAGCGCCCCCCGCGCCGTTGCCGATCTCTATCACGCGTATTTCACCGGACTGATCCTGACGCTGGTCAGCCGCCGCGGCAGCACGGATGCGGCGCGCTGGATGCACGCCGTTTTCCGCCACCAGCATCACGAGAAATTCCTCTCGAGCTTCGAGAAGCTCGGGCTCGCCGGAATGCCACACGCGGTCGCCTGCGCCGCCTATCACTACCTCTCGAACAGCATTGGCGGCGTCGGCGTCGAGTTCATGAGGGAGAGCGACCGCAAGGCGTGGGTACGTTTTGTTCCGCCGCGCTGGATCTATATGGGCGCGGCCATCTGCGGTGTGCCGAGCGACGTCTCACGAGGGTTCCTCACCGGCTGGTACGCCCAGAACGGCGTGTCGCTCAAGAACCCGCGCCTCGGGTTTGTGTGCACGGCGCAGACCGTTGATGGCCAGCACGGTCTCGCCGGCTACTTCATGGAATACGACCACGACCTCTCGCCCGAGGAGCGGTTGGTCTTCCGTCCGGGTGAGATGGCGCCGCCCTTCGATCCGGATGCTGCACCGCGCTTGCCGGCTGGCGACTGGTCACCGGAACGTCTTGCCCGTGCCTACCGCAACTATGCGATGGAGTACGTCCGCTCGGGCTTGCCGCGGCTCATGGAGCTGTTCGGTGAGACCGAGGGCGCCCATCTCGGGCATCTCACGGGCCGCATGATTGGCGCTCAGTTCTATAAGGAGATCGGGGGCGCGGCGGGCGTTCAGCGGGATGATGCGGAAGCGCTGGCACACCTGCTCGCATGGATCGCGGAGGGCGAAGGCGATAGCGCGACGGTCACGCGCGACGGCGATAGCATGATCCTGTCACGCACCGGATGGCGGCTTATGCGCGGCATCGCCAATCCCTCGCCCGGCGTGATGGACGCCTGGAACGGCCTCATCGAGGGCCTTGCCATGGTTCACAATCGTTTCCTCACGATTGATCTCGTCGAGCGCGTGGATCATGGCGCGCCGCAAACCGTGTGGCGGATACGCGAGCGGACTTCGGAAGCGATCGTGATCGCCTAGCTCGGTCATCCCCTCTCCCCGTGCTTACGGGGAGAGGGTTAGGGTGAGGGGCGGCCACGCAACCCACATCGGAGCCTGCCGCCGCCCCTCACCCCGACCCTCTCCCCATTGAAGGAATGGGGAGAGGGAGAAGTGGGAGCCATGCGGCACGGCGCGTTGCTGCAACGTCAATTGGCACTTGTCGCGAACACCCGTGCAGGCTTACTCACCTCGCAGAAAGAGCAACAGGAGGAGCCGCCGCCATGCCGGAGTTCCGCTTCGAGCCGGTGGCCATGCCGCCGGCCGCGACAAAACTGAGAGCCGAGGTCCGCGCCTTCCTCGATGAGGAAAAGGCCAAGGGCACATTCGCACCGACCGTCGGCGCCATGGTCGCCGCTGATCCCGCCTTCAGCGCCCGTCTCGGCGCGCAGGGCTATCTCGGCATGACATGGCCGAAGCAGTACGGCGGACACGAGCGCTCGGCATTGGAACGCTATGTCGTGGTCGAGGAGCTGCTCGCAGCCGGTTCGCCCGTCATGGCGCACTGGATTGCCGATCGCCAGAGCGGGCCGCAGATCCTCAAGCACGGCGCCGACCGCGTGAAGAAGATGATCCTGCCGGAGATCGCGGCGGGGCGCTGCTTCTTCGCCATCGGCATGAGCGAGCCGGATACGGGCTCGGACCTCGCGAGCGTCAAGACGCGTGCCGTTCCCGTCGAGGGCGGCTTCCGCGTGACGGGCCGCAAGGTGTGGACGAGCTATGCACACATGGCGCACTACGTCATTGCTCTCGTGCGCACGGGCGGGCGCCCCGAGGATCGACACGTCGGGCTGACGCAGCTCATTGTCGACATGAAGTCGCCTGGCATCGAGGTGCGCCCCATCATCAATGTCTATGGCGCGCACGAGTTCAACGAAGTGACCTTCGACGATGTGTTCGTGCCCGAGGACATGAGCGTTGGCGGCATCGGCAATGGCTGGGCCATGGTGACGTCGGAGCTGGCCTTCGAGCGCTCGGGGCCGGACCGCTTCATGTCCACCTATCCTCTGCTGGTCGAGGCTTTCCGCGAGATCGGCGAGAGCCCCAATGCCAGCGAAGCTGCCGAACTCGGCCGCCTCGTCGCGCATCTCGCGACGCTGCGGCGTATGTCGGGCTCCATCGCGGGAATGCTCAACGAGGGCAAGTCGCCGGTGACGGAGGCCGCGCTGGTGAAGGACCTCGGCACGACCTTCGAGCAGTCCATCCCCGAGATCACGCGGCGCATTCTGCCGCTCGAACCGCGCGGTGGCGGCAACGGAGGCTACGACGATCTTCAGCAGCTCGCGCAGATGCAGGCGCCCTGCTACTCGATCCGCGGCGGCACGCGCGAAATCCTGCGCGGCATGATTGCACGGGGGCTCGGCCTCAGATGAGCAACGAAACAGAAGACGGCGTGCGCGATCTCATGCTGCGGTCACTCGACCGCATCGTGGAAGAGAAGGCCGATGGCGCCGCGCAGAAGGCAGATGGCAAGCCGGGTTTTCCCGGCGATCTCTGGGCTGCTCTCGAAGAAGCGGGCATGTCCGCGCTCGGCGAAGAGAACGACGGCGATCTCGGGCTCGGCAATGCCGCGGCACTGATCGAACGTGCGGCCTATCACACGCTACCGGTGCCGCTCGCCGAGACCATTCTCGCGCGCCGGCTGCTCGCCAAGGCAACTATCGAAATTCCCGATGGGAGCCTGTCCGTAGCCCCACCGTCAGCCAGCCGCGACGGCCGGGCCGCGGGCGTGCCTTGGGCCAGTTCGGTCGCTGGAGTTGTGGTCGCAACCGGTCCCGATATGATCAGCCTGCTCGATGCGCGTGAGGCATCGGCGCCGGGCTTCAATATGGCCGGCGAACCACGCGAGACCATCGATCTCGGCCGGGCCAAGGTCATCGCCTCGGCCAAACTTGCTGATGCACCGGGAGTGGTCGAAGCCGAGGGGGCTTTGATACGGGCCGTTCAGCTCTCGGGCGGCATGTCGCGGGTGCTGGAGCATAGCCTCACCTGGGCCAATGACCGCGTTCAGTTTGGCCGGCCCATTGCGCGCTTCCAGGCCATCCAGCACCTCATGGCCGAGTTGGCAGCGGAAGCAGCGGCGGGCAGCGCCTCAGCCCTCATGGCGGTCGAAGCCATGGCCGAGCGCGGCGATCGCCTCTCTGCCGCCATTGCCAAGGCGCGGACGGGGGAGGCCGCCGGTCGCGTGTGTGCCATCGCGCACGAGGTGTTCGGCGCCATGGGATTCACGCAGGAGCACACACTTCATTATGCGACGCGGCGGCTCTGGAGTTGGCGCAACGAGTTCGGCTCGGAAGTGCATTGGCAGGCAGAGATCGGCCGAACCATCGCAGCCGGTGGTGCCGACAATCTTTGGACGACGTTGACGGCGCATGGCTGATGGGCGCCCGCCCCGTCGCGGAGAGGCCAGATAGGCCTTGCGCGGCGGGACCGCTCTCCGCCAACTTAGATAAAGACGAATGACGTGGTTCACGCCCCCAGATCACCGTCAATGGGGCGAAGGCTGACGCGCGGGAGGAAATCCAACATGAAAATTCTTATCATCGGCGGCGCCGGCATGGTCGGGCGCAAGCTCGCCGAACGCCTCGCCAAGGACGGAACGCTGGGCGGCAAGCCGATTTCGTCGCTGGCACTTTATGATGTGGTGCCCCCGCAGAAGCCGGCCGGCGCATCCTTCCCCGTCGAGATCACCACGGGCGACTTCCCGGCCCCCGGCGAGAGCGACAAGCTCGTCGCCAACAAGCCCGACGTGATCTTCCATCTGGCGGCAATCGTCTCGGGCGAAGCCGAGCAGGAATTCGACAAGGGCTATCGCATCAACCTGCACGGCACGATGAACCTGCTCGAAAGCATACGCAAAGCCGGGAACAAGCCGCGCCTCGTTTTCACGAGCTCGATCGCGGTTTTCGGCGCGCCTTTCCCCGAAAAGATCGGCGATGAGTTCTTTCAGACGCCTCTGACGTCGTACGGCACGCAAAAGGCCATCGGCGAGCTGCTGATATCCGACTACACGCGCAAAGGAATGCTCGACGGCATCTCCATCCGGCTGCCCACGATTTGCGTGCGCCCGGGCGCGCCGAACAAGGCCGCATCGGGCTTCTTCTCGAACATCATGCGCGAGCCGCTGGCCGGCAAGGAAGCCGTGCTCCCCGTGTCCGAGGATGTCATGCACTGGCACGCATCGCCGCGCGCCGCCGTCGGCTTTCTGCTGTATGCGGCAACGATCGACGACCACAAGGTCGGCCCGCGCCGCGCGCTTTCCATGCCGGGGCTGGCCGTGACGGTCGGTGAGCAGATTGCGGCCTTGAAGAAAGTCGCAGGCGACAAGGTCGTCGCACGCATCAAGCGTGAGCCCGATGCCTTCATTCAGGGCATTGTCGCGGGCTGGCCGCGCAATTTCGACACGCGCCGCGCGATCGAGCTCGGCTTCAAGCCCGACGCGAGCTTCGAGGAAATCATTCGCATTCACATCGAGGACGAGCTCGGCGGCAAAATCGCCTGAGTATCAGCCTGCAAGAAACGAGGACGAGATCATGAGCAATAAACTGCAGGCCCTGCTGTACCTGTCGAACGCCAAACCCTATCTGGACCGATTGGCGGCGGACGGCCTCAATGAGCGCGTCGATTTCAAGGTCATCGCGGCGGGCGAGCAGGCGACGGACGAAGACCTCTCCAAGGCCGAAATCCTGTTCGCCCCAGGCGTGCCGCCGGGCACGCTCGGCAAGATGCCGCGTCTCAAGGTCATCCAGTCGCTCACGGCCGGCGTTGATCACTGGCTCGCGCGCAAGGACCTGAAGCCGGAGCACACGCTCATCGCTGCGCGCGGCACGCACCGCATTCAGGTGCCCGAGAACATTCTCGGCGCGCTGTTTCACATTACGAAACGGTACCACCAGATCGCTCTGGCGCAGGCCGAAAGCCGCTGGAATCGCAGCGTCTCCGATACGCTGGCCGGCAAGACGCTCGGCATCCTCGGCCTCGGCGCCATCGGGCAGGTGCTGGCCGCCAAAGCCGCCGCGCTCGAAATGCGCGTCATCGGGACCAAGCGCACGCCGGAGCCCGTCGCGGGCGTCGAGAAGGTCTACAGCTTCGATGAAACCGATAAGGTGCTGAGCGAGAGCGACTATGTCGTCGTGCTGCTGCCGGTGACACCGCTGACCGAGAACTTCATGAATTCGTCTCGAATTGCGAAGATGAAGCCGAGTGCCTGGCTGATCAATTTTGCCCGTGGAGCAATCATCGTCGACGCGGATCTTATCGCCGCCGTCAAAGCCAAGACGATCGCGGGCGCTGTACTGGATGTGTTCCGCACTGAGCCGCTGCCGCCGGAAGATCCGTTCTGGACGACGCCGGGCATTTACGTACTCCCCCATATTGGCGGCTATCACCCGGAGCGGGACAGCTGGGTCGCCGAGCTGCTCTCGGACAATATCCGCCGCCACCTCGACGGCCAGCCGCTCCGCGAGGTCGTGGACCGCGAACGGGGATACTGAGCAGAGGGGCGTAGAGGCCGGGATATGGCGGCGATCTGTCGCGCGCATTGCCGGTGATCATGGCTCCGGTGAGGCTGAAACAACCGAAACGGAAAGTTGATGTAGGTCTGGGGCCGTGCTAGACGAACGCCCGTCATTCCGAGCATGGCGCCGCCGGTGTCGCAACCGAGCAGGCGCCGTGTACTATCCCCACGCATAGGGGCGGCAACGACCCGATCGGGCCGACCGCGCACGGGCTGAGCGCCGGTCACGCGGCGCCGATGTTGAGCATTTTGAGAGGGGCAGAGCGCGAGCAGTGGCCACGGACGATACCATCACAGGGGGCGTGGCGGGTCGCTACGCATCGGCCCTGTTCGACCTCGCCGAGGAGGCCAATCAGGTCCGGCAGGTCGAGAAGGATCTGACTGCACTTCAGGGGCTGCTCGATGAGAGCGCCGATCTGAAGCGCATGGTTCGCAGCCCCGTGTTTTCGAGCGACGATCAGGGCCGCGCCATTGCGGCTGTCGCCGAGAAGGCTGGCCTCGCGCCGCTCGTCGTGAACTTCCTCAAGGTGCTGGCCCGCAACCGGCGCCTTTTTGCTGTCCGCGACATGATCCGCACGTTCCTCACCCTCGCCGCACGCCAGCGCGGTGAGGTCAATGCCGAGGTTGCGAGCGCGCACGCACTCAGCGATGAGCAGCTCGCCGCTCTGAAGGAAACGCTCCGCGCCTCTGCAGGCAAGGACGTCAATATCATCACCAAGGTCGATCCGACGCTGCTCGGCGGTCTCATCGTCAAGATGGGCTCCCGCATGATCGACAGCTCGCTTCGCACCAAACTCACCTCACTCAAGACCGCCATGAAAGAGGTCCGCTGATGGAAATCAAGGCCGCTGAGATCTCCGCGATCCTCAAAGAGCAAATCAAGAATTTCGGCCAGGAGGCAGAAGTCTCCGAGATCGGTCAGGTGCTGTCGGTCGGCGACGGTATTGCCCGCGTCTATGGCCTCGACAACGTCCAGGCCGGTGAAATGGTCGAGTTCCCCGGCGGCATCCGGGGCATGGCGCTGAACCTCGAGACCGACAACGTCGGTGTCGTTATCTTCGGCGACGACCGCGGCATCAAGGAAGGCGACACCGTCAAGCGGACTGGCGCCATCGTGGAAGTTCCCGTCGGCAAGGGCCTGCTCGGCCGCGTCGTCGACGCGCTCGGCAACCCGATCGACGGCAAGGGTCCGATCAAAGGTGACCACATGTCCCGCGTGGACGTGAAGGCGCCCGGCATCATCCCGCGCAAGTCCGTGCACGAGCCGATGGCGACGGGCCTCAAGGCCATCGACGCCCTGATCCCGATCGGCCGCGGCCAGCGCGAGCTGATCATCGGCGACCGTCAGACAGGCAAGACCGCCGTTGCCCTCGACACGATCCTCAACCAGAAGCCGCTCAACGTCGCCGGCGCTCCCGAGGATCAGAAGCTCTACTGTGTCTACGTCGCCGTCGGCCAGAAGCGCTCGACCGTCGCCCAGTTCGTGAAGTCGCTCGAAGAGAACGGCGCCCTCGAGTACTCGATCGTCGTCGCGGCCACCGCCTCCGATCCGGCGCCGATGCAGTTCCTCGCCCCGTTCGCCGGTTGCGCCATGGGCGAGTACTTCCGCGACAACGGCATGCACGCGGTCATCATCTATGACGATCTCTCCAAGCAGGCCGTCGCCTACCGCCAGATGTCGCTCCTGCTGCGCCGCCCGCCGGGCCGCGAAGCCTATCCCGGCGACGTGTTCTATCTCCACTCGCGTCTGCTCGAGCGCGCCGCCAAGATGGGCGATGCCGCCGGCAAGGGCTCGCTGACGGCGCTGCCGGTCATCGAGACGCAGGCCAACGACGTGTCAGCCTACATTCCGACGAACGTGATCTCGATCACCGACGGCCAGATCTTCCTCGAGACGGATCTCTTCTTCCAGGGCATCCGCCCGGCCGTGAACGTCGGTCTTTCGGTGTCGCGCGTGGGTTCGTCCGCGCAGACGAAGGCCATGAAGAAGGTTGCCGGCAAGATCAAGGGCGAGCTTGCGCAGTATCGCGAGATGGCGGCCTTCGCGCAGTTCGGCTCGGACCTCGACGCCGCGACCCAGCGCCTGCTGAACCGTGGCTCGAAGCTGACGGAGCTCCTGAAGCAGCCGCAGTTCTCGCCGCTCAAGATGGAAGAGCAGGTGTGCGTGATCTATGCCGGCGTGAACGGCTATCTCGATCCCATGCCGCTCGGACAGGTGAAGCCCTTCGAAGAGGCGCTGCTCGCGTCGCTGCGCGGGTCGAATGCCGCGATCCTCGACGACATCCGCTCGACCAAGGATCTCTCGAAGGACACCGAGGCCAAGCTCAAGGGCGTGGTCGAGCAGGTCGCCAAGCAGTTCGCTTGACGGTTGCCATTGGTCTCATCTGAGACAGGGCCCAACGAAGACGGGATAGCCGGGACGCCATGGCATCACTGAAAGAAATGCGCACGCGCATCGCCTCGGTCAAGGCGACGCGCAAGATCACCAAGGCCATGCAGATGGTGGCCGCGGCGAAGCTGAGGCGCGCGCAGGAAGCCGCCCAGGCTGCACGTCCCTATGCCCAGCGCATGGACCAGATCCTAGCCAACCTGAACAGCCGCCTCGCCAGCAAGGAGGGCATGTCGCCCCTCCTCGTCGGCACCGGCAAGGAAGATACGCATCTGCTGATCGTGATGACCGCCGAGCGCGGTCTTTGCGGCGGCTTCAATTCGAATATCGCGCGGCGCGCCCGCCAGGACATCCGACGCCTGACCAGTGCCGGCAAGACCGTGAAGATCCTCGCCGTCGGCCGGAAGGGCTTCGACAACCTGCGCCGTGACTTCGGCCGGCAGATCGTCGACCGCATCGACATGAAGAGCGTAAAGCAGCTCGGCTTCGTCAATGCCGAGGAAGTCGCCGAGAAAGTCATGGCGATGTTCCAGGCCGGCGAGTTCGACGTCGCGACGCTCTACTACTCCGAATTCCAGAACGTCATCACGCAGAAGCCTGTCGCGCAGCAGCTCATTCCGGCCAAGCTGCCCGAGAAGGCCGAAGGCACCGAGGCCGCCAAGGCCGAGGCCGTCTATGAATACGAGCCGTCCGAGGAGGAGATCCTCGGCGAGCTGCTGAAGCGCAATATCGCGACGCAGATCTTCCGCGGGCTTCTCGAGAACGCGGCTGGCGAGCAGGGCGCGCGCATGTCCGCCATGGACAGCGCAACGCGCAATGCCGGCGACATGATCAACAAGATGACGATCAAGTACAATCGCCAGCGTCAGGCGAACATCACCAAGGAGCTGATCGAGATCATCTCCGGTGCCGAGGCGCTCTAGCGCCAGCGCACGTCGCATAAATTCGAACACGGTGTCGGCCAGGGGCAGAAACTCCATCGACCCAGCAGAGTAGAGAACGAGGAAGCAACGATGGCATCGAACAAGGTTGGCAAGATCCGGCAGGTGATGGGCGCCGTCGTCGACGTCCAGTTCGAAGGGCACCTCCCGGAGATCCTGAACGCGCTCGAGACGACGAACCAGGGCCAGCGTCTGGTCCTCGAGGTCGCCCAGCATCTCGGCGAGAGCACCGTGCGCACGATCGCCATGGACTCGAGCGAAGGCCTGACGCGCGGTCATGAAGTGACGGATACGGGCCAGCCGATCTCGGTCCCCGTCGGTGACGAGACGCTCGGCCGCATCATGAACGTCATCGGCGAGCCGGTGGACGAGGCCGGCCCGGTCAAGACCACCGCGACCCGCGCCATCCATCAGCCAGCCCCGGCCTTTGCCGAGCAGTCGACGGATGCCGAGCTGCTGGTCACGGGCATCAAGGTCGTGGATCTGCTCGCGCCCTACGCCAAGGGAGGCAAGATCGGCCTGTTCGGCGGCGCCGGCGTCGGCAAGACCGTGCTGATCATGGAGCTCATCAACAACGTGGCGAAGGCCCACGGCGGCTACTCGGTGTTCGCCGGCGTCGGCGAGCGTACGCGTGAGGGCAACGACCTCTATCACGAGATGATCGAGTCGAAGGTCAACATCGACCCCAAGGAGAACAACGGGTCGACGGCGGGCTCGAAGTGCGCGCTGGTGTATGGCCAGATGAACGAGCCGCCCGGCGCCCGCATGCGCGTCGCGCTCTCGGGCCTGACGGTCGCCGAGCACTTCCGCGACCAGGGCCAGGACGTGCTCTTCTTCGTCGACAACATCTTCCGCTTCACGCAGGCGGGTTCTGAGGTGTCGGCGCTGCTCGGCCGTATTCCCTCGGCGGTCGGCTACCAGCCGACACTGGCGACCGACATGGGCGCCCTGCAGGAGCGAATCACCACCACGCAGAAGGGCTCGATCACCTCGGTGCAGGCGATCTACGTGCCCGCCGACGACCTGACCGATCCGGCGCCCGCGACCTCGTTCGCCCATCTTGACGCGACGACCGTGCTTTCGCGCTCGATCGCCGAGAAGGGCATCTACCCGGCCGTGGACCCGCTCGACTCGACCTCGCGCATTCTCGAGCCGCGCGTTGTCGGCGACGAGCACTATCAGGTTGCCCGTCAGGTCCAGCAGATCCTGCAGAAATACAAGTCATTGCAGGACATCATTGCCATTCTGGGCATGGACGAGCTCTCCGAGGACGACAAGATGACGGTCGCCCGCGCCCGCAAGATCGAGCGCTTCCTCTCGCAGCCGTTCCACGTTGCCGAGGTGTTCACCGGCTCGCCCGGCGTCCTGGTCTCGATCGCGGACACCATCAAGGGCTTCAAGGGCCTGTGCAATGGTGACTACGACCATCTCCCCGAGCAGGCCTTCTATATGGTAGGCACGATTGAGGAGGCGATCGCCAAGGCCGAGAAGCTGGCGGAGGCGGCGTGATCCGGGAACTGGGCAGGGGCAGGGGCTGAGCCACGAGCCGCGGTCGGCGCGTGGTGGGGGGCCCATCAGCAGACGGCCACGGCCGCGGAGAGGGACCGCATGAGCGACGAATTCGGATCATGCTGCGCTACGCTGAAGGAAGTGATTACGACCAAGGAGTTCTCGCCACTGGTCGAAGTGGGTGATGACGGAGTTCTGTATATGTCCGTCGGCATCGTCGACAGCGAGAATGACGAAGATGGCATGGTAGATTACCCGGTCTTCTTCTGCCCGTTCTGCGGCACCCAGGTGCAAGAACCGGACGACGAGAAGACCGCCTGACGAAGACAGCATGGCGAGCGCGAAACCCATTGGGGGATGCGCTCGCCCCAGTAACTAGCGACTAGGAACGGCGAGAGCCATGGCAGGCACTTTCAAGATCGAACTCGTGAGCCCCGAGCGGGTGCTTCTCTCTGGGGAGGCCACGGAGGTCATCGTGCCGGGCCTCGAAGGCGATTTCACCGTCCTTGCCGGCCACGCGCCGGTGATCAGCGCGCTTCGTCCCGGCATCCTCGACATTCAGCAGGGCTCGAGCCGCCGCCGCATCTATGTTCGTGGTGGTTTTGCCGAAGTCGATCCGACCCAGCTCACCATCCTCGCGCAGAACCTCGTCGATATCGCCGCCGCCCAGCCAGGGCAGATCGCCGAAGAGTTGCGCATTGCCGAACAGATGCTGGCGACAGCCACCGACGATATGGGCCGCATGCTTGCGAACGACGCCCTTGCCGCGCTCAAGTCGCTCGACGCGCGCGCTGCCGCCTGATCGAGATCAGGCGCGGCCTAACCAGCCCCGAACACGCGCGACGATCCGCGTCGCTTCCGTGCGAACCGCGGTCGTGATCGGCTTGAGTGCGCGTCGCACGCGCTCCTTCACGACGCGTCCATAGCGCCAGGGCCACGACGCCCGCACCCAGGCCGTCAGCGCCTCCTTCCACGGCATGAAGTATCCGTAGGCCCACGCGAACCATGGAATGCGCAGAAGCTGCGCTTCCGTGAGCTGGAAGAGCCGCGCCACGATCGCCGTACCAACGACCTTGGCGCCGATGAAGAGCAGCGTCGCTTCCAGTTCGCGCCCCGAGGCGATGAGGAACACCGCGAGCAGCTTCAGCGGCAGAATGAGAATGGATGGCGCGCCGAACACGAGCAGCGCGCCATAGGGCGGCAGGCGCTGGATACGCGCCTCGGTCCAGGCGATCGGCTTGAGGCGCGCAAGCTGCGCCAGTGCCGCCGCGAGCGGTCGCCAGCCCCATTCCTCGAAGATGATGATGAGCGCGACGAGCGTTTGCAGAAGCAGTCGCGCGCCCATCGCCAGGGCGCGGAGGGTGCGCAGCGTCAGCCGCGTGACGCGCGAATTGGCGAAGCGCGGACCGCGGCTCGGTTGTGGTGGTGGCGGTTCGGTCGGCACGCGTGCGCTCCTGAGGGCGAGCCAAACTAGCCGAAATGCCTCGCGACGAATATTGGTTCACCGAACACCTCTGGCGAACTCGCGCCTCTGGCGCGACGAGGGCCAGCCCTCGCGCTCCCGCCGGGAGGGACACCCTCCCGGACCCACCCGCCTTTATTCACTTGGACGCTCGCGCAGAGCACACCGCAGTCCCTTCTCCCCGCAAGTGCGGGGAGAGGGGATTCTGGAGCGCTCGCGGGCGCTCCAAGTCCATAAAAAGAAGGGGGTCCGGGGTCTCCCCGGGCGGGCGTGGGCAGCAGCCCACTCGTGCCGGAGACACGAACGATGGCACTACATGCGATCCAGTGCATTCGGGATGTGGCGTGGCCAGCCGCGCGGCGTGACGAGGATGGCATCCAGCCCGACTTCGCGATCGAGGTACGCAGGATGGCGCGAGAGCCAATGGTCGGCGGCGCGGGCAATGCGATCGCCCTGGGCGGGTGTGAGCGCGGCTTCGGCGTCGGCGATCGTCGCGCGGCGCTTGACCTCGACGAAGGCAATGCGGTCGCGGCGCGCGGCGACGATGTCCACTTCGCCGTAGGGCGTGACGTGGCGGCGGGCCAGAATGCGGTAGCCCTTGGCGAGCAGGAGTGCGGTTGCCATCAGTTCGGCCCATCGGCCATGTCTCAGGCGTTTGCGGCGCTCGACGAGGCGATCGCTGGCGCCGGGTGGGCTCATGTCTCGTCCTTGAGGCGCAGGCCGATCTGGTAGACGCGTGTGCGGGGCGCACGGAGATCGTCGGTCACGAGGCGCACGGCATCGCGCAGGCTGGATGTCGTGAGGGCTGAACGGAGGGCGGCCTCGATCTCGGCGTCGCCGATCTCGCGTGGCGATGCGGGCGCGATGAGAAGAACGATCTCGCCTTTGACCGGATTCGCGGCCAACTCGGCGGCGAGGACGGATGCGAGCCCACGTCGCACTTCCTCGAAGCGTTTAGTCAGCTCGCGGGCAACGACGACTTCGCGGTCTCCAAGGACGGCTGCGACATCGGCGAGCGCGTCGGCAATGCGGCTCGGGGATTCGAACAGGACGAGGCTGGCAGGAATGGCGGCCAGAGTTTCGAGGCGCGTCCTGCGGGCGACCTCCTTCGGCGGCAGGAAACCGCCGAAGAAAAAGCCGTCCGTGGGAAGGCCGGAAATCGCGAGACCGGCGAGGATGGCTGAGGCGCCGGGCAAGGCGGTGACGGGATGCCCGGCCGCGACCACGGCCCGCACGAGTTTGAAGCCTGGATCGGAGAGCAGCGGGGTTCCGGCGTCCGAAATGAGCGCGATGGCGTGGCCCTCGGCCAGCTCGGCGAGGATGCGGGCCTGCTCGGCATCCTCGTTGTGCTCATGGAAGGCGCGGAGCGGGCGCTCGATGGCGTAGCGGGCGAGGAGCGTGCGGCTGACGCGGGTGTCCTCGCAGAGGATGGCATGGGCGCGGGCGAGCGTGGTCACGGCACGGACGGTCATGTCGCCGAGATTACCGATGGGGGTCGCGACGACGTAGAGGCCGCCAGCGAGGGGCTCGGCCATTTCGCGCGTGGCCTGATCGGCGAGCGCCGCCCCGATCCGCGACACGGCAGCATCCGAGCCCGCGGCATCCGGGTCCCCTCTCCGTCGATCGGGCGTGCTCGTCTTGGCCATCAGTTCCGCTTGAGCATGAGTTGCAGGAGCCGCGATTGATCCTCGGGCTGACAAACACCGTGGATCAGATTGCGGATGGCTTGATTCCGGAGCCATTTCGGGCGGAGTGTGGCGCATCTGCCCTGTTATGGGAACCTGTGAGACGATATCGACTCAAGTATGGATTCCAAACTGCGCCATCGTCCGAACCGCCGAACCCTGCTACGCGGCGCTGCCATCGCAGCGACGTCGCTGGCGCTGCCGAAGTTTCTGGCCGGCTGCTCGGGCTCATCGGCGACCGGATCGCTTGCGGGCGGTGGCGCCACCGGTACGGCACAGGACCCGGTCAAGGTGGCGCTCATCCTGCCGACGAGTGGCGATCCGCAGACGGCCGCTATCGCCAAGGCGCTCCGGCAGGCCGCCGAGTTGTCGGTGTTCGACCTCAACCAGCCGGGCCTTCAGCTCATGGTGAAGGACGACCGCGGCACCGAGGAAGGTGCCCGCGCGGCTGTGGGCGAAGCCCTGTCCGGTGGCGCCGAGATCATCCTCGGGCCGCTGTTCTCGCGCGCGACAGCAGCGGCGGCGCCACTCGCCCGCCAGGCCGGCGTGCCGATCATCAGTTTCTCGAATGACCGCTCGGTCGCGGGAAATGGCGTCTATCTGCTGAGCTTCCTGCACGATCAGGAAGTGTCCCGCATCGTGGATTATTCCGCGCGTCAGGGGCGTTCGCGCCTCGTGGCGCTGCTGCCGAAGGATACGGTCGGCGACCAGCTCGAGCAGAGCCTGAGGGCTGCCACGGCGCGCTCGGGCGTCACGCTCATGGCCATCGAGCGCTATGCGCTCAACACGAATGCGGTGCTCGCGCCCGCCCGCAAGATCCACGAGGTCATCAAGTCCGCGCCGGCAGATGCGCCCGTCGATTCGCTCTTCCTGCCGGGTGGCGAAGATGTGCTGCCCATGGTCGCGCCCTTCATTCCCTATCTGGGCATCGATACCAGGCAGGTGCGACTGCTCGGCACAGGCGGCTGGGACACACCGATCGTGACACGCGACAAGGCATTCGCCGGTGGCTGGTTCGCGGCGCCCGATCCGCGCGGCTGGCGTCCATTCGCCGAGCGATTCGCCAAATCCTACGGGGCGCAACCGCCGCGCGTCGCGAGCCTCGCCTATGACGCCGTGGGTATTGCGGGGGCACTGGCCGGGACAGGGCGCAGCCGGTTCGCGGCGGCCAATCTCACGCGCGCGAGCGGCTTCAGTGGTATCGACGGACGCTTCCGCCTCCAGGCCAGCGGTCTCGTCGACCGTGAGCTTGCCGTGCTGGAAGTGGGCCGCGGCAGCAGCACCGTGATCGACGGCGGGCCCGCTGAACCGGGCCGCCTGTATACCAGCGCTCTCGCCAAGAGCTGAGACGCTCTCCGAGGCGCCTTCACCTCAGATATCGTCCACAGATGGCCGTCTGGGGCATGGCAGTGCCCCTTTTGTAGCGTTGACAGGCCCGGTCAAAGCAATGAAAAGTCCGCGCCGCGACAGAGCTCCGCAGCGCGAAGGCTTGCCAGATGGTCGAACTTACGCTTCCGAAGAATTCCCGAGTCCGCCCCGGCAAGACCTGGAACAGAGCTGAAGGCAAAGGCGACTGGAAGGAATTCCGGATCTACCGCTGGAGCCCCGACGACGCCGAGAACCCGCGCCTCGATACGTATTACGTCGATCAGGCGAACTGCGGGCCCATGGTTCTCGACGCGCTGATCAAGATCAAAAACGAGATCGACCCCACCCTGACGTTCCGCCGCTCGTGCCGCGAAGGCATCTGCGGCTCGTGCTCGATGAATATCGACGGCACGAATACGCTCGCCTGCCTCAAGGCGACTGCGGACGTGAACGGACCAGTCAAGATCTATCCGCTGCCGCACATGGAAGTCGTGAAGGACCTCGTGCCCGACATGACCAATTTCTACGCGCAGCACAAATCCATCGAGCCGTGGCTGCAGACCACGACGCCGACGCCGCCGAGCGAATGGCGCCAGGGCCGCCAGGACCGCGAGAAACTCGACGGCCTCTACGAATGCATTCTCTGCGCGTGCTGCTCGACATCCTGTCCGAGCTACTGGTGGAACTCGGATCGCTATCTCGGTCCGGCAATCCTGTTGCAGGCCTATCGCTGGGTCATCGACTCGCGCGATGAAGCGACGGGCGAGCGCCTCGACAATCTCGAGGATCCCTTCCGCCTCTATCGCTGCCACACCATCCTGAACTGCTCGAAGGCCTGCCCCAAGGGCCTGAACCCGGCAAAGGCCATCGCCGAGCTCAAGAAGCTCATGGTGGAGCGGCGAGTCTGATTTCGCGACGGCGCTTAGCGGCGCTTTGCGACATCGACCTCCACGGGCGCACCAAGCTGGTGCCAGCCCGTCGCGATATCCGCTTCGTGCGGCCTGTCGCCTGCGATGTTCCAACCATTCACGGCGAAGGCATAAGCTAGAATCCATACGGCTAGAAATAGCCCGATCGTCGCCCATGCGCCGACGGCTTCACCGGTAAGCCGGTGGCTCCGAGTTGATCTGCTTTCAGCTTTCTGGATCATCGCACGTCCTCCGAACGCGCCAAGCGATCATTCGCTTGGAGCGGCTCGGACAACGTGCGCTTCGGTCGTCAATGGCTCGTCAGGCCGACGTCAGGGCGCGATCTCAGAGGAAACCAATGGAAATCCAAGGCACGGCGGCGATCACGATCAGGCCGATGATCAAGGCGCCGAGGTAGGGCCAGATGGCGCCGATGGCCTCGTCGGGCGGCACGTTCCCGATCTTGCAGGCGAGGTAGAAGCCGATCCCGATCGGCGGGGCCATGAGACCGATGTTCATCGCCGTCACGACCACCATGGAATAGTGGATGTCGTGAATGCCGAGCTGCTTGGCGATCGGGAACATGAGCGGCGCCATGAGCACGATCGCCGGTAGTCCTTCGAGAATGCAGCCAAGCACGAGGAACACGACGATCGTCACGCCCATGAATGAAATCCAGCCGCCCGGCAGACCAGTCATGAGAGTCGCGAGCTGCTGAGCGATGCCGGCCTGCGTGATGGCCCAGGCCATGGCGAGCGCGGTGCCGAGAATGATGAGGATGGCGCCGGTCAGCGAGGCCGTCTCGACGAGCATCTTGTAGAAGGTGCTCCAGCTGATGCCGCCATAGAGCACCATGCCGACGAAGAGCGCGTAGATCACGGCAATGGTCGAGACCTCGGTGGCGGTCGCGACGCCGCCCGTCACGGCACTGCGGATGAGGAAGGGCAGCACAAGCGCGGGCGCGGCGATCAGCAATGTCCAGCCGACCACATTCATCGGTGCGCGGCGGACGCCCTCCATGCTCTCATGACGGCTCTTCCATCGCGCGAGGCCGATGAGCGCGGCGAGCAGTACGATCGCGACCACGATACCGGCAGTGAAGAGCCCGGCGATCGACACGCCCGCCACCGAGCCGAGCACGATCAGCACGATACTCGGCGGGACGGTGTCGGCCATGGCCGCGCCGGTCGCCAATAGGGCGATCATTTCCCGAGGTTTGTGCCCGCGCCGTTTCATCTCCGGAAAGAGCGCCGGCGCGACCGTCGCCATGTCCGAGACCTTGGAGCCGGAGATGCCCGACACGACGAAGAGCGAGCAGAGCAGCACGTAGGACATGCCGGCCTTCACGTGGCCGAGCAGTGAGGCGAGGAAATCGACGATGGCCTTGCCCATGCCGGTCTGGTCGAGAATGCAGCCGAGCAGCACGAAGATCGGCACGGAAATCAGGATGAGATGCGACATGCCCTCGTCCATCCGCCCGATCATGACGAAGGTCGAAACACGCGTCGCAAAGGCGAGATAGCTCAAGGTGCCGATGCCGAAGCAGAAGGCGATCGGCACGCCCATGGCGAGCGCGATGGCGACGAAGACCACGAGGAAGATGATGATCTTGCTGTTCCCGGCGCGGATCAGCGTCGGCATGAAGTACCAGAGCGTCAACGCGACCGCGCCAATCAGAAGGGCCGAGATTACGAAATCGCGCAGGCGGGATATCTTTGCCGCGTAGACGAGCACGATCGCGAGCATCGTCGTGAAACCGAACGGGATCGCGGAGACGCGGAAAGTGTTCGGGATGTTGAGGGCGGGCGTGATGATCGCCCATTCCTCCATCGCGTATTCGACCGCAGGGCGCAGCAGCGCCAGCAGGAACGTCGCGATAATGAGGCAGCCGAGCGTTTCGAGGAAGCGTTGCATCGGCTCGGAGAACAGGCGCAGCACGATCGTCAGGCGTAGATGCTCGTTGCGGTCGAGCGCAATGGCCGTGCCGAGCATGGCAAGCCACAGGAAGCAGATCGAGGCGACCTCGTCGATCCAGATGACCGGCAGCGAGAAGACATAGCGCGAGGTCACGCCCGCGAGCAGCAGGCAGACGATGGCCACCAGCAGGATGGCGGCAATGACCTCGATCGGCTTCATCCAGAGCGAGCCCGCGCGTGGCGGCTCACGGCTCTCGCTCAAGTCGGTGATGTCGATCGTGTGGTCAGTCGCAGCCATGCCGCCCGCCCCCGGAAAGCAGACCGCCGCGTGGGTCTCACGCGGCGGTTGGAGTGTGATGTACGATCAGGCGAGCTTGCCGACAGCCTTCTCGAGGATGGCCCAAGCTTCATCGCCGTACTTGCCCTTCCACTCGGCATAGAAGCCGCCGGAGCGGAGCTTGTCGCGGAAGCTGTCGGCCTGGGGCTGGTTGAACGTCATGCCCTTGTCGGCCAGCTCCTTCTGGAGGCCGGCATTGAGCTGGGCGACGTCGGCGCGTTCCTTCATGCCGGCGTCGTTGATGTTCTTGGCCACGATTTTCTGCAGATCCTCCGGCAGCGCCGTCCAGGCGCGGCGGTTGGCGAGGAACCAGAAGCCGTCCCACATGTGGTTCGTCAGCGAGCAGTATTTCTGCACCTCGAAGAGCTTCGCGGTCGAGATGATCGCGAGGGGATTCTCCTGCGCATCGACGACCTTGGTCTGCAGCGCGGTGTAGACCTCGTTGAAGTTGATCGAGGCGGGGGCCGACTCCAGCGCCTTGAACATGGACGTCCACAGCGGCGAGACGGGCACGCGGATCTTCATGCCCTTGAAGTCGTCGACGGTGTTGATCGGCTTGGTCGAAGTCGTCGTCTGGCGGAAGCCGTTGTCCCAGATCTTCTCCATGGCGACGAGATTGGCCTTCGCGATCTGGCCGCGCACGAAAGCGCCGAGATCACCGTCCATGGCCTTCCAGACGGTGTCGTAATTCGGGAAGGCAAAGCCGATGCCGTTGATCGACGCCGCCGGCACGAGCGTCGAGAGAATGAGACCCGAGAGCGTGAAGAACTCGATGCCGCCCGAGCGCACCTGGCTCAGCATGTCCGTGTCGGAGCCGAGCTGGTTGTTCGGGAAGATGGCGATCTCGACCTTGCCGTTGGTTTCCTTTTTGATGGCCTCGGCCATCTCGCGGGCGCGCACGTTCATCGGGTGCGTCAGCGGCAGGTTGTTGGCGTATTTATAGCTGAACTCGGCGGACTGGGCCCGCGCAATGAAGGGGGCGCCGATAATCCCGCCGGCAACAGCCGACGAGCCGACGAGCACACGACGACGAGAAATCATTCCGTTTCCTCCTGGGTCTCTCAACCTTTTGGCCTTTCAGGCACGCGGGTTTCATAGACCCACGCTTGCGGCAAGCACATAGCGCCGAGTGCGGTCCGCGGCAAGCTGTACACGCAGCTTTGCCGCCGGGAGGGCGGCGCACGTCCGGACACCCGTTCAACGCTATCAGCCCTGGCGGCTGAAGCCGTCGCTGCTCCAGCCTTCGGTGCCGACACCGTTATGCACGAAGAACAGGCCGTCAGGATCGTACGCCTGTTTTGCGGCCAGCAGGCGCCGATAGTTGACGCCCCAGTAGGAGGCCTGCCAGTCCTCGTCGAAATAGTTGCTTTCGGAAACGTAGGCCCCCGCCTGGCGCTTCGGCACAGCACGATAGATCTCGGCCATGGCGCGCTCGACGGCCTCAGCGCGCGTCTTCGCTGTGACCAGATCCGGCTCATGAGCAGGAATACCCGGATAGGCGGGATTGCCGTTACTTGCGATGATCACCAGTGCGAAAGCGTCCATGGCCGCCGGGTTGGTCGCGGTATCGCGCGAGCGCGCAAGGGCGGTCACTGGTGCGCCGGCAAGCCCCTTGTTGAAATGCAGGCCGAGCCCCCACTGTCTTGCCGCGGCGTGAAGTGCATCGACCAGACGGGATTGCTGATCCGTATCGAGCAGGGCCGCCGGAAGCCATGCCGACTGGTAGGCGTTCAGGAACTGGCCTGCCTCGCCCTGATCACCTGCCCAGAACACGTTGTCGGGCGATGAGCCGGGCCGGCCGTCGGTGATCACCAGCCCCGGCCCTTTCTTGAGTGTCTCGGGATCCCAGAAAGCACGGGCCGGCAACGCGATAATAGTTGGCGCACCTTCAAGCGAAAGTCCGGGCGTGCTGCCGACCCAATCGAAGAAAGGCTTCCAGACGGCGCGCGCCTGCTCCTCGCTAATCGCCTGGAAGACCATTCCGACGCGAAGCGTCCGATTGGGGCGCAGGACGATCTGCTCGCCCCAGTGCGGATTGAACAGGCTTTCCGCGTAAAAGCGCACGGCGCGCTCGATCAGCGCGCGAAAGGCCGTGTCGGTGTCGGCGCGCACGGTTGCGAAACAGCCGCCGAAGAAATCCGGGAGATCGTGCGTTTCGAGCGTCAGTCGTGTGACCACACCGAGGCTGCCGCCACCACCACCCTTGAGAGCCCAGAACAGTTCCGCGTTCGTGCAGGCATTGGCGATGAGCACTTTGCCATCCGCCGTGACGATCTCCGCTTCGAGAAGGCTGCCTGCCGCCGTTCCGTAGTTTTTGGAGAAGCTGCCAAAGCCGCCGCTCTGGATGAGCCCCGCAACGCCAACGGTCGCGCATCCCCCGCCCTGGACGTAGCGGCCGCCCTTCGCCATCACGGCTTGGTAGACGTGCATCCAGATGCAGCCAGCGCCGACGCTGACCGCCGTGCGCGGGGCGACGCGGCCGGTGCAGCCGACGCCGACAAAGGCGTCGTGCAACTCGATGGCATTCATGCGCCGCGTCCAAATGAGGAGCGAATCCGGCGCGTTCGAATTTCCGAAGTAGCTGTGACCGCCGCCCTTGATCACCAGCCGCAGCCTGTTCTCGCGCGCGAAGTTCACGGCCGCAGCGACATCTGCCGTACTCTCGGCCGCGACCGCATAGGCGCTCGGCTTCGTCGTCCAGGCATTGGCCCAGCCGAGCGTCTGCGTGAGAGCGGGATGATCACCAATGAAGTAAGGATTCTTCAGGTCGCGGAAGAGCTGAGTGCATGCAGTATCCGGGGCTTTGCCGACGCAGGCTTCGAGCGGCGACTGAACAGCAATGAGATCACCCTTGAGACGGCCTCGCAATCCATTCCATGCCGCCGCCGACGGCCAGTCGGCATCTCGGGGCCGCACGCGGCGGAAGCCCTTACTTCCAGTGCCCGTCTGTGCCTGACTGCTGCTCATGCTGCCCGCAACCGATAGCAGGGGCAGAGCACCCGCATTCCTGAGAAAATCACGCCTCCGCATGGGCGATGCCTCCCGTTCCGGGCGTCAGTCTACGGAGGCTTGGCAGCTATCGCTACTATCTGTGGGGTAATGCTCGCGACAGCGGCACGTGGCACGTCATTCCGGCCGCGCGATCGGTAGGCCCTCGCGATTGCCCCACTCCTGCCAGGAGCCGACGTAGTTCCGCACGTGCGGATAGCCGAGCAGGCGCATGGCCAGATAAGCGTGGGCCGAACGGAAGCCGGTATTGCAGTAGACGGTGATCTTCCTGTCAGGCGTCGCGCCATGTGCGTCGAAGATGGCGCGAAGCTCGGCGGGCGATTTCAGAAGGCCCGTCGCATGGTCGTAGAGATTTTCCCAATCGCAGTTGACGGCACTCGGCACGGCGCCACCGTATTTCGCGCGCCGGTCCGCGCCCGTGAATTCGGCGGGGCTGCGGTTGTCGAGGATGAGGCTTTGCGGGTCGTGCATCGCCTCGAGAAGGCTCGCGTATGTGGCGACGCGCTCTGACACAGGCTCGGCGAGAAACTTCACCGGCGAAGGCGGACGGCTGTCGCGTTCGATCGGGAGCCCCGCTTCCGTCCAGGCTTTGATGCCGCCATCGAGCACATGCACATTCTCGACGCCGAGATACTCGGCGAACCAGAAGCCGCGAGCGGCGCACATGTCGGTGAAGGCGCCATAGAAGACGATGGTGTCCGTGGGCTTGACGCCACGCCAGCCGAGCATATTCCCCCACATGCGCGTGAACGAGGCGAGCGGCGCCGGATCCGTATCATCGCAGTTGACGAAATAAGGATCGAAGTGGCGGGCGCCGGGAATGCGTCCCGATGCGAAGTGCTCGGCTTGCCGCGTATCGACAATCGAAAGGCCCGGCGCGCCCAACGCATCGCGGAGCCTTTCGGCCGACCAAAGCAAATCGGGATTGGCCGCACCGGCTTGTGTCGTGCTCATAAGCTCGGCTCAGCCAATCAGGGCTTTGATCTCGGCTTTCAGCGCCGATGCGATATCCGGGCGCGCGAGCGCGTAGGCGACGTTCGCCGTAAGGAACCCGATCTTCGAGCCGGTGTCGTAAATCTTGCCGTCGAAACGATCGGCGAAGAAGGTCTGGCCCGGCGTCGCGGCGAGGCGGATCATGGCATCCGTGAGCTGGATCTCGTTGCCCGCACCGCGCTCCTGCTTGGCAAGCAGGTCGAAGATCTGCGGCTGCAGGATGTAGCGACCGGTGACGTGCAGGTTCGAGGGCGCGGTGCCTTTCGGCGGCTTCTCGACCATGCTCGTGATCTTCGAGACTTTGGCGGCACGATCCTCGACGCCAACAATGCCGTACATATGCGTCTGGTCATCCGGCACGGGTGCCACCGCAATGTGGTTGCCGCCGTGAGCATTGTAGGCCTCGATCATTTCGGCGAGGCAAGGCTTGTCGGCATGATGGAGCATGTCGGGCAGCAGGACGGCAAAAGGCTCGTCGCCGACGATCTCGCGCGCGCACCATACGGCATGACCGAGCCCGAGCGGCGCCTGCTGGCGCGTGAAGCTCGCCTGTCCGGCGGCCGGCAACTCGGACATGAGCTGATCGAGCTCGGCTTTCTTGCCGCGTTCGGCGAGCGTGCGCTCCAGCTCGAACTGGCTGTCGAAGTGATCCTCGATGACCGCCTTGCCGCGCCCCGTCACGAACACGAAGTGCTCGATACCCGCGGCGCGCGCCTCGTCGACGACATGTTGTATGACCGGCCTGTCGACGACGGTCAGCATTTCCTTCGGCACGGCCTTGGTGGCGGGAAGAAAGCGCGTACCGAGACCGGCAACGGGAAACACGGCCTTGCGAATGGGCTTGAGCGGGGTCGTCATTGGGGGAGCACTCCGAGGCGCGTCGCATCGCGCAATTGGGTAAAGACGCCGACTATTTTAGCATCGTCAGTATGAATAGCCGCAACTAACCCATTGAACACTGGTAGACCAATCATTTCCAGCCCACGATAGTTCCATTCCAAAGAGGGCCATCAAGTCGATGAGTATTCTGGTCACGGGCGGCGCCGGCTACATCGGCAGCCACATGGTTCTGGCGCTTGCCGATGCGGGCCACGACGTTGTCGTGCTCGACAATCTCTCGACCGGATTTCGCTGGGCGATAGATCCGCGCGCGACGCTCGTCGAGGGCGATACCGGCGACGAGGCACTGGTCGCCCGCGTTCTGAAAGAGCACGCGGTCGAGGCCATCATCCATTTCGCCGGCTCGATCGTGGTGCCGGAATCGGTCGCCGACCCGCTCGGCTACTATCTCAACAATACCGTCAAATCGCGCAGCCTCATTGCGGCTGCTGTCGCCGCCGGTGTCGACAAGTTCATTTTCTCGTCCACCGCCGCCGTGTACGGCAATCCGACCGTGACGCCCGTGCCGGAGGACGCGAACCTCAGCCCGGTCTCGCCCTACGGCTCATCCAAGCTCATGACCGAGATCATGCTCGCGGATGCGGCCCGCGCGCATCCTCTGCGCTATGTGGCGCTGCGCTATTTCAATGTCGCGGGGGCTGATCCGGCCGGGCGCTCCGGGCAGTCGACGCCGCGCGCGACGCACCTCATCAAGGTTGCGTCGGAGGCCGCACTCGGCAAGCGGCCTTACATGGACGTCTTCGGCACGGACTATCCGACGCACGACGGCACGTGCGTCCGCGACTACATCCACGTCACGGATCTGGCCGAGGCGCACATGGCAGCCCTCGCCCACCTGAGCAACGGCGGCACGAGTCGCATTCTGAACTGCGGATACTCCAAGGGATATTCCGTGCTCGAGGTCATCGACGCGGTGAAGCGCGCCTCGGCCGTGGATTTCGAGGTGCGCCTCGCGGCGCGTCGTCCAGGCGATCCGGCTTCGATCGTCGCGGCCTCCGACCGCATTCGCGCCGAACTCGGCTGGGTGCCGGCACACGATGATCTGGACAAGATCGTCACCCAGGCGCTCGCCTGGGAGCGCAAGCTCGCTCTACGCGCCAACACTTGACGTGATCTGACGTGGCGCCGGGCTGCCGCAGCCCCAAAATGGCCAGCTTCGGCTGGCCTCTCTCGGCTATGATGGCGGCGCTCGTTGAGTCGGGTGCGTGTGGCGAGGAAGGCTGACTTTTGGATAATGGCTGGAGAGCCGGACGGCTTGTGGCGGTGACGACAGCGGTGGTCGTCGCAATGATGGTGCTCGCCATGGCGCCAACTGCGGAAGCCCAATCGCGTCCGCCCTTTGCCACGTGGCTCGAAAGTTTCTGGGCGGACGCCCAGCGCGCCGGCATCACGCGTAAGACTTTCGACGGTGCCTTTTCCGGGATCGTGCCCGACTATTCGCTCCCCGATCTTGTGCTCCCCGAGAAACCCGAGGCGCGCCCCAGCGGGCAAGCCGAGTTCAGCCGCACGCCCGAGCAGTACATCAACCGCGAGCAAATCATGCGGCTGGCGCGCCAGGGCCGCGATCTCGCCGAACGGCACAAGGCGATCCTCGATCGGGTAGAGGCCGAGATCGGCGTGGATCGCGCGATCGTACTGGCCATCTGGGGCCGCGAGACGGCATTCGGCAACCATCGCTCACGCCATGACGTGATCCGCGTGCTCGCAACGCAGGCCTATGTCGGACGCAGGCCGGATCTCTTCCGCGACGAGTTGATCCACGCGCTGCGTATTCTGCAGGACGGCATTCTCAAGCGCGATGAAATGCGCGGCTCCTGGGCCGGCGCCATGGGCCTCACGCAATTCATGCCGTCGGAGTTCTATGGCTCGGGTGTCGATCTCGATCGCGACGGCAAGCTCGATCTCTTCGGATCGACCGCCGACGCGCTCGGCTCGGCGGCAAAGCAGCTCAAGCAGAAGGGGTGGATCAAAGGCCTGCCCTGGGGCATCGAAGTGCGCCTCGGCAAGGGCGTCGACTGCGCACAGGAAGGCCCCGCCAACAGTCGTCCAATCGGCGAATGGGCCAAGCTCGGCATCACCCGCGCCGACGGCAAGCCATTCTCGCGTGCGCATCTCGCGCACGAGGCCTATCTCATGTCGCCGGCCGGCGCTTTCGGACCTTCATTCCTCGCGACCGAGAACTTCAAGGCCATTCGGGCCTACAACATGTCCGATCTCTATGCCACATTCGTCGGGCACCTCTCGGATCGCATAGCCGGCGGCGGCGATTTCACGACCGCCTGGACCCAAATCCGCCAGCTTCCCGACCGGGAGATCGCCGAGATACAGGAGCAGCTCAAGCGGCGCGGCGCGGCCATCGACAAGATCGACGGCAAGATCGGCTCCAATACGCGCTGGCAGATCGGACAGTACGAGCGCGGCGCGCGGATCAAAGTCGGGTGCTGGCCGCGCCAGGAAGTCCTGGAGCATCTTCGCAAGGGCCTTGCCGATGGGCGGTGACAGGCAGAACAATCGCCCAAACGCACAACGGCACGTGAGAGGGGGCTGGGGCAGGCTCGGCGTCGCTCTCTGCCTGCTGTCGGCGCTCGTTGTGGGCATGGCATCGAACGCTGCCGTGGCGCAGGGGCCGGCACTTTCGACGAGCTACATCACGCCCTTCCCTGACAACAACACCTATCGGCTCGAAGTATGGGGCGACGTCCTGGCAGAGGGCCTTCTCACCGGACTGGTCGATCAGCTAGCCGATGAGCCGCGCGTTTCCGTCCAGCGGCGTCATCGACCCATTCAGAGCCTGCTGCGCGGAAGCTTCGAAGAGGATGTCAGCGAGATCGTGAGCGAGCTCGCGCGCAGCAATGCGCACATCATCGTCATTCAGATAGGTCTGAATGACCGCTATCCCATGCGGCTCGCCAATGGACGGCGCGCGCCTGTCGGCTCCGATATCTGGCAGCAGGAATACGGGCGGCGTCTCGATCGCATCATTCGTGCCTTCAGGGCGCAGCGCATCGCGGTGTACTGGGTTGGCCTGCCGATCGTGCGGCGGTCGGACATCAGCGACGAATTGCAGGCGATCAACGGTGTCCTGCGCGAGCGTGCGTATGCTTCCGGCCAGAAGATGATCGACATCTACGCGGCAACGGCGAACCAGGATGGCCGGTATGATGCCTACGGGCCGGATCTCACCGGTACGAACCGCCTGCTGCGCCAGGGCGACGGCATCACGTTCACGGCGGCCGGCAATCGGAAGGTCGCGCACTTCGTCGAGCGGGAGTTGAAGCGCGACCTCGTACAGGCGCGGGCCCAGCGCTCGATTCCGCTTGCCGGCGCCGAAGCCGAGCAGCGCCTCATACGGCCATTGCGCACCGCGCCGCAGCCCTCCACGTCGGCGCGAACGCCGGACGCGGCGGCTACAGGCGCCAAGCCTCCAGCCCGGCCCGCTCAGCAGTCGACGGAAGGCGAGCTCAAAGCCGATAACAGCCGCGTTGCGATCACCGATACGGGCGCATCCGGCCGTCAGGAGCAAGCAACGATCGATCTGCCACGTCCCGCAATTCCCGGCAGCCTCATGGCGCTCCTCGCGCGGCGCGGCGCCGGCGATCGCACCAGCCAGCCGGGCGAAGTGCTCGTTCGCGAGATCCCCGGTGGCCTGACGCTGTCGCGCACGATCTCGACGGCAGCAACGCCCGGCGTCCAGGCGCGCCGCGCGCTTCCGAGCCAGACGCCGTTCTTCCGCGTGCTCGTCAAAGGAGAGCGGCTCGAGCCCAAGGATGGGCGCGCCGACGACATCACGTGGCCGCCGATCAGCAGGCCAGCCGCGCCGAGCCCGCCGGTGACGCCAGCCGCTACGCCAACTGCGACGGAGCCTGCCCAAACACAGCAGGCACCACAGCCCATTCCGCGACCTGCGCCGCGCTGAAGCATTCGCGACTTCGTCGCGACGGGGCTTTCGCCCCTGGCCCCAATCGGGAGGGACACCCTCCCGAACCCACCCGCTTTAATGACTTGAGACCCAGGCGAGACCTGACCGCAAGCCCGCAGCGGGCATAGCACCACGCATCGGCTGCGAAGCACCTCTTCCTGAGCGCGCGACCGCGCGCCGGCCGGTAGGCCGTTCTTCAAAAATACCCCTACTTGACGGCGCCGTCACACGAGAGCTTGGTGCGATGAACTCACGTCGAACCGAGGGGCACCTTCATGAGCATCGAAGCCTGGCTCGCCTTTGTCGCGGCCTCCACCGTTCTCGTCATGATCCCGGGGCCGACCGTGTTGCTGGTCGTTTCCTACGCGCTCGGGCAGGGCTGGCGCGCCGCACTGCCGACGTCGATCGGTGTCGCGCTCGGCGACTTCACGGCGGTGACGCTTTCGCTGCTGGGTGTCGGTGCCCTGCTCGCGACATCGGCGACGCTCTTCACGGTGCTGAAGCTCGCAGGCGCGGCCTATCTGGTTTGGCTCGGCATCAAGCTCTGGAAGGCCGGCGGCACATTGCAGACGGAGGCGCGCACGGATCGTGCAAGCTCACTCGCCATGGTCGCGCACGCGTGGATCGTGACCGCGCTCAATCCGAAGGGCATCACGTTCTTCGTCGCCTTCATGCCGCAGTTCATCGATCCGAAGGGCGATGTGCTGCGCCAGATGATCATCCTCGGCGCGACGTTTCTCGTCATCGCCTTCGCAAATGCGCTGACCTATGGCTTTCTCGCCGCGCGCGCAGGTGCCATGGCGCGCAATCCCAGCGCCATCAGCCTGTTCAACAAGATAGGCGGCAGCCTGCTGATCGGCGCAGGTGTGGCGGCGGCGACAGTGCGGACGTAAGCGTTCGCGCCTGCGGCGCGACGGGGCTGCTGCTCGCGGCGAGCACCACCGCGTCCCCTCTCCCCGCACGCGGGGAGAGGGCTAGGG
>JAEZRM010000080.1 GCA_023412805.1 Pseudomonadota bacterium | reverse complement strand
CCGGCGCGACGGAATGGAAGGCCAGAACATGAGCAACAACGATCCGGGGCGCCCGCCATTCCGCGATCATCCGCTCTATTACCCCATTCTTAAGATCGTCGTGCTTGCGTGTGGTCTCTACTTTGCTCTGCGCATCTTCGGAGTTCTCTGAGAGCCATGACTGCAGATAAGCGCGCCGGGCGCGCGATCGACGAGCTGCAGATGTGGGGGCGGCGCGTTGCGGCCAAGCTCAGCCGTCATCGCAAGCGTCTCGACATTCATTCCGAGCTGGAGCGCCTCGACATCAGCCTCGCGAAGGATGACCCGCGCGCCATGCGCATTCTCGACGAGGTGAAGACGCGGGAGGCGTGCGGTTATGCCTACGAGGGCGCGGACGCGTCTTTCGAATTACTCGCGCGTCGCCTCATGGGGCAGGTCCCGCAGTATTTCTCGATCGACGGTTATGACGTGATCGAAAAGTGCCACACCGTCCACGGATGCCCGACGACCGTGTCGGAAGCCTCGGTGCGCGTGCGCGTCAACGGTGACAGCGAGCCGTTGTGGTCGGTTGCCGAAGGTGGCGGCCCCGTGAGTGCCCTCGATCAGGCACTGCGCAAGGATCTTGGCCGCTACCAGCCGCATATCAAAGACTTCGAGCTGGTCGACTACAAAGTGCGCCTGCTGACGGGCGGCGCCGAGGCCGTGACGCGCGTGCATATCGAGAGCCGCGATCGTACGACTGGCGAACACTGGTACACCGTCGGTGTCGCACCGAATATCGTTGACGCCTGTTTCGAGGCGCTCGTCGATGCGGTCAACTTCAAGCTCGTCAAGAACAACGCCGAAGCGGCACAAGCCCTCGCCAGCTGATCTCAGAACAGGCGCATCTGTCCTCCCATGGGAACGGGCGGCGTGAAGATGTCCGTTCTGAGCTTCAGCGAGCGCTTGTTCAGGCCGAGGCGCTGGCAGGCGAGACGAAAGCGCAGGCCGATCTGCTCGGCATAGGGACCGCTGCCGCGCTGGCGCAGCCCAAATTCGGCAACGTAGTCGCGCCCGCCGTGCATGGAGCGCAGGATCGAAATCACGCGCGCGGCCCTGTTGGGGTGATCCGTCTCCAGCCACTCACGGAAAAGCTCCTTCAACTCCAGCGGCAGGCGCAGCACCACGAAACCGGCTTCGCGCGCACCGGCCTTGTAGGCGGCGTCCAGAATGCTCTCGATCTCGCTGTCATTCAGCGCCGGAATGATCGGCGCGGTGAGGACCGCGACGGGCACACCCGCTTCTGAGAGGCGTTGGATGGCCTCGAGGCGTTTGGGCGGTGTTGCGGCACGCGGCTCCATGCTCCGCGCCAGACCGCGATCCAGCGTCGTCACCGAGATCGCGACCTTCACCAGCCGACGCTCGGCCATGCGCGCGAGAATGTCGATGTCGCGCACGATGCCCGCGGACTTGGTGACGATGCCGACCGGGTGCGAGGCCCGATCCAGCACTTCGAGAATGCGCCTTGAAATCCCGCGCTCGCGTTCGGCCGGCTGATAGGGGTCTGTCACGGCACCGAGCGCGATGGTTTTCGGCACGTAGTTGCGCCGGCTCAACTCCTGCTCCAGCAATTCCGGCGCATTGACCTTGGCGTAGATCTTCGTCTCGAAGTCGAGGCCCGGTGAATGCCCGAGATAGGCATGGGTCGGACGCGCGTAGCAGTAGATGCAGCCGTGCTCGCAACCGCGATAGGGATTGATCGACTGATCGAAGCTGAGATCGGGGCTGTCGTTCGTGGCGATGATGCTTTTCGCGCGCTCGTCCATCACGTCCGTGCGGAACGCATCAAGCGTCGCCAGGCTCTCCCAGCCATCGTCGAAGGCGACGCGCTTGCCCTCGTCGTAGCGGCTCGACCGGTTCGACCGCGCCCCGCGCCCGCGCCGCTGGTCGGCATCGGGCTTCAGTTCCGCCGCCGTTTCCGGCGCCAGCTCGGTCTCGATGGAGCGTTCGCGATCGTCCCGCACAGTTCGTCCTCTTGGACACGCAGCCCATGTCGGAGAATAGCAATCGTCATGGAACATATCAAGAACATTCCATCGCCCTCAGGACTCGCTCGATGAATGCACTCTTCGCAGTGCGATACGCCTCCATCGGATGCCCGTCGAAAGCGCATTTCAGCGCGTTGTATCGCGCCAGGAGGTCGGGATCGCCCGTAAGGGCCTCCGCGAACGTATGAAAGAAGTCGTTTGGGGCGCCGATGGCAGTCAACTGGATGCCGAGATGCGGGGCCGTGCTGGTGCTCTCGAAGCTGGAAAAGGTATCCGAAAGCATTGAGCCTGTGTTGCGGGCGAAGTGCGCTGCGAGCGCCGCGTCGGCGGCCGGAAAATCAGTCGCCTCAACGCGCACGACGATGTCGAGATCGCCCTTCGTAAGGCATCCGTGAACGGCTGTTGCACCGATATGGCGGATGTCGGCAGAGGCCGGCAGCAGAGGACGAATCCTTGCGACCGTCCACTCGAAGAGTTCGTCCGCTGCCGCACGAGCGGCCATTGCGTCCGGATGAAGCGAAAAATCTGGTTCAACGGACATGCCGTGAGCTGTACCAATGGCCTCGGTGCCCCGCAAGACAGGGCGTTTATTGCGGAATTGCTGTCGATGATTTCTGTCGTCATTCCAACGCTGAATGCGGAAGACGGGCTTGCCGCCTGTCTGACGGCGCTCGTGCCGGCCGCAGTCGAGGGGATGGTGCGCGAGGTGATCGTCGTCGACGGCGGCTCCAGCGATCGCACGCTGAAGATCATCGAGCAGTCGGGCGCTGAACTCATCCGCGCCAGCCCGGGTCGAGGCGAGCAGCTCGCCCTCGGCGCCGCACAGGCGCGCGGTCCGTGGCTTCTCTTTCTGCACGCCGACACGGTCATCGAGCCTGGATGGGAGCGCGAGGTGTCAGCCCTCGTCGAGCGCATCGACAGTGGCCGTCGGCAGCCGACAGCCGCAGCGTTCCGCTTTGCCCTCGACGATGATGGTTTCCGTGCGCGCATGATCGAAGTGGGCGTCGCCATGCGATGCGCGCTCTTCCGTCTCCCCTATGGCGACCAGGGCCTGCTCATTCCGCGGCAGCTCTATCAGCAGGTCGGCGGCTACGGCCGCTTGCCGCTCATGGAGGATGTCGATCTCGTGCGCCGCATCGGCCGGCGCCGAATGACATTGATGCGTGCACGCGCCGTGACGAGTGCCGTGCGATTTCAGCGCGATGGTTATGTGCGGCGCAGCGTGCGCAATCTCACGTGCCTCACGCTCTATGTCCTCCGTGTACCAACGCGATTCATCGCGCGTTTCTACGGGTAGCGCGCGCGTGTTCAACACTCCGTGAGACCGTCACGCAGGTCATGCAATTGTATGCAGGCCCGCATAGCGTGCACGTGCTCGAATGCGGGCTACAAGTCTCAAGGGAGGACAAACTGGATGCATGATTTTACCCGTCGCAGCTTCGTCATTTCTGCAGCTGCTGCCGGCGCCGCGTTTGGCCTGAAAGGCCCAATCGAGTTCTTCAGTTCGTCGGCGCACGCGCAGGGAAGCAATCCGATCGGCGCTCCGCAGGCGCTTGTCGATCAGGGATTTGCCAAGTTCAAGGTTGGTTCGATCGAGGTCATCCAGGTCTATGACGGCCACTGGGAAAAGGCGCACGACGAGAAGTTCATCCGCAACGCCACGCTCGACGAGACCAAGGCCGCGCTGAAGAAAGGCGGTCTCACAGATGCTTTCGTGCCGATCTCGTTCACCATCACCGTGGTGCGCGTCGGCGGCCGGACTATCATGTTCGACTCGAGCACGGGCGGTCAGCTCGCGCCGACAGCCGGTCGTCTGGTCGCGAAGAACCTAGCGGCTGCGGGCATCCAGCCGAGCGATATCTCTGCCATCGTCGTCACGCACTATCACCCGGATCACATCTGGGGCCTCATGGCGAAGGAGACAAACGCGCAGCTCTATCCCAATGCCGAGATCATCGTGCCGGAGGCCGAGCACAGGCATTGGTCGGCGCCGGAACTCGTCGAGAAGGTGCCGGAAGGCGCGCGCGGCAACGTACGCCGCATCCAGTCGACTATTTCGACCTGGAAGAACGTCAAGCCAGTGGCAGCAGGCACCGAGGTGACAACCGGCGTGCGCTCGATCGCGACGCATGGTCATACGCCGGGTCACACGTCCTACGTGGTGACCTCGGGCAGCGACACGCTGATCGTCGGCGGTGACGTAACGAATATCCAGGCGCTCAATCTCGCCAATCCCGGTTGGCACCTCATCTTCGATGCCAATCCGACCATGGCGGAGGAAGGACGTCGCAAGCTCTATGATCAGGCGGTGGCCGACAAGTCGATCATTACAGGCTACCACTGGGGCCTGCCGGGTGCCGGTACGCTCCAGAAGGACGGCAACGGTTACGCACTCGTGCCCGTCGCGGTCTGATACGCGGCGCGCCGTGCGCAAGCGCCGAAACGCAAGTGGTGAGGCGCCGCCCAAGCGGGCGGCGCCTTTTGCGCGCCGGCTCGTCATCATGGCCAAGGTGCCGATTGCAGGGCGTGTGAAAACGCGGCTCGCGCGCGAGATCGGCATCGTCGCGGCGACGATGTTCTACCGTCATGCGATGCGCGGCGTGGTGGCGCGTCTGGCACGACAACCCTTCTGGCACACTGTGCTCATCGTCGATCCTGATACCGGTGTTTCGAGCCGGATGTTGCCGGGCGGTGTCGTGCGTGCGGGCCAGGGGCGCGGCGATCTCGGTGTGAGGATGCAGCGGCCTATGCGGGCGCTCCCGCCCGGGCCCGTGTGTCTCATCGGAACGGACGTGCCGGATATCTCGGTTGCCGATGTCCGCCGCGCTTTCCGGCTGCTCGGTGATCTTGACGCGGTGTTTGGGCCCGCCGAGGATGGCGGCTTCTGGCTGGTCGGATTGCGACGCTCGCCGCGCGTGATCGACCCCTATGGCGGGCGTGTGCCCTGGTCGCGGCCGGACACGCTGGCGCGGACACTGGCAAATCTTGGGGGGCGACGCGTCGGCTTCACGACCCGCCACGATGATGTGGATACAGCCGCCGATCTGACCCGCAACCATGGGCGCTACGCACGTCGTATCCAGCAGTTGCCACCACGCTAACGACCCCGGTCGCGCCTTGTGCTATCGCCGCAGGCATGACGGGGAGACTGATTCGCATCATTGGCATCGATCCGGGCCTGAGACGCACCGGATGGGGCGTCGTCGACAGCGACGGTGTCCGGCTCTCTTATGTCGCGAGCGGCCATGTGGCATCCGATGCCGAGGACGATCTCGCCTATCGCCTGCGCGCGATCTTCGAGGGCCTTTCGAGTGTCATCGCGTCCTTCAAGCCGCACGAGGCGGCCATCGAGGAAACCTTCGTCAACGAAAATGCGCGCGCGACGCTCAAGCTCGGGCAGGCGCGTGGTATGGCGCTGCTCGCGCCGGCTGTGAAGGGGCTCGCGATTGCCGAGTACACGCCCAATCTCGTCAAGAAGTCCGTCGTCGGTGCCGGTCATGCCGAGAAGCGCCAGATCCAGGCGATGATCGGCTTCCTGCTGCCCAAGGCGCGCTTCGAGAGCGTCGACGAGGCGGATGCGCTGGCCATCGCGATCTGTCATGCCAATCATCGCTCGAGCCCGGCCGCGCGTGCGGCGCGGGCATTGCGGGAGGCCGCGAAATGATCGGCAAGCTCAAGGGTGTCGTAGACGCGATCGGCGAAAGCCACTGCATCATCGATGTGAATGGCGTCGGCTACGAGGTGCAGGCGTCATTGCGGGCGTTGCGCACCATGGAGCTGGGCCAGCCGGCGACACTCGTCATCGATACGCACGTACGCGAGGACGCGATCCGGCTGTTCGGTTTCACGAGCGAAGTCGAGCGGAGCTGGTTCCGCACGCTGCAGAACGTCCAGGGCGTGGGCTCGAAGGTCGCGCTCGCCGTGCTCGGCACTCTCTCGACGCAGGATCTGTCGAATGCCATCGCGCTTGGCGATTGGGCCTCCGTCGAGCAGGCGCCGGGCGTTGGCAAGAAGCTCGCACAGCGTATTGTCGCCGAGCTGAAGGACAAGGCGCCGGCGCTCGCCGTTGCGGGGCTTCACATTCCGGCGACCGTGAATGGGGCCGGCAAGGGCGCGCGTGATGCAGCCGAGGCGGATGATGGACACGCGACGGCCGAAGCCATCTCCGCGCTGACGAACCTCGGCTACAATCCAATGCAGGCATCGCAGGCGATTGCCATTGCAGCGCGTGATCTCGGTGTAGAAGCCGATACGGCGAAGCTCATCCGGCGCGGATTGAAAGAACTGGCGCGGTAGGTCGCGACGTTCAGCGCCAATCCCCCAGCACGGCATTCACGAGTGTCAGCGCGGCGACGGCGGCCGTGTCGGCGCGCATGATGCGCGGGCCCATGGCAATGCGCGTCACGAATGGCAGCGCGATCAGCGTATCGCGCTCCTCTGCAGCGAAGCCGCCCTCGGGACCGATGAGCACGGCGAGCGGTCCGGGCGCCAACTCGCGCAGTGCGGTCACAGGATCGGCAATGGGTGCATTCTCATCGCAGAAAATGAGGTTGCGGCCGGCATCCCATGCGGCGAGCACCTTATCAAGACGCTCCGGCGCGGCGACTTCGGGCACGCGCAGGATGCCGCACTGCTCGGCAGCCTCGATCACGTTGGCGCGCATGCGATCGCCATTGACGCGTTCGGCGATGGTGTGCCGCGTCAGCACGGGCTGTAGGCGTGCGACGCCCATCTCCGTAGCTTTCTGCACCATATAGTCGAGGCGCGAACGCTTCAGTGGTGCGAAGAGATAGTGGAGATCGGGGCCGCCCGTTTGCGCGCGCTTCTGCCGCTCCATGGTGAGGCTCGTGGTCCGCTTGCCGGAAACCTCGATGCCCGCCAGCCACTCGCCGTCGCGTCCGTTGAATACGAGGACGGTGTCGCCATTGCCGAGGCGCAGCACGTTCAGGAGATAGTTCGCCTGCTCGCGCGCGAGCGGCACTGTCGTGCCATCACCGAGATCGGCGTCGAGAAACAGGCGCGGGCTGCGGAAGTCGTAGGGCTTACGCATGACAGCGCGTCTCGCCAGCATCTCTTCTCCCCGCGCGCGGGGAGAGGGCTAGGGTGAGGGGTGGCGGCAGGCCGCAGCACTCGCGGCGGGGCGGGCGCCCCCCCCCACCACCCCCAATGCGAGGGGGGGGGGG
>JAEZRM010000140.1 GCA_023412805.1 Pseudomonadota bacterium | reverse complement strand
TCATGGAGGTCTGCTACCTGCTGCTCAAGGGCGAGCTGCCCGATGCCACGCAGAAGAAGAAGTTCGAACGCGACATCACGCTGCATACGATGCTGCATGAGCAGATCAACCGCTTCTTCTCGGGATTCCGCCGCGACGCGCATCCGATGGCCGTGATGTGCGGCGTGGTCGGCGCGCTCTCGGCCTTCTACCACGACAGCCTCGACATCTCCGATCCGCATCAGCGCATGGTCGCCTCGTATCGGATGATTGCGAAGATGCCGACCATCGCCGCGATGGCCTACAAGTATTCGGCCGGGCAGCCCTTCATCTATCCGCGCAACGACCTCAAATACGCCGAGAACTTCCTGCACATGATGTTCGCGGTTCCGTGCGAGGAGTACAAGGTGAGCCGGACGCTCGCCCGCGCGATGGACCGCATCTTCATCCTGCATGCGGACCACGAGCAGAACGCCTCCACTTCGACCGTGCGTCTCGCCGGCTCGTCGGGCGCCAATCCGTTCGCCTGCATCGCCGCCGGCATCGCCTCGCTGTGGGGCCCGGCGCATGGTGGCGCCAAGGAAGCCGTGCTCAAGATGCTGCAGGAGATCGGCTCGAGAGACCGCATTCCCGAGTTCATCAAGCGCGCGAAGGACAAGAACGATCCGTTCCGCCTGATGGGCTTCGGCCACCGCGTGTACAAGAACTACGACCCGCGCGCGGCGGTGCTGCGCAAGTCCTGCTACGAGGTGCTCGAAGAGCTCGGCATCAAGGATGAGCCGCTGCTCGATCTTGCGATGGAGCTGGAGCGCATCGCCCTCGAGGACGACTACTTCGTCGAGCGCAAGCTCTTCCCGAACGTCGATTTCTATTCGGGCATCATCTACAAGGCGATGGGCTTCCCGACCTCGATGTTCACCGTGCTGTTCGCGGTCGCGCGCACGGTCGGCTGGGTGGCCCAGTGGAATGAGATGATCGAGGACCCGGCCCAAAAGATCGGCCGCCCGCGCCAGCTCTACACCGGCTACGCGAAGCGGCCCTTCGTGCCGCTGGCGAAGCGTGGCTAGCCAGCAGCAGCACACGGATCACAGCCCAGCGGCACCCCCGGCGGGGCCGCTGGGTGAGGCGCGCACGCTCCTGCCGCCACCCGCGAACGACAATCGCGGCCCGTCAACGGCACGGACCGTGCTGGCCTTCGTGGCTGCGGCAATCGCGATCTGCCTGGGCGTTCTGGCGCTCCGTCCCTTCGGCTGACCGCCTTCTTTCAGGCGCGCTGGATCAACTCGATCTTGTAGCCGTCCGGATCCTCGATAAAGGCGATCACGGTCGTCCCGTGCTTCATCGGCCCCGGCGGCCGCGTGATCTTGACGCCGTTCTTCGCCAGCCGCTCGCAGGTGCCGTAGATGTCCGGCACGCCCAGCGCGATGTGGCCGAAAGCGTCGCCGAGCTGGTAGGCCTGCTCGCGGCCCCAGTTGTAGGTAAGCTCGATCACAGTATTGCTGCTCTCGTCGCCATAGCCGACGAAGGCCAGCGTGAACTTGCCGTCCGGGAAGTCCCGCTTGCGCAGCAGTTTCATGCCGAGCGGCCCGGTGTAGAACGCGAGGGATTTTTCGAGATCGTTGACCCGCAGCATCGTGTGAAGCATGCGGAACTTGCTGACGTCCTCGGCCCCGCGGACGGCTTCGGCCTGCTCTGTCGCCATGGTGTCCTCCTTCTGCTTGAGTCGCAGAATGCCGTGTCCGCGCAGGTTCCGCCAGCCTGACAAAGGCCTAGGCCGCCCCGGCCGGAGCCGCTAATGTCCGGCCCGAAACCAGACCCAGATGACTACTCCCTTGAGAACTGCCGTGATCGGTGCCGGCCATTTTGGCCGGTTTCATGCCGAGAAATATGCGAGATCGCCCATGGCGACGCTGGTCGCGATCGTAGATCGCGATATCACGCGTGCTGGCGAAACGGCAAACCGGTTCCGCGCCGAAGCCATCGACGACTATACGGCGCTGTTCGGACGCGTGGACGCGGTCAGCATCGCGGTTCCCACCAGCGCGCATTTCGAGGTCGCCAAGGCCTGCCTCGAAAACGGCATTCACGTGCTGATCGAGAAGCCAGTCACCGAGACGCTCGAGCAGGCGGACGAGCTGATCGCCTTGGCGGAGGCGAAACAGCGCGTGGTGCAGGTCGGTCACCTTCAGCGCTTCTTCCTGGAGCGCATCGCCATCGACCGCTTCGTCGACAGGCCGCTCTATATCGAGGCGACGCGCATCGCGCCCTTCAAGCCGCGCGGCACCGATGTCGGCGTCACGCTCGACCTGATGATCCACGATATCGATCTGATCCTGGCCCTCGTGAAGGCCGATGTCGTGTCAGTGGATGCCGTCGGCGCGCCGATCGTCTCAAGCGAAGAGGATATCGCGAACACGCGCCTGCGCTTTGCCAATGGCTGCGTGGCGACGGTGACGGCGAGTCGCGTCAGCCTGAAGACCGAGCGCAAGATGCGCATCTTCCAGCGCGAATCCTACATCTCGATCGACCTGCACAATCGCAAGCTCGTGGCCATGCGCAAGGGCACGGGGCGGAGCTGGTTCCCCGGCCTGCCGCCGATCGACCGCCAGGAGCTGTCCTTCTCCGAGGGAGACGACCTCGAGGCGGAGATCCAATCATTTCTGGAAGCCTGTGCCGGCAAACATGCGCCGCTGGTCACCGGCCGCGACGGCCGCCGCGCGCTGGAGACGGCAATGCGGATCACCCGCAGCCTGCGCGAGAGCCTCGTCGCTGCGGGCCTGGCCAGCTAGCGGATCATCGACAGCACCACGGATGCAGCGCGTGCACTTGGCTTCGGCCCATCGCGCCCCAGCTTCGCACATACCTCCGCCAGCGCTGCCTTCTGCGACGTCCGCGCTTCGCTCCCGCGCAGCAGCGCATCGAGCTCACCGACGATGGCTTCGGGCGTGCAATTCTCCTGCAGCAGCTCGGGCACGATGGTGCGGCCGGCGATCAGGTTGGGCATCGCCACGTTCGGCACCTGGATCAGCCGCCGCGCAAACCAGGCGCTGAGCGCGCTGACCTTGTAGGTGACGACCATCGGCAACCCGGCCACCGCAAGCTCCAGAGTCGCGGTACCGGACGTGGTCAGCGCCGCATCCGCTTCCGCGAGGGCCGCGCGCTTCTCCGAGGGATCGTTGATGACGAGCGGCGCGACCGGCCAGTCCCGCACGGCGGCTTCGACCATAGCCGTCGTGCCGCTGACGACGGGAACGACGATGCGCAATCCCGGATGCCGCTGGTGCAGCAGCCGCATCGCGGCTCCATAGACCGGCAGCATGCGGCCGACCAAACCGCGCCGGCTGCCCGGCAGCACGACCAGGAGCGGCGCGTCGGCGGCGATCCGGTGCCGCGCGCGGAAGGCTGCCCGGCGCGGCGCATCCGCCTCTTCCAGGACCGGGTGGCCGACATAGATGCTCGACACGCCAGCGCGGTCGAAGAAATCCTTCTCGAAGGGCAGCAGCAGCATCAGGCGATCAATGCGACCGACCAGCTTCTTCACGCGCCATGGACGCCACGCCCAGAGCTGCGGCGCCACGT